>JASXSU010000002.1:0-587500 GCA_030674875.1 Candidatus Endonucleibacter sp. (ex Gigantidas childressi) | reverse complement strand
GCTTGTGTAGGATAGGTGGGAGGCTTTGAAGCGTGGATGCTAGTCCATGTGGAGCCAACCTTGAAATACCACCCTGGCAACATTGAGGTTCTAACCTGGATCCCTTATCGGGATTGGGGACATTGTGTGGTGGGTAGTTTGACTGGGGCGGTCTCCTCCCAAAGAGTAACGGAGGAGCACGAAGGTGCGCTAAGTACGGTCGGATATCGTATGGTTAGTGTAAAGGCACAAGCGCGCTTGACTGCGAGACGTACATGTCGAGCAGGTACGAAAGTAGGTCTTAGTGATCCGGTGGTTCTGTATGGAAGGGCCATCGCTCAACGGATAAAAGGTACTCCGGGGATAACAGGCTGATACCGCCCAAGAGTTCACATCGACGGCGGTGTTTGGCACCTCGATGTCGGCTCATCACATCCTGGGGCTGAAGCCGGTCCCAAGGGTATGGCTGTTCGCCATTTAAAGTGGTACGCGAGCTGGGTTTAGAACGTCGTGAGACAGTTCGGTCCCTATCTGCCGTGGACGTTGGAAGTTTGAGAAGAGCTGCTCCTAGTACGAGAGGACCGGAGTGGACGAACCTCTGGTGTTCGGGTTGTGTCGCCAGACGCATTGCCCGGTAGCTATGTTCGGACAGGATAACCGCTGAAAGCATCTAAGCGGGAAGCCCCCTTCAAGATGAGACTTCCCTGGGCACTTGATGCCCCTAAAGAGCCGTTAAAGACTATGACGTTGATAGGCTGGGTGTGTAAGCGCTGTAAGGTGTTGAGCTAACCAGTACTAATGACTCGTGCGGCTTGACCATATAACGCCAAAACGATTTTGTATCATACACAGCAAAATAGAATATACTCGTTACCATTGAAGGTATGGGTAGGCGGTAAATCAGCGAATACCATGATTCTACGCTAGTAGATAATTGGAGTTTGCAAGAAAAGCCTTTCCGTATTTTTAATATCCACTGGGTATCCACCTAAAGAATTTGGAGTTGCTAGGCAGCTATAAGTGAGCTAAGTCATAGAAGCTAGGAAAACTAGGTTACTGTGGTGAGCAAACTCTGACAGCAAAATAGCCGCTTCAAAGGCGATGAGAATAGAAAAATTTAAAGCAAGAAACAGCTTAATGCCGGATTCCAGATAAAAGACCATCGTCTTTTATCACGATTTAGCTTGACAGCCATAGAGCATTGGAACCACCTGATCCCATTCCGAACTCAGTAGTGAAACGGTGTATCGCCGATGGTAGTGTGGGGTTTCCCCATGTGAGAGTAGGTCACTGTCAAGCACCTATTTCATAGCCTTGACAATTGTTTTGTCAGGGTTTTTTTTGAGCATAATTTGTGGGATAAAGATTACGTACTTTGTTATCGCTTTATCTACAATTGTTTCTATTCAGGATATGAGTAGGAAGCGCGGATTCAAATTCCAAGTGCATCACAGCTTAAGATGCTAACGCAGCCCTGTGTTCACACATTATCAGGGCGGGTGTTTTGAAATTCAAATCTTTTCTTGGCCGAGAATTAAGCCGCATCAATGCCCGCTTCACCTCTATCTGACCGACCTTCTTGAAGTCTGTATTCTTTGAAAAATATTGTCGCAGCAAGCCATTGGTGTTCTCATTTATACCCAAAGGATTTCAAATTGTTACTAGGTAGCAAGTAAACGAAGCCCCGTGAGCCTACGAGTAGTAGGTGATAGGGGTGAGCGAACGCAGCCAACAACGTAGCAACTGGTATAATCAGTCGTTCCTGATCATTCAGCAACCAACCTGAAATCTGCTCTGGACTCCACTTTACACGCATCTTTGATTCAAGCACCGCGATCATTTTTGGCGTCATAAACTCGCCCGAGCCGACTCTGTACGCCGACTATCTGTTCGGCCTTGTGCTTGCCTATGCCTATATCCACGTTCGCCAGTATTCCTTGCCAACTCACGGCTCACCGTGGACAGGCTGGTGCCAATAATCTCCGCTATCTCCCTTTGGCTGCAACCGCTTTTCTTTAGAGCGGAAAGCTGGCATCGTTGTTCGTAAGCCAGTTGGTAAGTTATCGTCATCACTTCATCTCTTGCCGGAGAAAAGGCTAGGTGCTTACCTTTAGCTGGCCCTTTCTTCTACCTAGTCAAGCGACGCACTTCAGATTTGAATCCGCCTATCAAGTTAGTCCACTTCCAATTTTTTACACTGTTCAACCACAAGGTCATAGTTCCAGCCGTCAGACGTTGGTGATGATACGTCATGTTCAATCAATTTTTGGCACATTTGCATAGGGTTTAACCCTTTCTTTTTGAGCCTTTCAAGTACAGTTCTAAGCTCAGAATGATCTGTAACAAGATTGTCGCTATCATGATCACCTCTTTTACCAATATTGATTTTTATCTGCTTCATAATCACTCCCCTAAAAAACCGATCTTATCTAGTTTTGGTTAGTAACACCCTTGACTCTTTGGCAAGCCAAGTTTCGCTGGATTAATGTAATAAGTGTAATTGACTGAAATTTTATAGGTGAGCCAGCTGCCGGTATATTTGTAGCTCTCACACTAAAAATGGAAGCCAAGAATGAGTACTCAAACCAGGCAATACAAGCCAGCTGACTCAAGGGTAACGGTATCAGATTGAGACTCTTCTTGGAACAACATGCAGAAAGAAATCGCAGTGTCAGTAGGTATCAGTGAGAGTGCTTTATCACTAGTGTTGAGTCGTAATACCAGTGATGATGGCTACGGTGCTGAAAGCGCCCGCGCACTAGCCAGTCAGCGTAGAGTGACAGCTACAAAGTTCAGCAAAACAGATGAACGACACATGCCCATAATAAAAAAAGGGCTATTGCTTGGTTGATCTCCTGAAAATATCAGTTTCCGGATGAAGGTGGAAGTGCCCGACATAGCACTCAGCAACACCACTGTTTATAAACGTGTTGTTGCTGAAAGTATGATCAAGCTTCTGAAGCGGGTGTCATCGGTCTGCACAGTCACCATAGATAATGGTGGTGAGTTTGCAGTCCCTGAAAAGGTAGCAAAAGCAATGAATGCAGATATCTACTTTGCCAAGTCTTATGCTAGTTATCAGCGGGGAGCTAACGAAAATACCAATGGCATCATTCGGAGAACCTGGCCTAAAAAATGGCGTTGAATCATCTGACAGAAGACGATGTGAGGACAATAGAAATGTTGATCAATACCATACCTAGGAAGGTTTTAGGAGGGCGGACACCACTCGAAGTGCCTATTGCACTTATTGCTTGAATCCAGCTTCCCATTGAAGAGGTACTTCACATCATGCAACAACGCAGCCAACACTGAGGTTGGCCGCAGGAGATAATCCCGTGCCGACCAACGCTCCCTGACACGTCTCCTGTTCACCCTGCCCTCATGGCGGGGTGACCGTCTCACCCCGAAACAGCGTCTCAAGGTCACCGGACAAAAGCGCCGTCTGTTGTCGATGAACCTCGGAAAAACGTTCCAATAAACGAGCAAACCACACCGGCCATTGGTCACTCATCATCTCGGTCAACACGGTTCGGCTGGGGAACGGCCAGGGAAAACGTTCCTGCAAATCCGCCATGTCAATCGATGACGGAGATTGAGCCAGTATCATTCCGCCTCGGTTCGTTATGCAGATCAGCCGTTCCTTCAACAGCCAATCAGTGCAGGTATCCCAGGTATCCTGCCCCAGCCACCACCCTGCGACACGAACATGAATTAACTCCGTTGGCTCACCCTTGGCAAAACGCTGATCAAACACGGAAAGAATCACCAAAATGGCTAAGCCCGGCGGCAAGGCCAACGGATTCCCGACCGTCTGGACACAAGCCAAACTGTGAACAATCACCGCACCTAACAAAACCAGTAGCCAGCTCAGGTAAATCCAAATTAAAAACAGAGGTACAGCGACAAACGCCCCATAAATCAATGCATAGGTTGGCGACAGGGAGAGAAACAGCGTGAAACCCTCTTTAGCGATTTCAAATAAGATGGCGGTGATCAAACCACCCATCGAAGCATCTTTCATCCGCACCCGCCGATTGGGTACCGCTATATAAAGCAGGGTAAAGGCCACCGTACTTAGGAGAAAAGGCAGTATACGCAATAACCAGCGCTCTGCCCCGATGAGGGTATAGGCATCTGTCAGCACTTTCATCGTGGCGAGAAAAGAGGTGGCGACAAACCCCACCCCCAGCAAGAGCGGGCCCAAAGACAGAATCGCCCAATACAGCAGGAAACTGATGACAGGCCGACGTCGGGCAGTGGTGCGAAAAATCCGGTTGATCGCCACATCAATGGTACGCAGCATCATCAGCGCCGCAACCAGCAGGAAAGCCATGCCCAGCACTGTTAGGTTACGTGCCTGACGGGAAAATTCCGACAACCAGTGATTCACCGACTCACCGGCTGACGGCATGAAAGAGGATAATATGAATGTCTGGATATGCTCCTCGGTTCCCTGAAAAGAGGGAATGACAGAGAGCATACTGTACGTAACGGTCAGCATCGGAACGATGGCAAACAGCGTGGTATAGGTCAATGCTGCCGCATTGCTGATGCAGCCATCTTCCCAAAAACGACGCGACACATTCATGGCGATCCGTTTCACGGTTTTCGCCCTCAATATTCTGACGGACATCATTGACTGTACCCATTAATTCTTTCTGTCAGTAGAATACCCCCTATTGATAAGGAAAGAGACCACGACATGACAGACGTTACCATTTATCATAATCCCCACTGTTCCAAATCACGGCAGACATTACAACTGCTTGAATCACAGGGTATCGAGGCTAACATCATTCTTTACTTGGAAACCCCACCCGACCGCGCAACACTGAAACGTATGGTTCATCGTTTGGGGATCACCGTGCGCGAACTGATGCGTACCGGCGAACAGGAATACAAAGACAACCACCTGAAAAATTCTGAGTTGAATGATGACGCACTTCTGGACGCTATGCACCGTTGGCCAAAGCTGATTCAGCGCCCTATTGTCATCAAGGGCGAGCAAGCCCGTATCGGTCGCCCCCCTGAAACGGTTCTGGAGATTTTATGATGCCTTCTCCTTATGTACTGGTGCTTTACTACAGTCGCCAGGGTGGCACTGCAAAAATGGCGCAACACCTTGCCAGGATATTGAACACGTTGCCGGACTGGAAGCACGACTAAGAACCGTGCCTGCTCTATCCACGGTCTGCTAAGCAACAGCCGACAATATTCCCTCAGAGGGTGCTGTCTACTGCACAGAAGACGACCTTCGTTTTTGCAGTGGTCTGCCCTTGGCAGCCCGACCCGTTTCGGCAATATGGTCGCCCCGCTGAAATACTTTATTAATGGCAGCAATAACCTGTGGCTGATGGGAGCTTTAGTGGACAAGCCGGCGACCATTTTTACCTCCACATCAAGCCTGCATGGCGGGCAGGAAACCACATTGCTCACTATGATGCTTCCCCTACTGCATCACGGCATGGTGATCGCAGGTATCCCTTATACCGAGTCGGCACTGACCAACACCCTGTCTGGTGGTACCCCTTATGGCGCAAAGTCATGTGTCGGGGAAAGAGAGCAATAGACCGTTGACGAATGATGAAGAGCAACTCTGCATTGCCCAAGGCAAACGGATCGCCACACTGCATGCAACTGAATAGAGAAACGCAATGAGCAACCATCAAAAAGAGACACTGGCCACAGAAGCTGGTTAATCGCCATGCTGTCATACTGGCTGCTGGTGATCACCATTAGTTTAGAGCACTGGTTTTTCAATCCACCAGCCGTCGACTCGGCCTTTCTGATCTGGCTGATACGCACCAGTCCAGTCCTGATGCTGGCACCAGGAATACTGTGCAAATGGCCACGCTGGTTTGCCAGGATCTGTTTTGTCGTGCTGTTTTATTTCACCAGTGCCGTGGTCGGTGCATTGCCTGAGAATGACCTTTCCAGCTGGATAAAAACCTTGCTATGCGTCACCCTGTTTATCAGCAGTATGTTTTATGTTCGCTCAGGGACTCCAATGGAAACTGAACAAATCCACGCAGCAATAACGCCCATGACAGAAGACGATGTGATGACAATGGAAGTGTTGATCAATACCATGCCTAGGAAGGTTTTAGGAGGGTGGACACCACTCGAAGTCTACACAGGACAACCGATTGCACTTATTGCTTGAATCCAGTGCTGTGGCAATGTCCGTAAAACTTAATCCTTGCCATTTTAGCGCGACTATCACCCTCGGTGAGCTGTTGATACTTCATAGGTTTTTACTTAGTGGTTGGAGCAAAAAACTAAGGGTATCGCAGTTCATCGTTTTTATTAAATTGGGTGTCGCACTTAGTATATTAATTCGGCTCTGATAATAAAGCATCAAAACTACTTGTTACCAGTTGAGTAGGCGGCTTACTGAGATAGCTACCTATAACAATCATCATTACTGATAATAGAATGCCAGGCACTATTTCATATAGATCGAAAATACCACCGTCAAGCTGACGCCAGATAACTACTGTCAACCCGCCAGCAATAATTCCTGCCAGTGCTCCTTGTGTAGTCATGCGACGCCAGAACAAAGACAAAATTAAAACAGGTCCAAAAGCTGCGCCAAAACCTGCCCATGCATAAGATACTAGCTTCAGTACGGAGCTTTCTGGATCCCATGCAAGGATCGTAGCAATAATCGCAATAACTACAACGGAACAGCGTCCAACAAACAGTATTTCATGCTGGTCTGCTGTTCTCTTGAACACGTCCTTATAAAAATCTTCAGCAAAAGCAGTTGAGCAAACCAGTAGCTGAGAGTCCGCTGTACTCATAATTGCCGCAAGAATAGCCGCAAGCAACACACCTGCAATTACTGGATGAAACATGGTGTTTATCATAAGTATGAATATTTCCTCGGGATCATCCAAGGATATTCCAAATTTTTGCGTATAAACAATGCCAGCAAATCCAACTAGTACTGATCCTATTATACCTATCCCTGTCCATGTGCAGGCTATCCTTCGGGCAAACACAAGGTGATGACTAGATTTAATTGCTTTAAAGCGAGCCATAATGTGGGGTTGACCAAAATACCCCAACCCCCATCCTAACAAAGAAAGTATCGCGATAAGACTCAGGGGCTGCCCCACATTAGAAGTAAACATATCTAATAGCTCTGGGTTAAATGCACGAATTTCCTGAAAAACCAAACCTGCACCACCGATCATATGAATAGCCGTCATCGGCACAACCAGCAGTGCTACTGACATCAGCAGCCCCTGAGCCAGATCTGTCCAGCATACCGCCAGAAAACCACCAAATAACGTATATGAAATAACACTAAAGGTACCAATCATTAGTGCCAAGTGATAATCAATATTAAAAACAGATTCAAATAATTTACCTCCTGCAACCAAGCCAGAGCTGGTATAAAAAAGGAAAAATATCAAGATGAAAGCTGCTGAAACTGGCTGAATAAGCCCTGTGTTATCATTGAAACGATTTGCAAGAAACTCGGGAAGCGTTAAAGAATCCTTTGCTATAACACTATATATTCGCAATCGTTTAGCCACAATTAACCAGTTTAGCCAGCTGCCAACAAATAGTCCTATACCCAGCCAAAAGACTTCAAATCCGCTGATAAAGGCATAACCTGGCAAGCCAAGTAATAACCAGCCACTCATATCAGATGCTCCGGCACTTATAGCTGTAGACCAGGGACCTAATGATCTTCCACCTAGAAAATAATCAGCAGACGTTTTCGTCTTCATCCATGCAGCGTAACCAATACCAAGCATAGCTATAAAATAAATTAAAAAAGTAATCATCATAACGATGCTATCTTTCATGCAACATGGTCCTCAATATAAGAAAGTACCAAACACTCGCTGCCGCTTATGGTATTGGAGTATTGACTGTAGTAGCTCAATCACACCTTAAATGGCAACGGGTATATATTCATTCCCCTTGAAGGTTTGGGGTTGTTTACTGCTCTCTCTCCCTAATCACCTACTCGTAGGATCACGGGCTTATCTCGCTTGTCGCCTGCCCAAACCCCCAATGGCCACGGGCATAGGCAAGATCTAGCTGGTTCTTTTTATATCGTATTGATACTATGTTTTTTACTATTTTAAAAAAGAGCTTCAGCCTAAAGATCACTTTTCTTAAGTAGCTCACTAAAGCGGCGAGCTTTTTCAGTGGGGTTCAGGTATTCTTGGGTCTGAATGTTAGGTATCAGTTGGCCAGAGTTGAGCATGTTTTTTGGCTTTTCAGTGAATGTTAACTGCGGTTTATTGCGAGCGTCCAGATACTGTTCCATTGTGTCAAGCGCCTCAACCAGTCCCTCATACTCAGGATGGTCAGGTTGCAACGTGTCTGTTTTTTTATGTATAGATGACATAATCAGCTGAACACGCTCAACGGAAATGTCGCTCTGATTCTCTTTCAGCCATTGCTGAGCTGACTTACCATTGGTTGCCATAGATAAATAGTATTCATGTATAAAATGAGATATTTACTATACAGCCTATGGCATCGTGAGTCATTACTCTGTCAGATTTAAAAGGTTAGGCTTTGGAAAGAGAAGTACATAGTGGGTTTTCTGCGTTGGCGGAGAAACTGGATAAGCTGTTGGAGGATCAGCCTTGTGGGAAGTTGATAAGATTGGAAAGTCCTATTCCGTCAGTGGATATTCTGAGATGTTTGGCTATACAGCAGAGAAAGGGGCAAGTAAAAGCCTACTGGTCTAACAGAGAGGGTGAGCTTGTTGTGGCGGGTATTGCAACTGCTTGGGAGTATTCACTGAACTCTGTAGCAGATATTCCTCTTGCGTTTAGAGCGGCCAGAAAGTTAATGTCTTCTTTCTCAAGCGATATTTCAGCACGATGTTTTAGTTACCTTTCATTTTCTGATAAATCTTCACAGATTTGGCCAGAGTTTGGTTATGGCAAAATCTGGTTGCCGTTAGTTGAAATTTCTGAAACGAAAAGTGGCAGCATACTTGCTTGTAATTTGCTGGCAAGCTCGGACTGTGATTGGCGACAACGTATTTTGGAAATAAAGCAGCTGCTAGATCAGTTATTAGGCGATGATAATATTGATAATCATTCTTTCAAATTAAGGCAATGTCGCAGTTATCCAGATAAAAAATGTTGGAATGAGTTGGTAAGCTTGGCGTTACAGCGTTTGGATTCAGGTAATCTTAAAAAAGTAGTTCTCTCAAAGAAAATATCTTACAGTGTTGATGGTGATGTTTCTCCCTGGAAAATAATGAAACTTTGGCAAGAGTCTAACTCTCATGTTTATAGCTTTGTTTTTGAGGGTACAGGAGATCATTATTTTTTGGGGTGCTCACCTGAGCGTTTGTTAAAGCGTTATGGACGAATGATTAGTACAGAGGCTCTTGCAGGAACTTCGCCTCGGGGAAGGGGGGTAGCTGAAGACCAAAGATTAGCAGCTGAGTTGATGAGTGACAGTAAGAACATTCATGAAAACAAGTTGGTGTTAAATGATATTATTTCTAAACTTCAGCTTATGTGTGAATGGTTGAAAATAGATAACTCCCACTCTATTTTGAAATTAAAAGATGTTCAGCATTTGCGTTATCTTATAAGGGGTGAATTAAGCTCTGGTATAATGGATGAAGAGCTTGTTATGAGTATGCATCCAACATCTGCGGTTGGGGGAGACCCTAAGGATGAAGCCCATAAATTTATCAATGATAACGAGTATTATGCTAGAGGGCTTTACGCTGGTGTCTGCGGTATTATTGGCAATGATATGAGCGAGTTCACTGTTTCTATTCGAAGCGCTAGTTTAAAACCGTGCTCTATATCTCTATACTCTGGTGCTGGTATTGTTCATGGTTCATTTGCGGACAGTGAGTGGAAGGAGTTGAACGATAAAACTAAAACTATTCAAACTATATTGTCTGGTTTTCAATATGGTTCTTTGGGTGGTGAAGATGTATTGACTCGCCATTTGAAGGAGGGAGATTGTTGATAGCTCTCATCCCTTCCGGTCATTTACTACTTATGAAATCATGTGGTTGTCTACTCAGACCTTCAGTAATCATTACCTTTCAAGCTGCTACGTTGTTGCCTGCGCTTTTTTGCCTAGGTAGCCTACTATTTGTAGGATCACTGGGTTTTGCTCACTTGTTGCCTATCAGCAACTTGAAATTTAATGGTTGTAGATGATATTTCCCGTAAGGCATTCTAACCTAAATTTTTTGTGGTCTAGTATTATTCTGGAAGAGCTATGGCGCTTGGGAGTTAGAGAGTGTTGTATTGCGCCGGGGTCACGTTCTGCGCCGTTAACTCTTGCAGCGGCGACACATAAGGGATTAGTAAAGCATATTCATTTTGATGAACGCGGGCTTGCTTTTTTTGCTTTGGGTCTTGCTAAAAAAAGTTGTCGTCCGGTGGTTGTTATTACTACATCTGGCACTGCTGTTGCTAACCTTTATCCTGCGATTATTGAGGCTCGTCAGTCAGGTGTTCCTTTAATAGTTATTACAGCAGATCGCCCTACGGAGCTGATTGATTGTGGAGCTAATCAGGCTATTGAGCAGCAAGGTATTTATGCGGATTACCCTGGCGCTTCATTGTATTTTCCACCACCGGAGGAAAAAATTCCAATTAGCTGGGTGTTAACCAGTGTGGATCAGGCGTTTGCTCGGTCTTGTCATCTGGGCTTGCCAATGCATATTAATTGCATGTTCAGGGAATCTTTGTATCCTTCCTTTGACATGAAAGATTACACTTATCTTTTGGCATGTAACAGTCACTGGCTTCGTTCTGGTCAGCCTTATACTGTTTATTGTTATCAGACTGATAATGCTGTGGTAGAAGATCATCATTTTTGGAAACAAGTCTTGGTAGGTAAAGGAATGATTGTTGTTGGGCGTATTGGAGCCAATGTTTCTGTGGAAGATGTGGTGGGCTTGGCTGATACTCTTAACTGGCCGATTTTTGCAGATATCCAGTCTAATCTTCATGGACACCCAGCAGTAATAGGCTATGTAGATTTATTGTTAGCGTCAGAGACGGGCAAGCAGTTAACCGCAGATTTAGATCAAGTATTACAAATTGGTGGGCATTTTATTTCCAAAAGGCTTACTGATTTTCTTGCACAGGGTAACTGGAAAAACTATGTCATGTTGAGTGATGAGTGTCGACGAATAGACATGGGGTATAGACAAACTCATCATTATGTTGGAGCTGTTGATAGTATTTGCTGTTCTTTAAAAAAGTTATTTATTGCAGAGTTTAAAGATGATTGCAATAGGGTAGAAAGGCATGAGAAATTACTGCAGTTGAAAGGTCAAAGTAGTTGTATTTGGTCGCTTATGGCAACGCAATTTGATGATAATAAGCTGACAGAAGGTTGGGTTGCTGCCAATCTTGGTTCGTTGTTACCTGCTGATTGTGGTTTATTTATTGGTAATAGTCTACCTGTCCGTCTACTAGATACTTTTTCAAACAGCCCTATCCGGAATGTTTATACTAACCGGGGTGCTAGTGGTATAGATGGTTTGGTTGCTACAGCTTCAGGCTGTGCAATGGTATCAGAAAAATATTTTGTTGCTATTATTGGAGATATATCATTTCTCCATGATTTGAACTCTCTAGCTCTGAGCAGGCAGGTTAAGAGTCCTTTTATTATTATTGTATTGAATAATGACGGTGGTGGGATTTTCAACCTTTTGCCCTTAGATAATATTGCAGAGGAAGCAGAGGTTTATTTTCAGACTCCTCATGGTCTGAATGCATTAAATGCTGCTGCGATGTTTGGTATTGATTATCATGCACCTACTTGCCAAAGTCAGTTTAAAGAGTTCTTGGTAGAGGCGTTAAACAATAAGTGTTGTACTGTAATTGAAGTGAATACTACGCCAGGCGAAGCAGCTCGGCAGCTTGGTCTGGCTGTGCAAGGAGTAGAGGGTTTGTGATATGCATTTATCCTATAAAACAAGAGGTCTGCGTAGTAACCCACCTTTATTGCTTTTACATGGTTTTTTAGGTTCTGCCACAGACTGGTTATTGCTGTGCAACAATCTTGGAAATGATTTTTATCTTATAGTGCTAGATTTGCCAGGCCATGGAGAAAGTGCTGACATTGATAGTAATGAAGTAAACCCTGATCCTTTAATATCAATTCATTCTCTTATAAATAATGTATTGAAGCGGTTATCTTTAAAAAAGGTAACCTTGCTGGGTTATTCTTTAGGTGGGCGTATAGCCATGGGGTATGCGCTTGCTCATTCGAATAATATTAACAGTCTTATCATTGAAGCTGCACATCCTGGTTTGAAAAATGATGAAGAAAAAAAGGCCAGAGCTATTTCTGATGAGTATTGGTGTAATCGTTTTTGTAGTGAGGCTTATGATCTGGTTCTTTATGATTGGTATTGTCAGTCAGTATTTAAGGATATATCAGATAATGATCGTCAGCAATTGATCATTGAGAGGCTTGTCGGTTTGACTGCGTGTTCGGTGGCAAATGTGCTAACATCTTATAGTCTTTCTAAACAGCCGGATTATTCTGAGTGGCTATCAGTTGCACCGTTTCCTGTGCACTATTTATGTGGTGAAAATGATAAAGCATTTTCGCATATTGGTAAGCAGCTTAACAAAGCTGGTTGCTTGCAGAGTTTGCATTGTATTGGTGGTGCAGGACATAACGTTCACAGAGAGCGGCCTGAAAAAGTAGCGGCGATTATTCGCACCTTGTATCAGTTACCATTGAAGACGTGAGTAGTTAGCAATCTCATAGCTTTAAGGGAAATGGGAATAGTTTATTAATGGAACAAAAGATGAGTGAGCAAACTGGAGAGTCCATGCTCTGGGAGTGTCTGACTGCTGGCTATGATTATAAAGATATTCTGTACCATAAAGCCGAAGGCGTGGCGAAAATAACTATAAACCGCCCGCATGTTCACAATGCTTTTCGTCCTCAGACTATTATGGAAATCCAAAAAGCGCTGGAGTTAGCTAGGTTTGATGAAGATGTGGGGGTTGTGATATTAACTGGTGCAGGAGAAAAAGCGTTTTGTTCCGGTGGTGATCAGAGCCTGCGTGGTAATTCAGGTTATCAAGATGACAAGGGCATTCAGCACTTGAATGTTTTAGATCTTCAGCGTCAGATAAGAACTTGCCCAAAACCAGTTGTGGCAATGGTTGCAGGGTATGCCATAGGTGGTGGGCAGGTATTGCACTTGGTCTGCGATTTGACTATCGCAGCTGATAATGCCCGTTTTGGTCAGACTGGTCCTAAGGTTGGCTCATTTGATGGTGGTTTTGGTGCAAGCTATCTTGCCCGTGTGGTTGGGCAGAAGAAAGCCCGCGAAATTTGGTTTCTATGCCGTCAGTATAATGCAACAGAAGCATTGAATATGGGCCTAATTAATACCGTTGTGCCTCTTGCAGACTTGGAAAAAGAAACTATTCAGTGGTGCCGTGAAATACTCCAGCATTCACCGTTGGCATTACGTTGTTTGAAGTCAGCAATGAATGCAGACTGCGATGGTCAAGCTGGCCTACAGGAGCTAGCAGGTAATGCAACCTTGCTGTTTTATATGAGTGAAGAAGCTCAGGAAGGGCGTGATGCTTTTTTGGAAAAAAGAGAACCAAATTTTAAGCGTTTTTGTCGTAATCCTTGATATCTATCAGCCAATCCTTTTCAATAACGATGGGTAAATGGTTGAAATTATTGACAGGGTTCATTATAGAAAAGAGGAATAAAAAATACATCATGAGATCATAAAAGCTCGTATATTCAAGTACGAGCTTCCATTACGTTATGCTTTGCCTCTAAAGGCAGCAGACATTAATGTTAGGCGTGGTTTTATTGCGGAGCTAACAAATAAATATGGCCGAGTTGCTTATGGTGAAGCATCGCCACTACAGGGATTTAGTGTTGAATCACTGGAGCAGGTGGAATGCATATTACGTAAGCGGCTACATTCTCTGGTCAGTAAATCGTTAAATCAAAGTCAACTGGATTATTTTTCTTCTGGCGCTAGCCCGTCGGCATCGTTTGCTCTTGAATCAGCGCTTTGGGGGTTGTCTGTAAAGCACTGGCTTCCTCCTCCTCAGATGTCCCCCCTTTTGTTGGGGGAGGTAGATTGTATAAGGCAGCGGCTGCGCGATTGGCGGGGGGAGTGGCCTGCGGAATTTAAAATGAAGGTTGCCAGAGGTACTGTTGAGGATGATGTAGAAAGGGTAATGGCTGTCTTTAAACTACTGCCAGAGTCGGTTCGTCTTCGTCTTGATGCCAATCAGAAATGGACATTGTCAGAGGCGCTTGAATTTTCTCATGGATTGTTATCACAGGTTGGTACTAATGGCTTTAACGTATTAAAAAAAATATCTTATATTGAAGAGCCTACAGCTAGTATTGCTGAGTTTCCAGATTTTTATCGTGAAACAGGAATAGGATATGCTCTTGATGAAAGTATTCAGTATAATAGGGCAGTTAATATTATTGGTTTACATGGACTAAAAGCGTTGGTGATTAAGCCAACGCTGATTGGAGGTTTACACGATTGTCGGCAATTAGCAAATGGGCTGTTGTTAGCTGGTATTAGAGTTATATTCAGCTCTTCCTTTGAGTCTATTATAGGTATTCATTGTTTGGCACAACTGAGTGCTTGTTGGTTTCCCGGAGAAATGCCTGGTTTGGATACTTTGTCTGCTTTTGTAGAAAATATCATAGAAGAGATGCCTGAGCCTGGTTGTTCTTTGCCTGAATCGGCATTAAATAAACTGGAGTTGGTGTGGGAAGAAAAAAAACCGTAAGAACCTGTCCATTACGGCATCTTGCTTTGGAACATTCCGGTCATATTATCATTCAGCAAGGTACGCAGTCTTATTCGGCGGTGCTACTGGATACTTGGGTGACTCAGTATCAGGAGGCAATGGTGGCTCAAGGGGTGGTTTCAGGAGACAGATTGGTAGTTCTTACATTAGATTCTTTGGATACCATTATTCTAATGCTTGCTTGTTTGCGTAGCGGCGTTATTTTTTGTCCTGTTGACCCTAGATCTCTTGTGTTGCGAATTCATAATTATTGTTTATTGATAAAAGCGAAATGGTTATGTCCGGTACTTGATGTCTTTGATGATTCGTATACTGATTACCATTATTTGCAGTTACCTATCAGAAAGCTCGTTCCGGTGATGCCGGTTGAGCCTGTGATTATTGATCCTGAAATAATTATGGATCTGATAGCAACATCAGGAACCACTGGTGCTCCAAAAGCTGTTGCGCATAATTTTTTAAATCATTATTACAGTGTTGTTGGAGCAGAAGAGGTTTTGACTCTTGGTTTTCAGGATGCATGGCTATTGTCTTTGCCACTTTTTCATGTGAGTGGTTTAGCGATAGTTTTTAGGTGTTTGTTGGCAGAGGCAAAGATGATTATTTATGATAAAAGCAAAGGCTTATTATCCCATCTTTTACAGGCTACAGTAACGCACCTTTCTCTTGTTCACACCCAACTATACCGACTATTAGAGCGGGATACCGTTAATTTTAGGGAGTTAGGGGTTAGAAATATTTTGTTGGGTGGTGGTGTGGTTTCCGGTGATCTGGTAAAAAAGGCACAGCAAAAGGGTGTGAGAGTTATGACTACTTATGGCCTAACAGAAATGAGTTCTCAGGTTTGTACAGGTATACCGCAGTTTGTTGGTGCATCGGTTTCCTCTGGCTCCATATTAAAATACCGGGAGCTCATGCTTAATAATAACGATGACATTATGGTAAAAGGAAAAACGTTGGCGTTGGGATATTACAGGAATGGATATTTGCAAAAGATCACTGATGATCAGGGCTGGTATCACACGGGGGATAAAGGGCAGTGGTATGAGGGGAAGATTTTTATTAAAGGACGTTCAGATAATATGATCGTTTTTAAGGGAGAGAATATTCACCCTGAAGAAATTGAGCAGGTTTTGCTGGAGCTTCCAGAAATTGTTCAGGCTGTTGTTGTGGGGGTAGATAGCGTGGAGCTTGGCCAAATCCCGATTGCTTATGTGCAAAGCAGAAATGGTACTTTAGATGAGTTAGTTATCAAGCAGCAGTTAGCGAGTAGGATAGCGCATTTTAAAATCCCTTACTCTATTGTGTTATTTCCAAATATAGACACTTTTTCTGGTATAAAGCCTAGCCGCCAGTTGTTTCAACGATTTGCGGAAAAAAGTTTTTAGTGATAGAGGTTACAGACCCCTAAAGAAGTGCGTAGTCAATGATGCAGCAATTATTCGGCCGTTTTTTTTGCCTATTGGTATCTTTAAGAAGTGCGATGGGTGTATCCTCCTGTGTCAGGGTGGTTGTCGTCTGCAGTGTCATATAAAGCCATAACAAGGGGAAATGAGAAAGCTATAGGGCGTTATCAGAGAAGGTGAGCCCATTCAGCAACGTTCCATCAGCCATATATATGGCAATTGACATTTATCTTCGACTAATATTAAATACTTTCCAAAACATATTACAATAGACAACAGATATACAACCTTAATATTCTAAAATATGGGCGGAAGGACGGTAGTGTGCTTTATTAGTTATGTTACCAAACTTTAGAGATCTCGCTCTTTACTAAGGAAAGCTATAACCAAAGAATGTGGGTTTTCTACGAGGTGGCAAGTACGCTAGGCCACAGAGGCTTAGGGGCACTAAGTAACGGTGGTGAGCGAACGCTAGCAACAAAGTAGCCACTTCAATGGTATTGGGTATATAACTTTTCTATTTTAATGCATGAGATTGTGACTGCTCTCACTAACCCAAGGCCCTACTACTCTAGTAGGCTTATTTGTTGCCTAACCGTGTTTTTAATGGTAACTGTATGGACGTTACGGAAAAAATCAGAAGGTAGGGTGCAGCCGTATTCTGATAAGTTTCTTTAGGCTGGTAGTATGCTTAAAGTACTAGAAGCAAAACCTGAGTTTAGGGTTATGATTGGGCGCAATATGGCAGTAGTATGCCGGAAACAGGCCCAATATTTGAATATTTTAATTTATTACCATGCTCTGCGTAGGAGTTATGAATAAGGGATAAAAGGACAAATAATGGCTATGCAACATCCACCACAATTATCTGCAGAGCAAACCCCTTTCTATCAACAACCAAATCAGGATGATGAAATTGATTTACGAGAGCTTTTTGGAGTTATTTGGGCATATAAGTGGGTAATAGTAGCAATATGTACAGTTGCCTTTGCAGGATCTGTTTTTTATGTTTTAAATACGCAAGAATGGTGGCAAGCGAAAGGGAAGGTGATTCAGCCTCAATTAAATGACATAGCTGCTTTATATGCTCAAAGCAAAAAAGTAATGACAATCTTAAATTCCTCTGCTAGTTTCTCAGGTACATCAGGTACATCAGGTACATCAGGTACATCAGGTACATCAGGTACATCAGGTACATCAGATACATCAGATACATCAGATACATCAGATGAATCAGAAATTATTTTCAAATCAGATATATTGTTTCAATATTTTATTGATGAGTTTAATACTTCCTCAAATAAAAAACTATTTTTGGCAAAACATCCTGAATTTTTAAATTATTTAAAAATAAATGCAATAGTAATTCCGGAGCACGTATTATCTGATGAAAATCGTCTGGTTAACTCTGTATATCGCAATGAGTTAACTGGTTGGATGGATAATATATCAGCAATAAGAGATGCCAAAACATCTGGAGCTGTTGTATTAACATTTCAATCTAGTACCCGGCAAGGTTCTGCTGGAATGCTGGTGGAATACATTAATTATATTACTAAGGTGGTTAAGAGATCGCAGTATGAGAAGCTTAGAATTTTGTTGAATTCTTCTGAGAAAGAATTGATTGTGTTTATTCGTCTTGCAAAACAAAAAGCTGAGGAAGACTTAGCGGTCATGATTAAAAAAGCAGAATATTCTTATCAAATAGCAGAGGCTGCGAATAAAAGAAGTTATTCTGCAAGTGTTCATCAAGAAACAGAACTGTTTTCTATTAGCTTTGGGGCAGAAGCATTAAAAGAGAAAGTAAAAGTTTTAAAGGGTTTGAAAGATCTCAGTATTATTGACCCAAAAATAGCAGAGCAACAAATGCAATTGACCGAACTTAATAATATAGTTTTTGAGAGTGATGACTATTTTACTCCTTATCGTTATTTAGAAACTGTTGAGGAGCCTTTGTCTCGTGCGAAACCTAAACGAGCCATGATCGTTATTTTAGCGACATTATTAGCGGGCATGATTTCAGTATGTATTGCATTATTACATCATTTCTTAACAAAGAAAGAAGATGAATAACGATTTTTACTTTTAGGTGTATGGATTATTAACTGGTTTGTCAATTGCTAATGTTCTAATGGTGATTGGTATAAAGAAGGTGACCAATTATTTAACTGGAACATGTAAGGATCATTCGTAGTTGGAGAGACATATTCAGAAAGTTATGCTCTTAAATAGAAAAAACAATACAATATCTTGTTATCTTTGTTTTAATAATAATTTAAATTTGGAGTTATAAAATGATTTATGTCGCACCTAATCAACTAAATAGTAAAATAGAGTTCAAGCGACGCTATGGAAATTTTATTGGAGGAGATTGGGTTGAACCTGTTGAAGGTGAATATTTTGAGAATATCAGCCCTATAAATGCTAAGGTTTTTTGTGAGATTCCACGTTCAACATTTAAAGATATAGAATTAGCATTGGATGCTGCACATAAAGCCAAGGATGCGTGGGGAAAAACATCTGTTACTGAAAGATCTAATATTTTATTAAAAATTGCTGACCGTATTGAAGAAAATCTGGAAAAACTAGCTGTTGCTGAAACATGGGATAATGGTAAAGCAATTCGTGAAACTTTAGCCGCTGATCTGCCGCTTGCTGTAGACCACTTTCGTTATTTTGCTGGGTGTATTCGTGCCCAAGAGGGGTCTATCGGTGAAATTGACAAAAATACTGTAGCTTATCATTTTCATGAGCCGTTGGGTGTAGTAGGTCAGATTATCCCATGGAACTTCCCATTACTAATGGCCTGTTGGAAATTAGCTCCTGCACTGGCTACAGGCAACTGTATTGTAATAAAGCCAGCGGAACAAACGCCAGTATCTATTTTAATATTAATGGAAATCATTGGTGATTTATTACCAGCAGGTGTTTTAAATGTGGTTAATGGATATGGAGAAGAAGCAGGTGAGGCATTAAGTACAAGTACTCGCATTGCAAAAATTGCTTTCACTGGATCAACGCCTATCGGCTCACGTATAATGAAATGTGCTGCCGAGAATATTATTCCATCGACAGTAGAGTTAGGGGGGAAGTCACCTAACATTTTCTTTGAAGATGTGATGAATCAAGAAGAAGAGTTTATTAGTAAGTGTGTAGAAGGAGCAGTGCTTGCTTTTTTTAATCAAGGCGAAGTTTGCACATGTCCATCAAGGCTATTAATTCAAGACTCAATCTATGATGTATTTATGCAAAAAGTGATTGAAAGGACTCGTAAAATAAAGCGTGGCAACCCTCTAGATACTGAAACTATGATAGGTGCTCAGGCATCAAAACAACAATTCGACAAAGTTATGGAGTATTTCAATATTGGTAAAGAAGAAGGAGCTGAAGTCTTAATTGGAGGTAAGGTTGAATCTTTAGAGGGAGAGTTAAGTAGTGGGTATTATATTAAACCCACTATCATGTTGGGTCATAACAAAATGCGTATTTTCCAAGAAGAGATTTTTGGTCCTGTAATTTCAGTTACTACCTTTAAAGATGAGGCAGAGGCTTTGGAAATGGCTAATGATACGGAATTTGGATTAGGTGCAGGTCTTTGGACTCGTAACATGAACTTATCTTATCGCATGGGACGTGCAATTCAAGCAGGACTTGTATGGACAAATTGCTATCATCATTACCCAGCTCATGCTGCTTTTGGTGGATATAAAAAATCAGGTGTTGGTAGAGAAAATCATAAGATGATTTTAGATAATTATCAGCAAACTAAAAATATGTTGGTTAGCTATGATATTAATCCATTAGGATTTTTTTGAATGATAAAAAATGAACAGTGTTTGAATAATAGGTAGTGGATTGAATCTGTGATTTTGAGTATCATGCATTATGAAAAAGTAGGGAGTAAAAAAGGAGGCTCTCTCAGTGTTTTTTCTTTAGCAGATGCAGCAACAGAAAATGGTACTTGGTTTGTGGGCGGTGGGCATATGAGGTATGGGGAACGCATTAAACTCTTTGCTATCACTTGCCTCAGATCCCATTTGGTTTTTAAATGCATTCCAAGTGCGCAGGTTATTGTGAAAATCTATGATTTTCAGCAGATCACAACATGCTTTGAGGTGATTTAAGGTCATTTGAGGTCAATGATAGCAAGAGGTTTTATGCGTTTCCCCTGTGATCATCTCCACAAAGATAAGCTAAGGCATGGTGACAATATCAATAAGGTTATTGCATGCTATGGTCATTGTATAATTGGGGATTGCAGAGGCCGCTTAAAATAGACTATTTGTTTAATCGGCCAAATGTGTAGGTATTCTATATTTCATTGTTAATGGAATACATGGAAGATAAATTAATTAAATGAAATTATTTGATTTTAAAATGAATATTGATGATATAGACGTTTTTGTTTTTGATTTTGATGGTGTTTTAACTAATAATTTGGTCTATTTGAACCAAGATGGTGTTGAATCTGTTGTTTGTAGTCGTGCTGATGGATTGGCATTTGATGTTTTACGCAAGCTAGGAAAACCAGCCTTTATTTTATCTACTGAAGTTAATGTAGTCGTTTCTGCTCGTGCTAAAAAATTAAAAATTGAGGTATTGCAAGGGTCGAAAGACAAAGTAAATAGTCTTAAAGAAATGCTAAAGAATAAAGGGTTTAACAAGGAGAAAGTATTATTTGTTGGCAATGATGTTAATGATTATCAGGTAATAGAATTTTGTGGATATAGTGCTTGTCCATCGGATTCACATTCAAAAATTAAAGAGATCTCAGATATTGTGCTCAATACCAATGGTGGCTCTGGTATTGTTCGTGAGCTTCTAGAGGATGTCTTTGGTCTGGATTTTATTAAAATATTGTATTAATTAAATAATGGGAGTTAAGAATATGTCAATTACAATAATTGCAGAAATAGGCATCAATCATAATGGTGATATGAGCATTTGTAAAGAGCTTATTGACGTTGCAAAAGATGCTGGTGCCAATTGTGTGAAATTTCAAAAACGAGATATAAATCAGGTTTATACTCAGGATTTTTTAAACTCTCCAAGAGAGAGTCGATGGGGAACAACCCAAAGAGAACAGAAATTAGGGTTAGAGTTTAGTGCAGATGAATATCAGGAAATTGAAAATTACTGCAAAGGCAAGGGTCTTGAATGGTTTGCAAGTGCCTGGGATCTTAACTCGCAAAAATTCTTGCGCCAGTTTGATTTAAAATTTAATAAAATAGCTTCGGCGATGATTGTGTATACAAAATTGTTAGAAGAAGTTGCTAGCGAAAGGAAACACACCTTTATTTCAACAGGAATGACGACTTATAATGATATTCAGGCCGCAGTAGACATCTTCAAAAAGGCAAAATGTTCATTTGAGTTGATGCATACAGTTTCTACTTATCCAATGAAAGACGAAGATGCCAATCTTAATATGATTAAAACATTAAGAGATAAGTTTAATTGTAATGTTGGTTATAGTGGGCACGAGTCAGGGCTGGCAATTTCTTATGCGGCGGCAGCGCTAGGGATTAGTTCGCTTGAAAGACACATTACATTAGATAGAGCAATGTATGGATCTGATCAATCTGCCTCTGTGGAGCCAACAGGGTTTAAGCAATTAATTGGTGCGGTGCGAAAAATTGAAGTTGCAATGGGCGATGGCATTAAAAAAACGATAGAAGCAGAAGCGCCTATTGCCAAAAATCTTAGACAGCATTTAAATTGGTCATAATGAGGTGTTATTTGTGTAATAGCAAGTAAGAGTAGTATCCGTGTAGGAAGTGTTCTGGATAATTCTGGTATTGATATTTTAGACTGCTATGATTGCGGGATATGTACGGAACAAAAAACGTAAAGCTCTTTATTTTTAAAGCATAATAGTATGAGATGACTCCAAGATAAGGTACCCTGCACGGTCTTTTACCACAGAAGAGGTTATGGTTGTTGAACATGAAAGACGTCAGTTCATTGGCAGAGAAGCGCGTCTGCATCAAGCTCGGATAACCTTCACTGCACAGCTTGTACTGGCTCGTGAGTTTATAGGCTGCGAATGGTTAGACTGGCTACGTAAAAATAAACTGTTATGCAGGATTCGGGTTAAAAGCAACAATGTGGTGGAACATCGAGGCAAAAAGATTGCCATTGGTCAGCTATGCGGAGGCGCTAGTATTAATCAAACAATAATGAGGCATAGCCAAAAAGAAAGTATCTGGAGCACCTATCTATATTGCAGCTGGTTGAATGCTGAAAGGATTTTTGATCGTCGTCACCACTGAAAAGTCAGGCAGCATGATAGATGACTATGTTAAGATCTGGGGTATTGCAACCCTGTTTGGCAATCTAAAAAGTCGAGGCTTTGATTTGGAGTCTATACATATGAAGAACATTGACAGGATGTATAAACTGATGGGACTAGATTGCTGTTGTGTGGTGCTTACTAGTGGGGCACTGGTGTTATGGGAATGCAAATTAATTATCACTGAGCATTACCATCCACAAGAGTCTGTTCAGATTAGGGTTGGATAGGCTTAGACGGGTACTTAAAAACAACTGAGCAAAAAATCATCAAATAACTTTTTTATATCTGCTAAATGTTTTGTACTGTACATAGAAAAAAATGATAAAAGATATGGTATCATTACTGCATTTCATGTAATTGAACACCTTACAAATCCAAGAGATGTTTTAAGTGACCTGTCTCATTTGCTTGAGAAAAATGGAGAGATAATTGTAGAAGTTCCTAATTCAGATGATGCATTATTGACTTTATACGAAAATAAAGGTTTTCAGAACTTTACATATTGGTCGGAGCATTTATTTTTATTTAGTTCAAAAGCTATAGTAAATATGGTAGAGCAAGCGGGTTTAAAATCAAACTGGGTAAAGCATATTCAGAGGTATCCATTATCAAATCATTTGTATTAGCTGTCTAAAGGGGAGCCTGCTGGACAAAAAGCATGGGGGTTTTTAGACAGCAAAAAACTTAATGAAGAATATGAAAATCAATTAGCCTTCATCGGCAAAACAGATACAATTATAGTAGGAATTTCAAAATAAAGAATAAACTAGGTGTGATGCAAGGGAGATTGGTGCCAAAATACCAAGGTAGATATCAGGCTTTCCCTATCGGAATGTGGAAAGATGAATTTAGAATTGCTAAAGAATGCAGTGTAGATTTGATTGAATTTATCTTGGATTTTAATGACGCAAAAGAAAACCCCTTGCTAAAGTCAGGCGGTGTTGATGAGATAACTCATCTTAGTGCAAAGACCGGGATTTCAGTAAAAACTATTTGTGCTGATTATTTTATGGAGGCACCTTTACACTCAAATGATGAAGATGTTGTGAAAGAAAGCTTTCAAGTTTTAGAAGTTTTATTAGAGACTGCTGTCCAATTAAATATCACTGATATTGTGATTCCTTGTGTTGATCAGTCCAGCTTAGAGACTAAAGAAGCAGTTGATAGATTTATTAGACAACTAACAAAAATCATACCAATTATTGAAAAAGAAAATATCAACCTGTCTTTAGAGACCGATTTAGCGCCAAAGCCCTTTGTTGAGTTGTTAAATAGGTTGAATTCTAACAGAATTACAGTTAATTATGATATTGGTAATAGTGCTGCCCTAGGGTTTGATTCTGATGAAGAGTTACTAGCTTATGGTGACAAAATTACAGATATTCATATTAAAGACAGAGTGTTGGGTGGCGAACCTGTGATATTAGGAGAAGGTAATGCTGATTTTAAAAAGTTTTTTGATAAGTTAAAAGAGTTTAATTATCAAGGACCTTTTATTATGCAGGCTTATCGTGATGATGAAGGTGTGAAAATTTTTAAAAAGCAACTAGACTGGATTAAAAGTTATATAAATGAGTAATATTGTTGCCATTATTCCTGCCAGGTCAGGATCAAAATCTTTAATTGATAAAAATATAAAACTTTTATCAGGACATCCTTTAATTGCATATAGTATTGCGATTGCAAAAATATCAAAAAAAATTGATAGAGTAATTGTTTCTACGAATTCTCAGGAATATGCAAACATCGCTAAACAATATGCTGCTGAAGTGCCATTTATTCGTCCTAGTGAATACTCAACAGATATTGCTACAGATAAAGATTTTTTAGTTCATGCAATGGACTGGTTTAAAAATAATGAAAACAATATTCCAGAATACTGGGTTCATTTGCGTCCGACTACACCATTAAGGAATGCAGAAGTTATCGATAGTGCTATTGATGAGATGATGAAAAACAAAAGCGCAACTGCTCTTCGTTCTGGGCATAAGGCTCCAGAGTCGCCTTTAAAGTGGTTTGTAAAAGAAGGTGGTTATTTTAAGGGGTTGGTTGATAACGAGGGGTATAACTTACCAAAAGAAACGTTTGAGCAAGTTTATATTCCCGATGGTTTTGTTGATATTGTTAAAGCTTCATTTGTAATGAATAATACAGAAATTCATGGAGATAAAATGATTGGTTTTGAATCTCCTGTTTGCACAGAAGTGGATTCAGTCGAAGAATTTAATTATATTCAGTATCAATTAGATAAAAAAGGTTCAGAAATATTATATTATCTAAATGAGGTTAAGAGTTAGTTATGGCAGGTCATGGATTTTCACATAAACCGATCAAGGTTGAACAAGTAAAAACAAAATATCGCACAATTAAAACAAAAATTCCTGTTCCAGAAAGTATTTCAATGCTTGAAAAAATGTATGAAATAGAAGCACAAGCAATGCATGGACAATTGCCAATGATTTGGGATAAGGCAGATGATTTTCAAATTTATGATCAGTGGGGCAATATTTGGCTTGATTTCACTAGTACAATTTTTGTTGCTAATGCTGGACATGGTAATAAAGAAATTGTTAAAGCATTAAAAGAAGTTTTAGACAAGCCGTTAGTACATACTTATACTTATGCTTCAAACGAGAGAATAAATTATTTAAATTATTTGATTGAAAATACACCTAAGCAATTTGAGAAAGCATTCTTACTTTCGGCAGGAACTGAAGCAACAGAAACAGCATTAAAGCTAATGCGTCTTAATGGGCAAAAACAAGGTAAAATAAAAGGTGGTATTATTTGTTTTAATGGTGCATTCCATGGGCGTACTATGGGTGCTCAAATGATGACAGGTAATAAACTTGCAAGAGAGTGGGTTGGCTATCAAGATCCTAATATCCATCATTTAAACTTTCCATATCCTTGGGAAGTTGATAATCCAGTAGATTTTTTTGAGACTGAAATTGAGCAACTATTAAAAGATAAAGGGCTGAACTCTGATAAAGATTTATGTGGTTTTATGTTGGAAACTTTTCAAGGTTGGGGGGCGGTTTTTTACCCAAAGGAGTTTATTCAAGCATTGACTAGATTTGCTAAAAAACATCATATGTTAGTTACATTTGATGAGATGCAAGCAGGATTTGGTCGCACAGGAAAACTATTTGGTTATGAGTATTATGGGGTTGAACCAGATATTTTATGTTGTGGTAAGGGCGCTAGTTCAGGGTTACCATTATCGATAGTACTAGGATCAAAAGAAGTGATGGATTTGCCTGATATTGGCTCTATGAGCTCTACACATTCTGCAAATCCTTTGGTTTGTGTTGCAGGTCATCAAAACTTAAAAGCAATGATAAAGGGTGGTTTAATTGAAAACTCTAAGTATTTGGGAGATATTTTTCATCAAAAACTTAACAAAGTTAGGGAAAAGTATCCAAAATATTTAAAATATATCTTTGGTAGAGGTCTATTAGCTGCACTTATTTTTACAGATAAAAACAATAAGCCACTAATTAAATTGTGTGACAAAATTAGCGAGAAAGCTTTTCAGAAAGGTTTGTTGGTTGTACATACAGGTAGAGAATCTATTAAATTAGCGCCGCCATTGAGTATTACCGAAGAGGCATTGCTGGAAGGTGTATCAGTAATAGAGCAATGCATTAAAGAGTCAATATGATAAAAGCAGTCAGACATACAGGCGTTGTTGTCAGGGATTTAGAAAAAGCAGCTGAATTTTATCGTGCACTGGGGTTTATTGATGATAATCAAGCAATAGAAGAAGGAGGCTTTATTGATAGCGTTGTTGGTTTGAGAGATGCAAAAGTAGAATGGATAAAATTAAAAGCCCCTGATGGGTATTTATTAGAATTGTTGCAATATCATTCCCATCCGATAGAAAAACAGATAATAAAACAAAAATCAAATCAATTAGGCTATTCGCATTTGGCATTTAGTGTTGATAATATTGATATTGTTTGTGAGAAAATTGAAGAGATAGGTGGAAGTATGGTGAATTCTCCCACACTAACAAATGATAAAAAAGTTAAAGTGGCATATTGTCACGATAACGAAGGAAATCTAATAGAAATAGTGGAAGTTTTTAAATGACAAAAAATTACCTATCTGTTGTTTATGATGAAAAATCACACCCATATACTGATTACCCTAAGCAGTTATGTGCTTATTTGTTTCAGATATTTAAACTAAAAAAAGGCATGAAAATGCTAGAGCCTGGGTGCGGTCGCGGCGAGTTTCTAAACAATTTTAAATGGTTGGGCTTAGATGTTGTGGGTGTAGATATTTCTGTAGAAGCAGTTAATTTTGATAATAATTTAGACGTGAAAAAATGTGATATTGAGAATGAAAAACTACCATTTAAGGATGATTTTTTTGATGTTATATACAGTAAATCTTTTATTGAGCATCTGTATTATCCAGAAAGATATTTAGAAGAAGCATTTAGAGTTTTAAAGCCTGGTGGAATATTAATAACATTGGTTCCAGATTGGGAATCCAATTACAAAATATACTTTGATGACTTTACTCATAGAACGCCATTTACAAATATAGCATTAGAGGATGCTTACAATATGTACGGCTTTTCTGAAGTTAATGTTTTCAAGTTTAGGCAGCTCCCCATAGTGTGGAAATACCCTAAACTAAATAATTTTTGTGCAATAATAAGCCCATTGATTCCGATTAGAACTAAAAATAATTTTTTTCGTTGGTCAAGAGAGTTAATGCTTGTAGGTGTGGGCAAAAAAATAGTATGAATTTAAATCTTGGTAATAAAAAAGTTTTAATAACTGGTGCATCAAGAGGTATAGGCTTGTCTATTGCTGAAGGGTTTTTGCAAGAGGGAGCAAAATCTTGCTTAGTGTCTCGTGGCTCTAATGCTTTATTTGAAAATGAAAAAAAATTACAAGATGCTTATGGTTTAGAAAATATTTTTGCTTGTAGGTGCAATTGTAGTAATGTTGAATCACTTAATAATTTAAAGAATGAAATTAAAACTAAATGGAGTGATTTAGATGTTGTAGTGGTAAATGTTGGTGATGGAAGAAGTGTACCAGATGCCTTGCCTAATGATGAAAGATGGAGAAAAACGTGGGACAGTAATTTTGAATCTGCCCTACAGACTGCTAGAGTATTCTTACCAATGCTGCAAAAATCAAAAGGCTGTCTTCTATTTGTCTCATCTATTACGGGGTTAGAGGCATTTGGTGCACCAACTGATTATTCCACGGCAAAATCAGCTATTATTGCACTAGCAAAAAATATGGCAAGAAAATTGGCACCAACTGTACGTGTGAATGTTATTGCTCCTGGTAATGTATATTTCGATGGTGGCTCTTGGGATGAGAAAATGCAACAGAATAAAGAAAGAATAGATGAAATTATTAAAACCACTGTACCAATGAATCGCTTTGCAACACCGCAAGAAATTGCAGATTCTGCCGTATTTTTATGTTCAGAGAGAGCAAGCTTTATTACGGGTAGTACTTTAGTGATTGATGGTGGTCAAACCGTAGGGGTTCTTTAGTGTTAGAAAAATTATTTAGATTAGATGGTAAAATTATTGTTATTACTGGTGCTACAGGTCTTTTAGGCAGAAAGCATGCTGAGGCTGTGGCATGTTATGGCGGGACTCCAATTTTGTTGGATTTATCACAACAAGTGATTGATAGCTTTGCCAATGAATTAAATGGAAAATTCAAAGTTAACTCAATTGGTTTTGCAATAGACATCACTAATGAAGAAATGATAAAAGGCAATGTTAAATTATTAATAGATAAATTTGGCAAAATTGATGGTCTTGTTAATAATGCGGCAAATAATCCAAAAGTAGAAGATAGCAAAGACACTAGTTTTTCCAGATTAGAAAACTTCCCTTTAAACATTTGGAGTGATGATATTGCTGTTGGCTTGACTGGTTCATTTTTGTGTGCAAAGCATTATGGTTTGTTAATTTCACAAAACCCTAATGGTGGATCAATTGTCAATATTTCATCAGACTTAGGATTAATAGCTCCAGATCAAAGATTGTATGCAAAAAAAAATATTGAAGATAGTAAGCAAAATGTTAAGCCAGTTACATATTCAGTTGTAAAAACAGGGTTAATTGGACTTACAAGATATTTGGCGACTTATTGGGCTGATAAAAATGTGCGTTGCAATGCTATGTGTCCTGGCGGGGTAGAAAATGGACAGTCAGAGGGGTTTTTAAAAGAAATCAATGCAAGAATTCCAATGGGAAGAATGGCAAATGCTGATGAGTATCAAGGTGCATTATTATGGATGCTATCTGATGCATCTAGTTATCTAAATGGTGCAATAATCCCTGTTGATGGTGGTAGGAGTGTCTGGTAGCATGATATTAGTAACAACCGCATTAAAAGAATCGTTCCCTAAAGGTATTAATGACAAGGTTTTGTTCCTAGGTGAATGGTGTAAAATTTATAATGAAAAAAAGCTTTGGCAAAAATTTAATTCAAAAACTGTTGGTTATCATTGGGATGATAGAAAAAAACTCTATAAAGATACTCTTTACATTGATACTTTATATGAAAAATATTTAAAGATTCTATCAAAAGAACTTAATAAAATCCATCAAGAACAGCACTCATTAAGATATTGGCGTATTGTCATTGGTTTTTGGCTTAGAAGGTTTATTGAAGTTTTATATGACAGACATACGACAATAGAAAAGGCATTTGCAGAGCATAAAATCGATGAAACTTATGTTTTAAATTCAGAGATAGAAAATACAATTGCAAGAGATATGCAGGATTTTGAGTATTTGCATTCTAATGATGACTGGAATCATTTTATTTATACAATGCTTATTGAAAACAAAAGCTGTAGTATAAAAAAAGTTGGAAGTTTAAATATTAATCACGTCAATGTTTTTTCTAATAAGAACAAGAAAGGTTTCATTAATAATGTTAAGAAAATTATTATTAAAGTAAGTATAAAAATGAATAGGTTAAATAAAATTACATTTTTTGCTAGTTATATTGAAAAAAAAGCTCTTATCAAGCTCCAATTATCCCTAGGGCAAGTTCCAGCACTTGATTATTTAGACAGAATATCTTTAACTAGTAATTACAATAAAAACATAAGAGATGATTTTTGTATTTATAGTGGTAATTCAGATAAGTTTGAAGTGGTTTTGCAAAAAATAATTAAAATTCAAATTCCTTATTCTTATCTGGAAAATTATAAAGAATTACAAAAAATAGCACTTAAAAAGTATTCATCTAGGGCTGAGTTAATCGTTACGGCCGTTGGTTATGCATCATTTGATGATTTTAAAATTTGGATGGCTGGCAGAGTGGATGAAGGTGCAAAATTAATAGTTACTCAACATGGGGGACATTATGGAACTGGGTTGTTTGCCTCAAATCAAAAACATGAAATCGCTATAAGTGACAAGTATTTTTCTTGGGGTTGGAAAAATGGTATAGATAAAGTTCATCCAATGCCTGCAATTAAATTGTTACGCGCAATAAAATATAATTCTAATGGCGATATTTTGATGCCGTTAATGAGTTTGCCAAGATATTCTTATTCTTTATTGAGTATGCCAATTGCTGGACAAATATTAAATTATATTCAAAATCAATTGGATTTTATATCGCTTTTAGATAAGTCTAAAAACAACATAAAGTTACGAATTTATTTACATGAACATGGCTGGAATATTGAAAATAGATTAATCGATAATGGTTTTGAAAATGAAATTGATAGTGATGAGAATTTAAATAAAAAGTTCCTTAAAAGGTTGTCAGAATGTCGTTTGTGTATAGCTACTTATAATGCCACTACTTATTTAGAAACTTTTGCTAATAATTTTCCTACATTGCTTTTTTGGGATAAAAACCACTGGGAATTAAATGACCATGCGCAACCTTATTTTGATAAATTACATGAGGCAGGTATTTTGTATTATGATGCCAAATTATTAGCAGATAAAGTAGAAGAAATATATCAAGATCCAATGAAATGGTGGATTCAAAGCGAAGTACAGCAAGCAAAAAATGACTTTTGTGCCCAATTTGCAAATATTGGCGATAATCCTATTATTAAGTGGCACAACAAATTACAGCAATTGCTGGATGAATAAGTAGTGTTCGTCAACATAGTGTCGCCTCAGGTAAAAAGCATGAAACCCAGCGCTATCACCGGCCTCAGACCCCATCCTGTTCTTAAATCAATTCCAAGTGCATCGATTATTGTGGAAATTAGGGTTTTCAGCAGATTACAAAATGCTTCGAGGTCATTTCATTTCATTTTAGATCAGTGGTAGCAAGTGGTTTCATGCGTTTTCCCTGCTATGCTGGCACAGGGGGATATAGATACGTATAGTTTGGTAAAAGGCGTAATAAAACATGAGTTTTTAAATGAACAATATTAAAAAGCGCTTTGCTATAACTTTAGGTACCAACATTGTTAAAGCATTTCTGGGTTTTTTGGTTGGAATGTTATTGGCTAGAGGCTTGGGTGCTGAAGATTATGGGCGGTTTAGTTTTTTGCTTGCTACCTTTTTATCTTTCACGTCTCTGCTTGATATGGGAACATCTAGCGCATTTTTCACCTTTATATCTAAAAGCAAACAGTCTAAAGAATTTTATTTTTCTTATTTTTTGTGGATTGCTCTGCAGTTTATTGTAAGCGTTATATTTCTTTATTTTATTATTCCAGAAAAACTCCTGCATACATTATTTGTGGGGGAAAGTAGAGGCTATATTACCTTAGCATTTATTGCGGTTTTTTTTCAGCAAGCAGTTTGGAACTTACTGTCTCAATTATCAGAATCATCTAGAGACACAGTTAGCATCCAGAAATTAAATTTGGGTATTGGAATATGTAATTTTCTGGCTGTTTTTTTTCTTTATCAGACACATAATTTAAATGTAGTTTTTGTATTGTCTCTAATAATCACTCAATACATACTGGCTTTGATTATATTTAAGGCGCTTATATTTGAAGCTAGTAAGGTAGTAGACGCGAATATAAAAGATAATTTATTTTCTATTTTTAAGCGTTTCAGAATTTATTGTGGGCCACTTGTTCTGTACTCTTGGGTTGGTTTTGGTTATCAATTTTTTGATGTATGGATGTTGCAGCATTACTCTGGAGCGGAAGATCAAGCATATTTTGCAGTTAGCTCAAAAATAGCTGCTGTTAGCTTGATATTTACAACATCAATAATAAGGGTTTTCTGGAAAGAGATTGGGGCTGCTGAAAATGAGAATGATAAACAAAAAGTTTATCTATTATACAAAACAGCAACAAGGACGTTTTATACTTTAAGTGCTATTTTATGTGGGTTTTTATTGCCTTGGGCTAAAGATATTATTTCCGTTTTATTGGGCGATGGATATGAATCAGCAGCAGTACCATTTTCAATCATGCTATTGTATCCAGTTCATCAATCTCTTGGGCAAATAAATGGAACAATGTTCTACGCTATAGAAGAAATTAAAGCCCATGTGAAAATAAGCATTATAATAATGTTTTTAAGTGTTGCTATTTCTTATTTATTACTTTCAGATCAGAGTGGATTCATATCAGGGTTATCACTTGGTGCTGAAGGGTTGGCTTTAAAAATGGTTGGAATGCAGTGGCTATCAGTAAATATTGGAATGTTCGTAATATCAAAAATTAAAGGGTGGAAATTTGATTGGTTTTACCAAGTATATATTTTAGGAACAATGTTAGGGCTTGGTTACTTTGCATATTATATTGTGAATCAATTAGATTTAAACTTTTATATATTGTTTGTACTAGCTGGATTGATTTATATTATTTTATTGTTAGGGGTGTTGTATTTATTTTCTAAGCAACTATTGAATATGAAAAGGACTACTATAAAATTGAGACTGAAACTAATATTCTCACCGTAACACCTTAGCTTTGCAATTCACAAAATAATTATTTAGATATTAACAAATGCAGTTCGTTTCAGGCTACCACCTAGACAGCCTTTACCTATTCGAACTAAATGCCTTTTAAGGAAGTTATAAGTGTCACTAAAAAGAAAGCTGAAAAATAATGAATTAACTATTGGTAGTTGGATAATGATGAATAGCACTATGAGTGTCGAAGTTATGGCACTTGCGGGTTTTGAATGGCTTGTAGTTGATTTGGAACACACATCTATTAATCTAGAAACAGCAAAATTATTAATTGCAACAATTCAAGCTAATAAGATGAAAGCGTTGGTACGAGTTAATAAAAATGACGAAGTGATTATTAAGCAAACGTTAGATATGGGGGCGGATGGTATCATAGTGCCAATGGTATGCTCTAAACATGACGCCGAGTTAGCTGTAAACTATGCAAAGTATCCACCAGTAGGAAAAAGAGGGGTAGGATTATATAGAGCTTCAAAATATGGAACAAAATTTGAGGAGTATAAGAAGTGGGTAGATGAAGAAATGGTCATTATTGCACAAATAGAGCATATAAATGCAGTAAATAATATAGATGAGATACTACAAGTTGATGGTATAGATGCAACTATCATTGGGCCGTATGACCTGTCTGGTTCTATTGGCTACCCTGGTGACTTTGATAGAGAAGATGTCAAATGTGCAGTTCAAAAAGTACTAGAACGATGTAAAGAAAACAATGTACCATCTGGCTTTCATATTGTTGATACAGAGCCTAGTAAATTGATAGAAAAAATAGAGCAAGGTTGTACTTTTTTAGCTTACGGAATAGATTATTTTTTTATGAGAGATGCAGCTATAAGTGGAATGAATAAATTAAAAGAAGAATTAAAATAACATGAATATAGTGTCAATAATACCAGCAAGATTGGGGTCAAGTAGATTTCCACGTAAGCCAATGGCAGATATATTAGGTATGCCAATGATAGGACATGTTTACAAACGAGTAAAGATGAGCAAGTTATTAAATGAGGTTTATATAGCAACTTGTGATGCTGAAATATATGATTATATTATGTCAATAGGTGGCAAAGCTGTTATGACGAGTGATTGTCACGAAAGATGTTCTGATAGATGTGCAGAAGCTATGTTAAAAATTGAACAATCAGAAGGTAAAAAAGTCGATATTATGGTAATGGTTCAAGGTGATGAACCACTGACTTTTCCTCAAATGATAGGTGAAGCAGTAAAACCTATGCTTAAAGACAAATCTATGGTGATTACAAATCTTGTAGCCGATTTACATACACTTAAAGAGTTTGAAGATCCTAATGAAGTAAAAGTGGTAATGGATAAACAAAATAATGCAATTTACTTTTCAAGAGAGCCAATTCCTAGTAGAAAAAAAGGAGTTTTAGAAGTTCCTATGAAAAAACAAGTTTGTGTGATTCCTTTTACGAGAGACTTCCTACTAAAATATAATGAGATGGAAGCAACACCTTTGGAGATAATAGAATCAGTAGATATGATGAGAATAATTGAAAATGGAATGAAAGTTAAAATGATTGATACAGAGTATGAAACTAAAGCAGTTGATACGCCAGAAGATTTAGATAAGGTTGTTGAAATGATGAAGAATGATGAGTTGTTAAGTCAGGGATATTTATGAAAGAAGAGGAAATCCGACCAGAAAAACTATTTGATGAATTATTAAGACTTAATAAAGAAGATGCAGTAATTTATTTTTCTGAATCAGAATATAAAAGAATATTATGTCCTGCGTGTGGGGAAAAAGGAGCCTTTGTATTTAATAAAAATGGTTTTGAATTCGATGAATGCCGTAAATGTAAAACTTTATATGTCTCTTTTAGACCAGATAAAGAATCATTTAATAATTATTACTCTGATTCTAACTCATCAAAATTTTGGGCTACTACATTTTATAAAGCAACAAAACAAAATAGAAGAGAAATGCTTTGGAAGCCAAAGGCACAATTTATACAAGAAAAAATAGACAAATATTCTCCAAAAACTAAAAAGATATTTGATATTGGTGGTGGTTATGGCGTATTTATGGAGGAGTTTCTAAAACTAAAAGATATAGATCATTGCATAATTGAGCCTTCAAAGTATTTATCTTCAATTTGTCGAGATAAACATTTAAATGTAATTGAAAAGTTCTTGGAAGATATAACTATAGATGAATTAAATGATGAGAAGAAATCATTTGTAAGTTTTGAGCTTTTTGAGCATTTACATGATCCCAAAATATTCTTAAAAGTATTATATAATCTTATGAATAAAGGTGATTTGTTTATTTTTACGACGTTAAACGGTATGGGGGTTGATATTCAAACACTTTGGGAAGATTCAAAGTCTATCTCTCCTCCTATGCATCTTAATTTCTTTAACCCCAAATCAGTTACTCTTTTACTGAACACTTTAGGATTTGAAACGTTAGAGGTGACTACTCCAGGTGAGTTAGATATAGATATTATGGGGAATAATATAGATAAAATTAGCGATAGGTTTTGGAAAAACTTTTTGGAATATTCTGATAAGAATGAAAAGAATGAAATGCAAAAGTTTATTTCAAGTAGTAAATTAAGTTCTCATATGATGATAGTATGTAAAAAGATATAATTTATGAATTTAAATCATGGGGTGGGTGATAACTCTTTTTCTAAAGAAAATATAGTTTATTTTTCCAATAATTATTTAGTAGAGTTGGATTATTTTATCATAATTGACTCTCAAGGTATTGTAAGTAATAGATAAGGTTGTTGAAATGATGAAAAAAGATGAATTATTCGAAAGTTATAGATGGGTAAGGGATATATGAAAAAAGCTATAAAAGAAGTAGTATATAAAATACTAACTAAATCACTAGCTTTAAGCAATGCAAGTAGACATGAAGAAGATTTGAAAATAAAGCTTTCTAAGATTGTACCTGACTTAACTCATCAGTACACAACCTTTAGAACTGATATGACAAACCAATACCTTGTAAATAAAGTTAGAGGAGTACACTCTTTTCAAGTATCAATTGCACTAAAAGCTGTGGAGTTATTAACAATTGGTAGGGAAGATAAAAATATGGATGTTAATATTGTTGATATTGGAGACTCTTCTGGTACTCATTTGATTTATTTAAAAGTTTGTTAGAAAATAATAATATCAATACCTTATCGATAAATTTAGACCCAGTGGTTGTTGAAAAAATCAAAAGCAAAGGGATGGATGCTTTGTTATGTAAAGCAGAAGAATTACATTTAAGTAAAGAAGGCTTTAATGCAGACATATTTTTATCTTATGAAATGCTAGAACATCTTTTTGATCCGATTAGTTTCTTGCATACTATGGCGGAGAAAAGTAAATGTGAGTATTTTGTTATTACTATACCTTATATTCATAAAAGTAGGGTTGCATGTCAATTTGTGAACAACGGGAGTTCTGGTAATTTTCAAGCTGAAAATACACATATATTTGAACTTTCTCCAGACGACTGGGATACTATTTTTAACTTTTCAGGGTGGGAAATTATTTATCGAGATAAGTATACGCAGTACCCAAATACATTTCCTTTTAGTATGACTCGATATTTATGGAGGAAGTTTGATTTTGATGGTTTTTATGGTGTTATCTTAAAAAAAATTCAACTTATTCTAAAAGGTATTTGGATTGGTGAAATTTGAATTTGGAGTGGGTGAAGTAAATACGTCTAGTGCAAATAAAATAATTAAAAGTGTCGCGAATGCACTAGAATATGATTACTTGTTGTTTTTTGATTCTAGAAGTATAGTTAATTCGTTTATTCGGGAGTTTGATAAAAATAATTCGACCTATCTCATTATATCTAGGCCAAAAAATTTAACAGTATTTCCTACGCTAGTTAATTTTATAGTACTAAATAAAAATTTAAAATTTAAAATTCTTATTACAAATTTAGGTTTTGTTGATTGTACACCGAAAAAACAAGATAATATTAATGATATATTATCTCAAATTGAGCAGTTTTCCAAAGTAAAGAGTACAATTGTTAAATATGATAAGTGTAAATTAAATGATGAAACATACGAACTATTACAAAGTATACAATATTCACAAGAACATCTTGAAAACATCAATAGTGTTTTAGCACATAAATTTGATAAATGTTACTTTATCAATACACCTATAGTAGATAAAAACATGAAGATGGAAAGAAGGAGGCCAAATTCATTTTTCACTCAATTGTATAAAACAAATGAATTGATAAATACGATAGTTGATTTAAGTGAAAGAAATATATTGATAGATATAAAAGAATTGAATTATACCTATGATGGTGTTCATTATACAGAAGAGGGTAATAAATTGATATTTAACAAAATACAAGAGAGTGTGTTTAAATAAATGAATGTAATAGTAACATCACCAAGTTTTTCTAAAAACAAGAAGTTACAAACAGAAATATATAAATTCTTCCCAGGTACCAAGCTAAACTTATCTGAAAAAAGATTTCATCACAATGAACTAATCGAGCATATAAAAGATGCCGATGCAATTATTGTTGGATTAGAGTCAATTAACGCAGAAGTATTAGATGCCTGTCCAAAGCTTAAAATGATTTCTAAATATGGTGTTGGTCTTAACAATATCGACTTAAAAGAATGCAAAAAAAGAGCAGTCAAAATCGGTTGGACTGCAGGGGTTAATAAAATATCTGTTGCCGAAATGACACTTGGTTTTATGATGATGTTAAGCAGGAATTTATTTGTTACCTCAAACCAGCATAAAAATGGTATTTGGAATAAATCAGGTGGGTTTGAGCTTAGCGGTAAAACTATTGGTATTATTGGAGTCGGGTATATTGGAAAAGAAGTTATACGGTTGTTGAAGCCCTTCGGATGTAAAATTTTTGTAAACGATATTCAAAGCCAAGATGAATATTACAAGAATAACAATTTATATGAGGCTTCAAAAGAAGATATATATAAATATTCTGACATTGTTACTATTCATACTCCACACAATAGCACAACTAATAATATGGTGGATATAAATGTTTTAAAAGCAATGAAAGATACCGCTTATATTTTAAATACTGCTCGTGGCGGCATTATCAACGAGGTTGACTTAAAGTATGCATTGAAAAATAATATAATAGCAGGAGCCGGAATTGATGCTTATTTAGAAGAGCCACCTACAGATAGAGAGTTTATAAATTTGCCTAATTTAATATGCACTCCCCATATCGGCGGTAACTCAGGTGAGGCTGTTGAAGCAATGGGGATGAGTGCTATAAGCCATCTAAAAAGATATTTCAATATATGAGACCTCAGCATAACTCAACAAAGGCGATTATATTCTGATGAGACCTCAGTATAACCAACGACTTTGGTCACGGTAATTGAACTTTCCAAGTTTTGTCAGCCATTACGTAGCTTTCTAAGGCGTTGAACATCAAATTATTTGTTTTATACACTGATTTTAGTGCTGCGGACTGATTTTTGACGTACCTATCCTGTATAACATGGTTTTGACACACCATAGAGCACCAACAACTTAGTACCTTTACGAATGTTCGCAGTAATAGCGGCCAGCCCATAAATCGTCGCATTTTTGGCAAGGCCCATGAACCGAGTTCTGGCAAGCCCGTAGTGTCTTTTATAGGTGGCAAAAGGACGCTCACCACCCGCCCGTGTTACGGCTATTTCTTTGTTACGAGTTTTATCTTCTTTCGATAGAGGCTTTCCTCTGTAGCCCTTACGTTGAACTTGATCTTTAATACCTAGCTGCGCTAATTTCTCTCGGGGTCTGCCCAGAGCTGTAAGCGGAATCCGCATACAGTGCCGTTTCATCCCCCAGTAGCAGGGTATCACGCTCCCGAGAATCATGAACATTGCCAGGCGTTATGCTTTGCCTATGAATAAAGCCATCTTCATCGACACCGGTATGAAGGGAAAAACCATAGGTGCTTTTTTTGTTACCACGATTGTCATTCTTAACGTGCCAACCAGCTTCAGGATCTTTTGTCGGTTTTCCGCTTTTATCGCGACCCGAACCTGATCGCGCTGCCTCTATCGGTGTAGCATCAATGATATTAATGCGACCTTCGCTCATTATGATGTTTTTGGCTTCAGGTTGACGATTAATCTCTGCCAATAATTGATCCCACAGACGGTGTTCGACAAGTCGTGTTCGAAATCGTCCCAAGGTGGAGGCTTCGGGAACTGCTCCACCAAGTTCAAGGTGACAAAATTTACAAAACAGAAGATCTCTATACCCAAAGCATTTCAAATTGCTACTAGGCAGCAAGTAAGCGAAGCCCCGTGAGCCTACGAGTAGTAGGTGATCGGGGTGAGCGAACGCAGCCAACAACGTAGCAACTTGAAAGGCGACGGGTATATACAAGCACTGAGCCAACTGTACATCGGATAAGCGATACCATGTTCCAAGCAATAAGGCTCGAAACAAGGTCAACAGAGGATAACTGGGGCGACCGGTGTTAGAGGCTTAGATTGAGGATAGTAACTTCTCAATCTCTGACCACTCCAGCAGCGCTTCCGTATCATTCAGACTACGAAGAATTGGATGATTTAGGTCGCTGGCTGAAACAAAGAGTTTGGGCTGTGTTATGAAGGATTTTTGCATGCCAATATTTTACCAGAATATAATCGTCTTTGTTGAGTTATGCTGAGGTCTCATATGAGTAAAAAAGTAATAATATTTGGAGGTAGTGGTTTTTTAGGCTCTTATGTTGCTGATGAGTTGACTCGTAGGAATTATGATGTGACTATCGCCGACATAAAAAAATCACAATATATTAAAGAGGATCAAAAATTTAAAAAAATAAATGTGCTTGATATTGAAAATATTCAAGTGACTATTGAAAACGCTAATGTGGTTTATAATTTTGTGGCTATAGCTAACCTTGATGATGCAATACATGACCCAATAAGCACTATGAATATAAATGTAATCGGCAATTTAAATATACTTGAATCTTGTAGAAAAAATGAAAATATTGAGCGCTTTGTATATGCCAGTAGTGCTTATGCTTTGGGCAATGAAGGCTCTTTTTATGGTATCAGTAAGCAAAGCGGAGAAAAGCTTACAGAAGAATACTATAAAAGGTACGGACTAAAATATACTGTTATAAGATATGGCTCATTGTATGGAGAAAGAGCTAGTCATAATAATTACATTTATAACCTTTTATCTGAGGCGCTTAAATTTGGTGAATTATATTATAAAGGTGATGGAGAGGACTTGCGGGAGTATATACACGCAGCAGATGCAGCCAGATTATCTGTTGATATTATAGAGGATGCACAATACGAAAATGATAACATTATATTAACAGGGATAGAGAAATTGAAAAGAATTGATTTGTTAACTATGATTAATGAAATCATGCAAAACAAGCTAAATATTAAACAGGTTGGTGTAGATAACGTGGGACACTATAAAATAACACCATATTCATTTAATCCTACCGTTGCAAAAAAGCTTGTAGCAAATCCTTATATAGATTTAGGTCAAGGTATCTTAGAATGTATTCAAGAAATTTACAATAATGACGCACTGTAATATGATATACTTATCCTACATATTAAATCATTTAACTCCTACGTATGGCAATCGTAATAGGTTTGGGCAAGTTAAGAAAAGCAGTATATCTAGGGGTGATATTGCTAATGATACGGTAATAAATACTACGGTTCATGTTGGAACTCATATTGACATGCCTTATCACTTTTACCAAGATGGTCAAACAATAGAAGATTATGAAGCTGGATTTTGGTTTTTTGAAACCCCTTTAATTATCGAGATTCAACAAGATGAATTAATTATAAATGAGAAGTTAACTAATAAACTAAAATTGATTGATGATCATAGTTACGATATTATAATCATAAAAACAGGGAGTTGCATGAAAAGAGATTCAGATGAATATTGGAAAGAAAACTATGGGTTTCATCCTGATGTATATGACTTTATAGCGAATAAGTTTAAAAAAATTAGGATAATAGGGTTTGATTCTATTTCTGTTTCCTCCTTGCAAAACAGATCTTTAGGTCGAAAAGCACACCTAAGATTTTTAAACCCTAAACACCCAATTTTACTACTAGAAGATATGGATTTAAGAGAGGTTAGCGAAGCTGTCAGTTTAAAACAAGTTATTGTTTCTCCGTTAAGGATTGAACAATGTGATGGTTTACCCTGCACAGTGTTTGGTAGAGTTGATGATTAAGAATATTTTATGGGACTTTGATGGTGTTATTATAGATAGTATGAAAATCAAAGGGGAGGGGTTTGTAGAGTTATTTAATCAACACTCTAAGGAGAAAACAGATAGGCTCTATAAGTACCATTTGCAAAATGGTGGTGTGTCTAGATTTGAAAAAATAAAATATTTTTATGAGAGTATTTTAGGGGAGGGGGTGACAGAAAGCGATGTACGGCTTCAAGCTGAAAAATTTGGAAGCATTGTAATCAGTAAGCTTTGTAAAAAAGAGAACTTAATAAAAGACAGCTTACGATATATACAGCGTAGATACAATAACTTTAATTTTCATATAGTTTCAGGGTCAGAAGAAAAAGAGTTGAGGTTTTTGTGTAAAGAGCTCTATCTTAGCCAATATTTTGTATCTATCAATGGAAGTCCTACCCCGAAGTCAATTTTAGTTGAATCGGTATTGAAACAAAATAAATACAAAAAAAATGAAACGATTTTGATAGGTGACGCATTAACAGATGCAAATGCGGCAGAAGATAATGGAATAAAATTTTATGCATATAATAATATAATTCTTAAACAGTACTCGTATATTTATAGTTTTAAGGATATGGATTTTGAATAGCAAATATCACACTAAAATTTTGAACAAAACAAGTCTATCTTTAAGATTTACGTAAATACTATAAAATAGTTCTCCAAATGATATTTATAACACTATTAATGTGACGTTAATAACAAACCCATACTCATCTGAATTTATGAATGGTTTATTCATTGAGTGATGTTAAAATAAAAAAAAACAAATGGTTGCTATTTTTAGCATTTAGCTTACAGCTTTATATTATAAATTTTCGCATTATTATCTTACTTGATATCTTTTTAATTACTTAGAAAGCAACATATTCAAATATTTTAAATTCAGTTTAGAGGAAGTGGATGAATAAACTATACCAAACAGACTTAGAAAAACATGCTTGTGAGGTATTTTCTAATAGTTTGAATGAAATAAATAATAATGCTTATAAAGATAAATACTTATTGGCAAATCCTCTGCTAAGTAGAAATCCATATATAAATAATTTACTTAATCGAATTTACAAAAGAGAAAAGGCTAAGGGAAAGGTTTTATTATCTACAGTAGCAAAAAAAGTAATACTATATTATATCAAGAGCTTTGCTTTGGTGTTTTTATGGCTGGCTAAAAAAACAGCATTTCATTTGTCAGGATATAAAAATAATAGATATGCCAAGTCAATAAAAAACCAAACAGAACTAGTTGTTGTCGACATTTTTTCAGTTGTTGATAATATAAAGAAAAACAACTTTAGGGATCGGAACTATCTTAGGGGGTTAGATACTATTCTTGAGCGTAATAACGTTCCTTATATATATGCACCAATATTTTATGGGTCTCATAATCCATTAAAATTTTACTCTATTTTTAAAAAAATACAAACAACTAATATTGATTATATTACTGATTTTGAATTATTTCAAATAACAGAAATTATAAAAATAATTAAATTTATTCTAGTTTATCCTTGGAAAGTTCTGAATTTATGCAAAAGTTTAAATAACTCTGGTAATATAAATAAATTGATCCAAGAAGAGCTTGTTAATACATTAGCTACGACTTGGCATAACTATGCAAGGCGTTTAATGGGGGAGAAATTATCAAATTTACACCCAAAAATCAAAGTATTATCTTGGGATGAATCACAAGTTATCCATAAAAATTTTTATAGAGGGTTGAGGGATGGTTCTGGGGTTGTTAATATTATTGGTTGTCAGTTTTTTTTACGTCATTCTATCTGGGTCAACTTGGGCGTGTCAGAGCAAGAAATAAAGTTAGGTTTAGTACCAAACAAAATATTAACTAATGGGAAAGAAAATATTCTATGCAGTGGTTTGAAGTATGAACCTGGAGTCTCATTAAGGTACCTTGACTTGTTTGATCAGCCAATCAATTCAAATGGCGATGATTTAAAAAGTTTAGTATTGTTATCTTATTTTGAAAAGGAATCTTATAATTTATTAAGATTAGTTTCAAAATCTACTTGCACTGAAGATTTTTTAATAAAGCCTCATCCAGCATTAAACTTATGCTTCAATGAATCACTTAATAAAAAATAATTGGAGAAAAATTTCAGGAGATTTATATGATTATTTGAAAGATTCTCAAATAGTTATTACTTCAGCATCTGGGACTGCTGTTGAAGCTATTGCCATGGGGGTGTCGGTTATACTAGTTGGTGAAAAGGATAGTGTAATATCTAATCCAATGATGCCTTTAGGGAAAGATAAAATGTGGGGCATTTCATTAAGCAGTGAAGAGTTGCCTGAAAAAATAAATACCTTACTTAAGTTTAGAAAAGAAAATAAAGGTCAAATAATTGAAATAGCGAAACTATATCGGGAAAATTTATTTAATAACCCCTCCCCACATGAAATAAAAGAGATGTTTGAACTTTGATTCTTATTAATAAGTCGAATGGACTAATAATTCTTTTTGTAAGAGATTTTATTTTAATATGAAAATGAGAAAGTTATGAAATCAATAATAAAGAAAATATGGTCAATGCTTCCTTCTTATCCCCACTTCAAAATGAATGTTTTTAGTATTAGTAATGATCCTAAATGGCTTAAAAATTTCTATTTATCGTTGAAAGAAGATAATACGGATTTGATTAAAGGAAAATCACAAACTCTGTACAAAAAAATATTGGAAAAAGAATTGAACTCAAGGTCTATTTATACTTTTGCAAATGGGCGAATGGGTTTTTTCTCTATTTTAAAAGTTATCCAGATCCAAAAAGGAGATGAAGTAATTATCTCTTCTTATACGTGTGTTGTGGTTTCCAATGCAATCCTTTATGCAGAAGGTACTCCTGTTTATTGTGATATTAGTAAGGATGATTTTAATATTGATGTGTCTAAGGTAGAAAACCTAATCACAGAAAAAACTAAGGTGCTATATGCGCAGCATACATTTGGGCAAATGTGTAATATTTTAAAATTGAAAGAAATAGCTAAAAAATATGGTTTGATTTTAATCGAAGATACAGCATTGGCACTAGGGGCTAAGATCGAAGGCTCATCTGCGGGAACTATCGGTGATTTTGGTTATTATTCCACAGATAGAAGTAAAGTTATAAATACAGGCCTAGGTGGAGTGGTTAGTGTTAATAACCCCTGCTATGAAGATGCCTTTAATTATTTCTATTCAAAAATCCCATACTTATCCACTGAAATAACTTTAAAAATAGCTAATACTTTTTTAATTAATTCAATTACTTTACATCCGAAAATATATTGGATTGGTAAGTTTGTTAATGGTTGTTTGTCTAAGATGAATTTTTTGACTTACTTTTTAGATGAGCAGTTTCATGAGCTAGATAAAATAAAAAAATATCCATATCCAGCTCGTCTCTCTAGTGTTTTTGCCAAAATAGGAATAGAAGAGGTCGAAAAATTACAGGTAAATGTAGAGAGCCGCAGAAAAAAAGCCGTATATTTTAATAGGGTACTAAAAATATATTCTGACAGATATATGCAAGATAGTCAAAATATTTTTTTAAGGTATAGTTTTCTTATCAAAAACAGAGACTATTGGGAAAAAAGATTTGAATCTAAAATAGATCTTTCGATATGGTTTAAAACAGTCACATCCGGAAAAAGTGATCGCTTTGATGAAATAGGTTACATGGTGGGGAAGAATAAAGTTTCAGAGTATGTTTGTGACCATATATTTAATATACCGACTCATGGAAATATAAAAGAAGAAAGGTTAGAGTTATTATTACGTGAACTTAAAACATCAGGTGATATTTTAACTAAGGAAAATTCTTTATGAAAGTATTGTTATTAGCAGGTGGTTTTGGAACCCGTTTGAGTGAAGAAACAGAAGTAAGACCAAAGCCAATGGTTGAAATTGGTGGTAAACCAATTTTGTGGCACATCATGAAAACTTATTCGCATTATGGCTTTAATGAGTTTGTTATTTTACTAGGTTATAAAGGCTATTGTATAAAAGAGTATTTTGCCAACTACTTTCTTCATCAAAGCGATGTAACGGTAGATATGTCAACTGGAAAATTAGAAATTCATAACAACTCCAGTGAACCCTGGAAAGTAACACTCCTTGATACAGGTCTTCATAGCATGACAGGGGGGAGAATTAAAAGAGCGCAAAAATTTATTGGGAATGAGCCTTTTATGTTAACGTATGGTGACGGCGTTGCAAATATTGATATTAATGAACTAATTAAGTTTCATAAAAAACATGGTAAAATAATTACAATGACATCATCACAGCCAGATGGAAGGTTTGGGGCATTAGATATAAGTAATGATAATAAAGTACAAGAATTTAAAGAGAAGCCAAAAGGTGATGGAAGTTGGATTAATGCAGGATATTTTGTTTGTCAGCCAGAAGCCTTTAATTACATTACAGAGGGAGATAGAACTATTTTTGAACAAGAACCATTAAAGCAACTTGCTAAGGAAGGTGAGGTATTTACCTATAAGCATGATGACTTCTGGATGCCAATGGATACTTTGAGAGATAAACAAAAGCTAAATGAGCTTTGGAATGATAATAAAGCACTGTGGAATGTATGGAATAAATAATGTTTAATAATACATATAAAGATAAAAATGTATTAGTTACAGGAAATACAGGCTTTAAGGGCAGTTGGCTGAGTGTGTGGCTTGTTAAACTGGGGGCGCATGTTATTGGGCTTTCTAAAGACATTCCAACAAAACCTTCAATGTTTGAAAAGTTGAATCTAGTAGAGAAAATTGATCATTATGAAGAAGATGTGCGAGATCTTTCTAAAATAGTTTCGATCATAAAAAATGAACAACCAGAGTTTGTATTCCATCTTGCGGCACAATCTATCGTATCAACGTCATATAGTGATCCTATTGAAACAATTTCATCAAATGTAATGGGGACAGCTAATATTTTAGAAGCTTTAAAGCAATCTAATCATAAATGTACTGCGATTATTATTACAAGTGATAAGGCTTACGATAATGTTGAGCAAGTATGGGGTTACAAGGAAGATGACAAAATGGGGGGGAAGGACATTTATAGCAGTAGCAAAGGGGCCGCTGAATTAATAGTTAAATCTTATTACCATTCATTTTTCAAAAAAGAAAGTTGTAATATAAAATTAGCCATTGGCAGAGCTGGTAATGTTATTGGTGGTGGAGACTGGGCAGAAAATCGTATTGTTGTAGATTGTATGGAAGCTTGGAGTAAGGGGGAAGCTGTTGAAATTAGAAGTCCAGAAGCAACGAGGCCGTGGCAACATGTACTTGAGCCCTTAAGTGGTTATTTAAACTTAGGAGCAGAACTTTATATCGATGATGATTTACATGGAGAAGCATTCAATTTTGGTCCTAGAGCAGAACAAAATCATACTGTAAAACAACTACTTGAAGATTTGAGTAAATATTGGCATTTTGAAAATGCAGATAATGCTTTTACGGTTACAGATAATGTACCATTTCATGAAGCAGGATTACTAAAATTAAATTGTGATAAAGCATTGTTTTTTATGAAGTGGCAAGCGAATATGGAATATCAAGATACTATTAGATTTACAAGCCAATGGTACTATGAATACTATCGCAATAAAGATAAAAATATTTTAAATAAAACTTTAGAACAAATAGTTGAATATGAAAATATGGCAAAAAACAAAGGTCTTATATGGACGGAATAATTCTAACGCCATTAAAACAAATATATCACCCCAAAGGTAATATATTTCATGTTATGAAAAAAAGTGATGATGGATTTGATGGGTTTGGAGAAGCTTATTTTTCTACTATTTACAAAGATGATATAAAAGGCTGGAAGCAACACACAAGAATGACATTAAATTTAATTGTACCAGTTGGTGAAATTGAATTTGTAGCTTACAATGGCAAAAATAATATTTTTTTTAATATCACACTATCACAGAAAAACTATCAAAGATTAACTGTAAGAGCCGGTCTATGGGTGGCATTTCGTGGTGTAGGCGAGAATAATATATTGTTGAATATGGCGTCAATTGAACACGATCCGAAGGAAGCTATAAATATTGAATTAGGTGATATAAAATATGATTGGAGTAAAGCACCATGAGGAAATTTTGGCAAACAAATTGGTTTGATATAGAATTTAGTAGTTTCACAGAGATTAGTTCTAGGCAACAAGCTGGAGAGGTGTTTTATAGTAAATTTTACGATAGGTTTTTTAAAAAATTTAAATCATATGAACAACTACCTCTAAAATGGAAAGAAGATAAAAAAATGATAGCTGATTTTATTTATGATTTGATAAAATATAAAGCTAATGTTTTATCAATTGGATGTGGTAGTGGATTTATTGAAAATGAATTGTCGAAAATGGAATGGGATGGGAAGTTATTGGCTATTGAACCATCGTTAAGTGTATCTGCATGGTTGAAAAACAATAAAAAGATTAACCTTTTAAATGGATACTTCCCTAATATATTAACCTCGCAGCATAAATTTGATTTTGCATATATGAGTTATGTTGATTATATTTTTGATGATAAATCATATATGCAAATGCTCAATAATATAAAAGAATACCCTGTGAGTGAATTTTTATTGGTTGGTGCAACTATATATATGCCAGATTTCAAATCAAATATAAAATACCATATTAAAAATATTTTGGCTAAATTTGGATTTCTTAGGCAACAATTATGGGGTTACGAAAGAACTATAGAAGAACATATGAATATATTTACTAAGGTAAACTTTAAGAAGATAGAGTATGGTAAATTGATGAATGGTACATATTGGATAAAAGTAACAAATGATTAAAGTTAGACTATCTAAGTCCTCTATTGGTGAAGCTGAAAAAAAAGCAGTTGCAAAAGTTCTTGAGAGTGAGCTTCTCGGTATGGGAAAAGAAGTACAGGATTTTGAAAAAAAAATAAAAAAATATTTAAAAACAGATATGGATGTTGTTTGCGTCAACACTGGAACATCGGCTTTGCATTTATCTTTAAGCGCTTTAGACATAAAAACTGGAGATGAGGTGTTAGTTCCATCGCTTACTTATGTCGCATCCTACCAAGCTATTTCAGCAACTGGTGCCGTGCCTATCTCATGCGATGTGGATGAAAGCAGATTGTTTTTAGATGTGGGTGATGCCCGTTCAAAAATAACAAAGAAAACTAAAGCTATTATGCCAGTGCATTATGCAAGTAACTCAAAAGGAATGGATAGCGTATACAAGCTAGCTAAAGAATTTGGCTTACGAGTAATTGAAGATGCAGCGCAAGCTTTTGGTTCAAAAAGAGATGGTGAGTTAATCGGTGTCCGTGGTGATATCATTTGCTTTAGTTTTGATGGAATAAAAAATATAACATCAGGAGAAGGCGGTGCCATTTTATCAAAAGATAAGGAGTTAATACAGCGATTACAAGATGCTCGGCTACTTGGAGTAAAAAAAGATACTGAAAAAAGATTTGAAGGAAATAGGAGCTGGAACTTTGATGTGACAGAGCAAGGGTTTCGTTATCACATGAGTAATATTATGGCAGCAATTGGGATTGTGCAGCTAGAAAGGCTTGAAAGTTTTAAGATAAAAAGACAGCGTATAGCAAAAACATACCAATTAGAATTACTACATATTCAGCACATTAGTTTTTTAGATTTTGATTATGTGGATGTGCTGCCTCATATCTTTGTAATTAAAGTAAAAAAAAGAGATGAACTACGTGAATATTTAATAGAGAGTGGTATTGAGTGCGGAGTTCATTATGAGCCTAATCACCTTTTAACAAAGTATAAAGGTTTTATTTCTCTACCTATCGTGGAAAAAATAAGTAAAGAAATTTTAACCTTGCCATGCCACTATGATTTAACAGAAGAAGAGCAAAATTTTATTATAAAAAGTATAAGAGATTTTTATGGGAAATAAACCTTTGGTTTCGGTTATTATGAATTGTTATAATAGCGATACATATTTAAAAGAGGCCATTGAAAGCGTTCTTTTACAAACTTATGAAAATTGGGAAATCATATTCTGGGATAATCAGTCTACGGATAATAGCGCTAAAATAGTGAAATCGTATGATGATAATCGGATAAAGTATTTTTATGCACTAGAGCATACTAGTTTGGGGGAAGGACGAAATCAGGCAGTATCAAAAGTGAATGGAGAACTTATTTCGTTTTTGGATTGTGATGACTTATATACTACAGAAAGGATTGAAGTTTGTGTAAATTACTTAATAAATAATAAATCATTTGGTTTGGTATACTCTAATGGTACAGTTATTGACGAAAACGGAAGGTTTTTGAAAAATTTTTACAGTAAAAAACAAGCAGAAAACAACCTTTTTTTAGAGTGGATTAAGCGTTACAATGTCATGATTCCTAGTGTTATGTTTCGTAAATGCTTGACAGAAAAAAACTCAATAGCATTTGATTCTGACTTCTCTCTAGTTGAAGAATATGATTTTTTCTTGCAGATATCAGAAGTTACGAATATTGGTTACGTTCATAAAAAGCTGTGTTCATGGCGGAGACACGTGTCAAGTTTGACTCACACTTCAAAATATTGGTTAAATGAAAGGGTCTCTTTAAGAAATAAACTTATTAGAAAACATCCAATGTTAAGCGAAAGTTATGCAATAAGACAGATGGATATGATTATTGGGTATTTTGCATTTGTTGAGAAATGTTTTTATTTGAAAGTTGTTGATAGGAGTTTGATTAAGCCATATATCAGTCTAAGTTTAGGTTTAAAACTCCTTTATTTTCTTTCTTTCTTAGGCTCTCGTTTTACGGCTTTCTTTATAAAAAGCTACAAAAAATACATAAGGAAAAATTTGTGAGGGTGCTGGATAAAATATTACTTGGTATGGGTTTCTTTAATGCATTTATTCATCCCTTTGGTAACGTAGTTTGGGTTTTAACTTATAGATTTTTTTATGTAAAGTTAAAAATAAATGATTGGCTTTTCATATTCACGATAGTTGTTTTAGCTATTTATAAATATTACCAACATCAAGATATTGTTTTGCTTAGTAAAGTAATGCGAATGTATTTTGGTTTTATGTTTTTTTATGTTTTTTTTAAATCAGGGTGTAAATTAAAATTCAGTTCTTTGTTCTGGTTTTTATTAGTAACTATCTTAATAGAAGCTGTGTTAATTAATACTATAATCGATGCTAGGCATCTACCTAATTTCCCCGATGCCTCAGCTCTAAATCATTTTTCTCAACCAGGATATTACCAGCGCCCTTATTCTTTTGCTGGATTGAGTACTGCTTCTGCAGTTATTTTAATTATGCTCTCAAATATGTTTGTTTTAAGTATATTTCAAAGAATGTTTTTTATCTTCGATGTTTTTGTTCTAGTGTCTGGAACTGGTATCTTGATGCTTGTGCTTTCTTTATTAATTGAATATAAAAAACAGATTTTGAAATATTTTTTATTTCTCGTCTTTCTTACTGTTATGTTTGCTAATGAGCTTATTTCTTTTATTGACTCTTTAGGGATTCGAGTTAATTTGGATTATACTTTATTTGTAATTGACTTTAAAATCAAACAAGTAGAGGTTTGTTTCGAAAATTATTCATTACTTGAGTTCGCCTTCGGAAAAATGTCGAATTTAGATCAGTCAGTAGGAGGTTATGGCTATGGTGAGGACTTTGGTTGGTTGGAGATTGTTTTAGGATATGGTTTTTTTGCAATAAATATGTTTATTTTAAGTAAGTGCCATAAAAGTAATTACATCCCTATAATGATTTGCTTGATTGCAACTTTTCATTATGGTTCATTATTTTATATACCTGGGCAAGTTTTAATTGGATATTTACTTTCGAAAAAGGAGGAAGAATATATTTTATGCAAAAGTATTTGACCCTAATGACAATTATAACTAAATATCATAGATGTAATAGTTGCTCCAGTATTTTGTCCCGTATATAGGACTGATACAGTATTGGGTGGTATAATTTGCTGAACTATGGACTCTTTGAACTCTTCTGAATAGCGTGTCATTGATCACTATCTGACCATACCTGTTTAAGTTGGGAAAATCCAAAAAGTAGGCAACTATGCTGGCACAGGGGGTAATATAACAAATTTAATATGATTTAACACCTAGTTGAAAAATAGGTTTTTTGATTTCTATGGAGATGTTTAAGTGAGAATTTTGTTTGTTATTACTGGTATAGATTATGGTGGAGCTGATATTCAATTGCTTAATTTATCTTCTGAAATGCGTAGGTTAGGTCATGAATGCCATGTAATATCAATGATTGCTGTAAGTAAATTATCGTATGAGTTTATTAAAAATGATGTCCAGATTACTTCATTGGGCATGAATAGGGGAAGAGTGCCATAAAAGTCAATGTTTGACTTTTATGGCATAGTTAGAAATTATAATCCTGATATAGTTCATAGTCACATGGTACATGCAAATATTTTCACTAGGGTTGTTCGGCTAATAACTAAGTTTACCTTAGTTAATACTGCTCATAGTGTATATCAAGGGGGGGTATTAAATTTTTTATATAAAGTAACTGATTTTTTATCAGATCTAACGACACAAGTTAGCCATGAGGGGTTAATTAGATATAAAAAGCTAGGTCTAGTAAAAAAAGAGAAGTTGGTTATTATGAAAAATGCCGTCAAAGTAAGTATAAGGCGAAAGTTAAAGAAGGCTAATAAGTATACAGGCTATTTGAAGAAAGCCCTTATATATCTGGATTTCATGATTCCTCCTTGGAGTAATAGTCAATGCAAGTATATCTTTGATTGCTAAAAAACAAAGAGTTAAAAAAGGAAGTTAATTTGAAAGTTGCACTAATATCACAAAATGCTAGCCCTGGACTAATGATTTTCCGTAAAGATTTTATTGAATACCTCGTTTTAGCAGGTCATGATGTTTTTTTATTTGCAATAGATTATTCTGAATTAACTCGTTCTTTAGTAGAGGATATGGGGGCGATTGCAGTTGATTACTCTTTAAGTAAGACCGGAATTACTCCTTTCAAAGATATTAAAGATACTTGGTTGTTATCAAGAAAACTAAAAGAATTAAAAGTTGATGTCACATTTAGTTTTTTTATTAAACCATCTATTTATGGAACTATTGCAGCTAAAATAGCAAGTGTACCTAGGCGCATAGCAATGTTGGAAGGTTTAGGGTATATATACACTCCTAATAAATTTGGAATAACTTTAAAAAAGCGTATTCTGCAATATATTCATGGAGGTCTTTGTTCTATAGGTTATATGTTTGCTGATAAAGTTTTGTTTTTAAACGAAAATGATCCTGTTGATTTACTGCAATTCAGTGTTCTTAACAAAAATAAATTTAAAGTTGTTGGTCCAATCGGGTTGAATTTAAATGACTATCCTCATTCTAAAGTTGTACCATCTGAATCGATTAAATTTATTTTTGTTGCGAGGTTACTAGCTGAAAAAGGGGTGTTTGAGTATATTGATGCGGCACGAAAAGTGAAAGCCATTCACCCATCTGCGGAATTTACAATGCTTGGTGGGCTTGATTATGATAATCCAACGGCTTTATCTTCTAAGGAACTAGCCTTGGTTGTTGAAGAAGGCGTTGTTTCTTGCCTTGGACATGTTTCAAATGTATATGAATTCTTGGTTAAATCTGATGTTTTTGTATTACCCTCTTATAGAGAAGGCTACCCTAGGTCTACGCAAGAAGCAATGTCTGTAGGAAGAGCAATAATAACGACTGATGTACCAGGTTGTCGCGATTGTGTTATCGATGAATTAAATGGTTTTATTGTTCAACCTTGGGATAGTATGGCTTTAGCAGAAAAAATGATTTACTTTATTGAAAATCCTAAAGAAATTACCCGAATGGGTGAAAATAGCCGAAAAAAGGCAATTAATGAATTTGATGTGCATAAGATTAATCCTGTTTTAAGTGATATTGTTTTGGGAGAGATCGGGCTAGGCAATAGATAGCAAACATATCTTTGACATTAGCTACTCCAGCAATACAATACCCAACACGAGCAAAAAGATCGTAATTTATTGTTATTTACAAAACAAGCGCAGAAGATATTTCTGGATTAAATACAGTTCATTGGCCTCAACAGCTATCTAAAATGATGGACACTTTGAAATGATTAAGCCAGCTAAAATATTAGTATTACGTGTGGCTTATAAAGGTGAGCAATACATTAGAGAGTAATTGGACTCAACTCTTGCACAAAAAAATGTAACCGTATCAATTTTGATAACCTTAGATAAAAAAATATGGTGAATATGAGACATCCACATAATTCAAGGTAGATTGTGTGGGTTCTGTTGGGCAAATATGTTGATGTTCAGCTCTTCCCTGTGTGATAAACCAATCAGTAAACTATTTGCCATTGTTACCTATACCTTGTTCTTGATCAAATTCTTCACTAGAAAGCGAACAGGGTTTAGCTGGTCAATAATATCAATGGGTAGCGGAGCAGGGTCGCCGTTAATCATACTGGCTAATAGCTCCCCAGAAATTGGGCAGGTTATCAGGCCCCGTGAGCTGTGACCGGCGGTTACATAAAGTCCGTTTAGGTAATTAGGCTTTTGTTGGAATGAATGCTTTTTGTTTGTTCGCAGTTTAGCAAAATCTTCTAAAAAACGTCTACTGTCCACCACTGGGCCTACGATGGGTAGGTAGTCTGGAGTGGTGGAACGAACACCAGCCTTGCCGCCATCAATGGTAGCGCTTGTACCTTCTGAAGACTCAGAAAAGGAAGGTACCCATTTAGCTTGCATAGATAGATTTTTTTCATGATCTATGTAGCTGACTGTGTTGGAATCAGAGCTAAAGTCAAAAGTGGCACCTATAGTGTGAAAGCCTTGGGTTGCTGGTGCAACATAACCATCACCGCAGATGCATGTGCGAAGCTTTGCACTTTGTTCTGTGGTTGTTATTTTGGTCACTTGGCCTCTTATGCCTTTTAGGGGGATATAAGCTAGTTGCGATAGCTGTGGCGTTGATATTCCCCCAGCAACAACTACCGTTTTTGTTTTGAAAATAATTTTACCAGCGCTTTTCATAAGCCACAGATTATCTTCAAAACATAATTGATCAATTGTGGTATCCGTTTTAACCTTTATACCTTGATGCTGCACTAGTTGTTGGCAAATTTGTGGCGGGCTAACCCACCCTGATTCAGGAAAAAATAGTCCATCATGGAGAATATCAATTCCGGCAATATTCGATAACTGTTTCTTATCTAGAAACTGTAGGAACTCTGGTGGATATTGTTGATCAAGCTGCAAATAGCGGTTTCGGATGTGTTCTGACGTGCAAAGTTGAATAACTCCGCAGGCATGACGGGTTCCAGGGTGTTTTTTATCGAGCTGTCTAATAAGATTAAGGCTATAGCAATAACCTTGCGTTATTAGGCGGCTTAATGATGTATTGTGTGCCGAGAGTTTTGCATAGAGTATGCCCTGAGGGTTTCCTGACGCTTCTTTTGCCAATTGCTTATTTTGCTCAAATAAGATTACGTGCCAACCGCGTTCAGCAAGAGAGTGGGCGCAGCTTGTACCAGCCAACCCTCCACCAATAACGGCGACGGTTTTTTCTAGGTCATGATGGATAGGATAAATATTCCATGGTGCTTTATGCGTGGGTTGCGTGAAAGGCGTGCTGAGGTAGCCACGAATCATGTCACGTTTGGAGCCAAATCCTGGGGTTTTTATCACAGAAAAACCAGCGGACGTAAGACCATCTCTAACTATTCTGGCGACAGTGTATGTGGCATAAGTTGCCTGAAAATTACTTTTTTCGGCCATTATCTTAAACAACTTTGGTTGCCACATGTCTGGGTTTTTAGAGGGGGCGAAGCCGTCAAGAAACCAAGCATCAACTTTTGCATCTATCAAAGGTAGGGTGTTTAGCGCATCCCCAACCAGTAATGTAAGTCTAATTCGTCCTTCAGAAAAACAAATGTGGTGGAATCCATTACTAGCAGGCAGGTAGCTCTGAATTAGTTGGTCAGCATATTCTGATAATTCCGGCCATAGGGATAAAGCCTTGCTTAAATCCGAGGCGTGTAGTGGGTACTTTTCTGTAGAAAAAAAGTGAAGCTGGCTTTCTTTGGATGCTGTTTGTTCAAATAGTTGCCATGTACAGAGAAAATTAAGACCTGTACCAAAGCCTGTTTCACCGATAATGAATTTGTTATTGTGTTGCCCTACGGATAATTGGCTAAATCTATCAGAAAGCATATTGTGCTCAAGAAAAACATATCTAGTTTCATCAATGCCGGATACTTTGGAAAAATAAACATCATTAAAGCGAGAAGATATAGGCTGACCATTAGCGTCCCAGGTCAAAGAAGTTTGAGGGAAAGACGTGCGTTGTGTTAAGGCTGTTTCCTTGGGCATGAACTGTTTTCGCTTGCTATGCAATGGCTTGTGGAATGCATACACCCATCCCCCTTAATTGTTTACCGCTATTATTCACCCCAACCATCTACTGTTAGCAGGCTTACTGGGATTTGTTTGTCTTCTACTCGTTACTTAACATGGTAACGGAAATATTCCGCATTTATTTTATATTTATGAGACCTCAGTATAACCAACGACTTTGGTCACGGTAATTGAACTTTCCAAGTTTTGTCAGCCATTACGAAGCTTTCTAAGGCGCTGAACATCAAATCATTTGTTTTACACACTGATTTTAGTGCTTCGGACTGATTTTTAACGTACCTATCCGGTACAACATGGTTTTGACACACCAGAGAGTACCAAAAACTTAGTATCTTTACGAATGTTCGCAGCAATAGCGGCCAGCCCATAAATTGTCGCATTTTTGGCAAGGCCCATGAACCGAGTTCTGGCAAGCCCGTTGACGATTAATCTCTGCCAATAATTGATCTCACAGACGGTGTTCGACAAGTCGTGTTCGAAAGCGTCTCAAAGTAGAGGCTTCGGGAACTGCTCCACCAAGTTCAAGGTGACAAAATTTACGGAACAGAAGATCTCTATACCAGCACTGAGCCAATTGTACATCGGATAAACGATACCATGTTCCAAGCAATAAGGCTCGAAATAAGGTCAACAGAGGATAACTGGGGCGACCGGTGTTAGAGGCGTATATTGAGGATAGTGACTTCTCAATCTCTGACCATTCCAACAGCGCTTCCGTATCATCCAGACTACGAAGAATTGGATGATTTAGGTCGCTGGCTGAAACGAAGAGCTTGGGCTGTGTTATAAAGGGTTTTTGCATGCCAATATTTTACCAGAATATAATCGTCTTTGTTGAGTTATGCTGAGGCCTCATTTAAAAAGAATATTTAAAAAGAATATTTAAAATATGAATTTAGGGTATTACATGTCTTTAATTGAAATGGATTATTTTAGTAGTGTAGTTGATTTGTAAATCGTTTTTTTTGGGTTGATTCGTTATAGGTGTTTGCGATATTTGGCAACATAGTTAGGCGACAACTATGCTGTCACAGGTGGTACCGAGAGTATTCAAATAAAGCATGGGTCGCAAATTAAAAAAGGATAATAGAAGTACTAATTATATCGAGCAAGTTTTTATAGAACACGACCTTTCATGGTTTCCCTTTGGGCTGGAGAGGTATCTCTTTAGCGCTTTAAAATCAAGTAAAAGGAAATGAATTTGAAAGTTGCACTAATATCACAAAATGCTAGCCCTGGACTAATGATTTTCCGTAAAGACTTTATTGAATACCTTGTTTTAGCAGGTCATGATGTTTTTTTATTTGCAATAGATTATTCTGAATTAACTCGTTCTTTAGTAGAGGATATGGGGGCGATTGCAGTTGATTACTCTTTAAGTAAGACCGGAATTACTCCTTTCAAAGATATTAAAGATACTTGGTTGTTATCAAGAAAACTAAAAGAATTAAAAGTTGATGTCACATTTAGTTTTTTTATTAAACCATCTATTTATGGAACTATTGCAGCTAAAATAGCAAGTGTACCTAGGCGCATAGCAATGTTGGAAGGTTTAGGGTATATACACTCCTAATAAATTTGGAATAACTTTAAAAAAGCGTATTCTGCAATATATTCATGGAGGTCTTTGTTCTATAGGTTATATGTTTGCTGATAAAGTTTTATTTTTAAACGAAAATGAGCCTGTTGATTTACTGCAATTCAGTGTTCTTAACAAAAATAAATTTAAAGTTGTTGGTCCAATCGGGTTGAATTTAAATGACTATCCTCATTCTAAAGTTGTACCATCTGAATCGATTAAATTTATTTTTGTTGCGAGGTTACTAGCTGAAAAAGGGGTGTTTGAGTATATTGATGCGGCACGAAAAGTGAAAGCCATTTACCCATCTGCGGAATTTACAATGCTTGGTGGGCTTGATTATGATAATCCAACGGCTTTATCTTCTAAGGAACTAGCCTTGGTTGTTGAAGAAGGCGTTGTTTCTTGCCTTGGACATGTTTCAAATGTATATGAATTCTTGGTTAAATCTGATGTGTTTGTATTACCCTCTTATAGAGAAGGCTACCCTAGGTCTACGCAAGAAGCAATGTCTGTAGGAAGAGCAATAATAACGACTGATGTACCAGGTTGTCGCGATTGTGTTATCGATGAATTAAATGGTTTTATTGTTCAACCTTGGGATAGTATGGCTTTAGCAGAAAAAATGATTTACTTTATTGAAAATCCTAAAGAAATTACCCGAATGGGTGAAAATAGTCGAAAAAAGGCAATTAATGAATTTGATGTGCATAAGATTAATCCTGTTTTAAGTGGGATTGTTTTGGGAGAGGTAAGGTAGGGCTAGGCAATAGATGGCAAACATATCTTTGACATTAACTACTCCAGCAATACAATATCCAACACGAGTAAAAAGGTTAAGATAACTGTTGAGTTAGCAGAGCCCGTAGTCGTACATCCACCTATCTCTACAACATCTATCCTGAAGGGAATTAAAGGTCTTCTTGCAGGAGGTTTAGAAAAAGTAATTCCATTTATCTGAACCGTGAAATTGAAAGAAGTGTCCAAAAAGCTCAGCAGCTTACTTTGCGCGACAGAGTTGCAATTGCAATTTCTAACAGAAATGTCACTAAAATTACTGACACCATAGAAGACATAAGGAAGATACCTAGCGAGCTGGTTGGTAATCTAGTATCCATGGGCTTGATCATTGTGAGTGGTAAATATTGACATGCATCTAGTTTAACTATATCTGTTATTATTGGAGGTGGTGGTAGGCGACAAACTAGCGAAGTCCAATAGTATACAAGCGGTTAACGATGGGGCCCGTAAGTCGAAAGCCTTTGAAACTCTTCATCTATCAGACAGAGCGTTTCAAAGATGGCTACAGCCCACCACACTCAAGGGGGGGCTAAATATTTTATCTCGTACACAAGTGGTTAGATTTGCAATTAAAAAGAGAGCACTTTATTTTGCTCTCTTTGTAGTGTTACTTTGTGTGCTTAGCGCTTTCAGTGATGGCTGCAGTGATGCTAGGTTGATAAATGTATATTTCATAATCCCGTATAGATAGAACATCCATTATATCATCATCCTCTTCAACTGTGTATTCCGTTATGCCATCTGTGTCTATTACAGCGACAATGTTTAAACCATGAGCCACGTGGTCTGAGAATCTTATGCATATTCTATCTGATATAATTCTATTTTTATCGCAGCAAATAATCACTTTCCAGCTTTTGTTTCTCACATAGTCTACATCAACAAGGATCCGTTTAGGAATGATACCGCTGGATTCTTTTATATCAAAAAATTTAATTAGTAACCCTTCTGGCTTATCTATAGCTGGCAAAGGTATAGTTTGTTTATCTTGTGAAATAATTTTCTCAAATACATTTTTCCACTCCAGTATTTCATCAGCATGCTTCATACTGTCTTCTGATTCGGTATTATCTGTTAATATTTTGTATGCTTCTAGTAAAAAAACCAATGTTCCAGCATATGCAATGGATATCGTGTTTGAACTAATTTCAGACAATTCCATTGGTTTAGTATTTAAATCTACACTACTTTTATCACTGACTTCGCCACATTTCACTTCCAATGAAAGCGTGTTGGTTACTGCGTCGAGTAATTGGCATTCAGAAACCTGATTTCCTAGTAAAAAACCTAGGCCCTTCTTAAGTCTACTCATTTGATCGCATGATACACGAGTTTCCTTATGTTTTTCATGATTATCTAGCATTTTTTCTTCTATTTTTTTCAGTATACCACTAATAAGATTCATGTCATCTATAGATATAACGTTCTTGTTTTTATCTACGTAATTTAAAAAATGTGAAGTTTTCTTTTTAACACAGGAAACCTTAAGGTACTTTGGCGTATTAGTGCTTTGTGCCAATTCAGTTTGGTCTAGAGTTGGTTTAGTGGTATCTTTCGTTGAACAGTCTCTATTTCCCTGATGCTTTATTGTCTGATCTAATTGTGGACTATTTACGTTTAACGTAGGTAGAAAAGTAGTTACGTTAAAGGCACTATTACTTGACTCGGGATCTTTTTTTAAATATTCAACTAGCTCTGTGGTAGATGTAAACTGAGACTTAAGTAATGCACTACGATTTATCACATCGATTGCATCATCATCATTTCTTATACAGACATCATCACAATCTTTATTATGCAGATAAATGGTTTTCCATTTATTATTTAATAGGTAAGCTTCTGCGTCAACAGATTGTTCAGTAGCCAAAAGAGCTTTGTCTAAAAAGTCTGTGCGTATGTATTTAAATAATGGAGAAGTACCATTATATACATCTTCGTTAGTGTTTTCTGGAACTGTTCTTGCAGTACTAACCTGTGTTATTGTTATATTTAAGCAAAAACTTATCCATTTCTCTATCTCATCACAATATTGCTTGTCTTGAAACTTTGGAGAGAGTAAATCCTTTCCTAAAATATCGTATGCTGCTATAAAAAGATGATAAACTCCAGCATGCGCTTCTGCTTGCGCTCTTGCATTACTTTTGTGGGTGGCGTAATATGATAATTTAACGCGTACTGGATAGCAAGGAAGTTCGCTGCCGACAAGATAAGATAAGCCTTCTGCGAACTGATTCAGATTCTCTATTTTTTTTACCGTATCTTGCTCTTGATCACAAAAGTCATACGGAGATATAAGCTGTTTTTCTATCGCATCAACCAATCTCGTAAGGGCGCTCTTAGCACACTCATTATCTTGTGATGGTATGTTGTTTATTGTAACTCGTATAGTTGATAATTTTTCCTTAATAGTTTCATAAAGAGGTTTAATAAATGCAGGTGGTTCTGCTTCTTGTTGTTTTGCTTTATAAAGGGCATTTATAAAAGCTAAAAAGCTCTTTGCTTCTATAGATTCACTTTTTTCAAGAGTCCTTATTGTTTCTATATTTTTATTTAAAAATTTTAAGTCACTACTTGTACTTTTTATGTGTTTCAGGTCTTTTATTAATTGTTGCATTTCGGAAGCGTATGGAAAACCAACTGCTATTAAGATTCTTTGTTCTGTTCTATAGTCCCAAGCATAGTTTAACGAACTAAAAAATAAAGAAAATACCACCATGAGTGATGATATGATAGAAAAAAACGTTTTCCTATTTTTCATCTTAACTACTATCAACGTCATAATTGCACCATGTTTGAGTATGAGTATTTTTAATTGTTCAGCATTATAGTGCATTGTGTGTTGTTTTTCAAATTTTATTTTTACTTTTTATTTAAAATCAAATACTTAAGAGAATTCAATACGCAGGCTTCAACGTTGTCACTAAGCCTGTAGTTTATCAACATAGTTGTCGCCTCAACTCAAGAGGCTTTCTTAAGTTGATCCGATAAATATCTGTCTGAGTTAAGCGAGATCTCGTGAGTCAAATCCCAGTTTCTTTTTAACCTCTTACCCCAGTGTTCAAGAGTTCGCTATTTTGCTTGCTTGTAAACCTTTCGACGATTATCCATGATTGCCTCAGACTCATCATTTTTGGTGCATACTCAGTTGACCCCGTTTGATGAACCACTATGCCGGCACCTTGGGGGGCAACACCTGTAAAATACCCTTTCAGACGCCAAATATTGCTCCTCATCCGCTAGTCTGGGCACAATTTGACTGAGGGTGAAGACTATTGAAACGATCACTGTTACTGACGTCAATAATCACCTGACGTTTCGCTTCAGTTAGCTGCGGGCGGGCTGATCGATAGGGATGCGATGCATGGTGTTAGGAAAGAAAAACTGGGACTTATCACCATCATTCATTAATACTAATTAACCATGGAGGGACGACGTGAGAAGAGGTAATGGTATTTTCTAAAAAGATCCGACAAAGAGCTCTCAAAGAATTTAGAGTGCCTTTGGAGATGTGTATATCCCCAAAGGTTTTGGAGTTGCTACGCGAAGCTACAGAAACTTAGGAGCACTTAGCCACTATAGTGTGCTAACTCGGCGGATTCAAATCTGAAGTGCATCACTTGACTAGGTAGAAGAAAGGGCCAGCTGAAGGTAAGCTTCTACCCTTTTCTCCGGCAAGAGATGAAGTGATGACGATAACTTACCAACAACTGGCTTATGAACAACGATGCCAGATTTTCGCATTAAAGAAAAGCGGTTGCAGCCAAAGGGAGATAGCGGAGATCATTGACACCAGCCAGTCCACGGTGAGCCGTGAGTTGGCAAGGAATACTGGCGAACGTGGATGTAGGCATAGGGAAGCACAAGGCCGAACAGATAGGCGGCGTACAGAGTCGGCTCGGGCGAGAAGAATGACGCCAAAAATGATCGAGGTGATTGAATCAAAGCTGCGTGTAGAGTGAAGCCCAGAGCAGATTTCAGTTGGTTGCTGAATGATCAGGAACGACGGATTAGCTATGAAAGCATCTACCTACATATTTGACGCACTAAAAAATAAAGAAGGCACTATCACTAGTGGCGATATAACAGGAAAAAATAATTTTATATTTTCAGCTTACCCACGATCAACGTCATAATTTCTACCATGCTTGAGTATTAGTATGTTTGATTGTTCAACGGTATAGTATATGACGTGTTCTTTTGAAAACTTGTTTTTACTTCATATTTAAAATTAAATACTTAAGAAAGTGCAAGATGCAAATCTCAGAATTATTACTAATACTGAAAATCACCGAAGCACCAAATTCTGATAAAGTTTCATAAATAAAATAAGCGACATTTTATATAAATTTATTTGCCGTTACTAGTATTCATTATTCTGAGATGTTCATTAATTACCTTCCAGAACCACTCAACTAGTTTCAGATTTAAGCTATAAGGCGAAAAACAATATCTCTTTATTTTTAGGTTTTCGGATGGCTCGATCACTTTCTTTGAATGATGGTAGTCAGCGCTATCAAGAGATATACCCCATCACCATTGATGTGCGATTATTGACTGTTCTCACTCACCACAATCATCTACTACTCATAGGCTCATGGGGCTTCGCTCGTTTATCGGCTACCCCAGCTTCAATGGTGTAAAACTTAGAATAACCACCATCATGTCCTATTTCCAACCAGCCACAGCCCCACCTTTAAACAAACGAGCCGCAACCATTTCCACAGCCTCTGTCTGATAGGATTTAACCAATGCCTGCACCCTAGGATCATTTTTATTGTCTTCCCGAGATACCAGAATATTCACATAAGCCGAGTTTCTCCCCTCAATCATCAACGCATCATGATCTGGAAGTAAACCTGCAGGAACAGCATAAGTAGAATTTATGAATGCCAAATCCACATCATCCAATGATCTTGGCAACTGAGCAGCATCCAATTCAATGAACTTCAAGCTTCTTGGGTTCTCAACAATATCCAAAGGTGTCGCTTGCAAATTGCTAGCATCTTTCAAGATAATCAGACCTCTGTTGTGCAGCAAAATTAAAGCTCGTCCCTCATTATTTGGGTCATTAGGAATAGCCACTTTAGCTCCCTTCCTCAAGCTATCCAAATCACTAATCCGCTTTGAATAGGCACCCATTGGATATAGAAAAGCCTTACCAACGACGGCCAATTTTATACCTCTACTCTGTATGAAACTATTCAAATACGGTCGATGTTGAATGGCGTTTACATCAATACTTCCATCTGATAGCGCGATATTGGGCAACACATAATCTGAAAATTCAACTAATTCAACATCAATATCCTTATCACGCCTTAATATTTCAACCGCCACTTTCATAACATCCATTTCAGGCCCAGCCATAACCCCCACCTTTAAAGCCATATTGTCATCCTTAGCGCCACCACAACCGCTTAAAAATAACGCTAAAACCAAAAATGGCAATCCAGTCAAGACCTTAAACATCACCCAGTAATTCACATTTCTCATTTCTCATTACTTCCCCATCAGACAGCTACAAATTTTTATTGTAGTAGTGTTGTAAACGATCACCAACCATTTGAATCAGCTGCACCAATACAATCAGCAAAACTACTGTAGCCAGCATAATCACCCCATCAAAACGTTGATAACCATAACGAATACCTAAGTCACCAAGGCCCCCACCTCCAATAGCGCCAGCCATAGCCGAATAGCTAACCAATGTAACCAACGTAATGGTCATACCATTAATCAAACTCGGGCGTGCTTCAGGCAAAAGCACCCGAGTGATAATTTGCCAAGAGCTTGCGCCCATAGACTGAGCAGCTTCAACTAATCCTGCAGGCACTTCGTTTATGGCCCCTTCAACAATGCGGGCGACAAGAGGAATTGCTGCCACTGTTAGCGGTACAATAGCTGCTACCGTACCAATAGAGGATCCGATTAACAGTCGCGTAAAGGGAATAATTGCCACCATCAATATAATAAATGGTACCGACCGCCCAGCATTAATAATTCCTGCCAGCATCCAATTAACAAGCAGGTTCTCATCAATACGTCCCATCCTAGTTGTGTAGAGCAGCACACCCAGCGGAATACCCAGCAAGAAGCTCATACCTCCAGAAATCGCCACCATATAGCAGGTCTCCCAAAGTGACAAAAGTAACAACACCCAAACCTCAGTTGACATAACCAAGTACCTCTACTTTTGCATGTTCTTGAAGGAATGCCAACACTTGCCCAGATGCCAACTCGTCACCAACAATTTCCACCATCAGAAAGCCCATCGGTTTACCGCCAACGGTTTCAATATCCGCCTGTAAAATAACAAAATCAACATCATAATTTCTAGCCGCTTGGGTAATCAACGGCTCAACCACCGGCTGCCCAACAAAGGTAATTCTAACCACCGGGCGAGCACTAGGCGCAGGACTTTTCTGAAAACGGCTTTGAATATCAGCAACAGGCTTTTCATGAATTGCACTGCGTACAAACTCCTTAGCCAGCTCTGTTTTCGGGCTCATAAAAAAAGCTTCCACGCTATTTTCCTCAATCAGCTTACCATTACTCAAGATTCCTACTCGATCGCAGATTAATTTTACAGCATCCATTTCGTGGGTAATCATCAGAATAGTGATATTAAACCGACGATTAATATCTTTTAACAAAGTTAAAATAGAAGCAGTTGTTTGCGGATCCAATGCTGAAGTCACTTCGTCACACAACAAAATTCGCGGCTTACTAGCCAGCGCCCTACCAATAGCCACCCGCTGCTTTTGGCCACCAGAAAGCTGCATAGGATAACTGTTCTTTTTTTCTTGTAATCCCGTCAACTCCAGCAAAGACATCACCTCTGCATTAATATCATTTTTAGTATAACCAGCCAACTCCAGCGGCAAGGCTATATTTCTAAAAACAGTACGACTAGAAAGAAGATTAAAATTCTGAAAAATCATACCCATGTTATAACGGGTTTTCCGCAAGGCTTTTTCTGACAACTTGGTTAAATCACTGCCATCAATGAGAACCGAACCAGAAGACGGTCTTTCCAACAGATTGACACAACGAATCAGAGTGCTCTTACCAGCGCCACTGGAGCCAATAACACCAAATACTGAACCTTCAGGAACGACCAAATTAATATTATCAAGTGCCCTCACTTCAGCACCGCCTGAAATAAAAAACTTACTTAACTGCTTCAGCTCAATCATATTTACTCCGCTGGAACTCACGGCCCCTTTCCGACCTATTAATAAGTCATGGTTACCAGCCCGTTAATTTTACGCATTTTTAAGCAATAAATGCAATTTGATGATGTTGCAAGTAGTCTACACTCATTATCATTAAAGGTATGAGTATGCGACAAACAAGTGCCCCCATAAGCCCATAAGCAGCACGTAACTAGGGATAAGTGAGAGCCGCATAACCTCCAACCTTTTAGGCTCTGGGGGGGGCTCTAAGAATGACACCCCACAAAGAAAGCACCACATCTGGCTAAATCAAGATGTCGCTGAGTCTCTTGAATAATTGAATCAAACCAAAATAATAAAACCTTCAAAATATTTGCAATGCAGCTTACAAGATTATTACAATTAATCTCCAAAAATGTAAGATACCCTGTTACGGGTATTAGAATTTACCACAGCCGTCCCTGCTAAAAAGCTCTCAGGTCTTTCTCTTATTCAGAAGCAGGTATATACTCTTCACCTTTGAGGCTGCTACCTTGTGGCAAGAGCTAGCTCACCATTGTCTCTTAGCGCTTCTAAGTTTCTGTGGCCTTGCTCACTTGCCGACGCATAGCAACACCAGATTCTTTGGGGCATATACCCTTTACCATTGAAGGTGCGGGTAGGCGACAAACTAGTAAATCCCCATAAACCCAAGAATAGTAGGCGAGTGAGATGATTGAGGTGAGTATAAATAACTTATTGCTTAAACCTTGGTCAGATATTTGTAATTAATCCAACGACCAATTTTTGTTAGCCACCGGCAAGCCTATTTGGTTGACCATCAGAATCGGCTCTTGGGAGCCTGCGAACATGTCGTCAATAAAAGTTCTAAACCAAAAAGTCAATTACGGATTCCAAGTATGTATTGGGCTTTATAGCAGTCTTATTGTACTATTGTTGACCAAAATCTTGTGGCTAAATTCACCAGAAAAACCACAACTAATATTCTCTATATTGCAGATTATACCCTTATTACTTCCCTTGCCAGGATTACTTAGAAAAAGGCCAAAATCCGCTGCATGGCTGTGCTTTATTCTATGCTTTTATTTTATCAGCAGTGTTCTTGCAACTTGGAGCGCTCCAGGGGCACTCTATGAATGGTTAATTACCTTTTGCATAATAACTCTATACATAGCATCCATGATGTTTATTCGCTGGCAAGGAAAATCACTAAAGTGTAGCGCCATCGCCCAGTAACTCAGCATGACTGTACCCAACCCCACTTGAAGGTGAAGGTTGCTAACTACTCTCACCTTCAATGGTAACTGGTATAAACTCTAAAGATTATTTTTCCTAAACATCAATTGTCTAACGATAGTAACCAACAAGAGAACCAACCCCAAAAAAACACTAAGAAAACCCAACGGCATAAAATAACTCTCGTGCAGCACTCCATCTTCATCAATATATTGATAAAAAGTATTCTCCAGCAACATAAAGATGGCCCCTAAAAACAGCATTAGAAGGCCAGCAATCATCATCGTGTTTTTATATTTAATACTCATACTTCTTCGTCATATAAAGGGCGGATTCAAATCTGAAGTGCATCACTTTACTAGGTAGAAGAAAGGGCTAGCTGAAGGCAAGCTCCTACCCTTTTCTCCGGCAAGAGATGAAGTGATGACGATAACTTACCAATAACTGGCTTACGAACAACGATGCCATATTTCCGCATGAAAGAAAAGCGGTTGCAGCCAAAGGGAGATATCGGAGATTATTGGCACCAGCCAGTCCACGGTGAGCCGTGAGTTGGCAAGGAATACTGGAGAGCGTGGATATAGGTATAGGCAATCACAAGGCCGAACAGATAGCCTGCGTGCAGAGTCGGCTCAGGCAAGTAGAATGACGCCAAAAATGATTACGGTGCTTGAATCAAAGCTGTGTGTAGCGTGGAGTCCAGAGCAGATTCCAAGTTGGTTGCTGAATGATCAGGAACGACTGATTATACCCGTCGCCTTTCAAATTGCTACGTTGTTGGCTGCGTTCGCTCACCCCGATCACCTACTATTCGTAGGCTCACGGGGCTTCGCTTACTTGCTGCCTAGTAGCAATTTGAAATGCTTTGGGTGTAAGCTATGAAAGCATCTACCTACATATTTGGGCGAATAAGCAGGCTGGCGGCGATCTTTACATGCATCTTCGTCGGCCTAGGGCAAGAAGTATGACAAGCGACGAAACGGCAAGTCAACGTGCGGCCAGATAAATAACCGCGTCAGCATATATGATAGCCCAGAGATAGTTGACGATAAATCGCGTGTCGGACTGGGAGATTGATACCGTCATTGGCAAAGGGTATAGCGGGGCTTTGGTAACTATAATCGAGCTGGTCACGAAGCACACGGTATCAGCCCAGGTAAAAAGCAAAAGCGCAGCAGATGTTACCAAAGCTATGATAAGCTTGCTCAACCCATTTAAGGTTATTGTTCACACCATTACTGCTGACAACGGGAAAGAGTTTTCGTACCATGAGAAAATCAGCCAAGCATTATCGGCGGAGGTTTACTTTGTGCACCCCCACAGCTCTTGGGAGCGAGGGTTAAATGAGAACACCAATGGATTGCTACGACAATGTTTTCCAAAAAATACAGACTTCAAGAAGGTCGGTCCGATAGAGGTGAAGCGAGCATTGATGCGGCTTAATTCTCGGCCAAGAAAAGATTTGAATTTCAAAACACCCGCTCTGATAATGGGTGAACACAGGGCTGCGTTAGCAGCTTAAGCTGCGATGCACTTGGAATTTGAATCCGCGATGTTTAAATCTAACCGATGAGTTAAAAATCGGCTAGGACTACTTGTTATCCTTGGGCTTCGAAATCATCTTCGCGTAACTTTGCAGTACCATCAGACTGAAGAACCCAAAGCTCTTTAGTGATTACTCCACGAGCATTGTTCATTTTCCAACTTGCGGTCAATAAAGCACTTTCTTCATTTACAGCTTTTATTATGGGGTCGATATAATCCACATCCGTAAAACCATCGTCGATGAGTTTTTGCCAAAAAGTCTGAATCTCAATCGTTCCTTTATATGTACCAAAAGGCTTAGCATTCATAATGGCTGTTTTTTCGTACTGAGCCGCACAACCTGCAGCATCACCAGAATTAAAAGCATTTTTCCATTGCCTACTAGCAATATTAACTGCATCTAAAACCATTGTATTTTCTTCTACGCTCATTTTTTTCAACCCTCAATTGTCGTATCAAAAAATATTTAGACCTAACGACGTAAATCACCTAATCAACTCAGTTTCACTGGGACTTTCCCGTTTATCGCTTACTCTCACCTACATAGCAGCGGGTATAAATAAGAGCAGATTAGCTTTTTACACATCCCAGGAAAGATAATAAGCTACTTGACTTTCCTGTGAAAGCCCTTATTCATCGATACTGCGAGCCTTTTTATGCTTCAACTCAAAACCTTTAACTATAACATAAGCTATTAGTGCAAATATAAAAACTATAAGATACATCCAGGCTAAACTTTGAAGTGCTTCAATAATAGTGCGGTATACCTCTAAAACAGCACGTTCTGAGCTTAAGGCAAGGATTTCTGCATCTTTATAAGGAGCGCTGATATAACGCTCTAACTGGTAAATCCTCACACCGCCTGAAATACCAACGACATATGCCGCAAATCTAATATACTGTTGCCATACAATACTTATTTGATCCTGAATTATACGGTTAAATATTAACCCAATGGCTTTATCGAATGCCCTTACAATGCCAAAGGAAACGGCGATTGAAAGTGTGAATGTGACTAACAGCAATGTGAAAAACATATTTTCTTTCCTATAAGAACATAACCTAGCAAAATGGATACCGTTGTAGTAAAAAAAGTCTTGTGATCTTCGCCACAAGCGAAGCACACGTAAGTGAGACAACTTAATTTACTGCATTAGCTACCTATTTAATAATTCTGATTTTATGTAAATTCTATATAGTCATCAAGGCTCTCCCCTCCATTACGCCAACGCAGCGCGTAGTTTAAAATTTATTTTTTCTCTCTTCTACCTCTACTATTGCAAGTTTACTATATGAGACCTCAGTATAACCAACTACTTTTCTAAGGAGTTGAACATTAAATCATTTGTTTTATACACTGATTTTAGTGCTTCGGACTGATTTTTAACGTACCTATCCTGCTTAGTATCAGGTTTGAAGTACGACAAAAGTAGTTATTCATAAAAGCATTCCTCCGGTGTTTTATAAGCTAACCGCTTCCTTGGTCTTGTATTTAATTGGCCGCGATGATATTACATCGTTGCTGAGTTAGTCCTGCCATTGATGTTCCCCTAACTAAGTATTGTCTGATCAAACCATTGGTGTTTTAATTCGGACCTCGTTCCCATGAGTGATGTGGGTTGGCAAAGTAATAAGGGCAATTAGTCACTTCTTCAACTTTCGCGGATTCAAATTCCAAGTGCGTCACTGCTTAAGCTGCTAACGCAACCCTGTGTTCACCCATTATCAGGGCGGGTGTTTAGACCCTTTACCCATCACGGTGTCTACTTCCCAATGATCTAGTGTTTCACGCGTTTCTACTTCAGCTGGTCGGTCTGCTATATTGCGCTTAGGCAATCCTGCCTCGACTATCATAAGCCTTGTAGCGTTTACCTCTTCGCTTTTGAGCGCAACGCAAGTGCTTCCATAGCAAGCCGCCTTTCTTTTTATCACGCCAAATATATCGATAAATAGTTTCATGGCTAAAGCAATGTACACCTATCCGTTTTAAGTAACCAGTAATCTGTTCAGGACCCCATTGTTTATGTAAGAGTTGCCTAATGATCACGTAATCCTTTTCTGTAAAATATTGGTTTCTCTTTGAACATCGACGCCTAGCTCTTGCCCTTGCTGTGCCCTGATGGGTCGATATGAGCCACACTTATGCCAACAAGTATTGCGTTGAAATTCTCGATATATGGTACTTCGGTGTTTTCCGATAGCTGTGGCAATGTCCGTAAAACTTAATCCTTGCCATTTTAGCGCGACTATCATATATCTATCACCCTCGGTGAGCTGTTGATACTTCATAGGTTTTTACTTCGTGATTGGAGCAAAAAACTAAGGGCATCGCAGTTCATGGTTTTTATTAAATTGGGTGTCGCACTTGTATATGAATTAGGCCCTACTAATAGTCGGCTCATGGGGCTTCACTCTTTTATCGCCCACTCAACGATAATTGATAAAAAATGACTCCTGAAAACGTTAAATCGATTATTATTTAGCTGCTAATGGACAAAAAACCTATGCCTGCTAGAATTCATGGGGGTAAGATCGCTGTTTAATGGCAAAAATATTGGTTATCAGTGATAATTCATTCTCTTTTAAATAAAATGAAATCTGGGCAATAAATTATAATATGCACATTACACTTGCCCCGATGGATGGGGTTGTTGATTACCTAATGCGAGAACTTCTTTCAGAAGTCGGTGGGCTTGACCACTGCGTTACTGAATTTGTTCGCGTTACAGATATCCCCCTACCATCCTCCACCTTTTATAGGCTGTGCCCAGAGCTGCACCACGGATGTAACACTCTTAACAAAACCCCAGTTACCGTACAGCTGTTAGGCAGCAACCCGGAAATGATGGCACGAAGTGCAACACAAGCTGCGTTACTCGGAGCCAAAAACATTGACATTAACTTTGGCTGCCCCGCAAAAACAGTAAACAAGCACAGAGGGGGCGCGGTGCTGCTAAAAGAACCAGATCAGATACACCGTATCGTTAAAGCGGTTAGAGCTGCAACCCCAGACCACATTCCAGTTACAGCTAAAATGCGTTTAGGTTATGAGGATACCTCCAAAGCTCTGGATAACGCCCAAGCCATAGAATCTGCCGGAGCTGATGCCATTACAGTACATGCTAGAACCAAGGTTGATGGTTATCGCCCACCAGCCCACTGGGAGTGGATAGCTCGTATTAATGACTGCGTAAAGATTCCAGTTATCGCCAACGGCGATATTTTCACCGTTGAAGATGCACGGCGCATTCAGCAGGTATCAGGCTGTGAAAGAATTATGATTGGTCGAGGGTTACTTAGGAATCCGTTACTCGCACGCCATATAAAAACAAGCAAAGAGCAGAAATCACCACAAGAAATATGGAGAGAGACGTTACCCATACTTCGGCTCTTCATTAATATGGCTACCGATCATAGCAATTCTCTAGAGTCTGGTTCACACCCCTACTTCATTATAGACACCAACCGCTATATTATAGGGCGTTCTAAGCAATGGCTAAGTATGATGAGTAAAAGCTCTACACCTGCGCTTAAGCTATTTCAAAAAATAAAATTATTAAATTGTTCAAAAGCCATTACTAGAGTAGTCTTAACTGCGTCTGAGACAGAAGGATATCATCATAACCCCGCCTAGTATTTCATACGAGACCTTTCGAGATACAAATAAATGAAATTTATCCTCCATTTTTTCCGGTCCCCGATACGCATGATACGAATAACTCGTAAGCTCAATTATCGCCGCGTAAAATGGAGTTTATTGAAGATTAAGCTGGCTCTAGCCCTGAGATGTAAAGAAACCAAAAGTATGCTACAAACATATAAAAAAACAACCCAAGGCACTGCCAGCAAAGATGAAATAACATTAGCCAACAGGCAGTTAGCAGACCTGTTAAAAGAGTTGGGGATTGGTGTATTTGCCATTTTACCTTTTGCACCATTAACTATTCCCGCAATTGTTATGTTAGGACGACGATTCAATATTAATGTGCTACCCAGCTCATTTTATAGATCCACACCGGACTCTAAAGATTATTAAATAAATCTAAAATAAATGAGGAATATTCCCGTTACCATTTTAAGTAACTAGTAGAAGACAAACAAATCCCCGTAAGCCTCTTAGTATCAAGTTTTAAGTGCGACACAAGTAGTTATTCATAAAAGCATTCCTCCGGTGTTTTATAAGGTAACCGCTTCCTTGGTCTTGTATTTAATTTGGCCGCGATGATATTACCTAGTTGCTGAGTTAGTCCTGCCATTGATGTTCCCTGAGCTGAGTATTGTTTGATCAAACCATTGGTATTTTCATTCGTGCCACGTTCCCATGAGTGATGTGGGTTGGCAAAGTAATAAGGATAATTAGTCACTTCTTCAGCTTTCTTATATTGGTGAAACTCGGTGCCGTTATCTGATGTAATGGTATTAAATTGCTCAGGCATTTTACTCATTAATTTTATCGTTCGCCTGTTGGTTGACTTGGTCGTTCTATCGTTTAACTGGCCTATCAATGTGTAACCAGTTTTTCGCTCAACCAGTGTGACTACGCAATGTTTAGACCCTATGTACGGGACAAAAAACCTGAAGACCTTGATTTTTAAGGCGTAATTTAGTACGACGTGACTCTTATACAAGGTAACCTGCACGTTCTTTTACCCCAGGATAGGTTATGGTTGTTGAACATGAAAGACGTCTGTTCATTGGCCAAGGAAGCTTAAAGCTCATCTACCCCTGCATCAAGCTAGGATCACCTTCATTCCACAGTTTGTAATGGCCTTACTGCGTGGCCGTTCCACTAACTTGTACTATGTAGCCGAAGAGTTTCAGACGAAGGCAGGCAGCGAGTCCGGTTATCGCCGTATATACCCGTCGCCTTTCAAATTGCTACGTTGTTGGCTGCGTTCGCTCACCCAGAGCACCTACTACTCGTAGGCTCACGGGGCTTTGCTTACTTAGCAATTGGAAATGCTTTGGGTATAAAGCGATTTTTCGCTGACTATGACTACAGTTTTGAGCAGCTAGGTGAGCTGATTCTGAGCTGCCTAGAAATGGATCGCTTTATCCTGTGCATGGATAGAACCAACTGGAAGCATGGCTCTAAAAACGTCAACTATCTGGTGGTATCAATTGCTTGGCAAGGAGCCTCAATTCCCATTGTTTGGGAGTGTCTTGACAAAAAAAAGAGGAAGCTCCAATACCGATGAACGCATAGCGGTAATGGAGCGTGTACTAAATCTCATTCCCATAAAAAGAATTGATAATCTTCTGACAGATCGTGAGTTTATAGGCCACGAATGGTTAGACTGGTTACGTCAAAACAAGCTGTCATGCAGAACTCTGGTTAAAAGCAACAATGTGGTGGAACATCGAAGCAAAAAGCCAGAATTTAGCCCCTTTATTTTCAGAAATCTACATACCCAAAAGCTCTTTATGACCCTCAATATTAACGGCCAAGGCGAGGTAAATAGCTTTATGGATAACCCGTTTATCCGGACGAATTTTTAAGACAATACAATCCAAATAGACGATGGAGTAGATGCTGTCGAGTGGTCTATTTTGCCATTCAATCACTTGCTCGATAATCGCATTGGTGACTTGAGAGACGAGTCATGCGGAGATGTCAGCGCCGTACATATCTTGAAAAGCGGCGACAATATCACGGGTGCTCATGTCCTTTGCGGCTGATCCATACCGGTAACCCGCGTTTGTTCCTTCTTGATTAGCGTGGGTTCAAAGCTGGCGTTGCGGTCACGAGGAGTTTGAATGGCGATCTTCCCATGATCACCATTCAGGGTTTTAGAGGAGTATCCGTTCCGGCTATTACAGCTATGATGGCCTATCTGGTCGTTTTTGTCGTAGCCTAAGTGATGATTCATCTCACCCTTCAAGGCTGCCTCAAAGGTGAGTTTAGTAAGGAAGGCGCTCAGCGTACTGAGATCTTTGGGAGTTGTAGCATCTTTGGTTAGCTCGTTAGCCGGTGCTTGACGCTTATCTTGACCCATTGTATTACTCATTATTTTTACCTTTGGTCTAGGTCATAGATAATGAGCAGTTACACAATTTTATTTACAGTCTTTCTTAGCAGGTAGCTTTTTGATTTTTTCGTCGATGTGTTGGAATAAGGTGTCTTCTAGAAAATTACGCCGGTCTGAAAAGACATATTCAATATAACTCTTCTCACATTGCAACCACTTTTCACTACCAAACTGGGCATAATTGTGAATCTGTTTTTTTAGTTCCATCATTTCCTCCACCATTTCGTAGCCACGAGCAAGGGCTCTAAGAGCGTTAGTTATTGTAGATATCCCCCCAGAAAGTGATGAAAATAGATCTAGCATATTGCTGCTTTTATCTTTCTCTCCATCAGGGTTTAGAAACTCCTCAATATCTCCGTACAATGCACGAGCATTTACTGCCTTAAAGGCCAGGCTTGGAATCGGTAACCGCTTCATAGCAAGAGCATCTGTCATACTATGGTCGCCAGTAGATACAATACCCTTGGCATATTTATTTAACCTCAGATTATCATTCTGTGAATATGATTTTGGACTCATAACAGTTATTGTTCGTCCAAAAACATCATCATCAAGGGTGTTGTTGCTGATAACTATATCATCAGGATATCCCTCTCTAATAAATATTATTTTCCTTATCGGCACCGCTTCACTCTTCATGGAGAGAGTGAAGATATTTGGCGCTATGTTCATACACTCATCAGAAACTGGTGTGACTATGTTAATGTTCTCTGTACTCGATGATTCTACAAAGTGCCAGAACAGAATGATGCTTGGTAAGTATGCAGTAGAACGCGCATGAGTAAAATAAAAAGTATCTTTTGAGTGCTCTTTCTCAGTTGGAATTGTAATATTTGTTTTTAGAAACTCACTATCAAACTGAGTGCATGGCAATTCTTTGGTAATTAAAAAACAGCCGTGTGTTCTTTTTTCCTGTGATGGTACTCCCTTTTTAACTAGTCCGGTTCCTAAGGTTACCATTTCTTCCGTACCTTTCGTTGTCATGAACTCATCCAGAACTGCATTAGGTATGCCGTAGCTAGTATTATATTCCTTAAAGTATATGAGTTTACTCTTGTATTTTTGCATATTATGAACAACAAGCTCGCAGAGGTATGCTGGAGTATGGATAATTATATCTGCTGAATCTAATAATGTTTCTGCTGTTTCAATAGCGTCTTTATACTCAGATATATGACTTTCACGTGTATTTACTAAGACAACTTTTACATCCTTTATTTTGCTCATGTTGCGAAACACTTCATATTTTTTATTACTCTTCTTGTTTTCCTGATCATAACTAGTATATATAATGAACGAGATTTCACTGTTAGGATACTGGGTTTGTAGTTTTTCTATGGATTTAATGCCAAAAATAAAATCTCCAAAGCCGCTATATACTTCTTGGCCATATACTTGCGATACAACAGCGAAAGTTAGAGGGTTTGCGGTAACAGCTATTGGAAAATAAACCAACAAAAAAACAAAGAGTGAAAGTTTGTTATACCAAATAAATTTATATGTGTTGATATTCATATAATATGCCGGATCAGTTAATAGTTAGCTCATTCTAGCATCATATAACTTGTCACGCAGGAAATATTTAAAAAAATATGAGCTATTTCTTTAAAACGAGATCTCAGCATAAGCCACTCCCGCAAGATATACGCTTAATATCGTTTTTAGTTAAATAAAATATACAATATATTACAGACGTAATCTGCCTGTCCCGCTTGATTAATCCAGACTGTATGAATCATATTATGCCCCTGAATATTAGCTACAATCTGGACAGCAATGATGTATCAAAAGGAATTATTTTGGCTTCTCCTGCTCCGTTAATAATCGTATAAAATAGCCTTCCCAAGTTTTTATGAGCCAGCTCAGAAAATAATTTTGTATCCACTTCCATAGAGCGATGCGAGTTCCTTTCGAACGACCTTTCAGAGTCTTCTGGAATTGGGGGTCGCAGAGTTCTTGTATTTGGTCCACGAGAAAAAAGAGAGGACTGTGAGATAGGCAAAATTGGTGGTTAAATTCTTCTCATCGTGGCCGTAATTGTGTTCTAGGTTGTAGCCTTGATTTTTCAGGGTATTAAACGTTTGATTTTCAATGTGCCATCGGCAACGGCCTCCTTTCATTATGGCTTCTACTGTCGTTTCGTCTAACTTAAGATCAGTGACCCAGCACCAAGTATGCCTTTTACCTTTCTTGTCTGTTTCAATACAGTCGAGTACATTCACCTGCTCTGTGCATGCGCTTTTATTTAGGGAAAGGTTGTTAGCATAAAGGTACCATTGCTTTATGTTTACCTCATCGTTAGTTCGTTCTATACCCGTCGCCTTTCAATTTGCTACGTTACCCAGATCACCTACTACTCGTAGGCTCATGAGAGTTCGCTTACTTGCCGCCTAGTATCAACTTGAAATCCTTTGGGTATATACGGTTTTTTGAAATCCGCAGGGTCTTGAGGATCAAGAATTTTCCGCATGCTAGTAGGCGCTGGTGTTATGGGAATGCAAATCAATTGCCGCGGAACAAGTATTACCGTCCAGCCAAGAGTCTGTTTCGATTAGGCTTGGATAGGCTTAGACGGGTGCTCAAAAACAGCTGTGCAAAAAATGATCAAACCATTTTTTTAGATCTGCAAAATGGTCACAATCACCAAAAGATTCTAAAAAACGACTTGCTTTGTAGTCTGCTTCACCTCCATTCTTTTCATTCGCATACCTTTCGGCAGTCCTTTACATAAATACTTTTTCTTTCTTTGTTAGCAGCAGGCATGAGTAACACTAAACACTATTTAACGACCTTCAACGATGGCCTACCTTGTTTTTTAGGTTTAGAGGGACCTGAAGGTGATCTGAGTCGTCGATCTTCTGGCTGCTTATCGCTACTGGGCTGTTCAACCATAGTTTCCGCACCAACTTCAAACACCATCCCCTGACCATTCTCTTTGGTATAAATAGCTAAAAGCGCCTCAAAAGGTACAAAAACCATCAAGGCTCGCCCATCAAAGCGTCCGTCGAAACTGAGGAAATCTTGACCAATATCAAGCCCTCTGATGGCAACAGGGGATATATTTAAAACAATCCGGCCATCACTAACATATTCATTGGGCACAACTACATCTATACAGTTAGCATCAACTAGTATATACGGAGTACAGTTATTATCCAGAATCCACTCATACAGGGCTCTCGCAATGTACGGACGACTACTGGTCATACTCATAATGCTCTCCAAGACAAATTAAAATAAAAATACCACAGTGCGAGCGGTAAGCAGCTATGGCTAGCAGTCTAACTCCCGTTAGATATTACTGAAGGCAACATAAAAAGTGAAGCCCAGCAAGGTTAACAGCCATATGATAAGGGCTGATACACAATCTCACAAGCACCTTCAGTTACCCAGAGAAGTGAGCTATTCTCGCATTTCTCTCTCTATATCAGATAGGCTGGCTTGGAAAAGGGGGCGTGCAAACATTCGCTCGGCATACTGACCAATAGCCTTGCTGTGCTTGGGTAGTTCAACTCCGATGGAAGGTAAACGCCAGAGAACAGGAACAATACAACAATCTACCAGAGTAAGCTCATCACTCATGAAAAATGGTTTTTCAGAAAAAATACATTCTGCGGCCTGTAAGCTTTCACGTAGTACCTTCCTAGCACGATTGGTTGGAGTGCCTTTGACCTTAGGGTCAACAATTGCATCAACCAGCACGCACCAATCTTTCTGAATACGATGGATCATTAGCCGGCTCTGAGCGCGACTAACTGGGTAAACAGGTAATAGGGGAGGATGAGGAAAACGCTCATCAAGATATTCCATCATTACGTTTGGCTCATAAAGAACCAAGTCTCTATCCACAAGCGTTGGCAAAGTATTATATGGGTTAAGGTCAGACAGCTCTTGAGGTAAATTATCTGGGCTGACATGTTGCACACTAACCGCAACACCTTTTTCCGCCAACACAACACGAACCCTGTGACTATAATGATCTGCAGGATCCGAAAAAAAGATCATGGATGACTTTTTGGCAGCTAGGGTCATGAAGCAACACCTTCGTGCAAAGATTGATAAATTCCAGCAACCCTCCCTTACCGTGGCACCGATCACGGCACACTGGCAGGGGAAAAAGCCACCATAAAATAGCGAGTATTATAACAAACTTTACAGTGATAGTCAGCCATCTTTCAGTTATTCGCAATAAAAGAGGTCTTTTATGTTTAAAATCAAGAGATTGCAAGCTGCTGTTGGAGCAGGCTTTATACCCTTTATCGTTGGTGTGATTAGCTAACAAGAGAGCGCCCTCCCACAGATAAATATGAGTAGTAGGTAAAGATATAGAGTCGTTTAAAACCTTGCTGTGTCAATAAGAAAGAGAGTCTATAAATAATTATGTGCAATTGCATTATTTACGCTACTAGGAGCTCCGGAAATTCGGCCATAAGCTAGCTCACTGTAACCTTCCAGTTTCTTATTGGTATCTGTCATTTTTTCTACGAGGCTTTGATTGTAAGATAGGTAGCTTTGTTTGCGAAGCTATCGCTGGAAAAGAGTTTACGGGTCTTATCTGCTTGCGGATCACATAAGTTAGCGATTCTATGACGTTGATTTTATATGTTTGCCGAATTCATATGCTAAGTGCGACACCCAGTTTAATAAAAACTATGAACTGCGATACCCTTAGTTTTTTGCTCCAATCACGAAGTAAAAACCTATGAAGTATCAACAGCTCACCGAGGGTGGTAGATATATGATAGTCGCGCTAAAATGGCAAGGATTAAGTTTTACGGATATTGTCACAGCTATCGGAAAACACCGAAGTACCATATATAGAGAATTCCAACGCAATACTTGTTGGCATAAGGATGGCTCATATCGACCCCTCAGGGCACAGCAAAGGACAAGAGCTCGACGTCGACGTTCAAGGAGAGACCAACATTTTACAGAAAAGGATTACGTGATCATTAGGCAACTCTTACATAAACAATGGAATCCTGAACAGATTACGGGTTACTTAAAACGGATAGGTGTACTTTGCTTTAGCCATGAAACTATTTATCGATATATTTGGCATGATAAAAAGAAAGGCGGCTTACTATGGAAGTACTTGCGTTGTGCTCAGAAGCGAAGACGTGAACGCTACAAGGCTTATGATAATCGAGGCAGGATTGCCAATAAGCGCAATATAGCAGACCGATTAGCTGAAGTAGAAACGCGTGAAACACTAGGTCATTGGGAAGTAGATACCGTGATGGGTAAAGGTTCTATACCCGTCGCCTTTCAAGTTGCTACGTTGTTAGGCTAATCCTCTGCTTAGTTACTGCTGGTCTTGAGGGTACTCAAAAATTTTGACCACCTTGTGAACACCATGAACGTTGCGAGCAATATCTACCGCAGCTTGTGCTTCTTCAATGGTTACTAACCCCATCAGGTAGACGGTGCTATTTTCTGTGTTTACTTCTATGCGGTCAGCAACAAGATCATCGGATGAAATAAACTCAGCCTTAACCTTCATTGTAAGTAAAGAGTCGTTACTCTGTGTCAAGAAGGTAATGGTTGGCCCGATATTGAGTTCATTGTAAATTTGTTTGACTTGGTGTATTTTTTTTACTGTTTTGCTGGCCATTGCTTTTAGAGAGGCTGTTGAAACTTGTCCGATAAGAAGCAGTGTGCCATTAAAGCTAATAGCTTTGACTCGACTGTTTTTAAAGTCAGGGTCTATTTTTTGGATGTTCACCGTTGCCATAGTTTCTATGGTTTGATCGTTCATCCAGTTACCCCAGCTTCTTTCATGGGAGTTTGTGTCCATAGGTTCTTCGCTGAAACCGCCAATAATGGTTGAACAGCCACTGACGTGAACCAGAAAATAGACTAAAAATAGCTTGATAATGCCTGTCATTGGTTGTTCTCCTTATGCTCCTGGAAATAGGTGTTCATCAATTAGGTCGCAGAAACAGTGAATAACGAGTGTGTGGACTTCTTGAATACGTGCAATGCTAGTTGCAGGAACTCTAATTTCTACATCTTCGGGGTGAAGAAGTCTAGCCATATCACCACCGTCTTTACCTGTAAGAGCTATAACTTGAATATCGCGATCGTGGGCTGCCTGTATGGCCTGAAGGATATTGGGGCAGTTACCTGTTGCTGATATAGTGAGTAGAATATCACTTTGTTGGCCCAAAGCCTGAATTTGTTTTGAAAACACCTCATTATAACTGTAGTCTGTTGCAATGGCACTCATTGTCATGCTGTTATCGCAAAGTGCTAGTGCAGGTAGAGGTGGGCGTTCACGCTCGTAGCGATTGAGTAGTTCTGATACAAAGTGTTGAGCGGATCCGGCGGACCCTCCATTACCACATGCAAGAATTTTACCATCATGTAAAAGGGACTGAGTCATCATCTCGGAAGCATTGGCGATGTCAGGAGGCAATGTGTCAGCGGCTCTTATTTTTGCATCAATACTGTCGGAGAAGTGATGAGTTATTCGGTCGTGCATGTTTAATACCCTGAAATCAGAAAAGCGTGCCGTCTAGTTGATGCTTGTTAAAATGCGCCCTTTGTCCACTGTAATCGATTTTGGTTGCTGTCGTCATCGTGTGTAATGGTTACTGCATCAAAGCGGCAAAACCTGCGTTTGTGTTGGGAGTTATGCTGGAGAAAAATATTGGCTGCCATCCTTATTTTTTTCATTTTGGATTGTGTGATGCTTTCTGCTGGTGAGCCAAAGCGAGACTTGGAGCGAAAACGAACTTCTATGAAGGTCAGCGTGTCTGAGTCAAGCATAATTAGATCGAGCTCGCCATAAGTGCATGCAAAGTTCTTGCTTAAAAATTTAAGGCCTTGCTTTTTTAAATACTGCAGGGCAGACTTTTCTGCTTTTTCACCCTGGTGATTGATTTTTCTTAATGTCCAAGGCATGAGCTTGATTTTTCTCGTACAATTTAACCGGATGTGGACGGAGGCGACCGTTATTAAATATCTGCCATGTTAATTGTCTGATAATTTTGCGGCCCTGAGTGATGCTTAGCCAGCCTGTTAGTCCTCTAATGCGACTTCCTTGAAGATGGAATAGCTGCTCAAGCTTGGGGTGAAGTTTGTAGGCGTCTGATCCTAAAGCGTACAGTGTACCATACTCTCCTTGTGAATGTGGCCAAGCGTCAGTTATGGCACTCTTAATGTCAGACACCTCACTGGGTATGAACCAAGGCATAATTGGTATTCTTATGCCGTCAATATCTCGATCTTTAGTGGGGTCTTTTCTTCCGGAAAACACACTTGAAGTAGCATAGACTGGGATATCATCAGCAAACTGGTAAGAAAGTGATGGTTTGATTTGTCGTGCTTCAGCCGGTGAAGCGGCAATGAATATCATATCAACATCTTGGCGCCTTCTTGGGTGAAAGTTTACGCGTTCTTTGAATAGGCGCTCTAGTTTCTTTTTTCTTTGATGGCTTTGGTTAATATGAAGCAACTGGCCGCAGAGTTTGCTAAATTGTGTTGTATTGTCGAATTCGCTATGAGCTGCCATTGTCCCACCTATCTCTTTCCATGCTTGAGAAAAAGAGTGGTTGGTTTTTTTCCCCCATGGGGTATTAGGGGTGAGCATGATCGCACGCTTATGGCCATCAAGCATGGCTCGATTTGCAATCATGCGGGCTTCATCTTCAGTGGAAAGCCCAAATTGATATATCTGAGAATATGGGTCGATACTTTTGTTGTCAGTATAGTTAAGAGCTAACACTGGTACTTGTGTTGCAATATGAGTTTGAATGAGACTTACGTCATTTTTGGCAAGAGGTCCAATAATTAGCTGTGCTCCTTGCTGAATGGCTTGTTCTGCTAGTTGACGGACATCCCTGCCGTTGGTATCAAAAATCAATAGCTCTGGGGTTTCCACTTGTTTTTTCAAGTCTTCATAGCGTGCAGCGATAATACCATCCCTGACCGAGCGCCCGGCTTTTGTAAGGCTCCCGGAAAGTGGGAGTAGTATTGCAATTTTATTTGGTTTTATGCTTCTAGATTCTAGGGTTATAAAATCACTGGGTAGGTATGCATTGCCAGGATGATCAGGCCACTTTTGCTGCCAGTTTTTAAAATCTGCAAGCTGTTGTTCAAGATATTGCTCTGGCTGATATAGGATTGCCAGTTGCAGCCAAGCCTTAATGTTTTTTTCAGGTATTTGATTTATTAGAGTGTGTAGGCGTGACTCGGGAATATGGAGCATAGTTTTCCAAAATTCGTTTTGATAAGGGGCCTGTTGTTCCTTTGTTAGCAAAACAATGGCTCCAAGCCATTCATCCATAGCTGCCTGATATTCTGTAAAGTAGCTGTAGGCTTTGGCTCGTAGGGTGTGAGCAAGAGCAATGATTTCTGTATTGTGACTATTAAAAATCACTTGCCGGTCTAGCCATTCAAATACTTCCTCACTTTGTCCAGACTTGTCAGCAATGAGCGCTTGTTGTATAGCCAGCGCTTCTTTGAGTTCATCAGTTAAATTGTCAAAGTTTATTGGCTCAAGCATAGATTTTGCTTTGGATAGATCTGTATCTAGTAATAATGATGATGCTTTAATTGTCTGTGCTACCTCTTCTATAAAGGCGCTTACGGCTACTTTGGTATGATGTGTATCTGCTGATTCAGGTATTGAGTCTGTTTGTTTGCGCAATTGCAGAATATCAGCATTGGGTTTAATTTGGTTTGAACAGCCAATTATCAGAGCTGATATGGCTAAGAGAACCATGGAGGCCAGAGAGTGTGCGATATTATTTTGTCTCATAAACGATTGCCAGTGCTCGGAATGCTGTGATCTGCGAAGAAACTCAGTATATAGCTATTTTCACTTTATTGAAATGGTACTATACCCAAAGCATTTTAAATTTCTACTAGGCAGCAAGTAAGCGAAGCCCCGTGAGCCTACGATTAGTAGGTGATCGGGGTGAGCGAACGCAGCCAACAAAGTAGCAACTTGAAAGGCAACGGGTATATACCCGTTGCCCTTGAATGTGTGGTTGGGCGACAATCGAGCGAGGACCCATTGAGCCTATGAGTATAGATGGTTGGGGTGAGTGAGAGTAGTCCCCGCCACCTTCAAGGGGAGTGAGTATAGGCAGTTACTATTACCACCATTAGTAAGTATATCTAGTTAGATAATTTAACAAATGCGTTAGTTACCAGAACAGCTTGTTGAACTATTGTTTGAAATTATGTCTAATTAAATACGAGACAATTATTTAATGCTTAAAAAAAATAAGATGTCATATTGAGTGTGACAATAAAAGCAGTTTTTTGTTAGAGGAAATAACAATTTGGTTATAGATTGTTACTGTTGATTGAACTAATAATGAATAATAAGATCTTATGTATATAACGGATAAGAAATTATTGTAAGTTCTTAGCACAATTAAAAATAAACCTAAGGAGATGAATTATGTTACATAATATTGTTAATAAGATTGGAAGCCCTTTCCTAAATAAGTTGATGAATAATGGGGAAGTTACTAATAACACAGATAAAACTAGTGATAGTTTCAGTACTCGCTTTAAATGGTGTGCTGTTGGCGTTGTTGCGGCGGGATCTGTAGTCGCTAGACTTAATCCATATGCTGGTGGTGCAATGATGGCTCTTTCTGCAATGGCCGCTATTTATTCTCGTTATTGCAGTCCGTCAATGGATGTAGCTAGCACTTCATTAAAAAGTACTCCAAAAACTGGTCTTATTTGTGTTGAAAATGATTTGCATAAACGTATAATGCATGAGATTGATTTAAAGCATGGTTCATTTTGTTGTAGAACAAGTGATGAATATCACACTAAGTTATTAAGCCTCGTAATTGGATCTCAAGAAATGAAGGATCTTGAAAAAATGCGTCATAACGATGTAGCTTTACAGAAGAAAATAACTAGTGATCTTATTGAAAAAGAAAATGATCGTTATAATAGAAATATGGAACCTCTGTTAGCTGCTTATAAGAATGAGTCTACGGAGATGGAGATGCTGAAAAAAAATGGAGCTTCAGAAAGTAATATGGAAAAATTACAAAAGAGGCGTGCAGAGAAATACTACGACCAAAAAGCCAAGAGCACCTATGGAGAGTTTATGATAGCCATGGAAGAAGTATTCGAAGGGAAACATGGTCAGAAAGCTAACACTAATGCGAGTAATGATCAGAAACAAGTAGTAACAAAATTAAAGAAAAATCCTGTTGAATTGACAAGAAAGTTAGAGGCAGATCCTAAGGATGCAGACTCATTGTTGCTTAATTTAGAATTAAATAAGAAGAGTCTGAAAGTTGAAAAAACAAAAGATGGCTCTATTTCATCGAAATCACCAACATCAGTTCAGGGTACATCAGATCGTTTGTTGGAGGTGATGGCTATTCAAGGACGTCGTAATTCTAATTCGACAAAAGAGCTAATACCTGATAGCAAGCAAATGAGTCAAAATGCGGCCACTTTTCAGGCTATCGTTCCCGAAAATGATATTCTCGAAGCTGAGGCTGCCTCTTCGCTAGACGCCATGCCCATAGTTTCTTCGGATGATATCACTTCCTGGCATGAGAAGATCCTTCAAACTATTGAAAATGTTCCCACTTTACAGACTTTCGCTTGCGAAGATGAAGTTAATATCGTAGCTGAGAGTGTCTCTCAGCTAAGCGACATGCCCATAGGTGTTCATCTGGATCCGACGGAAAGCATTTTTTCCAAGGTTACCGTGTCTCCAGTATTAGAGATGCTTCAGGCAGAAGCTGTAGATAGCTTTGCAGAAAAAGTTAATATGATTGAGAAGAATAGTCTTCCTGTTCATGGTATAGATGGGTCTGAAGCAGAAATTAATAGGAAGGAGCGTATTCTTCCTCTTCATGTTAGAAGTACCATTCATAAGAGGGAGCGTTTAGTTGTGTCAGACAACTTAGATAATCATCTTCCTTCAAAGGCTCCGGCTGTAAGTAGGAGTAATGTAACAAACCTACGTGGCATGTTTGGACAGAAAGGAATTGACGCTCAAAACAAATCAGAAAATACACAGAAAATAGATAAGTTGACACCTGAGGCTGCTAAGTTTGAAACAACTAAGGCGTTTTATCATGAGCATGATAGCGGTATAGACATGAGTGATACCGAACGTAAAATCTCTGAATTGAAAGCTGATCTGTTGAAACTACTAGAAGAAAGAGAAAGTATTCATGTAAAAGTTGGAAATCTATCAACCGAAAAAGAGCTTATTATTGCAGAACTTGATGATTCTAATACATCATCGTTCAAGTTAGCACTTAGTAAAGCACAGAAAGAACAGCACGAGATGCTTACTAAGCACCAAGAAGAGCTAGAAGAGCTAAAAGAAAGATATGATGATTTATCTGAAGTTGTTTTAGAGGATGCTGAAAAGATGCAGGACTACCATGATGAACGTAATGACTTAATGACGACTTATAGTATTATGGATGCTGCTGTGGAGAGTGCTGTTGTAACGTGTAAAATGACGTTAAAGGGAGCAGAGGATATCCTTGACGATGCTTATAATGATATCATCGGATTAGATGAGCAAATGAATAATCTAGATAAAAGGCTAGTAAGTATAAATACTGCTCTAGACGAGAAGGGCAATCTTTGTCTGCACTTGCAAGAAGACTTGACGTCAGTTGTTGATAGCTAGAGTTTACTTAAGGCATATACGGCAGAACAGTACAGTGGTCTGTTATAATATATATCAAAAGTAATAAGCTATAGGAGTTAATAAGTAAGCGGAAATACCAGTTATCATTGTAGGTATGAGTATGAGACAAATGAGCGTAGCCGCATTAGTGTACGAGTAGTATGGTGATGTAGGTGAGCAAGAGAAGTTAATCTCACATCTTCAATGGAATCTGGCATAAATAAAGGCACCTTTTAAGGTGCCTTTATTTATGGTTATTTAAAATCAATTTAACAGCCAATATAATTTTTAATTTGTACATGATTCGGTGTAATAGTACTATTTGAGACCTTTGCACGATTGTTCTTTTGCCAGCTGGTTTATTTAAAACGTACTAAATCGATCATTTACAAGCATAAATCATCTATTTTAGTGCGTGTTTTCCAAAATTCGTTTTGATAAGAGGCCTGTTGTTCCTTTGTTAGCAAAACAATGGCTCCAAGCCATTCATCCATAGCTGCCTGATATTCTGTAAAGTAGCTGTAGGCTTTGGCTCGTAGGGTGTGAGCAAGAGCAATGATTTCTGTATTGTGACTATTAAAAATCACTTGCCGGTCTAGCCATTCAAATACTTCCTCACTTTGTCCAGACTTGTCAGCAATGAGCGCTTGTTGTATAGCCAGCGCTTCTTTGAGTTCATCAGTTAAATTGTCAAAGTTTATTGGCTCAAGCATAGATTTTGCTTTGGATAGATCTGTATCTAGTAATAATGATGATGCTTTAATTGTCTGTGCTACCTCTTCTATAAAGGCGCTTACGGCTACTTTGGTATGATGTGTATCTGCTGATTCAGGTATTGAGTCTGTTTGTTTGCGCCATTGCAGAATATCAGCATTGGGTTTAATTTGGTTTGAACAGCCAATTATCAGAGCTGATATGGCTAAGAGAACCATGGAGGCCAGAGAGTGTGCGATATTCTTTTGTCTCATAAACGATTGGCAGTGCTAGGAATGCTGTGATCTGCGAAGAGACTCAGTATATAGCTATTTGCACTTTATTGAAATGGTACTATACCCAAAGCATTTTAAATTTCTACTAGGCAGCAAGTAAGCGAAGCCCCGTGAGCCTACGATTAGTAGGTGATCGGGGTGAGCGAACGCAGCCAACAAAGTAGCAACTTGAAAGGCAACGGGTATATACCCGTTGCCCTTGAATGTGTGGTTGGGCGACAATCGAGCGAGGACCCATTGAGCCTATGAGTATAGATGGTTGGGGTGAGTGAGAGTAGTCCCCGCCACCTTCAAGGGGAGTGAGTATAGGCAGTTACTATTACCACCATTAGTAAGTATATCTAGTTAGATAATTTAACAAATGCGTTAGTTACCAGAACAGCTTGTTGAACTATTGTTTGAAATTATGTCTAATTAAATACGAGACAATTATTTAATGCTTAAAAAATAAGATGTCATATTGAGTGTGACAATAAAAGCAGTTTTTTGTTAGAGGAAATAACAATTTGGTTATAGATTGTTACTGTTGATGAACTAATAATGAATAATAAGATCTTATGTAATATAACGTATAAGAAATTATTGTAAGTTCTTAGCACAATTAAAAATAAACCTGAGGATATGGATTATGTTAAATAATATTATTAATAAGATTGGAAGCCCTTTCCTAAATAATTTGATGAATAATGGGAAAGTTACTAATAACACAGATAAAACTAGTGAGAGTTTCAGTACTCGCTTTAAATGGTGTGCTGTTGGCGTTGTTGCGGCGGGAACTGTAGTCGCTAGACTTAATCCATATGTTGGTAGTGGAATGATGGCTCTTTCTGCAATGGCCGCTATTTATTCTCGTTATTGCAGTGCGTCAATGGATGTAGCTAGCACTTCATTAAAAAGTACTCCAAAAACTGGTCTTATTAGTGCTGAAAATGATTTGCATAAACGTATAATGCATGAGATTGATTTAAAGCATGGTTCATTTAGTAGTAGAACAAGTGGTGAATATCACACTAAGTTATCCAAACTCGTAAGTGGATCTCAAGAAATGAAGGATTTTAAAGAAATGCGTTATCACGATGTAGCTTTACAGAGGAAAATAACTAGTGAGCTTACTGAAAAAGAAAATGATCGTTATAATAGAAATATTGGACCTCTGTTAGCTGCTTATAAGAATGCGGCTACGGATATTGAGATGCTGAAAAATGAAGTTTCAGAAAGTAATATGGAAAAATTATACAAGAGGCGTGAAGAGAAATACTACGACCAAAAAGTCAAGTGCACCAATGAAGAGTTTAGGATAGCCATGAAAGAAGTATTCGAAGGAAAACATGGTCAGAAAGCTAACACTAATGCGAGTAATGCTCAGAAACAAGTAGTAACAAAATTAAAGAAAAATCCTGTTGAATTGACAATAAAGTTAAAGGCAGATCCTATTGAAGCTAAGGAAGTCTGTATGACAAAAACAACTAAGGATGCAGACTCATTTTTGCTTAATTTAGAATTAAATAAGAAGAGTCTGAAAGTTGAAAAAACAAAAGATGGCTCTATTTCATCGAAATCACCAACATCAGTTCAGGGTACATCAGATCGTTTGTTGGAGGTGATGGCTATTCAAGGACGTCGTAATTCTAATTCGACAAAAGAGCTAATACCTGATAGCAAGCAAATGAGTCAAAATGCGGCCACTTTTCAGGCTATCGTTCCCGAAAATGATATTCTCGAAGCTGAGGCTGCCTCTTCGCTAGACGCCATGCCCATAGTTTCTTCGGATGATATCACTTCCTGGCATGAGAAGATCCTTCAAACTATTGAAAATGTTCCCACTTTACAGACTTTCGCTTGCGAAGATGAAGTTAATATCGTAGCTGAGGCTGCCTCTCCGCTAGACGCCATGCCCATAGTTTCTTCGGATGATATCACTTCCACGCATGAGAAGATCCTTCAAACTATTGAAAATGTTCCCACTTTACAGACTTTCGCTTGCGAAGATGAAGTTAATATCGAAGCTGAGAGTTTCTCTCAGCTAAGCGACATGCCCATAGTTTCTTCGGATGATATCACTTCCACGCATGATAAAATCCTTCAAACTATTGAAAATGTTCCCACTTTACAGACTTTCGCTTGCGAAGATGAAGTTAATATCGAAGCTGAGAGTTTCTCTCAGCTAAGCGACATGCCCATAGTTTCTTCGGATGATATCACTTCCACGCATGATAAAATCCTTCAAACTATTGAAAATGTTCCCACTTTACAGACTTTCGCTTGCGAAGATGAAGTTAATATCGTAGCTGAGAGTGTCTCTCAGCTAAGCGACATGCCCATAGGTGTTCATCTGGATCCGACGGAAAGCATTTTTTCCAAGGTTACCGTGTCTCCAGTATTAGAGACGCTTCAGGCAGAAGATGTAGATAGCTTTGCAGAAAAAGTTAATATGATTGAGAAGAATAGTCTTCCTGTTCATGGTATAGATGGGTCTGAAGCAGAAATTAATAGGAAGGAGCGTATTCTTCCTCTTCATGTTAGAAGTACCATTCATAAGAGGGAGCGTTTAGTTGTGTCAGACAACTTAGATAAACCTCTTCCTTCAAAGGCTCCGGCTGTAAGTAGGAGTAATGTAACAGACCTACGTAACATGTTTAGACAGAAAGGAATTGACGCTCAAAACAAATCAGCAAATACACAGAAAATAGATAAGTTGACACCTGAGGCTGCTAAGTTTGAAACAACTAAGGCGTTTTATCATGAGCATGATAGCGGTATAGACATAAGTGATACCGAACGTAAAATCTCTGAATTGAAAGCTGATCTGTTGAAACTACTAGAAGAAAGAGAAAGTATTCATGTAAAATTTGGAAAGCTATCAACCGAAAAAGAGCTTATTCTTGCAGAACTTAATGATTCTAATACATCATCGTACAAGTTAGCACTTAATAAAGCACAGAAAGAACAGCGCGAGATGCCTGCTAAGCACCAAGAAGAGCTAGAAGAGCTAAAAGAAAAATATGATTATTTATCTGAAGTTGTTTTAGAGGATGCTGAAAAGATGCAGCACTACTATGGTGAACGTAATGACTTAATGACGAATTATAGTATTATGGAGGCTGCTGTGGAGAATGCTGTTGTAACGTGTAAAATGACGTTAAAGGGAGCAGAGGATATCCTTGACTGTGCTTATAATAATATCATCGTATTAGATGAGCAAATGAATAATCTAGATAAAAGGCTAGTAAGTATAAATACTGCTCTAAACGAGAAGGGCAATCTTTGTCTGCACTTGCAAGAAGACTTGACGCCGCCAGTTGCTGATAGCGAGAGTTTACTTAAGGCAGATACGGCAGAACAGTACAGAGGTCTGTTATAATATATATCAAAAGTAATAAGCTATAGGAGTTAATAAGTAAGCGGAAATACCAGTTATCATTGTAGGTATGAGTATGAGACAAATGAGCGTAGCCGCATTAGTGTACGAGTAGTATGGTGATGTAGGTGAGCAAGAGAAGTTAATCTCACATCTTCAATGGAATCTGGCATAATTAAAGGCACCTTTTAAGGTGCCTTTATTTATGGTTATTTAAAATCAATTTAACAGCCAATATAATTTTTAATTTGTACATGATTCTGTGTAATAGTACTATTTGAGACCTTTGCACGATTGTTCTTTTGCCAGCTGGCTTCTTTAAAAACGTACTAAATCGATCATTTACAAGCATAAATCATCTATTTTAGTGCGTGTTTTCCTCACCGACTAACAAAATTACGGCTCGTGCAAAGGTCTCTATTTAATATATGCGATCGCCTCCTGTGCTGGCATAGTTGTCACCTCAATGCAAGAGGCTTTTTTATTCACCCTGAGGTTGTTTAGGTCGCCTGCGTCTGGTGAAATATCCATGAAAAGCACACCTTTTTTTCTGGCAATGTGGTTCTCAAGGCTTTTCCTTTTTCAGGTAATAATTCAGGTAACGGTTTATGCTCGATTCACTATTTCTCAAAGCTTTAGAAATAGTAAGCACAGGCCAATCTTCCGAATTCAGCAATACCGCCTTAATGATGGTGCACTTTCGGACATTACGCATTTTCTTATGAGGTAACTATAAGTCTGTTTTTTGCTGTGAGTTCAGAATGATTTTTGGCATGAACCAATAATGCAGAAAACAGCCTCAAAATAAAATATTTTTGATCACCTTGGGTATAGAGCAGCTTTCTCTGGCTTTTCCTGTTGCCAACAAATGACCGCTTTTCATCAAAATTTCAATATTTTATTGAATGATTCCATGAATGTATTAAGGAGTTCCTTGTCTTCTATTAGCTCTATAATATCAGTGAGGCTGTGCGCTTTGGCTTGCATTAAAGGGGTGCCCAAGCTTCTAGACTTTTTAGTCAAGTTTATACGCCGATCGTTAATCAAATGCTTTGCACAATCTTGATGTTTATTTATTATGGCGTAAATCAATGCTGTTGCTTTAGCATCAAAGCATGCTTTATTCACCTTAATGCTATTTGTGGCTAGTAGCGTCTTCATACACGCTAAGTGACCATTGATCGCAGCGCAGATCAAGGGTGTGTAGCCATGATTATTACGAATATTGATCTGAATACCATCTATCTGCAATAACACCTTAACATTCTCTACCTTTCCAAATGCGGCGGCGATGTGTAGGGGGGTGAGGCCATAGTCACTCTTTATATTGACCTGACTTTGATCTTCGGCCAATAACATATTGATTATCGCTGTGTCTGGTAATTGGGCTGCAAAATGCAAGGGCGAGCAGCCACTGTTACCACGCGTATTGATCTGAATTCCATTGGCAGCGAGAAGTATCTCAAAAGACGCTTTAAAGTTTGATGATATTGCAATGGCCATGGGTGTCCAGCCGTCATTGTTTTGCTGGTTTACATCAATATGCTTTACACTCGTTAACAAAGAAAGGCACTCTGAATAGTCATATTGGGCGGCAAGGTGCAGAACAGTATTACCTCTATTATTTTTCTTGTTGACTAGAATATCCTTTGCATTCAGTAACGCTCTGGCACATTCTACGTTGTTGCAATTGACCGCATAGTGCAAGGGAGTCCAGCCATGAGCCTGCTCATTAACCTTAATGCCTCGTATAGCCAATAACGCAATGATGCACTCTGCGTTGCCAGAAGAGGCAGCATTGTGCAGTGGTGTCCAGCCGAAGTTATCTTTCTCATTGACATTAGCGCCGTCGTCAATCAACATTTGAAGGCACTCTACATTGCCGGATGAGGCATGATGAAGTGGCGAGGCGCCGTGGTTATCCTTCGCATGAGTCATGACTTTTTTGGCTAATAATAGCTTAACACACGCTGTATGGCCTGTTATCGAGGCATTGGCCAGGGCTGTATTACCATTTACATCTTGACAATTAATACTTGCTATATCTCTTTCCAATAGGTATTCCATACCAAGCAAAAAACCAGATCTAGCAAAGATAGATAGAAGGTTTTCTTGTGTATTATCTAAAGAGTTAGTGCAATTGTCGCATTTTCCTGTTAATAGGAGTTTATACGCTGATTCCACTTGATTTAGAGTACATGCCTGTTGTAATAACCGCTGGCAGTCCACAGGTGTTAGCAGTTGTTTTGTACTTTCTTCTGAGAAAGATGAAATATCCCAGCTGAACAGGCTCTGTGTAACCAAAGAAATATCTATTTCACGTTTCTGGAGTTCTAATAAGACCGGTTCCAACAACGATGTACCTATCAGCCATCTGAGGGGATCTGGGTTAATCTTTTTGTTATATGAGCAGTTTAGTTTATTGCATATACACTGTAATAATGTTGTTTCGAAATCGGGGCCATTGCTAGCTAATTTACCTGTTAGTTGATTGCTAAGCGCTTGCATCACCATGGGCTCCAATTTACAGAGTTGTTCGCTAATTTTAGGGTCTAGAAAAAACGAGGAAATATCCTCTGGGCTGTCAGTCCGCTCCAGTGCCTGGGTCAGGAGGGCGGAGGTTGTGTCTGGCTGACTAAATACGTCAATTAAGGTTAAGTGATCTACTCTTTTGGCTTCCACATTAGCAAATCTTTGGTCTTCTAAATCAGCTACTCTTTTGAGCTCTTCATTTTTTGCAATATTTAGGATCCTCCTTGTCGCCTGTGCTATGTCAGAAATTTTCCCACCGGTTATTTCGGACAATGCGTCAGTACTTGGTGGACACTCAAGGATTTGTTTGCAATTTTGAACGGTAATTATATGACTCATGGACATATAAACTGCGAAAGCATACGGCTTATCTGAATTGTGATCAATAAAACAGGAATTATACTTATGTTTCTTTATGTGATTCATAGTATAATCCCAACAGGCTGCTTTTATAGACGGAGACTGTATGCATTCAATATGGCATTGACCACCACAGTTAAGCCTTACCCTACCATCCTGTAATATATCTATAGTAGTTCCAGATACTCGCTGACTATATAACGTATCACCTCCTTCTGCCCCGCCATCTTCATATTCATCAATATCATTGCTGCCATCTTGTATATTTAGTCGACAAAGAGACTCAAGTGAATCAGCGTTTTTCTTTATAAATAAAAAGGCTGCATATAAAGGGCAGGAATCATCATTAGCACCAGTTTCTTTCATATGGCATAAAATATATAATATGAAGCATGTATCTTTATTGTTTTCTATCAAAGTAGGATGATACTTTTTTAATAGCTCTTTTGAACAATGTTTGATATCAAACAAACCATCAGCCCTATCCTCAGTTATTATATTTTTTTTCAGCGCAATAGATGGGAGTATTTCTTTTGATAATAATGTGTTTTGCACACAAGCAGAACTTTTCGTTAGTTTAGTGTCAAGAGTATATAGTTCTAAACACTCTTGGCCTGGTTCTTTAATAACTAAGTGACAGTATTGCTCATTATCAATGCTGTTCACTATTACCGGATATGTATTATCCTTGTTAATTGTATCAATTTTTTTACTTAATTCCGTCTTCTGGATTTCCTCTTGATTCTCACTATCTCCATATACAAATCTATATAGTTCCGTGAGGCCATTTTCCACTTTAAGATCAACCATCGTACCAATCTCACTTTCAGGTAGAGTTATTGGCACTATTATCTTGATATTCTTATTAATTGGCACCCAGTGATCTGGCATATTTTCATCTATGGAGCCTAGCATAGCCATTCCTCGTTGAGGAATACAGAAAATGATGAAAGCATAAAGCATCATTTTTGACAAGGCTCTTTTCATGGTCAATATACTCCAGTATAGTGTGTGACTGCTTGATTCAAGCAATAAGTGTAATCGACTGTCCTGTGTAGACTTCGAGTGGTGTCCACCTTCCTATACCCGTCGCCTTTCAATCTGCTACGTTGTTGGCTGCGCTCGCTCACCCCGATCACCTACTACTCGTAGGCTCATGGGACTTCTCTTACTTGCCGCCTAGTAGCAACTTGAAATCCTTTGGGTATAAAACCTTCCTAGGCATGGTATTGATCAACATTTCCATTGTCCTCACATCGTCTTCTGTCAGATGGCTCAGCGCCATTTTTTTAGGCCAGGTTCTCCTAATGATGCCATTGGTCTTTTCGTTAGTTCCCCGCTGATAATTAGCATAAGGCTTGGCAAAGTAGATATCTGCATTCATTGCTTTTGCTACCTTTTCATGGGCTGCAAACTCACCACATTATCGAGAGTGATTGTGCAGACCGATGACACCAGATTCAGAAGCTTGATCATACTTTCAGCAAAAACTGCGGAGTGTTTTGTATCAACTTTTCCTATTAAAGTTAACTGACTCTTGCGGTCTACAAGGGTCGCCAGATGGGCGTCGTCCATAAATCGTATCACCCTCCCAATCGCCTAGACGAGACCTCAGATCAACAACTGCGGGCCGATCGGAAATATCGACGCGGTCTGGGATAGTGATACGTCCATCCTTACGCTTACCACCTTTTCTGATACCGTTGCTCTTGAGTCAGCTGCTTGTATTGCCTGGTTTGAGTACTCATTCTTGGCTTCCATTTTTAGTGTGAGAGCTACAGATATACCGGCAGCTGGCTCACCTATAAAATTTCAGTCAATTGCACTTATTGTATTAATCCACCCTCAATAGAAGTGTTTTCGATCTTGACAGGTCTCACAGTTGTAGTGTTACACACGATATTATCACTTTCTGGGGTGTATGTTGCGTTGGTGGTGGTATTAATCCCGCCCTCAAAAGAAGTGTTTTCGATCCTGACAAATCTCACAGATGTATTGTTATACACGATATTCTGGAATATAAAAACAGCATAATGGCTAGGTTCACCTGGTTCAGAAGAACCATAACTTTTTATGTCACAGGGAAGACATAATACGCTGAAGTCATTGTTATCCACATCTATAGAAAAAGGAATGGTGTTTTGTGCTTTATATTGCTGACGTTGTGCAGGTGCACACAAAGCATGTACTTGTTTCCTAACTTTACCTTCCAGATCTATATGTGCATCTTGCATATATTCATGTGTGTTAGTATGAACACCTTTATGCAGTGAATTATTATCATATTGTAGTGATTCATATGGGTAACAACACTTTATCTCTCTATTGTTCGTTAATGTCGTATAAAAAGCAGGGGCAGCATGTGTAACGAACTTCAGCTCAAAACTATATTTTGCTTCTTGATTGAAATATTGAACTATTTCCTTTATTAGGTTAATCACTGCGAAAGAATCTTGCGTATTATGACTGTGCAATAGAGCAGCCATTTTCATGAGAGTATCATTTAAATTAGGTACTTTTAAATTAGGTACTTTCTCATTGTGTTCCTCGATCATTTCCTGGTACACAACCTTTATGCCTGCTACGATTGGATACAAATGACCATTTGCATCATTATCTTTAGGAGATGAAGAAATCTCGGCGATACTCTCGCACTGTAACAATAGACCTCCTGTCGCCATACCTATACGAAAAATAACAAGCATGGTTAGAGAAAATAAAAACTTTATAAATAGCTGCTTTTTAATCACAATCTTATCCTTTAATTTAAATATTTAGTTAAATTCTTACTAGACAGATTTTCTATATTAAGCTGTATCAAATCACATCACTCAAAAAGTACAAGTAGTATATTGAAGCTTGTTGCAAATACAAGCATAATTGTACGCAATGATGGATTGTCGTTATCTGTGGTATAGTATTGGCCGATAAGATTTATCTAATTAAAGTAGCTTGAGGGTTTTTACGTTAAGTTCAGGTTCTATGTACGAGACAAAAAACCTGAATACCTTGATTTCAAGGCATAATTTAGCAAGACGTGACTCTCAGACAAGGTAGTCTGCACGGTCTTTTACCCTGAATAGTTTATGGTTGTTGAACATGAAAGACGTCAGTTCATTGGCCAAGAAGCTTAAGGCTCATTTACCCCTGCATCAAGCTAGGATAACCTTCATTGCACAGTTTGTAATGGCTTTACTGCGTAGCCTTTCCACTAACTTGTACCGTGTAGCCGAAGAGTTTCAGACGAAGGCAGGCAGCGAGTCCAGTTATCGCCATATAAAGCGATTTTTCGCTGACTATGACTACAGTTTTGAGCAGCTAGGTGAGCTGATTCTGAGCTGCCTGGACATGGATCGCTTTACCCTATGCATAGATAGAACCAACTGGAAGCATGGCTCCAAAAACGTCAACTATCTGGTGGTATCAATTACTTGGCAAGGAACCTCAATTCCCATTGTTTGGGGGTGTCTTGATAAAAAAGGAGGAAACTTCAATACCTATGAACGCATAGGTAATGGAGCTGTACTAAATCTCATTCCCATAAAGAGAATTGATAACCTTCTGGCAGATCTTGAGTTTATAGGACACGAATGGTTAGACTGGTTACGCCAAAACAAACTGTCGTGCAGAATTCGAGTTAAAAGCAACGATGTGGTGGAACATCGAAGCAAAAATATTGCCATTGGCAAGCTATGCAGAAGCGTTAGTATCAATCAAAGAGTAACGTGGAGTAGGGCACCGGTGTTATGGGAATGCAAATCAATTGCCGCTGAACAAGCATTACCGTCCAAGCCAAGAGTCTGTTTCGATTAGGCTTGGATAGGCTTAGACGGATACTCAAAAACAGCTGTGCAAAAAATAATAAAACCACTTTTTTAGATCTGCTAAATGTTTTGTCCCGTACATAGGAGGTAATTATAAGTCTGTTTTCTGCTGTGAGTTCAGAGTGATTTTTGGCATGAACCAATAATGCAGAAAAACAGCCTCAAAATAAAATATTTTTGATGACCTTTGGTATAGAACAACTTTCTCTGGCTTTTCCTGTTGCCAACAAATGACCGCTTCTCATCGAAATTTCAATATTTTATTGAATAACCCCATGCATGTATTAAGGCGTTTCTTGTCTTCTATTAGCCCTATAATATCAGTGAGGCTGTGCGCTTTGGCTTGTATTAAAGGGGTGCCAAGGCTTCTAGACTTTTTAGTCAAATTTATACGCCGATCGTTAATCAAATGCTTTGCACAATCTTGATGTTTATTTGTTATGGCGTAAATCAATGCTGTTGCTCTAGCATCAAAGCATGCTTTATTCACCTTAATGCTATTTGTGGCTAGTAGCGCCTCCATACACGCTAAGTGACCACAGATCGCAGCGCAGATCAAGGGTGTATAGCCATCATTATTACGAATATTGATCTGAATACCATCTATCTGCAATAACACCTTAACATTCTCTACCTTTCCAAATGCGGCGGCGCTGTGTAGGGGGGTGAGGCCATAGTCACTCTTTATATTGACCTGAATTTGATCTTCGGCCAATAACATATTTATTATCGCTGTGTCTGGTAATTGGGCTGCAAAATGCAAGGGCGAGCGGCCACTGTTACCATGCGTATTGATCTGAATTCCATTGGCAGCGAGAAGTATCTCAAAAGACGCTTTAAAGTTTGATGATATTGCAATAGCCATGGGCGTCCAGGCGTCATTGTTTTGCTGGTTTACATCAATATGCTTTACACCCGTTAACAAAGAAAGGCACTCTGAATGGTCATGTTGGGCGGCAAGGTGCAGAGCCGTATTACCCCTATTATTTTGCTTGTTGACTAGAATATCCTTTGCATTCAGTAACGCTCTGGCACATTCTACGTTGTTGCAATTGACCGCATAGTGCAAGGGAGTCCAGCCATGAGCCTGCTCATTAACCTTAATGCCTCGTATAGCCAATAACGCAATGATGCACTCTGCGTTGCCAGAATAGGCAGCATTGTGCAGTGGTGTACAGCCGAGGTTATCTTTCTCATTGACATTAGCGCCGTCGTCAATCAACATTTGAAGGCACTCTACATTGCCGGATGAGGCATGATGAAGTGGCGAGGCGCCGAGGTTATCCTTCAAGTTAGTCATGACTTTCTTGGCCAACAATAGCTTAACACACGCTGTATGGCCTTGTATCGTGGCCTTGGCCAGGGCTGTATTACCATTTACATCTTGAGAATTAAGACTTGTTATATCTCTTTCCAGTAGGTATTTCAGACCAGGCAAAAAACCAGATCGAGCAAAGATAGATAGAAGGTTTTCTTGTGTATTATTTAAAGAGTTAGTGCAATTGTCGCAATTTCCTGTTACTAGGAGTTTATACGCTGATTCCACTTGATTTAGAGTACATGCCTGTTGTAATAACCGCTGGCAGTGCACAGGTGTTAGCAGTTGTTTTGTACTTTCTTCTGAGAAAGATGAAATATCCCAGCTGAACAGGCTCTGTGTAACCAAAGAAATATCTATTTCACGTTTCTGGAGTTCTAATAAGACCGGTTCCAACAACGATGTACCTATTAGCCATCCGAGGGTATCTGGGTAAATGATTTTGTTATATGAGCAGTTTAGTTTATTGCATATACACTGTAATAATGTTGTTTCGAAATCGGGGTCATTGCTAGCTAATTTATCTGTTAGTTGATTGCTAAGCGCTTGCATCACCATGGGCTGCAATTTACAGAGTTGTTCGCTAATCTTAGGGTCTAGAAAAAACGAGGAAATATCCTCTGGGCTGTCAGTCTGCTCCAGTGCCTGGGTCAGGAGGGCGTAGGTTGCGTCTGGCTGACTAAATAGGTCAATTAAGGTTAAATGAGATAGCTTGAGCGTGATGTGGTTGTCTGTATCAAAAGTACATTCTTGTCCTGCCTTGAGATACTCTTGATGAGCAAATACCCAGAAGAAAATATTGCCAACTGTTCCTATATGCAAATTACGCTCGGGTGTGTTCAAAATATTTGTGAATACATTTGCTTTTGATGCATAGAAATAGTTTGTTACCCAAGCAAGGACCTTTTCCTGGTAACGCCTAAAGCTGTAGCTGACAAAGTCTATTTCGTCAACTATTTTATTGAAATTAAGCTCATTCTCCTTTGTCGTTTTTAGCCAATTATTAACCAGTAAAAAGATTTTACTATCCATAAGACTAGATATGTCCGATACAGGTTGATGTGAATCAATAACACAGGTTTTCCATATCAATATATCCTGTTCTTTAAAAAGAGCTTTTAGGTGATCAGACCATCCAGCCGCTAGTTTTTGAAGAATAGTACGCGAGTTAATAAATAATGGTGCCGCTAATAGAAAATTTTTCCTGATGTCAGCCTCCTTATTCTGCACTGCATACTGCTCTGCGAGTTGATCCTGAATTAACGGAAGTTTCAGCTTTTCACAGAAAAGATTGTAAAGGTAGTTGTACCAGTGGATTTCCATGATTGGTGGTATATTAAGGCGCCCACTCCGCTGCTCGTTAAACATAAATAATTCAATAAATTGACGAAATAAGGTCATCCTCACTTTGAAGATATGTCCGGGCAATCCTGTCTGTGATGCTTCAATGTCCATAAAACTGTGAGTAAAGCGAGTATGAATGGCTGCAGGGCAAAGATCCATATCGTTCAGGCATAAATGGAGTACCGATGCAATATAGCTTTTTTGGTCAACCTCACCGAGGTTAGTATTTTGCTTGTGTTCAAGCTGTTTTACCATATGATGAATATGAAAGCGGGTGTACTTATACAGTGCTAGCAAATAATTTTGAAAATATTCAGGAGGGTTATCTATATTGCTATAAAAAACATCTATATTATCATCGTACTTTTTACCAACAAACCTATCAGCTAACTCCTTGAGAGTATTAATATCACTTAAGAACTGGGATTTAATGCTTGAAAAAGAGTCGTGAATCTCCAGTTTCTGGTAATCATCTACCGTTGGTAATTGAATATAATCAGAATCATCTATAGAGCTTGCCTGCCCCTCCTTTGAGGCAGAAGGAGACTGCCAATATTGGTAAAGATCTAAGTTTACTGTCGCTGTCGTGTATTGTGGTAGCACGATCAAAAACCAGGCAAAAAGAACAAGAGCATATTTTAAGCAATAAAATGCATCCATCAGATGTATTGGTGTTAATAATCGTCCAGTCTTACAGAAATAACACTGACTAAATGCATTATTCATCTTTTTCCAATTTATGATGTGGCGGATTCAAATATGAAGTGCATCACTTGACTAGGTAGAAGAAAGGGCCAGCTGAAAGTAAACTCCTACCCTTTTCTCCGGCAAGAGGTGAAGTAATGACGATAACTTACCAACAACCGGCTTACGAAAAATGATGCCAGATTTCCGCACTAAAGAAAAGGGGTTGCAGCCAAAGGGAGGTAGCGGAGATCATTGGCACCAGCCAGTCTACAGTGAGCCGTGAGTTGGCAAGGAATACTGGCGAACCTAGATATAGGCATAGGCAAGCGCAAGGCCGAACAGATAGGCGGCGTACAGAGTCCGCGCGGGCGAGTAGAATGTGGTGGAACATCGAAGCAAAAAGATTGCCATTGGCAAGCTATGCAGAGGCGTTAGTATCAATCAAACAGTAACGTGGCATAGCAAAAAGAAAGTATCTGGAATACCGCTCTATATTGCAGCCCGTAGAACTCTGAAAGTATTGTTGATCGTCGTAGCTACTAAAAAGCCAGGCAGCATAATAGATGACTATAGTAAGCGCTGGAGTATTGAAACCATGTTTGGCAATCTAAAAAGTCGGGGCTTTAATTTGGAGTCCACAAATATGATAAACCTTGACCGGATGGATAAACTGATGGGGCTACTGACAATTGCTGTTGTGTGGTGCCTATTAGTAGGGCACCGGTGTTATGGGAATGCAAATAAATTGCCGCTGAACAAGCATTACCGTCCTGCCAAGAGTCTGTTTCGATTAGGCTTGGATAGGCTTAGACGGGTACTCAAAAAAAGCTGTGCAAAAAATGATCAAACCACTTATTTAGATCTGCTAAATATTTTGTCCCGTACATAGATGCAGGATATTGCGATGAACTACATTAGAGCCTAATTTCCAAAGGTGCCATTACTTCAGCCTGCTAACCAGCTCTTAAATCCATTCTGAGTTTATTAGTTATTGTGGGAACCTAAGTTCTAGTACAAAATAACATTCTGACCCAATTTTACTCAAGCAAATCAGTATATGGAACTTAATATTATCACACGTGTCTAATCATATATTATACATTTAAATTCGTATTATATATCGTGAAAGTATAAATAATTATTGTTATATGATTCATATGGCTGTGGGTGTATATCAGTCGTTTATTGAAGTTTATGCTTTGTTGTGATCGTCAGCTGGGTATAGTCTCTTAGTTCGCCTAAGATTCTGTGGATGTCATGGCATATTATAGGAAATATTTGAGACCTATGAGATGACTATGTATTAAAAAGGAGTATTATCATGAAATTAAATGTCATCAATAATAGTTTTGATGTGTCTAGCAATAGTTTGGATCTGTGCGTAAATATTGATAATTCAGTAGTACAAAGAGGTACGCATGAGAGGGTGTCTGAATTGAAAAGAAGTGCCGTATTGCGTACTACACCTAATAAAGGTGTGGGTGATCGCTGTGTAACAAATAATAGACAGTCTTTTCCAGTTAATTATCATAATCAACCTCAGTTAGAATCGCAAGACTCTTTTTTATATCGTAATGGTGGGAAAAGAAAGCGTGAAGAATCTATACAGGATGCTACCTTCATTGATAAGAGGAAATGTTTGAATCAAACAGCTGAATTAATGGTTAGTGTTGATGATGAGGGCATTAAAAATAATACTGCGTTGAAAAGAAAGAGAAGCTTTGCAAGTTATAATTCTGGTTGTGACTTTGTGTCAGAGACTGTGAATAAAAAACAGAAAGTTATAGAAGGTAATGCATCTATAAAATCAGATAGTGGTTATAATCATGGTGTTCAAAGTTGCAGTAATGATAAAAAAGTTTCTTTCTTACGTAAAATAAAACAGTGTGGAGTTAGTATAGCTAAATCAATTTATCCTGCTGCTAGTTATTTTGTGCCTTTTAGTGCTGTGTGGGTGGAGGCTTTATTGGGTGGTAGGTTAAAGCCTGATTTTAGCGATGTTGCCAAGCATATTGATGATTGCGGCCCTTTTGTTCGTAAAATAGGGCAGCTGTTTGCAAGTGATGTGCGTATTCCTATGGAAAAACGAAAAGATTTAATGCACCTATGTAATGATAATGCGCCAGAGCCATTTGAATATATAGAGCAAAAGGTTAATGAAGATTGTAAAAAACTGGGGTTTGATGTTATTTATATAGATCCGAAACCTTTAGGCTCTGGAGTTACTGCACAGGTTCATAAGGTGAAAATAAAAGTAAAAGGAAGGATTGAAGAGTATGCGGTTAAGATTGTAAGAAAAGGTATTGTTGATAAGCTTGATGCTGATTACAAAGATGTAGTGTTTGCATTGTCAAAACTGTATTCTGTTTTTAAAAATGATATTGGTGTTATTCTAGAGTCTATTTCTGGATTTTATGATTATGCAGAGGTGTTTGAAAAAAGTATGACGAAGCAGGTTATGGATCAGCTTCTTATAAATTTAAAAAATGAAAGTAGTATGATAAATGAGTTTAAAATGATGGAGCTTTATAAGAGAGGTGTAGAATCAGTTGGAAATGGACTATTTAAAGTGCCTGAGGGAATCGGTGCAACTGAAGATATACTAGTGATGGAGTATATAAATGGAGATACGGTGAGTGACTTAATGGCTAAGGGGTGTAATAAAAAAGCAAATGCTATATATAGTAAATCTTGTCAGGTCTGGAAAGATGTATTGAAAAGTTCAGGATTATTGCATGGAGATCTGCATCCTGGTAACTTAATGCTTGAGAAAAATAGAGGTGGTGAGAAAATTGTTTTTTTAGATTTTGGTGCTGTTCTAGATAATTGTAGAAATATTGGTGATATTGGCTTGTTCTCTCAATTGTTGAAAAGATGGCTAGAATTGGAGCAAAGTGAGGGTTTTATGTATTGTGAAAACCCCTATCTTCGAGAGAGATATATTGAAGATCAGACTGCACCAGAGGGGCGCGCAGCTGAGAGTAAACTTATTGCAGAACAATTTAAATCCAAAAAGGAATCAATGGAATTTAATACCCTTCTTGATAATTTATATAATGAAAGTAAGGGATGCACTAAGGGTAATTTGATGATGGAAATGATAGATCTATATAAATCTTGTTTTAATCATTATTCTCGCACTGAAGAAGAAATAAAGAATAATTTTATAGGCACCTTATCTCTTATAACATCAACTGATGGGCATGGCTCTGTGAATAGAAGGATGAGGAATGGTGGAGAGTTATTTAAAAAAGGAGACGATTTATCTAATGAATTATTTGCAGCATTTATTAAGGCATTCTCTAGTTTTGCAACTATTACTATTAAAGTCGAGCTTTGTTATTATTTGCAATGCCAAGCAAGAATATGTGAGTTTGAAAAAAATAAAATAACGGATGCTAAACAAGTTCGTAACGAAACTAACATTGTAGAAAATAAAAGTGAAGAATGTTTAGTGAAATCTACAAGTGAAAAAAATACTTTACGTAGAAATGCTCCAAAGAAGAACTATAGGAAAGATCTGGTTTGGATGAGTTTATATAATCTTAATGATGATGCACGCGCGCATAAATTTATAAAACACGTGGAGGATGCCAGGAAAAAATTTCTTCCTAGAGGTAGTTTATTCTCAGATAATGTGGCATTGGATTTGGAGTTCGGAAATCACGCTATGCCGAACCTTGATACTACTGGTTATCTTAAAAGCAAGCTTCCTGATGATCCTCGTGTTTTTGAATCTAGTGCTGGCAAAAAGGTAGAGACATCTGATAAAAAGAAAGGTAGTTCTGATAAAAATACTGATAGGGAAGTAAGTGTGAAAAAGCATAGGTTTTTATCAATTAATGTGGATGAATTATCACCAAGCCAGTTTAATAAAATGATAAAGGGCATTGAGGATGAACAAAAAAACAATAAATTTTCTAGTGGTACTCGCTTTGAGTTCCTTCAGTGGTGGGGGTTAGATTATGATCGTAGAGGAAGGAAGAAGGTTTACACTGAGTCGGAAATATGTTCATTATACCTTAATTACTTACGCTCATCTCGTAGTGTCAGTTTGATAAAGCAAAAGAAAGAAGTAGGTATAATGCATGCTTATGGTAAGTACCGTACAGAACAAATAGCGGCTTTCCGAATGGGCCTTCGATGAGGGTCTAGCCGAAAGGTTGTATTAATATCTGTTTCAAAATGAATATACCAGTCGTCTTTGAAGTTGCTACTTTTTTGTCAAGACACACCCAAACAATGGGAATTGAGGATCCTTGCCAAGCAAATGATACCACCAGATAGTTGACGTTTTTGGAGCCATGCTTCCAGTTGATTCTATCCATGCACATGGTAAAGCGATCCATGTCCAGGCAGCTCAGAATCAGCTCACCTAGCTGCTCAAAACTGTAGTCATAGTCAGCGAAAAATCGCTTTATACCCAAAGCATTTCAAATTGCTACTAGGCAGCAAGTAAGCGAAGCCCCGCGAGCCTGCGAGTAGTAGGTGATAGGGGTGAGCGAACGCAGCCAACAACGTAGCAACTTGAAAGGCTACGGGTATATACGGCGATAACTGGACTCGTTGTCTGCCTTCGTCTGAAACTCTTCGGCTACACGGTACAAGTTAGTGGAACGGCTACGCAGCAAGCCATTACAAACTGTGCAATGTAGGTGATCCTAGCTTGATTCAGGGGTAGGTGAGCCTTAAGCTTCTTGGCCAATGAACTGACGTCTTTCATGTTCAACAACCATAACCTATTCTGGGGTAAAAGACCTTGCTGGTTACCTTGTCTGAGAGCCACGTCATGCTAAATTATGCCTTGAAAATCAAGGTCTTCAGGTTTTTTGTCCCGTACATAGGAGAAGATAGGCCATTCGCTAAGTAAGCTATATGAAATTAGTCTGGCCAAGATAAACTAAAAGTAGTGCGAAATCATTAAATTCGTACTTCGCTGCAGGTACTGGGATTGTTGGAGTTTGGTAAATATCGCAGGAATCGCTGACAATACTGGCCAAAGAAGGTCAACTTCAAACAGGTGGCAGCCAATTATATCGTAATAGTTTTAAAAAATCTTAACAGTAGTCCAAGACAGACATTAAACTATCAAATATTAGCCAAGGTCATGCGGAATTTTTGCAAGAATTGAGGCTTAAACGTTATGTGCACTTGGAAGTTGAATCCAAGCTGTATTATCTGGGATCAAACTCTATTGCATGTCAGTTTGTCGAATGGTGTCATTTTTAGACAGATAAAATCTGAGAGGGTGAATTGAGGAAGTTGTTCTCTGCTTCCTTGGGTGTTCTTCATATTTCACCTATCCTTATCAAGTATATAGTAAGGATAGGAAGTCACTATATTTAGTTACAGCCTCCAAGTAAAAATACGTACCTACGATAAATAGCTTTTTATCGGTTGTTGTTTTATCTTTTTATTACATTCATGGACAGGGCAATTCTTCACATTGTCGCTGCATGGTGCACACAGCACCCTGTGTCCACATTCCTTAAATAGCATAACCGCCTTATTGTTTTTGCACTTGATGCACTCCATCCCTTCTTTTAACTTCTTGTTTTCTTCCTGTAGTTCTTGCATATTTGGAGCCTGAGTTTCCACTGGCTCATTCTGTGCCCTCAATATATTTGCCGATGTGGACGCAGTTTCTGATGAGGGGGCTCTATTTCCTCCTGTGATCTGTTGTGCCTGTTGATCTTCCATATTTTCTGCAAATACACTTTGTCTAGCTGCATTCTGGATACCCTTGATATAACCTCGACCTTTAATTTTTATTAGAAATTTGCAAGATCCGTAGTATGTTGCGTGATGTTCTAAAGGATCATCGGCTGGTTCCCAATCTCGCAAGCCCCCATTACAATAATGGCAACGGACTAGATCCTCTTCTCCGGTGTAGAAAAATCCAGCATCTGCTAACATTTGTGGTGTTTGTGTAATATCTGTTCTCCACTGACGAAATGAATTAAGTCTATCCTGCATAGGCTCGAAATCCGGATTCTTGGGATTATATATTTTGTCCCACTCATTTTGTATCTCGTCGATATACTGCTGCCCTTTGTTCATTTTTAAAAACCAACAATCAAAGGAATGTCTGGCGTGCTGCTGCCAAGGGAGGTCATGACTCTCCCAGCAAGACAATCCAAGATCACAGCAAAAGCACCTAACAACGTCTTTGTCTCCAGTATAGAAATACCCAGCGCGGGCTAAATCTTCTGGAGCCGTCTGTGACTGCAGAGGCCAGTTAGCATAACTTGTAATTCTCGCCTGATATGTTGTATATTGTGGATGTTTAGATGATGCATGATGCTCTGCAGAAACTCTTTCTGCCGAATTTGCAGTATGTTGCATCTGTTCCGTTTGTATGCGGGCCTGCTCATTAGCTAATCTTTTTTGCTCTTCCTTTGTTGCAGTATCTAGGATCCTCCTTGTCACCTGTGCTATGTCAGAAATTTTTTTATCGATTATTTTGGACAATACGTCAGTACTTGATGGACACTCAAGGATTTGTTTGCAATCTTGAACGCTATTCATCTGATTCATAGAAGACATATAAACTGCGAAAGCATACGGCTTATCTGAATTGTGATCAATAAAACAGGACTTATACTTATATGCCTTCATGTGATCAGTAGTATAAGTCCACCAGGCTGATCGTATAGACGCAGACGGTTGGCATTCAATATTGCATTGACCACCACAGTTAAGCCTTACCCTACCATCCTGTAATATATCTATAGTAGTTCCAGATACTCGCTGACTATATAACGTATCACCTCCTTCTGCCCCGCCATCTTCATCAATATCATTACTGTCATCTTGTATATTTAGTCGACAAAAAGGCTCAAATGAATCAGAGTTTTTCTTTATAAATAAAAAGGCTGCATATAAAGGGCAGGAATCATCATTAGCACCAGCTTCTTTCATATGGCATGAGATATATAATATGAAACATGTATCTTTATTGTTTTCTATCAAAGTAGGATGATACTTTTTTAATAGCTCTTTTGAACAATGTTTGATATCAAACAAACCATCAGCCCTATCCTCAGTTATTATATTTTTTTTCAGCGCAATAGATGGGAGTATTTCTTTTGATAATAATGTGTTTTGCACACAAGCAGAACTTTTCGTTAGTTTAGTGTCAAGAGTATATAGTTCTAAACACTCTTGGCCTGGTTGTTTAATAACTAAGTGACAGTATTGCTCATTATCAATGCTGTTCACTATTACCGGATATTTATTATCCTTGTTAATTGTATCAATTTTTTTACTTAATTCCGTCTTCTGGGTTTCCTCTTGATTATCACTATTTTCATATACAAATCTATATAGTTCCGTGAGGCCATGCGTAACTGAATTTTCCACTTTAAGATCAACCATCGCACCAATCTCACTTTCAGGTAGAGTTATTGGCACTATTATCTTGATATTCTTATTAATTGGCACCCAGTGATCTGGCATATTTTGATCTATAGAGTCTAGCATAGCCATTCCTCGTTGAGGAATAAAGAAAATGATGAAAGCATAAAACATCATTTTTGAAAAGGATCTTTTCATGGTTAATATACTCCAATATAGTGTGTGACTGCTGGATTCAAGCAATAAGTGCAATCGGCTGTCCTGTGTAGACTTCAAGTGGTGTCCGCCCTCCTAAAACCTTCCTAAGCATGGTATTGATCAACATTTCCATTGTCCTCACATCGTCTTCTGTCAGATGACTCAACACCATTTTTTTAGGCCAGGTTCTCCGAATGATGCCACTGGTATTTTCGTCAGCTCCCCGCTGATAACTAGCATAAGGCTTGGCAAAGTAGATATCTGCATTCATTGCTTTTGCTACCTTCTCATGGGCTGCAAACTCACCACCATTATCTAGGGTGACTGTGCAGACCGATGACACCCGCTTCAGAAGCTTGATCATACTTTCAGCAACAACTTCGGCGTGTTTTGTATCAACTTTCCCTATTAAAGTTAACCGACTCTTTCGGTCTACAAGGGTCACCAGATAGGCGCCCTGTCCAAAAATAGTATCACCATCCCAATCGCCTAGACGAGACCGCAGATTCAACAACTGCTGGCCGATAGGAAATATCGACGCGGTCTGGGATCGTGATACGCCCAGCCTTACGCTTACCACCTTTGCAGCGCCTCTTGCCAAAGCGGGGTAGATTCTTATACAAAGAGCCTCCTCGCACTTTGTTAGTAGCAACACGTTTATAAGAAGTGGTGTGGCTGAGTGCGATGTCTGGCACTTCCACCTTCATCCTGAAACTGATATTTTTAGGAGACCAACCAAGCAATAGCCCTTTCTTTATTATGCGCATGTATCGTTCATCTGTTTTGCTGAACTTTGTAGCTGCTACTCTACGCTGACTGGCTAGTGCGTGGGCGCTTTCAGCACCGCAGCCATCATCACTGGCATTACGACTCAACTCTCGTGATAAAGCACTCTCACTGATACCTACTGACACTGCGATTTCTTTCTGCATGTAGTCTGTTCTAAGAAGAGCCTCAATCTAATACCTTTGCCCTTGATTCAGCTGCTTGTATTGCCTGGTTTGAGGACTCATTTTTAGTGTGAGAGCTACAAATATACCGGAAGCTGGCTCACCTATAAAATTTCAGTCAATTGCACTTATTATATCAATCCAGCCTTACTTAAAACTCACTTCACAGCATTATAGCCTAATTTAACATCACGAAACTTTTTTTATAAATTTTTATTGATGATAGAAGATGCCCCCACACATTATGCTAAGGAGATGGTCATAAATTTCAATTTTACTGCGGTAAGTAGTCCTGATAGGGGCCGAAATAATCATGATGCTAAAGATAATTGGGACACGCTTTTTGATTAATGCAACGCATATTTAAATTTGAAATGTATCATCTAGGAAAACAGAAGCAGGGGGCTACTTAAGTTAAGATCTTGTTTTTATTGTCAGGAAAAGAATCAAGCGATACCGTTGCGATATTTCCCAGATCTAGCTCCAAATAATTTGTTTGTTTTTTAACGACTTTCAGCCAAAATTGCCTTTATATTCGTCACTGAATATCATAGGATAATTCTTTTCACCTATATGAGCATTATTATGTGCTATATGCATCAATTCTAAGTGCATTCGATTTCGTACTAATCCGATAGTGAGCCTTCGCCATATCGTGATATTGATTTAGCATAGACAATACTCGCTTAATCGTGCTGTTAACACCTGAGTTCAAACGGTTAAATTGCTTGTCTTATTTTGATAACTAGCGATTTTTGTAGACACTTTTAGTCAGACGGTTTTTGATGTATAGAGCAGATAACTATTCTGTGTGCTTTTCACTCTAATAAGCACTATCGGTATTCGACAGAGACTCATCACCACTCAACAGTTCACCAAAGTGGTGGTAATTATGTGAACTTACCTTGCCGTTATCGGTAGCCCTCATCAGCAGCACATTCAGATAATACTCAAGTAAAGCAATAGTGGCTTCTGTCACAGTGACGGCCGACTTGTTATTAATTTGTACACCCAGGCTCGATAATGGGTATCATAGCACAGCTATGATTTTTGCCTAGATTAGGTCAATTTCCGAATCACCGGTCCGTTCTTAAGCGGATACCTAGGTAGGATGATTGTGGGTACTTATAGGGTTCCTGATCTTACCGAATGAAGCGTGGCTACCCTCATCTGGAGAGATAGTGAAAAATAGTGGTTTGCTGCACAATGAAATTTATTAGATTAAACTCCTGATCAACATACGATTAGGAAAAGCCTTGCACTACTACCTTAATCCTATTGAGTTTGTATAGGGTTAAGGTGTATTACTTATGCTGGCAATTTAAGTGTAAACTAGGTTTTAGTTATAAAGGAGAGGAGCCTGCTAGCAGGTTTATTAGCTAATTTGGTAGGAGGAAACTACTAATGAAAGTGGCTGTACCCAAGGAAATCAAAAACAATGAGTTTCGTGTTGGCTTGACGCCTGATGCAGTAGCAGAGCTAACGAGCAGAGGCCATCAAGTAATGATAGAAAACTTGGCGGGTGAAGGTGTTGGTTTTTACAACAGTGATTACGAAGCTGCTGGAGGTGAAATTGTAGGTATGGCAGATGAGTTGTTTGATCGGAGTTGTTTGATTATTAAAGTCAAGGAGCCTTTGGCGGAAGAGCGGGCTCGTTTATCATCTAAACATACGCTGTTTACCTTTTTGCATTTGGCGCCTGACACACCTCAAACTTCTGATCTTCTTAGGTCAGGAGCAACTTGCATTGCGTATGAGACTGTTAGTGACGCTAGGGGGAGACTGCCGATCCTTGCCCCCATGTCTGAAGTAGCGGGAAGGATGTCTATTCAGGCTGGAGCTAGGTGTCTTGAAAAAGCTATGTCAGGGAGAGGCATATTATTAGGAGGTGTTCCTGGTGTTAAGCCAGCCAAGGTTGTGATTATTGGTGGAGGTGTTGTTGGTCAAAATGCAGCAGTTATTGCGATTGGTATGGGAGCCGAAGTAACTGTATTGGATCGATCTCTGGATGCTCTGCGAGCTCTGGACCGCCTACATGGGAATTGTATTAAAACAGTGTATTCCACCTCTCGAACCATTGAAGAGCATGTGATAGAAAGTGACCTGGTTATTGGTAGTGTGCTCTTGCCAGGAGCTGCAGCGCCAAAGTTAATTACGAAGGAATTGATAAAAGCAATGAAAGCTGGATCGGTTCTGGTTGATGTCGCTATTGATCAGGGAGGGTGTGCGGAAACATCAAGACCAACGACTCATGATAATCCGACTTTTGTCGTGGATGACGTGGTGCATTATTGTGTTGCTAATATGCCAGGTGCAGTTGCTAGAACATCAACTATGGCTTTAAATAACGCGGCTCTTCCTTACATTATTGAACTGGCAGATAAAGGCAGTAAAGTTGCTTTGACGGAGAATCCTCAGTTACTAGAGGGTTTAAATATATGTGGAGGGAATGTTACCCATTTGCCGGTAGCGGAAGTCCAGGGACTGATGTATACCCCGGCCATAGAAATGGTTGCGACTCTAAGGTGAGTTACGGTTGATACTTGTTGTTCTAATAGTAGGAAGAAGATAGCTTTATACAAACCTGCGTTTGATTCGATGAGATAATAACTGTAATCAAAACAAAGATAATGGCATAAAAAATGCTTAGGAAGTTCTATCATAAAGTAAAAATGCGGGTTCGTGCAAAAAACAGAAATGTTTTATTTCGCAGTTTCGGATGTGGGGGATTTAAGTTTGTAGCCTGTAAGTTCAGACCGTTAGGAGATGGTATGCCCCGCCATCAGAGCTAGCTGCTAGTTTCTAGGATAAGATGCCAAAGGCGTCATTGCAAAGCGGTTGTTATTCCAGAGTTCCTTTGTATTTATCCTGATACTCTATGGTTTTGAATGAGTGAACGCACGTACTTTGCGCCACCTGCTTGACAAACATGGTTTCAGGAGACCATCTTTTAGATGATCAATAATCTCTCGTTCCCACACTCCTGCGTGGGAGTGCATACGGCGGTTAAACAATGTGTAGAAGTCGATACAATATAATAAACCCAGAGAAGCCCCATTTCATCATACTAACCGTACTGCACTGGATACCTGTTTTTACCCGTCCAGATACTGTTGCTATTTTGCTGAATTCGCTACGCTATTTATCTATGTACGAGACAAAAAACCTGAAGACCTTGATTTTCAAGGCATAATTTAGCAAGACGTGACTCTCAGACAAGTTAACCTGCACGGTCTTTTACCCCAGAATAGGTTATGGTTGTTGAACATGAAAGACGTCAGTTCATTGGCCAAGAAGCTTATGTATCATCTGCCCCCCATGCATCAAACTCGCATCAACTTCATTACACAGTTAGGTGAGCCATGACAATCCGTTCCGGTAATGCCCTTCTCTCCCTTATAATCAATTTCTTTTGAAGACCGCACCGCCGCCGTTGCTTCACAACTAGGCTTAACCCCTTCGTGCTGCGCATTTTTATAAGCCTGACCCACAATTACCGAGAGCAGTTTGCGTACGGAATCATGATCTTCAGACACCACCTGATCAATTTTAGTGGCCGCAAAAATAACTTTATCTATTTTAGGACGAAACAATTGCAAAAGCGGTTTTGATTACCGTAAGCAAAGCTATCTGTAATATTGGTAAGAGCCTGACGCATATAATCAAGCTATTCAGGCCTTGCATTAAGTGCACTCACCACATCAACCAAAATCAATTGTCGGTTAATACGACGAAAAAAGGTTTTATAAAACGGTTCGACTAAGTCTTTTATATAACTCTGATACCGACGTTCACAAACTTTGAAATAGCTATTATGGCTGGCTGTTGCCAGCTGCCCTTCACTATAACTACCCGATTTAAGCAATGGGATGAAACGTAGAATTTCGGTATCTTTAACTGTTCCAGGTATGAGGAAACGGCCAGGCTGAATCAGGCTCAAACTTTTTCTGCTACTTTCCCCTTCTCCTTTACGCCCTATTTTTTGAGAAACGCCATTAAAGAGCTGAGAGGTATTGGTATTAGCCCCCTCCTTGGTGCTTGTTTCTGATGCAATCTTAACCATGAAATCCTCCATCCATAACTAAGGTTACCATCACCTACACTACAAGCAAGATAAGTAATGGCCATATAAATTTTAATTAATAGAGACCTTTGCACGAGCCGTAATTTTGTTAGTCGGTGAGGAAAATGCACACTAAAATAGATGATTTATGCTTGTAAATGATCGTTTAGTACGTTTTCAAAGAAGTCAGCTGGCAAAATAACAATCGTGCAAAGGTCTCTAATAGTTGATTGCGTAATTATTTCCTGTTCTCGTCAAGAAAGGCGAAGAATGCCGGAACGAAGAAAAGAGAGGCGGTAGTCGCCGTCAACAAACCGAAGGCCAAGCTTGCAACCAGAGGAATAAGAATTTGTGCCTGGGTACTCGTTTCAGTTAATAGAGGTAGTAAGCCGGCCAGTGTTGTTAACGATGTAATCATAATAGGGCGAAACCGGTCTTTGGCGGCTAACCATCCTGCCTCCTTAACATTTTCCCCTTCACGTAACCTTTTCTTTATGAAAGTGACAAGGAGAATGTTGTCATTAACCACGATACCCGCCAGTGTCGCAAATCCAACCAAGCTGGGCATCGTAAGGTCTATCCCCATTAGAAGGTGCCCCCAGACAACACCTATGAACCCCATCGGGATTGCTAACATCACCGCCAACGGTTGAATATAACTACGAAACTGTAGTAAGAGGATAAGATAGACGCCAATTAGACCGATCAACAGGTTCGTTTGTAGTGAGTTTCCTGTCTCTCTGGTCTCCATGTCCTGCCCTTGAGACGCAAAATGCACATCGGGATAACGTTCCTTCAAAGTGGGAAGAAACTGCTTAGACAATAACCCCATCACTTCACGTGCATTTGCTTTAGCAGTATCAAGGCTCGCCTGTATTGTTACCGTTTTCTGCCCATTTACCCGGTGAATACGAGCATAGTCACGTCGCTGTTCAATATCTGCAACGGTACTCAGAGGCACAAGAGTACCATCAGGAGCACGCAACCTCAGGGCAAGTAGATCATCAAGGCTATCGCGATTATTCTCGGCTAGGCGGACGGTTACATCATAGCTTTCATAACCGCGTAGTACTTCCAGATTAGTATTACCATAAATCGCCATTCTCAGCTCATCAGCCACTGTCCGTGCGGTTATACCAAACACCCCAGCGCTCTCCTTTAGGTGAACCCTGAATTCAGGCTTTCCTGGGCGCAGGTCATCAGATATATCTTCAACGCCATGGATGGTCGAGAGAAATTTCTGAATCTCAACGGAAGCTGCCTTTAGGGTTTTAAGATCATGCCCCTGAATGCGTAAATCTACAGCCTTGCCTGCAACTCCCCGCTCCTTATCAGTAAACTTCAGGTTAATGACACCTGGAACCTCACCCACTAATGTGCGCCACCGGTTAAGTAACTCCTCAACAGTAGCATCACGCGTTCCTGCACGAAGCAGGTCGGCACTGACTGTCGCGATATGCGGGCCACTTTCGTGGGCATCTACATTTGTATTAAATAGTACCGAAATATTATTAACTAGCGACTGTCCTTCAGGCTGTCTGGGGGTAAACTCCTCATCCAGTACATGCAACGAACTAACCAACAGTGAAACAACCTCTTCAGTTTGTAACAGAGGGGTTCCCTGCGGAAGAGTAATGCGCGCCTGAATTACATCACTTTCAAGATCAGGGAATGCCTGATATTTGAGTATGCCAGCAGGCATCGTTGCGATGGATATAAGAACTAATAACATCATAACGCTAATGGCAAGCCGTGGTTTTCTAGTTGCTTTCTTCACTACCGGCAAGAAGATGACATCACGAACCCACTCAAAACCTTGCTGAAAAATCAGCTGAAAGCGTGAACGTCTCTCATTGTGTAAATTATTCATGGCGTGGTTAAGATGTGCAGGCAAGATAAAAAAGGCCTCTACAAGACTAACCAGCAGGGTAATCAGTAATACGGCTGGGATATACTTGAGAACATCGCCCATTTTTCCCGAAAGGAATGCTAGGGGTCCAACGATCATTGCGGTTGTAAAAAAGGATGAGAGTACCCCGGGCATTACCTGACGAACACCGTCAACGGCAGCCTCTAGTGACTTCTTCCCCTTGTTTAGTTGTGCTGCGATATTCTCAGATATAACGATGGCATCATCCATCAGCAGACCTATGGCGACGAGCAGTCCAACCAGAGTCATCATGTTCAGGGTGTAACCGAGGGTGTGCATACCATAAATTGCACCAAGAATAGATACCGGCAACCCCATAGTGACCCAGAAACTGAAACGTAATGAAAAGAAGAGCCACATGGTCAGAAATACAAGCACCAGCCCCTGTATGCTATTACTAATGAGTATACGTAGACGATCACGGATATTACTGGTCACATCGGTGCTTATTGCCAGCTCTATTCCCTTTGGAGCTATGGCTGATTCATGTTTGAGATTTTCTTTGATCGCCTCCATAACATTGAGACTATCCTGATCATAGGTCTTGGATATTTCCAAAAAGGCGGCACGCTGTCCATTAAACAGCACTTTATCCTCTTCATGCTCAAACACTGAATTAATCGTTGCGATCTCACCCAGCCGCACTCGAGCACCATTTTTGCTAGTAATGACAACTAGATTTCCCAGTTCCTCTGTTGTTCTGCGTTGCCCTGTGAAACGAACAATTATATCACCGGAAGGTGTCTGTAAAGTACCTGCAGGCATGTCGAGACTTTGACGCTCTATGATCATACGAATATCGGAAAGGGTCATTCCATAACGCTGCAGGGATCCGGCCGATAACTCAATGAGTAATATTTGATCAGAAAACCCCTGAATACGTACTTGAGCGATACGCTTGTCTTGTTTCAATCTCGATTTTACACTTTCTGCATAGGCTTTAAGCCCCTGAGGCGTAACCTTACCAGTGATAGCGATACTGGCAACATTGGCAGTCCGTTCAAGTTTGATAATGGAGGATTTTTCTACCTTGTCAGGAAAAGAGGTAATCGCCTCGACCTGTGACTTAACATCATTGAAGAAGGTATTCAGATCAGTACCTTCATACATCTTAGCCGTAACGATGGCGATATTTTCGCGCGCATCGCAGCGAACCTCTCGCAGACCCTGCACACTATCCAGCGCATCTTCTATGCGCAGACAAACGGCATCTTCAACCTCAGCAGGGGTCGCTCCCGGATAACTGGTTCGGATCTCAACTTCAGTAGCAGGGATTACAGGAAATGTGTCTCTCTGTAATTTGGGGAGCGCGGTAAGCCCCATAATGATGATTGCCACCATCAGGACATTTGCAGCGGTTGGATGATTGGCAAAGAAACGGATCATTTATTCGACTCCCATCCTGTAGCCTCAATAACCATCCGTTGTTTGCTCTTCTTGTCCTCCTGAGGGGCAAGCAGCATACCTTCTGTTGCGGTTATCAAGTCTGAGGTAATTATACGCTCATTAGGTTTTAGTCCCTCGGCAATCACTGCGTATCCCTGCTGAGCGAACTCAACGCTTACCTTGCGCATCTCCAATCTAGAGTCATTGTCTGCAACGTAGACCCTACCGTCATGTATGGCGCTCAACGGTACAACAATTTTTTGCTTGATGGGATCTGAACGAAGCTCAACTTCAACAAAGGTGTCACGTAATAACGGCGGACGCACTCCAGGACTAGCGGTGGCATAGGGATGATCTACTACAACAATTACACCAATGGTTTGAGTTAGAGGGTCGATATTACCAGATATACGGTCGACACGCGCAGGCCATTCAATAGTGTGAGTAGTGGTATGCAGAATAACCACTGAATTAAGCAGAGTCACCCCGGCATGAACATTAGTTTCTTTTCCGGTAACCACTCCTCGTATTAAAGGTTGTAAAGCCCCAACAGAAAATTGCGCCTCGATCTCCGCGACCTCAAGACCATCAGCCGTAAACATTAACTGACCTTTATTAGCATACTGGGCAATGCCAATATTAACTTTGGTGATACGCGCGTCAAAAGGGGCTATCTTTATAGTACGTTGTAGATCAAGTTTTGCTGCATCCTGTTGAGCGATTAACACTTTGTGTTCAGCTGATATAAGGTCGAGTGAATTTTGCAGGCTCTCAACTTGAGTTTGCCCGGCAAGCAATTGCCTCTCGGAGTTATCTAAAACGGTTTTTGAAACAGTTCCCTTGGCTGCTAGCGGCTTCTGTCTTTTATATTCAGTTTGAAGAAGAGTCCAGTTATCTTTGGCAATGCTCAGGCTATCCCTAGCTGTCTTTTTTTTGACATCAGATGCTTGTAGTTGTGCTTCTTTTTGCGCTAAAAACAGACGATAATTGGCGTCCTCGATGCGTAATAATTCTGTACCTGCACTGACTACTTTTCCATCACGGAGTGCATCTGCTATCCAGACAACCTGGCCAGACACCTCTGCAACAGATTCCCACGTTCTTCCGGGAGAGACCCGGCCAAACCCGTTGGCGTGTGGCACCACATCCAGACTCGGTACTATGATTGAATTTACTTTAATCGGATGCTCTTTAATAAGTACCCGCTCAGGCGGGCTCATCATTTTTGGAGCAATAATAATGAGTGCCACCCCAAGCAGAGTAGCGATGACCATCCCAATGTTATGCTTCCATCTATTTTGAGGCTGTTGTCGTTCGCTCATAAAGCTATCCCGTTTTCAGGCTTGATTGTGATACCAGTTATCAAGAAAGTACCTGCTATGGCAAGGCCACCAATATAGTAACTGAGACACTCACTATTTTTTCCTGATTGTATACTCTTCTGTTAGAGTGACAGACATAGCACATTAATAAAATGAGTTGAGACATGTGTCGATTAAAAAAGCACTGATCTACACGTTTACAATAGGCACTGCTTGCGTCTTTTTTGAGGGGCAACATGTTCTTGCCGTGATTTCGGGTGCCGTCAGCAAAAAACCAGATATTGATTTTTTATCAGTCAGTGCATGTTTTGTCGTTGCCATGGATTCCATTGCTTTTTTAGCATTTCCACGGTCTATCAAAATATTACCTGCCAGCCAATATAGTTGTCCAAATAAGGGCACCCATTTCAAGCTTTTCTTTCCTATGCTTACGATGCGCTTTGGAACTTATGCTGAAACAGTGAATCAATCAAAATTACTTTGATGATTAGCGACTACAATAAATGACAGAACTGTTGGGTAATTTTCAACACAGTGGAGCTGAAGACGAATACCTATAACGGGCAGGCAAAAGAAAGAGAAAGTTTGCGCGCACCATCGGCTGTTGGTTGGATGAAAAGGACGAAGAAGGACATATAATAAGCCAAGTACGCAGCTAATAGTAAAACTGATAATTGACAACATGTATCTAACGAAACGGGTCATAAGCGCTCTCGATGCTTGACGTTCAGAGCACGCACTCTAAAATGTGCATTTAACTAATTTAATTTACGAGAGTCAAGTCGGCCATCGATTGATCAAGCAATGCATCTATCTGCCCTAAATGCTTTTTATGCGCATCACTGTTCATCTCTGAATAATTCAGGTTCTTAAAGGTATAGTCAGACGGCTAAACCACGGGATAACCAATGTTTGTGAAGATTATGGCTCTGTCGCAATAAGCTGCACCACATTATAAAACCCGGTGCAGCTGTTGATTAAAAGTTGCTTATTCAGCCTCTCAGCCAATTAAGACCCCTGCGGTTAAGGTCAGCATCACTAAGCCTGCGATCAATAGCATTAATGACCACATAAACTTCAACCACGCTCATATGGCACTCTGCCAATAGCCAGACCTTCCATAACCACTGCGAGCGTGGGGGTTAATAAGGTTAACAAGACCACTTGCCGACTGAAAAGCGGTAACAGCAAGGTGGCTGGCCACGCCGGAAAACTCAGCCAATGGCGCCATTACTGGCATAGATAAAACAGCAAGGCCAGATGATGAGGAAACGAAGAAAGAAAGTACCACTTGCACACTAAACATAGCGTTTATAAATACAACTTCGGACAAGCCTCTTACAATGCCTTCGGCGGAGTGTAAAATGGTTCCTGTTAAGTTACCCTATCCATGATCACAACAATTTCAACCATATGCGCACGATCAAGTTTTGTCGTACTACTGGTTAACACGCTAACTCCCAATTTCACAACAATGGTTTTTAAATTCATTTTCATAATGTTTTCAGAATAAGTTTTTCAAGATAAGTAATAGATAGCACCATAATACTTCAAAGAAAATGATCAGCAAGGCAAAAAAGGAGGAGAGTGTGATATTCCCACGCAAGGCATGGGAACGGATGTGTACGGCAGAGAAAATTTACTCAGGCTTCAGAGAATTCTAAAGCAGCTGATCTTACTTTTTCTTCTTTTTTACTCTAAAATAAGGCCCCATATCAGTAAACAGTTTAAACAACCGCCATCTTGATGTGCTTTTAATTCACATACCTTCCACAGTGTTTACCTTTCCTATGAAATTCGAACTTGTATTGTACACTTATTCTTCAAGGTGTTTTGAGAGCCACGTCATAGAATAAGACATTGATTCTAAGTAAGATTCAAAAACAGGTGCCTTTTCAATGATCTTTGCTTCCCCAAAGTAACTTGCACGTGCAATATCTACCGTCAACATTGCAAGCCCAGCGGGTGCTAAGTTTTGTTCAAAGAGGGTGAAAAAGTCACATTGCAGAGTTTCAACCCCCCGTCACAATCACAATAGAGTGAATATCATGATCATCTGGCAAATGTAAATAATAAATGATCTCCTTGCCTTTACACGGCACTTTAATCTCTTTAAGGAGCGTATTTTTGTTATGTTCAAACGACTTTCGGTAATTACTAAACGCTAACAACTGCGCCTGAATACTAAGCTCATCTGTTTTTAAATGCGGGTAACTAGCAATACTGTAAAATTGAGAGGCTTGATGATAAGATTTTTTTGCCAACTCATCATTGCCTAGCTTGCATATTCATTACCTTCTTTTTGATGATGCATGCCTTGCTGTGTCCATTCATGCGACTAATTTCTACTACGAAAACCAACCACCTAATCTAAAACGGCATCATCACTACGATTATTAGTTGATGCTGAAATTCGTGCTATCACATCATAAAATTCAATCATATTGTTTCCCTGTCATGACCAATACGCAGGCTTGAAAAGACGATACCATCCGTCACGTTCTTCACCACCCATAAAGCCCTTAGATGCTTTGTGGTTTTTTTTGTGGATGAATTAGGGATAATTACCGAGGTTTCTGATAAATTGAATTTATGCTTAAAAAGCGTTTTAGAGACCTTTGCACGATTGTTATTTTGCTAGCTGGCTTCTTTAAAAACGTACTAAATCGATCATTTACAAGCATAAATCATCTATTTTAGTGTGTATTTTCCTCACCGACTAACAAAATTACGGCTCGTGCAAAGGTCTCTTTTAGATAAATTCTCAGACATACAAAATACTCTACTATAGAGGTCACGTTAATGTTAAATATTACCGACAATGAGAAAGAACAGCAATTATTTCCGCTCTTTCGTTTGGGATTTCGTCCGTTTTTTTTAGGTGGTGCTGTTTTTGCAGTGATCAGCATGGTTTTATGGGGAATGCTGTTATCTGGTTCGATCACATTACCCTCACAACTCCCCCCTGCCATGTGGCATGCACATGAGATGCTATTTGGCTTTGCTGGCGCAATTATTTTAGGTTTTTTACTTACGGCAGTTCAAAACTGGACAGGCTATCCGGGATTAAAAAGCACGAAACTAGCCATTCTATTTTCACTATGGCTTGTTGCCCGCATTGCGATGTTTGTCCTACCACCCGATCTATTTTGGCTAACGATGATCTTAGAATTAAGCTGGATGCCACTGGCAGCATTGGCATTAGGCATTGCTGTTGTGCATGTAAAGCAATGGAAAAATCTATTCTTCGTGCCACTTTTACTAGCAATGACCCTAATTAATGGGATGATTTTATTTGGCTTTAAAAGCTATGATTACATCATGAGTTTACAAGCAATTTGGTCAATGCTGTTTTTAGTCTTCTTTATTATTGCGGTTATGGGCGGGCGCGTAATTCCTTTCTTTACTTCAAAAGGGACTAACACACAAAAAGTGCAGCCTATTGCCGTGATTGACAAGCTATCACTCGCTCCACTTTTATTACTTGCAATCGTAAACTGGTTTGTTTTTTTAGGCGAGGCATTAAATCCTATTCTGGCGTTATTAGCACTGATAGCAGGTGTTGCAAACTTGATAAAACTGCTTCGTTGGAAACCACAAATCACCTTGTCAGTACCACTACTTTGGTCATTACACCTGAGTTACTTAATATTGTCATTAGGTTTGATTTTTTACGCCATTGCGTTAGTCCTTCCACGCTTTAATGCGATTACCATGATTCACTTAACCGCCATCGGTGGATTTGGTGGCGTGATTTTAGCCATGATAAGCCGCGTATCATTAGGTCACACAGGTAGAACGCTTAATCCCTCGAAATGGATGAGCATCGCTTTTATCGCCGTGATTATTTCTGCCATCGCCCGAGCTATTTTTCCCTTGTTTATGCCGAACTTATCCTTAATGACTTATTGGATAAGCATTCTATTTTGGTCAATTGCGTACACTTTATTTGTGATTATTTACGCAAAAATGTTATCGACCGCAAGGCTGGATAAGCGTCCGGGCTAGGTAATACGTATAGTTAAATAGAAAAGGGAGCTAATTAGCTCCCTTTATTTATTTTAAATATAGACTTCTATTTTACTTCTGTATGAAATCAAGCCCTAACTGAATATCAGTATTCTCTCGTTCCCACGTTCCTGCATGGGAATGCATACGGAGGTTAAACAATGTGTAGAAGTTGATACAAAATAATAAACCCAGAGAAGCCTCATTTCATCACACTAACCATACTGCACTGGATACCTGTTTTTACCAGTCCAGATACTGTTGCTATTTTGCTGGATTCGCTAGGCTATTTATCTATGTACGGGAAAAAAACCTGAAGACCTTGATGTTCAAGGTATAATTTAGCAAGACGTGACTCTTAGACAAGTTAACCTGCACGGTCTTTTACCCCAGAATAGGTTATGGTTGTTGAACATGAAGGACGTCGTTCATTGGCTAAGAAGCTTAAGGCTCATTTTCCCCTGCATCAAGCTAGGATCACCTTCATTGCACAGTTTGTAATGGCCTTACTGCGTAGACGTTCCACTCACTTGTACCGTGTAGCTGAAGAGCTTCAGACGAAGGCAGACAACGAGTTCAGTTATCGGCGTATATACCCGTCGCCTTTCAAGTTTCTACGTTGTTGGCTGCGTTCGCTCACCCCGATCACCTACTACTCGTAGGCTCACGGGACCTCGCTTACTTGCTGCCTAGTAGCAATTTGAAATGTTTTGGGTATAAAGCGATTTTTCACTGACTATGACTACAGTTTTGAGCAGCTAGGTGAGCTGATTCTGAGCTGCCTGGACATGGATCGCTTTACCCTGTGCATGGATAGAACCAATTGGAAGCGTGGCTCCAAAAACGTCAACTATCTGGTGGTATCATTTGCTTGGCAAGGAACCTCAATTCTCATTGTTTGGGAGTGTCTTGACAAAAAAGGAGGAAACTCCAATACCGATGAACGCATAGCGGTAATGGAGCGTGTACTAAATCTCATTCCCATAAAGAGAATTGATAACCTTCTGGCAGATCGTGAGTTTATAGGCCTCGAATGGTTAGACTGGTGCTGGCTCACCTATAAAATTTTAGTCAATTGTACTTATTATATTAATCCAGCCTTACGTTCGGCTCTTGGTGCGAGTTTGAAAAAGCAAAAGAAAGAAGTAGATATAATGCATGCTTATGTTAATTACCGTGCAGAACAAGTAGCGGCTTTCCGAATGAGCGCTCGATTGAGGGTCTAGGCGACAGGTTGCACTATATCCAAAGGATTTGGAGTTACTATGAGGTGACAAACGAGCGAAGCCTCAAGAGCTTAGATTTACTAAGCGATTGGAGTGAGTGTAGTCAACAAAGTAGGAGCTTCAAAGGCGACGGGTACATACTCATTTACCCTTGAAGGTGGAGTGTTGACTGCGCTCACTCACCCCAACCACCTACTACTCTTAGGTTCATGGGGGCTTTGCGCGTTTGTCGCCTACCCAAGATTCAATGGTAACGGGTATAAAACCTGTTTCAAAATGAATATACTAGTTACCATTGAGGGGTGATATTGTACTGATAACCACTATTTATAGGCTCATGGGGCTTCGCTCGTTTGTAGCCTACCTATACCTTAATGATAACGGGAATAGTTGTTTTTTTATGCATTCAGAGTTCTGGGAGGAGCATTGAACAGTTACTTGTATGTTTGAAAAGCTTTAAGTAACTGTCTCTACTGTTTCTCCGTGTTAGTCTAGGTTTTTTTATTGTTATTATGAGGATCTGATGTTCGAACCCTCGCTGTATATTGTGGCAACCCCTATAGGTAATTTGGGAGACATTACTCCCAGAGCAGTGGAGATACTCAAACAGGTAGACGTTATCGCTGCTGAAGATACCCGCTATAGTCGTCGATTACTAAATTATTTTGGTATTGAAACTCGCCTAGTATCTTGCCATGAGCATAATGAACGCCAAAAAGCAGAGAAGCTCTTGATACGTTTGCAGGAGGGTGAGTCTATTGCACTTATTAGTGATGCTGGAACGCCATTGATTTCTGATCCTGGTTACCTTTTAGTGCGGACTGTGCGTGAGGCGGGTATTAAGGTGGTTCCTATTCCTGGAGTTTGTGCCATTATTGCTGCGCTATCTGTTAGTGGTTTAGCAACGAACAGTTTTTATTTTGCGGGATTTCTTCCTGCTAAATCCTCTGGGCGTAGGAAAAAACTAGCTGAATTGTCCGAGATGAAGAACACATGGGTTTTTTATGAATCAACCCACAGAATCTGCGATAGCCTTGATGACTGTATTGATGTGTTAGGTGAGCAACGATATATCGTTTTGGCGCGGGAGATGACAAAGAAATTTGAAACGGTAATTGCTGGTACGGTTGGTGTCGTTCGTGAGTGTCTGGCGAATGACTCTGACCAGTGTAGGGGGGAGTTTGTTGTACTTGTTGAAGGTAACAGAGATGAGCCTAGCTCTATTTTTAGTCAAGACACAGAAAAATTATTGCGAAGATTGCTTCAGGATTTATCAATCAAAAAAGCTACTGCTATTGTGGCAGATATTACGGGTCATCGAAAGAAAGAGCTTTATGATTTTGTTTTAACATTTAAAACAAGTGGAAAAATGCTTGAATAGAAGTGAAGCATCGAGTAGTCTCTCAGATGCAAGCTGGCTGGGCAGTCGCTGTTCGATTACTCTTGTGGTAATTGGGCGGAGGAAAGTCCGGGCTCCATAGGGTGGGACGCCAGGTAACGCCTGGGGGGCGTAAGCCTACGGAAAGTGCCGCAGAGAGTAGACCGCCTAAGTCGGAGTTTTTTCTGACAGGTAAGGGTGAAAGGGTGCGGTAAGAGCGCACCGCATAGCTGGTAACAGTCTATGGCATGGTAAACCCCGTCCGGAGCAAGACCAAATAGGAATTTGATAGTGTGATCCGCACTGAATTCGGGTAGGTTGCTTGAGGTGTATGGTGACATGCATCCCAGATGAATGGCTGCTGTATCTGACTTTCAGGTAACAGAACCCGGCTTACAGGCCAGCTTGTGTTTTTCTTTAATTTTTTTTATATTTCTTTGAAATAAATAATCTTTTTTTTATTCCGGTTTGTTGGTTACTCCTCCTTATATCTTTTTTCCTTCTTGGTTAAAGCCTTTCACTTGTTTGACTTGTAACTCTTTCTGTGGTGTTCGTTGGCTTTTGGGGAGAGCTTGCCAGTCAAAATAATGGCGCACGGCTGCATGGTTATTATTGACGTGATGAGTATAGATTCCTATAGTGTCAATTAGTGGTGTAATGTGGTTAGAAGTGGGTTTAATTGGAATTTTGAAGAAATTAGGGAGTAATAATTTCAGGGAGCGTAGAATTTGTTTCGCGGAGTAAATGCAGTTAATTTAGATGCTAAAGGACGTTTGGCGATACCAACTCGTTATAGGCAGATATTGCGGGATAGTTGTGGTGGTGGCCTTGTTGTTACTGTCGATACTGATGAACCGTGTTTGTTGATATATCCACTTAATGAGTGGAATATAATCCAGAAGAAAATAGAAGTATTACCAAGTTTTCATCCAATGACCCGCCGAATTCAGCGCCTTCTTATTGGCCACGCTACTGATATTGACATGGATGGTAGTGGGCGCATTTTAATTCCACCATTATTACGAGACTATGCAGATTTTGAAAAGCAATGCATTTTACTTGGACAAGGAAAAAAGTTTGAAGTATGGGATGAGACTCGCTGGGCTGAGTGTCGTGATAAGTATTTACAGGATGCTGCAGTTCTTGGGAATATCCCTGGTGAATTGCAGTCGTTATCGTTGTAAGTGATGGAAGAATTTGGGCGGCATAAAACAGTATTACGTGTCGAAGCTGTTGCGGCATTGATAACTAACGTTGAGGGGGCCTATATTGATGGCACCTTTGGTCGAGGTGGGCATAGTCAGGCTATTCTGGATCAGCTTTCCAGTGCTGGCAGGCTTTTGGGTATAGACAAAGACCCTGACGCAGTAACTGTCGGCAATCATTTAATGAATAGTGATGATCGGTTTATTATTCATCATGGCTCTTTTTCGAAGTTAGATGAACTACAAAAAGAGGAAAGCGTTGATGGGGTTTTGTTGGATCTTGGTGTCTCATCACCGCAGCTTGATTGTCCTGAGCGGGGTTTTAGCTTTTTAAAAGACGGTTCACTGGATATGCGAATGAACCATTCGGCTGGTGAGAGTGCTGCCAGCTGGCTGGCTATAGCGAAAGAGCCTGAAATAAGCCGGGTATTATGGGAGTATGGGGAAGAACGTTTTTCTCGAAGAATTGCGAAGGTTATTGTTCGGGAGCGCGAGATTGAGCCAATTGCGACAACAGGGCGACTGGCGGCGATTGTTGCTGCATGTTATCCACGTAAAGAAAAAGGAAAGCATCCGGCAACCCGTGCTTTTCAGGCTATTCGGATTCATATTAACCGAGAGCTGGATGAGTTGAGTGAGTGCCTAGACAAGGCCTTAGAATTATTGAAGCCTGGAGGTCGGTTGGTGGTTATTAGCTTTCATTCGCTGGAAGATAGAATCGCTAAACGATTTATTAGGATGCATGAGAAGGGTGATCCTTTGCCTAGCTGGTTGCCGGTGAGAGAAGATCAGCTGAATAAGAGGTTAAAGGCGCTGAGTAGAGCAATTAAGCCTTCTGAGGCGGAAATAAGAGCAAACCCAAGGGCTAGGAGCGCTGTTATGCGAATTGCTGAGAAGCTGGGTTAATGATGAATATGAAGCCAGTATTGGCCGTGTTTAATCAAAGTAGTATATGGGCGGGAGGGCTATTGATGGCCATGATCTTGTCAGGTCTTTTGGTCAGTTATGTGTCGTATGAAAGCCGTCGCCTGCATAATGAGCTACAGAAAGTTCTTGAAAATAAAAACAAAGCACAGGTGGGCTGGGGGCGTTTGTTGCTAGAGCATAGCACTTTGACGTCTCCTGCTAGGGTTGAAAGGTTGGCGAGGGAGGAGCTTGATATGATAGTTCCTAGGCCGAGTAATATTGAGATGGTCATGCAATGAATAATAATGATAAGAGGACAAAAAATAGATCATTTAGACGTGGGCGATTAGTGGTTCTTCAGTCTTTGTTGGTCGTAATTGGGCTGAGTGTTGGCTGCCGCATTGTTGATTTACAGCTGTTGAACCGACATTTTTTGCAAAATGAGGGTGATAAGCGTTCCGTTCGTTATGAAAAGATTCCTGCTCACCGAGGAGTTATTTTTGACAGAAATGGTAAACCTCTTGCTGTAAGCACCCCTGTTACCACGATTTGGGCTGTTCCTGCAGACCTGCTTCTTGCTAAAAGTAGCTGGGGTGATCTTGCACAACAGCTGGATATCAATGAAGAGACATTGACTAAACGTATTGCTGCAGGAAAGAATAAAAATTTTATTTATCTGAAGAGGCAGCTAACTCCGAAGCATGGTCAGAAAGTGATGGCTTTGAATATAGCCGGTGTTCACATGATGGAGGAACATCGGCGGTATTATCCTGCTGGAGAGGTGACTGCACACCTTGTAGGGCTTACTAATATTGATGAAAATGGCCAAGAAGGTATGGAGCTGGGTTATAATGATTGGTTGCAGGGTTCTCCTGGTGAGGTTCGTTATTTAAAAGATCGTCGTGGCCAATTGGTCAAACAGGCTGAGCTAGTGGAAAGCGCTAAACCTGGTAAAGAATTGATGCTCAGTATTGATCTCGACATTCAGTACCTAGCGCACAGGGCGTTAAAAGAGGCTGTGGTCCGTCACAAGGCGAGAGCTGCCTCTCTTGTTATGCTAGATGTTCAGACGGGTGAGGTATTGGCGATGGTGAATTATCCATCATATAATCCGAACAATCGTTCTGAAATGGAAGCTTATAAAGTGCGTAATCGTACTGTTACTGATGTACTGGAGCCTGGTTCTACCCTTAAGCCTTTTGCGGTGTTGGCAGCCCTTGAGTCTGGTCGCTACGATAAAAATACGCCGGTTAATACCTCTCCTGGCTATATGTATATTGGCCGTAATAAGGTGTCTGACCTTAGGGACTATGGTCGACTTAATGTGACATCAGTGTTAACTAAATCTAGCAATATCGGTGTTACCAAAATGGTTATGGATATTGGTGTTGATAATTTGCTTGATGTTCTGCGTAAGGCTGGAGTTGGCCAAACTACAGGTGTTGACTTTCCAGGAGAGAGTGTAGGATATCTTCCGTATCGTGATCGTTGGAGCGGCATTGAGGCTGCAACGCTTTCTTTTGGTTATGGGTTGACAGTTACGCCTTTGCAGCTTGCGCAAGCTTATATGATGCTAGGAGCAAAAGGCGTAATGCGGCCGATTTCTTTGATAAAGCGTGATGTGGTTCCTGAAGGTGTGCGGATTTTTGATGAGAAGCATATTTCGGATATTCTGGATATGCTGGGTACTGTTGTCCAGTCAGGTTCCGGTAGGCGAGCCAAGGTGCCATCATATAAAGTGGGAGGCAAGACTGGAACGACGAGAAAAGTTGGTGAAAATGGTTATTCCAGTAATCGACATATTGGTATTTTTGCTGGTGTTGCCCCCATTGGTAATCCTCGCCTTGCCACAGTTATTGTTATTGATGAACCTACCAGAGGGGGTTATTACGGCGGTTTGACTGCGGCCCCGGTCTTTTCAAAAGTAAATGCTGGAGCGTTACAGGTGTTGGGTGTACCCCCAGAACAAAAAGAGGTTTTGACCGTAGAGCGTTTGAGTGATAGCGAGGCTGGTGGTGCGGGATGATTTTCCTGATCGATTAAGTTGGGCAAGTAATGACAGCAAGGACAATAGCAACATTTAACGATGTACTATTACAACTGGGCGCTGCTCTTGTAGAAGATGATAAGTTGATATCTGGTCTTGTTCTAGATAGTCGAAATATTGTTGGTGGTGAGTTGTTTTTGGCTTTGCCAGGTGTTGCCTCTGATGGTCGTGAGTTTGTTGTTCATGCGTGTCAACGTGGAGCTTCGGCTATTCTTGCTGAGGCTGATGGTAAGAATAGCTATTCGTCAAAGTGGGCTGGAATTGATATTCCTGTCGTTTATGTTCAGGATTTAAAAAGTAGCGTCGGTATGATTGCGGAGCGATATTATCGCTCTTGTTCTGAAAAAGTGAAAGTCATCGGAATTACGGGCACAAATGGCAAAACGTCTTGTTGTTGGTTTTTGGCCAAGATTTTGTCCGGTATGGGTAAGCATTGTGCTGTTATGGGTACTCTGGGTAAAGGTTTTCCGGAAGCACTAGAGCCTATGTTGAATACAACTCCTGATGTTATTTCTACGCATCAATTTATTGCAAGTCTTAATAGTACAGATTCTTCTTGTCTGGCGATGGAAGTCTCATCCCATGGTCTAGAGCAGGGGCGTGTTGACGGTGTTCGGTTTGACGTGGGAGTTTTTACTAATATTAGCCGGGATCATCTTGACTCTTATCGTGGTATGGATGATTACGCTGCTGCCAAGTCTCTTTTATTTTCTAATCAATTATTAGCAAATGCGATTATCAATCAAGATGATCCCTATGCTGATATGATGTTGTCTGCTTGCCCTGAAGGACTGAATATTATTACTTGGTCTTTGTCAGATAGTTCAGCAAATGTTTATGCTTCAGACGTTAGGCTTTTAGCTGAAGGGATTGAGGCTGTTGTTCATTCTCCGTGGGGAGTTTTTGAAATAAACACGCCGTTGATGGGAAGGTTTAATTTGGAGAATTTGCTAACAGTAATTGCGACATTGGGTGTTCAGGGTTGTAGTCTAGATAATGTTGTGCCGCTGTTGTCTAGATTAGAAGCAGTACCTGGGCGTATGCAGAGGCTGGGAGGTGGTAGTAAGCCGTTAGTGCTTGTTGATTACGCGCATACACCGGATGCTCTAAAAAGCACTCTAGGCTCCTTGCGAGAGCATGGTGCTAAAAAGCTGATTTGTGTATTTGGTTGTGGGGGTGATAGAGATAAGGGAAAGCGTCCGTTGATGATGGAAGCGGCAGTTCAGGAAGCAGATAGTGTTATTTTAACTAGTGATAACCCTCGGACAGAATCTCCTGAAGGCATTATAGCGGACGCTTTGGAGGGGATTGATAAACATGCCTTGCAGCGGTTAGATGTGATTGTTAATCGAGCTGAAGCTATTGCCAAGGGGGTGGCCAGCGCAGATGTTGATGACATTATTGTGGTTGCTGGTAAGGGGCATGAAACCTATCAAGAAGTGAATGGTATTAGATATCCTTTTTATGACTGTGATCATGTTAGTAATGCTCTTGAAAAGTGGAATAAGCCGTGATTAGACCTTTTACTTTGGGTGAAATTAGCGCCTATCTGGGTGGTAAGTTGTCAGCAGGAACTACGGCTGTGATGAAAAGGCAGACAGTTGCTGCTACTCCTATTGCTGGCATTAGTATTGATAGTAGGGTCGTGTCAGCAGGTGAGTTGTTTGTTGCTATCAAGGGGCCTCGTTTTGATGGTCACAATTATCTGGCAAAGGCGCTGGAGGCTGGAGCGATAGCGGCGGTGGTTGATTCTGTATCGGAAGATGTGGATATGATCCAGGTAGAAGTTAGTGATACTTTTCAGGCATTGGGCCATCTTGGTCAGCTTAATCGTAATGAGTTTGCTGGAACTGTGCTAGCTGTTACCGGTTCCTGTGGTAAAACATCGGTAAAAGAAATGCTCATGGCAATCTTGTCGGAGCAGGAGAAAGTACTTTCAACGTTTGGTAATCTTAATAATGGCTACGGTGTTCCTCTGACGCTATTTCGGATAGAACAAGCTCATGAGAGTGCAGTAATTGAGATTGGTACTAGTTCTCCGGGGGAAATAGGTTATCTCTCAAAATTGGTCATGCCTAATGTTGCGATCATTACTAATGCTGCTGAGGCTCATTTGGTAGGCCTAAAGTCCGTTCAAGGTGTAGCTGAAGAAAAAGGCTTTATTCTTGATTCTCTTGGTGAAAATGGTATTGCAATTCTTAATGCTGATGATGCATTTTTTTCGATATGGCGTGAACGAGTTTTGGCTGTATCTGGTCGACAAGTATTTTCCTTTAGCCTTGGTAATATGAAAGCAGATTGTGTTGGATTGAATATTCAATCTTCTGATATGGGTATGAGCTTTGATCTTTGTGTTTTTGGGGAAAGTAGCCCTGTTAGCCTGTCTTTCTGGGGACGTCATCAAGTTTCTAATGCGTGCTGCGCTGCTATTGCTTGTCTCGCTGCAGGGGTTGAGTTGGCTACTGTTGTTCGAGGATTGGAAAATGCACGGCCTTTTCAGCGACGAGGTTTGCGTTACACTTTATCTGCTTCTACTAAGCACTCTGTTACTGTTTTTGATGAAACGTATAACGCCAACCCTAAAGCGACATTAGCGGCAATTGATCAACTGTCCGACTGTTTTGGTAAGAGGGTTATGGTGTTTGGCGATATGCTTGAGCTTGGTGCTGTGTCAGAAGAGAGGCACTGTGAAATTGGTCGCTATGCTAGGCAGCAAGGAATAGAATACTTTGCGGGCTTAGGGGCGCATGCAAAGTTAGCTTGTGATGAGTTTGGGAAAGATGGATGTCACTTTGAGAGTAAGACAGTACTAACAGACTGGGTTAATTCTCTGATTAATGAAGAGTCAGAAGATGCACTGTCAATACTTGTTAAAGGCTCAAAGGGCATGGGAATGTTGTCTATCGTCAGGTCTCTTGTGGGGCCTGAATATAAGGGGGAGTGTTAGATGCTGCTCTGGTTGGCGGATTTTTTATCTCAGTATTATCATGGTTTTGGGGTTTTTAAGTATCTTACGCTGAGAGCTATTTTTGGGCTATTGACAGCGCTAGGGGTTAGTTTGTGTTTGGGTCCTTATCTGATTCGTCATCTTAGTTATCGTCAAATTGGCCAAACTATCCGGGATGACGGTCCGAAAAGTCATTTGAGTAAGGCAGGGACTCCTACCATGGGGGGGACTCTCATCCTTGTATCCATAGTGATTAGTACTCTGTTGTGGGGAAACCTTAGCAATACATATCTTTGGGTAGTGCTGGTGGTAATGTGTCTTTTTGGAGTTATTGGCTTGGTTGACGACCACCGGAAGGTTGTTCAGAAAAACTCTAGGGGATTGCCGGGGCGTTGGAAATATTTCTGGCAATCCATTGTCGGTTTAGGTGCGTCATTATTTTTGTATCATATTGCGCAGTGGCCGGTGGAAACGACATTAATTGTGCCGTTTTTTAAAAGTGTGTCAATTCAGATGGGGCCAGCTTTTATTTTGTTGGCTTATTTAACCATTGTTGGTACCAGTAATGCTGTTAACTTAACGGATGGTCTCGATGGATTGGCGATAATGCCCACAGTATTGGTTAGTGCGGCATTAGGAATCTTTGCTTATGTTAGTGGTCATGCCAGTTTTGCTAACTATCTTTTGATACCGGCTATTCCTGGTTCTGGAGAGCTCATTATATGCTGTGGGGCTATTGCCGGTGCCGGCTTAGGGTTTTTGTGGTTTAATACCTATCCTGCTCAAGTTTTTATGGGGGATGTGGGTGCGCTTGCCTTGGGTGCGGCGCTGGGCGTTATTGCTGTGATTGTTAGGCAAGAGATAGTGTTGGTGATTATGGGTGGTGTTTTTGTGATGGAAACGGTTTCCGTAATTCTTCAGGTGGGATCGTTTAAATTAACAGGTCGGCGTATTTTTAAAATGGCACCTTTGCATCATCATTTTGAATTAAAGGGTTGGCCTGAGCCGAGAGTAATCGTCAGATTCTGGATTATTTCTCTAGTATTGGTGTTATTGGGGCTGGCAACTTTGAAAATTCGTTAGGGAGCTTGCGAATAAGTACCTAACTTTACTGTCGGTTCTGATTTTTATTCTATATTTGTGTGGATCAGTTTTCCTGCTAGTGCTTATGCGCACTCCACTTGAAGGGAGGGGTAGTTAGAAATATCACGCCTTCAGGGGGAGTGGGTATAGTCAATCTCCCCGCATATTTAAGTACAATGTGTATAGATTTACCGTGATGTAATTTGTTTGGGTTTGGGTAGCAATAGTGATTTTATCATTGTCTCAGTAGTTTCGATAATCCTCTTACTATCGTGGCGATCTACAGAGTGGAATGACTAAAGCTGGAGAAAAATAAGTGGCTCTCATTAATCCAAACTGTAAGCGTGTTGTTGTTGGTCTTGGTCAGACTGGCTTGTCTTGTGTTCGTTATCTTTCCCGTGAAGGTCTGCCATTTTCTGTTGTAGATAGCCGCACATCTCCTCCTGGATTGAAGAAGTTTTGTCAGAATTATCCTGAGATACCAATTTTTCTTGGTGATTTTAATCGAGAACTGCTTTGCCGTGCTGATGAGTTGATTGTAAGCCCTGGTATATCTTTGGCTCAGCCTGACATAGCTGCAGCACTTGCGAAAGGGGTAAAGGCGATAGGTGACATTGAGCTGTTTTGTCTAAATGTTGTGGATGTACCTGTTGTAGCTATTACAGGGTCTAATGGTAAAAGTACTGTAACTACGTTACTTGGAGAGATGGCTCGGCATGCTGGGATTAATGTAGCTGTAGGTGGAAATATTGGGGTCTCTGTTCTTGATCTGTTTGAGCCTAGTATTGAGCTGTATGTTTTGGAGCTTTCCAGTTTTCAGCTTGAAACTACCGAGTCTCTGTGCGCAGAAGCTGCGACAGTTTTGAATATAAGTCCCGACCATATGGATAGGTATCCTTCTTTAACGGCTTATCATAGGGTAAAACAAAAAATTTACAACAGGTGCAAGACTGCTGTCTATAACCTTGATGATCCCTTGTCTGCGCCATTGGTTACATCTGCTATATCTAGCACAGGGTTTACAGGTGATGCTCCTGATATAGGACAATTTGGCCTGAGATGTGAGGGTGACTCTATTTGGCTTTATAAGGGCATGTCCAGATTAATAGACGCTTCCAGAATGCGTATTGCTGGACGTCATAATTATATGAATGTACTAGCGGCTATGGCGTTGGGAGAGGCTGTTGGCATTAGGGTTGAATCTATTATGGAGGTTGTTTATCGGTTTCCTGGCTTACCTCACCGGTGTCAATTTGTTGCTGAGGCTAGGGGCGTGCGTTGGATTAATGATTCAAAAGCAACGAATGTGGGGGCCAGTATTGCCGCTATGGAGGGGCTTGGGCGGTGCATCTCTGGAAAAGTTGTACTTATAGCTGGGGGCGATGGTAAAGGTGCGGATTTTTTAGAGATGAAAAACCCAGTCAAAGATTATGTACGACATCTTATTCTTATGGGGCGGGATGCGGAGGTGATTGAAAAACAATTAGCAGATTGTGCAGTAATTACTAGGACAAAAAGCTTACGTGAGGCTGTGGTAGTTGCTCAGGAAGTTAGCAACTCTGGCGATGTGGTGGTGTTGTCTCCAGCCTGTGCAAGTTTTGATATGTTTACTAGCTTTGAGCATCGTGGAGAACAGTTTTGTCAAATAGTAAATGAATTGCTTTCGGTGCAGATGTCATGACGGTTATGGAAAATGCGATAGGGTTGAATGGCGCAAATCCTAAGTATATTGATTTTGTTCTATTAGCTGCTCTTTTTCTTCTTCTTGCAACTGGGCTAGTGATGGCGGGTTCGGCATCGTTTGATGTTTCAGAAAGTATATTTGCCAACCCGTTTCGAATTTTTTTAAAACAGCTTGTGTTTGTTATCTTGGGGGTAGTAATCATATTAACGATGTTGGTGGTTCCTATTTTTATTATTGAACGTTATAGCTGGGTGTTGTTGTTTTTGGCGTTGGGATTACTGATTTTAGTATTAGTCATTGGGCGAGAGGTCAATGGTAGTGTTCGTTGGATTTCTCTGGGTATTTTTAATTTACAGGCTTCAGAAGCTGCTAAGCTTTGCATTATTATTTATTTGGCTGGTTATTTGGTTAGAAGGCTTGATGAGGTTAGAGCGAGATGGACTGGTTTTTTGAAACCTATGCTTGTGTTGTCTTTTTCTTCTGTTTTGTTGCTACTTGAGCCAGATCTTGGTTCACTGGTGGTATTAATGGGTGCATCCTTGGGCATGATTTTTATGGCGGGTGCCCGGCTGCTGCCTTTCATGATTCTGATCGTGCTCATGGCTGGTATAGTTGTTTTGCTTGTTATCGCAGAGCCTTATAGAGTGGCACGTTTAACGTCTTACATGGATCCTTGGGCGCATGCATTTGGTAGTGGCTATCAGCTTACCCAATCGCTGATAGCTTTTGGTCGAGGAGAGTTGATTGGGGAAGGGCTTGGCAATAGCATCCAGAAGCTTTTTTACTTGCCTGAAGCTCATACGGATTTTGTTTATGCAGTATTGGCAGAAGAGTTTGGGGCAATTGGTAGTCTCGGCGTGTTGTTATTATTTATATTTGTGGCTTGGCGCTCGTTGCAAATTGGTGTTCGTGCTGAGCGAATGGGGCTGCTTTTTCATGGCTTTGCTGCCTACGGTATAGCACTTCTTTTTGTGATTCAGGTACTTATTAATATTGGCGTCAATACAGGAATGTTACCCACGAAAGGGTTGACTTTACCTCTAATTAGTTACGGAGGTAGTAGTCTGCTGATAAACTGTTTGGCTTTTGGTATTTTGTTAAGAATTGATTATGAACGCAGGCTAAAAAGCGATATAGATAAAGCTGAAAAAAGGCAAAGTAATGGCTCAACATGAGCAATCGTTAGCAATAGTTATTATGGCAGGTGGCACTGGAGGGCATATTTTTCCGGCCCTTGCTATAGCAGATGAGCTGCGTGGGCGAGGCTGCCATATCCACTGGCTTGGTACTCCTGACAGCATGGAAGCGGATCTGGTGCCAAAGCATGGATTTGATATTAGTTTTATCCCGGTTACAGGGCTTAGGGGGAAAAAAATGAGTTTCCTTATTAAAGCTCCATGGCGTCTAGGGGTTTCTTTGTTAAAGGCAATAAAAATTTTCAGACAGCAGAAACCTGTTTGTGTTCTTGGAATGGGTGGGTATGTTACTGGTCCTGGAGGAATTGCTGCCAAGCTATTAAGTATTCCTTTGGTTATTCATGAGCAGAATTCTGTGGCGGGTTTAACTAATCGACTTTTATCACGAATTGCTTCACGAGTTTTAGAGGGTTTTCCTGGTGCGTTTTCTTGTAGATGTAATGGGGTGAAGGTGTTTACCACTGGCAATCCAGTAAGACCATCGATATGTCAGCAAGGCACTTATAAAGTGGGCCGTCCATTGAGGTTGTTGGTTTTGGGCGGAAGCATGGGGGCTGTTGCTATTAATAAGTTGATTCCTGCTGTATTTTCTCGCAACCAAGGAAAGTTTGATATATGGCATCAGACTGGACGAGATAATATTAAGGAGTGCCTTGATGCACGCAATGAGTTGAATGTTGAGGATGAACAGTTTTATCGAGTAGAGCCATTTATTGATGATATGGCCAACGCTTATGGATGGGCTGATGTGGTATTGTGTCGTTCAGGGGCTTTAACTGTATCAGAGCTGGCTTACGCAGGACGTCCGTCAATACTTATTCCTTACCCTTACGCAGTGGACGATCATCAGACTGTGAATGGGCGTTACTTGGTTGATCAGGGTGCAGCCTTGATGATTTCTCAGCAGCAGTTGGAAGTAGGCGCTTTGATAACACTATTATTGGATCTTGACAAAGATTCTGTTCGTCTTGAGTCTATGGCTGCTGCGGCAAAAGCTGTAGGTAAAACTCAAGCTGTTCAAACTATAGCAGATCATTGTCTGGAGGCTCGTTATGACTGATGTGAATCCACACAAAACAGCCTCTAATGTACCGGGAATGAAACGTATCCGACAAATTCATTTTGTGGGTATTGGTGGGGTTGGCATGTGTGGTATTGCAGAAGTGTTGATGAATGAGGGCTATCTGATATCAGGCTCTGATGTCATCTCATCGGCTGTTACGGATAGGCTGCAGAAAATTGGCATGAAGATTAGCCTTGGGCATAGACGTGAAAATGTAAGAGAAGCTGATGTTGTTGTTACTTCAACCGCCGTTTTAACTGATAACGCTGAAGTTATTGAGGCTCTTAGATGTCGGATACCTGTTGTGCCCAGGGCGGAAATGTTGGCGGAGTTAATGCGCTATCGATACGGTATTGCTGTGGCTGGAACTCATGGTAAGACCACTACAACTAGCTTGATTGCCTCTGTGTTTGGGCACAGCGGTCTAGACCCTACTTTTGTCATTGGGGGGCGGCTGAATTCTGCGGGATCGAATGCCAAGCTTGGAGGTGGTAGCTATTTGGTTGTAGAGGCTGATGAGTCTGATGCATCTTTTTTGCATTTGCAGCCTATGGTGGCAATAGTTACTAATATAGATACTGACCACATGTCTGCTTACGAAGGTGATTTCGAAAAACTAAAAAATACATTTGTTAAGTTTTTACATAACCTTCCTTTTTATGGTGTTGCTGTCGTATGTATTGATTGTCCAGTCGTGAGAGAGATTTTACCTAAAATCAAACGACGCACTATTACCTATGGGGTTAGTGATGATGCAGATTATTGTGCTGTGGACGCTAGATACGAAGAGAATAAATCCTGTTTTTATTTGGAGCGAAAGGGGCATGATGGCCTGTTGCCTGTTGAAATAGATATTCCTGGGCAGCATAACGTACAAAATGCACTTGCAGCTTTTGCTGTTTCTGCAGATGAGGGAGTGCCGAAAAAACTGGTTGCTGAAGGGCTAAAATTGTTTGGTGGTGTTGGTCGTCGTTTTCAGATCTATGGTAATTATGTAACATCAGTAGGCAGTATAATGTTGGTGGATGATTATGGGCATCATCCAACGGAAGTTGTGGCTACCATTAATGCTGTACGTCAAGGATGGAAAGATAAGCGCCTGGTTATGATCTATCAGCCTCATCGATATTCCAGGACACGTGATTTGTATGAAGACTTTGTTGATGTTTTATCTAAGGTTGATGTGTTATTGCTAATGGATGTGTACTCGGCCGGCGAACCTGTAATTGCAGGTGCAGATAGTCGGAGCCTTTGTCGGAGTATTCGTCAGAGAGGGCAGATTGATCCTGTGTTTATTAGTAATACAGGTGATATTGTTGGTATTTTGTCAGGTCTGCTTAGAGATGGTGATTTGTTGTTAACACAGGGAGCTGGAGACATTGGTGCTTTGGCTGCGGAATTGGGAGAAAGATTTATAGGTTTGTAGAGGGTTGATGTATGAGTGATAAAGATGCATTTAATCATCGGGATGCTAAAGCCTTAGGTAGGATAGCTGTTCTCTGTGGAGGGCGTTCAGCTGAGAGGAAGGTAAGTCTGGTTTCAGGAGAAAAAGTTTATGAGGCGTTACAAAGATGCGGTATTGAGTGCCAGTTAATAGATGCTGCTGATCATTTGGTGGAGAAGTTGCTTGTCTATAGGCCTGATAGAGCTTTTATCGCATTGCACGGGGCTGGGGGGGAGGACGGAACCATTAATGGCCTCCTTGAATACATGAATATCCCGTATCCGGGTAGTGATGTGTTGTCATCAGCGCTGGCTATGGATAAATATAGGGCAAAATTATTGTGGCAAGCAGTGGGATTGCCGACACCAGCGTTTAAGTTGATAAATTCTGCTGAGGATCTGGAGCATTGTATACAGTTACTTCCGGCATTTGTAAAACCAAGTCGAGAGGGGTCGAGTGTTGGTATTGTTCGGGTTGATAGGGAGCAGGACTTAGAAGAAGCCTGGGAGAAGGCTAAGAGTTATCGTGGGCCGGTTCTGGTGGAGCAATATATTGATGGGGCTGAATTTACGGTTGGTATTTTGAATGATCAAGCTTTGCCGGTGATCAGAGTTGATGTGGAAGGTGCTTTTTATGATTATGATGCTAAGTATCTTTCTAAAAATACTAACTATACCATACCTTGTGGTCTATCCGTGAGTCAGGAGCAGGAAGTTCAAGCTCTTGCTCTGTCTGCATTTGAAGTGTGTGGTTGTAGTGGCTGGGGACGTGTTGACTTTATGCAGGATAGTATAGGTCGTTTTTGGCTGCTTGAGGTAAATACGATTCCAGGAATGACAGATCATAGTCTTTTACCTATGGCTGCCAAAGAGATAGGTTTAAACTTTGATGAGTTGGTGGTGGAACTTTTGCGAACAACAAGCTCTGTTGCATTTATTGATGAGAAACATTCTGCTATATTTTGTGCCGAGTAAATACTCTAGTAAAAATATTAGGGATGAAAGCTGGTGAGGCTAATTCCAGAGGTGTTAAGTGATGGTGATGACTAGGGATAATACACAGGGAAGTTTGTAGTGGCTGTAAAAAATGGTAAAAAACGTTATTTATTTTCTATTCGCTTATTTCAAGTGGGAGTGAGTGTTTTTTTTCTAGTTATCTTAATTATTGTTTGGCCACGTCTCTGGTCGTGGCTTAATCAGCCTATAGCGTCGGTGGAGGTCCATGCTCCTTTTCAGTATGTGAAGAGAGAGAAGGTGGAGGTTATGCTGGAACCTTATTTGCGTAGTCGTTTTTTTCAGTTAAGTCTGACGAAGATACGTAGTTTTTTGTTGAGTAAGCCATGGGTTAAGGAAGTATCCTTGAAAAAGGAGTGGCCTGACAAACTGGTTGTTTCGCTTGAAGAGCAGGAACCTGTTGCTCGTTGGCATGAATTCTATCTGATTACTGGTGAGGGGCATGTTTTTATGCCTGTAGATATAAGCCTCTTTGATCAGATGCCTTTACTAAAAGGACCGGACGATAAGGCTCAGGAGGTAATGCAACAATACTTGGCTATTAGTCAGCTGCTGAGGCCGTTAGGCTTGATGGTGATAGAGATAGAGCTTGGTCGAACAGGTGCGTGGAGTTTTAACGTAAGTGGTGTGCAAGTAGGTATTGGTGCGGATCTGAGAATGGAAAGGTTGCAACGGTTTGTGCGCCTTTATCATGCGCGTTTAGAGCCAAAATGGAAATATGTGAAACGGATTGATCTTCGTTATTCCAATGGGGCTGCCGTAGCCTGGGATAATGAATAATTGTCTTATGGCACTTTGTGAATAATAATCGTTTTTGTGATTTAGGAAGATTGACGGTATGACAACAGCAGACAATGGAAGCATGATTGCTGGGTTGGATATTGGAACATCTAAAGTGGTTGCCATTGTAGGTGAGATCACTCCCGATGGTGATATTGAAATCATTGGTATTGGCTCGCATGCTTCTAGAGGTTTGAAGCGTGGAGTGGTGGTAAATATTGACTCTACAGTGCATGCTATTAAAAGGGCGGTGGAAGAAGCTGAGTTGATGGCGGGTTGTCAAATTCACTCAGTTTATGCAGGTATTGCCGGTAATCATATAAGAAGTCTGAACTCTCATGGTATTGTAGCTATTAGAGATAGGGAGGTGACGTCAGCTGATGTTGATAGGGTTATAGATGCAGCGCAGGCGGTAGCCATACCGGCAGATCAGAGGATTTTACATATCCTTCCGCAGGAATACGTTATTGATACTCAGGAAGGTGTTAAAGAGCCCTTGGGAATGTCTGGTGTTCGTTTGGAGGCAAAAGTTCACTTGGTTACTTGTGCTGTTAATGCTGCACAAAATATAGAGAATTGTATTCGCCGCTGCGGACTCGAGGTTGATGATATTATTCTGGAGCAACTGGCTTCAAGTTATTCGGTGCTATCTGAAGATGAAAAAGAGCTTGGAGTTTGTATAGTCGATATTGGTGGAGGCACTTCAGATATCGCTATTTTTACTGATGGGGCTATCAGGCATACGGCTGTTATTCCTATAGCTGGAGACCAGGTAACTAATGATATTGCTATGGCTTTAAGAACGCCTACGCAGAACGCAGAAGATATAAAAATCAAGTATGCTTGTGCATTGGCTCAGTTAGCCAGAGCAGACGAGATGGTAAAAGTGCCGAGTGTTGGAGAGCGTGCACCGCGAGAGCTTACTCGACAAGCGCTGGCTGATGTGGTGGAGCCTCGATATGAAGAGCTGTTTACTTTGATTCATGCAGAAATTAGAAGAAGTGGGTTTGAAAACTTAATTCCGGCAGGTGTTGTGTTGACAGGTGGCACATCCAAAATAGAGGGAGCTATAGATTTAGCTGAAGAGATTTTTCATATGCCTGTGAGGCTGGGGTTGCCTCATGATGTTAAAGGATTAAGCGATGTTGTTTATAACCCTATTTATGCTACTGGTGTTGGGTTGTTGCACTATGGGCGTAATGAACACAAAAAAGGTCGTAGAGATAATGTTTTTAATGGTCAAAATCAGACTGTGATGGATCGAATTAAAACGTGGTTTCAGGGTAACTTCTGAATGCTGTTTTTGGTTTGTGAGAAAATGCGAAGTTTAAGGTGAAAATGGAGAGAGCCATGTTTGAATTGGTTGATAACGTCCCGCAGGAAGCGGTCATTAAAGTTGTTGGTGTTGGAGGGGGCGGGGGAAATGCCGTTTGTCATATGCTCAACAGTCAGTTGCAGGGTGTTGAGTTTGTGTGTGCGAATACGGATGCACAAGCCCTGAAAAAGCAGCATTTACAGGCACATACACATTTGCAATTGGGCGCATCTATTACTAGGGGGCTTGGTGCTGGGGCTAACCCCGATGTTGGCCGTGAAGCAGCCATGGAAGACAGAGATCGTATAGCTGAAATACTGTCTGAAGCTGATATGGTATTTATTACAGCTGGTATGGGTGGAGGCACAGGTACTGGTGCTGCACCTGTTGTGGCACAGATAGCAAGAGAAATGGGAGCTCTTACTGTTGCGGTTGTGACAAAACCTTTCTCTTTTGAAGGGCGCCGCCGAATGCAGATCGCAGATGAAGGTCTAAAAGAGCTTCAGGACTGTGTTGATTCTTTGATTACTATTCCAAATGAAAAGCTCTTATCGGTACTCGGTCGTGATGTGACTTTGCTGAATGCATTTGGCGCTGCGAATGATATATTGCTTGGTGCTGTTCAGGGTATTTCGGAACTGATTACGCGAGATGGGTTGATTAACGTAGACTTTGCTGATGTAAGAACGGTCATGTCTGAAATGGGAATGGCTATGATGGGAACGGGGTCAGCAACGGGGGCAAACCGAGCTATAGAGGCGGCTGAAAAAGCTATTCGCAGCCCACTACTTGATGATGTTAATCTGCAGGGTGCTAGGGGAGTGCTGGTGAATATTACTGCAGGGCTTGATTTGTCTGTTGGTGAGTTTCACGAGGTAGGAGATACTGTCAGAGAATTTGCTTCTGATAATGCAACGATCGTTGTTGGTACAGTTATCGATCCTGATATGAGTGATGAGTTGAGAGTTACGGTTGTTGCTACTGGACTTGGTGCTGTACAGAAGCAGGAAAAACAGGAGAAGCAAGATATGAAAGTAATTGATGGAACTGCTTCTAAGAGCAAGAAGGCTGATGGTTCTCTTGACTTGTCGGCGCTGGAAATTCCTACAGTAATGCGTAATCGCGAGGTTGGTACAAAAGAGCGTGCTAATGGTGGTCATAGGAAGGTAGCGCCTTCGGCCGACGCAGATAACGTTGATTATTTGGATATTCCTGCTTTTCTTCGTCGACAGGCTGACTAATTTCCGGTTATATATTCAAAGGATTTGGAGTTGCTGTTGTGCTACTGGGCGCCAAGTCAGCGTAGTTACAGGAGTTTGGGTAGTGGCTGTGGTGAGCTAGCGCTGACAGGGGCGGCGAGTATATATGTGTAGAGGTGGTCACATTGGTATATAATAAGTGGCTTTTATATGAGTTCTTGTATTTAAACAATAAGGGCCTAAAAGGTCACGGTGTAGCATAATTATGATCAGGCAACGAACTCTGAAAAACATTATACGTGCTACCGGAGTTGGCCTACACTCTGGGAAAAAGGTGTATTTGACTCTTAAGCCGGCTCCTGTAAATACGGGTATTGTGTTTTGTCGCACGGATTTGGAACCGGTTGTTGAAATACTAGCATACGCTCTTAATGTAGGGCAGACGACCTTATGTACGTCTCTGCAGAAAGGAGAAGTCCGTATTGATACTGTAGAGCATTTGCTGTCAGCTTTTGCGGGTCTTGGTATCGATAATGCTTATGTTGAAGTCAGCGCCCATGAAGTGCCAATAATGGATGGTAGCGCAGGTCCGTTTGTGTTTTTAATACAATCGGCTGGTATCATAGAGCAAAATATAGCTAAGAAGTTTATTCGCATTAAGGAAGAAGTAACGGTTTCAGATGGTGATAAAACAGCGACATTTAAACCATACAATGGTTTTAAAGTAAGCTTTTCTATTGATTTTGATCATCCGGTTTTCCAGAGTGGTTCTCAGTCTGCTTCTATTGATTTTTCTAGCACTTCTTTTGTGAAAGAGGTTAGTAGAGCGCGTACATTCGGGTTTATGAGAGATGTAGAATATCTGCGTTCCCAAAATCTTGCTTTGGGTGGTAGCGTTGATAACGCTGTTGTTGTCGATGACTACAGAGTTCTTAATGAGGACGGGCTGCGTTACCATAACGAGTTTGTTAAACATAAAATGCTTGATGCTATTGGTGATCTTTATTTGCTTGGGCATAGCTTGATTGGTTGGTTTATTGGCTACAAGTCAGGTCATGAACTGAATAATTGTCTAGTCAGAGATCTTTTGGATAATCAAAGTGCCTGGGAAATAGTAACTTTTGGTGATGCAGAAGAGTCACCTGTGTCTTATCTCAAGCCTGCGGCTATTCCTGTTTAAATGGTTGCTGCTTGTATAAATATAAAAGGCCGTATCTGCGGTCTTGTTTGTTATGCCAAATTTTTGGCGTTAGATTTAGTGAGTATATCTATCATAAAAACGATAATATTATCGGGTGTTTATTGTTCTTTTCCCACTGTCTGATATGGTACCCAAAAACATCACTTTATATTTATTATGCAATAGTAATAATTAATTGCTAATTTAATGGTATAGCTTTACGTTTAGGATGCGGATTGTATATGTGATGTAGTTTATTTAATGTAATGTTTTTGACGTCTAAGTTACGCGTTAGAGACTCATCCTTTTATTTTCTGATTTAATATTTTTAGGATTCTGTATGAAGATCATTATTGTAAAAAATGGTCACGCCCAAGCCCTCAGCTTTCAGATGGCTAGTCTATGCTTTGCGCTCCTTGCTTTTGTGTTATGTATTGTGATAGCAGGGCTTGGTGGTGTTTATACTTGGACGAAAGCGAGTAATGATAATTTGTTAACACAGGAAGGCTTGCGAAATTGGCAGCAAGCTCTGGGTGATCAAAAGCTAGGGCTTGCTTTTATGAGGCAGGAGACGGAAAGGCATCTAGATGCATTAACGCTTCGGTTAGCAGAATTACAGGGGCGAATCACTAGGCTTGATGCTATTGGAGAGAGGTTGGCCATGAGAGCCAACCTAGATGATGGTGAGTTTGACTTTAGTGAGGCAACAGCTATTGGAGGGCCTTCGGAGCCTCAGGAGCTGGCCTTGCTTTATGCCAAGCCAGCATTAATTGAAACTATTGATCAGCTTGCTCTTCAGATTGATAATAGAGAAACGCAATTAGATCTCCTTGATTCATTGCTGGCTAGTCGTACCCTATATAGTGATTCTTTTGTGGCGGGTAGACCTGTTGAAAAAGGATGGTTGTCATCTAGGTATGGTCACCGAATTGATCCATTTAATGGAAAGACGGCTTGGCATGGAGGTATTGACTTTGCGGGGAAGCATGGTGAGCGTATTCTCTCTATGGCGGCAGGGGTAGTAACGTATACGGGAAGCAGAGGAGGCTATGGACTTCTGGTGGAAGTTAGTCATGGTAATGGCTACGTTACTCGCTATGGTCATAATAACTCTATTGATGTCAAGGTGGGTGATGTTGTTGAGAGGGGGCAATCTTTGGCGAGAATGGGAAGTTCTGGACGGTCTACAGGCCCTCATGTGCATGTTGAAGTATTGAAAAATGGTAGGACTGAAGATCCTGCTAAGTATATAAACAGAGAAAGTATTGCAATCCAATCTGGATTCGAGCAATAAATAGTTTATGAATATAACTGTATAATTGTTTCTTTTTTATTCTTAAGGGGGTGTAGAAATAGACAATTACACAGTTATATTTACAGGATATCTATACTAATTACTCCTCGCGAATTCAAATTCCAAGTGCATCAAAGCTTAAGCTGCTAACGCAGCACTGTGTTCACCCATTATCAGGGCGGGTGTTTTGAAATTCAAACCTTTTCTTGGCCGAGAATTAAGCCGCATCAATGCTCGCTTCACCTCTATCTGACCTACCTTCTTGAAGTCTGTATTCTGTGGAAAATATTGTCGTAGCAAGCCATTGGTGTTCTCATTTAACCCTCGCTCCCAAGAACTGTAAGGGTGCGCAAAGTAAACCTCCGCCGATAATGCTTGGCTGATTTTCTCATGGTACGAAAACTCTTTCCCGTTGTCAGTCGTAATGGTGTGAACAATATCCTTAAATGGGTTGAGCAAGATGATCGTAGCCTTGGTCACATCTGCTGCGCTTTTGCTGTTCACTTGGGCTGATACCGTGTACTTCGTGACCCGCTCGACGAGCTGGATTAATATAATAAGTGCAATTGACTGAAATTTTATAGGTGAGCCAGCTGCCGGTATATTTGTAGCTTTCACACTAAAAATGAAAGCCAATAATGAGTACTCAAACCAGGCAATACAACAGCTGACTCAAGGGCAACGGTATCAGATTGAGGCTCTTCTTAGAACAGACTACATGCAGAAAGAAGTCGCAGTGTCAGTAGGTATCAGTGAGAGTGTTTTATCACGAGAGTTGAGTCGTAATGCCAGTTATGATGGCTACGGTGCTGAAAGCGCCCACGCACTAGCCAGTCAGCGTAGAGTGATAGCTACAAAGTTTAGCAAAGCAGATGAACGACACATGCCCATAATAAAGAAGGGGCTATTGCTTGGTTGGTCTCCTGAAAATATCAGTTTCCGGATGAAGGTGGAAGTGCCCGACATCGCACTTAGCCACACCATCGTTTATAAACGTGTTGCTACTAACAAAGTGTGTGGAGGCTCTTTGTATAAGAATCTACCCAGCTTTGGCAAGAGGCGCTACAAAGGTGGTAAGCGTAAGGCTGGGCGTATCACGATCCTAGACCGCGTCGATATTTCCGATCGGCTCCCAGTTGTTGATCTGCGGTCTCGTCTAGGCGATTGGAAGGTGATACGATTTATGGACAGGAAGCCCATCTGGTGAACCTTGTAGAGCGCAAGAGTCGGTTAACTTTAATAGGGAAAGTTGATACAAAACACGCCGAAGTTGTTGCTGAAAGTATGATCAAGCTTCTGAAGCGGGTGTCATAGGTCTGCACAGTCACCCTAGATAATGGTGGTGAGTTTTCAGCCATGAAAAGGTAGCAAAAGCAATGAATGCAGATATCTACTTTGCCAAGCCTTATGCTAGTTATCAGCGGGGAACTAACGAAAATACCAATGGCATCATTCGGAGAACATGGCCTAAAAAAATGTCGTTGAGTCATCTGAAAGAAGACGATGTGAGGACAATGGAAATGTTGATCAATACCATGCCTAGGAAGATTTTATACCCAAAGGATTTCAAATTGCTACTAGGCGGCAAGTAAGCGAAGCCCATGAGCCTACGAGTAGTAGGTGATCTGGGTGAGCGAGCGCAGCCAGCAACGTAGCAGATTGAAAGGCGACGGGTATAGGAGGGTGGACACCACTCGAAGTATGCACAGGACAGCCGATTGCACTTATTGCTTGAATCCAGCGATACTTCATCTCTTGCCGGAGAAAAGGGTAGGTGCTTACCTTCAGCTGGCCCTTTCTTCTATCTAGTCAAGTGATGCACTGCAGATTTGAATCCGGAAGTGTTTATTGTGCGAATCTAGTGATTTATTCATTCTTAAATTAGGGGGTTGCTAATTATTATTTTGGTCTAAAATAAGAAATAACGTTAATATGGGTGATACTTTCCTGTGATTATCATAAAATGCTGCTGTATTGAGCGCTTGTCTTATTCTGCGGCTGCTCTTGTTGGCAGAAGCAGTGGCTTGGAAATAGAGTGTGGGGCTATAACTAATTTATGTTTGCTTCTTTAATAAAGAAAATTATTGGCAGCCGTAATGATCGGCAGCTTAAACGAATGGAAAAGCTGGTCAAGGCTATTAATACCCTTGAATCTGGGCTATCTGATCTTAGTGATGATGAGCTTAAAGCAAAAACTGGGGAGTTTAGAGAGAGGTTTTCCTCGGGAGATTCTCTAAATGCCTTGTTGGTGGAAGCCTTTGCGGTTGTTCGTGAGGCAAGCAAGCGTGTTTTGTCAATGCGTCACTTTGACGTGCAGCTTATTGGAGGGATCGTCCTCCACGAAGGGTGTATTGCTGAGATGCGAACAGGGGAGGGTAAAACTCTGGTAGCTACTTTGCCGGCTTATCTAAATGCGATTTCCGGTGAAGGAGTTCATGTTGTCACAGTAAATGATTACCTTGCTCGCCGTGATGCTAATTGGATGATGCCTCTTTATCATTTTCTGGGTATGGAGGTTGGTGTGGTTGTCCCACAACAAAATCCAGATGATAAGCATGTAGCCTATAGTGCTGATATCACCTATGGTACTAATAATGAATTTGGTTTTGATTTTTTGCGTGACAACATGGCATTCTGTTTGGAGGATAAATTCCAGCGGAAGTTGTGTTTTGCTGTTATTGATGAGGTGGACTCTATTCTGATTGATGAGGCTAGGACACCGTTAGTTATTTCTGGTCCAGCAGAGGATTCATCTGAGCTTTACCGAGAGATGAATAGATTGGTCCCTCATCTAAAAATGCAAGAGGAAGAAGAGAAAGCAGGAGAATTGGTAGTTGTCGTACCTGGACACTATACGGTTGATGAAAAGAGTCGGCAGGTGGAATTGACTGAGGATGGTCATAAATATATTGAGGAGAGTCTTCAGCGGGATGGTAAGCTTCCAGAAGGCGAAAGCCTTTACTCATCACATAACCTTAATTTACTTCATCATGTTACTGCGGCTTTAAAGTCGCATGTTTTATTTACTAGAAATGTTGAATATATTGTCCAGGGTGGGGACATCATGTTGATAGATGAGCATACTGGCCGAACTATGCCTGGGCGTCGTCTCTCTGATGGTTTGCATCAGGCGCTTGAGGCGAAGGAGAATCTTGATATTCAATCAGAAAGTCAAACTCTGGCCTCCACTACTTTCCAAAACTATTTTCGTAACTATAAGACCTTGTCAGGAATGACTGGTACTGCTGATACAGAAGCTTTTGAATTTCGGCAGATTTACAATCTTGATGTTGTAGTTATACCTACCCATAAACCAATGGTGAGGAAGGATTTTAATGATCTTATTTATTTGAGTATTGAAGAAAAATACGATGCAATTATACAAGATATTAAAGATACTGTGGCCTCTCGCAGGCCTGTCTTGGTGGGTACGGCGTCTATTGCATCTTCTGAGCGTTTGTCTGTGGCGCTTAATAAGGCTGGATTAAATCATCAGGTTTTGAATGCAAAATTTCACGAAAAGGAAGCTGAAATTATTTCGCAAGCAGGCAGGCCTGGCTCTATTACTTTGGCTACGAATATGGCGGGTCGAGGTACTGATATAAGTTTGGGGGGGAACTGGGAGGCGGAGGTTGAAAAGCTAGTCAACCCATCAGAGGAGGATATAAGAAAGGCTAGGCTTGTGTGGCAGGCGACGCATGAAGAGGTGCTGGAAGCCGGTGGCTTGCATATCATTGCCACCGAACGTCATGAGTCTCGTAGGATTGATAATCAGTTGCGAGGTCGCTCAGGGCGTCAAGGTGACCCAGGTTCTTCAAGATTTTATTTATCGCTTGAAGATAATTTGATGAGAATTTTTGCCTCTGGTCGTGTGAAAAATTTCATGAAAGCTTTAGGGATGGAAAAAGGCGAAGCGATTGAGCACAGAATGGTGAGCAATGCTATTGAGAAAGCTCAGCGTAAAGTGGAGGGCCGAAATTTCGATATTCGTAAGCAGTTGCTGGAATATGATGATGTTGCTAATGACCAGCGTAAAGTGATTTACAGTCAAAGGGATAAATTGCTGATGGCCGATGAGGTTTTTTCTAGTATTTGTGCCTTGCGTGAGGATGTTATTGGTAATTTAGTTAGTCAACATATACCTCCAGAAAGTCAAGAGGAGCAGTGGGATGTTAAGGGGTTGGAGGAGCGTATTGCTAGTGAACTCAATCAAGAAATGCCTATTCAGACATGGCTGGATCAAGACGATCGTCTTGATGAAGAAGCTTTGCGTCAGAAAATCATTGATGAAGTAGCCGCTGCATATCAGAAAAAGGAAGAGCTGACCAGTAGTGAAATGTTTCGTAATTTTGAGAAGCAGATTCTTCTGCGTATTCTTGATGATAAATGGAAAGAGCATCTGGCTACGATGGATTATCTGAGGCAGGGTATTCATCTTAGGGGGTACGCTCAGAAAAACCCCAAGCAAGAATACAAATGCGAAGCCTTTGCGTTATTCCAGCAAATGCTCGAGGATATAAAGCATGATACTCTTAGGCTGCTCTCTCATGTTCAGGTTGAGGAAGATGAGAGAATTGAAGAAGATGAGCGTAAACGCCGTGCAGATCTGGCGCAGCATATGGAGTTTCAGCATGAGAAAGTGATCGGGGTTGAAAGTAAGGAAAAGGAAAATCTGGAAGAGGAGGTTTTACGACCTTTTGTGCGTAAGGGGCGAAAAATTGGTCGTAATGAGCCTTGTTCCTGTGGTTCTGGTAAAAAATATAAGCATTGCCATGGAAAAATAGCTTAGAGTTCTGGCAAGGTGAAAAGAATTCGGTTATATCAAAGCTAACCGCTATGTGATGATTGTTATTGTTGCTCAATATAAGAGGCTAGAACATGTTGTAGCTGTTGATAAAGTGGGTTGTAAATAGAATGCTGGTGGCCAAAAAAACATTTAATAATATATGTGGCTAGTAATTTCTGAGAGGAAAGGTTGAGCCTGACAAAGCTGTTCTGACGGAGTTTGTTTGATAGTTGGCCAAAGAGTTTGAAGTGGTATGTACGGATGATCTACCTATTATTCTGTCGGTTACTAATGCTCTGATATATTGATATTGTTGAAGTGTATGGGAGGTATTCGGTATATAGCAAGTGTTATTTGGGTTTAAAGGAGGTTTTGATGTTTTTACCCGATGATTTATCTAGGTTGACACTTCATTAGTAATTTACGCTCTATTTTGAACCCTCTTGATATATATGGCCTGTGGCAGTGTTTGGTTTTTTGATTTTGCACTCTTTTAAATTGGTTTTTATTATTTTATATGTGTAGCTCTAGTGGGAATGCCTGCGCTTGCATGATCTCGTATCGGTGTCACATAAAGAGCGGGAGCTGCTGACGATTCCTGATGCAAATAAGTAAACTTTAAAGCTATGCAATATGTTGAAGTAATATGGTGTTGGTTAGGAGGTAGTCAGTATTTATTGATTATTTTTTTGGTTTGGGCGATATTTATTATAGATAGAGAGATGTCATGATGGGATAATACTCGTTGTTCGGTGAGTATATAAACTTTTTATGGGTTTTAGGATTTTAGGGTGAAGGTATGGCAAATAATAAGATTAATCCAGGGAAACAATCTTTACCAGTGTTTGCTGCAGATGCTGAAGTAGCGGAACCGTGCGCTGACAAAATGTGGGCTGGAAAAAAAATTGCTAAGCATGATGAAGAGATAACTGAGAGTAGTCGTTCTTTACGCAGAGGCGATGTTGATAAGCCAGAGTTATCGTCCTTAAAAGATAAAAAGTGTTTAGTTAAAGATGTTGAGTCGTTGTCTCAGGTGGCGGTTAATGGTGACATACCTTTTAACGAATTTTGGGAACCAGTAGATGGCGATCAAAAAAGTCATATGGATACCGTTGATCATCAATTAATGATGGTTAAAAGTTGTAAGGATAATAAGAGTGGAGTCGGTGAAAGGCCTGAGTTGTCTGGGAAGTGGCATGTTAAAGGGCCTGGTTTGGAGAAATTTTCAACGCGTCTAAAGCGTTTTTTTCAAGGTCTTGTTTATGGCATGGTTGGCAAAAAATATAAAGGAAAGTACTATAATGATCCTAAGCTATTGATTCAAAAAGAGATTGCGGCGACTAATATTTATAGGGCGGTTAAGAGTTGTGGTGTTGATAATTCTGATGACTTTCAGAGTTCTTACGGTGCGCACTTTACAAATGATAGCAAGACAGGGAGGAGTTATGGTGCATTTAAGCACCTAGAGGGCTATCAGGATGCTGGTCAGGTGGACAATAAAGTTCTACGGGATATGCGCGATAATCCCGCTAGCGAGCTAGTTATTAGGCGTTTTTTTCTTGGAGATGAAGACTATTTAAAGATGAATAATTATATGTATGATCCAAATACTAGTGCTTTTCATTCAATCGATTTTGGCATGTCATTTTACAATAAAGCTGTTTTATCTCCTGATTGTACTTTTGAACAGTTTAAAAAAATAATGTTAAAACCTTCAAAAAAGCATCGGTTACAATATCGGAGGAAAATGGGAAAAGATACTTTACTAGGTCTTATAAAGTCACGGGAATCTGAAGATACGCATAACGCAATACTAAGTGGATTGAGTATGGTTGCGCTCGTGGGTGATGAGGCGCTAAATGAGAATGTGGCTGGGATATCAAATCCTCAAGCAAGGGATGCTATGTGGAGTATTCTCGCTAGTAAGCGGCAGCAAGCACAGTGTATATTGTATCGATCTTTTCCTGAAAAATTTGCTGCGTATGAAAATGTCGAATGGCCTGCGAAGCCTAGTAGAAAGGTTATGAATCATTTGGTTTGAAATGGGTGGAGTTATTATCCTCTGACATGTGGTCATCAATTTCTGAATTTCCGGATATAACATGTTCTTCCTTAGCCCAGGCGCCGAAGTCAATGAGCTTGCAGCGTTCTGAGCAAAAAGGACGAAATTGATTGTCTGAGCTCCACTCATTTTCCGTCGTACAATAAGGGCATTTTATTTTCATGATATTGGTAGGAACTCCAGATATTTCCCTAATACTATACAGAGAACCTAAACTGATTTATTGAGAAGGAGTAGGTTTTCCTGTGTGTTTATGCTGTGTTTTAATCCTTGATATTTTATTGTCAGAACCACCGATTAGGCCGAAGGTCAGGGTGCTAATAATTGAAGGATTTATATCATTAAATACCTTGTAGCCAATAAAATGCCCTTCTGCATCCAGTGATGGGTGGTCTGGGTAATTTAGTTTAAGCACTTTTAGTGCAGCGTCGGCAGAACCAGTCAAGCCAAGATGCTGATACCCTTCTATCATTATGGCTAAGGCTTCCGGCATAGATGGTGTCTCTTGCATGTTCTCTATGACATATTGTCCCCGCATAATGGCGCCTACAAAAGCTTTGCGCTTGAGGTAGTAGTTAGCTGCGTGAATCTCATAGGCGGCTAATCGATTACGCAAAGCAATCATACGTTGGCGAGCATCTGGGGCATATTTGCTATTAGGGTAGCGACTAAGTAATTCGGAAAATTCATTAAAAGATTGGATCGCCTGTCCAGGGTCTCTGCGGGACATATCCAGTGGGATATAGCGTTCAATAATACCTATAGAGGCCGTGTTGGAAGCTAGGCCTTTGATATAATAGGCGTAGTCAGTACTTTGGTGCGTAGGGTGTAATCGAATAAAACGATCGGCTGCTGCCTTTGAGGCGTTTAACTCGTCATTCATGAAGTAAGAATAGATAATCTCCAATTGAGCCTGCTCAGCAAATACTCCGAAAGGGAAGCGAGACTCTAATATTCTGAGGGATTTTATAGCCTCAGAATAGTGTTCTTTATTGAGAGAGTTGTTGGCTAGCTGATAAATTTCTGTTTCAGATAGAGCCTCTGGCAGGCTATCTTTATCTCCTTTTGAGGCGCAACCAGTCACAATAAGTGTGCTAAGTAGCAAGGGTAGCAGACATGTTAGGTTGGTTTTCAGTTTAGTCATGGCTTTGATCGCTTTTCATTCTTCAGTACACGATGGGAAGCACCGTATATAAGCATTAAAAGTAACAGCTTTATTTAGAGTCCGTGGCTACTGCTCTTGAGCTAGTCACAGGGTCTACTTTATAAGCTGGTATTGTAGCAAATAGAGGGTGATGCCTCCTAGGGATTGCCTGTATTGATAAACTTCCAGAACACGTATTGTACCCAGAGATATCGAGTATAACTACCATTCTAATCACAGTACACTGAAAAAGGAAAAGAGAGTTGTATTTTTAAACCTCAGAATAACTCAATCAAGACGATCAGATTCTGATAAAATACGGCATGACAAATAACTCACAGCACAGCCCAAGCTCTTTGTCTAGCCACTTTCCTGACCTATATCCGTTACTATTGAAGGCGTAGGTTATCCACCTCAATCATCTCCTGCTCTTAGAATAATGGAACTTGCTAGCTTGTCGCCTTCATCGGAAACTGATATTTTCAGGAGACCAACCAAGCAATAGGTCTTTCTTTATTATGGGCATGTACCGTTCATCTGTTTTGCTGAAATTTGTAGCTGTCACTCTACGCTGACTGGCAAGTGCGTGGGCTCTTTCAGCACCGTAGCCATCATCACTGGCATTACAACTCAACTCTCGTGATAAAGCACTCTCACTGATGCCTACTGACACTGCGACTTCTTTCTGCATGTAGCCTGTTCCAAGAAGAGCCTCAATCTGATACCGTTGCCCTTGAGTCAGCTGCTTGTATTGCCTGGTTTGAGTACTCATTCTTGGCTTCCATTTTTAGTGTGAGAGCTACAAATATACCGACAGCTGGCTCACCTATAAAATTTCAGTCAATTGCACTTAGTATATTAATCCAGCGTTACGTCTTTCATGTTCAACAACCATAACCTATTCTGGGGTAAAAGACCTTGCAGGTTACCTTGTCTGAGAGTCACGTCATACTAAATTATGCCTTGAAAATCAAGGTCTTCAGGTTTTTTGTACAGTACGTAGGTCTTCCATAGTATAATCCTTTTATTATTGTTGCTGGGTTTGATTAGCAAGAATACGCCTAGCTTCATCGGCTGTGTACTGTATCGGTGTTTGATCTTTATAGCTTATGAATCGTAGGACGCCATTGATGCTATCTACAATAATACTTGTGCTATATTTTTCAGCGCCATCATTGCCTATATATTTAGTAGTTCTCAATTTTCCTTCCAAATAAATTTTAGAGCCTTTTTGCACGTATTGTTGTGCAACTTCCGCCAACTTACCAAAAATGGTTATACGATGCCATTCAGTTTTGTTATTCTGTGAGCCTTCTTTACTTTTCCATTGCTCGCTAGTTGCTACGGACATATTAAGAACTGATTCACCATCATTTGTAATTCTTGGCTCTGAAACGACACCAATATTACCCAGTATAATTACTTTATTTACCCCACACTCTGACATATTAACTCCTTAATATTTAATGTTGTGTGATTTATGATATGTGGTATTTTAAATGGTACATTTCCATATCTAGATCACATTCATCCGACCAGCTATACGCCAGCGCCTTGTAAATATGCCAGTTTGTATTCTGCTTTTGTAAGGTCTTCATACTCATATAAAGCTATAGTAACAGTTTTTGGTGTAGTAATATTTATAGGTATAACATTTAACACCATATTACTTTTATTTTTGAGTCTGGCTACTGATTCTTGCCGAATACGTGATTCATTTTTTTGGTAAAGTTCGTGATGTATAGTATCTTTTTAATACCATTACTCACAGCCGTTGTTAGCTCTTCTTTTTCCTTCAAGGGGTATAGGTATATTCATCGTCAAGGCGTAATGCCGAGCAATGTTCACTATTCTCAGGAGAGCGGCACTTTGCTACGGATGGATAGGGCGGCACCGCACCCAAATGTAGCGGTAGCTGAATCATTATATCTAAAATATTAGTTTCTTGCAGTGATTTTAGTAAATGCATATTATGGATTATATTGCAAAACAATTGGCAAGACCCAATAGCACAGAAATCTTTAAAAACAGCAGTGATTTGTTGCCGAAACATGCTTTTAATTACATTGGGGTTATAATTTGGTGAGGCTGATATATAACCTGCAATAAATTGATTTAAAGTACTAATCACATATTCTCGGCCATGCGTCAGTATCTCTTGAGGGCTGTCAGCGTGAATACTAGATTGATAATCCTCGGATTTTAGAAAGTGAGCTAGTAACTCGCAAATATCACTGATGGTTGATATTATTGATTTTCCAACGGTATCAGGGTCCATATTAGTGTGTATAGTTGATAAATCAAGTAAATATATCTTATCGTCACTTTCAAAATATTTTGTATTTCCTCCATGTCTATCATCTAATGATATCCGTGGCGCTCTTTCTAATAATCTATCCATATTATCTTCAGGCTCATTCTGATCTAGGTGTGTAGTTGCTAGCACTTGCCCGTATCTATACATCGCCTTATTCAATGTTTGTGAGGTTCTGTTTCCTAAATAATGCTCGGTATAAATTTCTTGTAAAGTTTTTCCAGGAGCCCATGGGTAACTTACGATGATATGGTTTTTATTTCGCAAGAAAAAACTTGCACTTTCATTAGGTACTATCATTTCAGCATTTACTGTTTTTAATAAATCATGTTTGTTCTGGGCATATTTTAATTCCCACTCATAATCAAATGAAGTGCTAGAGCATAAATAGCAGTCATCTCTTATTATTTTCACAAACCATTTTTTTTCAGAAGTGGTGACGGCATAGATATTTTTTGCTTGAATGCTTGTTCTTGTTATTTTTGAAACAGTATAAACCTGGTCATGAAACAACCGGTCAATAGCATTATCTTCTGAGGTGATATATTTAAATTCTTGCATAATAGGGAATGATTTAAAGTCAGCTTTCAATTCAGTGAATGTTACACATAAAATTGCAAGAGCTAATAATATTTTCTTTAATCTCTTTGTATGCTGAAAGGTATTTAAAGTGCAGATAGCAAGTGAGAAAGATGGTTTTTGTGCGTTTATGTCAACTAAGTATTTATCATAGGCTGATATGGTGCCTCCAGCACTTAAATTACTGTGCTTATCAATCTCATGTTTATTAGATTTTATCGGTCCGTTATCTATATTTTCTATATTTGGTTGCATATTAATTATCCCCGTATTTGCGTGCATGATATAAAGTTCCTTATTGCAGTTTGATGGTTAGTAGTGGTCGTAGCCATTACGGTGAAGCAGTCATAATAATCCAGACAAACAGTGCTATTAAAATGATCAAATTCTATATGTATGACATGTTGAACATAAAAAAGTTTCTGTAGATACAATAGAAATAATATATTTAGTTAGTGATACTAACATTTACATATAAAAATATTTAATAACTTTGTGAGACCTCAGTATAACCAACGACTTTGGTCACGGTAATTGAACTTTCCAAGTTTTGTCAGCCATTACTAAGCTTCCTTAGGCGTTGAGCATCAAATCATTTGTTTTATACACTGATTTTAGTGCTTCGGACTGATTTTTAACGTACCTATCCTGTATAACATGGTTTTGACACACCATAGAGCACCAAAAACTTAGTACCTTTACGAATGTTCGCAGCAATAGCGGCCAGCCCATAAATTGTCGCATTTTTGGCAAGGCCCATGAACCGAGTTCAGGCAAGTCCGTAGTGTCTTTTATAGGTGGCAAAAGGACGCTCACCACCAGCCCGTGTTACGGCTGCCGAATTCATATACTAAGTGCGACACTCAATTTAATAAAAACGATGAACTGCGATATCCTTAGTTTTTTGATCCAATCACGAAGTAAAAACCTATGAAGTATCAACAGCTCACCGAGGGTGATAGATATATGGTAGTCGCGCTAAAATGGCAAGGATTAAGTTTTACGGACATTGCCACAGCTTATCGGAAAAACACCGAAGTACCATATATCGATAATTTCAACGCAATACTTGTTGGCATAAGGATGGCTCATATCGACCCATCAGGGCACAGCAAGGTACAAGAGTTCGACGTCGACGTTCAAGGAGAAATCAACATTTTACAGAAAAGGATTACGTGATCATTAGGCAACTCTTACATAAACAACGGAGCCCTGAACAGATTACGGGTTACTTAAAACGGATAGGTGTACGTTGCTTTAGCCATGAAACTATTTATCGATATATTTGGCGTGATAAAAAGAAAGGCGGCTTGCTATGGAAGCACTTGCGTTGTGCTCAAAAGCGAAGACGTAAACGCTACAAGGCTTATTATAGTCGAGGCAGGATTGCTAATAAGCGCAATATAGCAGACCGACTAGCTGAAGTAGAAACGCGTGAAATACTAAGTCATTGGGAAATAGATACCGTGATGGGTAAAAGGTCTATACCCGTCGCCTTTCAAGTTGCTACGTTGTTGGCTGCGTTCGCTCACCCCGATCACCTACTACTCGTAGGCTCACGGGCTTCGGTTACTTACTGCCTAGTAGCAATTTGAAATGCTTTGGGTATAAAGCGATTTTTCGCTGACTATGACTACAGTTTTGAGCAGCTAGGTGAGCTGATTCTGAGCTGCCTGGACATAGATCTCTTTACCCTGTGCATGAATAGAACCAACTGGAAGCATGGCTCCCAAAACGTCAACTATCTGGTGGTATCAATTGCTGGCAAGGAACCTCAATTCCTATTGTTTGGGGTGTCTTGACAAAAAAGTAGGTAACTCCAATACCGATGAACGCATAGCGGTAATGGAGCGTGTACTAAATCTCATTCCCATAAAGAGAATTGATAACCTTCTGGCAGATCGTGAGTTTATAGGCCACGAATGGTTAGACTAGTTACGTCAAAATAAACTGTTATGCAAAATTCGGGTTAAAAACAACAATGAGGTGGAACATCGAAGCAAAAAGATTGCTATTGGCAAGCTATGCAGAGGAGTTAGTATCAATCAAACAGTAACGTGGCATAGCAAAAAGAAAGTATCTGTCGTACCGCTCTATATTGCAGCCCATCGAACTCTGAACGGATTGTTGATCGTGGTAGCTACTAAAAAGCCAGACAGTATATATAATAGATGACTACAGTAAGCGCTGGAGTATTGAAACCATGTTTGGCAATCTAAAAAGTCGTGGCTTTGATTTGGAGTCCACACATATGACGAACCTTGAGAGGATGGATAAGCTGATGGGACTACTGAGGATTGCTGTTGTGTGGTGCCTACTAGTAGGGCGCCGGTGTTATGGGAATGTAAATCAATTGTCGCTGAACAAGCATTACCGTCCAGCCTAGAGTCTGTTTCGATAAGGTTTGGATAGGCTTAGATGGGTGCTCAAAAACAGCTGTGCAAAAAATGATGAAACAACTTTTTTAAATCTTCTAAATGTTTTGTACCGTACATAGGTTAAACTCCTTGGCGAACTTCGTAAGGGATGATAAAGTGGGGTAAGTTGAATGACGGTCACTGAAGTGGTTGGTTATACTGAAGTCTCTTTATATAATTCTTTTGGAGTGTTTTATGTTTAAATTTACTATGTGTCAATCCAATATGAAAAAAATTATTACATTATTTATACTATTGTTCTTACACAAGTATGCGCTAGCAGGAATTGATCAAGAACCGCCGAGCATTATTGTCATGTATAGTAGTATCAAAAAATTTACTCAATCCGAAGTAGCTGATATCGTGTTAAACATTACGAAAGAAAATAGTTGTCTCCCACTTGAAATGGAGTTGGGAGCTACACTTGATAGAAAAACCGAATTGTTTTGTGTTACGTACAAAATCCCACCATGCATATCGGAAGTTTCAGTATTAGCATCAAATTTTGTTGGATGGGCAATAAATCGTTCTGGTTTTTGTAGAGCGTTGACATGTGATGGCGATCCAGGGTTTTCTGTATCTACGACAAGCGTTGACGGCCTTGTTAGTTCTAGTCTGCCTCGAATAAGTGGTAAATTTTTTATAACAATGGTTTTTTCGTTTGAAGTCTGGGATTACGAAGCATATGAGCACTGGATGAATCATATTAAGGCAGCTATAGACCATATGAAATGGAAAGTGGTTCTCAAGCAAGGTCCAGAGACGTCTAGATTATACGCTCATATTATAATTAATGTAGTTGAGTTTCTTAGTGTAGATTCAGAGACGAGAAAATTGTTTAGACTACCTATTAATTTTGAGCTAATGAAGTTTGAAGATGCGTTAAGTGGTTGCAGAGTTAACTGTAAAAATTACGATCCGAAAAACAACAGTAACTCTTGTACACAAAAACTAAATATTAGGAAAGCAGTATGCAATCGTACTTCCTTTATTAATATTAATAAGCCTCACCAAAAAGAAATATCTGAGAGTTTAAACATAGAAGATACAGCGCTTATTTATATAAATGATGGTAAGAAAGCTAGAGTCATAACTATTCCTATGCAAAGCTATGAGGATATAAAAAATCAGGAAGATGCAGTTAAACCAGAAGATAGTAGCGTTGAATCTGCAGTCGATTTAGCTGACAGTTTTTCTCATCTAAACATTTGCAATGATAGTGGGCAGAGTGATGGTAATGATCGTGAACGGCTTAAACCCATGTTGGCGCTATTTTTTCACATGACGGACATTGGTTTTTTTGGCGCACAAGAAAAGTTGCAAGCTATTGATTGCTTAAGTATGTTTTTAAAATCTGGAGGGTATGAAGTTATCAAAAGTCCTGCAGATGATTTATGCATGTATCATTCTTTTGCCAACTTTTTTAATGCAAATAAAGAAGAAAAAAGTAAACTTCTGGCTACTGATTATTACAAGGATCATGATAAAGAGAGTGATGTTAGTGGGATTGACCTTTATGAATATAGCAAAGAAGTGGTCGCTATATTGATATCTGAAGACTTTGACAACAACACAGAGGCTTATAAGCTAATGGGGGAATCATTTTGCCATGAAGGCACACGAGGTGCTGCTATGTGGGGTGATGACAACATTATTAGGCATGTTTTTTTGCCATTGATTGAACGTATATTTTTAATTATCATTATAGAAAGGGAAGAAAGTACAGCATGGTCGTTGAGAGGCGAATTATACTTAGGACAAAATCAAGTTAATTTATTGTGCTCCGAAGATGAAATTATTAGTGCTATTAATACTTATAATCCAATTGTATTTCTTCATGATCAAATGCACTGGCAGCTTATTTTAAAAAAAGACAACGTTAATACGCCATGTGCGAGACACAAAAGCTGCACCCCATGATTTTCAAAGCATAATTAGTATTAGGTACTTCCAGATAAGATAACCTGCACGGTATTTTACCCATGAATAGGTTACGGTTGTTGAATATGAAGGAAGTCAGTTCATTAGCCAAGAAGCGTAAGGTTCATCTGCCCCTGTATCAAGCTAGAATCACCTTTATTGAGCAGGCTACACTGGCCTTACTGCGTAGCCGTTCCACTAACTTGTACCGTGCCTAGGAGTTTCATAAGAAGGCAGTCGGATAGTTTAGACCGGCTAAATGTTTTGTCCCGTACACAGGTGGCTGGGGTGAGTGAGAGTAGTTATCAACTCCATTCATTCAATGGGAATTGGTATGTATCCAAAGAGGTTGGCGATGAGGGTGGGTGAGAGGGCGTATAGTCAACATCTCTGCATCTTTAAACAAGGGTGGTATATACTGGTGTTACTTGTTTTTTGAGATATTACAGATGGGTGAAATTATTCAGCAGACCAGCGTTGTACCAGAAGGTTTTGGTGGTCGGCGGTTTGACCAAATAGCTGCGGACTCTTTTCCCGATTACTCAAGATCAAAATTGCAGGCTTGGATCAGGCAAGGGGCTTTGCAAGTGGATGGGAAATTATGTAGGCCGAAAGATAAGCTTTTTGGAGGCGAGCATCTTTGTTTAAATGTTGAAATTGAGGAGCATGAACGCTGGGGTCAGGAATGTATCCCCTTAGATATTGTTTATGAAGATGAGCATATTCTTGTTATTAATAAACCTTTTGGGCTAGTAGTGCATCCTGCTGCAGGTAATTATTCTGGCACTCTGCTAAATGGCTTGTTATATCACTGCCATCAATTGGCGTCATTGCCACGGGCTGGTATTGTTCATAGGCTGGATAAGGATACAAGCGGTTTAATGGTCGTGGCTAAAACCTTAGCAGCCCATACTGATCTGGTGACACAGATTCAAAAACGTTCCATAAATAGAGAATATGAAGCGGTGACGCAAGGTGTTATGACCGGAGGAGGAGTGGTTAATCAGCCTATCGGCCGTCATGGAGTGCATCGCATGAAAAAGGCGGTTATTTCCAGTGGTAAGCAATCCATTACCCATTATCGTGTTATAAAACGTTATAGGGCGCACACCCATGTGCGGTTAAAGCTTGAAACAGGGAGGACTCATCAGATAAGAGTTCATATGGCCCATATTTGTTATCCATTGGTGGGGGATCAACTATATGGCGGTGGGTTAAGATTGCCTAAGGCTTGTGAACTTGAGTTAAAGGAGCAGTTACAAAATTTTCGGAGGCAAGCACTACATGCCAAGAGGTTAGGCTTGATGCATCCTGTTACTAATGAATTTATAGAATGGCAAGCCCCTTTGCCTGATGATTTTCAAAATCTCCTGAGAGCACTTGTCGATGATCAGGAAAGTAAAGATGAATTATGAGGTGCAACACGCTGATCGCTATATTTCAGCTAGTTGGCCGGCACCAGATAATATTTGTGCTGTAACGACAACTAGAAATGGAGGTGTTAGTGAAGAGGGCAAAGGCTATATTAGCTTGAACCTGAGCCTTTCTTCTGGTGATAACTCTGAATTGGTTAAGGTTAACCGTCAGCGGATTATTGATGACTGTGGATGGTCTTATCCGCCGGTTTATTTAAAGCAGGTGCACGGGACTCATGTTGTCGACTCTGCAGAGTGTGATGCCGAACCAGAAGCTGATGCCTCTATATCAAGGATGGTAGGAATTCCTGCAATGGTTATGACGGCAGATTGTTTACCAGTTTTGTTTTGCAATGAGAGTGGTAGTTGTGTTGCGGCAGCTCATGCAGGATGGAAAGGATTACTTGCAGGAGTGTTGGAGAACACTGTTGCCGCCATGGATTGTTCATCATTGAAACTGATGGCGTGGTTGGGGCCGGCAATAAGTCAACCTTGTTTTGAGGTTGGCCCTGAAGTGCGTGATGCATTTGTAGATGCAAACGCTGAAGCGGAGAAGGGATTTATTCCTGGAGATAAAGATCGTTGGTTGGCAGATCTTTATTTGTTGGCACGACAGAGACTTACTTATACAGGTATTACTCGCGTTTATGGAGGTACTTTTTGCACATTCACGCAAGACGAGCTGTTTTTTTCTTATCGCAGGGATGGTAAGGCCAGTGGAAGAATGGCTTCTGCTATATGGGTGAAAGAAAGCTGATGCTTTTCTCTGGTTCTAGTACTGATGGTTTTGTTGTTAGGAAGTTAATTAATATGAGACCTTTGCACGATTGTTATTTTGCTAGCTGGCTTCTTTAAAAACGTACTAAATCGATCATTTACAAGCATAAATCATCTATTTTAGTGTGTATTTTCCTCACCGACTAACAAAATTACGGCTCGTGCAAAGGTCTCAATATACTGGTATCTTGTTTGAGTGTTTGTTGCAACCATTTTTATCGCTATTCTGCCTGTATTTCTGGTGTTGTTAATATCTAAATGTCATACTTGTGCAAGATGCTAATAAGATCATGAAAAATAAATAAAGAAAATCTAGGTAATACTTGAAAAGACTCTGTTCACCGTCATTATAATTGGCGGATTCAAACCTGAAGTGCATCTCTTGCCGGAGAAAAGGGTAGGAGCTTACCTTCAGCTGGCCCTTTCTTCTACCTAGTCAAGTTATGCACTTCAGATTTGAATTCGCCATATTTAATAACGGGAATATAAAATGGATATAGAATTAACGTTGCATGATACTCGGATTATTGGCTGTTTGTTGGAAAAAGAAAGCACGACGCCTGAGCAATATCCTTTATCGCTTAATGCGCTCACTAATGCCTGCAATCAGAAAAGTAATCGTGAACCGGTGATGGCACTGAGCCAATCTGATGTATTAAATATTGTAGATGGTTTGAAGGTAAAGTTGCTTGTTAGTGAAGAGGATAATTCACGGGTTAGCAAATATAAACACCGGTTTTGTAATACCGAATTTAGTACGTTGCAGCTATCGGATCAGGAGCGAGCAATTCTGGGGGTTATGTTTCTTCGAGGGCCCCAGACACCTGGTGAGCTGAGGGGGCGCACCGGACGAATGGCAACATTTGTTGATGTTCATGAAGTAGATCGAGTGTTGAGCGATATGATGGCTAAAGACTGGGTGATCTGTCTACCACGGGAGGCTGGTAAGCGAGAAAGTCGTTATTCTCATCTTTTTTCCGGAAATATTGAGCAGCCTATTCCTCTGATGCATGAGACGGTAGCGAGTGACAAGGCTCGTATAGAAGAGCTAGAGCATGAAATTGTAATTCTCAAGGCAGAAATAGAGCGCCTTAAAGATGGTTGCAATTAAAGTTAGGGCTGGTGTTTTTACAGCGATTTTGTGAAAAAGGTAGTTACATCAGTTGCTTTAAATGTTTTTTTTGCAGAGGGCGATAATTCACTAAAGTAAGCCCTCTCAAATAATTTTCCATACACAAAAATATCAGGGCTACACGATATACTAAAGCCATTACCTAATAATGCATGTCTTTTATTATATTTTTTAGACTCATCAATTGCTTGTGTAAAAGTAAGCATTCTTTCTCCTCATTTTTAGTGTTAACGCCAGCTTAAGCGGCTGCCATAAGAGAAGTGGTTTTTGCGGCTCTTTTTGCTTCGCAAAACCCATGACGCTTATTGCAGTCCGCGTGCAAGTTATTGTTAGGTAGTTTACAACACAAACAATTCTCTTTTAAAATTAATTTTCACTCTCTATAGCATTAAGAATTAATTTCGATCTTTACATCTACAAATTCGAATTTTGTATACAACGTATTAAGATGTTTATGATTAACTCTAAACTGATTTCGCCGTTTTATTTTGGGTTTATCAGTAGAAGCATGTTCCAATTTTATTCCTGGGTCATAATATACCGATCCTAAGTGCATAGCCGAAAGAATCATTTCAAAATTCGTTCCTGTGCCCATTTCAATATCCTTACCATAATAATACTCATTAATACCTGATTGTGTTCGTTTCATACAGGGAATATAAACAGCTTGAGAATGTTTGTGTTTCCAATGATCCATAAGTTTGGCAAAACTCCAACTAGCGGTTACATTACCAGTACTGTCAATTAAAGCAATTGTACCTTCAGCATCAGTTATAGAAGATGTTTCCGAATCAAAACCAATCAGTTCCATAGTTAATCCTGTCAATTTCTGGCATTCTCCGACATTATGTTTTCCACCAAAATTGAGTCTGTCAACATTGCCTCTTTTATCAGGATAGCCATAATTTCTGACAAACTCTATCGCTCCGCTCTCACAGTAGAAGCCTCCATTAGGTTCTGGAGTCATTAAAGTTGTAGGCTTTGATGCTATTGTCGGAAACTTGGAAACGCCAAACTGTTTTACCTCCCAACCCAGATAATCAGGTTCTGCAATCCCATTAGGTGAAATTCCCAGCATACACTCCAGTGTATATCCGCCACCATTGAGTGCTTTATAGGGAATAACACTCATCTCTGAGTTTAGCCTCCGACTTGATACCCATCCCATGTGATGAATTTCAAGTAACTTGCTAATAAGTGCTTCTCGTGTAGACACTTTGGGGGCAATACACTCAACATCCAGTTGACAAAAAACATTACTTACTTCTATAAAATTTGTTTCTGCAAGCTCACGGGATAAACGACTTTCTGGTGTTGCAAGGTAAGCGTAGATAGATTCATTCTTGGTAATACCCAAAATTAACCATCTGCCCTCACTTCTGCCCTGTTTATCTGGTGACATCCATTCACTGGCATTGACTTTAGAACCACGCAGAAAGCCAGAGAATCTTACTTCAGGATATTGAGGGTAATAGATGAGCTTTGAATGTGGAGCATCATAGACCACACCATCAGCGTCAACCCAGGATAAATCCAAAGTTGTCTGATACTTGATTTTCCTTTTGGTATTGCTATTTTTTTTTGAAACAGATGCTGAAGTAACCAGTTCACCTGTGGGAATAAATGGCAAATCAGTTAGATGACTACCGAAATAAGGCTGATTTTTACTATTATCATTGGGAGCAAGTTTCTTTACATAAATATGAGTACAACCCAGTTTTTGAAGAAGGTCTGAGACACCATCCACACTTATTTTTTTTCCTGATTGAGTATCATATGTTCCGAGTTTTGATGTCATTGAAACAACCTCCTAAAATTACATCTGTATTATTATCAGTCAACAGGCAATCAGAAATATAGTCTATAATTTTATTGATTCCCTGATCTTTTTTTCCTTTAGTGGCGCATTCCCACACGATAAGAACTCTCCAGCCATCATCTATTAGCTCAGTATTATATCATTTATCCTGTTGCGTATTTGCAGTAATTTTCTCTCGCCAGAATTCAGTATTACTTTTAGGCTATTGAAACAGCTTGCAATCGTGGTGATGCCAAAAACAACCATGAACAAAAATAATGGTGTTATATTTGGCAAGAACCAAATCAGGCTTGCCAAGAAGATGTTTAGCATGAATACGGTATCTGATCCTCGTCTGAAAAGTCCCTTCCTGACTATCATTTCTGGCTTTGTGTTTGCCACTTTGATACTCAACATCATGCGATTTCTGGTTTCAGGGGAAACAATATCTGTCATAAGACCGCTTTGCGTGATTTATCAGCTTGAGTCATTCTCTTCTCAACAGCTATTTTTCCTTTATCAACTCTTGTCGCTTTTTGTGCTTTAAGAATGTATGGTTTCATCAGTTTAGCTACTGCCTCAAATACAGGAACAACTACACTGTTGCCAAATTGTTTATAAGCTTGCGTATCAGACACAGGAATTATAAATTTACTCTCTCCTGGTTTGTCAAAGCCCATTAACCTGGCACATTCCCTAGGTGTCAGCCTTCGAGGGCGCTTCCTGCTTCCTCGATCAATAAGTATCTCTGATCCATCCTTGTAATATCTCGCTGATAATGTGCGAGTTGACCTGTCTGAAATAGAAACCTTTCCAAACCCGAAACCATTACCAGCTTTTTTATGTTTGTCAGCATAAGCTTTTAGATATTCCCATAAATTATGGGTCAAAATATATTTATCATCCACTTCATTGTCAGGCTGTAAAACATCTCCCACTACGGGTTCAGTTTTGGGGAAATATTTATTGATTTTTTTAAGAGAAAACTCTTCCATTACTTTTAAGTCTCGTCTGAAGGCGACTATTACTATACGTTCTCTATTCTGTGGAACAAAATTCTTGCCATTGATGATCTTCGGGTCTGCCCCTGTTTTATCATACTCCCTGTCAACTACCTCATAGCCAAGTTCATCCAGAGTATTCATGATGACTTTAAAGGTTTTTCCTTTATCATGGCTTTTTAGGTTTTTTACATTTTCCAACATGATGGCAAGAGGTTGCTTGGCATCAATTATCCTGGCAACATCAAAAAATAATGTCCCCTGCGTATCACATTCAAAACCATGTGCCCTGCCCAATGAATTCTTCTTCGATACGCCTGCAATTGAAAAGGGCTGGCAAGGAAAACCTGCAAGTAATACGTCATGGTCAGGAATGGATTGTTGAATATGATTATAGGCCTGTTTTTTCGTCATGCCTTCATGCTGTGTGATCTCTTTTATATCACCATGAATTTCATGATCACAGTAATAATTTGCTTGATAGGTTTTAATAGCATATTTGTCATATTCACTGGTAAATATACATTCCCCCCCTATCGACTCAAAGCCACGCCTAATCCCTCCTATACCCGCAAACAAGTCAATAAATGTAAAGTCATGCTTTGTCTTTGTTGGAGTAGGTAACATCTTTTCCAGGGTAATATGTTCACTATAAGTCAACCAGCTTTCATCCTGTTTCCTAGATCGTTCTTTGATCCAACGGTTAATAACTTCTCTGGGATGATTAATTTCATCAGCAATAGTTTGCTGTGAATAGATAGAGGAAAGTTTATTCAATAATTCAAAGTCATTATGGTCTTGCATTGGCATTCTCTCCGAGAAGACATTATTTTGGAGTTAAAACGTGACTAATAGTCACATTTTTGTCCCTTTTTGTCAAGACACAAAGATCACTGTGTTCAAGCATTACCTAGCGCCCGATTTTTACGGTCGGCTGGAAGCGATTGTTAGCTAGTTTTTATATGTAGTGCTGGATTCAAGCAATAAGTGCAATCGGCTGTCCTGTGTAGACTTCGAGTGGTGTCCGCCCTCCTAAAACCTTCCTAGGCATGGTATTGATCAACATTTCCATTGTCCTCAGATCATCTTCTGTTAGATGACTCAACGCCATTTTTTTAGGCCAGGTTCTCCGAATGATGCCATTGGTATTTTCGTTAGTTCCCCGCTGATAACTAGCATAAGGCTTGGCAAAGTAGATATCTGCATTCATTGCTTTTGCTACTTTCTCATGGGCTGCAAACTCACCACCATTATCTAGGGTGACGCTGGATTCAAGCAATAAGTGCAATCGGCTGTCCTGTGTAGACTTCGAGTGGTGTCCGCCCTCCTAAAACCTTCCTAGGCATGGTATTGATCAACATTTCCATTGTCCTCAGATCATCTTCTGTTAGATGACTCAACGCCATTTTTTTAGGCCAGGTTCTCCGAATGATGCCATTGGTATTTTCGTTAGTTCCCCGCTGATAACTAGCATAAGGCTTGGCAAAGTAGATATCTGCATTCATTGCTTTTGCTACTTTCTCATGGGCTGCAAACTCACCACCATTATCTAGGGTGACTGTGCAGACCGATGACACCCGCTTCAGAAGCTTGATCATACTTTCAGCAACAACTTCGGCGTGTTTTGTATCAACTTTCCCTATTAAAGTTAACCGACTCTTGCGGTCTACAAGGGTGACCAGATGGGCGTCCTGTCCATAAATAGTATCACCCTCCCAATCGCCTAGACGAGACCGCAGATCAACAACTGCGGGCCGATCGGAAATATCGACGCGGTCTGGGATCGTGATACGCCCAGCCTTACGCTTACCACCTTTGCAGCGCCTCTTGCCAAAGCGGGGTAGATTCTTATACAAAGAGCCTCCTAGCACTTTGTTAGTAGCAACACGTTTATAAACAGTGGTGTGGCTGAGTGCGATGTCGGGCACTTCCACCTTCATCCGGAAACTGATATTTTCAGGAGACCAACCAAGCAATAGCCCTTTCTTTATTATGGGCATGTGTCGTTCATCTGTTTTGCTAAACTTTGTAGCTGTCACTCTACGCTGACTGGCTAGTGCGTGGGCGCTTTCAGCACCGTAGCCATCATCACTGGCATTACGACTCAACTCTCGTGATAAAGCACTCTCACTGATACCTACTGACACTGCGATTTCTTTCTGCATGTAGTCTGTCCAAGAAGAGCCTCAATCTGATACCGTTGCCCTTGAGTCAGCTGCTTGTATTGCCTAGTTTGAGTACTCATTCTTGGCTTCCATTTTTAGGGTGATAGCTACAAATATACCGGCAGCTGGCTCACCTATAAAATTTTAGTCAATTGCACTTATTATATTAATCCAGCATTGGCCAACCAACATCATATTATTAGTAGGAAACTTTCCTTCTAATTCCTAGAAAAGTTTCCGCCTATCTTCATTTTAGTATTTGAATCTTTGCTATCAATTGCTATCAAAAGCAACATGTTAGCCATATTTATAGGTTCTGGCTGAGATGAAATAAGGAAAGTTTCCTATCTAATTCTCAGTTAGTCAGGAAACGGTACTATAATGCCTATTTTTTACCTATATTACCTCATTGCCAACCAACACCATTCATAAAATGCCAAAAAAAATGACTTGTCATGCAGCAGATACATATCTATGTAGCACCATTATGATAAGCCGTATATCTTAACTGTTGAGGGTAGAGTGTTGTAAAGGGGAGGGAGCTTAATACACTCAGACACACTACCGTCCTTCTACCCATATTTTAGAATGTTAAGGGTGTACCACTTTTTTATCTCTTGCATCTAACACAGCATGTATGATAAGAAAACATCACTGGGAAGTAAAGGTCAGTAGTAGTTTTATATTTAAGACAAGCCAAAATCTGCAAATATGTTAATGTCTCTTTTATTCAATCAGAACATTAGTGCAACGGCTACGCAGTAAGGCCATTACACACTGTGCAATGAAGGTGATTCGAGCTTTATGCAGGGCAGATGATCCTTAAGCTTCTCAGCCAATGAACTTACGTCTTTCATGTTCAACAACCATAACCTATTCTGGGATAAAAGACCGTGCAGGCTACCTTATCTGGGAGTCACCTCATACTAATTATGCCTTGAAAATAAAGAGTTTAAGGTTTTTTGTACAGTACATAAGTCTCTTACTCACACTTTTACGCTCAAACGATGTTCGCAGTCACTCCAAGCGATAATTAATGTCATTAATTTATCAATTAAGAACAAGAAGAGCCATGATTCTACGAAGTAGTTGGGATTGGGGTGAGTTAGATAAATCAACAACCACTCATCTTCAAAGGGGGTGGGTATAGACAATTGTGCAGGCTCTGTGTTCACGATACTTTTTTGATCACGTAGTAAAAATGATTTCCCTGTTCTTCACTCATTAATAGGTAATGATTTAGGAAAATACAGAATTTGGGTATATCCCTTTGCGTTGATGGATCGGTAGCAATAACTCGTACTACCTCTCCTGATACCATTTCCTGCACTTTCTTATGCAGTAGCATTACGGGTTCTGGGCAACACAATCCAGAGGTATCCAGTTCATGATTAACTTCAATGGTTTCCAATAAAATATCTACACCAGAATTTGAAGATTTATCTCCCATCTATATCACCCGCCAATCGCCAGCGATTTCTAACATCGAGCCATCGATAAGCCAGCAGTAGCCCAATACCTCTGGCAGCCATAAATAAGCTATAAGCCAGCCACAAGCCATGATTCCCTAGTCTTGAGCTGCATAACAACAGGGCAGGAATACGCCTATTGTAGCTATTATCATAGTATGTTGCATGATTCGGGATTCTAATGCGCCAATAAAAATGCCGTCCAGCCAATAACACCATACCGCAATCAGCGGTGTAGCGATCAGCCAAGGTAAATAAATTCTGGAGATATCCCTTACCTCGGAAATGTTTGTCATAATGCCCAGCAACCAAACACCGCCCACTGCAAACAATAGCATAAACAACAGGCCAAAAATCAGAGAAAAAAAGCCTGTTACCATAACGATATATCTGAACTTCTTCAGTTTCTTTTGCCCCAGAGCCCCTCCAGCCATAGCCTCGGCAGCATGTGCAAAACCATCTAGGCCATTAGAGATAAACACTAACAAGTTCAGTAGTAACGCATTTGCTGCCAACACTTCATCCCCTTGCTTAGCCCCTGCGGCGGTAAAAAAAGTCTGAACAAATAATAGACATAAAGTTCGGATAAATAAACGTCGGTTTAGCAACAATAGTTTTTTAAAGGCACGGAGATCTATTAGCCTTGCCCAATCAATCTTGTGACGATGCAAGTAAGCTATCTGTGTTTTCTTGATTAGTATTTATGTTGTTTTTTTATTTTATGGGTTGACCTATGTCGTTCAAAATGGCAACCTGAATTAATGGATAAAAAAATAATAATAGCTGATGATCATCCTTTATGCAGAGCAGCCATGCGGGCAGCTTTGAAGCAGATTTTAATAGCTCCCGCTATTTATGAAGTAGGATCTATTGCTGAATTGCAAGATTTACTTGCTAAGGGACATAAACCTAACTTTATATTGCTAGACCTACAAATGCCTGGTGCTCATGGTTTTTCAGGTCTGATTTTTTTGCGGCAGAAATACCCAGAAATACCGATTGCTATTATTTCTGGGTATGAAGACCTCCATATTATAGAGAAAACATTGTATTACGGCGCTCGTGGATTCATTCCAAAAACTGCGTCAATGGAAACTATGAGCATAGCCATTGATAAACTACTTACGGGCAAGACTTGGTTCCCTGCAGAGTTTGTATCGGCAGTTACTAATACTGACACAAAAAGTGGAATTACAAAAATAGAAAGTCGGTTGGCAACCCTAACATCTCAGCAATTTCGAGTTCTTGGTATGATCAGTCAAGGGATGCTAAATAAGCAGATAGCCTTTGACTTGGAGATTTCAGAAGCTACCGTAAAAGCCCATGTCACAGCAATTTTCAAAAAGCTGGATGTACGAAATCGGACTCAGGCGGTTATTGCTATAAAAGAACTTGAGATTAATTATTCGTCACCAGATAGTGATGAAGTTGATGAATAAGTTCTTAGCTATGATAATGATTTCGCCAAAATCAGAGTTTATTTAAAAAACAAAGTAATAAATTGCTATTTTAAAAGGGATTACGATAAAGCTTAAGAAAACTAACTATACCCAGAGGGTTTGGAGTTGTTACGCGTCGGTAAGTGAGCGAAGCCACAAAAGTTTAGGAGTGCTATACCAGTTACCGTTGAAGGTGCTTGATGCAGCTATAATGTTAACGTCGCTAACCCCTGGAATTCCAATAAAGCCTCTGGATTGGCAAGAGCTTCTTTATTGGCAATAGGGCGACCATGGACAATATCTCTAACGGCAAGCTCAACAATTTTGCCACTAATGGTTCTAGGTATATCAGTTACCTGAATAATTTTGGCGGGGACGTGGCGAGGGGTAGTATTCTCTCTAATAGCTTTCTTGATCTTATTTATGATTGCCTCACTGAGCTGTTTATGTTCTCGTAATGTCACAAATAAAATGATTCTGATATCGTCCTGCCACTCCTGTCCTATTGTGACACTTTCCAGAACTTCTTCAACTTTTTCTACTTGACGATAAATTTCTGCTGTTCCTATTCTGACCCCACCAGGATTAAGCACTGCATCTGAGCGCCCGTAAATAATAATGCCTTTAGCACTTGTCAACTCACCATAATCACCATGGGACCAAACGCCGGTGATGCGACTAAAATAGGTATTATGGTATTTTTCACCGTCTAGATCATTCCAAAATGCTACAGGCATTGAAGGGAATGATGATTGGCACGTCAGCTCACCCTTTGTTTGTGTCACAGACTGGCCTTTGTCATCAATAAAATGAACATCCATCGCTAAACCACGGCACTGAATCTCTCCTCTTCTCACTGGTAACAGTGGGCAACCAAGAGAAAAACAAGAAATAATATCGGTACCCCCAGAAATAGATGAAAGGCACACATCTGATTTAATGTCTCGATAAACATAATCAAAGCTTTCATGTGCTAGTGGTGAACCTGTAGAAAGAATTGTTCGTAAATTCTCTAAGTTATGGCTTTTAACAGGCTTAATTCCTGATTTTTCTAAAGCACTAATATATTTAGCACTGGTACCGAAGATACTAATCTGTTCCTGTTCTGCCATGTCCATTAAAGCTTTTGGCTCAGGATAAAATGGAGATCCGTCGTAAAGTACAATGGTAGATCCTAAAGCCAGAGAAGATACCAACCAGTTCCACATCATCCAACCACAAGTGGTGAAATAAAATATCTTATCTTTGGCCTTAACGTCTGTATGAAGCCCTAGCTCTTTCAGGTGTTGCAATAACGTACCTCCATGTCCATGAATAATGCATTTAGGTACTCCGGTTGTCCCTGATGAATACATGATAAAAAGTGGGTGATCAAAACTCACAGGCTGGAAAGTTAGAGAGTGTGATTTTTGGTCAATGAAATCTTCATAGGCCATAGTCTTTTTGCCGTCAACTATAATATTTGTTTTTGCGAACGACACAATCACAGTTGTCTTAATGCTTTTTATATTTGATGGTATGTCATTAATCTTGTTCGTGCAGTCAAACATTTTACCGTTATAAAAATAGCCATCTGCAATTATTAGGACTTTTGGTTCAATTTGATCAAAACGATCAACTACTCCCTGAAGGCCAAAGTCAGGAGAACAGGAAGACCAGATGGCTCCCATAGAAGTTGTTGCTAGCATCATAACAATAGCTTCAGGACAATTAGGCAATACCGCTACAACTCGGTCTCCTTTAATTACACCGGCTTTAACAAGTCCCGCTTGTGCTGCTGCTACCTGCTGAGAAAGCTCTAAATACGATAATTCTGAACGATGGTTATTTTCCCCGCAAAAGATTATGGCTGCTTTATCTTCTTTATGCCTGAGTAAATGCTCTGCATAATTTAATGTGGCACAGGGAAACCATTGAGTGCCCAGCATGCCAGTACCTTTACATATAGCTTCAGGCTCTTTGTGAAAATTCACCTTAAAAAAATCAGCAGTCAACTGCCAAAAAGCGGCTTTATCGCTGACACTCCATTGATATAGATCGTGATAATCAGAATAAATTACACCTTTTTTTTCCTTTACATAATCAATAAATGAGTGCATGTTTGAGTTGCAAATGCGCTGACTGTCTGGCGACCATAGCACTGATGACATAGAGTTATCCTTATTGTTTTTTTGCTGCCAATGCTTGACCAGTATTAGACTTTGACTCAATACCAATATATTTACAGATATAGTCAGAGGCCTCTAATAACTGTTGCATATCAACTCCAGTTTTAATGCCCATACCATTGAGCATATACACTACATCTTCAGTAGAAATATTGCCAGAAGATCCAGGTGCATAAGGACAACCGCCTAATCCCGCAGTAGCAGAATCAATCACCGACAGGCCATCAACAACCATCCCGTATAAATTAGCTAATGCTTGGCCATAGGTATTATGGAAATGGGCAGCTATACAGCTGACTGGGACAGCACCTACGACCGCATTAAAAAGTTCTCTGGCTTTTTTTGGTGTTCCAATACCGATGGTATCTCCTAACGATAATTCATAACACCCCGCTTGCTTCATTTCACGACATACTTCCACCACTTTTTTTAAACTAATGCCGCCTTCATAAGGACACCCCATAACACAAGAAATATATCCTCTAACGGGGATATTATGCTTATTAGCAGCAGTTATTATAGGTTCAAAACGACGGAAGCTCTCAGAGATGCTGCAATTAATGTTTTTCTGACAAAAATGTTCAGAGGCTGAAGAAAATACGGCCACTTCTGAAACACCTACTGCTAGAGCCTGCTCAAAACCTTTCATATTTGGCGTCAAAGCAGAATAGACTACACCAGGTTTACGTTTGATTTGCTTAACAACTTGATCAGAGTCCGCCATTGCAGGTATTTTTTTGGAAGAAACAAAACTACCTACCTCTATATGTGTTAAGCCTGCATCAGCAAGCTTATCAACCAATTGTGCGCGCACAGCTGCAGGAACATGAGTTGAAATGCCTTGCAGGCCGTCTCTGGGGCCTACTTCTACAATCTTGACCGTTCTTGATTTAGACTGTTGCATCAGCAGCATCTTTATATGATATTAATTCTGCACCAGACTCCACCTGATCACCCTTGGTAAAATACACTGACTCAATTATTCCTTTTTTCGGTGCTTTAATAGAGTATTCCATCTTCATTGCTTCCATGGTTAACAATAAAAACCCTATATCTACAGATTGACCCGGGCTTACATTAATAGCTGTAACGGTTCCGGTCATAGGTGCTGTTAATGATTTATCTGAGGTCTGATGCTGTTCTGACTGACACCCAGGCAAACCAATAACCTGACTGCAGTCGGATAAAAATACTTTAATCTTACTGACTGGAAAAGGTACCACCCGACATGGCAGCACTTCGTGCTCTGTGTGCACAAAACCTGAAAGGCCGAGTTCTTCTTTTTGCCACTCGATTCTGCCTTGCCAGCTACCATCGACAAAATTAATTCTGAACTGCTCTCCTATAGGTGAAACCCGTACGCAATATTCTTTTTCCCCGAAATAAAAATACATGGGAAAGGTGTTATTACCCAATATAGGTACAGAGGATGATTGATAGTGCTCAGTATGATAACGATATAGTGCCGCTACCGCTAGTAAGTGAGTATTAACAGAGTTGTTACCAATTCTATGACAGTAGTCGTTGGTAAATTCAGTATGAACATTACCTTTAAGAAACTCAGAATGTTGAAGTAAAGACAATAGATAGTCTCGATTATCAATCAATCCTACCTGATGCGTTTCAGCTAATGCCTCCGTAAGTTTGTTTATTGCCTGGTTACGATTTTCACCCCAAGCAATAACCTTAGCCAGCATTGGGTCATACCAGCTACTTACTACATCTCCCTGTTGAACCCCTGAGTCAATGCGAACATCTTCGTTTTGTTTTGGTAAGCCAAAATAAAAAAGTCTTCCTGCGGACGGCAAAAAATCATTGTCAGGATCTTCAGCATAAATTCTCGCTTCAATAGCGTGTCCGTTATAGTTTAGTTTGTCTTGCTCTAGCGGTAGTTTTTCACCGTTGGCTACTCTTATCTGCCACTCCACCATATCAATACCAGTAATAAGTTCGGTCACTGGGTGCTCAACCTGCAAACGGGTATTGACTTCCATAAAATAAAAATCATCGCCTGACAACAGAAACTCAACTGTACCTGCTCCTTCATAACCAATGGTTCGACCTGCAGTGAGAGCTGCCTCTCCCATGGCCTTTCGAGTGCTATCAGCTAATCCTGGTGCCGGAGATTCTTCTATGATTTTTTGATGTCGACGCTGCAAGGAGCAATCTCGATCAAAAAGAAAAACACTTTGTCCATGTCGATCAAAAAAGATTTGTACTTCTACATGACGAGTATTAATAAGGTAAGATTCAAGCAATAACGAGGTATCACCAAAAGAGGCTCCGGCCTCGCGCCGAGCTGAAGCAACACCCTCAGCAAAATCGTCAGCGCAGTGGATAACTCGCATACCTTTACCACCACCACCGCTTACAGCCTTGATTAGCAAAGGATAGCCAATCGCCTGTGCTTCTTGAAATAATCGCTGATCTGACTGATCTGCAGAGTGATAGCCTGGGATCAATGGCACTCCTGCCTGAGCCATAATTTCTTTTGCCTTACTTTTTGATCCCATTGCCCTAATGGCAGCAGCTGGTGGTCCAATAAATTGTATCTTTTTTTCTGTGCAGGCTTGAGCAAAAGTCGCATTTTCTGATAGAAATCCATATCCAGGATGAATCATGTCAACATCAGCCTGTTCAGCTATGTTAAGAATACGATCACTCTTTAGATAACTTTCAGAGGCTGCTGAAGACCCCAGATAAAAAGCTCTATCAGCCTGAGAAACGTGCATTGCGCTGTTGTCTGCATCAGAATAAACGGCAACAGTTTCTAATCCCATTTTTTTGGCAGTACGAATAACTCTACAGGCAATCTCTCCACGATTAGCAATCAATATACGTTTGACTTTGCTGGTGGCGGCCCAGTTCATGATACTCTCCATTCAGGCTTTCTCTTATTAAAAAATGCATTAAGACCTTCCTTTGCCTCGTCTGACACCCGAATGGCTGCAATTTTTTGTGCGGTAAATTCAACCAAATGGTCGCTTAGTTCTCTGTGATGTACTTCCTGTATAAGCTTTTTAACTTCTATTAATGCTTGAGGCCCTGACTTTAATAGTTTTTGCGTAATATCTGTTACGGCATCTTCTAGTTTATCATCAGAAAAAATATCATGGATCAGGCCTAGTGCTTTGGCTTGATCTGAATTAAAAGTCTCTGCAGTCAAAAAATATCGTTGAGCTTGTCTGGCACCGATAGCTGCAATAACATAAGGGCTAATCACTGCAGGAATCAATCCTAACTTAACCTCACTAAAGCAGAATTTACTAGATTCACTGGCAACAACGATATCTGACGCAGCAATCATCCCTAACGCACCCCCATAGGCTGGCCCATTAATAACCGCTACCACTGGAGCCGGAAAAGCTGAAAGCTTATGTAAGAATTTTGCTAGCTTCAAAGCATCGTAATAATTATCTTTCTCATCTAATGATTGGGCTTTCTGCATCCAGCTCAAATCCGCTCCTGCGGAAAAATAATCACCAGTGCCTCGTAGTTGCAAGACTTGAACATGCTTACTTTCTAATGCTTCTAGTGTATTTCCAAGCAGGGAAATTAACTCTTCATCTAGTGCGTTTTTAACTTCAGGACGATTCAGAATAAGCCTTACGACACCATTATCATCATGTTCCACAATCAGCTTTTTATTACAGGTGCTTGTCATTTTTAATCCTGTCTGAGAATAGCTACATTCTGAAAACACCAAACTGGCTATCTTCAATGGGGGCATTAAGCGTAGCTGAAAGACTGAGCCCAAGAACGCTACGAGTATCAGCCGGATCAATAATGCCGTCATCCCATAAGCGAGCACTGGCATACATTGCTAAACTTTGTTGTTGATAAGATTCAAGTATTGGTTGCCTTAAGGTTGTCTGTTCTTCCTCAGACATACTTTGTCCTATTTTTTTAAGTGCGCTTTTTTTTATCTGCACTAATACATCTGCCGCCTGCTCGGCTCCCATAACGGAAATCCGGCTGTTCGGCCAGCTCCACAAGAAGCGAGGATCATAAGCTCGACCACACATACCGTAATTTCCCGCACCAAAACTACCTCCAATAATAACCGTCAGCTTCGGTACCTTCGCACAAGCTACAGCATTAACCATTTTTGCCCCATGTTTGGCAATACCTCCAGCTTCGTATTTTGAACCTACCATAAAACCATTGATATTTTGTAGGAATACTAGAGGTATACGACGCTGACAGCAAAGCTCAATAAAATGAGTCGCTTTCTGGGCGGATTCGGAAAACAATGCGCCATTATTACCAATAATCCCCACAGGATACCCATGAATTCTTGCAAATCCGGAGACCACTGTTTCACCGTATAATGCCTTGAACTCATCAAATTCAGAGCCATCAACAATACGGGCAATTACTTCCCTAACATCATAAGGCTGCCTTAAATCATGAGGCACAATGCCATATATTTCTTCTGGGTTATAAAGTGGGTCAATAGCTGGCTTAATATCCATGTTTACTTTTTTTACATAATTATTTCTGGAAATACATCTACGAACCAGCTCAAGAGCATGGGCGTCGTTTTCGGCGTAGTAGTCAGCAACTCCTGATTTACGACAATGAACATCAGCACCACCTAGTTTTTCAGCAGTTACATCTTCTCCTGTTGCCGCTTTCACTAATGGAGGCCCAGCTAAAAAAATCGTGCCTTTTTCCCGAACAATAATGCTTTCATCAGCCATAGCAGGAACATATGCTCCACCCGCAGTACAAGAACCCATCACGGCAGCAATTTGTGCTATTCCTTTCGCCGACATATTTGCCTGATTAAAAAAAATACGTCCAAAATGATCCCGATCAGGGAAGACTTCACTTTGGCTAGGCAAATTCGCACCTCCTGAATCGACTAGGTAAATACATGGCAGTCTGTTTTGCTCGGCAATCGCTTGTGCCCGAAGGTGTTTTTTTACCGTTAAGGGATAATATGTTCCTCCTTTCACAGTGGCATCATTAGCCACAATAATGCACTCTCGACCGGATACTTGACCAATTCCTGCAACGACTCCTGCACAGGTGATTGCTTCTTCGTATACATTTTCAGCAGCAAACCGACCTACTTCCAGAAAAGACGACCCGGGATCAATTAGTGCAGCAATTCTATCTCTTGGTAAAAGCTTACCTTTAGCAATATGCCTCTGCCTTGCTTCATCACTTCCTCCTTGTTTTATTTTGTTATAGCAGCTATTGATATCAGCAATCATAGCCATCATATGGTAGCAGTTAGCATGATATTGAGGGCTATCAATGGCAATGCGAGACTTGAGAATAGTCATATTCAGCTTCCGGACTCTTTAAACAATTCCCGACCTATCAGCATTCGTCGAATTTCTGATGTGCCTGCACCAATCTCGTAAAGCTTCGCATCCCTGAGTAAGCGGCCAGTGGGGTAATCGTTAATATAGCCATTTCCACCTAAAATTTGAATAGCATCCAGAGCCATTTGTGTTGCTCTTTCGGAGCAATAAAGAATAACACCTGCAGCATCTTTTCTTGTAGCCTCACCACGATCACAGGCAGCAGCCACCATATAAAGGTAAGAACGACAAGCATTTAATTGCGTGTACATATCTGCTACTTTTCCTTGAATCAATTGAAACTCACCAATAGGCTTACCAAACTGTTGGCGATCGTGAATATAAGGAAGAACAATATCCATGCAAGCTTGCATTATACCAGTAGGGCCTCCAGCCAATACTACCCGCTCATAGTCCAAACCACTCATTAAGACCTTAACACCACTGTTTAACTCTCCCAGAATATTAACTTCTGGTACTAAGCAGTCTTGAAATACCAGCTCACAAGTATTTGAACCTCGCATCCCTAATTTGTCGAGCTTCTGAGCCTGACTGAATCCTGAGTAGCCTCTTTCAACGATAAAGGCTGTGATACCATGTGCAGCTTTTTGAGGATCTGTTTTAGCGTAAACAATATAAGTGCTGGCATCTGGGCCATTGGTTATCCACATTTTGTTGCCATTTAAAAGGTAGTGATCACCATTTTTTTCTGCTTTTAGCTTCATGCTTGTCACATCAGATCCTGACCCAGCCTCACTCATAGCTAATGCACCAACTGCATCACCGCTAATTAGATGTGGCAAGTATTTCCGTTTTTGTTCCTCGGTACCGTTTCGACAAATCTGGTTAACACAAAGGTTCGAGTGAGCACCATAACTTAATCCTAGTGATGCCGATGCACGACTAATCTCCTCCATAACAACCACATGAGCCAAATACCCCATATCACTACCCCCGTAACCTTCTTCAACGGTGATGCCCAGTAATCCCATATCTCCAAACTTTTTCCAAAATGATGAAGGAAAGTTATTGCTTTGGTCAACGCTCGCCGCTACTGGTGCAATCTCTTTGGCTGCAAAGTTACTTACCTGATCCCTCAGTAAGTGCAGCGTTTCTCCGAGGTTAAAATTTAAGGTAGGGTATATAGTCATAAATCTGATTTTCCAGTTTAATTTTCCTGCTGAAGAAGCTGCTCGGTAAACTCAAAACCTATGGGGCAATGTTTATACCCATTACCTTAAAGGTTTGGGGGTGTTGACTCTCAGCCAGATCACCTACTATTCGTAGGCTCATGGTGGGCTTCGCTCGTTTGTCGCCTACTCACACCTTCAATGGTAACTGGTATATTCCCACTCCCTTGAAGTTGCTACTTTGCTGTCAGTATTTGCTCAACACCGTTACTTGGTACTCCTAAGATTCTGTGGTTTCTCTTACTTGACGCCACGTCGCAACTCCAAATCCTTTGGGTATAATCATTGGCCTGCTATTGTTTAAAGTGGTATTTGTTGTGGGTGTATGCATTTCGCATATTACGATGTATATCGCTAACCACTCAAGAGCTATATCATTTTATTCTTATTTTAAAACAAATAACTGAAAACCATAGTCGTTTATTTGACTGATTTACCCTGTTGTCAGTTAGAACATTAGGTGGCAATAATTTTTGAAGGTATATACCCGTCGCCTTTAAAACTCTACGTTGTTGTTAGCGTTCACTCGCCACAGTTACTTAATACTCCTAAGCTTCTGTGGTCCCGTTCACTTGTCGTAGCGTAGTAACTCCAATAAGAGGATGTTGATTTGGTTCTGCAGAAATTGTTTATTGCTTGAGTGATTTGATTGTTTGCAGTTGCTGCTCAAGCGTTGATTTAGCACTCTTGATATCGGCTAGTTTTGCCTTCTCTTTTGCTACAATCTCAGGAGGGGCATTACTGGTAAAGTGCTGGTTATTTAGCTTGCTTTCAAAGCGCAATACTTCTTTGCTTACTCTTTCTACTTCTTTGGTTAGGCGCTGAATTTCTACCTCTTTGTCTATCAGCCCTGCTATAGGTACAAGCACTTCCATATCCCCAACCAGTTGGGTTGTAGATATGGGTGCTTCTTCATCTTCGTTTAAAAGATGGATGTTGTTGAGCTTTGCTAATGACATCAGGAAGGTTGTACTTTGCTTTAAACGCCGCCGGTCTTCTGTTGAGGCGTTTCTCAGGTTAACTTCAAGTGGTCTGGATGGGCCAATATTCAATTCGTTGCGGATATTCCTAATGCTGATAATAAAGGCTTTTAACCATTCAATATCCTCCTCAGCTTGTTCATTAATTTGGTTGTTATCAGCCTCAGGGTAGGCTTGTAGCATAATTGTTTCGCCGTCGACACCCGCCAGTAATTTGATGTTTTGCCAAATTTCTTCAGTGATATAAGGCATAAAAGGGTGAGCCATTCTCAGAATGCTTTCAAGGGTTTGAACTAATGTTTTGCGGGTGCCACGTTGACTAGCGTCGGATGCCTTTTTATCCCAGAGTACTGGTTTTGATAGTTCCAGATACCAGGCACAGTATTCGTTCCAGATAAAGTCGTACAAATTTTGAGAAGCATGGTCGAGGCGGAACTCGTTAATGTTTTTCTTTATTTTGGCTGCGGTACTCTGAAGTTTGGAAGTGATCCATAGGTCTGCAAGGCTTAGTGAAATCTCACCGCCATTTTGGCCACAGTCATAATTCTGGGTATTCGTTAGCACATAGTTGCTGGCATTCCAGATTTTATTGCAAAAATTGCGGTATCCCTCTAGGCGCTTCATATCCCAGTTGATATCGCGGCCGGTGGAAGCAAGCGAGTAAAGAGTGCAACGCAGAGCATCTGTCCCATGGGGTGAAATACCTTCTGGAAAAGCTTCCCGAGTATTCTTTTCTGTTTTCGCAGCCAGCTGTGGCTGCATCATGTTGCAGGTTCGTTTGCTAACCAAGCTTTCCAAGTTAATGCCATCAATCATGTCCAAAGGATCCAGCACGTTACCTTTGGATTTTGACATCTTGTGTCCTTGTTCATCGCGAATTAGCCCGGTAACGTATACATGTTTGAACGGTACTTGGGGTTGGCCGTCTTTATCTTTTAAAAGGTGCATGGTTATCATTATCATCCGGGCAACCCAGAAGAAGATGATATCAAATCCTGTGACAAGTACGTCGGTAGGGTGAAAGGTTTTAAGGCGCTCTGTTGCGTCAGGCCAGCCTAGCGTGGCAAATGTCCATAGGGAAGATGAGAACCATGTGTCTAGCACATCGTCGTCTTGTTTTAGGGGGGTGTCGTCATTTAGTCCGTATTTTTCTCGTATTTCCTCTTCATTACGACCCACATATACCTTACCATTTTCATCATACCAAGCTGGTATCCTGTGTCCCCACCAAAGTTGACGAGAAATACACCAATCTTGAATGTCTCTCATCCAAGAGTAATACATGTTTTCGTATTGTGAGGGCACGAATTTTATACGGCCATCTTCAACGGCTTGTAAAGCAGGTTTTGCCAAAGGTTCTCCTCTAACAAACCACTGATCTGTAAGTAGTGGCTCAATGATAACTCCGGAACGATCACCATAAGGTATGGTTAGATCGTGATCTTTGATTTCTGCAACTAGGCCTAGTGAGGAAAAATCTTTAACAATTTGTTTGCGGGCTGCAAAACGATCCATCCCTTGGTATTGCGCAGGGATCTGGGTGCTACCACTTATGGAACCGTCAGCAGTATATACCTGGGACTCATTACAGATATTGCCGTCCAAGGTCATTATATTAATCATAGGTAGTTTTTGGCGCTTGCCGACTTCATAATCATTAAAGTCATGGGCCGGGGTGATTTTTACGCAACCAGTGCCTTTTTCCATAGAAGCGTGTTCATCACCTATAATGGGAATACGGCGATTTACCAGTGGTAAAATGATCTCTTTTCCAATGAGGAGATTGTAACGAGGGTCTGCCGGATTAACGGCAACGGCGCTGTCTCCTAGCATAGTTTCTGGTCTGGTGGTGGCAATAACAATGTGGTTTTTGCCTTCGCTAGTTTGTTCTCCGTCTGCTAGAGGGTAGCGGAGGTACCACATATGACCTTTGACATCTTTGTTGTTTACTTCCAGGTCGGATATGGCAGTGTGTAATTTGGGATCCCAGTTTACAAGTCTTTTACCTCGATAAATAAGATCATCTTCATACAGTTGTACAAAAACTTCCTGAACTGCTTTATAGAAACCATCATCCATGGTGAATCGTTCGTGATCCCAATCTACAGAGGCTCCCAAGCGGCGGAGCTGGTGAGTAATATTGTTACCGGATTCCTTTTTCCACTGCCAAACTTCATCGAGGAATTTTTTTCGGCCGAGATCGTGACGTGACTTATTTTTTTCAAGTGCCAGTTTACGCTCTACTACCATTTGAGTGGCAATGCCAGCATGGTCGGTGCCTACCTGCCATAGGGTGTTCTTGCCCTTCATGCGTTGATAGCGAATTAATGCATCCATTATGGAGTTTTGAAACCCATGGCCCATATGTAAACTGCCGGTGACATTGGGCGGTGGGATCATAATGGTGTAGGGAGAGCCTTTACCAGATGGGGCGAAGTAGCCTTTTTCTTCCCATTTTTTATACCATGCGCATTCGATGGAATGAGGGTTGAAAGTTTTTTCCATAATTCCAGAATTCTTGTGATTTCGGAGAGATTAATAAAATTGAGAATTATACACTTTTTATTGAGTCTGCGTAAAACCCTCTCCCATACTTTGGGTGGGTAGAGTCTGCTAACAACGAATTTATACCCATTGAAACTTGGGTGTTGACTGCTCTGGCTCGCCGCAGTCAGCTACTGCTCGTAAGCTCATGGGCGTTCACTTGTCTATTGACTCCCATGTCTTCAGTGAAAACTAGTATAGCATCTGCGGCATCTTAAGGTGCGTTGGATGTTTAGGTGGAGTTACTGGGTTGTGCTAATAGGATAGGTTTTCGGTTTTATCCCCGCTGCTCTGTATTGGCGGAATTTGTTCCGTGACACGTTGATGCTGTCGTTATCGTTTAGGTTGGCTACAATTTCGCACACTTTATTAAATTGATTGTAGAATGGAGGTAAGGATGGCGCTAAATTTATTAGCACGTCTTGCTGCTCTTTGGGAGGGTTATCGCAGCCGATGGTAACAATATTGCCGTGAATAACAAAAGTGTCTTTTGGCTGGTGAATAAAGTGTGGAATAAAGCTGCAGTCTCGCCATTCCCATAGAAGTTTGTCCAAGTGCTGGCAGGCTTTTTCATCGAGTGTATGTATATGTATAGTCAAATTATTATGCCAAGCTTTATTGCTGAGTCTACAGGCAAATTCTTCAGGGGTCAGGTCTCTGGATGTTAGTTTGTAAAAAGTAACTTGAGGCATTTTTTTAGTGTACGTTGCAAGGAAGAAATCATCATGAATGCAATTTGGGCATCTTTAATTGCTTTCGATATCCCGAGATTAACATACTTTCAATTTGTCTACATCTATTTCTTGATGCCATGCTTTACCATTAGCTTTGGCTAGTGAGGCGCGCTATATTTCTCCATGAAGGTGAGGGCAGTCATCATCCTCACACTTTCAAGGGTAACGAAGATATGTTGAAGATAGAAAGCAATTGTTAGAAGACATTGCTGTGCTTGCTAGTATTGGAAAATTATTTTACTTTGTTGAGCAAGTACTGAACCAGCATTGGTACAGGTCGTCCGGAAGCACCTTTGTCTTTTCCTGAAGACCAAGCGGTGCCAGCTATGTCTAAGTGAGCCCAAGGATATTTTTCCGTAAACTGTGATAGAAAACAAGCTGCGGTGATGGTGCCTGCAGATGCTCCGCCAATATTTGCCATATCTGCAAAGTTAGAATCCAGCTGTTTTTTGTACTCCTCACCCATGGGTAGTCGCCACACTTTATCGGATGCCTGAGTTGATGCGTTTAGCAACTCTGTGGCAACGGTGTCATTATTGCTGAGCATGCCAGAGGTATGATGGCCGAGAGCAACTATGCAGGCGCCGGTTAGGGTAGCTACATCAATTACTGCTTCAGGGTTATAGCGTTCAGCGTAGGTTAGAGCATCGCACAGTACTAATCGGCCTTCGGCATCAGTATTTAGAATTTCAATGGTTTTACCAGACATAGATTTTACGATATCACCAGGTCGAGATGCTTTGCCGTCTGGCATGTTTTCAGCTGCAGCAACCATACCTATAACGTTTAGTGGTAGATTCATTTCAATAATGGCATTTATGACGCCAAAAATACTGGCGGCACCGCACATATCAAATTTCATTTCGTCCATGGCACGACCTGGCTTGAGGGATATGCCTCCAGAGTCAAAGGTGACACCTTTGCCCAGTAAGACCAAAGGTTTTAGGCTGCGAGGGCCATTTTTATATTCCATTAGAATCAGCTTTGCTTCTTGCTCGGAACCAGTACTGACGGACAATAAAGAATGCATACCCAGATCATACATCTGTTTTTCATTCAGTACTTTTGTTGAAAGTTTGGGGTGCTGCTTTGCCAGTTTTTTCGCTTCCTCTGCCAAGTAACTGGGGTGACAGATGTTGCCTGGTAAATTGCCTAGAGTTCTGGCTATATTGCGTCCTTTTGCGATAGCAAGGCCTTGCTGTATAGCTGTATTTACTGTGGCAACTGTTTCGTTGTCCGTAAGTAATGTAATCTTTTTTAGGCTGGGTGTTTTGTGGTCAGGTTCTTTACTTTTGAGCTGATCAAATTTGTATAGTTGATATTCGATTATTTCAACTAGCTGTCTCGCTACCCAGAACAGGTCTCTGTTTTTGACGGTAATATCATTAATGGCGATTATCGCTTCTTTTGCTCCCGTGGTGCTCAATTCTGTTATCATGTTGTTGGCTAGGGTTTGATACTCCCCTTCTTTCATTGCTTTTGTTTGTTTGCCGGTTGATACCATTAACAGTCTTGTACAGAGAGCGCCGGGAACATGATGAAGTAGCAAGGTTTTACCTGGCTTAAATGATATATCTCCTTGCTTTATTATACTGGCAAGTAGACCTTTGGTTAGTGTATTGATGGATTTAAAAGAAGGTAATTGGCCGGTCTTTTGGACACCGATAATTAGGCAATCAGTTTTTTGTTTGTCGACTGCGCCGCTTTTGACATTAAATTCCATACTTCCTCCAGGATGGCAATAATTTTGAACTGAGAGATGATAGCTATAACAGGATACCTAGGGTGCGCTATTTTCACCAGAGAAAGGATGGGTATGTGAATGTTTTTAGGGTTTATTTACTAATGATGAGACCTCAGCATAACTCAACAAAGACGATTATATTCTGGCAAAATATCGGCATGCAAAAATCCTTCACAATACAGCCAAAACTCTTCGTTTCAGCCAGCGACCTAAATCATCCAATTCTTCGTAGTCTGGATGATACAAAAGCGTTGCTAAAAAGGTCAGAGATTGGGAAGTTATTATCCTCAATCTGCGCCTCTAACACTGGTCGCCTCAGCTATCCTCTGCTGACTTTGTTTCGAGCCTTATTGCTTGGAACATGGTATCGCTTATCCGATGTACAGTTGGCTCAGTGTTTGTATATACTCGTCGCCTTTCAAGTTGCTACGTTGTTGGCTGCGTTCGCTCACCCAGATCACCTACTATTCGTAGGCTCACGGGGCTTCGCTTACTTGCTGCCTAGTAGTAATTTGAAATGTTTTGGGTATAGATATCTTCTGTTTTGTAAATTTTGTCACCTTGAACTTGGTGGAGCAGTTCCTGAAGCCTCCACCTTGGGACGCTTTCGAACACAACTTGTCGAACACCGTCTTTGGGATCAATTATTGGCAGATATTAATCGTCAGATTGAAGCCAAAAACATCATAATGAGCGAAGGTCGCATTAATATCATTGATGCTACACCGATAGAGGCAGCGCGATCAGGTTCGGACCACGACAAAAGCGGAAAACCGACAAAAGATCCTGAAGCGAGCTGGCACGTTAAGAATGACAGTCGTGGTAACAAAAAAAGCACCTATGGTTTTTCCGTTCATACCGGTGTTGATGAAGATGGCTTTATTCATAGGCAAAGCGTAACTCCTGACAATGTTCATGATTCTCAGGAACGTGATACCCTGCTACTGGGGGATGAAACGGCACTGTATGCTCGTCGCCTTTAAAGTTTTACTTTGTTGTTAGCGCTAGTTTAGTATAGTCACCTAAGACTCCTAAGCTTATGTGTGTTAGTTTGCTTGCCGCCGCGTAGCAACTCCAAATCCTTTGGGTATATAGCCTGATTCTATCCATAACAGTCAATTTATGCTTTTGATGGTGCGAGCATGCCTTTTATTATATTTAGATATCTTACGCTGCAGATGCTGAAGGTGCTATTTGCTGTGTCATTAATAGTGCTTCTGATACTCATGAGCGGGCGTTTTATCAGTTATTTGTCTCTAGCCGCCAGTGGTTTGTTTAATATTGATTTTTTAGTGCAGGTTGTTGCTTATAGAATACCTGAGTTTCTTATGATGATTATACCGCTGGGTTTGTTTTTAGGTATTATTATTTCTTATAGTAGGCTTTATATTGATAATGAAATGACTGTTTTGAGTGCCTGTGGAGTGAGTCCAACCCAGCTGCTGGGCATGACTATGATTCCGGCTATAGGGGTTATGATTATTGTTGCTTATCTAAGTCTTTATCTTGCACCGGCATCTACTCGGAACGTTGAGCTAATTCTTTCTAACCAAGATAATATGACTGAGTTTGAGGCAATGGTGCCTGGGAGATTTAAGGTGGTAGCTAACGGATCTAGGGCTACTTATTCAGAATCTATGAGTAACGATAAACGAATTATGAGGAATATTTTTATTGCTAATCGCGATCAAGATTCTAAGGATGTTAATAGTGTAACCATAATCTTGGCAGGCTACGCAAAAATGGAAAAACGTGGCACTGGTATACGTTATCTGCTTTTAAATGACGGCTATCGACATGATCTGACCCCGGGGCAACCAGGTGTGCGTAGTACAAAATATAAAACTTATGGTTTTGAGTTGCCCTCATATAAGGCTATGGAGGAGGTTAATAAAGAGCAGGCTCTTTCTACTGAAGAGTTGTTGGAGTCTGATCTTGCGAGCCATATTGGTGAGCTTCAGTGGAGGTTATCGTTGCCGCTGTCAATACCCATCCTTGTTTTGTTGGCAATACCTTTGGCAAGAGTTAATCCACGGCACGGGAGGTATGTTAAATTACTTCCTGCTCTATTGTTGTATATGCTTTACATTATGCTTCTGATTAGTGCTCGTGAGGCTGTTATTGATGATCGTTTATCATCTGCTTTAGGTGTGTGGTGGGTACACATTTGTTATCTGTTGTTGGCTGTTGTGTTTTACTGTTATGAGCCTGTGAAAATGATTTGGGCTCGCAGGAGAGTAGCTAGTGGTTAGGCTGGATCGTTATATTGCGCGCAATGTTTTTGGGGCAATGATGATTGTTCTATTTGGCTTGGTTATGTTGGAGTCTCTGTTTGCTTTTTTGGCTCAGTTAGCTAATATGCGTGCCCAGTACACGATGGTGAATGTTTTTTTTTATATCGTTTTACTTGTACCCAAAAAAATCTATAGCTTTATTCCTTTTGCGGCATTGATTGGTTGCTTGGTTGGTCTGGGTAATATGGCCTCAAACTGTGAGCTGGTGGTTATGAGGGCGGCTGGTATATCGCTGTGGCGCATTATTTTGTCGGCTATGAGGCCTGCGTTGGTTTTAGTTTTTATCGGTATTTTGTTGGGGGAGTTTTTTGCTCCGATGCTGGAACAAGTTGCGGAAACTCACCGTACTATTGCTCGTTCTGCGGGGGGGATCTATACAGGGGAGGGTATGTGGCATCGTGAAGGTAATGAGTTTATGTATTTTAATGCTGTGCAACCAGGTGGTGTTTTATATGGAGTGAGCTTGTATACCTTTAATGAAAACATGGAACTTGAGCAGTCTCTATTTGCCAAGAGGGGTGTTTTTCAAGGTGATCACTGGATCCTGGAAGATGTAAAGCGCAGCCGCTTTAATGGAAAACGCTATATTATGGAAGAAAATCTGGTTGAGCTTTGGGAAACCACTCTTACAACCTCATTATTAAAAGTTGTTATTTTGAAGCCTGATGGGCTTTCTATGTCAGGTCTGAAAACGTACTCTGATTATCTTGAGCGGCAGGATTTGGACAGTGGTGAATATCGGCTGGCTTTTTGGATTAAAGTTTTACAGCCGCTGTCTGTTTTTGCGTTGGTTATGATTAGCATTTCATTTGTTTTTGGGCCACTTCGCTCTGTCAGTATGGGGTTAAGAGTATTCACAGGTGTGATCGTCGGTATTGTTTTTAAGGTTCTTCAAAGTTTGCTCGGCCCTTTGAGCTTAGTATTTGGTTTTTCACCTGTTCTGGCAGTTTTGATCCCTCCTGCACTTTGCTTGGTTGTGGGGGTGGTTATGATTCGCAGAGTGGCATAAGCAAACTAGTAATTTATTGTGTTACTATTGTTGTATCTCGCATTCTGTATGTCAAAAGTGATTAGTCCGAAGAAGCATAGGGTAAGTACATTATTAGCAAGAAATTTTGCATAGAATATGATACTTAACGTTAAATGAGATTAGGGTTGTAATTTATGTTTTTATTAAATATATGCGAAAAGTGCAAGCAGTCTTTTGTGGCGTTTTTATTGATGTTATTTTGTAGTGTTTCCTGGGCTGGTATAGATATAATTAATGAGGGTAGGGCATTCACAAGTGAAGTTTTTCGTGAGCCATGGAGTTTGAATTATTCTCTACCAGGCACTGTTATTTGTGAGGATATAAGGGATAAGTATAATGAGGTTAGTCTTACTCAGTATCAATCCAAGCCTAATATAGTAATTTCAAGAGTTTTGAGGGTTAGTGTTGATGTCATACAAAACACGACTCTGTTTTCTATTGACACGAACGAGCCTGCTTTCATTGTGTATTTGGGTAATGTTGTTGCGCCCTCTGCGTATGATCCTGTGTCGCCGCTATTGATATTTAAAAACAAGAGTGTGGGTGGTGATGAGATAAGGTTTGAGATGAAAGGTGCCAGTCCAGAGGAAGCGCTAAAACTGGTGGTTGTGCCGTGGGTCACCGTTGAGACTGAGAGGTGGTCTCTTGATGAGGAGAGTGGCGTAGGTGCTATTTTATATTCGAGGTACAATGAAATGAGTTGTAAAGAGAGAACGGGAAAAGAGGGGAGGGATACAAGGCGGGGGGAGGTGTATGCTAAGAGTTTTTATATCTGTGACTCTTGTAGGGCGGCTAAACCTTATGGCGCTGATCCTTGTAACTGTTGTTTTGAGGAATTTATAGAAACACATCTTTCTTTCTCATTTAGGGTGTTAAATAGTACGGATACATCAGATATCATAGATTCGAGTGATTGGGTTTTGGTCAAGTCTGATGTTAAGGTAGAATAATAATATACATATGGCGTAGTTTCAGATAGTGTATCACTTTAATGGAAAACTATATATCGTGGAAGCAAAGCTAACTGGGTCTTTTGGCCACTCTTAGAATAGCATTATTAAAAATTGTTATTTTGAAGGCTGATGAGCTTTCTATGACTGATCTGAAAACGTACTCTGATGATATTTTGACTTAAAGTTTTACAGTAGCTGTCTGTTATTGCTTTGGTTATGATTAGCCTGTATTTATTTTTTGCTCACTTCGTTCTGTCAGTATTGGGTTAAGAGTATTCTTAGGTGTGATCATAGGTATGGTTTTTACAGTTATTCAAGGTTTGCTAGATTCTTTGAGGTTGATGTTTGGTTTTTCATTGGTTCTGACAGGTTTGATTTATCTTGCCCCTTGTTTGGTTGAGGGGTGTGATGATTTGCAGAGTTGCATAAGAAAGAAAATGATCTGCTACATTTTTATTGTCGCTTATCGCTTATCGCTTATCTCTTATCGCTTGTTGTATGCTGTATGCTGTATGTCGTATGTTTAGCGTGGTTCGTTCTAAGAATCAGTCAGCAAAAAGTTTTGCATGAGCTATAATTCCTTAACATTAAATTAGGTGTGTAAATTATGTTTTTGTTGTATAGGTACGGAAAGTGCTTTCAGTCTTTTGTTGTGTTGTTATTTATGTTATGCTGCGGTGCTTCTTGTTGGGCGGGAGTAAGTATAGTTCATAACGGCAAGGCATTCGAATGCGGTTGTTTTAGTAAGCCATGGAAATTGCTTTATTCTCTTTCAGGCTCTGTAATTTGTCAGGATATAAAGAAGAAGTATGAAGAGGATAGTATTACTTATTATACTAATAAATCTAATATAGTAATTTCAAAAGTTATGGCGGTTTCTGTGGATAAGATCATAGAAAACACGACTATGTTTTCCATTAACGCTGGAAAACCTGTTTTCTTTGTGTATTTGGAAGATACTGGTGCATCTTCTGCTTGGGATCCTATGTCACCGTTGATGGTATTTAAAAACGATAGTGCGAAGGGTAATGAGATAAATGTTGAGATAAGAGATTCTAATAAAAAGCTAAGTGTGTTTAAGGCGTCCTGGGTCACAGTTAAGACTTTGGGTGGAGACTTTGTTTATGATAAAGTAAACGGCCTAGGTACTATGTCATATTGTAGAAAAGATGAAGTGAAGTCTAGTGATAAGGTAGTAGAAGGGGGTCGAGGGAAGGTGTATGGCAATTTTCATAAGGTCTGCAGCCGTTGCCTGGGTATAGATATAGATTGTGAACAGTCTATTTGTGACTGTGGTCCTTTGTATCAGGTAGAGACAAAGCTTTCTTTCTCGTTTAAGGTGCTATACATCACGGATGAGAAAGATTCCCATCCATAGCCTCGAAAAATCGGATTTGTGGGTTGATTAGTTGGATGATAAGGTAGAGTAATAATATTAATATGGCGGAGGTTTAGATAATATGAGACCTTTGCACGATTGTTCTTTTGCCAGCTGGCTGCTTTAAAAACGCACTAAATCGATAATTTACAAGCATAAATCATCTATTTTAGTGCGTGTTTTCCTCACCGACTAACAAAATTACGGCTCGTGCAAAGGTCTCATATTGAGTGGCGGGCTAGTGATAGTATCGGCTAATATTTTGAATTGAGATTGTACAGCATCAGTCTGTTTTTTTCTTTGGTCATGATTAGCCTTTCATTTAATTTTTGGTAATTTCGTTTTGTCGGTATGGGATTAAGAGTGCTCTCAGGTGTGAACATTGGTATTGTTTTTACGGTTATTCAAAGTTTGATTGGTTCTTTAAGATTGGTGCTTGGTTTTTCATCTGTTCTGGCGGTTTTGATTCTTCCTGCTCTTTGCTTTGTTGTGGGGGTGATTATAGTTCGCGGAGTGGTATGTGACTTGTAGCAATTAAATGGCCTGATATATTTCCGTTATCGCTTATCGCTTATCGCTTTTTGTATGTCTAGAGTTATTCGTCATAAGGAAAGTAGTGCAAGCGCAGAGGCGGCAGAAAGTTTTGTATAGACTAAAACCCTTTAATATTAGATTAAATTAAGTGTGTAAATTATGTTTTTGTTGTATAAGTGTGGAAAGTGCAGGCAGTCTTTTGTGGCATTATTATTTATGTTATTCTGTAGTGCGTCTTTGGCAGGTATAGAGATAATTGATGAAGGTAAGGCATTCAGAACCGAATATTTGAGTGAGCCATGGCGGTTGTTTTACTCTCTCTCAAGCTCTGTGATTTGTAAAGATATAAGGGATAGTTATAATGAGGATAGTGTTACTTATTATGATAAATATAATGTAGTAATTTCAAAAGTTTTGATGGTTGATGTGACAAATGTCATAGAAAACACTAGCCTGTTTTCCATTGACACTGACTGTCCTGTTTTCTTTGTATATTTGGAAAGTGTTGGTGCGCCCTCTTTATGGGGTCCTATGTCTCCGCTGTTGGTGTTTAGCAGAAAACGTGAGGAAAGTGATAAGATAATAAAGATTGAGATAAGAAATTCTAATAAAGAGATAGAGGTGTTGCCGATGTCGTGCGTAGTAGTGCGGACGCGTGAGGAGAGTTTTATTTATGATAAAGTCAACGGCCTAGGTACTATGTCATATTATAGAGTAGGTGAAAGTAGGTGTAGTAGGGAACAAAAAAAATATGGGGATAAGCGTGGGGTGGTGTATGATAGAGTTTATAAGTTGTGCAGCACTTGCCGTGGGGGAGGGTTGATTGATGTTAGAAGACCTTTTTCTTGTAGCTGCAAATTGGTGGATATGATAAAGACAAAGCTTTCTTTCTCGTTTAGGGTGCTAGATAGTGTGGGTGAATAAAATATTTCGACTGGTTGATTCACGTTTGTAACATTAATGTGACGCAGTTTCAAGTAGCATACCCATTAACTTCAATAGTGTGCATTCTTACAATTGAAGGTGCCAATTTGCGATAAATAAGCGAACCCAATGAGCCTACGAGTAATAGGTGATGCTGGATTCAAGCAATAAGTGCAATCGGCTGTCCTGTGTAGACTTCGAGTGGTGTTCGCCCTCCTAAAACCTTCCTAGGCATGGTATTGATCAACATTTCCATTGTCCTCAGATCATCTTCTGTTAGATGACTCAACGCCATTTTTTTAGGCCAGGTTCTCCGAATGATGCCATTGGTATTTTCGTTAGTTCCCCGCTGATAACTAGCATAAGGCTTGGCAAAGTAGATATCTGCATTCATTGATTTTGCTACTTTCTCATGGGCTGCAAACTCACCACTATTATCTAGGGTGACTGTGCAGACCGATGACACCCGCTTCAGAAGCTTGATCATACTTTCAGCAACAACTTCGGCGTGTTTTGTATCAACTTTTCCTATTAAAGTTAACCGACTTTTGCGGTCTACAAGGGTGACCAGATGGGCGTCCTGTCCATAAATAGTATCACCCTCCCAATCGCCTAACGAGACCGCAGATCAACAACTGCGGGCCGATCGGAAATATCGACGCGGCCTGGGATCGTGATACGCCCAGCCTTACGCTTACCACCTTTGCAGCGCCTCTTGCCAAAGCGGGGTAGATTCTTATGCAAAGAGCCTCCTAGCACTTTGTTAGTAGCAACACGTTTATAAACAGTGGTGTGGCTGAGTGCGATGTCGGGCACTTCCACCTTCATCCGGAAACTGATATTTTCAGGAGACCAACCAAGCAATAGCCCTTTCTTTATTATGGGCATGTGTCGTTTACCTGTTTTGCTGAACTTTGTAGCTTTTACTCTACGCTGACTGGCTAGTGCGTGGGTGCTTTCAGCACCGTAGCCATCATCATTGGCATTACGACTCAACTCTCGTTATAAAGCACTCTCACTGATACCTACTGACACTGCGATTTCTTTCTGCATGTAGTCTGTTCTAAGAAGAGCCTCAATCTGATACCGTTGCCTTTGAGTAAGCTGCTTGTATGGCCTAGTTTGAGTACTCATTCTTGGCTTCCATTTTTAGGGTGATAGCTACAAATATACCGGCAGCTGGCTCACCTATAAGATTTTAGTCAATTGCACTTATTATATTGATCCAGCGTCGCTTGTCGCTTGTCGCTTGCTGTATGCTGTATGTTTAGCGTGGTTCGTTCTAAGAATAAGTCAGTAAAAAGCTTTGCATGAGCTATAATTCCTTAACATTAAATTAGGTGTAAATTATGTTTTTGTTGTATAGGTACGGAAAGTGCTTTCAGCCTTTTGTTGTGTTGTTCTTTATGTTATTCTGCGGTGCTTCTTGTTGGGCGGGTATAAGTATCGTTAATGAAGGCAAGGCATTCAGCTGCGAGAGTTTTAATGAGCCGTGGGAGTTGCTTTACTCTCTTTCAAGCCCTGTAATTTGTCAGGATATAAAAGAGAAGTATGAAGAGGATAGTATTACTTATTATGATAATAAATCTAATATAGTAATTTCAAAAGTTCAGATGGTTCATGTGGATAAGATCATAGAAAACACGACTATGTTTTCCATTAACACTATAAAACCTGCTTTCTTTGTGTATTTGGAAGATACTGGTGCATCTTCTTCTAGGGAGCCTATGTCACCGTTGATGGTATTTAAAAACGGTAGTGCGAATGGTAATGAGATAAATATTGAGATAAGAAATTCTAATAAAGAGCTAAGTGTGTTAAAGGTGCCCTGGGTCACAGTTAATACCATGGGTGGGGACTTTGTTTGTGATAAAGATACAGGCCAAGGTACTATATCATATTGTAGAAAAGATGAAGTGAGGTCTAGTGAGGTAGTAGAAGGGGGTAGAGGGAAGGTGTATAACCATTTTGATTATCTCTGCGGCCATTGCGGGGGGCTAGAGTTAGATGTTGGACCGTCTATTTGTAGCTGTGGTTCTTTGTATAAGGTAGAGACAAAGCTTTCTTTATCGTTTAAGGTGTTAGGCAGTACGGATGAGACAGATTCCTTAGGCGCGGCAGAGTGTATTTGTGAGTTGCTCGGTTGTATATTAGATTATCAGTAATATTGATATGGCGCAGTTTTAGATAATATACTCATTAACTTCAATGGTGTTAATTTCTAATTCTGTGCAACTTGGTTGTGTTTTATATGGAGTGGGTTTATATACTTCGCGGATTCAAATTCCAAGTGCATCAAAGCTTAAGCTGCTAACGCAGCCTTGTGTTCACCCATTATCAGAGCGGGTGTTTTAAAATTCAAATCTTTTCTTGGCCGAGAATTAAGCCGCATCAATGCTCGTTTCACACTATCTGACCGACTTTCTTGAAGTCTGTATTCTTTGGAAAATATCGTCGTAGCAAGCCGTTGGTGTTTTCATTTAACCCTCGCTCCCAAGAGCTGTAGGAGTGCGCAAAGTAAACCTCCGCCGATAATGCTTGGCTGATTTTCTCATGGTACGAAAACTCTTTCCCGTTGTCAGCCGTAATGGTGTGAATAATATTCTTGCATGGGTTGAGCAAGCTGATCGTAGCCCTTGTCACATCTGCTGCGATTTTGCTGTTCGCCTGGGCTGAGCCGTGTACTTCGTGACCAGCTAGACGATAGTTACCAAAGCCCAGCTATGTCCTTTGCCAATGATGGTATCAATCTCCCAGTCTCCGATACGCGATTTATCGTCAACGATCTCTGGGCGATCATCATGCTGACGCGGTTCTTTATCTGGCCGCCGTTAACTTGCCGTTTCGTCGCTTGTCATACTTCTTGCACTGGCGACCAAGATGCATGTATCGGGAGTGCCGCTCTATATTGCAGTCCGTCGAACTCTGAAAGGATTGTTGATCGTCGTAGCTACTAAAAATCCAGACAGTATAATAGATGACTATTGTAAGCGCTGGAGTATTGAAACCATGTTTGGCAATCTAAAAAGTCGGGGCTTTGATTTGGAGTCCACACAGATGACGAACCTTGAGCGGATGGATAAACTGATTGGACTACTGACGATTGCTGTTGTGTGGTGCCTACTAGTAGGGCTCTGGTGTTATGGGAATGCAAATCAATTCCGCTGAACAAGCATTGCCGTCCAGCCAAGAGCCTGTTTATATTAGGTTTGGATGGGCTTAGACGGGTGCTCAAAAACAGCTGTGCAAAAAATGATCAAACCACTTTTTTAGATCTGCTAAATATTTTGTCCCGGACATAGGTTGTTGCACTTATTGTATAACTACAGTACTGTACTGGAAGTTGGTGTTTTGTTGATCATTAGGATTAGCGATAATTTTTAGGTTCTCAAACCTGTACTTGAGCTCAGATGGGTATAGGATATGTGTTTTAATATAAATTTGTATATACATACAAATAGTCTTTTTGTTATAGTCTCCCATGCTTATGTATGTATGGATGTAGCCACTTATTTAAATAGACACTCACCTACTACGGCGGTATAAGTATAGCAATGAACTTGTAGGCAGATGAGGACGTGTGGATATAATTATGTCATGCACTATGGCTCTTGCTACACCGGTGACTATTGATGGCGGGCGAGATCGATAAAAATTAACACCTTTAATAATTGCTAGTATATAGTGGCTAGCGCGCTAAGTATTGAAGATATTGAGTGACAGGAACATTGTAATATATGAATAATATCGTACTTAAAACACAAGATTATAGATTGCAGATACGCAAGTTTTTTTTCATCACTATTTTTTCTTTTTGTTTTATACAAGCTAACGACTCATTTTGCGTGGATGTTTTCTCTTGTATCCAGGTAGATAAAAAGCAAACAGACTTTCCTTCTTGCTATCGTACTTGCCTTTTCTCAGATAATATTAATGACGAAGAGGGTCGTGAAAATGTATCCCAAAAAAGTGAATGGTATATAGAATGGTGCTTTCCTGAGAAAGAAGATAACCCGATTTCACGTATATGCCTTGAATTTGATGATAAAAGTTTGGATGAACGTACAAAAAATTATTATTTAACATCAAATACAGATATACAGATTGAAGAATCTGGACATGAAAAACTCCCAGATAGTAGTAAGTTCTCATTTAAACCTAAATCATTTCAAGGGAAAATATATCTTAACAAGGCGTTAACAGATAAATGTAGCTTAACCCTAGCAAATGGCTCAACTGTATCTTTTTTTGAGGAGTTCAGCAAATACTCTGGTGATATAGTTGCACATTTTATCACAAATTATAAACCAATTTCCAGCATAAGGATAAGGACGGGTAGGTTGCTATCACCCAATTCTTACGCAGGGAATGCTTCCAATAAACAAGTGAAAGGGCTGTTGGTAGCGTCTCTTTTAGAGGGTGATAATTATCTAGAGAAGAGTGGAAGCGTGCTTCCGATGATTGTTTTTAACGATAATTCTTGCTGTCCAGCCACAATTTGCAATAAGGGCTCAGAATTTAATGTTATACCTTTACCTCTAGTGGATGATAAGTCAGAGTTGGGCTCCATAGTGTCAGGGAGCTGCTCTGGAATGTTGCTAAAAGTGGAGATGTTAAAGAAAATACAATCAGATGGGTTTGTATCTAAACCCACAGAATGCTTAGTAAGCCAGTCAACCCTTCCGAGCAGAAATATATCTTCAGTATGCTCCAGTGCTCCAACGGGAGTATGTCCAATAGAGATGTGGATGGAAATAAAAAAGAAAATGGAGGCTGAATTTCCTGTAGAGCATATTCCTTTGCATCAAAGTTATGGGGAGTGGGCTCGTGCAATAATATGGGATATTGCCAACTCTTGTTGTCAAGATACTCTTCATCACAGATTTAATCATTTTTGTGAAGATAATGATTTGAGTATTCACGATTTGTGGATCTTGAGTTCATACGACATTAAAAGAGCTAAAGAAAGCCGATATTTTTCCACAAATAAGTCTTTGCAGTTCGATAAGGGGGCAGTCTCCCCTCAGGCGGATGGGAATCTTGCGTTCGCTGCTACGCAACTTGAAAGTAAGGCTATCGATTATGGGAAAAAATATAAGAATGCTTTTGCATTTCTTAATAAGATAATAAAAGATCTTGTCAGATATGTGGGCGAAATAAAGACACGTGATGAACAGAATATAATAGCAGAAATTAATGAAGTTTGTCGTAAGTTGGAGTGTCCCCATTTTGAGAGCATTGGCGATCACTTGAAGATTATAATTTATAATTGCGCAACTTGTGTGAAGCTGTGTCCTGCGATTATGTCCTTTTGTCGTATGAGAGTTATTTCTTCGCTTGACAATCATTGGCTACATACGTTACATAAACTTTTTATAAAAGCTGGCATGGTTGCTGAAGAAAGGGGTGGTAAATGGCAGCTTATTACGCAAGAATCAATCAGTGCTGGTAGCGACATCAGAGACACAGAAAATGAATTAACTGACAGTGCAGAATTGAAATCATTTTGTGATTATGTCACGTATATTGAAAGTAATATTCCTGTAGAGTTTGAAGGTAGACAAAAATTAACATGTGACTTAATAAATGGTGCTAGAGAGTCTGCGGAAAGGCTTGATAAGTTATGGGAGCATACAAAAACTAATCTGAAAGAGCTGTTTTTTGATAAAGAAAGCTTTGAAGGTGACGAGCTACTCGATATCCCAACATCCTATGTGGTAATAGCTGCTATGCACCAAATGGCAAAAAAAGCACCTCAAAACGATGATGAACTCAGCCAAATTTACTTAAATATAACAAAAGAGTTGAATAGAATAAAATCAGCAGTACCCAAGAGCTACAATCTCCTTCCTCAACACTTTCCAGTAGATAGGGAGTACAGCAATCTCATTCAAGCGGAGACCCAAAGCGCGTCTCCACTCTTACAAGATTTACTGGAAAATTCCACCTTATCGTATGTTGCAGGGCAGATAGCTCTTATTGTGCGAGGATTATATACAGACTTCTTATCAGAAGCGGAGAGTGGTGATTCATTTGGAGATTGTTTGATATCCACCATAGAATCAACCATCTCTAAGAGAGGCGTAGGACTAGATTCCAATAAATTTTTTGTATTATTAGAGCACTTGCTAGGTATACAGCAAAAAATGAATGAGATCTATAACGCTTTTAGTCAAATGAAGGAAGAAAATGAATTCGATATACCGGAGCAGGCCAAAAAGTTACGGCAGGCAGAATGTTGCTTTATAAAAGCAACGCAAGGCAAAATAACGTCAGTCCATGCAGGAGTTAATGCGTTAAGGCATCTTTTCGACATTCTTTCTGATGCCTCTCGGAGCTTAGATAACAGTCAGGATGATAGTACAAATGTTTTTGTGGCATTTGAGAAGTTAGATATAAGAGAAAACGGAGATAAAGATAAAGACGTCTCGTCCAGCATGAATACCAAAAAACTGATAGGTAAGGGAAAGTTGACCTACGCTTGGTTATTTCTCAAAGCTTGCTTGGATGGAAAAAAGCGAGCTAAGTATGCTGAAAATAGAGAGGAAAAGCATCTTCCTGTAGATCTCCAATTGAAGAAAGGCAAGAGTTTTGTGCCTTTTTTAGCTAAATATATCGTACGTACTCCAGGATCGTTCTTAGAAAAGTCTAAGGATATAGTAGAGTCACTGATTTGGGATAGATTTCAATGGCCTTGTGACTCTCAAACGGGTAAGTTGGCTGGCATTCACAAGCCAGTTAGCGAGTGGGCTGAAGATGAAATAAAAAGCTTTATCAACACCACTGGCTATCTTAAGTTCAATAAAAATTATAAGCACTGGTGGCACTTGGCAAGGGAGGAAAAAAGCAATAAAGGTATAGAAACCATCCCTGAGAGTAACACCATGGTGGTGACTCCTGAGATCATTGATTCAATCCAGTTTATAACTGAAATGGTGATAACGTACAGTATATTTAAGGCTGAGCGAGAGCGATCTCAACACCTTGGTGATCAGGCTATAGCCGAGGCGTGCTCTGTTTTGAAGAGTCTATTAGCTGAAAATGGAGAAATAAAGAAACGTTATAATAAAGTAATTGATTATAGGAAAAACTATCACAACAAAAGCATGGTGGAGCACAAAGAAATAGAAAGGTCAGGCTGTAAACTCTTGGAGCCTAGTGAAATTATAACTATTGTAATGGAAAAGGCTTTATTAACGCAGGAGAATAAAACCAAAATAAAGAATATTGTGAATAAGTCTGTACAGAATGGCTGGCTGAAGATATCCGGAAACTATTTTCAGGATGATAGCAATTTTTGCTTATTGAATCGTCTGACTTTAGATAAGATAGATGGCGCAAAGTCCAATGGATGCGAAGAATTTTATCATGCGTACAGGTGTCTTGAACGTTCTTGGCAGGAAGTTCTCGGTTGCGATTATGCGCTCTCAATTGTGCAGCATACTGATGACGAATTATCATATTTAATTCAAGGTATGTCACTTCCATGCATTTCATGCGGAACGACAGAGGTTGGTGACGATGGGGGTTTTAATCTATCTAACTTGTGTTTCTCTCCTGTAAATCAAGAACAAGTTGAGAGTGAGGAGAATGATACAAGTAAGATAATTGAGTCTGAATTAATTGAGCCATTTTCCCCTAAGTTATTTGAGTTAGCTTCAAAATTATTTTCAGATAACATAGATAGTACTGGTACACACTTGGCTTATTTTATGCTTAACGGTGCTGATAGCCATGCGCCTCATCATCTTGACCAAGAAGTAAAAGCTATACAGAAATCAGATGCACTTAAAAAACTGAATAAGTTCTATAAATCTTATTGTAAAGATATGACTGATCAGAATAAAAGATGGAAAATAATAGCTGAACTTGACAAGTTATTAGTCGGATCACAACTATCTGGTTGGTGGAGTGCAATTCGTAATTACGCGAGAAGTGGTGTTGAAGCCATGGCCAAATGGGATGTATGGATATTACCTGTTTACATAACTTGGAGCCTTTTAACGTCTAAGTCTCTCTCGTCAGGCGGTGAAGTTCTTGATAGCGTCATGGATATTAGAGACTTGAGCGCACCCACAAACAACGGCACCTCCGTTGAGAGCGTCATTAATGCTTTAGAGGAATGCTCTCGTGAATCATCAACAAGCGCCTCCTCAGGATCGCTAGTTGATTATGTGAAATCAATGCGAGCAAACGCAGAAAAAATACATAAAACAGCAGCTGACATGAGTAGTAAACATAATAATAACTTTGGTGCCACGGAAAGTGGTTGGTATACAGCCAATATTGTATCATCTTTGTTGGCTACAGTTGTTGGGCTGGTGCAAAGTGCCGGCTGGTTTGGAGATCAACTATCCATAATGGAGAAAACCCTCTCTACGGAAAATATAGGCCTTATTACAGGTATGCTTCCACCTCAAATTGCCGAGCATTACTTAAAAATGGAGGTGGGTGAGTGTCTATATCAGCCGGCTTTCGAACTTTGTGAGTGTAAAAACAAAGCTGCAGGCCAGCCTGGGTGTCCAGTTGAATGCAAGTTGAAATATGCATGTCGTTGTAATTGCTCCAATGATAATGGTGCATTTGACGGCAACATATGCAAAAGCTCTTGCTGTGACGTAATAAATAGATGCCATGATGGTCTTGCCTGTATCCATACATGTCCAGAAACTACTGTTCATAAATGCTTTGGCATTTGTTGTGATCTTGATAAGTCACCCTGTGCAAGAAATATCTCCCAAGCGACGTCGTATTGTTGCTGTTGTTTATGTGCAGGTCCTGGGATGCTGTGTGCACCTTTAAAAGCAATTATTGGCAATAATCCCCATAATTACAGGCAAGTAGTGCGTGATAGATTGGACGGAGCCTCGGAGCGAACAATTGGCACGGCTACTAGAACAGTTCCGTATAATACATTTAAAGAATTTTTAAATACTGGTGATAAGCGTAAAACAGCGATTCTGTTAGGACGAGTGTTCGCGCTAACTGTTGACGGTGTAATAGCCGTGGGTGAAATTGCAAAGTTTAGTTGCCAAGCTAATGCCTTTGAAAAGCATGAATCCGTTAGTCGAGCACTTTCCAAAGTTTATACGACTGAAGCTCGCAACGAGGTGGACATGGATGTCTTATCTAAAATGTACAATTCAGAACGTGCTCAATATCTGCTCCGCGGAGAAAAGATTGTAAAAATCCCTTTTCGCTCGGTTGATAAAGCGTTATCTGCAGCCTCTTGGATAACAGGATGTGCAGCCCTTGCGTATTCTGTCAGTCAAGTTCCTTCCGGTATTATTGGAACTTGTGTTAAACCCTTCACAGCGGCTTTTCCAACAAGGCCCTTCAAACGCTTGTGGAATATAGTCAAGGGTAAGGAAAGTGATGACACATGGAAAGGTGTTATGCAGCATACACTCAAAACAGGTATTAATTTGAGCACTAGAACTATAAAGGAAAAAGTTCCCGCTGGAGCCTCTGTTTATTTTCTTGGGAAATCCCAAAGGTTATCATCCTCTAGGCGTACGGCGAACATGGGGAATAATGCGCAAGCGGTACTAGGAAATTTGAAAAATGGCGTAACAGGCCCGTATAATCGCACACTATTGCAAAGCGGAGACCCGGCAGCCATGACTTTTGCAGGAGCCATAGATGCTGCAGAAGGATTTGTAGTTGATGCTGGTAACTCAGAAAGGAGTGCGCGTAATATGCTAAACGTCCCTCCCTCTACACGAATAGCCGGACGTCACCTTATAGAATCATGTTGGCGTCAGGCAATGAGCTGTTGCGACACACCAAGAAAATATACTTTGCTCGCAAAAGAAATAATAAGCATGCTTTCACAAGATGGAGTTATTCAACACTCGGATTTTATGACTGCTTTCCTAAAGAGAAGTGAGTCGCTTCTGCAAGAAGACTGGTTAAAGCTCAAGTCTTTGAACAATGGTCAATCAACTGAAAGTAGTGGACAGGAACATTTCTTTGGCGCAGGTTCAGAGTTTGAATCAATTAATTTGGATTCAGCATCAGATCTAACTCAAAGAAATGCACGTAGTAAGAATGGTGATGATACTTCCCCGGACGTTACTGTAACCATTACTGAAACTATTAAAAAACCTAAGTTAAATCATAATCCTCTCTCTCATATGTTTCATCATGCGTTCATTTCCCATCAACTTAAGACTCGTACAAACGGTATATTACACCCTCCTGTTAATACAGAGATCGGGGATATGATATCTACAGTAGAGGCCAGCGGCTCAGGGGCAGATGAACTAGAATATAGACCTCCCTCAGTCACAATTCCATTTACAAGTGGGCATAATAATTTTGACGCTATAGATAACTTAGTTGCAAGAGCAATGGCACTTGACCTACATAAAGCATCGGCAATGAGTTCCCTACTCCCAATATTGATAGAGCTTTTGAAGCATGAAGCAGACTTTATGGCGTACTATTCACGACTGCCGGTACCGATGGCTCTCTCTGGGTGTAAATCGCATCAAGATTAGGATACTTTTAAATTCATTGAAAAATCTGGGCACGCAACAAGAGAGCGAATACCATGCAAGCTTAGATTGCCAAGATGTTGTGGTAGGGGGTGATTATTGAAGGTGAGAGCAGTCAGCACTGCCCACCTTAATGGTGAATATACCAATTCACTTTTGCAGGTGGAGGCTGACTTCTCTCACTCACCCCAATTACCTACTACTGGTAGACTCATGGGGCGTTATCGCCTATCCACACCTTCAATGGTATCTGGTATATTACTTCAAGATATTTATTGCCTGTTCCTTGATTTTTTTCTGCCAAATCTGAGGTCCAGTGATATGCACCGACTCCCCAGTATGATCCACTGCTACTGTTACAGGCATATCCTCAACTTCAAACTCATAGATAGCTTCCATGCCCAGCTCTGGAAACCCAACTACCTTTGCTTTTTTAACAGCCTGTGATACCAAATAGGCGGCACCACCAACGGCAATTAAATAAACTGATTTGTTATCGCGAATAGCATCAATTCCAGCAGGTCCACGTTCAGCTTTGCCAATCATTCCCATAAGACCAGCTTTTTCTAACAGTGTGCGGGTAAATTTATCCATTCGGGTGGATGTAGTGGGGCCAGCAGGACCCACTACTTCATCCCTTACCGCATCAACTGGGCCAACGTAATAAATAAAACGGCCTTGTAAGCTAACTGGTAAGTCTTCACCTTCCTCTAGTAAGTTAACCATCCTTTTATGGGCTGCATCCCTTCCTGTTAAAAGCTTACCAGACAGCAACACCGTATCGCCAGGCTTCCAGTTTTTGATATCGTCTTCAGTGACAGTATCAAGGTTAACCCTATTGACACTATCGTCAACTTGAAAAGTCACTTCCGGATAGTCTTCTAGGCGAGGAGGTGTCAGAATTGCTGGGCCGTTACCATCCAGAATAAAATGCACGTGCCGTGTTGCTGCGCAGTTGGGGATCATCGCTACAGGTAATGAAGCTGCATGGGTTGGATAGTCCTTGATTTTCACATCGAGAACCGTTGTTAAGCCGCCTAGCCCTTGGGCACCAATACCCAAGCTGTTAACCTCATTAAAAATTTCTAGCCTCATCTCTTCAATATGGTTTTGCGGACCACGATCGCAAAGCTCATGTATGTCGATAGGCTCCATCAGAGATTCTTTAGCTAATAATGTTGCTTTTTCTGCTGTACCACCAATGCCAATACCTAGTATGCCAGGAGGACACCAGCCGGCCCCCATAGAAGGTACGGTTTTTTTTACCCAATCAACTATGCTATCGGATGGGTTTAACATCATTAGCTTGGATTTATTTTCAGAGCCACCACCTTTAGCGGCAATGTCTACTTCAAGTTTGTCGCCAGGTACCATACTGATATGGATAACCGCTGGAGTATTATCTTTGGTATTTGTTCTCGCACCAGCAGGGTCGTTGAGAATAGATGCACGCAAAACATTGTCAGGATTAGTGTATGCCTGACGGACACCCTCATTAATTAACTCATCGATGGTTTTATCTGTTTCAAACTGGACTTTCATGCCAATTTTCAAAAATACCGTAACAATACCTGTGTCCTGGCAGATAGGCCGTTTTCCTATAGCGCACATCCTGGAGTTAGCTAGAATTTGCGACATAGCATCTTTTGCTGCTTTTGACTCCTCCTTTACCCAAGCTTTATGAAGAGCCTGGATAAAATCCTGGGGATGATAATAAGAAATAAACTGTAATGCATCGGCCACACTTTGAATAACATCATCTTCTCTAATTACACTCATTTCTTTTTGTCCCAAGTTTCAAATTCTAAAAGCCATGTTCTCCCACTATTTATGCCATATCCAAAGAAGACCGTAAGGGAAGAAAGTTCAAAAAAGAATAACACAAATATAGAAAACAGCTATACCAGTAACTATTGAAGGAAGAGTAGTCAACAACCCCAGTTTTTAATGGGGAATAGGTATAGAGTGAATAACAGGCCAATCAATAATGGTGCTAATATTTTTTTATATATTTTATGGTAATACTTGTTTAAAAGGTTTAACGATAACCTGATGATATACACCAGCTTCCATATAAGGGTCTGCATTCGCCCAAGCTTGGGCTTCGTCAAGATTGCCAAACTCAGCCACAACCAAGCTTCCGGAAAATCCAGCCACTCCGGGATCACTGCTATCAATAGCCGGACATGGTCCCGCTAGAACCAAGCGGCCAAGGGAGTTAAGTGATTCTAGCCGAGCCAAGTGGTCAGACCGAGCTTTTTGTCTAAGAGGTAAGCTGTGTTCAGCATCATTACTGAGAATAACATATAGCATTTATTTTTTTTCCTCTGTGCGAATATGCTTGGATATGACAAGAAGTTGGATAACAACAAAAATGAAAGTTAGTATCAGGCTGCCAAACACTTTGAAGTCAACCCATATACTATGAAAAGTAAATGCCACGAACAGATTGGCAGCTCCTAGGCAGTAAAAAAACACTGCCCAGCTGATATTCAGTTTGCTCCAGATCTCATCCGGTAGAGTCATAGCATGACCAAGCATCCTCTGAATCAACGGGCTACTACCAATAAAGTGGGTGCCTAGAAAAACGCTAGCAAAAATCCAGTTAACAATAGGGGCTTTCCACTTTAAAAACACTTCATCATGGAATGATAAGGTCAAGCTACCAAAAGCCATAACTGCCACCAGTGTTATTAACTGGCTTTTTTCCAGTGTACGGTTTTTTAAAAATACAATGCCATAAATCAAACCAGAGAGCAGCATTAGCACCATCGTTGCGCTAAAAGGGCCACCTAGATCCACTGAACTACCCCATAAATCCAAAGTTCTTGGCTCCATCTTATAAACTACAAAGAAAGCGATCAGGGGAATAAAATCAATAATTTGTTTCATATTTAACCAATAAAAAGAGTATTCTGTATAATAGCCTAAAAAGTAATCAAATGATGATATTTGATTAAAGAAAAACAGTTGCACTAGTTACCAATGTAGGTGTGGATAGGCGACAATTTCACCCTTTTAATGCTAGCTGGCAAAGACTTCCTACGCACCAGAAGTTTACGTTAAATTGTAACATCAAACAACGGGTGCGGATGGGTAATAAATGTGTTAGATTCTTTCATAAGCAGTATTCTGGCCACACGGACTAAAGTCTGCCATGATTGCTTAGGTTAGTAATTAGTATTTTATTTTTTTGGAATGCATCTTGATTTTGAAGCGGGCATTATTTTTGATAGTGCTGCTGTTAACAGATTCTCGGTATTTGCTGACGTCCATTCTCCTCAAGTAAGGCCATATACGTTGAGTATTGTTGATCTTCATAGTCATACCACTGCCTCAGATGGTTCTCTTAGCCCGATTCAGTTATATAAAAGGGCTCATTCTCAAAATGTTACTACCTTAGCCATCACTGATCATGATACTCACGCTGCCTGTCAATATCTTCACTCTGTATCGCTTCCTTCAGGGCCTCGTATTATACCTGGGATCGAGCTTTCAACTACATGGTCTGGTGTAGAGATTCATATTATTGGTCTCAACTTCTCCCTAGATAACCCTGATCTGGATATCATTGTTCAAAAACAAAGTCAGGCAAGGTATCAGCGATCACTGCATATTGCTAAACAATTAGCAAGGCGACTGCCCTTAGGACTCTCCGCTGAAATGATCTTTGCGGCAGTATTATTAGAAGCAAAAAAAGCACAACAAATAGCCTCCGATGGCTTTTATCTACCGGATGAACGCATACAGACAGGACGCCCCCATTTTGCTAAGTGGCTAAAAAGGGAGGGTTTGGTTAAAAACGATCAGGAGGCATTTAAAAAATATTTAAGTAATAACCGGTTAGGTAATCTCAGGGCTTTCTGGCCTTCCATGAGCCAAGGCGTTGCTCGTATTCGTGGGGTTGGTGGCAGTGCTGTGCTTGCGCATCCTGGAAAATACGGTATGACCAGAACCAAGCTGAAAGCTCTAATAAGCGACTTTAAGTTGGCAGGAGGGCATGCCTTGGAAGTCGTTGGTTGCAATGTTCCTTCTAGTCAAATCCAGCAGATTGCCAGCTTCTGCCAAGAGTTTTCACTGAAAGGTTCTCAGGGAAGTGACTTTCATAATCCTGAGAGCCCATGGGTTGAACTTGGCCGTTTGACTGGCATGCCAAAAAATGTCATTCCCATTTGGGAGGGGTGGTAAATATAATAACTATATCGGCTACCGTTGAAGGTTTGAGTAGGCGAAAAACGAGATAGGCCGCATGAGTCTAAGAGCAATGGGTGATTGGGGAAAGTGAGAGTGGTTAGCAACCCTTACACTCTTATCAAAAGGGAGTGGTGTGGGGGTGTTTTTAAGGTTCTTTCTCTGGCTTCTGATGATAAATAGAGTCTTCTAGCTGTTCTGATGGTTCTTCTGTTGAGGAGGGTGTAAGTTCTCTCGGCGAGGATTATGTAAGGTCATCCGTCAAGGTTTTTATAGGTTTATCTATGGAAGTTTCTATAGGTTTATCTATGAGTGTTTTTGACGGTTCTTCTGTGGGTATTTCTGACTTTTCTGGTGATATATTCATTGTGTCAGAATTGGGGCTCTCGTATTTTTGTTTTTTGATCAAGTCCTGAAAATTAACGGGCAGCTCTGCTTCCATTTTATCCAATTCTGCAAATAAGGTTTCTGCCGCTATTTCTTTGCTTTCTTCCTCGGATTCAGCAGAATTTGTCTGTGCGCTCTGCTTAATATTATCTAGTATATCTATCTGGTGTTCGAGGGAGCTGGCAGCTTCTTCTAAATCACGAATTTCTGAAAGCGAGGGGAGGTCATTTAGATTTTCTAGATTAAAATAATCGAGAAAGTGGCGAGTAGTGGCAAACATGGCTGGTCGCCCCGGAACATCACGATGGCCTACAACACGGATCCACTCTCTTTCTTGAAGCGTTCTGACAATGTTACTACTAACACTAACGCCTCGAACATCTTCAATTTCTCCCCGAGTAATGGGCTGACGATAGGCTATCAGTGCTAGTGTTTCCAAAAGAGCACGGGTATATCTCTGAGGTTTTTCTTCCCAGAGCCGACCAACCCAAGGTGCCAAAGATTGCTTGATCTGGAAGCGAAATCCAGAAGCTACCTGCTTTAGTTCAAATCCACGTTGTTCGCATGCTTCGCTAATAAATGTTAGTGCTTCGATAATTTCATTGTGATCTGGGCGTGCTTGTTCTGGAAACAGCAAAGCCAGCTGATCTATGGTTAATGGCTTGTTGCTAGCCATGATTGCTCCTTCCAAAATAAGATGGAGCTTTGGCCGTTCGAGATGGTTAAACAGGGGTAAGTTGGACGTTGTTGACTCTACCGATTCTATGGAGTCTTCGGCTTCTTCTAGCGCTATAGATTCTTCAAGCTCTATAGATTCTTCTGAATCTATAGATTTTACGGACTCTATGGGGTCTTCTTCATTCATAGTGTTTATGCAACGCGTGCCTTTAAATGGATGGGACAGTAATCATCACTCTGGGTTAATTCTATCAATGATTCTTTAACTAGCTCCATAACGGCCATAAACGTAACTACAACACCTAACCGCCCTTCTTTAACGCGGTATAGGGCAACAAAAGGTGTGAACCTTTCGGCTGATAGCAGTGAAAGAACATCGCTCATGCGCTCTCGAACGGATAGTGCTTCTTCTTCTATTATGTGGTTTTCGAACATATCTCCCTGGCGCATGACTTTAGCCATAGCCAGTAATATCTCATTAAGGCTAACATCGGGCTGGGGTTTGGCTAGTTCAAAGTCTGGGGCGTCGAGGAAAACAGGGTGTATGTTTCGACCTACGCGCGGTAGTGCATCAAGATCTTCCGCGGCTTTTTTGAATCGTTCGTATTCCTGGAGGCGACGTATTAGTTCTGCTCGTGGGTCTTCTTCTTCCTCGTCGAGTGCTTCTGAACGAGGCAGTAGCATGCGAGATTTTATTTCTGTCAGGGTTGCCGCCATGACCAAGTACTCGGCAGCCAGCTCAAACTGATTGACATCCATTAATTCCACATAATTCATATATTGGATGGTGATTTCAGCGACCTTGATATCTAAGATATCCGTATTATTCCGCTTGATTAAATAAAGCAGTAGATCAAGGGGGCCTTCAAAAGCTTCCAGAAAGACTTTGAGCGCTTCCGGTGGAATATAAAGATCTAAGGGTAGCTTGGTTAATGGTCTTCCCTTTAACATAGCTACATGCATGTGTGCGGATTCAGGCTCTGTTACTGCTGGCTGATTTTCCACGATATTCGTGGTATTCATCTGTAGTTAAGTCCCATTGCTTCTCGAACTTCCCTAAGGGTGTCGAGGGCTTCATCCTGTGCAGCTTCACATCCCTCTGCAATGATATTTTTTACGACATCTGGATTTTTTTCTAGCGCAGCAGCTTCTATTCTAATTGGTTCAAGCTCAGCTTGAATAGCATCAATTAGCGGTTTCTTGCAATCTAGACAGCCAATACCTGCGCTTCGGCAGCCTTTTTGTACCCATTGCTTCCTTTCGTTGTCGGAGTAAATCTTATGTAGCTGCCATACCGGACATTTCTCAGGTTCTCCGGGGTCATTACGACGCATTCTAGCTGGATCTGTAGTCATGCGACGTAATTTTGAGCTGATTTCATCCGGAGCTTCCCGCAAACTAATAGTATTATTATCAAAGTTTGACATTTTTCGGCCGTCCATGCCAGGAATCCATGAAGAAGATGTTAATAATGCTTGTGGCTCGGGGAGAATCACTTTACCGGTGCCTTCCAGATAACCGAAAAGTCGCTCCTTGTCACCCAAGGTGATATTATTCTGTTCTTTTAATAATGCTCTGGCTGTTTCTAGCGCTTCTACACTGCCCTGTTCAAGATAGTTTTTGCGCAGCGTACGATAAAGATTTTCCGCTTTTTTACCCATTTTCCGAATAGCGGTTTCAGCATTTTCTATGAAGTCTGGCTCTCGGCCGTAGAGGTGGTTAAACCGTCGGGCTATTTCCCGAGTAATTTCCACATATGCTTCTTGATCTGTGCTAACTGGTACTTGGCCTGCACGATAAACAAGGATGTCAGTGCTCTGTAGCAATGGGTAACCAAGGAAGCCATAGGTAGAGTGATCTTTTCCTCGAAGCTTTTCTTGTTGATCTTTAAAGCTGGACGCTCTTTCTAACCATGGTAATGGGGTTATCATTGAAAGTAGTAAATGTAATTCTGCATGCTCAGGCACTCGAGATTGAACAAATAATGTTGCTGTTCCCGGATTGATGCCTGCTGCCAGCCAGTCAATGACCATCTCATGCACTTGATCTTCTAGGTTATTTGTTTCTTCATACTTAGTGGTTAGAGTGTGCCAGTCAGCAACGAAAAAAAAACAATCATATTTATGTTGCAGTTCAATCCAGTTTTTTAACGCTCCATGATAGTGACCTATATGCAGTCGGCCAGTTGGGCGCATACCTGATAATACTCGCGACGGGGGGTCTACAGTACTCAAAAGCGTCTCCCTTTGTTATTGCACTATTAGTACCTTTTGTATTTGCTAATATGTACCATTTAAATTGTCGTACTAATTATCTGAACGCAAAATTCACATCTAGGATATTGATTAAAGCTAAAGCTAAAGCTATAGCTATTTATTGCCCTATATTCTTATTTTCCTATTTGGCTGGCAATGCTCATATTTATAGTTAAGAATCTGAATCAGCCTTACAATATAAACGTACTAAAGGATAGGTTACGACAGATTTCACCTACTGGAAAGATGTCTACGAAAATAATTTGCGTTATTTTTGTATTTTATGCCAGAAAGGCAGAGATATCGCCCTTACCTTTCCTGAGTAATTCAGGTTGATCATTTATCAGGCTGACCACGGTGGTTGCTTCCATGCCACAGCAGCCACCATCAATAACTAGGTCAAGTTGTGACTCAAGAGCTTGGCGAATATCATAAGCATCTAGGATGGGTGCGTCATCGAATGGTAAAATCAGGGTGGTGCTCATCAAAGGTGCATTTAGCTCTGTTAATAGGGCTAGGGTGATTGCACAGTCAGGAACTCTGATGCCGATGGTTTTTCGTTTTGGGTGCATAAGGCGTCTTGGAACTTCACGTGATCCTTTTAGTATAAAGGTAAAGGGTCCTGGAGTGTGGGTATTTAATAGCCTGTATTGACTGTTATTGACCATGGCGTATGTAGCAAGTTCAGATAAATCTCTGCAAACTAGCGTAAAATTATGTTTATCTGTCAGGTTGCGTATACGTTTTATTCGTTCAACTGCTTTATTATTACCTATTAAACATCCTAGTGCATAAGCTGAATCTGTAGGATAAGCTATAACTCCTCCGGACAGAATTATTTCAACGGTTTGGCGTATCAGCCGAAGTTGAGGGTTTTTTTTGTGGATCTGAAAGAATTGACTCATGGGGTTATTTTTACAAATCTCGCTTGTTCTGATGTTTTTTATTTCTTTTCGTGAAATTCACATCAAGAAAAGCATGGTGGGTTAGAAAAAAAGCTCCTTGCGTATTGTATACTCAAAACAATGGAAGGTACAGGTAATAAGTGAGCGAAACTAACGAAACAGAAATGAAAGAAGCGCAATGTATTGCCACTTGTTTTGAGTGTCGGTCAAAATAAGATCTTTTCGAATTTCAAGCGGGTAAATATGATCTATTTACTTGGGTTTGATCTAGTTTTCCTGTTATTATTGAAGGTGAGAGTAAGAGATAAACGAGTGAATGTCTTTAACCTTAACCTTAATCGTAATGGGTGAATGGGAGTAGTCAGTAGTCTCATGCTTCCAGAGGGAATGGGTATATGGCTTTTCTGTTCATATCGGTGTCGATTTATTCACAGCTAATGCGTGATACCGTGTAGTGATTGCGATTCTCAGAAGCGCGACACCCTGCTATGGAAGATGGTGCGGTATTTTGTATGTGAATGTGCATACCCGAGAGCTCTTAGCAAAGCTAGGTATTTGAGACCAAACTCAGAGTAAGGTCTTTAGCAGGGGGGGCTATTGGGATAGGGTTGAGCTAGTAACAAAATAATAGCCGCAAGATGTGCGTCCGATAAACGTGCCTTTTCCGCCTATATAACCGTAGCCTTTAAAGTTGCTACGTTATTGCCAGAGCTACTTCATCACAGTAGCTTCCTACTGTTAAGCTTCTGCGGCCTCTCTCTCTACTCTCTCTACTCTCTCTCTCTTCTCGCAGACATGTGGCTTCGCCTCTCCGTCCTTCAATGGTAACAGGGTGTAAAGGGCTGATTTGCCGATTATCATCACTTGGCAATGCAACCTTATAGGGTAGCTTTGAGCGTGTTTTTTTAAATATCTTTCTCCATGCGCAACTGTTTGTTTTCTTTAAGCCGGAGCTGAATCTCAATACGTTCATTTTCAGCTAGATTTAGCAGATTTAGCTGTCTAATATCCTTGATCTGGAGTCAAGGTCCTCGCATCGACTTTAAGTTCTTTTGGGTGTTGTTTGTAATTATGCTTCTGTCCTATCATAACAATCTAATAATGTTTTTGATTAAAGTGATCGGTTCTTTTGACTAGAACATACTTTACGGGTAGTAAGATGATAGGTGTTATATTTTTTGGCTGAGATGCTTGAGTTTCTTTCTAATATGTATTTCTTCTAGTAGCATGAGAGTGGTTCTTGCGGTAGGGTAAATCTTTATTTTGGGTGCTTTTAAGTGGTGCAATTAGTTTCTCTAGTGCCTCTTGAGCTATGGGTGATAGGTAGTTACTAAAAATAAGTGCCGTTATGTGGTAGGCGCCAGCTAAGAATTATTCTAAAATAAATAGGACTTTACAAGATATTTTTATATAATGCGTCCCATCTCAGTGATCTAAGCAATAAAGTTGTAGTCTTATGTTGAATATTAAATTAATTAAAGTGGTTGTTGCGTTCGTAATGATTTTTTTTACTATAGTAACTGTCGGTTCTGTCATGGCTGGGGGCTTAGATAATTGTTGCCAGTGTGGCCTAATAAAAAATGATGCAAATAAAGACAGGCATATTTATATTTGTCAGTATAGTAAAGATTATGTAAGGGCTGACTTACCCGACGATGCAGTGCAGCTGTCTGGTTTTTTAGATGATATATCAGAATGCTCTACTTTTATTAGAGACACAGAGCGTGCAAATAAGGTTCTTACATTGCATGAGAGTATAAAAAGTATGGTGAAAAACTCTATAGAATTCCCTAGAGAAAACATTGTAAATGAAATATTTAAGGCGCGGGAGGTCGTCATGGGAGGTATGGATTCGTTAATGCTATGTCCATTCACGACGAAAGAAATTTCCGAAATAGTATACTATATAGATTGTGTAGTAGGCATTTTTTGCGACAAAAATGAAGGTTGCAGAAGACGTCCGTGGTTGCTTGATAAAGATGGCCGGTTTCAGATTGCTTTTAGCTCTGCGCTTTCTTGGTGGTATAGGGGGTATGGAGGAAAATCGCCGACAACAAAAGATGATCGTAAAATCTTCCATTCTATAATTATATATATTTTGCTAACTCAGTATATGTGCAGTCGCGATGATTTTATGGATAAATGTTGCGATGAGGATACTGAGATAGCAAACCTGCATAGTGACTATATGATTTCTGTTATGGCTGCATTACGAACCAAGTACCACGTTATTTTTACGGATGTATATGCTTCTGAGGATTATAGCGATAGTGTGCATAACCCAGTCCAAATAGATAGCTACGCAGAGAGAGGCAAGTTTGATGTTTTTGGGCAAACTTATTATAGCCTGGTCACGTGGTCTGTCTGCCCACTATTTGCGATGAGTGAATATTGTGCGCTGTGTCTTCAATTTGTCGCTATAAAAAGCGTGAACGAACCGGCCAAAATAAGAAGTATAGTAACGCCTGGGTTTTATGAATTCACTAGCACTCAACTGAATTTCGCAGATCATTTGAAAGCTCTATATAATAAAATACAGTCATGCTCATCTCAACATCCAAGCGTGTGGAGTGTTGTTAAAGATGGTGTGCAGGAAACAATTGGCTATGGTTATAATTTATTACGCAAGTTTTTACTATGGTGTCCCTATACCGATCGCGGTTGAATTTGTGTGTAGGTGACAAACGAGCACAGCATTATGAACCTGCGAGTAGTAAGTGACTGGGGTGAGTGAGCGCAGCCAAAAATACTATGCCTTCAGAGGGCATAGGTATATGTGTTAAAAACAAATGATTTTTTATTTACTTCAGAATAATTCTAAGAGACCTCAGCATAACTCAACAAAGACGATTATATTCTGGTACAATATCGGCATGCAAAAATCCTTCACAACACAGCCCAAACTCTTCGTTTAAGCCAGCGACCTAAATCATTCAATTCTTCGTAGTTTGGATGATACAAAAGCGCTGCTGAAATGGTAAGAGATTGAGAAGTTATTATCCTCAAACTACGCCTATAACACCGGTCGCCCGAGCTATCCTCTGCTGACCTTGTTTCGAGCCTTGTTGCTTGGAACATGGTATCGCTTATTCGATGTACAGTTGACTCAGTGCTTGTATATACCCATCGCCTTTCAAGTTGCTACGTTGTTGGCTGCGTTCGCTCACCCCGATCACCTACTACTCGTAGGCTCACGGGACTTCGCTTACTTGCTGCCTAGTAGCAATTTGAAATGCTTTGGATATAGAAATCTTCTGTTTTGTAAATTTTATCACCTTGAACTTGGTGGAGCAGTTCCTGAAGCCTCCACCTTGGGACGCTTTCGAACACGACTTGTCGAGCATCGTCTGTGGGATCAATTATTGGCAGAGATTAATCGTCAGCTTGAAGCCAAAAACATCATAATGAGCGAAGGTCGCATTAATATCATCGATGCTACACCGATAGAGGCAGCGCGATCAGGTTCTGGCCATGACAAAAGCGGAAAACCGACAAAAGATCCTGAAGCGGGCTGGCACGTTAAGAATAACAGTCGTGGTAACAAAAAAGCACCTATGGTTTTTCTGTTCATACCTGTGTCGATGAAGATGGCTTTATTCATAGGCAAAGCGTAACGCCTGACAATGTTTATGATTCTTAGGAGCGTGATACCTTGCTGCTGGGAGATGAAACGGCGCTGTATGCGGATTCCGCGTACGGCTCTGAGCAGAACCGAGGGGAATTAGCGCAGCTAGGTATTAAAGATCAAGTTCAACGTAAGGGCTACAGAGGAAGCCTCTATCGAAAGAAGATAGAACTCGTAACAAAGAAATAGCCGTAACACGGGCGGGTGGTGAGCATCTTTTTGCCACCTATAAAAGACACTACGGACTTGCCGGGACTCGGTTCATGGGCCTTGCCAAAAATGCGATAACTTATGGGCTGGCCGCTATTGCTGCGAACATTCGTAAAGGTGCTAAGTTTTTGGTGCTCTATGCTGTGTCAAAACCATGTTATACAGGATAGGTACGTTAAAAATCAGTCCGAAGCACTAAAATCAGTGTGTAAAACAAATGATTTGATGTTCAACTCCTTAGAAAACTTCGTAATGGCTGACAAAACTTGGAAAGTTCAATTACCGTGACCAAAGTCGTTGGTTATACTGAGGTCTCTCTAAAATAAAAGTTTCGTTATAAAAATATTTTTATTATTTTTTGTTCACATTGTTCGTAAGATAATAAAACGATTTTTTTATGTTAAATATTAAATTAATAAAAGTAGTTATTGCATTCGCAATTATTTTTAAACTGTCCTATACGTATATTCAGACAGCCCGTATTCTAGTGTGAATGACTGTTTTGATAATGCAGGGCAGCTGTCTGGTTTTATGGAGCAGTTATTAGCATAATTAAAGAATACTAACGTAGAGTTTAGTAGGCATGATTTTATTAAGTTTCATGTGGGTATAAAAAATGTGGTACTGGGTTATACATCATTATGCCATAAAAAAGGTTAACAAAAGAAAGAATTAACTTGCAGCAAAATATTATGAAGGCATAGTATTGGAAGATAAAACCATGTTAAGCATCATGCCATACTCATTCATGGCGAAATAACTTTCCTAAATAGCGAGATATATATTGTGTAGTAGGGTATTTTTTTGCCAGAATGGGAGGTAGATCAGTGCATCCATGGTTTGCTGATGGCAGAGGGCATGACATTCTCGTCTATTATATTGTCTGGCTTTTTAGTGGCTACGACGGTCATAAATACTTTCAACGTTCGATGGGCTGCAATATAGAGCGGTACTCCAGATACTTTCTTTTTTCTATGCCACGTTACTGTTTGATTGATACTAGCGCCTCTGCATAGTTGGCCAATGGCAATCTTTTTGCCGCGAGGTTCCGCCGCATTGTTGCTTTTAACCAGAACCATGCATGATAGTTTGTTTTGGTGTAGCCACTCAAACCATGAACATCCGATCTGCCAGAAGGTTAACAATCCGCCTTATCGGAATGCGACTTAGTACGCGCTCCATCACTGTTATGCGTTTATCGGTATTGGAGTCTCCTCCTTTTTTGTAAAGACTCTCCAAAACAATGGGGATTGATATCCTTTGCCAAACTATTTATGCCAACAGATAGTTGACGTTTTTGTAGTCATGTTTCCAGTTGGTGCTATCTATGCGCAGGGTAAAGCATCCGTGTCCATGCAGCTCAGAATCAGATTGACTAACTGCTCAAAGTTGTGGTCAGAGTCCGCTAAAAACAGTATTACCTCTAGTCCCCCGAAGCAATAGTTCTTCAAGATGGAGCTAGCAAAAATGATTGCGAAAAAACGGCAATAAAACGGTTAATTTCAACCATCAAAAAAAATAATCACGCTTAAAATTCATAATCCTTCTGGGCGGCCTATATACCGATAACCCTACTGCTAGCCTGATCAAGGATTATGGATGACACACATTATTGTGGCAAAGGATGGAAATCATACGTCGTTGGTTTAAGCTATGGATAGCGGTGATAAGGAAGGCAAGGTTCGCCGTATAGAACGAACTAACGATGAGGTAAACAATAAAGCAATGGTACTGTTATGCTAGCAGCCTTTCCCTAAATAAAAGCGTATGCACAGAACGGGTAAATGTACTCTACTTTGTTGAAACAGACAAGAAAGGTAAAAGGCATACTTGGTGCTGGATCACTGATCTTAAGCTAGATGAAACGACAGTAAAAGCCATAATGAAAGGAGGCCGTTGCCGATGGTACATTGAAAATCAAACGTTTAACACTTTGAAAAATCAAGGCTACAATCTCGAACACAATTACGGCCACGGTGAGAAGCATTTAACCACCAATTTGGCCTATCTCACAGTCCTCGCTTTTCTCGTGGACCAAATGCAAGAACTCTGTTGCCCTCAGCTCCAGAAAGCTCTGAAAGGTCGTTCGAAAGGAGCTCGCATCGCTCTATGGAAGTGGATACAAAATTATTTTCTGAACTGGCTCATAAAAACATGGGAAGGGCTATTTTATACGATTATTAACGGAGCAGGAGAAGCCAAAGTAATTCCTTTTGATACATTATAGCTGTCCAGATTGTAGCTAATATTCAGGGGCATAATATGATTCATACAGTCTGACTTAATCAAGCTGGACAGGCAGGTTATGGCTGTAATATATTGTATCTTTTATTTAAGAAAAACGACATTAAACGTGTATCTTGCGGGAATGTCTAATGATGCTTTATATTGCTGGTAATGAAGGTGGGTAAAGTTGTTGGTTATATGGGATTATAATAATGGTTGTTATTTGTGTTGACATCTTTTATTTCATACTGTAATCTCCGTGTAACTTCCCCTATTGGACTTGTGGTGTCATGTTAAAAAGATATGTGATTGTTTTTTTGCGGTTTTTAAATCATGAAGATGGTTATGAAAAAAAGCTATTTAAATACTCTTTTTTGTACTTTATTATTATAATAATGAATACTCTTGTTGCCTTAAGTTCACAAGCCGTTTATGGCATGCACAAGTGTAATCTTTGCGGAGTGGGAGAATATAAAAAATTATATAACTATTCTAATACTGCTGGTAAGGATTTAGAGAGGCAGCCGCTATTATTTGCAGAAGGAACTCAAAATTTTGAGTCAGATGGACCCAAAGCATCCAAAGAAAAAGAAAATTTTGAGAAGAGTTTTGTAAAGTGTACGCACTGCGCAAGTCTTTTATGTATCAATAGCCTCAGTGATCAATTGAATTCTTTAGTTATTGGCAAGTCGTCAGTTTTATGGAGGGATGCTTTATGTTGCTGCATCAACGCTAGTTGTGGCTTGGGTGTTTTGGGTGCAGGAGTTTCTATGTATTGTGCACTACAGGGTCCTACACCTTGTGTTTATGCTGTTGTCCCTACTTTGTGTAGTTGCGCTAGCTGTGTTTGTTGTGTTTGCTTTGCTGCAATTAACATACGTAGACTATGCCGGCACAGACCTGATGATGAAGATAGTGCTTTAATAGACCATATAAATGAACAAATACAGCGTAATGTAACAGACAAGGTGGAAGTGGTAGAAAATCAGCCACAGGCAGGAGTACATCTGGGGGCATTATTTGTAAGCGATTCTATGGAGACTATATTTAAGGAGCAGATTTCCGCTTGTTATGACAGCTTTCCTGATGAAAAACATAGGCCAGTACTTAGTAAAGATGCAATAATGATATTGGCATTATATGAAAAATGGAATGTCAAAACAAGTGGTAAGGTGGTTAAAGCTGTATGTGGTAATGTAAGGAAAGTTGTTTGGAATAGCCTATACGCAGAAATAATAAAAGGTGGCTCACCAGAAAAAATAAAAGCCTTAGCATGTATTTTTAGTGAAGTTACTCACTGCAGTTCTACTATGCTTTATTCTCATGTGTCAAGGGTTTGCGGCAATAACAGCGGTATTAAAAATAAAGACAGTAATGAGTTTAAGGTTTCAATGGATCATTTTACAAGCCTGCTTAATAGTGATTTCCCGGGAAGCTCAATCTTGCATGATTATTATATTAAGAAGCTGGCGTTTACAGATAAGAGAGATAGTGGTATATGTGATAGTGGTATATATAATAGTAGTCTTGTATCTTATAATGGATTTGGTTGTCTTTCATTCTTAAGAGATTGTTTACGTTTTAAGTATGATGTAGGGTCATTTATTATTAGTCTTAGTCTTAATAAATTATCAATGCAAATGTTGTTTTGTAAAGTTGATGATTATTGGGAGATTTACTATCCGCAACTGTTTGGAGATGTTTGTCGTGTAGTAACTGTTGATGGTTTTGAAAGGATAGTGTCATCTCTAATGGACTATTGTGATAGCGGTGATAGTAATATGAATAGCCCACGCTCATTTTTTACAAAGGTGGAATTAATTATTCCAGAAGTATTTAAAGATTTTTTTGAAAAAATGCATGCTGATTAAAAAAATCTGATACATTGATTTGTTAAATTCTCGTAATCAATCGGCGATAAATAATTATTAAATTAAGTTTTACGAATATTGCCAAAACTATCGGAAAACACCGAAGTACCATACCTATGTACGGGACTTATGTACGGGACTTATGTACGGGACTTATGTACGGGACAAAAAACCTGAAGACCTTGATTTTCAAGCATAATTTAGTATGACGTGACTCTCAGGCAAGGTAATCTGCATGGTCTTTTACCCCAGAATAGGTTATGGTTGTTGAGCATGAAAGACTTCATTTCATTGGTCAAGAAGCTTAAGGCTCATCTACCCCTGTATCAAGCTAGGATCACCGTCATTGCACAGTTTGTAATGGCCTTACTGCGTAGCCGTTCCACTAACTTATACCGTGTAGCCGAAGAGCTTCAGACGAAGGGCAGGCAGTGAGTCCAGTTATCGCAGTATAAAGCGATTTTTCGCTGACTATGACTACAGTTTTGAGTAGCTAGGTGAGCTGATTCTGAGCTGCTGGACATGGATCGCTTTACCCTGTGCATGGATAGAACCAACTGGACGCATGGCTCCAAAAACGTCAACTATCTGGTGGTATCAATTGTTTGGCAAGGAACCTCAATTCTCATTGTTTGGGAGTGTCTTGACAAAAAAGGAGGAAACTCCAATACCGATGAACGCATATCGGTAATGGAGCGTGTACTAAATCTCATTCCCATAAAGAGAATTGATAACCTTCTGGCAGATTATGAGTTTATAGGCCACTAATGGTTAGACTGGTACGTAACAACAAGCTGTCGTGCAGAATTCGAGTTAAAAGCAACAATGTGGTGGAACATCGAAGCAAAAATCAGGTAAGATCAGTCGTAATGATCCCTGCCCGTGCGGCAGCGGCAAAAAACATAAAAAGTGTTGTGCTAAATAACATTATGCTAAATAACTATGGATAGAAATACACATGGGAAAGAAAATACTGCTAACCAATTGCCCTGATAGTAAAGGTCTGATTGCTCAGATAACCAATATTTGTCAAAAACACCAGCTTAATATAATTAAGAATAATGAGTTTGTTGATCATCAACACGAGCGTTTTTTCATGCGTACCGTGCTCGAAGGCTATTTTAACGATCAGACACTGCTTGCAGATCTCGACTTTAGTTTACCAAAAGGCTCTGAGCGTACCTTGATTGTACAGCAACAACGTAAACGCATCGTTATTTTGGTAACCAAAGAAGCACACTGTCTTGGTGATATTTTAATGAAAAGCACTTACGGTGGAATCGATGTTGAAATAGCAGCTGTTATTGGTAACTACAATAAACTCGAAGAGTTGGTCAGTAAATTTAATATCCCTTATCACACAGTAAACCATGAAGGTTTATCACGCGAAGAGCATGAGCGCAAAGTGTTAGAGGCAATTGCACCTTATACACCGGATTACGTTATTTTAGCAAAATATATGCGCATCTTAACGCCGATGTTTGTTGAAACATACGCTAACAAACTGATCAATATTCACCATTCATTTTTACCCGCTTTTATCGGTGCTAAACCTTATCAACAGGCATTTGATCGTGGTGTGAAAATTATCGGTGCAACTGCCCATTTCGTTAATAACAATCTAGACGAAGGCCCGATTATCACCCAGGATGTTGCGCATATTGATCATGCTTACAGTGCAACCGACCTTGCTAAAGCAGGACGCGATGTTGAACGTTCAGTATTAAGCCGCGCGCTGCAACAGGTTCTAGATGATAAAGTGTTTGTGTATGACAACCGCACTGTTGTTTTCAAATAGTTTTCAAATAGTTTTCTCAGTGTCGGCTGTGTTTTTAGAATGACTGCAACAGCCAGTTAAGAAAACAGAGCCTATGCGCATAGCGTAATAAAAAGCCGTTAACTTAAAACTTAACGGCTTTTAGCAGGAAATAATGAAAAATATAATAAAATCTCTAAGCAGACTGTTAATTGCACTCACTTTTAGTGTTTCAGTCAATGAATTTTACATTACTTCTGTATTCACGCGAGGTGGGCAAACATTAGGTCCGCAAGCTTTTAATATAGCAGATCAGGAAAGCAGAGAATTTGCACTGAACGATGCAGAATCGATACGCTACACCTTATATAAAGAGTACGAAAACTCAGTGAGCATTGCCGTGACACTCATTGAAAAAGCAACAACTTTTTTGTATAACATTTAAATTATCACATATTTGAAAGCACTTTCTATGCTAATGGCGATTCTCAAAAAAACAAAGCACGAAGTTGCCAATTCACGCAATCAGGATAAATCTTAGGAAAGCTAATTATACCCTTTACCATTGCAAGTATGAGCATGAGACAAGCGAGCAAGGCTCAATGAATCTGCAAATAACAGGTAATTGGGAGCTATAACAACCAGCAATCTCATACCAAGGAAATGGGTATGAGGTTGAAGGAGGTTTATCGTAATCTGCTTAGCCGAGCATAGCCTCTCGTCGTATTATAAATTTATTATCCTTTTTTGAATCCTACGTGAGGTGATTTTGATCGATTACGCTGGATGAATCAGATCCATGAAAAGCAAAATTTTATTCTCTAACAATGAAGTATTAATCTTTCATAGAGCTCCGCAAACCAGGCTCTCGGCTGCCAAGCGCTTTTTTAAATTTCCATTATCACTCATGTTTCTAATCAGGCGGATTCAAATCTGAAGTGCATCACTTGACTAGGTAGAAGAAAGGGCCAGCTGAAGGTAAGCTCCTACCCTTTTCTCCGGCAAGAGATGAAGTGATGACGATAACTTACTAACAACTGGCTTACGAACAACGATGCCAGATTTCCACGCTAAAGAAAAGCGGTTGCAGCCAAAGGGAGGTAGCGGAGATCATTGGCATCAGCCAGTCCACGGTGAGCCGTGAGTTGGCAAGGAATACTGGCGAACGTGAATATAGGCATAGGCAAGCACAAGGCCAAACAGATAGCCAGCGCACAGAGTCGGCTCGGGCGAGTAGAATGACGCCAAAAATGATAGATGTGATTGAATCAAAGCTGCGTGAAGCATGGAGCCCTGAGCAGATTTAAAGTTGGTTGCTGAATGATCAGGAACGACTGATTATACCCGTCGCCTTTCAATCTGCTACGTTGTTGGCTGCGCTCGCTCACCCCGATCACCTACTACTCGCAGGCTCATGGGGCTTCGCTTACTTGCCGGCTAGTAGCAACTTGAAATACTGTGGGTATAAATGAGAACACCAATGGCTTGCTACGACAATATTTTCCAAAGAATGCAGACTTCAAGAAGGTAGGTCAGATAGAGGTGAAGCGAGCATTGATGCGACTTAATTCTCGGCCAAGAAAAGATTTGAATTTCAAAACACCCCCCTCATAATGGGTTAACACAGGGCTGCGTTAGCAGCTTAAGCTGTGATGCACTTGGAATTTGAAACAGCGTAACTTGAAACGGAAATTTCTGATCATTTATGACTCACTTGATAGATAAATATTGTGCTGTATTTTTCTTAGTGGCTTTAGTGAATTGCTGCTATACTCAGTCGCTGAGATTCACAGTTTACTTAAAAATGAACGTAACTAGACTTAAACATTTAATTAACGTACGGCTGAGAAAAGATTGAATTACCTTGATCATATTGAGTTTCTTTGGTTAAGAGTGCTTCTTTTGTGCTTATCATCTGAGAGATATTATGAAAAAACTGCGATTGCTTATTGTGACACTTGGAATACTTGTAAGTGGTTCAAGCATTTCTTCATTGGGCGCCATAGTTGAGCAGATTGCTAACTTTGAAGTAGATGAACAAAGGGGAGTACTCTCTGAATTGATTAGTCTTGCTCGATCCAATACCGATCCTTGTTTAAATAATTATGGTCCTTGTGATCTTCCAAAGCTAGATAGCCTATTAGATGATATCATTTCTAACAAAAGCTCTATTCCTGAATCCTGGTTGCCACAATTATCTCAACAACAGGATGCTAAACTGAAAACGAACATAGAGACTATCGATGAGCAGGAATTCCGAGACTTACTGAATAATACTTTGGAAAATCAAAAGGTAGCGGACAAGATTTTTGGCCTTAGAGATCATGTAAACTTCCATTATATTTTATGTTACACGGTAATTGAACTATTACGTCCGTGTTCTACTGAGAGCAGTGATGCGGAGCGTGATCTTTTTGATGAAGACGCAATAGAATTGCCTGAATGGGAAAGCATTATTCAGAGAACAATAGAAAGTTTTAATAGCACAGGACGTGCATTATCTCTTCTCGAATACCCAAATATGCAAAAGATTAATAACAAACCTATGAACGCATATGATTTAAATGAGGAAAAACCTTTTAATCTAGATGAGTCTAAATTATCCGTTGGTAGTAAGTTATGGAACAAAGCCTCTGTTGTATTGGGTGAATTAAAAGATATGTCACTAAAAGTTGTATCATTTATTTATGGTAGTGGGTCAGTATTCAAAAAAACAGTAAGAAATCTATTTGGTATAAGTAGTAACGTTATATCAAGTAGAGATCTTCAAAATGCATCAGAAGTTGAGGAAGGAATACAGGGGTTAGAGCAACTATCAGAGAACAGTTTTTCTGTGAGTGCTATTGATGGATGTGGTTATAATGAGTCGAATATTTTTGGTGTATCATATAAATCTGAAGGTCAAGAATATAACTTTTGCTCAAAGATTTGTCCTGGTTCCGATGAGACGCTTAAAATCCAATCTGGCCACCTATGTGAATGGTGGCTAAATTTAGAAGAACTTAATTATGATGATGTTAATTCGGAAGATAGTATTCTAGAATGCTTAGATATTAATAGATGTGATTTCATAAAATTGAAAGTGATGAGTGAGCTTTCGTCAGAAGCTATTTATTTCGAAATTAATCAATTTCATCAGGTCCTTCTCCATGAGGCAGCAAAGCTTAACAAGGGTCAAGAAAAGAAATACTTTCTTGGCTCAAATTACGATGTAATGGCTCTACGCATTAAAAGAAACCAAGAAAATAATATTATTATTTATTATTATGATCCTTATGACACATGCCGACATCTAGAAGTAATTGTTAATAATGAGCATCATCTAAAATACCTTACTGCTGAACACTTTTGGAGTATTGAAGATCGTGAGCGGTACTTTCAAGGGCCGAATAAAGTGTGCTGCCTGCTTAGTCCTGATACGAAAACATCACGAGATGATTGTAGCGTAGTATGTATGGCTGGCCCGAGCCCAGAACTCACATGTCTATTATCCGTATTTGGTCATTATGGACATTCAGGAATTCCATTTGACCTTAATGATGTTGATACAGAAATAAGAGAACAATTAATTGCAGGAATAAACGCAAAAGGCTTCTCTGCATTGCTGCAATCAGTTCGTTTCGGACGCCATGAAGCAGTTGCCGCATGTATTGATACAATATGTTGCAGTAACCTAAGGTCTAGTGTAAGGGAAAGTTTGATGGCGCCGGATAATAAGTCGTTACTAATTCAAACATGCGATAATTTTATGCTTAAAACATTGTTGGATGGAGCGCACGATCTCCAATTGAGTCCAACTGCTAGAGCGAAATTGCTTACGGATTTGGTGCTTGATACAGCTCCAATAATATCAGCATGTCTTTACGGAACCACAGAAACGGTTGCCCTACTATTCGAGGAAGCACACAAGATTGATTGTGAATTGGGTGGGGGAGAAAAGCTTGAATGGGATCAAACTGTTAAAGCAGCACTTGTTACTGCGAAAGAGGATAGCACTGGTAGAACGGCGCTTTTTATAGCGTGTGGAGCTGGAAACAGGGAACTTGTCACTCTACTACTTAAGTGGGTTTGCAATGATAATATTGGCCTGGATGCAAAAAAAGAGTTTCTTGCAGCGAGTCGATATGATGGTGTAACTGCATTGGCTCAAGCATGCGCTACTAGAGACGTTGAAATTGTCACAGAATTACTTAAGGCCATAAACAGCATCACAGATATGACTGTTAAAGAAGAATTGTTTGATGCTAAATCGTGGGGTGGTCAGCCTGTAATAACTGTGACGGCTTATGCTGGAGTTAGTGAGTTGATTACTTTAATTATCAATGCAGTGCTCTCTAGCAAACTGGACTTTGATGTGCAAGAAAGGTTGATTATGGGAAATCACATAATAGAAGAAAATGATGAAGTGATAAACTCAATATTGGTAGCAGATGCAGCAAACCACCTTGGAGTTGCTGGTGAACTCTATGATGCTATCGTGTTTGTAAAGTCCAATAACTTGATGAAAATACGCAGAAAATCGTATTCGTGGGAGGTGAGGCCGAGCGTAGATATAATTCCAAACACGATTGGTGATCTCTTCTGGGGTTTATATCTTAAGTCAATTGACTAAAATTTTATAGGTGAGCCAGCTGCCGGTATATTTGTAGCTATCACACTAAAAATGGAAGCCAAGAATGAGTACTCAAATCAGGCAATACAAGCAGCTGACTTAAGGATAACGGTATCAGATTGAGGCTCTTCTTGGAACAGACTACATGCAGAAAGAAATCGCAGGGTAAGTAGGTATCAGTGATAATGCAAAGAAACAGGTTCTTGCAGTATGAGGATATACTGGCATTACTGTATTGTTTGCTGTATGTTTTCATAGGTACGCTACAGTTGTCATAGGATGATTTAAGGCGCCGATATGACTGTTAAAGAATGATTGCTTTAGTCTAAAGTTTTTAATGCTAAAATAAGAAAATCTGTCTTTGTTCTTGTTGAGGCGGTACTGCATTGCTTCAATAATACGGACTGTTCTTGATTTTATACCCATTCCCCTTGAAGGTGCTAAGGGCTTTAAAGAAGTTTTTCAAATGCTCTGATCTTTTCCTCTTTGATTTTATAATCTGGCAGATAATTATGAACTAATTTCCAAAAGTTTTTAGAGTGATTATGAAAAGTAATGTGAGCTAATTCGTGCACAACTATATATTCAATAAGCTCTAATGGTAGTTTTGCAAGCTGGTAATTAAAGGAAATGCGGTTGGTTGAGCTACAGCTTCCCCATCTCTTTCTTGCATATCTAAAGCTGATATGTGCAGGTTCTACTTCCATTGATTTAGCCCACTTTTCTGCAAGTGGTGTGATTTTGTTTATTGCTTCTTGTTTGTAAAATTTTCCAATGGCGTTATTCATAGCCTTTGTTGAATAGTTTAATGGAGTAGTAATGTCAAATTGTGTATAAGTGAAGTTTATGGTTATTATCTTGGTGGTTTTATTGTTCATTATATTCACGTAATAGCTTTCCCCCATATAATATAGCCTTGAGCCATTTGTTATGTTTTTGTTTGCTGAAATTGATTTGAATAATTTCAGTTTTTTGTTTATCCATGCAGACTTCTGCTTAACCATATCTTTTATATCTTTAATAGATGTGGTGTTGTTTGTTTTTATCAACACCCCATCAGAATTAATCGTTATATAGCTATGTTTAAGTAGTTTCTTCCGCTGAATATTAAATGAAATGCGTTGAGATCCACATTCTATACTATACAAGTTCTTGTACCAATTTAGCGGATATGTATATATACCATCACACATTCAAGTGGGGGTGGGTATAAGCGCAACTTCATACAGTTCTACTTTTCCATCAAAGGAATCGTAGCCATGTTTTTTGAAAGTATTTATTGCAGGTAGTTCTGATTATTAATACTCTCTCACTTTTTGTTCCTCTCAGTTATAGCATCTAATATTTTTCCGATTATTTTTATTTGTTTTCTTGTCATCTTTGTCTATTTCATTAAAGATTTTTATTAGTTTAGTGGCTACCTCCTTAAGCAGAATCATTACTGAGCATTTTGGAGGTTATTCATGAGTGTTTGCACTCAGTCAGATGCCATTGGGAGTCGTAGGCTTCAGTTTGTTGTGCTTGATTTACAGGGCAAAGCCTTCCTGGGGGAGTAGTAACCTTACGCCTGCAATGGTAGTTGGTCTAACGCTTTTAAATACGTTACCTACCGGCCTTCTATCCATATTTTAGAATACTCAGGCTGTATAGCTGTTTTCCTTTGTCTTTTTTGTACTCATTTTCCTTGACGAGGTGAGGGTGTAGGCAGTTCCACCTCACTTCTAAAGATTATGAGTATGACTATCAAGTATTGTATATGTACAAGTCAATGGTAATAGTGGTGTATTTTGTTCTGGTGAGTCCAGAGGGTAGACGCATTCACATACATCCGTTACGTTGAAGGTCAAAATAAAGCAGTCAGCAGCATCGCGCCTTCTGTGATATCTGGGTATGTGGAGACCAATATATTCTGCGTAAACAAAGGTTTGTGATTGTGTAAAAAATATTTTTCATGACTGCATTTCGTAAAATTACTTATAAATCAATAAGTTATCGGTGCTGTGTCATGTAAGGTAAAGGCTTTATTGAAAAAATGATCGACGTCCATGCTAGTATTATATATAAAATATATATAGATTTGTTTCTGTTATAGCGTCGCCTAATTTGGTGTTAGTGCTCTGACTGCTCAAACGCATCGGAGCTACAATCGATAGGCTAGTACAAGGAGAACTTGTTATGAAAAAACAAAAGAGAGATAAAACTGATAGAGCTTATACCAAAGGTTACCAAACCGGAGTTTCTGGACGCTCCAAAAATATTTGTCCTCATGAGAGTCCTCTTCTTCGCCAGTCGTGGCTCACGGGTTGGCGTGAAGGTAGGTGTGATAACTGGGATGGCATGATCGGTGTATCCGGCGTCCAGCGAATGACTCAGCACATTCACTTATAGGCGCTCAGAATTAAAGACCCCTATCCTCTTTGGGGTCTCGTTACATACCTATACTCGTCCATCGTGGGCGCTAATCACAAACATGATAAGCTCCGAGCCTAAAAGTAGGCAGGTAACACCTTCATGTAGAATGGGTATCCTTCTCGCAGGAATAAACACCTTCCGCGGCATCTCTTATTAACTGAGGTCCCTTGTATATAAAACCGGAATATATCTGTATCAAACTCGCTCCAGCTTTGATCTTTTCCATCGAATCTGACGCACTGTTGATTCCACCAACACCAATCACTGGTAGTTTGCCTGACAGCTCATTGGCCAGAATTTTAATAACTTCAGTAGATCGCCCGGCCAACGGAGTGCCACTTAATCCTCCTTGCTCCTCCTCATGCTTTAAACCTTTGACAGCATCCCTTGCTATAGTGGTGTTAGTAGCAATAACACCGTCAATGTCATGGGATACCAATACCATCGCAATTTCTACGACTTCCTTGTCAGTCAGGTCTGGTGAGATTTTAACTGCAACGGGTACTTTACGACCATACTGGTTTTCAAGTAGGGATTGTTCGTTTTTTATAGAATTTAACAAGTTTTTTAGGGTATCTCCAAATTGCAGCTTTCTCAAGTCAGGGGTGTTAGGAGAAGATAGATTGATGGCAATATAACCTGTGTAAGGATACGCCTTGCGCAAGCAAATAAGATAATCATCTACCGCATTTTCAATTGGGGTATCAAAATTCTTCCCTATATTGATACCAATAACACCTTGGTATCGACTCCTGCGAACATTCTTAATGAGGTGGTCAATACCAAGGTTGTTAAATCCCATTCGATTAATTATTGCTTGTTTTTCTACTAACCTGAACATCCTAGGCTTTGGGTGTCCCGGCTGAGGTCTTGGAGTAACTGTTCCCAGCTCAATAAAGCCAAAACCCAATTGACCCAGACCGTTAATGCAGTCTGCATTTTTGTCTAGCCCAGCAGCAAGCCCAATAGGGTTGTCAAATACTAGCCCCATAACTTTACGGGGCCGAGAAGGCACGTTAGGTGAAAGAAACCTGGTCAAACCTAGCTTTTCGCCTGCAGCAATCACATCAAGAGCTAAATCGTGCGCTGCTTCTGCCGATAGTCGAAATAATAAGTTTCGGGCAAGCTGGTACATGATACACCCTCGAAAATAATAAGAATTATTGCGAAGGCATTATACACGACATTTATCATTAACGCTACAAATACACTTCTATTTAAATATTCAAGATCTTGGAGTTGGTGCCGATAATTAGTGTAGACATTTAATATAAATGAATATCCGAGCTATTTAGCTCATATGAAAAACCTCAGCAGGGTCAAGTTATAATGCTTATTCCTAAATTTATACAAAAGAATAGTCAGGGAACAACAAGAGCCAAATCTTCTTCATTTGGGTTTAGTCGTCTCAAAAAAGCAATGACTCCTCATCCAGAGTTTCGCAGAAGAGGAACTAAGGTAGCGCACGAAATAAAGTGCTTTTTTTCAGGTATGTATAATAAAATAAGAGGGAAAAAGACTGAGGTAGATAAATTTGCATCATCTTTGAAGATAAGGAGCAAGATCGCAGTAAGCGGCCAGAATGATTTTGAGCAGCCAGACTTGATGCTGACCAAAGCTCCTTCTGCAACAACAGCTACAAATCTGACAAAGCTTAGTAGCAAACAGATCCTAGAGGAAAGTTGTCAGGAATGGGCCTTAAGCACACAGGTGGTAGATAAGCTACATATTCAGGATGAGCTTATCAAAGAAGATAAAGAAAAATTTAAAGCGTTATGCTCCTTGAGGATGGAGAAGCTGAAAGAATATTTGGCACCAAAAATTATAGCGTATGCGACTAATCTATTATTCAGAAATCCTAATCAAGATGAATTCAAGGAGCTTGAGCTAGAGTTTAAAGAATTCGATATGAATCCTAAAGATTTTGTTGATCATATGGAGCGTTTTGAAGATAAGCTAAATGTTTTCTCTTTAAGAAAAACTCTTGACCTTCATCACTTCAATCTTTATCAAGGCTTAAAGTTGTGTGATGTCAAAGGAAATAGTTATCCCGGTCTAGAAAATCGAAGTCTAGATCTAATTAATAAGCGTAATCTTTTTGAGGCAGAAAATCCATCTAAGACAAAGAGAATAATTACCGCATTTGTTAAACCATTAAAAAGATTTAACCGGAGTAGTGAGGCAGAAGGCACTAAAGATCTTAGTCTGGAGCAGAGGAGGGTAGTTGACCATCAATCAATCATTTGTGATGTCAATAGTGCAATGAACGATTTAAGGGAATCAGCAAATTCTAATCATATACCTTTGCTGGTATTTAATAATCTCTCTAAGGGTGGGGTATGTGGCTTGCTGTATCAAGAGTGTCCGGAGCGTATTTTGAGTCTTTTAGATGCTAGGATAGTTGAGCTGGAAGCAGATATACATACAGGGTTTTCAAAGATTATAAGCATTATGTTTGGAAACAGGAAAAGGCAAGCAGTTGAGCACTTAGCCGCATTGAAATCCCAGTTAAGGACAGTTAAGACTAATACTCCTGAGGCATTCTATTCTTTCTTATCTCAGCTAGAAAAATATGAAACAATGTTTGAAAAAATTCCTCTTAGAATCGCATTAACTAGCAAGTTCATTGATTTGCCAGGGGCGGATAAAATAAATATTCTAGAGGTAAAAAGCTCAGGTGGGCTGATCAATGGTTTGCTCCTGGATGGACAAAGGGGCATGATGCAAGATGTTATAACCTTAGATGATGCTTATGATTATTTAGTCGATCGAGAGGATCATCATGACCGACTAAGGGATACTCCGTTACAGCCCGTAGCCAAACATTTTACCAAGGGTCATGTTCTTTACTTTGTACGTAAAAACCCAAAACGAGCGTACGAATTATTAATGCAGCATATATCTCAGACCTCATGCTTATCAGACAGTGATTTACACGATATACATGGGCTTACAAAGAAGAATATGCAAAAATTCCTTGCTAAAACAGAAAATAAATGGGCTGTGAAAGCTCTGCAGGAAGAACTTACAGCTAACCATCTTCTGGAGTCAATGTCCTCTCTAGAGCCGGAGATTCTTTGTGATATAATAATTAATGATTGCTCTCATCAGCTGATTAAATCGCATAAACCTAACGTTGCTTTACAGATGGAAAAGATATTAGTAATTAAGAATAAACTGAAAAATAATGATGTTTGGTCACAAAAGCAAGAACTAGAAGAATTTCTTTCTGATCCAGAAAATAAGGACCTGAAACACAATGTACGTCTACATCTTTGCACGTTATATCTGGATGAGCTCGCTGACAATATAAAAAGCATAAACCCTGAAACCGCAGACCAAAGAACGTTAGTGCAGGCAATAAAAACACGGAAGTTATTTGATGAGCTTAAGGGTATGGTAGGCGATGACCCTACTATAGAGGGTCATTTTGTTAGTGGTAGTAGTGATGAAAAACATTATCTTAAGCTAAAATCAGAATTAACATGGTCATTCATAGTTAGAGAACAGCAGGCTAAAAAAAAGACTTGGTACCTTGGTATTCCTGACAAGCAACATTTTATAGATGTAATTTGCAAGCCCAGTCTATTACCCAGTACGGAGACTAAACTGTATAAAGTAACAGCAGATTATGTTGAGAAATTAACTGTCTATAATGAAGACAGTGAAGCTGTTAAGGATGATATGCTTCAGATTCAACGCACATGCCATGAACTTTTCACACTACAACAAGATAAAGTTCAGGAAGATACTATAGGGTTCATGGAAAATAAACATAAACAAAACACCGATGCTTTCCTCGGTACTTGTGTCAGCAATAGTTTGATTAATATACCTGCTGATGGAGATTATACTGATGGTATCAAGTTATTAATAACCATCAATAAACGACAAAATGATATAGTATTTGTGAAACCAAAAGAGGGGTTTGTAGTAGCTCCACTAGCGAATACTATTGACATTATTGATACTTTTGTAACACTAGAAAATAGAATAGAAGATTTAAAGCATAAAGATTTACTTCTGACTATTGGTTACAATTACAAAGATGAGCTTCAAAAAAATATCACGAAACGTTTTACTGTGATACCAAAGTGCTTACGTTTTTGGGATAGGTCTGAACAAGTTACCGGTGTGTTAAACGATGGTAATGCCAGTAACATTAGCGAGCAAATGCAATCCCAAGGGGCGGCCTCTACCTCCTGTCTAGAAGTTGTATTAGGTCACGTAGATACTTATCAAAAAGCAGCTAACTGTCATCCAAAATTTAGAGAAATGTGCAGTAATGCTGTCTCTCTATCTCTGATAAGCCTTCGTCTGGCTGGTTGCTCTATTCCTTTGTCTGTGGAGGCTATGATTCTAGGATGTGGGGGGTTTCTATCTGTATCATTTGCTGCTTATCCTAAGCAGCTGACAGTAAAAGAGTTTAATGAATTTTCTGAAGGTGAAAAACAGGCTTTCAGGGATATTCAATTCTTAACAGACTCATCTTCAATGCTAATGGTGCCAGTGTTGGGTGCCTGTGCGGTAAAAGATGCTGCTTTCGGTGGCTTCGTCTTTGGTAATTTACAGGCAGGGGCGACCTTTTGTGGGTTGCAAAAAATCTTGAGCATGGTACCTAGGGATAAAATTCAGGCGGTTTATGCGCAAGTGACTGGGATTCTCCCGAGCGCATCTTTTCAACTTTCCTATGTGGCCGGAATGTTTGGGAATATTTCAAAGTTACACACAGGTAATCTCAACCTGTATCTATCCGGCATCAAAAAATGGCTTGCCACAATGCTGTCACCAGTAGTACTTAGGTATAAAGCGATTACCACTGCTTGGAAAAAGAGAGATATTAATGGCTGGCAACCATTCATGCTAGAGGTTGGGAAGGTGTTAACTGTATCTGTCGCCTCTCTGGCCATTGTTGTCTTGGGCACAGGAATAGCAGTTTTTACCTCTGGCGCAATTATTCCTGTGGCTCTAGCGGTGCCACAATTAGCTCTGGCGGTTTGGGGTTGTTGTGAAACAATTAACTCCTTAGAACAGTATGGTGGGTTGTTAGGTGTACTAAGTGGTGTACAGGGATATTTAAATGGAACAGGTACTGTTTATGATGGCGCTATGAGGCGAGCATTCAGGGTAAGTACTAAAAGTGTCATGAGTAGTCTGATGAAGTCCGATTGCTATAAAGATTACGAAGAGCAAGAGATTCTTAGGGAATATTATAGTACCTATAGTCCAGAATACTATAAATGCAAAAAAGAGCAGTCTAGCAATGAAGCAGCTTTTACTAAATGGAAAGCACTTCATGATAAGGCTGTTGAGACCTGGATTTACTCTCAGAGAAAAGAATTGTTACAACAATCGAAAGTTCTGTATCGCAATATTCAGGCGTTTAAATGTATTGATGAAGAGCTAGCGGCTTTCGACAGAAATAGCAATAATCAAGAAAACGTCGATAGAATTAATAAAACTCTGGCTCAGTTAGGCCTAAAATTACGAGCGAGCACAGTAAATATACTAGAGCTCTTGTTGTTTTTCAAAGGTGAAATGCAGAGTCATCTTTCTCTGTTTTTTAACATTGACGAACTTCCTGAAACAAGAGAAGTAATCGAGCTATTATTAACACAGCGCATGAAAGAGGCGTACATTGGTGGACAAATAAAAGCAAATTCTATTGAGATAGGCTGTTCTAATAAGTTTGAAGAAAGGGCTAAGAAACACTTTCAACATAAAATAGAGGGCAATGTGTTTAGTAGTCTTGAACAAAAAGTAAAAAATCTTATGGCGCATACGGTATTTAAAGTATTCTCAAAGTCTAAGGGTAATGGTCTAACATCTGCGGATGCACGGCAACAGGTAGAATTAGAGCTTGAGAGAACGGCTGTCGATCAGCATAACCTTGGCATAGAGCGATTATCAAATCCCGATGATCTTATGCGTAACAAATGTTCCTTTGTTGTCGGTGATGACGATGATGAAGGTGAGGACAAATTCTTCGAGGCTGTAGAATACAAGAATGATAAATACTCCTCTGCCATAGGTGATGACAATAACGATGATGGCGATGACGATGAGTTTTTAGATGCGATAGACCATAATACTTGACATGAGTGTCGCCATTGAAGGTGTGTTGTTGTTGACTGCCCTCACTCATCCCCAGTCACCTACTGCTAGTAGGTTCATGGGGTTTAGTTCGATTGTGTAGCCCCCCAAGCCTTTAATAGTAACGGGTATAGATGTAATTGTGCATGGATATGGCTGCCTGGGTGTAGGTGGCCTCTCCACGGTTAAGCGTCTATTGCTGACTGGTTAGCATGTATGGTGGTTTGAACCAAATCTAAGAGTTCTCTGTTAGCAACAGTAAATATGGCTAGCTCTGGCTCTCCCACGCTACGTATCTCACTCAGCATACTTTGCCAGCGAGCTATTAGTGTCCGATGTGACATCATCCAATGATCTAGCTGTTTTTCAAGATTTTCTTCAGGGTCAGGTGTATTAAGCAATGCTACTGTTAACTCCCGTTGCTGCCAAGCAGCCTCATCTCGTACACTATCTGTTGCAAGAGACTGCCAATGATTGGTGGCGTCAAAGGCTCCTAATTCATTGTTGTACCATCCCAGCTCAAGACGTTGTCCCACTGCAAAATAGGTTCTGGCTACTTTTTCCAGAGATTGTCCAGTCTGATCAGAAGCCTGGATAACAGGAAGTGAGTTGAGCAAATAACGGTCACCAACTACTAACACAGCTAATTCTTCAGGTACCTGGTTGTCAATCATTTTCTTTACTTTGCTGGAAAAGATCCGCTTTTCATCTTCTCCTAGGTAGTCCGCAAAACAAGCAACAAAACTTTGTACTCTTGGGCAGTAGTGGGAAATACATTCCAAAGTTACTAACTCTTGTCGTTTAACTCTCAGGAACCAGCGGCTTGCTCGTCTAGTTAATCTCACTAGTGAAGCCATTATCTGAGCTTGTAATTCGCTGGTTATCTTATGATCCAAAGCTTCAACTTGCTCCCAGTATTTTTGAATATAAAAAACATCTCTACTTATCAGAAATGCTCTGGCAATCTCCGCAGTAGTTCCACTAGTGGTTTGTTGCATACGGCGAACATAGGTAATACCCATCATGTCAATTAATCGGTTAGCAATTTGTGTTGAAGTGATTTCATTACGCAGTCTATGGTTGGCAATTTGAGTGCTAAAACGATCCACCAAAACTTTCGGAAATGCAGTGTTCAGCTCTTGAATAAGACAGGGGTCGGATATAATATCAGACTTAATCAATGCTTCCTTCAAATACGATTTACTATATGAAACCAGTAGAGCCAATTCTGGGCGTGTTAAAACGTGTCCTGCGGCCTCTCGTTCTGCCAGTTGTTCAGGGTTAGGTAAAAACTCAATTGCTCGATCCAGCTGACCCTGATCCTCTAGGTATTCCATAAAACGGCGATATTCTTCCATTTTGTGGCGAATGTCAGACTCCGCCAAAGAAATAGCTTGAGTCTGACGATAATTGTTAGTCAACACTAACTTTGCTACATCTTCAGTCATCGTTTCTAGCAAAGCATTGCGTTGTTTAATGGTCATATCACCATTGAGAACAATCTCATTGAGAAGTATTTTTATATTCACCTCATGGTCTGAGCAATCAACACCTCCAGAGTTATCAATAAAGTCTGTATTAAGAGCCCCACCTTGTAGAGCATACTCAACTCGTCCTAGTTGTGTTAGGCCAAGATTGCCACCTTCGCAAACTACTCTTGCTCTAAGCTCGCAACCATTGATTCGCAGAGGATCGCTAGCTTTGTCACCAACATCTGCATTGCTTTCACTTACCGCTTTGATATATGTCCCGATGCCTCCATTCCATAGCAGATCAACCTGTGCCCTAAGCAAAGCTCGAATCATTTCATTTGGCGTTAAGCGATTAGAGTTTATTTCAAATCTTTCTTTCATTTCAGCTGAAATTGGAATAGATTTTGCACTACGTAAAAAAACCCCGCCCCCTTTCGAAATAACTGAATCATCATAATTTTGCCAGCTTGATCTGGGTAGATCAAACAGTCTCTTTCTTTCAATATAGCTAGTAGCTGAATCTGGGTTGGGGTCAACAAAAATATGAACGTGGTTAAATGCTCCAACTAAAGCAATAGACTCGGACAACAAAGTACCATTGCCAAACACATCACCAGCCATATCTCCTATGCCAATAACAGATATCTTGTCTGACTGAGCATTAATACCTTTTTCACGGAAGTGCCGTTGTACAGACACCCAAGCTCCTTTTGCAGTAATACCCATCTTTTTATGGTCATAGCCTACGCTTCCACCAGAAGCAAAGGCATCACCAAGCCAGAAGTTATATTCTTCAGCAATCTTATTGGCAATATCAGAGAAAGTAGCTGTGCCTTTGTCGGCGGCGACAACTAAATAAAAATCATCATCATCGTAGTGAATAACGTTTTTAGGATGAATAACAGCGCCATCTACGAGGTTGTCAGTGACATCAAGCAGTGCCCTAATAAAACTTTTGTAACAAGCTGCGCCTTCAGCTTGGAGCGCTTCACGCTCATCTCCTGAGGATAACAGCTTAGGTACAAAACCACCTTTGGCACCAACAGGAACAATCAGAGCATTCTTCACTTGCTGAGCTTTTACCAGTCCCAATACTTCTGTTCTAAAGTCTTCAATCCGGTCAGACCAACGCAAGCCTCCTCGGGCGACTTTACCGCCTCGTAAATGCACACCCTCAAACCTTGGGGAGTAAACAAATATTTCATACAAGGGAACTGGCTTAGGGATGCCTTTAATGTCTCTAGGTGATATTTTAATGGCAATATAAGGCTTATATTCACCGTCGTTTTTATGCTGATAAAAATTAGTTCTTAAAATAGCTGATATAATGCTTTGCATTTTACGTAGAATAAAATCTTGACTAAGCACGGAAACATCGTCCAAGGCCTCCAAAATAGACTTTTGAATGTTCTGCTGCATTGCCAGTCTTTCAGCTTTTGGCAGTCCTAGGTCAGGATTAAAGCGCGTATCAAATAATGCTACTAACATTTTAGTAATGGTTATATTGTTGTTTAAAGTAGCTGAAATATATCCTTGACTAAATCCGACCTTTATCTGCTTTAAATAGCGTGCACAGGTTCTGAGCATGCTCACTTTCCGCCACTCTAGACCAGCAGCTAATACCAGACGATTAAATCCATCGCTCTCGGCCTGCCCAAACCAGATTTTTTCAAATGCTGCGCGAAAGACCGGCAGTGTTTTTTGAATATCAACATTTTGATTGTCACCAAGACTCAAAAGAAAGTCGTGTACCCATATGGTATCGCCACTTTTTCTCCGAATGAGGTAGGGGGTTTCACCCAAGACTCTCAACCCTAAGTTTTCAATGATGGGAATTTGGTCTGCGAGAGGCAAAGGCTCAACAAGGTGGTACAATTTAAAATGGATTAAACTTGGGTCATCGTCCATCTCACGGTAGAAGCTCATAGAGATAGGCATTTTCATATTTATTTTTTCAAAATGACTTACATCTTCTACTGCTGACTGAGGAGTAAATCCTTCTCTATACCCAGCGCTAAAACCATTGCCATACATGGATATTAGCTTGTTGCCTTTTGCTTCACCGTAGAAATCCAGAATAACATTAGAGAAATCATCCTCCCAAGTCGATGCGGCCAGAGCAATTTCTTCGTTTATGTTATTCCGGTTATACTCAATTTTTCCCTTCAGCTTGAGAGTGAAATGTACCCGAGCCAGTACTGACTCAGAGAAATAAGTTGTAAATTCGGAATCAACCGCTTGCAATCTGTTTCGGAGGATTTCTTCCACGCGGATACGAAAACTAGTGCTGTACATCTCCCTAGGCACGAATAGTAAAGCTGAGCAAAACGATCCTGATGCATCTTGACGAATAAAAATTTTGACCTGTTTTCTTTCTTGAATGCGCAAAATAGCCATGACAGTTTCATAGAGCTCTACTTCATCTGTCTGAAACAGTTCGTTCCGAGGAAATATCTCCAGAATCTGACGAAGCTCTTTACCATGATGACTTTTATCTTCCAGGCTAGCCCTCTCAAGAATAACCTTGATTTTATTCCTGATAAAAGGTATCTGGCTGGGACTCTCTCGATAAACGGGTGACGTATATAATCCAACAATGCGACTCTCTGAGGTTATGTTTCCTTTTTCATCAAACTGTCTAATAGCTATAAAGTCAGGATAAGCCGGTCTGTGAACGCTAGAGCGCACAGCAGCCTTAGAAAATGACAAAAAGTTTTTATGTTGGGAAAATTCTTTGGCGACAAAAGGTTCAAGATTATCTTGCCCTAAGGATCCTTGATGTTTTGGCCTTAAGAGTCCTAGTAAGCTATCACGAGACCTTACCACCGCTCGCTTCTCGTCTCTGTTAACCACACGGAACTCTTCAAACCCCAAAAACGTAAAACGGTCTGATAATAACCAAGATAGAAAACCTTGAACTTCTTTTTCTCCAGCCTTTCCCATAGCCTCCATCACTATTGAGACTTTTTCCTTCATGGCCTTATAATCATCAACAACTTGAACAACATCAGTAAGCACTGCCCGCAGCTGTTCTTGTAAGCTAGCTAGTTCATCGTCATTTTCAATACGATCAATTTCAAGGTAAATAAACGCCTCTTTCTCTGAAATAACGGAGTTTTTCTTATGGGTAACCCTGTTATTATTAGCGTCTCTTTGGCTTTGGAAAGTGCCATTTCTGACTAGATGAATTGCTGTTTGGTGGTCATGCAGTTTCATTCGTATAGAGTCAACAAGAAATGGAGTATCTTTGTGAATGATACGAACAATAGAATGAGTCGAGTGCCAACTATGTAGCGAGTGATTTGGATTGAAAACTTCTATTTTCGGTTGGCTAAGGTCATGGTGGCCCATGAACTTCCAAAAAGACAAAGTAGAGCTCAGTAGCTCCCGCCTATCGCCACCTAATAAATCCTTACGCGTGTCCATTGCGTAAAAGAGATAAATAAAACTCCTAAGGCTCTCAATCTCTTCCGGTTTAATCTGATCAGTCAGTTCACGTAGTAACCTGTCAAGGGTCTCTTTGCGTTCCTTTGTTTCTAAGTGTCCCATCATGCTTCTCCATGCAAGCAATACCGGTATGCATTATTTTCAAGGTAGATAATCACGCCTTATACCCTATGTTATATTAGCCTTACTGAAAGTTTGCTTAACAGTTGCGGGCTACTGCAGTCACGATAACAGTGGTTTCACTTTTTTACCGCCTCTCTGTATATTTTATTACTTTGGTATATCTTAAGTGATTCATTTCTTGGGCGAAAAATCCAAAAGCGTTGATAATTAGGCTTATGGGGGATTTGTTCGTTTGCCTCCTAACTGCCACCTTACACACCTTATATGGGATCTGGTATATCTGTCGTGTATTTGGCATCATAGAGGGTGTTTAAAAACACATAAATAGTATAATAATCTAGGCAGAAATACCTAATAGAATCTAACCATGAGCCTACCAATAAATCCATAGTTATGTGATAATGCTGTCTCTACAGATTAATTAAAGAGAATATGGAATAGCTACTGCTCCTTATATACCATTAGTTTTGACGTTGCTACTTTGTTGTCAGAGTTTGCTCATTACGGTTACTTAGTGTTTCTAGTTTCTGTGGTCCCACTCATTTGTCGTCTTGTAGCAACTTTAAATCCTTTGGGTCTAGGTAATGAGTATCAGATACCGGTACCAACAGAGGTTCAGAGGTAAACAGCTTGGCTCGCTCCGTGTATAACGCACAAGAAGTAGTATCGTTGTTCTACTTGAAGGCTAACAAAGCTGACTGCTAACTTCATAACCTATTGTCAACAAAGCGTAAAAGTTAACTAGAAAGTTGCAGTATTCCTGCTAACTCGACTATTTTTATAGTCAGAGTGATTTATGAATACTCACATGGGGTGTCCTTGTAATGTGAACCACGGGCTTCCGGTGAGAGAGTGTGATCTTGAAAACACCTTAAACTGGGCAGGATGCAAAATGCAAAACAATACTGATGATATTTTATGTCTAATAATATTAATACGCTGAGTCACCTTAAGGACTACCTGTCCACCTGTGTAATTGGGCAGGAGCATTTGGTCAACCGTTTGCTTATCGCTCTTTTGGCTGATGGTCATCTTTTGGTGGAGGGTGCTCCTGGGCTTGCTAAAACTCGTGCAATTAAAGCTTTGGCTGATGGTCTTGATGGTAACTTCCATCGAGTTCAATTTACTCCAGATCTCTTACCTGCGGATGTGACAGGAACAGATATTTATATTCCAGAAGATAATAGTTTCCGATTTCAGCCGGGTCCGATATTCCACAACCTAGTACTTGCAGATGAAATCAACCGGGCGCCAGCCAAAGTACAGTCAGCATTGCTAGAGGCCATGGCGGAAAGGCAGGTCAGCGTTGGCCGGAAAACTTACCCGCTGCCAAAAATTTTTATGGTAATGGCAACCCAGAACCCTATTGAACAGGAAGGAACCTATCCTCTACCGGAGGCGCAGCTTGATCGTTTTCTAATGCATGTCAGCCTTGGTTATCCCTCCGTAAACGCAGAAAAGAAAATTCTACAGTTGGCTCGAGGCGAAGCCATGAAGAAAACAGTAGTGGCCATAAGTGAGCGTGTTACACAGTCACAAATTTTAGAGGCAAGGCAGGAGGTGTTGGCTGCTCATATGGATCCAGTAGTTGAAGAATATATTGTGCAGTTGATCAATGCTACACGACACCCGGCGTCTTATCATTCCAAGCTAGCTAACTGGATTGAGTATGGAGCAAGCCCTAGGGGGACTATTTCACTCGATCGTTGTGCACGTGCTCATGCTTGGCTTCATGGAAGGAATTATGTCAATCCTGACGATGTGCAAGCAATCGCTCACGATGTACTACGACATCGATTGATCTTATCCTTTGAAGCAGAGTCAGAGGATAAAAATGCCGATCAGATTATCGACCTGTTACTCCAAATTGTACCGGTAGCATAACGAAAGGAGGGGTTGAATAATGAACGGTATCTATTCTGAGTTGGAAGAATTAATTCAGCTACGCCTGAAAGCTCGAAAGCTTCAGATATTTCGTAATACTGCTCCCAAAAGTCAGCTAGCAGGAGGCTCGCTTTCTTCTTTTAAAGGGCGCGGTATAGATTTTGATGAAGTCCGTGCTTATCAGGCTGGTGATGATATTCGTACCATCGATTGGCGGGTGACGGCTCGCAGATCAAAACCTCACACTAAAGTTTTCCGAGAGGAAAGAGAACGTCCTGTTTTAATTATACTGGATCAAAGTTATTCGTTGTTTTTTGGCAGTCAACTGAATTTTAAATCTGTTACGGCTTGCGAAATAGCAGCTCTGTTATCTTGGGCTACATTATTCCATGGTGATAGGATTGGAGGGGTTGTATTTAATGAAAAGAGTCTCTCTAGTATTAAACCAAAGCACTCAAAAACGGCACTGATCCACTTGTTACAGAAGGCAGAAGAGCTCAATAAGCAATTGCATCTGTCAACAGCGCCCTCACAGGTTCCAACAGGATATCTATCTAACGCCTTGCGTCATGCGCGCAGGGTGGCTTATCCTGGCACCCAAATATTTATCATTAGCGACTTTAAAGATATGAACGACGATGCGGTGCGACTATTAGCTCAGCTCAGACGCCACTGTGAAATTATCGCTTTTCAGGTTTCGGACCCGCTCGAGCATGAGCTACCAAAGCCTGCTTCCTATGTCGTTACTAATGGTGTTCATCGTTACACCCTTGATAGCCGGAAGCGTAATCATCGTCAACAATTCAAAAATCATCAACAGACCCAGATAAAGAAGATTCAAAAGCGACTGGGGGAATATCGCATACCTTTAACACAGATTTCATCTGGTGAAGAAACAGTCCCTCAGCTTTTACTCCGGTTTTCTGGAAAGCGGCCATCATTACATCAGAGAAGTTTGAAAAGTGATATCTAACCATTGTATAGCAAGAGCAACAGATGCAAAGCCTGAGAATACAGATATATCGTGCGTGAAATTCGTAAAGTTAAATTGTAGATATAAATGGTGGGGGCGTTAACCAGTGGATCAACTGACAGTTTTGGAGCAGCTACGACCAAATCAGCTTCCTGATGCTGTTAGCTATTGGCCGCCAGCAGTAGGCTGGTGGTTTGTAGCTGGTAGTTTGCTGGCTATCATCCTTCTGGTTTCAATAGCTGTTATCAGCTATCGTCGTAAGAATCGTTATCGTCGAGTTGGTCTCAAACAGGCTAAGCTGGTTCTTCAGAAATACGCTAATCATGGCAATAACAGGTTATTTTCTCATGACTGTAACCGTCTTCTTAAAAAAGTAGCGTTGCAAATATTTCCCTGCCAAGATATTGCTAGCCTTAATGGCAAAGAGTGGCTGGATTTTTTATATGAATCATCTGGCAATGAAGGATTTAAAACCGTAGCCGCAGAAGCTCTGGGCGCTAGCCGTTTTAAGCCTGATCAAGAGCCGGATGTAACGCAACTCCACCCACTAATCATAAGCTGGATAAAGAAACACCATGCTTGAACTGGAATGGCCCTGGGTATTTTTAGCAATCCCAGCACCCTTGTTGATATACAAATTAATACCGCCAGCCGCTCAAATTAATGAGCAGGCGTTACGTATTCCTTTTTATCGTGAACTGGTCAATACGACTTCGGCGTGCACACTTAATACTAGTAGGAGCAGCCGTAAAAGTTTGTTCACTCTTTGGGCCATGTGGTTATTATTATTACTGACCGCTAGTCAACCCAAGTGGCTTGGAGAGCCGATTCAATTGAAAGGATCAGGCCGAGATCTTATGTTGGCTGTTGATCTCTCTGGCAGTATGGAGATCAGAGACATGGCGATCAATCATCAAGAGGTTAACAGACTTACGGCGACAAAATGGGTTCTTTCTGATTTTATTGAGCGTCGTAAAGGAGATCGTATAGGGCTTATACTTTTTGGTAGTCAGGCCTACTTACAAGCCCCTCTAACTTTTGACCGTAAAACTGTACAAACATTAATGGATGAGGCCGACATTGGTATGGCCGGAAATAAAACTGCGATTGGTGATGCTCTAGGTCTTGCGGTAAAGCATCTTCGTACTCGGCCGGAAGATAGCAGAGTATTGATACTGCTAACAGATGGAGCCAATACTGCTGGGCAGATTACTCCGATACAGGCAGCCAAGTTAGCTCAAGAGGAGCAGATTAGAATATACTCCATAGGCATAGGTGCGGAAGAGATGGTTCAGCCTGGTCTGTTTGGTTCATCAATTGGAGCAAGAACAGTTAACCCGTCTGCAGACCTTGATGAAAAAACCTTGCGGGAAATAGCTACTCTAACAAATGGGCAATATTTTAGAGCTAGAGATACTACTGAGCTTGATAAAATTTATAAACTCCTTGATGAGCTAGAACCTGTAGATCAAGATGAAGAGGTCTTTCGTCCCGAGCAAGCGCTCTATCCTTGGCCTCTAGCGTTGGCTTTGATTATAAGTTTACTCATGGCATTTATTCATGTGCTACCTGTTATTAGCTATTCTGGCCGGAGGATCTCATGATGCTGTGGGATAATTTTCACTTCCTTCGCCCTCTGTGGTTAATCGCGATTGTTCTAGTCATAGTATTGGTTATATTGCTTAGACAAAAGGTACTACAAAAAAACAATTGGCAAAATATTATCGCTCCACATCTGCTATCGCATTTGTTGGAAAAAGGTAGCAAGCAAAATCGCCCACCGTTGTATTGGTTGATGGTTAGCTGGATTGTAGCTTGTATTGCCTTAGCTGGGCCAACATGGGAAAAGATACCAATACCAATAAGTAAAACCCAGCAACCATTGGTTGTTGTTGTTGATATGTCTATGAATATGCTTGCTACTGATATTAAACCAAATCGATTGACACGATTAAAGTACAAGCTATTTGATCTTTTTCAGGTCAGAAAAGAGGGTTTAACTGGCTTGGTCGTTTATTCTGAGTCAGCCCACACAGTGGCGCCTCTGACAGATGACAGCCGAACCCTTGCTAATTTAGTTAAAGCATTGAGCCCAGAAATAATGCCAGCTCCAGGAAAAAATCCTTCTGCTGGTATTGAGTTAGCTATTAGCTTACTTAAGCATGGTGCAGGAAAATCCGGAAGTATTTTGCTCATTACTGATCAAGTCAGTAATAGTGAAAGACGGGAAATAGAATCGCTACTGAAAAGTTCAGATCATGTATTATCTGTGATTGGTGTGGGCTCAGAACAGGGCGCACCTATCGTTCAGTCAGAGGGTGGATTCCTTAAAGATTATCGTGGGAGTATTGTTATTCCGCAGCTAGAAAGAGAAAACATGATTGAGCTTGCGCAAAAAAATAAAGGCTCATACCATGATTTAACGATTGATAATGCAGATCTCAACTTTACTTTGCCGAAGATATCCAAAGAGACAGAGGTTATTCAAGTAGAAAGACAGTTTGATCAGTGGCATGATGTAGGATTCTGGCTTGTGTTACTTTTATTGCCTTTTATGCTTGGTGCATTTCGAAAAGGTTGGCTGACTCTTGTATTGGTTGCTATTCTTTACCCTCAAATGAAACCAGCAATGGCAATGGATTGGGAAGCTCTTTGGAAAAACAAAAACCAACGTGCAGCTGCAGCCCTTGAAGATGGTGAATATTCGGAAGCTGCAGGGCTCTTTCAAACTCCTGAATGGAAAGCAGAAGCACTTTACCGAGAACAAAAATACAAAGAGTCAGCAGAATTATTTGGCACCTCAAATTCGGCAAGTCATTTATACAATAAGGCTAATGCTTTGGCAAAGGCAGGCCAGTTAGAAGAAGCTATTAGTGATTATAAAAAAGCTCTGGATAAGTTAGCTACTGAAGAAGTAAAGAACGAATCATTAAAAAAAGATATCCGGTTCAACAAAGAGTTAATTGAGAAACTATTGGAGGAACAGCAAAAGCAGGATAAAGAGAAGCAGGATAATAAGGATCAGCAGGATAATAAGGATCAGCAGGATAATAAGGATCAGCAGGATAATAAGGATCAGCAGGATAATAAGGATAGTAAGGATAGTAAGGATAGTAAGGATAATAAGGATAATAAGGAGGATCAGCAGGATAAGCAAGATCAGCAGGGTAAGCAAGATCAGCAGGGTCAGCAAGATCAGCAGGGTCAGCAAGATCAGCAGGGTCAGCAAGATCAGCAGGGTCAGCAAGATCAGCAGGGTCAGCAAGATCAGCAGGGTCAGCAAGATCAGCAGGGTCAGCAAGATCAGCAGGGTCAGCAAGATAAACAGGGTCAACAAGATAAACAGGGTCAACAAGATAAGCAGGGTCAACAAGATAAGCAGGGTCAGCAAGATCAACAGGGTAAGCAAGACCAACAGGGTAAGCAAGACCAACAGGGTCGTCAGGAGGATCAGCAGCAGGGGCAGGGTCAGCAGGGGCAGCAGAGCCAAGATGATCAACAAAATCAGCAGGGTCAGCATGGTACTGATGAAAAAACAGAAGCTGCTCAAAACAATGAGCAGGATCCTTCAAGCAAAGACGGTAGAGATCTTGAGCAAACACCATCATCTCAGCAGGCACTACCTTCGCCTGATGAAGGTGAAAAATCAGGTGCATCATCTGCAAATATAACAGATGATAATCCTCAAAGCATAGAGCAACAAGCCGTGGAGAGCTGGCTCAGAACCATCCCAGATGACCCTGGTGGTCTTTTAAGGCGTAAGTTTCTCCAACAACGCGCACAAGAGCAAAGAGATAGTCAAAGGTAGGCATGGTAATGACAAACGCAATAAAAGTTACTTCTTGTATTTTTGCAGCACTACTATGCGTAATTATAATGCACGCTTCACCTGCATTATCTGCGTTTTCTGCATCAGTAGACCGCACTAATATTGCTGTTAACGAAACTTTAGAGCTGACTCTTAACTCGGATATCGACAACGGGTCTAGCCCAAACATAGATGTTCTGAAGCAAGATTTCAATATTCATGGTACCAGCCAAAGCTCACGAATTAGAATAATCAATAATCATAAGGAATCTTGGCGTGACTGGGTAATAACCATTTCGCCAAAACATGAAGGAATATTAACTATTCCCGCTATAACGCGAGGTAATGAAAAATCCTTAGCCATTACTATTAATGTTGAAGGCGGAAGAGGGTCAGCACAAGGCTCAGTGCAAGGACCAACACAAGGATCAATGCAAGGATCAATGCAAGGATCAATGCAAGGACAAGCGCAAGGCTTAGCGCAAAGATTACAAAGATTACAAGAATTACAAGGATTACAAGGATTACAAGGATTTCAAGGCTTACAAGGATTAACGCAAGGCGTACAAGGATTAACGCAAGGCGTACAAGGATCTGGAGCAGGAATAAACCCTATATTTATAAATGCAGCGGTTAGTGATGAACAAGTCTACATTCAACAACACATAAAACTAACTCTACAAATTTTTTATAGAATCAAGCTTTACGGCGAAATGCGTTTAACACCAATGGATATAGATGATGCCATTGTAAATAATGTAGGAGGTACCAAAACGTACGAAACCATTATTGATGGCATTCGTTATGGTGTTATGGAAAACAACTATGTGATATCACCACAAAAGGCAGGCATCATAACCATTCCGTCCGTGGTTTTCACCGGTACTACGCCATCTAGAGGGGATCCTTTTGGTAGTATTTTTTCGATGGGAGGAGAGACCGTAAGTGCCAGTTCTTCAGAAATACCAGTGATTGTTCAAGACCCACCTAAAGACTATTCTGGGCATAACTGGTTGCCGGCAAAAAATCTAACTCTTAGAGAATCATGGAGCCAGCCGATTGACTCAATAAAAGTTGGAGATGCTATTACCAGAACAATTACGATGGAGGCAGAGGGGTTGTATGCGGCTCAACTCCCCCCTTTGGATATACCTAGTCTTGTTGGTGTAAGCACTTATCCTGATCAATCATCCACTAATGACTATCTCAATGGAGATGGAGTTATTATGGGGAAACTAGTTTCAGCCGTTGCCATGATTCCTACGGAGGCAGGTACAGTTGAGCTACCGGCAGTTCGTGTAACTTGGTTTGACATCATGGATAATCAAACCCGGATAGCAGAGATACCTGCAACAACGCTAACACTACAGCCTGCAGATGTGACTCATGAAGTAATGCCGCCAACTAAATCGGTTGTTGCCAGTAAAGAAGCAGATACAGATGGCTCCTTAGAAGCAGTATTAGAAACAATGGATGTCACATCGCTAAGTATCTGGCAGTGGGTTGCTATTATCCTTGCCGGTCTATGGTTGCTAACTGGTTTAGTGATTTTTGTTTTCTGGAAAATATCACGCAATAAGTCATCTCACCAAGATCCAGTAGAAATCGACGAATATACACCAGAGGTCTCATTAGATCTACCCAATGAAGCATCCGCTTTTAAAATGCTACAGCATGCATGCACTAACGGAGCCAAACCAGAAATAATACTGGAGTACATAAAGCAGTGGTGTCGTGTATTTCTGAATGATTCCAGTATTAGGACGGTAGAGCAGTGCACGGAGCGATTAAAATCAGAGCAACTGAAGACATTGTGCGCTGAAATTGATGCCAGTATTTATTCAGACGAAAGTTGCCAAGCAACGGTAGAGGAGATTCTTTCTATATGCAGTTCTCTCAGAAAAACATTTTTTGTAGATACTAATAGCAATCTTGACGAACTTTACCCTGAGTAATGTTTCTAGTCGTTTCAAGCAAAAGCTGAAGGCACTGAAACATTTACAGAGGCAGTTTTCTATACCCAGTACTATTGAGTGTGAGGGCAGTCAACAACCTCACACTTTCAACGAGGAGTGGGTATAATTATAAGCACTCTGCTAAATTACAGACTTTTATTCACCACTTCATACACATCAGATGATAAATTTGGCTCCTGTCGAATTGCTTCCAGCGCTTTTTTCATGTGTTCTTGGCAAATTGGCTCAAACTTCTGCCATCTGGTAAGTGGTTGAAGTAATCGAGAAGCTATCTGTGGATTCTTGACATCAAATATAATTATCATTTTAGCGAGGAAGCGATAACCGCTGCCATCCTTGCAGTGGAATTGGCGCATGTTTTGAGAAAATGCACCTAGCACTGATCTTACTTTGTTTGGGTTATTTTCATCAAACTGATCATGATTCATTAATGACTGCACATGAGACAGCGTTCCAATAAGAGGGCTTGAAGCCTGAACACTAAACCACTGATCCATAACATTGGAGTCATCGCGATAACGAGTCAGAAAGCTTGTTAGCAGTCTTGTAATAAGCTCTGGCTGCTGACGTTCAGCATTAATAACGCAAGAAAGTGCGGCGAAACGATCCGTCATATTGCTCGCTTGAGAATATTGATTACTTGCCAGCTCCAGGTGCTGAACATTATCCAGCGCCATAAGATAACTAAGGCAAATGTTTTTCAAGGTACGCTCAGCAATATCTTCAGCTTCAGGCTTGTAAAGTTTGTCTTGACTCAGGCTTGTCCAAAGCTTTAGTAGTGATGATTGATGAGCTCTGGCAATCGCTTGTTTTACTTGTTTACGTGCTAGATAAATTAAGTCCGGCTGCACACTTTCATTCTGTTCAGCAATGCTTGCTTCTGTGGGCAGTATCAGCATTTGTGCTTTTACTGCCAAATCCAGTGATTCATTGGTAATCACTTTACCAAACGCATCAATTAACATTTTTTCAGGGTATCTTTTTTCATTTTTGTTAAAAGCTGCTACCAGTGCCTGAATCTCAGACATAGCTAAGCGCTGCCCAGCATCCCAGCTATTAAAACTATCGGAGTCATTTTCCATAAGGAATACTAAATCACTCATAGTGTAGTTATAATGCACGCGGACAGGAGCGGAAAAGCCTCTGAGTAGAGAGGGTACCGGCTTGTTTGGTAGATGCTCAAACAGAAACGTCTCTTTACTCTTTTTAACTTCTAATACAATCTCAGTATCACCCTGTTTATTCAGTGACAAATTTTTACCATTGCCTCCCAAAAGACCAAGTTTAAAAGGAATATGGAAAGGCTCTTTGATTTCTTGACCAGGTGTCGCTGGGCAGTTTTGCTCAATCGTCAAGCCATACTGTCCGGTCTTTTCATTGAAATGATCAGTTACATGAACCACTGGTGTGCCAGCTTGATTATACCAGCGTCTGAACTGCCCGAGATCATAACCGCTTGCATTTTCCATGGCTTTAACAAAATCTTCACAGGTCACCGCCTGACCATCATGACGTTTAAAGTAGAGATCAGAACCTTGGCGAAAGTTTTTAGCACCCAAAATACCATTAATCATCCGTACTACTTCAGCTCCCTTTTCGTAAATAGTAACGGTATAAAAGTTGGAAATTTCGATAAAGGATTTTGGTCTTATCGGGTGTGCCATAGGCCCTGAGTCTTCAGCAAACTGAACTGTTCTGAGGATTTCAGCGTCTTCTATCCTTTTAACGCCTCTAGAGTTCATATCTGCCGAAAACTCACTGTCACGGAAAACTGTAAATCCTTCTTTTAGGCTCAGCTGGAACCAATCTCGACAAGTGACTCTGTTACCAGACCAATTATGAAAGTATTCATGAGCAACGATAGCTTCAATCCGCTGATAACGAGAATCTGTGGCAGTATCAGGGCTAGCCAGAACACAGGACGAATTAAAAATATTCAACCCTTTGTTTTCCATAGCACCCATATTGAAGTAATCCACGGCCACTATCATAAAAACATCAAGGTCATACTCCCTACCGTACACTTGCTCATCCCACTGCATGGCTTTTTTCAGCGATACCATAGCATGGGCGCATTTGTGAATATTGTGTATTTCTGTGAAGATACGCAAAACAACATCGCGCCCATTCATAGTGGTAAAGTGATCTTCAACGTGCTGAAGATCACCGGCAACTAGGGCAAATAGATAACTTGGTTTTTTAAAGGGGTCGTGCCACGTTACCCAGTGACTACCGTCGTCTAACTCACCTCTGTCAATATCATTACCATTAGACAGAAGTACAGGGTAGCGAGCCTTATTCGCAATAACCTTGGTCGTAAATACCGACATTACATCTGGGCGATCCAAATAATAAGTTATTTTCCTAAACCCTTCCGCCTCACACTGGGTGCAGAACATACCGTTGGATTGATACAACCCCTCAAGAGATGTGTTTTCTCTAGGCTTAATAAGGGTTTTTATTTCCAGAGAAAACTGCTCGTCATTAACGGGAATGGTAAGTTGCTCTTCACTTTCTGTGTAATCACTATTTTCAAGCAGGAGACCATTAACTTTAACACTTTGCAACTCAAGATCATTGCCACCGACAAGCACTAGCTCAGACGCTGCTCCCTGAGATTCATTTAAGCGCATACTTAGAACAGCAGTGACCAATGCACAATCTTCACGGAGATCAAATACAAGGTCAGTTTTGTCTATCCAGTAAGCAGGGGGCTGATAATCTTTAAGGAATATTGCTTTTGGTTGTGAATCGTTCATACTTTCAACCTTATTATTACTTTATTCTCATGACGGAGCGTACCTGTCGATTCCCCCTTAAGGCGTGGGGTTGCGGGCTGCTCTTGCTCACCACAAGCATCTACTATTGCTAGGTTCGTTGCCTATTCACACCCTTATGGTGACTGGTCTCTGTGCAAGGAATACCCTCAAACAACAGAAACTCTGACCTGGTAAGAGGAGTGCTTGCGTATATTCAAAACACCAGTATCAAAAATGAGATACTGCCCCTTGATTCCCATTAACACTCCTCCAATTATTGGTGTTTTATCAAAAGTCAGAGACGTTACTTTGACAGGATATTCTTCTACAGGATAGTGAAGTAACACCTCATCAGCGTTAGTTAAGGGCTGAATAGCATTGATTCCAAATTCTGTCTGAATACTATTAATCCTACTTTGATTAATATCAAGCAGCTCTGTTGCAGCTTGCTTAAGATTAATTAAGCTTGCTGGCCCCTTTAGCATGGTACGCCAGTTAGTACGGTCACTAACAGATTCTTTGAATAAGGTTTCAATAATTCCAGATTGGTAGCGGGTAGCCACTCGAATAAAAGGTAATGCTTGGGTGGCTCCTTGGTCTATCCAGCGGGTAGGCACCTGACTGGCACGGGTAATGCCAATTTTTATACCAGAAGAGTTAGCAAGGTAAACGATATGATCAGTCATGCAGAATTCTTCACCCCAAGCAGGGTCTCGGCAGGTGCCTTGGCTATAGTGACACTTCTCTGGGCTAACAATACAGTTGTCGCATTGGGGTAGCTTGCGAAAACAGGGATAACAAAAACCTTGGCTAAAGCTTTTCTTAGTCCGACGGCCGCAGTGGCTACAGTTAATTTCACCCAAATATTCAATGGATAACTGGTGTCCAAGCAACCCATTTAACGGTAATGCTTCATCACCAACTGCAAGGGTATAATTAATCGGCTCTGCAAGAATGACAGGCATCTTGCTTAGGCTACCCCGAACCCCTCCATTCATAGCCAGTTCCAATGCTGACACATAAACTCCTTATGTTATCTTGTTTCCATTTAAGGTGTGAGAAAAGAGCGAAACTCTCATGAGCTTACAAGTAGTAGGTTACTGAGGTTAGTGAGGCAGGTTAATAACCTCTCGCCTTAAACGTATGGGTATGTACCATCACACGAAGATACGAGGGGTATAAACTTTAAGCCCTTGCTCCCAGTCATGAAATTATTTCATGGTATATTCGTAAACCAAAATGACGTTAAAATATAGAAGAGAGCATACTACAACTTAAACCGGATAATGCTAGCAATATTGTCATCACGCTTAGGTTGCTTGCTTTTACAATGTTGTGGCATATACCCTATACGTTCTCGTTCAGGTATCTGTTTGCGCTCATAAATTATTAACGCTTGCAGGGTGGCACTTTTTTGCTCTGCCTTTAGTATACTGCCGTCAGGCCACTTCCCCAACTCCAGCGATCGCCGCAACGTTTTATAAAGTTCCGGGGTTATCCTGCTTAAAAAGTCCTCAAATCTCATATTGTCTTTTAGTAAAGTCTAATAAACCAGTACCTTCGGTACAAGCGGAACGCTTCCAAAAAATAAAGCATTTAGTTGCCAGTCTAGGCAATTACGATAAAGCCTAGGATGGCTAGCGAAAAAACTATGTGTGAATGAACTTAACATGCTTCTACTCTGTTTGCCATTGCTTGACGATACTAGGTATCGTCAAATTTCTGGGTAAGATTAAAGCTCTGTTTGTTATGGTAAGTAGGGTGTTGCTGCTGAATAGCGAAGGTGTTGAGGTATGGGAAGTTATTACTCCTTTTCTACTAGCGAAACTGATTTTTTGCGCAACAACAAGCCATCCAAAAGACCAACTACGGCTCCAGATAAAAGCCCTCCAGTATGGGCGGCATTAGCAAGACTACCACCAATAAGCTCGTCCATGATTCCGGTATAGCCAATTACTAGGTAGATCAACATAGAATAATAGAGAGCAGGTAATATACCAAATTGACATGATTTATCTACTTTTTCACAAACCATGCAGTATCCCAACAAGCCAAAAATTACACCGGAAAATCCTCCAAAAATACCTATATCACCCCAAAAAAATTGCACTAGATTTGATCCCACGCCGGTAGATAAAATAATCAGACATAAATGCAGTCCTCCTTTACGGACTTCAATTCGTTTGCCGAAATCAAATAGCCAGAGCATATTGAATGCTAAATGTAGGATGTTAAAATGAAGAAAAATAGGCGTAATTAACCGCCAGTACTGACCATACTCATTTACCATAGATAGCGTGCCAAAGTATAGAGTTGCCCCCCCTGATGCATCTATAGCTCTGTGAATAGGTACAAACGTCAGGTCTGACACTATCCGCCATGCTTCACCAAACCCAGATACTAATGTAACTGTCACGGAAATAATTAAAAACAAAAACGTCACACGGTATTGTCGCCATGGAATTTTGGTTATGGCTGTGGATATTTTAGTTTTTTGTCGCTTTGGAGGAGTATCTAATATTAACAGCTCTTTCTGCCAGTCTTCATAGTAACTAATAATTAGTGGTATCAGTGCATCATCAGTCGTCCAAATTACTTGTGATCCGGACTCTTCTGTAATCTTATGAGGAATACCGTGACGATAGAGGTAAAATGATAGTGGACTGAGATCAATAGTTATGGGAGCCACCATTGCACGGCGTAAAGAATTGTGGTGTTGAGTACTCATCGTCCATATTCCTGAGAGTTCCAGCGCAGTTTTGAGCGGCAGGCTTCATAAAAATTGTGATTTAGAGGGTGTACTGATTTGAGTCTCTGTTTTTTTTTGCAAATAAAGATTTCATCCCCAGGAGCGCCAGCAATATGAACCTGCCCGTCACAGCTTATTTGGGGGAAAATACTATTATCATTGCTGATAACTAGCCTTAACTTGCTTTCACAGTTTATAACAAGCGGTCGATTTGTTAGCATATGAGGAAACATTGGTACCAGCACCATCGCATCTAAGCTAGGATGCATGATGGGTCCACCTCCAGATAAAGCATAGGCAGTTGAACCTGTAGGAGTGGCAATAATCAAACCATCAGACCGCTGTTTATAAACAAACTGGTCATCAATATACAATTCAAACTCAATAATTCGTGTTGATTTTCCCGGATGTAAAACTACATCATTCAAAGAGCTGCCTGCGCCTATTAATTGACCATCTCTTGTTACTCTGGCATCTAGGAAAAATCGATAATCTTCTAAATATTTGCCTTCCAAAACATCCCTTAGCTGGGTTTCCAGCTCTCTGGGAGAAATGTCAGTTAAAAAACCAAGTCGCCCATGGTTAACGCCAATCACAGAAGTGCCGTGATTCACAAGGTCTCTGGCGGCACTTAGCAGGCTACCGTCACCGCCGACAACAACAACTAGGTCGCACTGTTCACCCATCTCTGATCTCAGGCAAGTTTGCAGCGAATAACCAGTTATCAACTCGGCAATTTTTTCATCCAACAGGATTGTAACATCACACCCCACCAGAAAACGTATCAACCGTTGTATGGTATCAGTCACATCAGATCGCTCCTGACGACCGGTTACACCTATTCGCTTAAAATGTGCCATAAGAAGTTACACGCATGTTATTAATAGTAGTTTTCGAAACTGTAAAAATATGCTGGAGGTTATAAACTCTGGCTGATGATAGCAATAGCTCCGGCATTTGGGTAGCAATTACTGATCAGAGGTACAAGCTGGGTTGAGCAAAACCCACCTCTGTCTCAAAATACAGTTTTAGCTTGCCTGTTGCCGCAATGCTCACCAATATACCGATTCTCTTTAAGGTATGAGATTGCTGGCGGTTCTCACGCACCTTAATCACCTGGGGCTCGTAGACTCATAGTGCTTTCCTAGTTTGCTGCCTACCCCGCATCTAATAGAGTCTAGTATAAGTAATTTTTCTCCACGGAAGCCTGAGTTTTACGGTATAATGATCAATTTTTTAGAATTGCCTGCTGTACGTAGCTGCTGCACTTAGGGCAGATACATTTATTTTTCGTCTCAAGCAAGATATGCCTGTTACCATTGGCTGAGAGAGTAGTCAACAACCCCTCACCTTCAAAGGGGTATGGATATGCAAAAAGGTAGCAAGCCAAGTCTTCGAGTATGATGATAACAAAAGATTTTTTGATCAGTTGGTTAAGGCGATCAAAACTAAATCAATCCCCCCTTGTTTTGAGGTGTACTATGCGCAGCCATTATTGCGGCGAACTAACTCTTTCCCATGATGGGCAAGAAGTGACCCTTTGCGGATGGGTTCATCGCCGGCGTGATCACGGTGGAGTTATTTTTCTAGATCTACGCGATCGGGAAGGTATTACTCAGGTGGTTGTTGATCCTGACACGAAAGAAACGTTTGATCTGGCAAATAAGGTTCGCAGTGAATATGTATTGAAAATAACAGGTAGAGTACGTCCTCGACCGGAAGGCACAGTCAATCATCATATGGGAACTGGTGAAATCGAAGTCTTAGGCAAACAGCTTGAGATTCTGAATAGTGCTAAAACGCCTCCTTTCCAAATTGATGAATATACTGATGTCGGAGAAAATGCCCGTCTGCGACACCGTTATATTGATTTACGTCGCCCAGAAATGCAGGAAAAGCTCATCTTACGCAGCAAGATTACCCGAGATGTTCGGATCTACATGGATGACAATGGTTTTCTTGATATTGAAACACCTATTTTAACTAGAGCTACCCCTGAGGGGGCCAGAGATTATTTAGTACCTAGTCGAACACATCCTGGTTCTTTTTTTGCTTTGCCTCAGTCTCCTCAGCTATTTAAACAGTTGCTAATGATATCCGGTTTTGATCGTTATTATCAGATCATCAAGTGCTTTCGTGATGAGGATCTGCGTGCTGATCGTCAACCAGAATTTACCCAGATTGATATTGAAACGTCTTTTATGGATGAAGGGCCAATTATGAACCTAGCTGAAGGATTGGTAAGAAAGTTATTGAAAGATTTCAAAGGTGTTGATCTAGGAAAGTTTCCAACGATGACTTACAAAGATGCTATGAGGCGCTATGGTTCGGATAAGCCTGATCTTCGCATTCCCATGGAATTAGTGGATATTGCCGACCTAGTATCTAATATAGAATTCAATGTTTTTAAAAGTCCAGCTAAAGACCCGAAAGGACGTGTTGCAGCGTTAAAAGTTTCTGGCGGTGAAGTGTTGAGTCGCAAACAGATAGATGACTACACCAAATATGTCGCTATTTATGGAGCCAAAGGTTTAGCTTGGATCAAAGTTAACGCCATTGAAAATGGTGCTAATGGTCTGCAGTCGCCTATTATAAAATTCTTGGGTGATGACGTAACCATGCAAATTATGGAGCGTACTGGTGCTAAAAATGGGGATATCGTATTCTTTGGTGCAGACAAAGCCAAGGTGGTTAGTGAGGCTTTGGGAGCACTGCGCTGTAAAATCGGTGCAGACATGAATCTATATAGCTGTGATTGGGCACCCTTGTGGATAGTTGATTTCCCTATGTTTGAGGAAGACGATGCAGGTAATCCGATGGCACTACACCATCCCTTTACGGCACCTACCGCTAAGGTGGAAGAGCTGGAAGCAGATCCCTTGAACGTATTGTCTAGAGCTTATGATATAGTACTCAATGGTTACGAGATTGGTGGTGGTTCTATTCGTATCCACCAAGCAGAAATGCAGCAAGCTGTATTTCGTGTGCTGAATATGTCAGAAGAAGAGCAGCAGGAGAAATTTGGCTTCTTGCTAGATGCTCTAAAGTTTGGCACCCCTCCCCATGGAGGTTTAGCCTTTGGTCTTGATCGTTTGGTAATGTTGATGTGCGGCACTGATAATATTCGTGAAGTCATTGCCTTTCCAAAAACACAGTCTGCTAGCTGTTTACTGACTCAGGCTCCAAGCCCTGTTGATAATAGTCAGCTCCGTGATCTGAATCTGCGTATTAGTGATCCAGCATCAGCCACCAATCATTGATAAATGCGCTATTTTTTACTATTGATACCCACTCCCCTTGAAGGCAAGGGGTTGTCTACTGCTCTTACTCACCCACTACTTATTCATGGCTCATGTAGCCTCACTCATTTGTCTCCTACCAGCATCTCCAACGGTAACGGTTAACGGATATAATAGGCTGTGGTGCACTTCTGGTTTGCATTCGCGAGAAGTAAACTGTATGCTGTGTTCTGTTTATCCTTTCATACAAGCTCTTTTTAGTATTATTAAAAAATTAGTGCAAATAAATGACGCTAAGAGTGACGCAGTTCATAAAAGACTGCTTGTGTTCATTTATTGAAAATCATTCGACTTACAATCTATAGCAGTTACTAATGAAGGTATAAATAGGTGGTGATTGAGTGAGGCCCAATGAACTTGCGATTAGCGTGTGGTTTTGGTTTTAGTGAGAGTGGTCAATAACTTCCCGTCTTCAGGAAGAGTTGGTATATTATAAGTCGTATATTTATGTGGTTTCTAAGAGGTTATGCTGATGGCTGTTCATCAATTTTATAAGCTACAATGTGTTTTTATTATTTCTGTTTTTATTTCTGCTTGCGGCGTATCGTCAAAAAAAGAAGTCACCACAGCTGCTTTAAAAAAAGATAATATCTGCTATATACTAAAAAAAAATCCTCATTGGTATCGTGCTGTAGACAAATCTGCAAAAGAATGGAATGTATCTATCCCCATGATTATGGCGATAATGCAGAGGGAGTCGGGATTCAAACATAATGCAAGACCTATGGGGTCACAAAAACAAGGTAGTAAAGGCAAGAAAAAACATTTATCATCTGCGTACGGTTATGCCCAAGCGTTGGATGGAACCTGGAAGCATTACTGTAAGAAAACTGGGAGAAAGTTAGCGAAACGGGATTGCTTTGCCGATTGCGCTCATTTTATTGGCTGGTATAGTTCTAGAAGCCGTAGTAAATGTGGTATCGGTAAGAACGATTTTTATAATCATTACCTTGCTTACCACGAAGGTCACAGGGGTTTTAATGAGCGCACTCACAAAAACAATAAGCCTCTTATGCGGTACGCTCAAACGGTAGCGTTACAGGTGCGATTGTTCAAGCATCAGTTGAAAGAGTACAAACATAAAAAATAGTAAATACCGTAAGTCGCGGATTCAAATTCCAAGTGCATCACAGCTTAAGCTGCTAACGCAGCCCTGTGTTCACCCATTATCCTGTAGCTGCTTTTATTCAACTGGGATTCTTTATTATTTTCTCGGATAACTGAGTCCTATTCCATTGGATATGATGACCACAGTTATCCTTGGCTAAAAACTCACTGCATAACCACAATCCTGGTGCAGCCACCATATTATTTTGGAAAAATAGAAAAGGAATCTGGCTTCTTAGCCATGGAGGTACATCAAATTCTTGTAGCCAGCGTTTTAAGGATTTGCGCCCAGCTCTGCCAGCAACAGATATTTTCAACGATGAATCAATGCTCTCCCTTGTTCTTATTTCAAGGTCTCCTTTAGGTAAAGCAAGGGCTTTCATTCCAGTACCTTTCGATTCTCTGATATATAAACATCCTAATTCATCGTGAAAAAAATACGGCTCTTGCGCCCAATTCCAATATATATGAGTAATTGGTTTTATTTCAGTAAGTGGCCGAGAAGCACATAGCATTCCCTTGTATCTCCTTAGCTCACAATTGCGCCAGCACAGTAATGGTTTGGCGTCACACCGAGAATTGATCACCTCTGTGATTATTTTTCCTAGCACCTCTCTTCCCGGTACGGGTAATTCCTGTAACTTTAACCAAAATCGAATGATCTGTTTTTGGCTGTCTAGCGGTAATTTTTCAAGTTGTTCTATTTCCAAAAGAGGTCGATTTTCCAGTAGCCACTGAGGGCGACTTACCATAACCAACTGCGCCAGTTCACCAATGTGCTCATCTAGTTGCGTATTAACTGTAACCAGTTCCGCAGCAAGGGCTGACATCCTGATAGAAGCGCCAGGCCATCGACTTTCTATCGCAGGTAATAAGGAGTGACGAAGATAATTACGGGAAAAGCGCTGATTCTGATTGGATTCATCCTCGATGTATTGCAAGCGATGTTCGAGAGCGTAACATTCTATTTCCCTGCGAGACACTGGCAAGAAAGGTCTTAGCACCGTAGCCTTGCCCAAAGCGCGGGAGGTTGGTATGCCGGATAGCCCAGTAACCCCAGTGCCTCTAAATAAACGAAGTAATATTGTCTCCGCCTGATCATTGAGATGATGGCCCTGAAGTAGGCATTCTCCGGCTTTTAATTCATTATCAAAAGCTTTATATCGGGCTGACCGTGCCGCCTGCTCAAGTCCTTCGCCCTTAATATTTGAAATGTGAACTCTGACTATTTTTAACTCCACAGACCAAAGGTCGCAAATATTCTGGCAATGTTTTTGCCAGTCAGATGCGTTGTCACTTAAGCTGTGATTAACATGAATGGCTTTTAAGGTTGTGATTTGTTTGGCATCTCGCAATGACGCCAGAGCGTGGAGCAACGTGGTTGAATCAACACCGCCACTATAAGCAACAACTAATGAGCTGCCTAACCAAGGTTCCAGTGTCTTTAATAATGATTGAGCAAGCATACCCATAATATTGGCTTATAAAAAAGTACGTCCAAGCAATGCATCGTGCAATGCGAAACTGTTACCATATCGATACAGGTAAACTGTTACTATACCCATTACCCTTGAGGTGTATGATTGACAGCTCTCACTCACCTAAATCACCTACTTCTCTCGGCTCATGGGGCTTCTCTCGTTTGTCGGCTATCTCCGCCTTCAATGGTAATGGGTATACATTTTAAATGGCTGCGACTCCTTGGCTAAGTGAGGCATTGGCCCTACAGCACTGAACCGTAACTCCTTATTTTTTTATAGCGTTGATCAAGCAGTGTCTCCACATTTAACGTAGATAGTATATCTAGCTCTTCTATTAGTGCAGACTTTAGAGATGCTGCCGCTTTTTCCATGTTGCTGTGAGCGCCTCCCAATGGCTCTTCAATCAAGCGATCGACAAGACCTAGCTCTTGTAAGCGCTTAGCCGTCACACCCATTGCTTCTGCGGCATTAGGTGCGTATTCAGCTTTTTTCCAGAGAATAGAAGCGCATCCTTCAGGTGAAATAACTGAGTAGGTGGAATACATCATCATCATCAGCTGGTCACAAACACCGATAGCCAAAGCTCCACCAGAACCGCCCTCACCAATTACCGTGGATATAATAGGTGTTTTTAATCGGGACATAACGGCTAGGTTCCAGGCAATAGCTTCACTTTGCCCTCGCTCTTCTGCTCCAAGTCCAGGATATGCCCCTGGCGTATCGATAAACGTTATGACTGGAATGGAAAAACGCTCTGCCATTTCCATCAAGCGACAAGCCTTACGGTACCCTTCCGGTTTTGGCATGCCAAAGTTTCGCCGAACTTTCTCGGTAATCTCCCGGCCTTTTTGATGACCAATGATCATGACAGGCCTATCATCAAGGCGTGCCAAACCGCCAACCAATGAATAATCATCAGCAAAATGTCTATCACCGTGCAGCTCATCAAAGTCAGTGAATATCTGAGCAATGTAATCCATCGTGTAAGGGCGACGGGGATGACGGGCAAGCTGAACTACTTGCCACGACGTCAGCTTGGAAAAAATAGATTTTGTCAGGCTGCGGCACTTCTCCTGAAGAGTAAAGATTTCTTCAGATATATTAACTTCAGCGTCACAGCTGACTAGGCGAAGCTCTTCTATTTTAGCCTCAAGTTCGGCAATAGGTTGTTCAAAATCAAGATAATTAGGGTTCATAGAGTCCACTTAACTTAGCATGCAGGAAACCAGCCAAGAATGTCATCGACAACATATTACACGAAACATCAAAAAGAATACAGACTCACATTTGCAATTTTGAAGTGTAGCAAGGTAATGATGGTCTTGAACCCTTCTTGCTCCTTTTCTTGCAACGTCGGAAATTTTTGATAGAGACCCATGATTTTTGAAGTAGAGAGGTTGTTGTCTGCTCTCGCGCACCTTAACTACCAGCTACTTCTAGGATCATGGGGTTTCGATCATTTGTGGCCTAATTACATCTTCAATGGTAATGGTTATAAAAAAAGAGCTTGATTAAAGGTTCTTAGTATCAAGTTTGAAGTGCGACAAAAGTAGTTATTCATAAAATCATTCCTCCGGTGTTTTATAAGCTAACAGCTTCCTTGGTCTTGTATTTAATTTGGCCGCGATGATATTACATCGTTGCTGAGTTAGTCCTGCCATTGATGTTCCCTTAACTAAGGCGGATTCAAATCTGAAGTGCATCACTTGACTAGGTAGAAGAAAGGGCTAGCTGAAGGTAAGCTCCTACCCTTTTCTCCGGCAAGAGATGAAGTGATGACGATAACTTACCAACAACTGGCTTACGAACAACGATGCCAGATTTCCGCACTAAAGAAAAGCGGTTGCAGCGAAAGGGAGATAGCGGAGATCATTGGCACCGCTGGATTAAGATAATAAGTGCAATTGACTAAAATTTTATAGGTGAGCCAGCTGCCGGTATATTTGTAGCTATCACACTAAAAATGGAAGCCAAGAATGAGCACTCAAACTAGGCAATACAAGCAGCTGACTCAAGGGCAACGGTATCAGATTGAGGCTCTTCTTAGAACAGACTACATGCAAAAAGAAATCGCAGTGTCAGTAGGTATCAGTGAGAGTGCTTTATCACGAGAGTTGAGTCGTAATGCCAATGATGATGGCTACGGTGCTGAAAGCGCCCACGCACTAGCCAGTCAGCGTAGAGTGACAGCTACAAAGTTTAGCAAAACAGATGAACGACACATGCCCATAATAAAGAAGGGGCTATTGCTTGGTTGGTCTCCTGAAAATATCAGTTTCCGGATGAAGGTGGAAGTGCCCGACATCGCACTTAGCCACACCATTGTTTATAAACGTGTTGCTACTAACAAAGTGTGTGGAGGCTCTTTGTATAAGAATCTACCCCGCTTTGGCAAGAGGCGCTACAAAGCTGGTAAGCGTAAGGCTGGGCGTATCACGATCCCAGGCCGCGTCGATATTTCCGATCGGCCCGCAGTTGTTGATCTGCGGTCTCGTCTAGGCGATTGGGAGGGTGATACTATTTATGGACAGGACGCCCATCTGGTCACCCTTGTAGACCGCAAGAGTCTGTTAACTTTAATAGGAAAAGTTGATACAAAACACGCCGAAGTTGTTGCTGAAAGTATGATCAAGCTTCTGAAGCGGGTGTCATAGGTCTGCACAGTCACCCTAGATAATGGTGGTGAGTTTGCAGCCCATGAGAAAGTAGCAAAAGCAATGCAGATACCTACCTTGCCAAGCCTTATGCTAGTTATCAGCGGGGAACTAACGAAAATACCAATGGCATCATTCGGAGAACCTCGCCTAAAAAAATGGCGTTGAGTCATCTAACAGAAGACGATGTGAGGACAATGGAAATATTGATAATACCATGCCTAGGAAGGTTTTAGGAGGGCGGACACCACTCGAAGCCTACACAGGACAGCCGATTGCACTTATTGCTTGAATCCAGCCTGGCTTCTTTTTATTATTGTGCCTATGCACGCTTTTTATATCTATCCCCCCTTGAAGGTGCAAAGTTACTGATGGCTTGTACCAGCTCAGATTACCTACTGCTTATATTAGTTACCATTGAAAGTGTGGGTAGGCAGCAAACAAACGAATCTCCATTATCCTACGAATAGTAGGTGATTGGGGTGAGCCAGAACAGTAAGCAACTCCGTGCATCAAGGGTAATGGGTGTGTGGGCTCAAGGGTTTTTGCTTGTTTGTATTTCGCTCATATCTTTATTGGAAATTGAGTATAAATATGACGAGTCTATGTGGAACAATGATTAGCAAGGAATCATTATGACCGAGTTATCTCTTGACACTGTTCAGATAGATTTTAAAAATACCAGCCTTAACAATGACCAGTATCAAGAAATGTATCAGCGGTCTGTGGTTAATCCTGATGCTTTCTGGCGGGAGCATGGTCAGCGGATAGATTGGTTTCAGCCTTACAGCAAGGTTCGGAAAGTCTCTTTTGATGAACATAATGTTGATATTAAATGGTTTTATGACGGTACTACCAATGCCTCCTATAACTGCCTAGATCGGCATCTCAAAGAAAAAGCAGATCAAGTAGCTATTATTTGGGAGCCTGATGAAGACAATGAATCAAAACAAATAACCTATAGAGAGCTGCATGAGCAGGTGTCGCAGTTTGCTAATGCTCTGAAAAGTCTTGATGTAAGGCGAGGTGATGTAGTAGTTGTTTATATGCCTATGATTATTGAGGTGGCTGTTGTTATGCTGGCTTGTAGTCGTATTGGTGCAATACATTCTGTTGTTTTTGGAGGGTTTTCACCGGAAGCTTTAGCCGGACGAATCATTGATTCTAGAGCAAAACTTATTGTCACGGCCGATGAAGGAAAGCGCAGAGGGAAAATTATTCCGTTGAAAGCTAATGTTGATGAAGCCCTCACGAACCCTAATATTCGAACAGTAGGAAAAGTGGTTGTTTTTCAGTATACCCATGGCAACATCCAATGGCATAGTCACAGAGATGTAGTTTGGCAAGATATAGTAAGGCTTTCATCGGCCCATTGCGAGCCAGAGGCGATGAATGCAGAAGATGCTCTATTCATCCTTTATACGTCGGGATCAACAGGGTTGCCAAAAGGTATTTTACATACTACAGGTGGGTATCTTGTGTATGCCTCAATGACCTATCAATATGTCTTCGACTATCAGGATGGGGAAGTATTTTGGTGTAATGCAGATGTTGGCTGGATTACAGGTCACTCTTATGTTGTTTATGGTCCGTTGTTGAACGGTGCAACTATTCTTATGCATGAAGGTGTGCCTAATTATCCTGAAAGTAATCGCATAAGTAAAATCATAGACAAACATCAAGTTAATATTCTTTATATTGCTCCCACGGCCATTCGTTCACTTATGTCGGAGGGTGATGCTGCGATTAAAAGCACTGACCGCACTAGTCTCAGGATATTAGGTAGCGTAGGAGAGCCAATTAATCCTGAGGCATGGCACTGGTATTTTAAAACTTTTGGCAAGGGAAGATCTCCTGTTGTTGACACTTGGTGGCAAACAGAAACTGGAGGCATTATGATCACACCTATTCTAGGAGCAACCAGTCTTAAACCCGGCTCTGCGATGCGCCCTTTTTTTGGTGTTCAACCGGCGCTTGTTGATAGCCGCGGGTGTGTAATTGAAGGCGCATCGGAAGGTAATTTGGTCATAATGGATAGTTGGCCCGGACAAGCAAGGTCTGTTTATGGTGATCATAACCGGTTTATTCAAACTTATTTTTCTTCCTTTAAGGGAATGTATTTCACTGGTGACGGTGCGCGTCGCGATAGAGATGGTGATTATTGGATTACTGGTCGAGTTGATGATGTACTTAATGTTTCAGGGCATAGATTGGGAACCGCGGAGATTGAGTCAGCAATGCTCGCCCATAGGGATGTTGCGGAAGCTGCTGTTGTCGGTTTTCCTCATAAGATAAAAGGTCAGGGCATTTGTATTTATGTAACGTTAAACTGTGATGGAGAGTATACCGATTTGCTAAAAGATGAGCTGAGACAATGGCTCAGAAAAGAAATATCTTCTATTGCTACACCGGATATTATTCAGTGGGCGCCTAGGTTACCAAAAACTCGTTCTGGTAAAATTATGCGTAGGATACTACGAAAAATAGCTGTTGGGGAGTATGAAAACTTGGGAGATATTTCGACACTGGCTGACCCTGGGGTTGTAAAATCTTTGATTGAAAATAAAGTTGTGCAGGTTGATAGTAAAATCACTTGACTTTGAAACTATTTTTCTTGATCATGCGTTTGTGTCAGAAACTATTGTTTTATAGTGAGACCTCAGCATAACTCAACAAAGACGATTATATTCTGGTAAAATATCGGCATGCAAAAATCCTTCACAGCACAGCACAGCACAGCACAGCCCAAGCTCTTCGGCGACCTAAATCATCCAATTCTTCGTAGTCTGGATGATACAAAAGCGCTGCTGAAATGGTCAGAGATTGAGAAGTTATTATCTTCAATCTACGCATCTAACACCGGTCGCCCGAGTTATCCTCTGCTGACCGTGTTTCGAGCCTTATTGCTTCGAACATGGGCAATTGGCTCAGTGCTTGTATAGAGATTTTCTGTTCCGTAAATTTTGTCACCTTGAACTTGGTGGAGAAGTCACTGAGGCTCCACCTTGGGACGCTTTCGAACACGACTTGTCGAACACCGTCTGTGGGATCAATGATTGGCAGAGATTAATCGTCAGCTTGAAGCCAAAAACATCATAATGAGCGAAGGTCGCATTAATATCATTGATGCTATACCGATAAAAGACACTACGGACTTGCCAGAGCTCGGTTCATGGGTCTTGCCAAAAATGCGACAATTTATGGGCTGACTGCTATTGCTGCGAAGATTCGTAAAGGTACTAAGTTTTTGGTGCTCTATGGTGTGTCAAAACCATGTTATACAGGATAGGTACGTTAAAAATAAGTCCGAAGCACTAACTAAAAGTAGTGTATAAAACAAATAATTTGATGTTCAACGTTTTAGAAAGCTTCGTGATGGCTGACAAAGCTTGAAAAGTTCAATTACCGTGACCAAAGTCGTTGGTTATACTGAGGTCTCATAGTAAAAGAATAGACGTTGTATCACGTTATAAAAAAGATGAAGAGTTGCTATACGTGGGCAGGTAGTGAAGTCGCGGAAGTTTGCTAGGATTACTAAGCGACAGTGGTGAGCAAACGCTGCCAACGATGGCAGCTGCAAAGGCGATTGGTATAAACTTTGATGTAAACTAAGAGGTGTTGTGATGAAGAAGGTTTTACTTGTAGTTTGTGTGTTTTTTTCAAGCATGTCTATGGCTTATCCTGTGTTTAGCATTGATCATAATGCAATTAACTATTTCGGAAAATTTGCCATGCTTGCAGATGGTGAACATAAAGTTAATATAAAAGCGTGTCACAATACAGAAAGTAAGATATGTGCCGCTTTTATTGGTATAAAACGTAAAAATAACTCTGATATATATTTCCCTATGCTGTATTTGATTTTTTGTAATGATGATCATAAACAATATAGTATTGTCTGGAGTGCTATCGATGGCAAAATCCTCAATGATACGTTCAGGATAATTGAAGATCGTAGTCACAATATTGTGCAATTTCAGAATCCGTGTAATGACGAATATCCTTTTGCAACAGTGAAGAATATATTTAGAGAAGAACGCAGCAGTGGTCCTGGCTACAGTAAGGAAAAGTTTCTTCGTATTTATTGTATTGGTCCTCATGGAAATATTTACAGTAATATTGCCTTTATTGTCGATCATTATAAGCAGGATGAGATGTCTATGGAGGCTGATTGTTCTCGTAAAGTGAAAGTGGAGGGTGGTTATAGGTCTTATCAAGGCTCATTATGGGAACAATTTCCTTGCCTGCAAAGATTGTAGCGCTAACCGCAGTGCTTATAAAGACACATAGCCCATATACGAAAAACGAACATAACTCTTGATTCGCGGATTCAAATTCCAAGTGCGTTAACAGCTTAAGCTGTTAACGCAGCCCTGTGTTCACCCATTATCAGGGCGAGTGTTTTGGAATTCAAATCTTTTCTTGTCCGAGAGTTAAGCCGCAGCAATGAAGTTACTGGTATATTTTTAATTGTAGGACTAGCTCTCCATGCATGAAATACTGGCAAAATAATATGGTGTGTTGTTATGCTTCCTGAATTTTTACTGGGATTTTTTGATAATTCTTCTTTGACACTTAAATATGTGGCAGCTTGTATTATGTAATCAGTGTCACCATTTTCGTTAATGTTCTCAGCACTTATATCTATTTTATCGGAAAGTATATCAGTAAGCCCTATATAAGTAATTGGGCAGCTAAATTCATTAACTAAGGGGCTGCTTTTTGATTATTGAGGCAAGATGAAGAGATGGTTTACATGAATTAGGTTCAGTAGATGGCGCACCCTCAAAAATATTAAGCCACATTAATATAATTGTTATACGGTCTTTATGGGAAATTCTTTCTTGACCACATTGTATGCCTCCGGCAAATGCATGCTTGACATGGAATAAACTTAAAAGAATCATCAAAAAAACAGTGCTATTTGGTGTAGTGAAGAACCTATTGCGTTTGTTCATGCATACTCATTTTCATTGTCGTGAGCGTTATAAAATTCGGAAAATGTTGCCATCCAAAATGTGTTGGCCGGTCAATTGTTGCGTGCTGGTGATGTATCGGGTGTGACGCGAAAGACAGTGTTATATCAAGGTGTGCCAGTTTCTGGTGATGAGGGACGATACCTGTCATCTGAAAGAATATTTCACCGAGTGCTGTATGAAGCGCTCCATCGCTATTGAGCTGTTCGCCCAAGCCTCCATATATTGACGTCTTATTGTGCAACCGGACCCAATCAGGTCTGGTTTTGGAGCATAATGTTTTTGCGCTCTTCTATCCGAGACAGATTTTATTACCTCTATCTGGTTATAGACACCTACAGTCGTAGAGTTGTTGCATGGGAGGTTCATCAAACTGAGTCTACTGAGTGCATGCTTCATAAATGATTGCTAAATCCTGCATCCGATATGGTATCGCGGCAGCTAGCACGCTGTCCACGCAGCGCCTTGGTGTAGTGAACTCATTTGTCGCCTAAGAGTCAATGATGATAATCCTTATTCTGAGGTGAATTTTATAACTCTTAAGTGCCTGCCTAGCTACCCACGAAAACCCTTTGGCTGATGTTGAAGTATTACGAAGCTGGGTACATGGTTTTGTTCGATGGTGTAACGAAGAACGCAAGCACAGCGGAGTGGTATTTCTGACACCGGTTCACGGCATCGTGGTGAGTCTGAGGTGTTCATGAATAGCCTCCGAAAGCTGTACAGGCAAAAAGAATCGTACCCTGAATGCTGGAGTAAGAAGCTGGGGTTTGACTCATGAGGTCTGGCTTAATTCAGACAGATCTTTATCTGATCAACTTAAGAAAGCCACTTGACTTGAGGCAACAACTATTTTTACAAGCACGGATAAAGAAAATTAAAATAGTAAAAAATATGGAAAAATATAGGGCATCCAGATACCTGCGTTAAACCAGCTATCTATCTTTCTGCATTATAGGTAATCAAATTATATGTGCACGTTGTTTGTAGAGTTATGTTATTTTTAGACAGATAAAATCTGGGTTGATGAGTGGTGGCTATTGATATCGTGGTCTTTGAGGAAGAGCCAGAGGATACCTACCAGCTGGATGCCCAGTAACCACTCATGTGAACGAAAAATTTCCCTCCCGTAACGATTCTTGCCTTTGCAGCAGCGGAAAAAAGTATAAAAAGTACTGCGGTGCCTAAGCCTTGCAGCCTGTTTAATGCCATCAATGCAGAAGTTCAGCCCTGAACTTCTGCAGGACAATAACTACACTTTAGCCACTGCCAGTATTGCTGTTCCTGCTCTATTTTATGACATTGAGCAATAAATGCTCAGTCGCACATTAGAAAAGATCCAAGAATAAAATATTTTTATAAGGTATCATATCATGTGCATGTATTCCAAAATTCAACCAAACAAAAAGTACTAGTGCATAAAAAAATACTATTAAGGCTGTTGCTACTAGGCGGTAAGTAAGTGAAGCCCCATGAGCCTACGAGTAGTAGGTGATCGGGGTGAGCTAGCGCAGCCAACAACGTAGCAGATTGAAAGGAGAAGGGTATAAGCTCACGATCTGCCAGAAGGTTATCAATTCTCTTTATGGGAGTGAGATTTAGTACACGCTCCATTACCGCTATGCTTTCATAGGTATTGTAGTTTCCTCCTTTTTTGTCAAGACACTCCCAAGCAATGGGAGTTGAGGTTCCTTGCCAAGCAATTTATACCACCAGATAGTTGATGTTTTTGGAGCCTTGCTTCCAGTTGGTTCTATCCATGCACAGGGTAAAGCGATCCATGTCCAGGCAGCTCAGAATCAGCTCACCGAGCTACTCAAAACTGTAGTCATAGTCAGCGAAAAATCGCTTTATACCCAAAGCATTTCAAATTGCTTCTAGGCAGCAAGTAAGCTAAGCCCCGTGAGCCTACGAGTAGTAGTGATCGGGTGAGCGAACGCAGCCAACAACTTGAAAGGCGACGGGTATATACGGAGATAACTGGACTCGTTGTCTGCCTTCGTCTGAAACTCTTCGCCTACACGGTACAAGTTAGTAGAGCTGCTACGCAGTAGGGCCATTACAAACTGTGCAATGAAGGTGATCCTAGCTTGATGCCGGGGTAAAATGAGCCTTAAGCTTCTTGGCCGATGAACGGACGTCCTTCATGTACAACAACCATAACCTGTTCTGGGATAAAAGACCGTGCAGGTTACCTTGTCTGAGAGTCAAGTCATACTAAATTATGCCTTGAAAATCAAGGTCTTCAGGTTTTTTGTCCCGTACATAGCGCGATGATATTACATCGTTGCTGAGTTAGTCCTGCCATTGATGTTCCCTTAACTAAGTATTGTCTGATCATTCAGCAACCAACCTAAAATATGCTCTGGTCTCTACTCTACACACAGCTTTGATTCAATCAGAACGATCATTTTTGGCGTCATTCTACTCTCCCGAGCCGACTCTGTACGCAGCCTATCTGTTCGACCTTGTGCTTGCCTATATCTACGTTCGCCAGTATTCCTTGCCAACTCACGACTCACCGTGGACTGGCTGGTGCCAATGATCTCCGCTATCTCCCTTTGGCTACAACCGCTCTTCTTTAGTGCGGAAATCTGGCATCGTTGTTCGTAAGCCAGTTGTTGGTAAGTTATCGTCATCACTTCATCTCTTGCCGGAGAAAATGGTAGGTGCTTACCTTCAGCTGGCCCTTTCTTCTACCTAGTCAAGTGATGCACTTCAGATGTGAATCCGACTTTGTTGGTTGTCAGCGCTGTTAATGGTAACTGGTATAATAGATGGTGCTTAAAAACAACTATGCAAAAACTGTTAAATTGTTTTTTTAGAGCTGCTAAATGTTTTATTCCATATATTGCTATAGGATCTAATATCACCCCTATTCTTAGAGCGGTAAAGGGATAGGTGATTTAAAGCTAATTATTATGTAATTGATATCATTTGTTTGTTGACATTGCTGAGAACTTCCATATAATGCATCACTCACTTGGAACAACAATATTGTTTCTGAAGTGAAGTAAGTCTGAGAGTTAAAGAAATTGGAGATTTTTGTCGCGGGATGGAGCAGTCTGGTAGCTCGTCGGGCTCATAACCCGAAGGTCGTCGGTTCAAATCCGGCTCCCGCAACCAAATTGATCTAGTGTATGGTGTAAAAAATCATCTGCTATCTTCAGTATCACAGGAGATAAAAAGGAAAAATAGATATGCAAAATATATTTTTCCTACCAGAAAGTACGACTGATGATGGCTACGCTAGCTTTGGCGAGCCGTAAAAAACCTTTTTTTGTCGCGGGGTGGAGCAGTCTGGTAGCTCGTCGGGCTCATAACCCGAAGGTCGTCGGTTCAAATCCGGCTCCCGCAACCAAGTTTATTAAGTGGATGGTGTAAAAAATCATTTGCTGTCTTTTGTGTCACTGAAGATAAAAAGAAAAAATAGATATGCGTATTAATATTTCCCACCAGAAAACATGACTGATGACGGCTACGCTAGCTTTAGTGAGCTGTAAGAAACCTTTTTTGATCGCGAGATGGAGCAGCTTGGTAGCTCGTGGGGTTCATGACCCGAAGGTCGTTGGTTCATCCGAATCCCGCAACCAGTTTATTCAGATATATCCACATTATTAGGAGTTGCTAAGCGGCGATAAGTAAGCGTGGTCACAGAATCTTTGGAGCGCTAGGTTACTGTGGTGATCGAACGCTGACAACAAGGCAGAATCTTGAAGAAAAATAGTAAATAATATCTGTTGGCAATGAATAAATCTTGTTGTTTTATGTCTAAGGTGTTTGGATATGCATAGTTGGCAAGGGAGCAAGCTTGTGTGAACTTGATAGCGAATAATGAGTGTCGACACATGAGTCCAGTACTTCCGTATTTTCAACAGTAATGGGTCTAGGCTGAAGCAAATTGGTGTGTAGTTGGAGGTTGCAATCAGAAAGTTGTTGGTATTATGATGAGTTTCAGCAATCCGAAGATGCGCATTAGTTTAATTGGTCAATTTATTATTTTAAAATCAGGAATGCAAGCCATTACTATATCTTTGGAAGAGCAAAAAGCACTTGTCGTTGAAGGTGGTGGTATGCGTGGTGTCTTTACAGCCGGCGTACTGGATGCGTTTCATGATAAGCGATTTCGAAAGTTTGATGCCTATTATGGGGTATCTGCCGGTGCGCTTAATTTGACATCATTTCTTTCAGGGCAGCGGGGACGAAATTTACGCATTTATACAGAGCTATGTCAAGACCCTCAGTTTATAAGTGTTTCCCGATTTTTGAAGGGTGGAAATATGTTTGACCTTGATTTTTTATTTGATAGGGTCAATAGACTATATTCTCTTGATGTTAGACGATTTAAGAAAACGTTGGTATCTAGTAGGTTTTGTGTAGTAGCTACTTATGCTGAAACGGGATCACCTGCGTACTTTGATATTGAAGAGTCTACTCAGCTGGAAAGGCTGATGCTTATACTCAAGGCCAGTAGTGCTTTGCCTATGATTTATAGAACCCCTGTGGAGGTTGATCATCAGTGTATAATGGATGGCAGTCTTTCAGATCCTATCCCGGTAGTGAAGGCATTGAACGACGGATTTCGTGACATTATATTAATTAGAACACGCCCTTTTGATTACCAAAAAAAAACGTCGTTTAGTAAGCACTTTTTAGCATGGAAATATCGGAATAAGCCGACTATATCAGCCCTTTTTCGAGAACATGACGCTGTTTACAATAATTGTCTTACTGACCTGAAGAACCCTGACCAGGTTAAAGATGTGCGGATAACTCAAATAGCTCCTTCTACACCACTTCGTTCTGGGAGAAATACTCAGGATAGAGCCAAGCTAGTAGCGGATTATCATTTGGGTTACGCCCAGGGTTATGCTGTTGCGGAGAGGTTAAGAAAAGAGATTGCTGTAAGTGCTACTTAAGACGAATGATTTCTCTTTAATTGCTTAGGAGCAACCGGATAGTATCAGCAGTTATATCTAAAGTATTGTTGGGATTGCTACGTAGCGACAATGAGAGCCTCCCCCATGAACGTAAGAGGTGGGGAGGGAGAGCAGTTATCAACACTGCACTTTCAAGAAGTGGGATAGTAGTTATCATTGAAGTTGTGGGTAGTCAGTAACCTCGTGTCTTCAAGAGGGAGTGGTTATATTGCTTTGTTAATGTTTTATTTCGTAAGGGATGAATGTGTCTAAACAGGTGCTTGTTCCAGTAGCAGATGGTTGTGAAGAAATTGAAGCTATCACCATCATCGATTTACTTCGACGTGCAGGGGCGGAAGTCACGGTAGCTAGTTGCAGTCTCAATAATGATATTGAGATTCACGCAGCCAACGGCGTTGTGTTTAAAGCCGATTGTTCTATAGAAAGCTGTATACAGAATGTTTATCACCTGATCGTCTTACCTGGGGGGATGCCCGGATCCGAAAATCTTAGGGATTGTAAGTACCTGAGGCAAATGTTGCAGGAACAAAAAGAAAGAGGCGATTGGTATGCTGCTATATGCGCGGCACCAGCTATCGTTCTTGCTAGTTATGGTTTGTTGAATAGCGTTAAAGCAACCTGCTATCCTTCTTTCATAGATAAGTTGGAAGGTGCTATACCTCAACCTGATCAGTCGGTTGTGGTAGATCAGGATAAATGTGTTGTGACGGCTCAGGGTCCTGGTAGCGCGTTTAGTTTTTCGCTTAAATTGATTGACGTACTTTATGGTAAGGATGCATGTGGCGTTATAGCCAAGCAGACTGTTGCAGACTGGGTTTTGTAAAAATTGGTGCTTTGTTTTTATAAGTGTATTCAAGGTATTTGGAGTTACTAGGCGAGAAACAAGCTGATTTCCATGAGCCCCAGTAGTAGGTGGTTTGGGTTAGTGAGAAGGGCGCTCAATAACCCGCCCCCCACATCTACAAGGGTATAAGTGTGATAGGCAGGATTAATGCAATAAGGCTTATTGTGATTTATATTCGTTCCTAATAATTGTGTGTAAGTAGCTTGACAAGAAGAGCAATAAACCGACCAACATTGTTTACATTGGCTAAATTGTCATAGTGGATTAGTCGACCTGTGCACAAGGTTTATTCGCCTGTTATGAATAAAAATTGCTAAATTCTTATGTATTATCTGAACTCAAATTCTATTTGTGCATTAGTTTGTCGAATAGTGTCATTAAGCCATGCGCAGCTTATATTGGCCTTGCTGCGGTAGCTCTACCAACTAATACCGTGTAGTCGAGGAGTTTCGGCGAAGGCGGGCAGCTAGTCCAGATATCGGAATATATACCCAGATTATTGAAGGTGCTTTATTTTGAAGTGGTTTTTTTGCATTATCTATTCATGCCAACAATTACTCTGACTTCGCTTAGTTATCTTTGATAAATACAAGACCCTTAATGGTGCTGGCTACCATTACTCAAGGAGTTGGTTGAGGTAGCCAAGAAATTGAAAATAAAGCTACATTACCTTCCGTTTTACAGCCCCAATTTGAACACTATTGAGAGATTATGGAAGGTCATGAGTGAACATGCCCGAAATAATGAATATTTCGTAACTACTAAGGGTATTTCAACAAAAAATAAATAATTTCTTTTATGAAGCTGTACCAAAAATGGGTTATTCATTGATCAGAAGAATTAATGACAATTTTGAGATGAGGCAATCTGCATCTTGAACTTTCTTGGGTATATACGCCACCTTTAATGGTAACGTATATAGGTAGGTGCTCAAAAATAATTGTGTAAAACACGATCAAACTGCTTTTTTAGGCCTGTTACATATTTTGTTTCGTTCATATGGGTAAATCAGCAGGTGTTTCCCCGTCGTTATTTTTTAATGTGATATCTGCTCCAAGACTCATTAATGTGTTAATAAGTTCTACAAATTCTGTTTTATAATCTTCTGGATCTTCTAATAGAGATAACCCTGCCATTATTATACGAGCTCTTTCTGTTGTGGATATTCCGACATTTTGAGAAAATGTATTGGCTAATATATCTAGAAGAACACGCATTGTAAATACACTGGTTGCTTGCTCTTGAGATACTTCTAGGGCTTCTAGGGCTTCTGGTGCATCAGCATTTATAAATGCCATCATTTCTTCGTGGCTAGAAGAAGACTGTTTCACTTTTGCTTCTAAAAAAGCATTATATGCCATTGTTGATGTACATATTATGTTAGTTGGTTCTAAATCTATTTCTCCAGCAATATGCAGAGGAGTAGATCCAGAATTGTCAGTTATATTAGGATTTACCGCTACATTTCGTTTTACTTTAAGAATCATAGTGGCCATCTTCATATGAGAACGTTTTATAAAATAGTGTAGGCATGGACTGCCATCGATAGTATGTGTGTTAATATCTAAGCTGGGATCTAAGCAGTATTTAAATTCCTCAACGATTGGAGGTAATATTGATTTTGACGTAGCATCATTCTTTAGTATTGCAGTGTGATCATTTGTTTGTTTTTGATCGTCATCATTAATAGTTTCTCCAGCATTTATGGTAAAACTGACAATTATAGATAATATCATTAATAAATGTGTTTTTTTCATTTTCTCAGCCTTTATGCTCTAATTAAGTATTTCGCATCTTATCATACCACAGTTATTAACTTATATATTACTTTTCATGGGCTGCAAACTCACCACCATTATCTAGGGTGATTGTGCAGACCGATGACACCCGCTTCAGAAGTTTGATCATACTTTCAGTAACAACTTCGGTGTGTTTGTATCAACTTTCCCTATTAAAGTTAACCAGCTCTTGCGGTCTACACGGGTCATCAGATGGGCGTTCTATCCATACATAGTATCACCCTCCCAATCGCCTAGACGAGACCGCAGATCAACAAGTGCGGGCTGATAGGAAATATAGACGAGATCTGGGGTCGTGATACGCCCAGCCTTACGCTTACCACCTTTGCAGCGCCTCTTGCCGAAGCGTGGTAGATTCTTATACAAAGAGCCTCCACGCACTTTGTAGTAGCAACACGTTTATAAACAGTGGTGTGGCTGAGTGCGATGTCGGGCACTTCCACCTTCATCCGGAAACTGATATTTTCAGGAGACCAACCAAGCAATAGCCCTTTCTTTATTATGGGCATGTGTCGTTCATCTGTTTTGCTAAACTTTGTAGCTGTCACTCTACGCTGACTGGCTAGTGCGTGGACGCTTTCAGCACCGTAGCCATCCATCACTGGTATTACGACTCAACTCTCGTGATAAAGCACTCTTACTGATACCTACTGACGCTGCTATTTCTTTCTGCATGTAGTATGTTGATTAGAAATCAATCCTTATTAATTTTATTTTTAGAAAGGCCGTCAATTTTTATTTAATTAGGGAGTGATTTCCATAGCAGGCTAATAGGATTGTAGCTAATATGGCAATTACTGGTGTCGTATAATAAGCGAAGCTGATGATCCCACAGAATTATTTACGAGTCATCAATAATTCTAATAACATCTACATCTTTATTTAAAGTGATTTCTTCACGAGAAATATGTGTTTTTGGCAGCTCGTTATTAGGGCTATGATCAGGTCTTATTGCATCAGAGTAGTGGCATACGACACACTCCCTATGTTTCAGTATCCCATCTGTGAATATCTGAATGGTATCTATTACGCCACAGGAAGGGCATACTGCTCCAGCAATAAATCTTTTTGACATTATACGTCCCCCTAGCTTCACATGCGAATAGTATAACGGAAAAAAAACAGTTTTTGAACTCTGTTTCTCACGGTTTCAACCTAATGATCTCAATCGTAACTGGTAGCTAGTTTGTTACACAAATATCAAAACAATACACAGGCGTGATAATTACTACGGATCGCTCTAACTGTAAGAATTATAAGGGAAAATCTTAATTACTCAGAAAATCAGTGGATAACCTAGTGTATAAGTGCTGAGAAAGATGAAAACTATCGATAAAAATAGTATAAAATCGATTTTGGTTGTTTTTTATGCATCAGTGGTAGTGTTTTTGTTTTTTTGAGCCAGAATACGTTGCTAGCCTGCTGTTTGCGCACATTTTCAAGGGTAGCTGGTATAGTTAGTTGAGCTTGAGTAATAGCTATTTTTTAGGTGCTATTATTTCAGTTTTTCGAACTTATTATTTCATATCAGTTATACATTGAAGATGTGCAAAGACGACAAGCGAGCTAAGTTACATGAGTCTATGAGTCGTAGGTAGCTGGGGTGGGCGTTTGCAGTAAGCAACCTCACGCCGAGTATAATCTAGTCTCAGCGTTGTGAGGATGTTTTTTATGTGGGCTCGTCCCTGCGGCTAGCCTGCATTGTCAATGATCTTGGGTGTAGTACTGGTATGAATGTGGATAAGTAATTGTCCCGTTGCGATAGACGCTAGGCAGTAACTTAGGAACCAGTAGAATCCGACGTGCAATTCGGCATTAAATGACATCAATGCTTTTTCTGATGATGTGCCGTTAGCGGCAAGGCATGCGACAATAACGCCGATGGCAAATACATCAGCCATAGACCACTTGCTGAGAAAGCTATTAAGCCTAATTAGTGGGCGGGTGTTTTTAATTAGGCAGGCCGTCAATATTAACAGGGTTTTTGTGGCCGGAATGATAATACTGAATACCACGATGAGCAATGCGACCAAAAGGTTGCCCGACTTCCACAGATCTTCGGCAGTGCCGAATATAGAACGAGTTTTATTATATAGATTGGTTTTTCCTTTAACTTTTAAGCCGTCAAGAAATTGAGTAGCCATTGATGCCATGGCTGGATGCATATTTTGTTCGCAGATCAGTGTTTTCCCTTCATTTATAACTGCTTGGCGGTTCATGTCTGCCTGTAGGCTGATAAGAGGCTGGGTTATTCCCGGTATTAAAAGGATGGCAGACAAGAGTGTAGCTAAAAGTAAGGAGATGTTTTGTGTTTTCATATATGGATTCCGTAAAGTATTTTTTGATTTTTGCTAATTGACTATAGCTGACTCGAGGAATTTTTCCTGTTGGAGAAAATGGAATTGATTGGTTCATGGTGCAGTGTGCAAATAATCCACAAGAAGCTGAAGACGTTGTTGGCCCCGATATTTATTGATATCTAGTTTATAAACAATATCTAATTGTTTGATAGCTGGGTTTGGCCAGAGTTGAGGATCAATATTAAATGCGATAGCGTCAATCAGTAGTTCAGAAGACAATGTTTTTAATGATAGTTTTAGGTGTTTTTTGCCTACAAGACGTTGCTCTATAACTCGGAAACGTCCGTTAAACGAAGGCTCTGAGAAGTTGTGCCCCCAAGGGCCGCCTTCTTTAAGGTGTTCGGCGGTGGCTATGGTGATATCTTCGGGTTGAAGCTCGCCATCAGTATGAATTTCCGCATTCAGGTGTTCTTTGCTGAGTTGGCTGCGCACTTCTTTGTCAAACTCTTTTTTGAAAAGAGGAAGGTCTACTTTTTTAATAGACAGTCCCGCGGCCATGGCATGTCCCCCGAACTTCAAGATTAATCCAGGTTGTTTTCTGGCGATATTGTCTAGGGCATCACGTATGTGTAGGCTAGGGACTGAGCGTGCTGACCCTTTTATTTCACCATTATCGACTTTGGCAAAGATGATAACTGGGCGATGTAATTTTTCTTTGATCCGTGAGGCAAGAATACCAACGACTCCTTGGTGCCAGTTATCTTTAAATAGACATAGCCCCCAAGGTAATTCGATTTTATCATCATTGAATTGCAGTTGTTCAAGTTCGATTATAGCCTCGCTTTGCATGCCTGATTCTATTTCTTTGCGCTCTTGATTGAGGTTGTTAAGTTTTGAGGCTAATTCTTTGGCGTGGTCGGTGTGCTCGGTAATTAGTAGTTCAATGCCGATGGACATATCATCAAGTCGGCCTGCGGCATTTAGGCGTGGGCCTAAGGCATAGCCAAGATCCGGTGCGGTTAGCTGGGTGATGTCGCGCCCAGATACTTCAGCGAGAGCTTTGATGCCAAGACGGCAGTTATTTGAGCGAATGCGAGCCAGACCCTGGGAAACTAAAATACGGTTAGGAGAATCAAGACTAACAACATCTGCTACGGTACCTAGAGCGACAAGGTCGAGAAACGAGGCAAGGTTTGGTTCGGGATGATTTGTAAACCATCCGTTTTCTCGGAGACATTGGCGTAATGCGCACATGACATAAAAAATAATACCGACCCCGGCGGTGTTTTTTCCTGGAAATGGGCAATTGGGCTGGTTGGGGTTAACGATGGCATCTGCATTAGGAAGTGAATCCCCTGCTAAATGATGATCGGTGACAATTACCTTCATTCCCCTAGATTTTGCATCAGCGACACCCTCTATGCTTGAAATACCGTTATCAACTGTAACCAAAATATCGGGTTGATATTTTGTGGCAGCATGAACAATTTCAGGGGTGAGGCCATAGCCATATTCAAAACGGTTGGGTACTAGATAATTAGCGCAAGCCCCCATTTTACGAAGAGCCAGCAAACCAAGGGCGCTGCTGGTAGCACCGTCACAGTCGAAGTCACCGATAATTAGTATTTTCTGACGACTAGTTATGGCGTCAGAGAGAATGTTTGAGGCTTTATCAATGTCTTTTAATTGATGATAATCGGGTAGTTCTTTTAATTTCCTTGTTAGGGATTTTTCATTGTTAATGCCACGAGCATTGTATATTCTTGCCATCATGGGTGAAACTGCAGAAGAGAAAACGCAGTTGTCCAGATTGAAAGGTCTGTTGATAATTTGCATATAGATGATGACGCTATGATTGATATTGGAAGTGTATACCCATCTTCATTGAAGGTTTGAGGGTATTGGCCGCTCTCACTCCCCCCAATCATCTAATACTCGTAGGCTCATGAGGGCTTCGCTGGTTTGTCGCCTACCCACACCTTCAATGGCAACGGGTATATATTGCTGGGTTTCTAGGTGATGTTAACGAATAATTCTGAGCTAATATACTATCAGTATGCAGTGGGCGCTAGAGAGATATGAAATTACTATGGATTTTAATGGGCTTAGCGGTAACGCTTTTTATTGTTGTTGGTGTTGTTGAGAAATATTGTAAGCCCATGAGCGTTGCTATGCAGAAGCGCTTATCACGAATTGTGATGTTTTTGGTTTTTGGATTACTGATTGTTCAGATTGTTCTTTATTGGGTTATGAAGAGGTAGTAGAAATCTCTTGTAACCATTGTTCTGCATAGGCTTTGTATGCGAATTTCAAAAATGTGCTTTAAATTCCGGCATGTCTATTACTTCGGTTGTGTACCCGTTACCACTGAATATGTTGGTAAGCGATAAACCAGCTAAGCCCCATGAGCATACCGTAGTAGGCGATTGGAGTGAGTGAGTAGACAGCCATTTCACGCCTTCAGGTGGGTACGCCAGTGGGGAGAGGTTAAAAACCCTAGCATTTCAAGGGTAGCTTGGGTAGGTGATTGGCTGAGCCAAGTGTTAATAAGTATTTTTGGTAGTTGACGGTGGTTTGATGGGAATTGTTACTTATTGAGACCTCAGGATAACCAACGACTTTGGTCACGGTAATTGAACTTTCCAAGTTTTGTCAGCCATTACGAAGATTTCTAAGGCATTGAACATTAAATCATTTGTTTTATACCCGTCGCCTTTCAAGTTGCTACGTTGTTGGCTGCGTTCCCTCACCCCAAACCACCTGTTACTCGTAGGCATTAGGTCTCCATTCATTCCCCCCCCAGCTCACACCTTCAATGGTAACGGTATATACTTAGGTCTCACTCTATTTGGAACAACAAAATGAGTTCTACTTCTTTTTCTTTATTTGCCAGCTGCCCCAAAGGGTTGGAGTCTTTACTTGCTCAAGAATTAGCTCAGTTGAAGGCCGAAAGTATCACCGAGACTGTGGCTGGTGTCAGTTTTGAAGGTAGCATGGAGCTGGCTTACCGTGCCTGTTTATGGTCTCGCCTTGCTAGCCGGATATTATTTCGCCTCGAAAAAGTAACATCCACTACTAGCGAACATCTCTACAACGGCGTGCAAAAAATTGACTGGAGTAATCATTTTGGTGAGTTAGACAGTTTCCGTGTTGATTTTTCTGGCGTAATACCAAGTATTCAGCATAGCCTCTATGGCGCTCAGATAGTAAAGGATGCCATTGTTGATCAGTTTAGAGATCGTTTTGGCTGGCGCCCAACGGTTAATGTCACTAAACCGGATATTAAAGTTAATGTGCATGCCCGCAATGAAACCGCTTATATCTCCATTGATCTTTCAGGTCAGAGCCTGCACCAAAGGGGGTACCGTCTGGAAGCTGGGGAGGCTCCCCTGAAAGAAAATTTGGCCGCCGCGATTTTGTTAAGAGCTGGTTGGCCAGAAATAGCAAAAAAAGGCAAAGCACTTATTGATCCTTTGTGCGGTTCCGGCACTTTCCTAGTTGAAGGAGCGATGATGGCCGCAGATATTGCTCCTGGGCTGCTTAGAGCTCGTTACGGTTTTGATAAATGGTTAGGGCATGCACCAAACACTTGGCTTACAGTATTAACAGAAGCTAAGGAGCGCAGGGCTGCGGGGCTGGCCAGAAAGCTTCCAGCTATTGTGGGTTATGATGGATCCCCTAAAGTGATTGGTCAAGCCAGAGCAAATATTGAGAGAGCAGGTGTTAAGTCTATTGTCTCGGTAAAACAGCAAGAATTGACCAGTCTAGCAATAGGCAATATTGAGAAAGGATTAGTAATAACTAACCCGCCTTACGGTGAAAGGTTAGGCAATGAAGATAGCTTGGTGTATTTTTACCGGCATTTGGGTGAAAATCTGAAAAATCAATGTGCGGGTTGGCAGGCAGCAATATTCAGTGGCTCGCCGGAACTATGCCGCAACATGGGGTTAACGCCTAGAAAGCAGTATTCACTATTTAACGGTAGGCTGCCGTGCAAGCTGTTTTTGTATGATATTCATGACCGGACGTCAGAAGCTATTAGGCCTGTTAAAAAGACAGAAAAGCCTATTTTTTCAGGCTCCACAGGCGCCATGATGCTTGCTAACCGTTTAACGAAAAACTTGCGCATGATGGGCAAATGGGCACGAAAGCAGGGTATTGAGTGTTATCGTCTTTATGATGCAGATATGCCTGAGTATGCCAGCGCTATAGATATCTATGGGAATTGGGCCCATGTGCAGGAATATTCTGCTCCCCCGTCTATTGATTCCGAAAAAGCAAGACAACGGCTACAAGAAACGCTATTAGTAATTGCAAATGTGCTGGACATTCCAGAAAGCCATGTGATTTGCAAACGACGAGAGCGTCAGTCTGGTGCCAAACAGTATCGTAAGCAAGCAGAAACCGAAGAGATGCTGGAGGTTAAAGAAGGTAATTGCCACTTACTTGTTAACCTTAAAGATTATCTAGATACGGGCTTATTTTTGGATCATAGATTAATGCGTCAACGAATTTATCGGGAAGCTGAAGGTAAGGATTTTCTTAACCTGTTTTGCTATACCGCAACGGCTTCTGTGCACGCAGGTGTCGGCGGCGCAGCTAGCACTACCAGTGTAGACATGTCAAACAATTACCTGCTGTGGGGACGAAAGAACTTGTCTTTAAACGGCCTTAGTGATAGAAAACATAGGCTAGAGCGAGCAAACTGTATGGAATGGCTGGAATTAGAAAAGCGCCAGTATGACTTTATATTTATGGACCCCCCCACCTTTTCTAACTCTAAACGTATGAAAGAAGACTTATGCGTGCAGAAAGATCATAGCAAGTTGATTGAGCTAGCCATGCTCCGTTTGCGTAAAGCCGGTACATTGTATTTCTCTAACAATTTTAGAGAGTTTAAGTTAAGTGACAATATAGAAAAAAAATATGATGCGCTAGAAATAACATCGTCTACTATTGATAAGGACTTTCAGAGAAAGCGGCGTATTCATCGTAGCTGGGCTATTTGCCATAGTTAGTTATAATGTTCTTTTCAGAAACAGACTCGTCAATACTTTTTAACTTTATAGTCAACGTAATTATAGGTACTAGTAAGTGGCAACAGCACAAGAGCACAACGCCACATAAGCTTCTTATACCAGTGATCATTGGATATGTAAGTTGCGCAGGCTACTCTTCACTCTGCTCACCTACTACTCATGTCTAATTGAGTTTTCCTTGCTTAACCTTTCTTTCATCTTTAATAGTAACTAGTGCTAGTAGGTTTTATGGTATACTGACAAACATTCTTTTTATACTCAAAGCCTTTTAGAGTAGGTGGATAATGGCCTGAAGCCAAACTCTTGCAGGTGAACGATACGTATCCAAAAGATTTGAGGTTGCGCTACGCGGCGGCAAGTTGGCGAGGCCACAGACACTTAAGCATACTAAGTGACGGTGGTGATCGAATGCTGACAACAAAGTAGTAACTTCAAGGTCGGGTATTATAGCTATCAGCACTTAAAGCGACGAATACAACTCTATGTTCAAACCCATACCTTTATTTATCGGGTTACGCTATACCCGTGCCAAAAGAAGGAATCACTTTATTTCCTTCATTTCTGCTACCTCAATACTTGGTTTAACGTTGGGTGTTTGTGTGTTAATAATCGTTCTCTCGGTCATGAATGGTTTTGACCGTGAATTGAAGCAAAGGATTCTGGGCATGGTGGCCCATGCAACCATTACCTCTACCCAAGGGGGGCTGAACGGTTGGCAAGATATGTTAAAAACCATTCCTGAAGTGCCAGGCGTTGAAGACGCTGCGCCGTTTATTAATGCTCAGGGTATGCTGGTTAATAGGGGTGAAGTACAGGGGGTTATGGTTTACGGCATTGATCCTGTTTATGAAAAAAATGTTTCTATTATTAACGACCACATGGTTAAGGGAGTACTTGAAGATCTCAAGCCTGGTGAGTTTGATATGGTTATTGGTGGGTCGCTGGCTCAAGCTCTAGGAGTTGGTATTGGTGATAAAGTTGCTCTGGTTTTGCCCGAGGCTAACATTAATCTTGCCGGTGTTTTTCCTCGCCTAAAACGTTTTCGTGTTGCAGGTATTTTTTCCGTGGGAGCTGATCTTGATAGTAACCTAGCCTATATCCATATTAAAGATGCTGCCAGATTAATGCGAGTAACTGAGGGAGCTTCAGGTATTCGTTTGAAAATGAGAGATCTGTTCGAGGCACCCAAACTGGCTTGGGATGTGGCTATGCAATTGCCTGGACGTTATTACGTACAAGACTGGACTCACACCCATGGACGTCTTTTTCAAGCAATTCAAATGGAAAAAACAATGGTAGGACTTTTATTAATACTAATTGTTGCCGTGGCCGCTTTTAATATTGTATCTACTCTAGTAATGGTTGTAACTGACAAACAAGGTGATATTGCTATTTTAAGAACTTTCGGTGCCAGCCCCAGAACAATTATGGGGATATTTATGGTACAGGGCTCACTAATAGGAATTACTGGTACGTTTGCGGGAGTATTATTTGGAGTAATAGCCGCATTGAATGTACCGGAGATAGTTAGTTGGATTGAGGCTGTTTTTGACACTCATTTTCTGAGTCCGGATGTGTACTTTATTAGTTACTTGCCTTCACATCTCATATGGCAAGACGTTATCGTTATTAGTGTATCAGGGTTGGTAATGAGTTTTTTAGCCACCCTTTATCCCGCCTGGAAAGCTTCTAGAGTTCAGCCTGTGGAGGCCTTGCGCTATGAGTAATATTAACGCTCCTGTGCTTGAGTGTAGTTCGTTGGCAAAATGGTATGATGAAGGCCCTGGACAGTTGAAAGTCCTCAGTAATCTTAACTTTTCCATATTACCATCTGAACGAGTGGCTATTGTAGGGGCTTCTGGCTCAGGCAAAAGTACATTACTACAATTACTTGCAGGGCTGGATAAACCAACATCCGGTAGTGTTAGCATTTGCGGTATGGATATTGCTCAACTTAGTGACTCTAAAAAAGATATGATGCGTAATCGGCATTTGGGTTTTGTTTATCAATTCCATCATCTGCTACCGGAGTTTTCAGCCCGTGAAAATGTAGCAATGCCATTATTGCTTCGAAAAGAAGTATCAATAAAGAAGGCCGCCCAACAGTCCGATGAAATACTGGCTGCAGTGGGCTTGTCTAGCCGCGCCAACCATAAGCCTTCTGAGCTATCAGGTGGAGAGCGCCAACGAGTTGCTATTGCAAGAGCCTTGGTTACTACGCCTGACTTGGTGCTAATGGATGAGCCAACGGGTAATCTAGATCTTCATACGGCAAATAAAATTCATGATTTGATGACATCTTTAAGCAAAGAGTTAACAACCAGCTTTATTGTGGTAACACATGATATGCAACTAGCAGGACAGATGGATCATTCTTATCGGCTTTGGAATGGAGATCTAACCAAGCATGAGCTTTTGTAATGAGCAGTATAGCTCCTTCTCGGAATAACTAACGCATTTGTTAATATACCATTTTCCATTAAAAATGTGAGATGTCTTACCACTCTCACTCACTCCAGTCACCTCAATCACCTACTACTCATAGGCTCATGGGGGTTAGCTCATTTATCACTTATGCACACATTCAATGGAGCAGATTCAAATTCCAAGTGCATCACAGCTTAAGCTGCCAACGCAGCCCTGTGTTCACCCATTATCAGTTTGAAATTCAAATCTTTTCTTGGCCGAGAATTAAGCCGCATCAATGCTCGCTTCACCTCTATATGACCGACTTTCTTGAAGTCTGTATTCTTTGGAAAATATTGTCGTAGCAAGCCATTGGTGTTCTCATTTATACCCAAAGGATTTCAAGTTGCTACTAGGCGGCAAGTAAGCGAAGCCCCATGAGTCGACGAGTAGAAGGTGATCTGGGTGAGCGAGCGCAGCCAACAACGTAGCAGATTGAAAGGTGACGGGTATAATCAGTCGTTCCTGATCATTCAGCAACCAATCTGAAATCTGCTCTGGGATCCACTCTACACTCATCTTTGATTCAATCACCTCGATCATTTTTGGCGTCATTCTACTCGCCATAGCCAACTCTGTACGCCGGCTATCTGTTCGGCCTTGTGCTTGCCTATATCCATGTTCGCCAGTATTCCTTGCCAACTCACGGCTACCGTGGGCTGTCTGGTGTAACGATCTCCGCTATATCCCTTTGGCTGCAACCGATTTTCTTTAGTGCGGAAATCTGGCATCGTTGTTCGTAAGTCAGTTGTTGGTAAGTTATCGTCATCACTTCATCTCTTGTCGGAGAAAAGGGTAGGAGCTTGCCTTCAGCTGGCCATTTCTTCGGCCTAGTCAAGTGATGCACTGCAGATTTGAATCTGGCCCTTCAAGAAGAAAGAATCTAGGCGAAAAAGGAGTAAAATCACAGGTATTAGATAACCAGAATAAGAGAGTGCCCTCCAGCTCACTTCCTAAATCTTTTAGCATGAGCCTTCATCAAACCTTATTGACAACATCAAGATGCTGACTCTTCAGTTGGCAGGCATTGAAACAGTGGGGATCGATTTGCAGTACATGGCTTCTTGCGTAGTCCTGGTATTTTTCAAACATGACAACGTTTGCATCAGGCGTTTTTAACTTGATTTGAATGGCTGTCGAGAAACCAATCGGCCCTGCACCGACAATGACGACTTTAAGACTGTGTTGCGCCAACGGTGTTCTGGATTGGGCTCTTTTTCGCAGAGAAAACAAATGCTTGAGCGCCATAACAATAACGAGCAAAGAGGCAAAAAAACTGCACTTTCCAGTGGCACCTGGCTGATTATTGATTGCGGTAGGGATGGCTTCCCCCCCCTCCATCCAAACTACTACGACTGCTACTTTTACTACTACGACTGCTACTTTTTGACAACAGTACCTACAGCGGTATCCATAGCCTTAACCCCGTGATGTTTTTACGATAAGTAAAGGTTTGACATGGAAAAATGCATTCAGTTCCCTGAGCGGTGGAAATTTCCTGTCTCCATTGCTGTTTCAGATAACCTTGATGTTCCTCACCGCACCGGACAGATTGTTTGTTAATCTTTCTGACAGGCCTGTCTGCAGGTAGGCCAATGGGGAATGGCCTATGGAGCTGTCCAAGACTTCGCCTTGATCATTTTTCATGGTGTAGTGGATCAGTACCGATTTTTGGTAAGAAATTGTCACCAGATAACCTTAGGGTATTTACAGCAGAAAATGCGTTTCATGCTAGCAAACTTCGCTAGTATGACACAGTGAAAAGACAGGGAAATGGACTAACACATCAAATAAAAAAAAGACACCACCAATCTGCCAGTTTAAAGCAGTGATTGTTCCGTTGAATAACCGAGCGAGTAAAAAGCTAAACTTCAAAACGCCTATTCAGTGAATGGAGGATCATACTGCCGTTATCATAGATTAAACGGTTATGTACTGCGGGGCTGAATCTGCCTTAGGTGTTGTCTGTATCTCACCACCCATCTCAGCCATAATTGTGTGCCATCATATAATACATAACACTGCCCACAAAAATGTAGCATATACATGATATCCAAAATTGAATGGGGGTGTCTTCTCGGCAATATTTATGCCATGAGAATGAAGCATTGACGAATATTCGACCAACACAAGCACCATAGATACCATAGAGCAGCATGAAGATAGCAAAAAGCTTTATGAGATCGCGCATAATTTAAGCATGCTCCGCCGATTTTAGTCCTAAGTGCATGAAATCAAGCCAAAGGACACCAAAGCTAATGTAACACCACTTATGAATAGGCAATATGCCCACCTAACTTAAGAAGAATAATATCAGATTTCGTCAGAAAATAAACCGTCGCTTCAAATGCATCAACCTGAGCCAAGAAAACGAGCCTGATATTTTCAATGCGATCCGTCGTGATGCACTGCTTGAGAATGTGGTAGTGGATGCCAACGGTCGGGTTGATTACGATGTGTAATTAGATGAATATATCATCTGTAGACGTGAAGCATAAAAGGCCAAAACGTCAGAAGGTGTGCGTAAGCACCGTGTGAAATGCCCTAAACTCTACACAGAATAGATACTTATGGCGTGGCAGCAGTCCGCAAGCTCACACTGTCAAGGAGAGTGAGGATAAACATACTATTACTATCCTTAGCTGTAGAATTATAAAATATACTGTCGTTTTACCTTATATTCTAAAAGGCATTATTGCCGTCAGCCATATAGTCAACCCTTATTTGTGATTATAAAGCCTGAAGAATCAACTAAATTTACGTATCATAGCCTACGAGTAGTGACAATTGGGGCTGGTAAGGGCAATCAACAACCCCACATGATTAATCTTTCTCCCTGTTGAGCAATGAGTCCAGACGACTCATAGCCTGTAATGCCATTAACTCTCCTTGTTCTAGACAAAGCACTACATATAGAGTACTTTTATCCTACTCACAAAAATTCAGTTATAGCTATCGAGGACTATGCTGCCCACTGCCAATAAAAGACAGTGGTACAACCTTTGGGCGGTAGCGTATCTATTTTGCAGCTGACCACACACATGGCGATGTCGTGTATCCGCAGAGCGCAGTAATCGCAGTAATCGCAAATGATGATCGTACTTATCAATTTATAAAATTTAATGAATCGAGTAATCCAGTCACAATAACTACATTTGGTTATGGGGATGTTCTTTCTGCTGGATCGTTCACACAGGTTCTAGTCGCCATCGAATCTATATTTTCTCGTTCCCACGCTCCAGCGTGGGAATGCACACGAAGCCTAATTAATGGGTAGAAACTGCTACAAAATAACCAATCCAGAATCCGCACTTTTTTATTTTAACCGAGCACCACATAATTCATGTTTTTACACTAACTGAAAAGGTGAATGTTTTATTGGAATCGTTAAAGTTTTTTTCATTCACTTCCGTATGTACTCCCATGCAGGAGCGTGGGAACCAGTTAACATATGAAAACTTGTAGCTTTCCATCCTTATTATTTTATTGTGTTGCCTTTTTATTTTCAGGGTACATAGGTGCAGAAGAATTTAACATATCTTACTTCAAAAATAATAAAATCATGTTTGCAGGGGAGGGAGAAGTTTTTAAATTACCTTTGTCATTATTCAATGGTACTAATTGGCATGTGGAATATTTTTCTACAATTAGTGGATGTGACGAGACTAATTTTTTATGTTGTTTTAGTAGGAAAGAAATAATAATCGCTTTTGAATCCGAATTAAATAAAGACAACCTTGATTTACCTTTACCTTTACCTTTACCTTTACCTTTACCTTTACCTTTACCTTTACCTTTACCTTTACCTTTAGCCGTCACCTTTACCTTTGGTGTTGGGGTGTAATGATAAAAATAAACATGCAGGTTTTGTTGATGGGCAGAAGTTTATTACTATCAAAGATGAAATCAATAAAGATTGCGAACTATATAGACGCCGTGATTTATTAAAGTTGATGTGTAAGTTAAAACAGTACTTTTATTCTAGTAAGCAAGGTAAAGCAGGTGAGGTAAAACGTTTGTTTCTGAACTCAGTTATAGATAATATATGCTTACATACAGGTAATGAAAAACCAACAGATCTTGATGCTAATGAAAATCATGTCTCTGTTGATGATGACGTAATGATTAATATGTTAGTGATACTGGATAACAGTGTTCTAAACCTTAATTATCAGGAAGCTCCTATACCGAACAAGTTTATATGTCTTTTGCCCGTGTGTAATTATACTTCAGAGATATGGGATAACATAGTCAGTCATATGCATGCTGAGCACCCACTTATGGAAATAAACAAGAAAAAAAGCATACATGATGCAACAGTGCTTTGGCCTTATATGCACGACAGAGATAAAAACCATGCTGCTAGAGCTAATTTCCCTACAGAAAGAGAGCTAGCTAAGAGTATGCAAAAGTTTTGTCACACTAATTTGTATAACTGCAAAACACATATGTATATTATGGAAAATTTTATTATTCCTAAATATAAGATAAAGGGTGGATTCGAGGAGTTTTTTTTTGGTTCCATGGATGACTTTATACGTAAGAACAAGATAAATATTCACTGCACACCAGTGCCAGATAATGGAGAGAGCCTAGTAAAAATGCTCGCGAGAATTAGAATAAACAATTAATTTCCAACCCAAAGTGAAGACTTTTAGAACAGATGATCTATTTTAAACCGATCACGGTAATTCTCATTATAGACAAGAGCTCCATGATCATAGCTCCCCCTGTGCCAGCATAGTTGTCGGCTCTACTGATTTTTTCCAACCTAAACAGTGGGTCAGTGAGCGATCAATGGCACGCTACTCCACAACGTTAAAAGAGTCCATAATCCAGAAAATGATGCCGCCCAATAACGTGTCAGTCGGTCAATTAGCGCGTGATACTGGTCTCTCGGAGGATGATTTATCGCCCCTCCGGATCGACAGAATGTAGTCAGCTTGATCAAACAAACAGTTAACGATGGGGCTCGTCAGTCGAAAGCCTGTGAGAAAGAGCGCTACAACGCTGGGTGCAGCCTGGTAATGTATTACCAGAAAAACGAAAAAATGCCGACAGACCAGAACCCACCAAATTAGTGGAACGGCTACGCAGTAAGGCCATTACAAACGGTGCGATGAAGGTGATCCTAGCTTGATGCAGGGGTAGATGAGCCTTAAGCTTCTTGGTCAATGAACTGGTGTCTTTCATGTTCAACAACCATAACCTATTCTGGGGTAAAAGACCATGCAGGTTACCTTGTCTGAGAGTCACGTCTTGCTAAATTATGACTTGAACATCAAGGTCTTCAGGTTTTTGTCCCGTACTAGTCATTACACATAGCAAATATAATATCAGCAAAGAAATAAAACATATACATTAACCCTATATTCCTACAAGAATCTACTGTGTTTGTTTTATGATCCCATACCCGTTTTTTATTAGGATAAAATTATGAAAACAGAGCTCCAAACTAATCTTTTATTATGTTTACAGTCTAAAATGAGTGATGAACCAAATGTTAAGCCAGATACACTCACAACAGGCAAGTTCAAGAATAGAACAGTTATTAGTTATTCGGATCAAATAAGTAATAAATTTAAATATTCTTTAGAAAATAATAACATGACAGATATTCAAATCTTAAACAGGTTATGTTCTTTTATTAGAATGTCCAAAAAAAATAAAAAAAACCTGTTATCGTCATATGATAAAAAACCAGAGGATTGCGCAAAAAAAATAGCGGACTTAATATACACTGGAGAAACGTATGATCTTGACTGTGAAGAAATATCACCAAGTATTAAAAATGATATTACTGATGAACAAACCTCATGCTTCTATAGAGAGCTAAATGAATGGGTTGAACAAGCTGGTAGTGACGAGAAAAGAATAAAAGCTCAAGAGTTGATGATACATGCGTTTGAAAATAATGACGAGACTATAAATCTAAATTTTCTAGATTTGACTACTTTACCATCAGCAATTACACATATAAAATCACTACGTGAAGTTGAGATTATAGGTAATAAATTCTCAGCTTTTCCTGAGTGTCTTTATACTTTTAGCACATTAGAAAAAATAGATATCCAGGGACTTGATATGACGCATATGACAGCAGGTATGCGTATGTTAATAAGTAAGTTTAATTGCGATATCATAGTTGAAAAAACATCATCAGGAAAGGCTACTCACTTATATAAAGAGTTATCCTATTTTAAGGATATCTTTATGGATGGCAATAATGATCATGTCACATTTTATGCCCCTGACCTCGATGGAGAATCATATATTGACATAGTCAATAAAGATGCACTAACACCTCAAGTAGAAAAAACGTTATCGGAATCTTATTATAAAAAAACGCAACCTAAAACTCAAGATGAGTTTCTTGAATCTTTTGATCAATGCGACTTCAAAAACAAACGCACATTTTTAACGAAGGATGGTTCTATTAATGTAATTGGATGCTCATCTTCTTTTTGTGATCCTGAAGATAAATCAGAGCACAAGAATCCATTGGACTTTGTCTATCAGAATGTTGATTCATTGATCCTTTTAATTCCATTTTCTGACAATAAAGAAAAGTTAGAACAAATAAAAAATTGTTCTGGCAATAACCAATATCGTCTTACACAAGTGAAATCATTACCGATTATAGATTTTGCCTATCCACGACTTGAACATTACGAAATCATACTTAATAATCTAAAAAACAGTAGGTCAACAACTAAGAATAGACCTAAAACAGTAATGATATCGTGTGGTGCTGGAGAAGGTAGAACTGGCACATGTCTAGCAATGTTGAAATTAATTGATGAGTTTAAATTATTGTCTGAATCAGATAAAAAAGATATCAATAGTTTCGACAGGAGTCATAATGTCTTACAGCATAATGGTACTTTTACGCACCTTAATCATGGTGTTAAAACAACTGCATTTATAGCCGGCATAATAGACAGTATAAGAAGTAACGAAGAGCATAACTTAACACGTGCTATTTCTGTTGAAACAGAAGATCAAATTGCAACATTGGAGTTAATTCATTTAATGCTTGTAATTAATCACATGCAACAAGACGATCCTTTGATGACCGATGATGAAATATTAAAGTTAATTTACAGTAAAGGTTTTTCAAAAGACTTTATTTTAATGTTTGGTGATAATTATTTTACTAAACCTATTGAAGGTGTATTAACAGATGCGGATATGCTAAAGGCGTCAGAGAATAAAATATTACAAAGAATAAGAAATATTCATACTATTATTTAGGGGTTATATACCCAAGTATCTTCAATACATTTGGGTATAGTCAACCCTTATTTGTGATTATAAAGCCTGAAGAATCAACTCAATTTACGTATTAGCCTACGAGTAGTGACAATTGGGGCTAGTAATGGCAATCAACAACCCCACATGATTAATCTTTCTCTCTATTGAGCAATGAGTCCAGACAACTCATAGCCTGCAATGCCATTCAACTCTCCTTGTTCTAGACAAAGCACTACATATAGAGCACTTTTATCCTACTCACAAAAATTCAGTTATAGCTATCGAGGACTATGCTACCCACTGCCAATAAAAGACAGTGGCACAACCTTTGGGCGGTAGCGTATCAATGCTGCAGCTGACCATACACATGGCGATGTCGTGTATCCGCAGAGCGCAGTAACCGCAGTAATCGCAAATGATGATCGTACTTATCAATTTATAAAATTTAATGAATCGAGTAATCCAGTCACAATAACTACACTTGGTTATGGTGATGTTCTTCCTGCTGGATCGTTCACACAGGTTCTAGTTGCCATCGAATCTATATTTTCTCGTTCCAACGCTCCAGCGTGGGAATGCATACGGAGCCTAATTAATTGGTAGAAACTGCTACAAAATATTAAAATGCAGATAGGCGGAATCTTTTCGTGGAATTATAAAGAAGGCTTCCTGACTAAGCAAGAATTAGACAGGAATCTTTCCTGATTTTATCTAGGCCAGAACCTATAATATCCCGATAACTTGTTGTTTTTATTAGTGATTGCCAGTAAAATTCAAAGCGCTGAAATGCAAATAGGCGAAAACTTTTCAAGGAATTAGAAAGAAAGTTCCCTAATAATAATACTGTTAGACCTTAGTTGTGCAAATACAGGAAATAACTACCAATGCAATCCATAAGAACATTTTTTACAGTTACGGCCCTCTCACTTGCATTATTAGGATGCAGTCCCTCCGATCCGATGGTCGTGGCTGATGCTATATATGTTGGCGGCAACATCGTCACTATGAATGATGCGCAGCCAAACGCTGAAGCTTTAGCGATTAAGGATGGGGTCATTCTGGCAGTCGGTTCAAGGGCTTCTATCGAAAAGGCCCATAAGAGAGATATTACAAAGGTGGTGAGTCTTGGCGGCAAGACTTTGATGCCTGGATTCATAGATGGCCATGAGCATGTTCAACAGTTCGGCACCCAGGCAGTCGGTGCCAACTTACTAGCTCCGCCAGATGGTACCGTTAATACCATTGATGATCTAGTTGATAGGCTAAAGACATTCGCCACCAGTCCGGATGTAGACCTCAACGGCTGGATTTTTGGCATAGGTTACGATGATGCTCTGCTCGGGCGTCACCCCACGCGAGAGGATCTCGATAAGGTCTCGACAACAGTTCCTGTGATGGCCACGCACATCTCTGCTCATTTCGCGGCAGTTAATACTTTAGGTTTGAAGCTGATCGGTTTCGATGGCAGTACTCCTAACCCCGAGGGCGGCATAATCCGACGCGAGCCAGATGGTAAGACTCCCAACGGAGTTCTTGAAGAGCTTGCTGCTATGCCCTACATGGTGAAATTTCTTGCGCCTACCACGCAGGAAGGAAAAGATGTCTTTCTGAAGCGCGGCCTTGCGATGGCGAAGAGCTATGGCTATACCTCCGCGAATGAGGGCCGCATGTTCGGTAGTATGAGTGCTGACATGGAAAATGCAGCCAGCCGCGGCCTTGTCGATATCGATATCACAGGGTGGATGGACTACTCCAACAAAGCAGAACTTGATCGTAATTTTTCCAAGGTTTACCGTGACCGCTATCGACTTGCAGGCCTTAAAGTTACGCTCGATGGTTCACCCCAAGGCCGTACTGCTTGGCGTACTGAAGCCTATCTGTTGCCGCCTGATGGGCAGGAGCCTGGCTACAAAGGCTACCCTGCCATTCCAGACACAAAAGAGGTAGAAGCCTATCTCGATGAAGCGTACGCTAAGGGCTGGCCGGTCAAAGTGCATGCCAATGGTGATGCTGCTATTGATCAGCTGTTCCAAGCATTACAGCCGGTTGTCGCTAAATATGGCGTCAAGCCAGGTGGTGTTATCCTCATACATGGCCAGTTTATCCGGCAAGACCAGGTTCAAAAGTTGAAATCACTTGGTATCTTTCCGTCGATGTTCCCGATGCACACATTCTATTGGGGCGACTGGTATATGGATATCGTCGGCCCAGAGCAGGCTGCCAGGATTTCACCTATGCGCTCAATTCTGAACACGGGATTGCACGCAACTAGCCATACCGACGCACCGGTAGCTCTTCCCAATCTTATGCAGGTTGTGTGGGCAACAGTGAATCGTACTTCACGATCTGGAAAGGTTATCGGTCCAGACGAGCGGGTGACCCCGCTTGAAGCTATGAAGATGATTACTCTTTGGAGTGCCGAGCAGTTCGGTGAACAGGCCGAAAAAGGCTCGCTTGAGAAAGGTAAATTGGCAGACATGGTTGTTCTCTCTGACAATCCGCTCACGGTCGCTCCGACTAAGATCAATACGATCATCGTGCTGGAGACCATCAAAGAAGGAAAGACTATTTACAGACGAGAGCCGTGAGCAGATGCACGCACATCTCGCATCTGAGTTCTAACAAGGCAAATGCACTCGGACAGCAAAAAGCGCAGCTCGTTCCTCATTCTGCTTTTTGTTTCCGGTGATTTGCAACGTTAGGTGTTCACATGCCTCATACTCTATTAAAATTCTGAATAATTAATATAATCAAAGAGTTTTTTAAAATACTTTAAAGGTAGAGAGAATACTCCATTATTTACTCCATCAAATGAGATTAAACCGCGTGCAGTTATGCTCGAAAATGTAAGAGGGTTTCTTGACGCGGTTTTTGAAGATTACCGGCTAAATTTAAAAAAACAATTAGAAAAAAATGGGATATATACCCAAAGCATTTCAAATTGCTACTAGGCAGCAAGTAAGCGAAGACCCGTGAGCCTACGAGTAGTAGGTGATCGGGGTGAGTGAATGCAGCCGACAACGTAGCAACTTGAAAGGCGACGGGTATAAAGCTGAATGGCGTTTACTTAACGCTTCAGATTATGGTGTATCTCAACTTCGTCCCCGAGTAGTTATTGTGGCTATCAGAAATTACCTTTCTGAGCAATTTTCATGGCCACAGAGCCATGGATGCAATCCATTGACTGTTGGTGAATTGCTTGAAAAGAAAATGTCAGTTATAAAATTCAAACCCACAATAAGCGTAGTGACTTAAAGCCAGGTCAATAGATTCTCAATGACCAGAAACCGCAGCCTGCTTTCGAAAGAGTCATATCAAAAGAAACCAGGGCTTTTGTCTTGGACAGAAATGGTTTTACTTGTAAAATGTGTGGTGCGGTTGCTGGTGAGCCTCATCCATATGATTCATCGAGAAAAAAAGGCTACATATCGGGCATATTATAGACAAATCGCAAGGTGGTACTGATGACGCTTCAAATCTAAGAGCCTTATTTTCAGTCTGCAATGAAGGGGCTCCAATCTCACACTTGAAAGGCCATCAGTACAAAAGTTGTTAATCCAAGTCAGGAGAACCAAGTCAGGCGACCAACTAGAATTCACGCGGACTGAAAAAAGTGGCACGCCTTTTTTGCTTACGCAAAAGCCGCGCCACTTTTTGCAGCCGGTGATTTACGACGTTAGCCAAAGAATATAGGCTGGGAATGTTACCCTTTCTGGAGTACTAAAGATGAAACAAAATAAGCGTTGTAAACTTGAATCACCGACACTCGTGCTATTAGCAATCCTTGCTGTTCCTGTCGTGATGTCCTCTTGGGCATACGCGGCCGAATCGATTCAGAGTTTATATGAAACTTTCTCACCTTCATCGGCGCAAGTCACGATCTTTGTTGCCAAGGAAGTTGTGACAATGTCACCCGCCATTAAAACAGTTACGGCAGTTGCTGTTCGTGACGGCCTTATTATCGACGTAGGAGAAAAGGGCGCTCTATTAGCACGCTTCAATAAATCTCCAGGCTTGGTTATTAATAGAGACTTCGCAAACAAAACGCTTACGCCTGGCCTTATTGATCCCCATTTGCATTTTTGGTTATTTGCCTATGTCGCAAATACGCATTTCATCACTCCTGCCGACTGGGAACTGCCTTGGGGCAATGCAAAAGGAGTGGTTGGGGAAAAAGCCTATATCGACCGATTAAAAGAGATTGATGCAGAGTTAAAAGACCCGAATGAAACCCTCATCACTTGGGGTTACCATAGCGCTTTTCATGGAAAAATGAGCCGTACAATACTAGATAAAGTCTCAAGCACCCGTCCAATTATTATTTGGCAACGCTCTGTTCATGAATTTTATTTCAATACCAAGGCTTTAGAAATGCTAGGAATAAAAGAGTCTGACTGGCAGGGTAAGGGCGAATCATCTGATATGGCTAATTGGGATAAAGGGCATGTTTGGGAAAAAGGCTTGTATCTTGTGGTCAATAAAGTCGTTCCTCTTATCGCTTCAGCAGATAAATTTAAGCTAGGTCTTGAGCGTGCACGAAAGTACATTCATGCTGGAGGCATTACTGCGGCCAGTGATCCAGGGGTTGCAATGTCAGATTCGATGATACGCCAAATGATTCAAATCCTAGAAAGCGGAACAATGCCCTTTGATTATTATCTCATTCCTGCGGGAAATACGCTTTATGATACCAATGGAAAGGATGGAAAAAAAGCTGTGGCGGCGGCTCGTAAACAAGCTAAAAATTTGAATGGTGAGCATGTTAAATGGTTGCCCAACCAGATCAAGCTATTCACCGACGGTGCGGTCTATTCTCAATTGATGCAAATGAAAGAGGGCTACCTTGATGGGCATAAAGGTGAATGGATTCAATCGCCAGAAGATTTTTCAAAAAGTGCACGGGCCTTCTGGGAAGAGGGTTACCAGTTAACAGTGCATCAAAATGGCGACATGGGGTTGGAGTTGGGTCTGAATACCCTAGAGGATTTGCTCCATAGCTCGCCGCGATATGATCATCGTTTTGCATTCCATCACTTTGCCTTCTCTGAGAGAGCACAGGTCAAACGCGCTGCCCAACTTGGCGCTGAAATCAGTTCAAACCCATTTTACGTTCACGTTCTTGCCGAGCAGTATAGTAAAGTTGGGGTAGGCTCCGAACGCTCTGAAGTCATGGCTCGTGGCCGCACAGTTATCGATAATGGCATTAAGTTGTCATTTCATTCTGATGCGCCGATGGCTCCTGCGCGGCCAATGCTACTGGCTTGGGCTGCTGTAAATCGCATAGGTTTGTCTGGGACGAAAACGCTTGGCCCTGAAGAAAAAGTGACATCAGAGGAAGCTTTTCGTGCGGTGACAATCAATGCGGCACACGCTATCCGCAAGGAAAATGAAATGGGTAGTATTGATATTGGAAAAAAAGCTAACTTCACAGTTTTTGAAGAGAACCCTCTTACATCGGATCCTAAAAAATTAAAGGATATAGTGATTTGGGGAACTGTTTTCGAGGGCAATGTGCACCCAATCAAAAGTTCATCTAAAGGACTTGTGACGTCGTTGAATAATCAAGAATACATCGCAATGTTGGCAAAATATGAAGCAACAGTAGAACATAAACATCACGGGGGTGTGTGTAGCGCCAATTACATTTTTCAAACTAGTGCGGCCATACAGGGAAAATAAGGGACGGCTAACAAACAGCTCCAGCGGACAGTTTAAAGCGGCACCTATTTTGAATTCGCAAAAACGTGCCACTTTATACTGCCGCTAAGCAAGGCGTTAGCTGTAGATAATAAAACTTGGAGAATAAATTGAATAGCAAAGCAACCTATAACGTTTTTAGAACTATTACTGAAATATTCATCATTTCATCGGTATTTATAGTGCCTACTGTATTCGCACAAAGTAGTGAAGAGCTTGCTAAGAAATTAGCTAACCCTGTCGCATCATTGATCAGCGTTCCTTTTCAACTCAATTACGATTCAAACATTGGGCCAAAGGATAAGGGTGATCGCTATCGGCTGAATATCCAGCCGGTACTTCCTTTTTCATTGAATGATGACTGGAATATTATTTCTAGAACTATTCTACCGGTCATTTCGCAGGATGATGTCTTTCCCGGAACGGGCAGTCAATCGGGGTTGGGGGATGTGGTACAGAGTGTATTCTTTTCGCCCAAGCAACCTACAGAGGATGGTTGGATATGGGGTGTTGGGTCCGTATTTTTATTGCCCACAGCAGCCGATAATTTACTTGGAGCAGAAAAATGGGGGCTTGGACCCACGGCCGTTGCACTTAAGCAAAATGGCCCCTGGACCTACGGTGTACTGGCCAACCATATCTGGTCGGTAGCAGGAGATGATGACCGACAGAATATAAGCGCTACTTTCTTACAACCTTTTTTGTTATACACAACCAAGGAGGCCGTGACATTCGCACTGAATACTGAATCTACCTATGACTGGAAATCTGAACAGTGGGTTGTGCCAATCAATGTTACAGTAACTAAAGTCATGAAATTTGGTAATCAGCGGGTCAGTGTAGGTGGTGGCGTAAGTTACTGGGCAGAAAGTACGGATGGTGGCCCTGAAGGGCTAAGTGTGCGTTTATTATTTACCTTACTGTTTCCAAAATAGTGAATGATACGTGACATCTTGCAGTTGGAAAAAAAGCAGCTAACAAACGCATACGCGCCGACAAAATAAAGCTGCGCCGCTTCGCTCTACAGCTTTATTTTGCGGGTGATTCGAGGCATTATATGTTGTACCACTTTTAAAAAATAGATTTTTTGTCCAACTAACCAAGAAAGGAAATAATGATGAAAAAACTCAGAGATATAGCGTTTTCAATTACTTTTATTATGATGGGTTTCATCTTACCACATCAAGCGTATGGGCACTGCCAGATTCCGTGCGGAATTTATGATGACCACTCTCGCGTCCAGGCAATGCTTGAAGATGTAGCAACCATCGAAAAATCAGTAACTTTAATCGTTAAATTATCAGGCAAAACTGATGCACAATCCAACAACCAAATAGTTCGCTGGGTGGTAAACAAGGAAAAGCATGCACAAAATATTATCTCTACGATCAGCGACTACTTCCTGACGCAACGAGTACAACCAAATCAAAAAGACTACTCTGAACGTTTAATAAAACACCACTCGGTAATCATTGCAGCGATGAAAGCTAAGCAAAACGCTGACATCTCCTATGTGACATCTTTAAAGAAAACTATTGAGGCGTTGTCATCATACTACCCTGAGCACAAACACTAAAACCCACATAACAAACGCATTGACTCGGACAATTCGCTACGCTGCGCTTAGCAAATTTCCGGTTATGCAAGACGTTATACTAAAAAGGAAACGAGGCAGCAATGCTTAAAAAATAATACTGAATGATTGCCTTTGGCAAGCTATGCAGAGGCGTTAGTATCAATCAAACAGTAACGTAGCATAGCAAAAAGAAAGTATCTGGAGTACAGCTCTATATTGCAGCTCGTCGAACTCTAAAAGGATTGTTGATCGTCGTAGCTACTAAAAAGCCAGACAGCATAATAGATGACTATAGTAAGCGCTGGAGTATTGAAACCATGTTTGGCAATCTAAAAAGTAGGGGCTTTGATTTGGAGTCCACACATATGACGAACCTTGACCTGATGAATAAACTGATGGAACTACTGACGATTGCTGTTGTGTGGTGCTACTAGTAGGGCACTGGTGTTATGGGAATGCAAATCAATTGCCGCTGAACAAGCATTACCGTCCAGCCAAGAGTCTGTTTCTATTAGGCTTGGATAGGCTTAAACGGGTACTCAAAAACAGCTGTGCAAAAAATGATCAAACCACTTTTTTAGATCTGCTAAATGTTTTATCCCGTACATAGCCACACACGGTACAAGTTATCGGAACGACTACGCAGTAAGGCCAGCACAAACGGTGCATGAAGCTGATTCGAGCTTGATGCAAGGGCAGAGAGCCTAAAGCTTTTGGCCAATGAACTGACGTCTTTCATGTTCAACAACCATAACCTATGCTGAGGTAAAAAACCGTGCAAGTTGCCTTCTCTGAGAATCACATCATACAAATTATGCATGGAAAATAAAGAGCTTCAGGTTTTTTGTTCCATACATAGAGATGCCCATTAATTTTTTAGTAGCGTCCTATGAATAAAATACAATAGGAGACTAGCATGAATTCCAAAAACTCACATGTTGAAGAATTCTTAAAATACTACTGTTCGCTCGATAGAGATCCTGGCTATGCAGTTTTATTAAAAGGTAAATGGGGGACGGGAAAGACGTGGTTTATTAAACGATTTTTTAGATCTCTTAAAGAATCTAGCCGTAAAGAAGATGAAAGTATCAAACATTTATATGTAAGTCTGTACGGAGTAACTTCGTTTGATGAAATAGAAAATGAGTTTTTCAAACAACTGCACCCTAAGCTTTCATCAAAAACCTTTAATGTAGTAGGTAATCTTGCTGCAGGTGTGCTGAAAGCTGCACTAAAAACTACATTAAACTATGAGATACCCGGTGGTGGCATTGATCTTCCTGAGTATCTTACAAAGACAGATGGATACGTCATTGTGTTTGATGATCTTGAGAGGGCAACTATAAACATAGAAAGTTTACTTGGTTATATAAACCACTATGTAGAGTATCAAGGATATAAAGTAATAATCGTAGCAAATGAGGAAGAGATCTTAACCAAACAAGAGAGCAATGAAAACTCCAAGTGTTCTTATAGAAGGATTAAAGAAAAACTCATAGGAAAAACCTTTAAAATAGAACATGACTTGCAAGGAATATTGGATGATTTTATAGAAGAAATTAATGATGATAAAGTAAAAAACCTCTATATATCAAATAAGATTCTCATATCAGATGTATTTAATAAATCAAAATATAAAAATCTCAGATGTTTAAAACAAACTCTTTATGATTTCGAAAGATTCGTAACATTTGTTAATGATGATGCTAAAACAAAAAGTGATCTAATGAGTAATTTATTAAAAATATTTTCCATGCTCTCATACGAGATACAAAGCGGAGAAATGCTTCCGAAAGATATATACAAAGCTACAGGAGATTATGCTACAGAGAATGGTCATAAACTAAGATTCAAAAAAGATCCCAAGGGGCAAGAAGCAAAAAAGCTTCAGACCATACTGAATAAATATGACATATCATCTCCAGACCTGTTGCTTGATGAGGCGATATGGAGTGACTTTTTTGATAAGGCTTACTGCGATAAGAAAACAATAAAAGAGTCCCTTGAGAAATCAAGGTATTATAGAACCACAGATGATTGGGAAAAGTTATATTTCTTCGAAACATTAACTGAAAAAGAATTCACTAGGCTATATGAATCTGTAAAAAATGATTTTGAAAACAAGAAATTTACTGAGTTAGGCGTAGTTAAACATGTAGTTGGCATCTTTCTTGTTCTCTCAGAAAAAAAGATTAGATATAAAAAAAATGATGACATACTGAAATCATCTTATTCCCATATCGATCATTTGAAGAAAGAAGGGTTGATAAATGAAGAAAGTCCTAGAGAGCAATTTTACAGCAATACAGTACAGTCATGGGGAGGCTATTACTTCAAAAATCATGATTCAAGAGAGTTTGAAAAGCTAACGCAATACATAGAACAAGTGAGGGAGCAGGTCATCACCGAAAAGTGCTCTGAAATTGGGAGTAAGTTGTGGGATATTATGGTTAATAATCCTGGTAAATTCTATGGTGAAGTGTCTTCTTACAGTAAAAATAATACGAGTTATTACAACCGGCCTATTTTCAAAGACATTGATTCGAAAAGTTTCGTAGACCAACTTATCTCTACTGAACCTGCCATAAGATACGAAGTGTGTCTAGCCATTATCTTCAATTCGGTATCGCCATGAAAATAATGAAAAATGGCCTGCTCCTGAGTTTGAATGGCTCACAACAGTAAATGACTTACTGAAAAAAGAAATTGAGTCTCATCAAGGCAAAATCACAGGTATGCAACTGCAAATATGTAGTGACCATTTTGCAAAGATACTCTGCCCTAATCAAGAAGATCCGGACACATTAATTGACAAATGTGAGACACCCACATAATTCAAGGTAGGTTGTGTGGCTTCTATTGGGCAAATATGTGGATATTAAATTTTTCAAATATATGAAAGTCTCATTTCCCTATTTCCCTATTTCCCTACTTTTCCTATGGCAAGTGGGGTCGGCATTCCCACGCAGGAGCGTGGGAACGAGAGAATTACCCACTTAATTCTTCTAAACTGAATCTCGCAAAGAATCAGTGTTGCCAAAAACATCCCTCCATAAAACATCCCTCCATAAAACATCCCTCCATAAAACATCCATCCATAAAACTGACGACTTGCCAATTACTAAAGAATTCAATTGATCACTAAGGCTATTGATATATAAAAGACTTGCGCAGTGCGTACACTTTACAAAACTCTTCTCAAAATCTTCTTTTTCTTTGGATGCTTTGGGTCCATTCAACTCAAAATTTTGAGTACATTCTGCAGATAATAGCGGCTGCCTATCTAAATCCATGCAATCTTTACTAGCAGTATTATAATAGTCATATAATTTTTTATATTCTCCCACTCCGCAAAGATTACACTTTTGCATGCCATAAACGGCTTGTGAACTTAAGGCAACAATAGTATTCATTATTATAATAAAGTACAAAAAAGAGTATTTAAATAGCTTTTTTTCATAACCATCTTCATGATTTAGAATACGCAAAAAAACAATCACATATCTTTCTGCTCTTGGCGTTAATCTTGCTATGATTATCATGATGATTGTAGATCTAGTTGGAAAAGCCGTGTAGGTATGGTCTGAATTTATTGAGTTACACTGTTGATGTGTTGCGCAATGCTTTCATTTTAAGGGAGACCGTTAGCATATCTGGCTTCAGTCAGTATTCTGAATTTTGTGTATGATAACTTTTTTGACTCAAACGCTTTAGAGATACTATAAAACATCTATAAACTGGACAAATGCGCAGTATGTGGTTAAATATTGTACAGCACGAGTGATTGAGAATGCAGGTGAGCAACAGGGGTAAATAGCAAGCATCTCAGTATTTTCAAGTCTTAGGGATATTATTTATTGGTTTTTATTCTGGAAAGAGGTGAGTTTGAGATAATGGATGATAATAGAAAGAAAGCATTGCAGGCCGCCCTTGGGCAAATTGAACGGCAGTTTGGTAAAGGGGCTGTCATGTGTATGGGCGATCAGAAGATAGAGGCCATGCCCGTTATATCAACAGGCTCTTTGCAACTTGATATTGCTCTGGGTGTTGGTGGATTACCAAAAGGACGAGTTGTTGAAATTTATGGCCCAGAGTCTTCTGGAAAAACCACTTTGACGTTGAGCGTTATTGCTGAAGCGCAAAAACAGGGAGCCACGTGTGCCTTTGTTGATGCTGAGCACGCTTTGGATCCTGAGTATGCTAAAAAGCTGAATGTTAATATTGATGACCTTTATGTATCTCAGCCAGACACCGGCGAGCAGGCGCTGGAAATTACTGATATGTTGGTGCGCTCTGGTGCAGTGGATGTGATCGTTGTTGATTCTGTTGCAGCACTAGTTCCAAAGGCTGAGATTGAAGGTGATATGGGAGATTCTCATGTGGGGCTGCAAGCTCGCTTAATGTCTCAGGCGTTGCGCAAAGTTACGGGGTCCATTAAAAACGCCAATTGTTTGGTGATATTTATAAACCAAATTCGTATGAAAATTGGGGTTATGTTTGGCAATCCTGAAACCACTACAGGAGGTAATGCGCTGAAGTTTTACGCATCTGTTCGTTTGGATATTCGTCGTATTGGTGCAGTTAAAGACGGTGATGAAATCATCGGTAATGAAACCAGAGTGAAGGTGGTAAAAAACAAGGTTGCACCACCTTTTCGCCAAGCTGAGTTTCAGATTCTTTACGGTAAGGGTATTTATAGAATGGGGGAAGTTCTGGACTTGGGCGTTAAACAGAAATTGGTAGACAAAGCCGGAGCATGGTATGCCTATAAAGGTAACAAAATAGGACAGGGTAAGGCTAATGCGGCACAATATCTGCAAGATAACCCTAAAATTGCTGCTGAAATTGAAGGATTGATCAGAACAGAGTTGTTGACTGTTAAGCCAGTGGTTAAGCAGGGGGCTCAGAAAGAGGCAAATAATCCTGAGAAAAAAAGTGAATCACCTGCTTGATAATTGCTGGCAAACTATATTAATGGAATGCTCCACCCTTCTTATGACCAAAGTGATTGGAGGTACAGGAGCTAATAATACCCTGTGCCTTCAAATACGATGATAGTATTCGCCGCATAAATGTGTCTTGTGATTCCTAATTTCTCATAATTTTTGTAAGGGTAGATTTTCAAAATTTACTTGTTAGAAGTTTGGGTTATGTAAGATGAGTGAGCAGATACAAGTTATCATTGATGGTGAGACCTCAGCATAACTCAGCAAAGACGATTATATTCTGGTAAAATATCGGCATGCAAAAATCCTTCACAACACAGCCCAAACTCTTCGTTTCAGCCAGCGACCTAAATCATCCAATTCTTCGTAGTCTGGATGATACAAAAGCGCTGCTGAAATGGTCAGAGATTGAGAAGTTATTATCCTCAATCTACGCCTCTAACACCGGTCGCCCCAGCTATCCTCTGCTGATCTTGTTTCGAGCCTTATTGCTTGGAACATGGTATCGCTTATACGATGTACAGTTGGCTCAGTGCTTGTATATACTCGTCGCCTTTCAAGTTGCTACGTTGTTGGCTGCGTTCGCTCACCCCGATCACCTACTACTCGTAGGCTCACGGGGATTCGCTTACTTGCTGTCTAGTAGCAATTTGAAATGCTTTGGGTATAGAGATCTTCTGTTCCGTAAGTTTTGTCACCTTGAACTTGGTAGAGCAGTTCCTGAAGCCTCCACTTTGGGACGCTTTCGAACACCGTATGTGGGATCAATTATTGGCAGAGATTAATCGTCAGCTTGAAGCCAAAAACCGACAAAAGATCCTGAAGCGGGCTGGCCGTTAAGAATGCGACAATTTATGGGCTGGCCGCTATTGCTGCGAACATTCGTAAAGGTACTAAGTTTTTGGTGCTCTATGGTGTGTTAAAACCATGTTATACCGGATAGGTACGTTAAAAATCAGTCCGAAGCACTAAAATCAGTGTATAAAACAAATGATTTGATGTTCAACGCCTTAGAAATATTCGTAATGGCTGACAAAACTTGGGAAGTTCAATTACCGTGACCAAAGTCGTTGGTTATACTGAGGTCTCATGGTATTAGTAGGCGACAAACCAGAGAGGCCACATGAGCCTAGGTTATTGATATGAGTGAGTGCAATTAACAACCTCGTACCTTTAAGTGAGGGTGGGTTTAGTCCTCACTCAGTATTTTCAAGGCGGGTATCATTAATGTCTTTTGTGTAGAGAGAAATGAAAATGTCGGATCAACCAAGTATTGCTTTTATTGGGTTGGGGGTAATGGGTTACCCAATGGCCGGCTACTTAGCAAGGCAAGGGTATGAAACCGTAGTTTATAACAGAACTGTCAGAAAGTCCGATCGTTGGTTGTCTGAATACCCTGGGGTTATTGCAGTAACACCGGAAGAGGCTAGCAAAGGTGCAGATATTGTGTTTTGTTGCGTGGGTAATGATGATAATTTGAGGCAAGTAACCATTGGGCCAGGTGGGGCTTTTATGGGAATGAAGCCGGGTTCTATTTTTGTTGACCATACGACAACGTCGGCAGACATTGCCAGAGAGCTTAGTGAAATAGCTGCAACAAGAATGCTGGACTTTATAGATGCTCCTGTGTCTGGTGGTCAAGCGGGTGCCGAAAACGGTCGGTTAACTATTATGTGCGGTGGGAGTGAAGCGGTATTTAATCGGGTAGCTCGGGTGATGAAGTGCTATAGCAAAAGTATTAGATTAATGGGTGGAGTCGGCAGTGGTCAGTTGACGAAAATGGTTAATCAGATTTGTATTGCAGGCATTGTCCAAGGATTGTCAGAAGGTCTTCATTTTGCAAAAAAAACGGGTCTTGATGTTGAAGCGGTGGTAGATGTTATTTCTAAAGGGGCTGCTCAGTCATGGCAAATGGAAAATAGATATAAAACCATGATGACTGGAGATTATAATCATGGCTTTGCTGTTGATTGGATGAGAAAAGATCTGGCTATTTGTATGAAAGAGGCAGAGAAATTTGGCAGTGCCTTGCCATTAACCGCGCTGATTGATCAATTTTATAAAGATATTCAGGTTATGGGAGGGGGACGCTGGGATACAACAAGTCTTTTGGCTCGTCTTGAGGTTATTGCAGCGAGCACTTTGCATTTTTAAATTCAATGAGTTTTATACTAGCTACTTTTTGAAGATAATAGGTTGTTGTCTACTCTAACTCCATTCACTTACGACTCGTAGGCTAGCCAGCTTGTCGCTTACTCACACCTCTAATGGTGATGGGTAGTAAGAATGTTTTTTGAATATTTCCGATGGAATAATTTGTATGAAGAGTGCCGATATTCGCTCTGTTTTTCTTGATTTCTTTAAGGACAGAGAGCATCAGATTGTTGCCAGTAGCTCTCTGGTTTCAGCTAATGATCCTACCTTGTTGTTTACCAATGCTGGTATGAATCAGTTTAAAGAAACTTTTCTTGGCCGTGAAGTGCGGGCTTATAACCGAGCGGTAACATCGCAAAAGTGTGTGCGAGCCGGAGGAAAGCATAACGATCTTGATAATGTTGGCTATACAGCACGGCATCATACTTTTTTTGAAATGCTTGGTAATTTCAGTTTTGGTGATTACTTTAAGAGAGAGGCGATTTTTTTTGCTTGGGAATTTTTGCTACAAAAGTTGGGGCTGCCAGAGGAAAAACTTTGGATTACTGTTTATGAAGGTGACGAGGAAGCTGAAGATATTTGGCTGAGAGAAGTGGGGATTGATGCTAGCCGTTTGTCCCGTTTGGGTGAGAAAGACAACTTCTGGTCTATGGGAGATACTGGTCCTTGTGGTCCCTGTAGTGAAATATTCTACGATCATGGTGATCATGTGGCTGGCGACCCTCCGGGTGGAGCTAATGATGATGGTGATCGATACATTGAAATTTGGAATATGGTTTTTGTGCAGTTTAACCGCACAGCTGACGGTCAGTTGCAACCATTGCCCAAGCCATCTATTGATACAGGTATGGGGCTTGAGCGTCTTGCTGCAGTATTACAAGGTGTGCACAGTAATTATGAAATTGATTTGTTTCAAGAGCTGTTAAAGGATGCGGCTAATATCTTGGGTGGTATTGCGACAACGGAAGCATCATTACGAGTAATAGTAGACCACATTCGATCCTGTTCGTTTTTATTAGCGGATGGTGTTATGCCTGCTAATGATGGCCGGGGTTATACTTTACGTAGAATTATTCGTAGAGCCTGCCGTCATGGTCATAAATTGGGGGCAGATGGTGTTTTCTTTTGTAAGCTGGTGGCATCTCTAGTTCGTGTTATGGGTGATGCTTATCCAGAATTAAAAGAAAAACAAGGGTTGATTGAGCGAGCATTGTTACAGGAAGAAGAGCAGTTTATTAAAACTCTGGGCAAGGGGATGGGCTTGCTTGAAGAGCATATTGCAGAGTTGACTGATGGGGTTATTCCTGGAGAGATTGCCTTTACCCTCTACGATACCTATGGTTTTCCGGTTGACTTGACTCAAGATGTTGCTCGCGAACACAACCTTATTGTTGATATGGAAGGCTTTGAGGTTGCGTTGGAGTCTCAGCGACAGCGTGCCCGCAAAGCCAGCAAGTTTGGTGTTGATTATAATGATCACTTGAAGATAGAAGGAAAAACTACATTTAACGGTTATGAAGCTACGGTCGGCAGCTCTATTGTTAGCCAGTTATTTGTTGAAGATGATGGTGGAGTATCTCGGAAGGAGGTTGATCAGGCGTCAAGTGCTGATAAAGGGATACTAGTGGTTGTTGAGGCTACACCATTTTATGCTGAGTCCGGCGGTCAGATAGGTGACACTGGGGTATTAAGGTGGCAAGGCAATGATGCGCAGGTTGTAGATACTCGTAAACAGGGTGATGTTTTTATGCATCAGCTTTCTGGTCTACTAGCTCCTCTTAATATAGGGCAAAGGGTAGAGTTGTTGGTTGCGCAAGACGTACGTAAAGTTATCTCCTGTAATCATTCTGCTACTCACTTGTTGCATGGTGCTTTGCGTAAGATTCTTGGTAGTGAAGTAACTCAAAAAGGATCGCTGGTGGACTCTGAGCGGTTACGATTTGATTTTTCTCACTTTGAGGCGGTGAAGCCGGAAGATCTTCAGCAGGTGGAGTCCATTGTGAATGATCAAATTCGTGCCAACACCCCAATATTAACTGAGCTAATGACAATGAGTGAGGCTCGGAGGAAGGGTGCTATGGCACTCTTTGGTGAGAAGTATGGCGATGAAGTGAGGGTGCTTACGATGGGTGAAGATAACTTCTCAGTTGAGCTCTGTGGTGGCATTCACGCTGATCGTACCGGTGATATTGGTTCTTTTCGGATTACAGCTGAATCTGGTATTGCCTCTGGTGTTCGTCGTATAGAAGCGATCTCCGGTGCTGGTGCTGATGCTTGGGTTCGGGCGCAGTTACATGAGCTGTATAGTGTAAGTCGTTATTTGAAAACCAAACCTGAAGATGTGTTACATAAAGTTGGTCAATTGGTGAGCAACGTTAAGGATAGGGAGAAGGAAATAGCTTCACTTAAGCAGAAGTTATCCGGTCAAGGGAGTTCTGATCTGATGGATCAGGCAGTGAACATTAAAGGTGTAAAGTTGCTTGCTACTGTTCTGACCGAGGGTGATTCTGGATTTCTTAGTGGTATGGTTGACCGGTTAAAAAGCAAGCTTGGTTCTGGCGTTATTCTTTTAGCTGTGCCATCAGCAGAAAAAGTATTACTGGCTGCGGGAGTCACTGCAGATCTGACCAGTAAGGTTAAAGCTGGAGATCTTTTGAAAATGGTAGCTGCTCAAATTGGTGGTAAGGGGGGAGGGCGCCCGGACTTTGCCCAAGGTGGAGGCACTAAGCCGGAACTATTGCCGACAGCTCTTGAGTCCGTGGCTGGTTGGTTAGAAGAGAAAATTTAGATATTTCTTGTGATATCTATATCTATATCCATTGCCACTGAAGGTGTGGTTGTTGAATGCTCTCCTTTCCCCCGCGATCACTTACTACTTGGCTCATGGGGTTTCTCTGTTGCCAACTACCACCGCTTTTTCAATGGTAATGGGTATAAAGATAGGGTTTTCTAGTTTTTTTGTGAGAATGGTCATTTTATACAAGAGGTGTTCATGGTACAATTCTTGTCTTGGTAATTTACATTATACGATATGAAGATGGCACTGATAGTACAAAAATTTGGTGGTACTTCGGTGGGCGATTTGGAGAGAATCCAGCTCGTAGCTGAAAAGGTTAAAGGTTTTAAAGCTCAAGGACATAACATAGTTGTTGTTGTTTCTGCTATGAGCGGTGAAACTAATCGCCTTATTCAATTAGCCGAAGCGGTTAAAGGAGCTAATAGTACAAGGGAAATGGACGTTATTTTGTCTACCGGTGAGCAGGTTACCATTGCCTTGGTGAGTATGGCTCTTAATAGTGTAGACTGCCCTGCTATTTCTTTAACTGGCTCGCAGGTGGTCATAACTACTGATAGTGCGTACACTAAGGCTCGAATTCAGAATATTAATACTGACATTGTTCGTCGACATTTGGATGCTGGTCGAGTAGTGGTAATTGCGGGTTTTCAGGGTTGTGACAGTGCTGGTAATATTACTACGCTTGGTCGTGGAGGCTCTGATACGACAGCAGTGGCTATGGCTGCGGCACTTAAAGCTGATGAATGTCAAATATACACTGATGTTGATGGTGTATTTACTACGGATCCTAGGGTTGTAGAGGATGCGCGTCTACTCGAAAGCATCACCTTTGAAGAAATGCTTGAGATGGCTAGTCTTGGTTCAAAGGTGTTGCAGATTCGTGCGGTGGAATTTGCTGGGAAATATAATGTCAACCTGAGGGTTCAGAATGCTTTTCAGGAAGGCGCTGGAACCATGATTACTCTAGATAAGGAGCGTAAGATGGAGTCGGCGGTCGTATCCGGCATTGCATTTAATCGAGATGAGGCCAAGCTCACCATAAGGGGTGTGCCTCATATTCCTGGTGTAGCTGTGCAGATTTTGGGTCCTGTTAGCAGGGCCAACATCGAAGTAGACATGATTGTTCAGAATGTGGGGGAGGATCAATCCACCGATTTCACCTTTACGGTTCATAAAAAAGATTATCAGAATACCATGGATATTATCTCTAGAGTAGCTGGTGATCTCAAAGCCAGTGGTTGCACTGGAGATAGTAAAATAGCGAAAGTGTCTTTGGTTGGGGTAGGAATGCGTTCCCATGCAGGGGTCGCAACACTGATGTTTGAAACTCTTGCGCAAGAAGGCATTAATATCGAAATTATTTCTACTTCTGAAATAAAAATATCCGTGGTTATTGCTGAGAAGTATCTTGAGTTGGCTGTTAGGGCTCTACATTCAGCGTTTGAGCTTGATAGGGAACCATTTGAAACTAAGGATGTCTAAATTGTCAAGGTGTGACGAATTTCTGCTATCGAACATCAAGCATCAAACATCAAACATCTGACACGGATGATTTAGTGATTGATTCGGACTCACTCTCTTAGCCTGATGATAGATGTCAGTAGTACGAGTGATTCTTTGGGTCTGATTTCGACTTTAAGTCTCTATGGATTTTATGTCTAGATTGTAGAGTTTCAAAAGTAGGAATGCTAGTGGCGGGGTTGTGTTTGTTCGCTAAACGTTTTTATGTGGGAATATTCTTAAGCATGAATTGGTTGGGTGTCATATACTATTTTGTCTGAGCCTAATATGTGAGTAGTCTTGGGGTAAAAAGCTGTGCTGTTCTCTGTTGTTGGTAAATTGTGACTTAAGATAAAAAAGAGCTTGCAGGTGATTCTGTGCTAAGCGGCTAGAATGGTCTTTGAGCATACCAATGGCGGCATTGTGCTCAGGATAATAATTATTTAATTACAGAGATTGTAAATAAGGAGATTGTAATGCTGATTCTAACTCGTCGAGTAGGGGAAACGTTGATGATTGGGGACGAGGTGACTGTCACTGTTCTGGGCGTAAAAGGTAACCAGGTTCGTATTGGTGTTAACGCACCAAAAGAAGTGGCGGTACATCGAGAAGAGATCTATCAACGAATTCAAAAGGAAAAAGAGTATGGAGCTGAGCCAGCTACTGTTTCTGAGGCTTACTAAAAATCGATAGTGATCGTAGTAAAATAGAAGCTGTTTGAATAGGCTTAATATTTATTTGAGTGCCTGGTTTTATGACTGGGTATTTTTTTGTCTTGATATATTGGCGTAGCGATTGCGAAGATACTTCTTACATATGATATAGATATTGGGAGTGGTTTTCTAAGATTGTGTCATATTGGTTGGGATGTTAATCCTGCGTTCTTCTGCTTGTATTCAATGTTGTGTTGTTGGCTATGCTTTTGTGTATTCTTTCCTTAATTGTATCCTGTGCGTGCTCTTAGTGCCTTAGTTACATAATAATCTAAGCTTCTGGGCTTTGTTCCTTTGTCGCCTACTTGCGCTTTTCGCTACTTGAGTTTAAAAAGTAAGGTAGATACCAATTCACATTAAATTATGTGAGGTTTTGACTGTTCTTCTTGACCCTCTCAATCCCCTGCTACTCTAGGCGCATGTGGCTTTTCTTGTTTATTGTCTGCCCAGTTTTCAATAATAACTGTATATGAATACGTAAAAAGCTTGCATTGCACGGTAATATAGGTAATATTGCTCTCGTTGTCGGTGAGGTGGCCGAGTGGCTGAAGGCGCTCCCCTGCTAAGGGAGTATACGGTTTGTAGCCGTATCGAGGGTTCGAATCCCTCCCTCACCGCCATGATGTTAAGGTTTCGCGCTTGTAGCTCAGTTGGATAGAGTACCTGGCTACGAACCAGGGGGTCGGAGGTTCAAATCCTCTCGAGCGCACCACGCAAATATTTTGTACATGCTAGTTACTTTGAATATTTGGTTCGTTTCTTTTATTAGACAGGTTCTTTTTTTCTGTTTTTCTGTTTTGGTTATTGGTGTCATTGTAGTTAGTGGAGGGTGTTTGGCGATGAGCTGCTTTCAGAGGTATACCCATTAGCATTAAAGGTATGGGGCTTTGACTACTATCCTTACTAATAATCAGGTACTTATCATGGGGATTGTTGTTGCTTAACTACACCTATTAACGGTTTCTGATATGCAAATAAGATGATTCATCGGGCAATGAACGCAAAGTATACGACACCATAAAAAACAATGATGTACATAAGCTTCTTTCGGCACGAATGCATTTTGCATTTTGCATTTTGCATGCCTGTATACTGATGATAAAACAGGTCGATGGCAGTGTACGTCTCTCCTTGAAGTTGTAGGCTCAGTGGCTTTATTTTCCTATTTGAATCCTTTGTTATTTCGGTGTGCGATATAATGCCAAGGCTTTGAGTCAGAGCGTTAATCAGTGTTCCTGATTATCTACTGTGAACGTTCTTTATCTTTACGTAAATGCAGTTGAACTCGGTGAGGATTGCAGCGAGCTGCACACTATTGATATGAATGAAATATTTATCAAAGGCGTTCATGAAGATCTCGTAAAAGCAGGGATTGCTTTGATAAATTCTATATTACTTAGTATCAAGTTTGAAGTGCGACAAAAGTAGTTGTTCATAAAAGCATTCCTCCGGTGTTTTATAAGCTAATCGCTTCCTTGGTCTTGTATTTAATTTGGCCGGATGATATTACATCGTTGCTGAGTTAGTCCTGCCATTGATGTTCCCTTAGCTAAGTGTTGTCTGATCAAACCATTGGTATTTTTATTCGTACCACGTTCCCATGAGTGATGTGGGTTGGCAAAGTGATAAGGGCAATTAGTCACTTCTTCAACTTTCTTATATTGGTGAAACTCGGTGCCGTTATCTGATGTAATTGTTTTAAATTGCTCAGGCATTTTACTCATTAATTTTATCGTTCGCCTGTTGGTTGACTTGGCCGTTCTATTGTTTAACTGGCCTATCAATGTGTAACCAGTTTTTCGCTCAACCAGTGTGACTACGCAGTGATATGTACGGGACAAAAAACCTGAAGACCTTGATTTTCAAGGCATAATTTAGTATGGCGTGACTCTCAGGCAAGGTAACCTGCATGGTCTTTTACCCCAATAGGTTATGGTTGTTGAACATGAAAGACGTCAGTTCATTGGTCAAGAAGCTTAAGGCTCATCTGCCCCTGCATCAAGCTAGGATCACCTTCATTGTACAGTTTGTAATGGCCTTACTGCGTAGCCGTTCTACTAACTTGTACCGTGTAGCCGAAGAGCGACAGCGAGTCCAGCTATCGCCGTATAAAGCGATTTTTCGCTGACTATGACTACAGTTTTCAGTAGCCAGGTGAGCTGATTCTGAGCTGCCTAGGCATGGATCGTTTTACCCTGTGCATTGATAGAACCAACTGGAAGCATGGCTCCAAAAACGTCAACTATCTGGTGGTATCAATTGCTTGGCAAGGAACCTCAACTCCCATTGTTTGGGAGTGTCTTGACAAAAAATGAGGGAACTCCAATACCGATGAACGCATAGCGGTAATGGAGCGTGTACTAAATCTCATTCCCATAAAGAGAATTGATAACCTTCTGGCAGATCGTGAGTTTATAGGCCACGAATGGTTAGATTGGTTACGTCAAAACAAACTGTCATGCAGAATTCGGGTTAAAAGCAATAATGTGGTGGAACATCGAAGCAAAAAGATTGCCATTGGCAAGCTATGCAGGGGCGTTAGTATCAACCAAACAGTAACGTGGCATAGCAAAAAGAAAGTATCTGAAGTACCGCTCTATATTGCAGCTCGTCGAACTCTGAAAGGATTGTTGATCGTGGTAGCTACTAAAAAGCCAGACAGCATAATAGATGACTATAGTAAGCGCTGGAGTATTGAAACCATGTTTGGCAATCTAAAAAGTCGTGGTTTTGATTTGGAGTCCACACATATGACGAACCCTGACGAATGGATAAACTGATGGGACTACTGACGATTGCTGTTGTGTGGTGCCTACTAGTAGGGCATTGGTGTTATGGGAATGCAAATCAATTGCCGCTAAACAAGCATTACCGTCCAGCCAAGAGTCTGTTTCGATTAGGCTTGGATGGACTTAGACTGGTACTTAAAAACAGCTGTGCAAAAAATGATCAAACCACTTTTTTAGATCTGCTGAATGTTTTGTCCAGTACATAGTACGCAGTGTTTAGACCCTTTACCCATCACGGTATCTATTTCCCAATGACCTAGTGTTTCACGCGGTTCTACTTCAGCTGGTCGGTCTGCTATATTGCGCTTATTGGCAATCCTGCCTCGACTATCATAAGCCTTGTAGCATTTACGTCTTCGCTTTTGAGCACAACGCAAGTGCTTCCATAGCAAACCGCCTTTCTTTTTATCACGTCAAATATATCGATAAATAGTTTCATGGCTAAAGCAACGCACGCCTATCCGTTTTAAGTAACCCGTAATCTGTTCAGGACTCCATTGCTTATGTAAGAGTTGCCTAATGATCACGTAATCCTTTTCTGTAAAATGTTGGTTTCTCCTTGAACGTCGACGTCGAACTCTTGTCCTTTGCTGTGCCCTGATGGGTCGATATGAGCCATCCTTATGTCAACAAGTGTTGCGTTGAAATTCTCGATATATGGTACTTCGGTGTTTTCCAATAACTGTGGCAATGTCCGTAAAACTTAATCCTTGCCATTTTAGCGCGACTATCATATATCTATCACCCTCGGTGAGCTGTTGATACTTCATAGGTTTTTACTTCGTAATTGGAGCAAAAAACTAAGGGTATAGCAGCTCATCGTTTTTATTAAATTGGGTGTCGCACTTAGTATATGAATTCGGCTACTATAACAAGAGCAAAACAGGAAGAAAATACATGAAGCCAATAAGTGGTAGTACCGTAAATCAGGCTAATCAGGCCAAAATACAACAATCTAGTCCTGAGAAAGCTTCCACATGGAGCCATCGGAGCGTAAAAACCGCACGACCTAAGAGCAGCTTCTTTCAAGGAATGTTGCTCAAAACAAAGCCTAGCCGCCAAGGAATAAAAAATCGTAGAGTAAAACAGGTTAGTAATGCTCCAGTTAAGCAACAGAATATACAGACAATGTTTGCAAAGGGAGAAAAATCGGCTCCGAAAAAGGCTGAAAACACCAATGCTGCATCCTTACACAAAAATGATAAAGTCGTCATGGATAGACTGACAAAGGCAGGGAAAAGTATTTTGAACGACTTAAAGCAGCTGAATACTGCTAAAAAAGATATGCAGAAATTAACTTTCAATTCATCTCGTCGGCGGGAGGCTGCCTTAGATATAAACTTGAAAAAACGAGATATTGAATCAAATGTCAAGCGTTTCAATGCAATAGCAGAAGCATCTGGCAATACAGATATAATGATGGATATGCGAACAATTGAAATGGGGTTGTTGGAAGAAGGTAATAAATTCCTCGAAAATAATAAGGCACTGAAGCCATTTTCGCAAGGATAATATGCTTTATTACAAAGCTTGTCATTTTATTTAGCAAATTAAAACCAGAAATACATCGCAGTCTAAGCTGCTAGCACAGCTATATTTTCATCTCACTAGTTAGTTAAGTACACTAAACTCAAGACCTCCCTGGATACCCATAATAAGCGACACACAACTTACTCGCTAAAAGTTTAATCACCGACAGGGATTTTTATACCTTTCTCTACCGTATATAATAGCGAATAACGCTACCATATATGCTGTTTGAACACCCCGCAGATTTCGCATGTTGCTCAGAAATGGCCAAGCTAGTATTCTCATAAAGAGAGCCGAATTCATATACTGAGACCTCAGCATAACTCAACAAAGACGATCAGATTCTGGTAAAATATCGTCATGCAAAAACCCTTCATAACACAGCCCAAGCTCTTCGTTTCAGCCAGCGACCTAAATCATCCAATTCTTCGTAGTCTGGATGATACAAAAGCGCTGCTGAAATGGTCAGAGATTGAGAAGTTATTATCCTCAATCTAAGCCTCTAACACCGGTCGCCCCAGCTATCCTCTGTTGACCTTGCTTCGAGCCTTATTGCTTGGAACATGGTATCGCTTATCCGATGTACAGTTGGCTCAGTGCTTGTATAGAGATCTTCTGCTCCGTAAACTTTGTCACCTTGAACTTGGTGGAGCAGTTCCCGAAGCCTCCACCTTGGGGCGCTTTCGAACACAACTTGCCGAACACCGTATGTGGGATCAATTATTGGCAGAGATTAATCGTCAACTTGAAGCCAAAAACATCATCATGAGCGAAGATCGCATTAATATCATTGATGCTACATCGATAAAGGCAGCGCGATCAGATTCTGGTCACGACAAAAGCGGAAAGCCGACAAAAGATTCTGAAGCGGGTTGACACGTTAAGAATGACAGTCTGGGTAACAAAAAGAGCAGCTATGGTTTTTTCGTTCATGCTGGTGTCGATGAAGATGGCTTTATTCATAGGCAAAGCCTGACGCTTGGCAATATTCATACTAGACCTCTGTATGGCGCTGGCCAATGGAAGTCTTTTTGCCCCGATGTTTCACCACATTGTTGCTTTTAACCAGAACCCTGCATGACAGCTTATTTTTGCGTAATCAGTTTAACCATTCGTGGCCTATAAACTCACGATCTGCCAGAAGGTTATTAATCCGCTTTATCGGAATGAGATTTAGTAAACGTTTCATCACCGTTATGCGTTCATCTGTATTGGAGTTTCCTCCTTTTTTGTCAAGACACTCCCAAGCAATGGGAATTGAGGTCCCTTGCTAAGTGATTGATACCATAGATAGATACCTTTGCACGAGCCGTAATTTTGTTAGTCGGTGAGGAAAAAGCGCACTAAAATAGATGATTTATGCTTGTGAATGATCGATTTAGTGCGTTTTTAAAGCAGCCAGCTGGCAAAAGAACAATCGTGCAAAGGGCTCAGATAGTTGATATTTTTAGAGCCATGCTTCCAGTTGGTTCTATCCATGTATAGGGTAAAGCGATACATGTCCAGGCAGCTCAAAATCAGCTCACCTAGCTGTTCAAAACTGTAATCATAGTCAGCAGAAAATCGCTTTATTCGACGATAACTGGACTTGCTGCCTGCCTAAACCTGAAATTCTTCGGCTAACACGGTACAAGTTAGTAGAATACGCAGTAATGCCATTACACACTGTGCAATGAAGGTGATCAGAGTTTGATGCAGGGGCAGATGAGTATCAAGCTTCTCGGCCAATGAACAGACGTCTTTCATGTTCAACAACCATAACCTATTCTGGAGTAAAAGAACGTGCAGGTTACCTTATCTGAGAGTTACATCATACGAGTTATGCATTGAGAATCAAGAGCTTCAGGTTTTTTGCCCAGTACATAGATTTAAGGAAGAGCACTCAAGGGCATCCACGTAAATGAAAGTGGAATTATGTGGCTAAACTTGTGTTTTTACTGTAGAAATCTAGATAACCAGTTTAGCGTAAAGCATGCTTCATATTTGCTACGCAGGTGAAGTCTGGTATGCAGGAACGATTATCAGATGTCCGTTTTGTAAAATATGTATTGTTTTTTAACAAGCACTACTATACGATTTTTGCATTCCCTACTATCATCAGCATTAATCATGAAAAAAGGTTTGTAATCTTAATGTTATAGACTTGCCTTTTATATAGAAAATGCATTTAAAAAGTGCACTATGTATAAATAGTGCCCGATTTATATGAGGGGAATAAACAACAAGCCATGCTGGAGTTATGAATTATGAAAAGTGCACTATCGTTTATGATGTTTTTAGTTTTTTTAGTTTTTTTTATTATTCAGCGAGGAATGGCGGCATTTGATGAAGAAAATGAAGATATGCATGTGGGCTGGATTCCTAATGATTATATTGTCAAAGTTATAGTGCCAAAAACGTTACATAATGAGAACTCTACAGGTACGATGACTGATATCAATGGGCTGGAGGTACCTACTGATATGCTTACGAAGGTGCTTAGTTTTGTCTATGGATATGATGAAAATATAGATAAAATTAAAAATACTGGATTAAGCAATAATATCTATGCTGTTAATAATTATAATAAGTGTCCGATGACAGTGAATAAACTTAAGGATGGTGGTTTCTATTTTGTTGTTATAAAGCAGTCTAATACAGTATTCTTAGAGCTTTTCCCTGTTAAAGTAAAACCAATATCAGACTTTGTCTCTGTGCAAAAAACATTATCATTTAAAAAAATGTTTTTATTTGTTCCTATTAAAGAAAAGAGGGTAGACGAACAAGTACAAGATGGTATGCTTGATATAAAGCAACTCTCTAGAGATCTGTTAGAAAAAATTTGGTTACCTTTAGCAGGAGATACAGGAGATACAGGAGATGCAGGAGATGCAGGAGATACAGGAGATAATAGTTATAACTTTGCATTATACATTACCGGTAGTGTGAAAGACACTACAAGTGGCAATGACTCAAGTCCTTCATATGCCACATTATTATGTGGGAATAATGGCATTGAATTGCAGGATAAGTTCTGTAAATTAAGTATATTGGATAATAGTGAAGAAGATATATGGAAAGATGACTCTGTATATAGTTTGTGTAAACACAAGTGCTTTGCCCCCAAAAAAACTGAAATAACTACATATAATCATATATATCATGAATCTTGCACAGGCTGCTGGTTTAAAGAGAAGGCATCTATTAAATATATAATCTGTCATTCTTGCGAAGGCATTGCGCTCCCCTTGCAACGTATTATCACTACAAGTAGCAATGATTGCAAGCAAGAAGTCACCTATAAAGATGGGTCCAATAATGTTGGAGTTATTTTTTGCGAAGAAGAATATACACAAAGCAACAATATTGATACAAACACACACAAAGACGAAAAACAGACGCTAACACCAGCCAATATTGTTGATTGCCTCTGCCTTAGTTTATCCATCAGTGTTCCGGAAAATACAACTACAGAAGAAAAATTCAAATCTATTCTTCGTACAAAAAACTTATATCTTAAAAAACTCAATACCGCTTTATTGGAAGTATTAAGAAATGGTAGCAATCTATCTGACGGGCTACAAAATCTTCAGGCAGATATTGAAAGGAAAGAAAAAGACATAAACAACAACTTAATTCGTCCTGATGCAAAAGCTGATATGTTCTTTTCCTCAATGCTTATTCGGTTTAGGCAAGCACTGAAAGGAACCGAGCCTCAACAGTCCCCATATAAAAAAACAGGACATTCAAATAAAACGGGAGGCTCTCATACCTATGCCTCCCAAGAGCAAGAAAAAAAATATAATTATAAAGAAAGGGAGGGAGCTAGAGGTTTTAGGCGCAGCCCTAACTATTCAACTGCGCATGAACAAAAAAGTAATGCAAAAATACCGTCATTTGAATCATTTTATAATGATGGTAATGAATTCAAAGGGTTTTCTGTTAAATTTCCAACTAAAATAAGCTCTTGGCTAGAAGATAATTGTGATGATGGGTTATCATTTGAGCAAATATCAGATCGCTGTGTTATTTATTCAGATAAAGATGGACTTGTAAAAAAAGTCATCATCCGACGAGCAGATGATAAATTCATACTTGTAAGCAAAGAATATGTAATTAAAATAAATGGGGACTACTATATAAAACCAGATGTTGATAAAGAAAGAATCCTTAGCTTTCTATACTGGGAGGATAAATACGACTTTGTTGATGAGGTTTGTGAAGCATGGGCTACCCTTTCTATAACAAAAAAAAATGGCAGAAATAAAAAATCAGTATTTAACGCGCTATTGCAAGTTCACCCAGATAAAAACAAAGGCAATGAAAAACAAGCGGCGAAGGATTTCCAAAAATTGTACAAAGCATATGAGGTATTAAAAAAGCATGATATTGTATCCTAGATTCCAGCATAGGTTATTCACGACTATCTACTGGATAGAGAATATGAAGCTCTTGCCCTTCAAGAATAGTACACCAATTCCCCTTGACGGTGTAGGGGGTTGTTTACTGCTCTCACTCATAAAAACCACTTACTACTCGTGGGCTCATGGGATTTCGCTATGTACGGGACAAAAAACTTAAAACGCTTGATTTCCAAGGCATAATTAGTATGAGGTGACTCCCATATAAGGTAACCTGCACGGTCTTTTACCGCAGAATAGGTTATGGTTGTTGAGCATGAGAAAATCAGGCAAGCATTATCGGCGGAGGATTACTTTGCGCACCCCTACAGCTCTTGGGAGCGAGGGTTATACCCGTCGCCTTTCAATCTACTACGTTGTTGGCTGCGCTCGCTCACCCAGATCACCTACTACTCGTAGGCTCATGGGACTTCGCTTACTTGCCGGCTAGTAGCAACTTGAAATCCTTTGGGTATAAATGAGAACACCAATGGCTTGCTACGACAATATTTTCCAAAAAATACATACTTCAAGAAGGTCGGTCAGATAGGGGTGAAGCGAGCATTGATGCGGCTTAATTCTCGGCCAAGAAAAGATTTGAATTTCAAAACACCCGCCCTGATAATGGGTGAACACAGGGCTGCGTTAGCAGCTTAAGCTATGATGCATTTGAAATTTGAATCCGCGAAATTAAGACTCATCTGCCCCTGCATTAAGCTCGGATCAGCTTCATTGCACAGTTTGTACTGGCCTTACTGTGTATGTATCTGTCAAATAGTTTCAGACGAAGGCAGGCAGCGAGCCCAGTTATCGCCGTATAAAGTGATTTTTCGCTGACTATAACTACAATCTTGAACAGCTAGGTGAGCTGATTCTGAGCCTGGATATGGATATCTTTACTCTGTGGATGGATAGAACCAACTGGAAGCATGGCTCCAAAAATGTCAACTATCTGGTGGTATCAATTGCTTGGCAAGGGATCTCAATTCCCATTATTTGGTAGTGTCTTGACAAAAAATGAGGAAACTATAATACCGATAAACGCATAGTGGTAATGGAGCGTGTACTAAATCTCATTCCCATAAAGAGAATTGATAACCTTCTGGCAGATCGTGAGTTTATAGGCCACGAATGGTTAGACGGGTTACGTCAAAACAAACTGTCATGCAGAATTCTGGTTAAAAGCAAAAATGTGGTGGAATATCTAAGTAAAAAGATTTCCATTGGCAAGCTATGCAGAGGCGTTAGTATCAATCAAACAGTAACGTGGCATAACAAAAAGAAAGTATCTGGAGTACCGCTCTATATTGCAGCCCGTCGAACTCTGAAAGGATTGTTGATCGTCGTAGCTACTAAAAAGCCAGACAGCATAATAGATGACTATAGTAAGCGCTGGAGTATTGAAACCATGTTTGGCAATCTAAAAAGTTCAATGCCGGTACCAAGGTAGTTGATTATACTTAGGTCTCGTAATATCATCGCTGCTAAATTAAATACGGAAGAGATTAACTTATAAGGCAGCTGAGGAATTCTTTTATGAATAACTACTTTTGTCGCACTTCAAACTTGACACTAGACAGAAAAGTTTGGTGGTAATCAGGAAGTCACGGATTCAGGCTATTCATCATTAGGGTGAGCAGACATTAATTGCTAGCTTACCCCCTTGTCATCTGCTACTCATACCTTCAATGGTAGATAATATAAACTAAAATAGTTATTCGTAGGTTATTTAAGTAAGTATTTTTCCTGAAAAATGCGTATAAACCGCAACCTGTCGTTTATCTAATTGGGTATATGATTGACTATACCCAAAGCATTTCAAATTGCTACTAGGCAGCAAGTAAGCGAAGCCCCGTGAGCCTACGAGTAGTAGGTGATCGGGGTGAGCGAACGCAGCCAACAACGTAGCAACTTGAAAGGCGACGGGTATATACCTGTAAAAAGCAAAGGTTCTCATTCATGAAGTCTTTATGCATTCCTCGCACCCCTGCCTTGACGTTAGTCTTTGGCATTGATTCTCTTGCTCTTGTTAGCTTGCCTTTTCAGATTTACCGGCTGTTCTTAGCAGCTCTGATTGTATTTCTGCTTTTTAGTATTCCTTTCGATACTTATGCCACAGGAGACTCTGCAAAAAATAATGATCATAGTGTGATTATGGGTGATCAGGATAGTAATGCAATGGATGGGGTGCTATTAAGCAGCAATCTTAGCAAAGAAGACAGATATCAGATCAAGGATATGATCGCCAATGGAGAGATACAAGATAAAATTGAGTGGAAAGAAGAATGGGGCTTCGGAAGAAAGCTAAAAACAGTTGGAAGGGCTGCTTTCTTATGTGGAGTAGGGTCGGTGGCGGTGATTGCAGGAAGCATTAACCTGCTGGTCATACACCTTGATGATGGGGCTTGTGGCAACTTATTTAATGACCCAGCCATGAGCGCCATGAAAATTGGCGCTATGTTTGGCACAGCGCCATTAACCTATGCGGCAATGCTTGAACTAGAAAGCTATATTTGGACCTCGGCTAAAACAATTAATGAATTAAGGGGTAAGTTTGGCTCGAAAAAGCTACCGCCCACCGCAGTGATGTTCGTGTCTAAGGCTCCAGGTGTTTCAGATGAAGCTGAGCGGCAAGCAGAATTGAAACCAATGTATATTGAAGGAGGTGCTCCAAAATACGAAAAATTTAATTGGAAAGCATGTGAGAAAAATACAGCTAAATCTTTGGGCGGATTTGCTGTAATGGTGCTGATAGGGATTTTTGCACACCATTGTGCCGAGAATGACTCTTTAAACGCTCAGCTAGCAGGTGAGTGTTTATCGAATGGTAGCATCATTGGAGCGTATATCGGGCGTTGGGCAAATTATACATGTACATTTAGCACAGGTGTTCTTTGTGGGGCTACTCTGTATAAAATCTGCAAGAACAGAATTTCTATGAAAAATGGTTATCAGGATCAAGTTTACAATGTTGTAAATGATATGGCAAGAGAATGTGTTTCGGTTGAAGAGGTAGATAGTAACACGTTAGATCCTGAAAAATTACGCGAGCTTATGCGAAAGAATGGTCTTAATGGGTTCTATGATTTTATGGAAGTCAGTAAGGCTATGAAGCTAAGATCAAACAAAGTACAGATATTAAGTAAGCATGATAATTATACGCCCGATAAAGCTGACCTTGAGTGTGACGAGGGGTGTGCTGAGCTGGCTAAGAATATGGGACATTTAATTCTTGTTGCCGCAGCAGGAACCATCGGAGGCTGGACGATGAGAGGCACTTTTGCGGCTCAGTCTATTCTTGAGCAAGTTAAATACCTAGGGGTTTCTATTGTTGATGGTATTGTTACTTATGCCAGTACAGCTGGACTTGTCGCAATGAATAGTAGCACTACTGCGCAAAGTATGATGGGTGCTACTGGAAGCATGATGAATAGTACGATGACTAACAGCAGTATGATAGGTTCTGTTTGTAATTCATTCAACGTCACCAGTATGTTAAATCTTCCTAGAGCTACTTTAACTGCACTGGCTGAAAGGACAAGTATTGCGACAGTTTCATGCTTATGTCAGGGCGCAGGCTTAGGCATTATTGTTGTTAGTAATGGCAGCAGATTAGTTAAATTTATTAACAATATGAGAGAGAAGGAGTATAGGGATGCATGGAATTCACAGCCGCTTTCGCATAAAGCTGTACAGATTACAGGTCCAATTATGATGGCATCTTTTTTGGCGTTTTACGGGTCAAATGCTTGGGCAACGATTGTGCCGGTTTCTATATTGCATATGCTTAATAAGTGTCTTAACAAGTCATTTTTGGAAAATCTTCCTCCTTTGTTAACAACTTCTTGTGCTGTAAGTATACTTGCCGCCGGATTTATGGGTGGGTGTGAGGTGTTAACTGATACAGGAATACAGATACATGATTTTTTTCGAGGTCGCGGTCGCAGTAGCGGTAACAAGGATGATAATGAAAGTAAGGACGTATTCTCCGAGGATGTAGAACACCAGGATGCAGATATAAAGGCTCATGGGTTTGCTGAGGAACACTCTTTAACAAGCATTAATGCTAACAATGGTGATCATGATACAGGGGCGTATTCTTTGTTAGATATTACTCAGGAACTTGGTAGCAGCTCTGGATCTCATAAAAAATGGAAAAGCTTATAGCCGGAAAAACGAGCTAAGCAGACATGAGCTTATGTAGATGTAGGCTTTGTGGGTGAGGAGAGCGGTCAGCTGCCTCACCGCTTAAATTGAAACTGATATATGCCCAAATCTGGAGTTGCCTCCATAGAAACTTAGGGGTGCTAAGCTACTGTGGTGAGTGAACGCTTACAATAAAAGAGCAGCATTATAGGCGACTGGTCTAGATGGTTGCTGGATCACAGTCGTATCTAATATTTTTTGAATTCTTTTCTTAGCTGCTGGCTAATCGCGAAATCCAAAGCTTTAAGTAATACTAGAGCTATCTTGCGGGGCTCTATATACGGGACAAAATACAGGCCTGCTGCTGGGGTATAAAATTCAATGCCAGACTGTTCTATTTGCCATTTCACAAAAATGATCAAATAACTTTTTAGATCTGCTAAATATTTTATCACGTACATAGATAAGAAATATATGAGTCGTATTGATTTTGTTTTTGGAAACTTCTAGAACATTAATTCTATTTTTCTTAAGCACGAGAGTTATTTATGAAAGAACTAAATTTGAACCGGCACAATTGTATTTTCTTATTATTTGGCATCCAGCTTTTGAGATGCAGCAGTATAGTTAACTCTGGGTATCTTTCTTTGTCATTAAGCACGTAAAGCATTTATAACAAAGACTTTGTTGTAATGCAGCTCGCAAAATTCAAATTATTAGAGGTAAATAATGCTACCTCATACTGTAAAAGGAAAAGCATGCTTGTTAATGTATCAATAACGAACTTTCTTGAGGCTCCAGTAGTTTTCTGTAATACTTCACTGAGTATTTCCAAAGATGTTTTGATATGTGTTTTTAATAAAGATGTGATCCGTTAGTATAATTTAAAAAATGTTTGGCAACGGTATTTGTGAAGATGTCATGTTTTGATGAATACGATTTTATGGTTGTTCTAATATATTCTAAGTATTTGGAGACATCAGGATAACTCAACAAAAACGATTATATTCTTGTAAAAGATCGGCATGCAATAATCCTTCACAACACAGCCCAAACTCTTCGTTTCAGCCAGCGACCTAAACCATCCAATTCTTCGTAGTCTGGATGATACAAAAGCGCTGTTGAAATGGTCAGAGATTGAGAAGTTATTATTATCCTCAATCTATGCTTCTAACACCGGTCGCCCCAGCTATCCTCTGCTGACCTTGTTTCGAGCCTTATTGCTTGGAACATGGTATCGCTTATCCGATGTACAGTTGGCTCAGTGCTTGTATAGAGATCTTCTGTTCCGTAAATTTTGTCACCTTGAGCTTGGTGGAGCCGTTCCCGAAGCCTCCACCTTGGGACGATTTCGAACACGACTTGTTGAACACTGTATGTGAGATCAATTATTGGCAGGATTAATCTTCAGCTGGAAGCCAAAAACATCATAATGAGCGTAGCATAATATCATTGATGCTACACCGATAGAGGCAGCGCGTTCAGGTTCTGGCCACGACAAAAGCGGAAAACCAACAAAAGATTCTGAAGCGGATTGGCACGTTAAGAATGACAGTCGTGGTAACAAAAAAACACCTCTGGTTTTTCCATTCATATTAGTCTCGATGAAGATGGCTTTATTCATAGGCAAAGCTTAACGCTTGGCAATATTCATGATTCTCAGGAGCGTGATACTCTGCTACTGGAGGATGAAACGGCACTGTATGCGGACTCAGATTACAGCTCTGGGCAGACCCTAGAGAAATTAGCGCAGCTATGTATTGAAATTTGATGTTCAACGCCTTAGAAAGCTAGTAGTGGCTGACAAAACGTGGAAAGTTCAATGCCGGTGACCAAAGTAGCTGGTTATACTGAGGTCTCGTAATATCATCGCTGCTAAATTAAATACGGAAGTGATTAACTTATAAGGCAGCTGAGGAATTCTTTTATGAATAACTACTTTTGTCGCACTTCATGCTTGACACTAGACAGAAAAGTGTGACGGTAATCAGGAAGTCACGGATTCAGGCTATTCATCATTAGGGTGAGCAGCCATTAATTGCTCGCTTACCCCCTTGTCATCTGCTACTCATACCTTCAATGGTAGATAATATAAACTAAAATAGTTCTCCGTAGGTTATTTAAGTAAGTATTTTGCCTGAAAAATGCGTATAAGCCGCAACCTGTCGTTTATCTAATTGGGTATATGATTGACTATACCTGTAAAAAGCAAAGGTTCTCATTTATGAAGTCTTTATGCATTCCTCGCACCCCTGCCTTGACGTTAGTCTCTGGCATTGATTCTCTTGCTCTTGTTAGCTTGCCTTTTCAGATTTACCGGCTGTTCTTAGCAGCTCTGATTGTATTTCTGCTTTTTAGTATTCCTTTCGATACTTATGCCACAGGAGACTCTGCAAAAAATAATGATCATAGTGTGATTATGGGTGATCAGGATAGTAATGCAATGGATGGGGTGCTATTAAGCAGCAATCTTAGCAAGGAAGACAGATATCAGATCAAGGATATGATCGCCAATGGAGAGATACAAGATAAAATTGAGTGGAAAGAAGAATGGGGCTTCGGAAGAAAGCTAAAAACAGTTGGAAGGGCTGCTTTCTTATGTGGAGTAGGGTCGGTGGCGGTGATTGCAGGAAGCATTAACCTGCTGGTCATACACCTTGATGACGGGGCTTGTGGCAACTTATTTAATGACCCAGTCATGAGCGCCATGAAAATTGGCGCTATGTTTGGCACAGCGCCATTAACCTATGCGGCAATGCTTGAACTAGAAAGCTATATTTGGACCTCGGCTAAAACAATTAATGAATTAAGGGGTAAGTTTGGCTCGAAAAAGGTACCGCCCACCTTAATGATGTTCGTGAGTAAGGCTCCAGGTGTTTCAGATGAAGCTGAGCGGCAAGCAGAATTGAAACCAATGTATCCTGATGGAGGTGCTCCAAAATACAAAAAATCTAATTGGAAAGCATGTGGGAAAACTACAGCTAAATCTTTGGGAGGATTTGCTGCAATGGTGCTGATAGGGATTTTTGCACACCATTTTGCCGAGAATGACTCTTTAAACGCTCAGCTAGCAGGTGAGTGTTTATCGAATGGTAGCATCATTGGAGCGTATATCGGGCGTTGGGCAAATTATACATGTACATTTAGCACAGGTGTTCTTTGTGGGGCTACTCTGTATAAAATCTGCAAGAACAGGATTTCTATGAAAAATGGTTATCAGGAACAAGTTTACAATGTTGCAAATGATATGGCAAGAGAATGTGTTTCGGTTGAAGAGGTAGATAGTAACACGTTAGATCCTGAAAAATTACGCGAGCTTATGCGAAAGAATGGTCTTAATGGGTTCTATGATTTTATGGAAGTCAGTAAGGCTATGAAGCTAAGAGCAAGCAAAGCACAGAAATTAAGTAAGCATGATAATTATACGCCCGATAAAGCTGACCTTGAGTGTGACGAGGGGTGTGCTGAGCTGGCTAAGAATATGGGACATTTAATTCTTGTTGCCGCAGCAGGAACCATCGGAGGCTGGACGATGAGAGGCACTTTTGCGGCTCAGTCTATTCTTGAGCAAGTTAAAGACCTAGGGGTTTCTATTGTTGATGGTATTGTTACTTATGCCAGTACAGATGGACTTGTCGCAATGAATAGTAGCACTACTGCGCAAAGTATGATGGGTGCTGCTGGAAGCATGATGAATAGTACGATGACTAACAGCAGTATGATAGGTTCTGTTTGTAATTCATTCAACGTCACCAGTATGTTAAATCTTCCTAGAGCTACTTTGATGGCACTGGCTGAAAGGACAAGTCTTGCGACAGTTTCATGCTTACTTCAGGGCGCCGGCTTAGGCATTGTTATTGTTAGTAATGGCAACAGATTAGTTAAATTTCTTAACAATATGAGAGAGAAGGAGTATAGGAAAGCATGGAATTCACAGCCGCGTTCGCATAAAGCTGCACAGATTATAGGTCCAGTTATGATGGCATCTTTTTTGGCGTTTTACGGGTCAAATGCTTGGGCAACGATTGTGCCGGTTTCTATATTGCATATGCTTAATAAGTGTCTTAACAAGTCATTTTTGGAAAATCTTCCTCCTTTGTTAACAACTTCTTGTGCTGTAAGTATACTTGCCGCCGGATTTATGGGTGGGTGTGAGGTGTTAACTGATACAGGAATACAGATATATGATTTTTTTCGAGGTCGCGGTCGCGGTCGCGGTCGCAGTAGCGGTAGTGGTAGCGGTAGCGATAGCGATAGAGGTAGCGATAGAGGTAACGGTAGCGGTAGCGATAGAGCTAACGATAGCGGTAACGAGGATGATGGTGTAAGTAGGGACGTATCCTTCGGTGCTGAAGAACCCGAGATAGAGTCGACGAGTCTGTAAAACAAACTGTGTAACTGCCCGTTTAGATATGAGGAGCTAGCTGCTCCTCAAAATCAATCATAAAACGATTTAGCGCTGGCTTCCAATCCCTGATCGGCCGCGTCCATTTTTTGGACGCGGCCTCAACGGCTAAATAAATAACTTTCAGTGCAGCCTCATTGCTTGGAAATACCTTGCGAGTTTTGACCGATTTACGGATTACGCTGTTCAAAGACTCGATGGCGTTGGTGGTGTAAATCACCTTCCGAATGTCGGTGGGGTAATCAAAAATGTCTCTTCAGGTATTACATATCGTCCTTCATCTTACTAGGAATAGGCTCTCAAATTAATTCCGAGTGTGTCGGTTATTGTGGGAATCTAGACTTTATTGAACGTTTAGTGGCTCCTAATTTATTTAAATAACTTTTGTGCTTTTTTATGTTCTTTTTCACATGATTTAGAATGCTAATATTCTCCTTCTTCTGTTTCTGTTTGGCTTTAAGTTTGGTAGTCAGATCACTATGCAATTTCTTATCTTTTTTACAAGTGTCCATGTGTCTTTTTAAAAAAATTATTTCAGCTTTTTTTATTTCTATCTGTGCCTTAACACGGTCAGCTTCTGCTGTAAATGCTTCAATGGTGGTATTAAACGCTGCATTCATCTCTTTAGAAGATAGCTGGTTTTCTTTACCTGCTCGTTTAACCTGTTCGTATGTATCTGCACATAACTTCTCTGTATCTTTGCGCATTTCTTCCATACGATCCATCTCCATCTTTGTGTCTTTAATGTAGCATTTAGTTACACCTTCCTTCATATATTTAGATATCTCTGATTGAGGTGTGCTTATCATTTCTTGTTTTTTATTTTCTTGCTCTATTTCATGCTTTCTGTTGGCGTCTATAGCATGCGTTCTAATGATTGCTGATGCTTCGTTATGACATAATAAACATTGGTCAAGAATTATGTAATTATCAAAATCTTTATTATATATATTGACTTTATTTTTAATATCTGTCCTTGGTACAATACTTGTTTTTCTATTAAGGGTCTGCGTTACTCTTTTTTTGAATCCTGATGCACTGGCATGAAGAAATGATTTAGCATTTTGTGATATTTCTTTTAATTTGGCAACTGCTTTATTCCTGAAGGATCTCTTAGTCTCTCTTAGGTCAGAAAGGTCTGGAGCATTTAAATTTAGTCCTGCAGATGTTTTGTTAAAAATATTACTTAGCATATTACTTCTCCTAAACTGATTTCTTGAAATAAGAGCGTTACTCATGGCCCTTGATATTTGCTATTAAATTAATATTACATATAAAGTTCCCAACAGTTTATAACATAGGTGTTATTATGACTAACGAATGATCTTTATTTAGATTAACGATACCTATCGTAAGCCGCTTGTTTGGTTTAGCTGACTACAGCCTGTTCGTAAGGACGATAAATAGTCCTCTGACACCCTCCCCAAAATCTCTTGGGTCTTTTTTGCAGCAGCTTCTGCTAACGCTTTGTTCTTGCGCCTGGGTTCACGCTCAAGTTTTAATGGTCTGCCTGTCTTTTTACCAAAGGCTCGGTGCTTGTATAGAAATCTTCTTTTCCGCAAGTTTTGTCACCTTGAAATTGGTGAAGCAGTTCCCGAAGCCTCCGCCTTGGGACGATTTCGAACACGACTTGTTGAACACTGTATGTGAGATCAATTATTGGCAGAGATTAATCTTCAGCTGGAAGCCAAAAACATCATAATGAGCTAAGGTAGCATAATATCATTGATGCTACACCGATAGAGGCAGCGCGTTCAGGTTCAGGCCACGACAAAAGCGGAAAACCAACAAAAGATTCTGAAGCGGATTGGCACGTTAAGAATGACAGTCGTGGTAACAAAAAAACACCTCTGGTTTTTCCATTCATATTAGTCTCGATGAAGATGGCTTTATTCATAGGCAAAGCTTAACGCCTGGCAATATTCATAATTCTCAGGAGCGTGATACCCTGCTACTGGAGGATGAAACGGCACTGTATGCGGATTCCGATTATAGCTCTGGGCAGGCCCTAGAAAAATTAGCGTAGCTATGTATTGAAATTTGATGTTCAACGCTTTAGAAAGATAGTAATGGCTGACAAAACGTGGAAAGTTCAATGTCGGTAACCAAAGTAGTTGATTATACTGAGATCTCGTAATATCATCGCTGCTAAATTAAATACGGAAGAGATTAACTTATAAGGTAGTTGAGGAATTCTTTTATGAGAGATCTTTGCACGATTGTTCTTTTGCCAGTTGGCTTCTTTAAAAACGTACTAAATGGATCATTTACAAGCATAAATCATTTATTTTAGTGCGTGTTTTCCTCACCGACTAATAAGATTACGGCTCGTGCAAAGGTCTCTATGAATAACTACTTTTGTCGCACTTCAAACTTGACGCTAGACAGAAAAGTGTGGCGGTAATCAGGAAGTCACGGATCCAGGCTATTCATCCTTAGGGTGAGCAGCTATTGATTGCTCTCTTAGCCCCTTATCACCTGCTACTCATACCTTCAATGGTAGATAATATAAACTAAAATAGTTATTCGTAGGTTATTTAAATAGAGATCTTTGCACGATTATTCTTTTGCCAGCTGGCTTCTTTAAAAACGCACTAAATCGATCATTTACAAGCATAAAGCATCTATTTTAGTGCGTGTTTTCCTCACAGACTAACAAAATTACGGCTCGTGCAAAGGTCTCAATAAGTATTTTGCCTGAAAAATGCGTATAAGCCGCAACCTGTCTTTTATCTAATTTGGTATATGATTGACTATACCTGTAAAAAGCAAAGGTTCTCATTTATGAAGTCTTTATGCATTCCTCGCACCCCTGCCTTGACGTTAGTCTCTGGCATTGATTCTCTTGCTCTTGTTAGCTTGCCTCTTCATATTTACCGGCTGTTCTTAGCAGCTCTGATTGTATTTCTGCTTTTTAGTATTCCTGTCGATACTTATGCCACAGGAGACGCTACAAAAAATAATGATTATAGTGTGCTTGTGGATGATCATGATAGTAATGCAATGGATGGGGTGCTATTAAGTAGCAATCTTAGCAACGAAGACAGATATCAGATCAAGGATATGATCGCCAATGGAGAGATACAAGATAAAATTGAGTGGAAAGAAGAATGGGGCTTCGGAAGAAAGCTAAAAACAGTTGGAAGGGCTGCTTTCTTATGTGGAGTAGGGTCGCTGGCGGTGATTGCAGGAAGCATTAATCTGCTGGTTATACACCTTGATGACGGGGCTTGTGGCAACTTATTTAATGACCCAGCCATGAGCGCCATGAAAATTGGCGCTATGTTTGGCACAGCGCCATTAACCTATGCGGCAATGCTTGAACTAGAAAGCTATATTTGGACCTCGGCTAAAACAATTAATGAATTAAGGGGTAAGTTTGGCTCGGAAAAGGCACAGTCCATCACAATGGTGTACGTGTCTAAGGCTCCCGGTGCTTCAGATGAAGCTGATCGGCAAGCAGAATTGAAACCAATGTATCCTGATGGAGGTGCTCCAAAATACAAAAAATCTAATTGGAAAGCATGTGAGAAAACTACAGCTAAATCTTTGGGAGGATTTGCTGCAATGGTGCTGATAGGGGTTTTTGCACACCATTATGCCGAGAATGACTCTTTAAGCGCTCAGCTGGCAGGTGAGTGTCTAGCGAATGGTAGCATCATTGGAGCGTATATCGGGCGTTGGGCAAATTATACATGCACATTTAGCACAGGTGTTCTTTGTGGGGCTACTCTGTATAAAATCTGCAAGAGCAGAATTTCTATGAAAAATGGTTATCAGAATCAGGTTTACAATGTTGCAAATGATATGGCAAGAGAATGTGTTTCGGTTGAAGAGGTAGATAGTAACACGTTAGATCCTGAAAAATTACGCGAGCTTATGCGAAAGAATGGTCTTAATGGGTTCTATGATTTTATGGAAGTCAGTAAGGCTATGAAGCTAAGAGCAAGCAAAGCACAGATATTAAGTAAGCATGAGAATTATACGCACGATAAAGCTGACCTTAAGTGTGACGAGGGGTGTGCTGAGCTGGCTAAGAATATGGGACATTTAATTCTTGTTGCCGCAGCAGGAACCATCGGAGGCTGGACGATGAGAGGCACTTTTGCGGCTCAGTCTATTCTTGAGCAAATTAAAGACCTAGGGGTTTCTATTGTTGATGGTATTGTTACTTATGCCAGTACAGCTGGACTTGTCGCAATGAATAGTAGTACTACTGCGCGAAGTATGATGGGTGCTGCTGGAAGCATGATGAATAGTAGTACTACTGCGGGAAGTATGATAGGTGCTGCTGGAAGCATGATGAATAGTAGTACTACTGCGCAAAGTATGATAGGTGCTGCTGGAAGCATGATGAATAGTACGATGACTAGCAGCAGTATGATAGGTTCTGTTTGTAATTCATTCAACGTCACCAGTGCCAGCATGTTAAATATTCCTAGCGCTACTTTGACTGCACTGGCTGAAAGGACAAGTATTGCGACAGTTTCATCCTTATGTCAGGGCGCCGGCTTAGGCATTGTTATTGTTAGTAATGGCAGCAGATTAGTTAAATTTCTTAGCAATATGAGAGAGAGGGAGTATAGGAAAGCATGGAATTCACAGCCGCGTTTGCATAAAGCTGCACAGATTATAGGTCCAGTTATGATGGCATCTTTTTTGGCGTTTTACGGGTCAAATGCTTGGGCAACGATTGTGCCGGTTTCTATGTTGCATATGCTTAATAAATGTCTTAACAAGTCATTTTTAGAAAATCTTCCTCCTTTGTTAACAACTGCTTGTGCTGTAAGTGTACTTTCCGCCGCATTTATGGGTGGGTGTGAGGCGTTAACTGATACAGGAATACAGGTATGTGATTTTTTTCGCGGTCGCGGTCGCGGTCGCAGTAGCGGTAGCGGTAGCGGTAGAGGTAACGATAGCTGTAGCGATAGAGGTAACGATAGCTGTAATAGAGGTAACGATAGCGGTAGCGATAGAGGTAGCGATAGAGGTAGCGATAGAGGTAACGATAGAGGTAACGATAGCTGTAATAGAGGTAACGATAGCGGTAGCGATAGAGGTAGCTATAGAGGTAACGATAGCTGTAATAGAGGTAACGATAGCGGTAGCGATAGAGATAGCGATAGAGGTAGCTATAGAGGTAGCTATAGTAGAGGTAACGATAGAGGTAGGGATAGCGGTAACGAGGATGGTGTAAGTAGGGACGAATTCTTCGATGCTGAAGAACCCGAGATAGAGTCGACGAGCCTGTAAAACAAACTGTGTAACTGCCCGTTTAGATATGAGGAGCTAGCTGCTCCTCAAAATCAATCATAAAACGATTTAGCGCTGGCTTCCAATCCCTGATCGGCCGCGTCCATTTTTTGGACGCGGCCTCAACGGCTAAATAAATAACTTTCAGTGCAGCCTCATCGCTTGGAAATACCTTGCGAGTTTTGACCGATTTACGGATTACGCTGTTCAAAGACTCGATGGCGTTGGTGGTGTAAATCACCTTCCGAATGTCGGCGGGGTAATCAAAAATAGTCGTCAGATTGTCCCAGTGAGATCGCCAGGATTTACTGATCTGCGGGTATTTCTCATCCCATTTATCCGCAAAGCGATCCAGCTCTAAAGCAGCCTCCTGCTCAGTGACCGATTGATAAATCATCTTTAAATCGGCAGCCACTTCTTTGTAATCTTTCCACGGCACAAGCTTCAGCGCGTTGCGTACCAGATGCAAGATACATAACTGAATTTTAGCTTTAGGGTAGGTTGCACTGATTGCAGCGGGAAAACCTTTCAGGCCGTCTACACAGGCGATTAGTGTCTGTTGTACGCCTCGACTTTGTAGCTCGGTGAGTACAGAAAACCAGAATTTAGCCCTTCATTTTCAGAAACCCACATACTCAAAAGCTCTTTATGACCCTCAATATTAACGGCCAAGACGAGGTGAATCGCTTTATTGATAACCCGTTTATCCTGACGAATTTTCAAGACAATACAATCCAAATAGACGATGGGTAGGTGCTGTCTAGTGGTCTATTTTGCTATTTAATCACTTGCTCTATAACCGCATTGGTGACTTGAGAGACGAGTCCTGCGGAGATGTCAGCGCCGTACATATCTTGAAAAGCGGCGACAATATCACGGGTGCTCATGCCCTTTGCGGCTGATCCATACCGGTAACCAGCGTTTGTCCCTTCTTTATTAGTGTGGGTTCAAAGCTAGCGTTGCGGTCACGAGGAGTTTGAATGTGGATCTCCCCTAACACCCTTCAGGGTTTTAGAGGAGTATCCGTTCCGGCTATTGCCGCTGTGATAGCCTATCTGGTCGTTTTTGTCGTAGTCTAAGTGATGATTCATCTCACCCTTCAAGGCTGCCTCAACGGTGAGTTTAGTCAGGAAGGCGCTTAGCGTGCAGAGATCGTCGGGAGTTTTAACATCTTTGGCTAGCTCGTTAGCCAGTGATTGAAGCTTATCTTGATCCATTGTATTACTCATTATTTTTACCTTTGCTCTAGGTTGTATATAATGAGCAGTTACACAATTTTATTTACAGACTCGGAGAAAAAGGTAGGTGCTTACCTTCAGCTGGCCCTTTCTTCTACCTAGTCAAGTGATGCACTTCAGATTTGAATCCGCTGAATAAGTATATGGTATTCCACCACGCTAGCCTTAAACAATAAGTTTACCGAAGGATCTATTGTAAAAACTATAATTATCTACGTTAAAGTCTTGCAAATAAACATCTCAATCAGAGTCCTGCACCTCAGTTACTTTAAGTATATACTTTCGCTATGGAATTATTCCGTTGTTACCCAACACTCGCAAATACTCAAACTAAGGCTCACTCATGTATACCGATGAAGACCTAGACTTAGCAGTAGAAAAACAAATATTTTCAGAAACGTCCGTGTTAAAGTTTCGTGATCATTTTTGCACCACCCCAAACGACGAGATAGATGCTCAGGAAAATGTCCGGCTAGCAACAGGCTTTAGCGATGTTTTTGTTGTCATTGCCTGCGTACTATTACTGTACTCTTCTTATTCCGTGTTAGGCGCCATTAATGACTTGTCATCTATACTATTTTTACCGCTATTGTCTTGGGGATTAGCTGAATTTTTCGTGCGTAAAAAAAATATGACCTTACCTGGCATACTACTAATGCTTACTTTTGTGTGGGGAATATTTTTATTGTCAACGCACTTTCTTCCAACTACATCAAAGGCTGCTTACATCACAGCCGCAGCCTTCAGTGGTATTGCAGGATATATCCATTATCTCCGCTTTCAAATACCAGTAACGATAGCTGCCTGTGCTGCAGCAATGGCTAGCTTTCTTGCAGCCATAATTATTTATTTTTTCCCTGATGCTATCATCCATATTCCTGTCATGTTACTAGTCGGAGGAATATGCATCTTCATACTTGCAATGTACTGGGATTCTTCTGACCGCACCAGAACAACTCGGCGTAGTGATGTAGCCTTCTGGCTCCACCTTTTATCAGCCCCATTGATTGTTCACCCAGTGTTTATCTACCTCGGCGTTCAGGAGGGCAACGCAAGTCTTAGTAATACCATCATCATAGTTCTGTTATACGTCCTAATGTCCCTAGTCTCAATTATTATCAATAGACTAGCCTTTATGGTGTCTTCTTTGCTATACATTATCTATGCACTGTCTAAGCTATTCACCCTTTACGGGATTGTTGACGGCAACCTAGCTATAACAGGAGTTTGTATTGGTGGCGGGCTTTTATTATTGTCCGCTTTCTGGCATTCTGTTCGGCACGTTATTTTACTGGCTTTGCCAGCGTCAGTACTAAAGTTGGTACCGAAATCGTACTAAAAACAACAAACCTTACTCTCACAAACATTGTCGCTACCTATCCACTTTGAAGATACATACCCGTTATCATTGGAGGTGGAGGGTAGGCGACAAACGAACGAGGCCACATGAGCCTACGAGTAACATGTAATGGAGAGATAACAGTCTCACACCTTCAAGGAAAGTAGATATAATTGACAATCAGTTAATGAGTTAAATCAAAAAACCTATAAAATAAATATACATTTATGAGTATGTTTTTAGCTCATTATACGATAAGTTAATACTATGGAAGATGAAATTCTGGAACCGATCAGATGCTGAGTACGTTTTAGTGATAGCATAAACAGAATAAACTATAAAAAAAACAACGACTCAACCTCAACAGGGGAGAACAACCTTGTTAATAAAACATGGCAAGTATATAGTTTCTGCGCTAATTACAGCAACTGCACTCTTACAAACACCAACTGGAAATGCCACAAGTTTCCAAAAATGTATCAACAATCTTGAACAGAAAGCGCTGAATATAGGGGTTTCCAAAAAAACTGTAACCGAAGCGCTAGGCCCTGTTACGTTTATCCCAAAAACAATGGAGCTTGACCAGAGACAACCTGAGTTCAATGAAACTTTTGCCGAGTATTTAAACAAGCGCGTCACTACTTTTCGAATTAAACAGGGACAACAGCTACTGAAAGATCACAAAGTTCTGCTTGATAAACTTACGAAAACCTATGGAGTACCACAACATTACCTATTGGCATTTTGGGGGCTTGAAACCAATTATGGTAACTATCTAGGCAAATTCCCAATAATTGACACCCTTGTAACTCTTGCTTGCGATGAACGTCGAGGAACCTATTTTACCAAAGAAGTAATCGCCGCTTTTCAACTAATGGACAAATATAACATTCCGAGGGCGAATATGCTCGGATCATGGGCTGGAGCTATGGGGCATACCCAGTTTATGCCCTCAGCCTATCTTAACTACGGTGTAGACGGAGAAAACAATAACACAGTTAATCTCTGGACCAGCATTCCTGATGCCATGACTTCCGCAGCAAACTTCCTCAAAGAATTAGGTTGGCAAAGAAGCTGGAAGTGGGGACGGGAAATTCTCCTACCTAAAAACTTTGATTACCTAATCACAGGTCTGAACAACAAAAAAACATTGACTGAATGGCGTAAACTGGGTGTTAAAACTGCCTTTGGAGGCCCAATTCCTGAAGGTGCCGCAGAAGCAGCTTTGATCATTCCTGCTGGATATAAAGGCCCAGCATTCCTTGTTTATGATAATTTCAATGTTATTATGGGCTGGAATCGTTCGATAAAGTATGCTATTTCCGTTGGCTATTTAGCAGACCGCATCAAAGGCTCTCAGGAGCTAGTTCAAGCACCTCCGGCTAATGCTCTACGTCTGAATACTGATCAAGTTAAAGCCCTGCAAATGAAACTAAATCAGCTTGGCTTTGACGCAGGAAAGCCTGACGGCATGATAGGTTCTATGACCAAAAAGGCTGTTGCTCTGTATCAGCGCTCCCAAAAACTGATTGCTGACGGCTACCCAAGACTTAACGTATTTAAGTCACTGAATATCGCCCTTAATCTTGGTAATGAATAATAGCTCTATGCCAGCCAATCCTACCATGCGTAGCTCTGAATGGAGTTTCGCTTTTTCTCACCGCATCCCTGAAGGTGTGACGTTATTGACCATTCATATCTTCAAGGGAAGCTAGTACCACCTATTGCATTTACCATATTAAACAAAAACCCAGAATAATTTACGATAAAATAACACACCAAATTCGTCTTTTCTGACTACGTGATACTGTGCGGAAATATACAATATCCAAGCAGTTAATGACGATCAATTAACTTGACCGGCAGTGGTAGCGTTGCTGATTTCGTTAACCCACTGGGTGAGTTATTCACAAGCATTACCAACTAGGTGCTTGGTAACGTAACAGACCTTGCTCTGGCTCTTTATCAGGCAGCTGCCACCTTCAAGGATAATGGGTATATACGAAGGTTCACGGGATCAGTGGGACTAAAGGTTGCTTTAAAATGATCACCGAGGGTCGTTGCATGGATACTTAACTATTAAGGGATGCAAGGTCATGTCGCCTACCCTCAATTGGCTCCTCTAGTATCTCTTGAGCTAGGAATAACGGGTAGCTCCTAAAAGGAATACATCAGGGACCCAACAGTTATACTTTGACACACAGTTCTATTAAAGCCTTAATTACTGCAGATAAAGCGGCTGTCGAAACGTTAGCGCGCTAGTAACACGCCTTGCCAGCGCTCTCGACGATGTCATTAAAGACCTAACAGGTACCACGACATCATGCCCCTATCCGCATTTTGATCTCAGTGCTTTGTATGTTAATTTGGCATCATAATTAAAATATTAACACAGAATTATTCTTTTCCCATCGAGGGTATTTTTCCATTACACCAAAAAACAAGGGAGAAGCAAGCACGGTCGCTAACCATTTCTGTAAGCTGGTATAGGACGAATTATCAAACCAGCCTCTATCTACCGATGCAAATTGACGAATAAAAGGGGAAATAGCCATATCTGCCAGAGTGATAAGATCACCCAATAAATAAGTATTTTCCTTCAGGTTATTGTCAAGCTGCTGAAGGAAAACTTCTGCTTCCTGACGATAGTGCGTTTGTAAATGCTCAGGAAATCGGTCCGGGTATTTATAGTGATTGAGCTGTGTTTTAAAGCTATTGTCGTTAAGATCTATAAGGCTTGCTGTTTTTTGTTTTGCTTCTTTCGTTTTTGGCAGCCAGTTTTCTTGGTCGTTCTGCGCCAAAGCCCACATCATAATATCCAAGCTTTCATCAATAACGGTTCCATTACTTAAGCATAAAACGGGTACGGTTCCTTTTGGCGAACAACTAAGCAATTCATCAGGCTTGTCTGCAAGCACCACCTCTCGCAACTCCACTTTAACGTTACAGACTTTTATTGCGAAACGAGCCCGAATAGCGTATGGGCAACGACGAAAAGAGTACAAAACCGGATATAAACTATGATTTTCCATAAGCCGACAGGTGTCTTAGATTAAAGCCATGAGAACAGAAGAATTACCGTACTAAAATGCCTTGCGTCAGAAATGCCCTGCGTCAGAAGATTAATTTGCATAATCTACACCCAAAGGATTTGGAGCCGCTACGCGGCGGAAAATGAGCGCAACCACAGAACATTAGGGGGACCAAGCTACTGTGGCGAGCAAACTTTGAAGCAACTTCAAAGGCTACTGGTATATAAAAAAACATCAAAGATGGATGTTTTTTATAATTTGGTAGGCGGTACTGGAATCGAACCAGCGACCTCTGCGATGTCAACGCAACGCTCTAACCAACTGAGCTAACCGCCTAAACATGTTGATCATAATAATGATATCTTGATAAATTGCAACAATACTTTTCACCTAAATCAATCGAAGTCTTGATAAACCGCAAAAAAAGAGCCACCAATACTCAGTCTGCAGCCGTTACCATTGAATGTGGGGGTAGGCTACGGACGAGTGAAACCTTATGAGCTTACGTAGCAGGTGATTGGGGCGAGTGCGAGTAGCCAACAACCACCACATTCAAGGGTAATGGGTATATAACACCCTACTCTTATTCAACTGCCTTCCATCTTCTCCAGGCAAATATTCATGAAAGCTTCAGCAGTCTATTACGAAGCGCAGAAATATCATCCCTTATCCGTCCAGCTTCTTCAAATTCAAGATTACGAGCATAATTGATCATTTTTTCTTCAAATAACTTTATCCGTGCAGCTATATCCTCTGGCTTGGTCACAGCAGTGTATTCTGCATCAGACTCGGCACCTTTGCGGGACCTACCACCTTTCTTCTTACCTGGGATCATGGCTCCCTCAAGAATATCGGCTACAGACTTGGCAACCCCCTTAGGCACTATGCCGTATTTTTTATTATGGGCTAACTGTTTTTCTCGACGACGATCAGTCTCATCAATCGCTCGCTGCATTGATCCGGTTATTTTATCAGCATATAAAATAGCATGGCCATTTATATGTCGCGCAGCCCTTCCTATAGTCTGAATTAACGCACGGTCAGAACGGAGAAACCCTTCTTTATCCGCATCTAGAATAGCAACCATGGATACTTCCGGCATATCCAACCCTTCTCTTAGTAAGTTAATACCAACCAAAACATCAAAAATACCTATACGGAAATCCCTAATAATTTCAACCCTCTCCACAGTGTCAATATCTGAATGAAGGTAGCGTGCTTTTATATTGTGTTCATAAAGATACTCTGAAAGGTCTTCAGCCATTCGCTTGGTTAATACAGTAACAAGTATCCTATCACCAAGACTGACCGTTTTATTAATTTCCGAGAGAAGATCATCAACCTGTGTTAATGCAGGCCTTACCTCCAATATCGGGTCAACCAAACCTGTAGGCCTCACCAACTGCTCTACAACTTGATCCTGATTTTTAGCTTCATAGTCACCAGGTGTCGCAGTCACAAAAATAGTTTGCGGCCGCTTATTTTCCCACTCTTCAAACTTCATGGGCCGGTTATCCAATGCGGAAGGTAACCTAAAACCGTACTCCACCAAAGTTTCTTTGCGGGAACGATCACCACGATACATACCTCCAATCTGGGGGATCGTCACATGGGACTCGTCAATAACCAAAAGAGCGTTCTTCGGGACATAATCAAACAACGTCGGTGGCGGATCCCCAGGGGCATTGCCTGATAGATAACGAGAATAATTTTCCATTCCCGTGCAGTAACCTAGCTCCAGCATCATTTCTATATCATAACGAGTACGCTGTTCAAGGCGCTGGGCTTCAACCAGTTTATTATTATCTCTTAACATCTGGAGCCTTTCTGACAACTCCAATTTAATAGCTTCAACTGCATCAAGAATAGTTTGTCTTGGCGTTGCGTAATGAGTTTTCGGGTAGATCGTTACTCTAGGCAAATCTTGTATAACCTCACCAGAGAGAGGATCAAAGCGACTGATTTTTTCTAACTGCTCATCAAAAAAATCAAGCCTAATGGCTTCTCGTTCAGATTCAGCCGGAAAAACATCAATCACATCCCCACGCACCCGGTAAGTAGCCCTTTTCAGCTCAGTGTCATTGCGGCTGTATTGCAACTCCGCCAGCTTTCGCAACAGTGGACGCTGCTCGATCATATCTCCACGATTTAGGTGCAACATCATTTTAAGATAAGACTGAGGATTACCTAGCCCATAAATCGCAGACACTGTCGCAACCACGATAGAATCCTTTCGCTCCATCAGAGCCTTGGTCGCAGACAAGCGCATTTGTTCAATATGCTCGTTAATTGATGAATCTTTTTCTATGAAAGTATCCGATGTTGCCACATAGGCTTCAGGCTGATAATAGTCATAATAAGAAACAAAATATTCCACTGAATTATTCGGAAAAAACTCTTTAAATTCACCGTATAATTGTGCAGCCAACGTTTTATTATGAACCATCACCAACATTGGCCTTTGCAGTTGCTCTATGACATTCGCAATTGTAAAAGTCTTTCCTGACCCCGTCACCCCCAATAATGTCTGACACGCCAGACCTGCATGAACACCTTCAACCAACTTGACGATAGCCTTTGGCTGATCGCCACTAGGATTGAATTTTGACGAAACTTTAAATGTGCGCTCCATGAATTAATTCGCCTGTTTAAAAAACACATATCCAAAGTATTTGAAGGTGCCCGAAGACAGCAAGAAAGAGAAGTCCTCGAACCAAGAAACGGCCTCAACTATGCCTCTACCGTGACGACTATATCCAAAGGGTTTGGAGTTGCTCCGTGGCGACAATTGGAAAAAGCCACAGAAGCCTAGAGATACTAAACTACTACGATGAGCTAACGCCGAAAACAAAGTAGCACTTTCAAAGGCTACGGCATATACCCCTTGCCCTTGAAAGTGTGACTAGGCGATAAGCTATCGAAGCCCCATGAACCTAAAGTGGCCAACAATCTCACTCCTTCAATGGAAACTGGCATATGGGCATTTAATCGCTAATTAATAACAAAGATATTACGCTATCAAAGAAATATAAAAAGCCACTTTGTGAGAAATATTCAACCTTTTTTAATAGGAAGCTCGGTTTTTATATCAAATGTAAGTTATAATTTTGGTTCATTATCCAGAGGCTCTATCCTATCATCATACGCAACAAATGCTCTAGGAGACGCACCTTCTTTTAATGCTTAAAACAAAAAAGCACAAACCAAAGACGCTACTCAGTCATTTAAGTAATTGCAACAACAAATGAGGAATATTGTGAGCGCTCACCCTTCTCAACGTGTACAGATGGTCAAACCTTCCCCAACCCTAGCGGTTACCGCAAGAGCTGCCGAGCTTCGCGCTGCAGGCCATGATATTATTGGTCTAGGTGCAGGGGAACCGGATTTCGACACCCCGGATCATATAAAAGAAGCCGCGTATCAAGCTATCGCGGAGGGGAAAACCAAATATACTGCTGTTGATGGCACCCCCCAACTAAAGCAAGCCATAATTAACAAATTCAAACGTGATAACAACCTCAACTTTGAGCCAAGCCAGATTCTCGTATCCAGCGGTGGAAAACAAAGCTTCTTTAATCTCGCACTGGCTTTACTGAACAAAGGCGACGAAGTGGTTATCCCAGCACCATACTGGGTATCTTACCCTGACATAGTAATGATTGCTGAAGGCGTTCCTGTTATCGTTGAAACACAACTAGCAAATCGTTTTAAAATCACACCAGAACAACTTGACCAAGCTATTAATGAGAAAACTCGATTAGTAGTATTAAACAGCCCATCCAACCCCACCGGCACAGCTTACACTCACAAAGAGCTAAAAGCCCTTGGTCGAGTGCTGGTGAAATATCCTGATATAATCATTGCAACTGATGATATGTATGAACATATTCTCTGGAGCGCTGAACCGTTTTGTAATATTCTGATGACCTGCCCTGAGCTATATGAAAAAACTATCGTTCTCAACGGAGTATCAAAAGCATACTCAATGACGGGATGGAGAATAGGTTATGCCGGCGGCCCAGAATATCTGATCAAGAACATGAAAAAAATTCAGTCCCAAAGTACTTCAAACCCATGCTCTATAGCTCAAGCCGCTGCTGCCGAAGCTATTTCTGGGCCCCAGGAGTGCATACAAGTAATGGTTTCCGCCTTTAAAAAACGACACGATTATGTAATTGAGCGATTAAATAGCCTTACCGGTGTTAGCGTTATTGAGAGCGATGGAACATTTTATACCTTTCCTGACTTTACTGAAGCCATGAAAAAAGCTGGATTCAAAAGAGATACCGATTTTTCTGAGATGCTACTGGAAAAAGGCGTTGCTTTAGTACCCGGGTCAGCTTTTGGCGCTGCTGGTCATCTCCGATTGTCTTTTGCCACCAGCGATGCCGAACTGAAAAAAGCAATGGATCGACTTGAACGAGCGCTTTCATAGCTTATGGTAAACCTTGCAATAATTATAAATTGACTACCACTTCTCTTTCATAGGTGTTATTATTCCGTGGGTGGAAAGATGTTCCTTGATAGCTCAGTTGGTAGAGCAAATGACTGTTAATCATTGGGTCGCTGGTTCGAGTCCAGCTCAGGGAGCCAAATCAAATATACGCACAAAACAAAAAAACCAGCCCGACATGCTGTTTTTTTCCACACCAACCTACCTTCTCTTTTTCACATCAAAATTTATTTTATTTTTGTATTTTGCCGCCAACCAAGATTAAGCTTGGTAAACACATACTAATACATACCCCTAGTTACGTTGTAACGTTACATTTCTTATAACGACAAGCACAGATAAAAAAGATTTTACATAAACCAAAATAACAAAACCATCTATCGATAATACCATTAGAAGCATATTCTCAACTACAATATAATCCAAAAGTTTATATGCTCACTACACCCTGAAAGCGCTAGGTTTCTGGCTGCCACTCACTACTCGTAAGCTCATGGTGCTTCTCACGCTTGCCTCATCCACAGGTGTAGCCTATAGAAGCTCATCAAAATATGAATATGGAAGGCGCAATTTCCTCAACTTGATTATCTTTACCTACTTGATTATCTTCACCTACTTGATTACCCATATTTACATAATCGGACCGTGAAAATATCTCAAGCTCATCTAACTCTAACTCTTCATTTGGAAGCAACTGTCTATCACCTAAAGAGAGACGCAATCCATTATGCTTCCTTTTATAAAAACAGTAACCACCACCAGAAATAACCGCCACAACAACAATACCAGATGCGCCAAGAATAATTGCTGTAGGATTTGTTGTAGTATCGTTTATATCACTTATTGTAGTTCTTGCTGTAGTTCTTGCTGTAGTTCTTGCTGTAGTTCTTGCTGTAGTTCTTGCTGTAGTTCTTGCTGTAGTTCCTCCGGTAAATTCCAAACAAAAACCATGGCTCATTATAGATTGCTGAGCATCACGGAATGTGGCCTCATCAAAATCACAATCGTCAGTTATAAAAGGCAGATTAACCCACCAGCATTTACCAGTCGTGTTTAACATTTCATACTCATAAAGAGAATATGGATGTTCTATCCCATTAATTTCTTGTGGCCCTGAAAAAACAAACTCTTCAGCCATCTGGCAATTAGCACCTTTATTATGCCCAGAGCAAGCTTTAATATCTGTAAGTCCCACAACCTCAGCCTTACTGTGGATTACTATATTATCAGTTGCATTAACTTTAGCGTGTGTTGCTCCTGCCACAGCACCAGCATATGCAGTATCATCGTTAAGTATTGATGCCGTAAGAGTACTATTAATAACTACGCTATGGTGCAACTGAGAAGATCCATCCATAACTCCCGTCACCCAACTAACAGCTGATGACTCCTCACCACGGAACGGTCCATGAATAGCAAAATAGACATTATTATTTATATTAACAATATTAAAAGAGCTAGCATTAGACTCCATAAGCCCTATCACTCCTCCGCTATAAACATATCCAAAATTTGATGATATATTAGTATATATGCTAGTTAAGTTTTTACCTGTTGAATTACCAGACATTGTTCCGACTACACCTCCAACTAGTGTGGCCCAATTTGCTACAGCCAAACTTGTGTGCATGACAAGAGCATCGCGTAATTCTGCCTTATCCCCCATCCACCCGACAACACCACCAACATACATTCCGCCACTCTCACTTACAAACTTACTACCTACTATACTTACATGCTCAGCTAGAGACCTGCCTGACATTATCCCGACCAACCCACCTAAGAAAGTCATGCAGTCATTATTAATATCGATATAAGCATTATTAACCTGGATATATAGCAATGACGCAGCACCTACCATCTCTGCGGCAATAGTTCCTCCATACTCATTAGTACTGATATTAGCATTATTGATATTTAAATTTTGGACTATACCATTACCTCCAAGACGCTTAATTAAAATGCATTTCTGATTATAAATGGTGTGACATGCTCCATTAAAATTACCATCAAAATAAGCTATTGGCTGGGTAAAATTACTGGCATCAAAGCTATTGGCTAGTTGATAGTTTGCATCACTTGGATATTGTGAATTATTCCCAATCATACTAAACTCAGTGGCATTATGTATGTTGATTATATCTGTTGCATTATACATGCTGGTTGTCGAAGGTGCTGGAGCTGAATAACTACCTGGGATGGCATTCGCTATAATAAATACAGGCAATGCTAGAGCAATAAATTTGCCAACCATCGGCGCCAAGCCTTTGCTGAAACCTAAGTGAAAATCTCCATTTTTCCTACACTGACTTTCATCTAACTCTTCGTCATCTTCTACTTTAATAAAACACCAATCCTTGTGTAAGTAGGGTTTTTTACACTGTTCACCTGAAAGATCAATATTACATTTTTGTTGATCAGGATGAATTTCGTGCAATACACTGTCGATTTCTGCTACACCCAATTCATTGCGTGTATTTGTATTCTTATACCCATTATTAATATCTTTATTCACAGATTCGTTACTAGTAGCAACTGGGTCAGAGTAAAAAGTTTTTTGTTTGTTGTTTGATTTACACTCCAGTCCTGTTAGCAGAGTAAACAATTCCCCTCGTGTGTCGGAATCAAACCTCTGTTCAACTATCTTAACCAAAGAATCCTCTATAGCTAGAGTGCCAGCGTGCTGTTTATCAAGAGAAGCTAGCCCGTTCATGATTAACTCTATACCTTCATATCTGACTCCACCTTTTAATTTTGATGCATTTCTTAGTATAAGTTTAATCCAGTCAACCACCACTTTTTTGCTTTTCTCTTGCCTAGTAGGTGTTGCAATAAAATTACTTTTGATAGCATTAAACGCATAAGATAAACCAGATGCAATTTTACCAAAAACACTATCCTTTATGTTTTCCTTCATACCTTCATACATATATTCATCTATATCTTTTTGACAAAGCCCACCTTTTTGTTTTTTTATTTTATTTACTGCTTTTCTCTCCAAGCTAAGGCTTTCTTGTTCCTCTCTGTAATTATTCGTTGCATCTAAACTATAAACCCCTTCCTGACAAGCGGCAACCAGCTGTTGTACTGTTTTAAATTCGTAAATCACACTTTTAATGATATAACTACCCAATAGCGTCGCAACAATCTCTCCCGTCTCACAATCTAGTAAAGACTGCTCTGCATCATGCCATTTATCTGTTGAACTGTTATTCAGGTAGCAGAAAAAGATCTGATCACTTTTACTTACTTCATTTTCTTGAAACCCTTCTATCACGGTATAATGCTTTTTCTCTGACCAAGATTTTTTGTCAGATAATAATTTACTTATTTTACTATCAGTATTGCGCATAGCCCAATTAACCAGAGCTTCTAATACTGGAAACTGTGGAACCTCTGGTGCATTGCTTGTTGCGGCTACCACATAAGGAGTTAATAATATATCTATCAAGTTATACTCTTGATTCGAAATCACCTCATCTAAAAAAAGCGTATCACTTCCTGATTTTGACATCAGTAGACGTAGACTTACCTGTTTATTTAACTCATCCTGAAGGAATGAGCTGGCTCCATCCGTATTAACCTGATGCTGTAGCAAGGCTTGAAACTTAGCAAAACACTGCTTTGTCCTAGCGTCTAATTCCTCTGTAACGGCCATGCGCTCTTCTTTAGTTAGCAGTGCAAACTTTATTTCTTTATCTTTTGATGGGCAAAAGCAAACTGATTTTTTGATTTCTTGTGTGATATCGCTAAAATTCATGAACCAGTCTGGTGACTTTAACTCGGCTTTAATCATGTATTGATCAAGACTATCCGCCTCAAGCAAAATACGGGCATACACCATGGCAAGTACTTCAAATACAGGCTCATTTTTAAGCTCTTCTAGCTTTCTATAAAGATCGTTGTCATCCATCATGTGTTGCAAATAACGAATACTATTGCTTTTATTGCTGCTATATTCAGAGCCTCCTGCCAATCTGGCGCTATTAAAACATCTTCCAGCTAAGCTTGCAGCTTTATCAAATTGTCGGTGAAACCAGCTTTGCTTAGGTGGTTTCTCGGTGACCTCTTGCCGCACTATATCTACGGGTAACGTATCATTTAGCCCAGCACTTACACCAAAGCTAAATACTAAAATTGATAGGGAAATAAGATACTTCAAATGCTTGGAGTATGAAAAAACCGAATAACAATCAAACTTAGTAAACATACAATTACATTCTCTTAAGGAGATTACGCTTTTACTAATGGCAAAAGCTAAGGAGCTTTTAAATACACCACTAGCAAAGCAAATATATAACAGCTGGGCTTTCTTTATGGTAATAGGTGTACACTATACACCCATGTTCTTTGAAGGCATTAGATTTTTGACGATTCTCACTCACCCTCGTTGCTTGTGACTCATTGGCGCATATGGAGTCATAGCTTGCTGCCTCTCCACCTTTTTAACAACAACGAGTATATGTCGTTTTTCATTGAAAACATGAAATTCCTGATTCTGCTCAACCAGCTTAACCAACTACCATTCGCAGGCTCATAAGGCTTCGTTCGCTTCCATCCACATAACATCTTCAATGATAATTGGTATATACACTAACAGGTAAATAGGCCGACTCTGTCTAAATGATAATAAGTACAACCGAAAAAATTAGGAACGTCTTCGAAGATCATCACAATAACCTGCCCCATTAAAGACGACAGCAAACGCTATTCCGTTTGCGAATAAAAAACACTATACCAGCATTATAATGAAATACAACACCTTTCTAGCAATACTCTTAGCTTATGCACGAAGCTATTACCTGTACGGAACAAAATATTTAACAGATCTAAAAAGATAGTTTTTTTGCATAGTCATTTTTGAGTACCAGCTTATGTTGTGCCCATCTATATTGTTACCATTGAAAGAGAATTCCCTTTGAAGATGGGCTGGGTTGACTGCTCTTGTTCACCGCCTTTAAAGGTAACAGGAATAGGTATATGCTCATATCCACCAGATCGTCGCTTATATTTCTAAGCATTGAAACGTTAAATATACCCAAAGTCATTGGAATACCGTTAATAACAAAAATGGGGAAAGCCTAGTAAACTAGACTATTTAGCAACTGGTGGAGGCGAGATGACCTCCTCATTTTTAAGTGCTATGAGCATATGACTTAAATGAGAAGAAGAGTTCACGCTGTTTCGGCTCGACTAAGATCAAACAATTGATGTATTCACAGCGCAACATTGTTGTAAGGAGATCCATTTATATGAATAAAATGAATGATAAAATGCTAACCCAGCCCAGTGGGCGTGCATTTAACTTTTGTGCCGGTCCTGCGGCTATTCCTCTCTCGGTATTGGAACAGGCGCGAGATGAGCTGCTCAATTGGCAAAAATCCGGAGCCTCTGTAATGGAGGTTAGCCATAGGGGAAAGGCCTTTATGCAATTAGCAGAAGAGTCCATGGAGGATTTGCGTGATTTGCTGGCCGTTCCTAGTAACTACACCATCCTTTTTCTTCAAGGTGGGGCAAGAGGGCAGTTTGCAGGAGTACCATTAAATATAAAAGGGATTGCGACTGCTGCGGATTATGTAGATAGTGGCTTTTGGGCACAGTCAGCTATTACTGAAGCCCAGCGCTACCTCACTGTAAATGTAGTGTCTGATGGCAAGAAGAACAACTTTCAGAGTCTACCCAAGCAAAGTGAATGGCGCCTAAATACAGATGCTGCATACTTGCATTATACGCCAAATGAAACGATTGGAGGTCTAGAGTTTCCATTTATTCCTGATAGTGGCGCAGTGCCATTAGTGGCGGACATGTCATCCAGCATTTTATCAAAACCTTTGGACGTTAGTCTCTTTGGGATTATTTATGCTGGAGCCCAAAAAAATATTGGAATGGCAGGCTTAACAGTGGTGATTGTCAGAAATGATTTGATGGAAAAAAAACATTCGACCTGCCCATCGATACTGAGCTACAAAGACCAATCTGGTAGAGACTCTATGTATAATACTCCTCCAACCTTTGCATGGTATCTATCTAGCCTAGTGTTTAAATGGTTGAAAAAGTCCGGCGGCCTTCAAGCGATTGCAGAGATCAATGAACGCAAGGCCAGCAAACTGTATGGAATAATTGATGAAACCGGGTTTTACAGCAACAATGTAGATAAAAATTGGCGATCCAGAATGAACGTGCCTTTTTCTATAATAAACACGACACTGAATACGTTATTTTTAGCAAAGGCCGAGCAAGAAGGCTTCTTATATCTTAAAGGTCATATAGCAGCAGGGGGTATGCGTGCTAGTATTTACAATGCAGTGCCAGAATCGCACGTTGATGCATTAGTTGATTTTATGGCCGAGTTTGAACGATGTCACGGTTGATGAGTCCGCGCTGGAATATATCTTTATGAAGACACCGCACATCTACGCCGAATTGAACTCAATTGAGTGATTGACACGAAAACGAACCGGATAATCAAGGCAGTAGATTGATACTATAGACAAGGAAATACTGATTACTCTTATCAAATAGTCTTAAATCAAGCATTCTGGGTACTCGGCACGTTGCTTTTCAATGACTGCCGTTACTTCAGCTTTCCGTGAAGTTAGTGCTGAAGCTGCGAACTGCGGCGTTAATACCAATTGAAACTTTCAGAGAAGTAGTTGTTATAACATCCTTGAGAGCTTTAGGTTATGGCGCTCACCTAAAGCAACCAATGGATTTAAATGCTCAAGGAAAGCATCAGCTCGTGTCAGACTTGATTGGCATACCCCCTTCTTCAGGCGATTTTATTTGTATTGATACGAAGCATGATGGTTTAGCTGCTTATCATAATATGTTAGCGGAAGATATTATTGTCAGGCCACTGAGCAGTTATAAAGTGCCACAACACTAAAGAATTTCTATTGGTGTTCCAAATGAGAATCAGAGATGCCTATACACCTAGAGACAATGTTGTACCAGCACCCAAGAAACGACAGGTGAATAACCTCCATCACATATTATGAGTGGGTTCATAGAGTTTAGCTCGTTTGTCACCTGCTTATACCTTCAATGATAATAGGTATAAGGCTACTACAGAGGGTTTCGAAGTTTTATCAGAACAGAGACAGTAATCAGGTTATACGATATAATATAGCGCGTTAGTAATAAAAAAGGCGGTATTTGCATCATATTGCTGGCAGGTATGTATGCTAAAGGTACAACATCAGTGAAAGCGCCAGGAACTGTACGTGATCATACGGCACGGATGCTTTCTGGTTTTGGTTATCCTGTGGTTGTTGAGCCTAATACGGTAACCATTAACGGTGGTGGAACATTATCTGCAGCGTCGATTGATGTCCCGGCAGATATTTCGTCAGCAGCCTTTTTCATGGTCGCTGCTAGTATTGCCGAAGGCTCTGATATTCTTTTGTCTCACGTAGGCATTAACCCTACTCGCTCCGGTGTGATTGAAATTTTACGATTAATGGGAGCAAATATTACCATCATAAATGAACGGTTATCTGGTGGTGAGCCAGTCGCAGATATACGTGTTAAATTTTCCGTTCTACATGGCATAGAGATACCTGTTGAGTTTGTACCTGTAGCTATTGATGAGTTTCCAGTACTGTTTGTTGCGGCGGCTGTGGCTTCTGGCAAAACTCTGCTGAAGGGCGCAGCTGAATTACGGGTTAAAGAGAGCGACCGAATTCAAGCTATGGCTGATGGCCTAGAAGTTCTGGGAGTTACTGTTGAACCACTGCCAGACGGTATAATTATTCATGGAGGCCTTGCCTTAACCGGTGGAACTGTTGATAGCCATGGTGATCATCGTATCGCCATGGCTTTTGCAGTTGCCGCATTGAGAGCTAAATCGGAGATTCGTATTCTTGATTGCGCTAATGACTGTTAATCATTGGGTCGCTGGTTCGAGTCCAGCTCAGGGAGCCAAATCAAATATACGCACAAAACAAAAAAACCAGCCCGACATGCTGTTTTTTTCCACACCAACCTACCTTCTCTTTTTCACATCAAAATTTATTTTATTTTTGTATTTTGCCGCCAACCAAGATTAAGCTTGGTAAACACATGCTAATACATACCTCTAGTTACGTTGTAACGTTACATTTCTTATAACGACAAGCACAGATAAAAAAGATTTTACATAAACCAAAATAACAAAACCATCTATCGACAATACCATTAGAAGCATATTCTCAACTACAATATAATCCAAAAGTTTATATGCTCACTACACCCTGAAAGCGCTAGGTTTCTGGCTGCCACTCACTACTCGTAAGCTCATGGTGCTTCTCATGCTTGCCTCATCCACAGGTGTAGCCTATAGAAGCTCATCAAAATAAGAATATGGAAGGCGCAATTTCCTCAACTTGATTATCTTCACCTACTTGATTACCCCTATTTACATAATCGGACCGTGAAAATATCTTAAGCTCATCTAACTCTAACTCTTCATTTGGAAGCAACTGTCTATCACCTAAAGAGAGACGCAATCCATTATGCTTCCTTTTATAAAAACAGTAACCACCACAAGAAATACCCGCCACAACAACAATACCAGATGCGCCAAGAATAATTGCTGTAGGATTTGTTGTAGTATCGTTTATATCACCTATTGTAGTTCTTGCTGTAGTTCTTGCTGTAGTTCTTGCTGTAGTTCTTGCTGTAGTTCCTCCGGTAAATTCCAAACAAAAACCATGGCTCATTATAGATTGCTGAGCATCACGGAATGTGGCTTCATCAAAATCACAATCGTCAGTTATAAAAGGCAGATTAACCCACCAGCATTTACCAGTCGTGTTTAACATTTCATACTCATAAAGAGAATATGGATGTTCTGTCCCATTAATTTCTTGTGGCCCTGAAAAAACAAACTCTTCAGCCATCTGGCAATTAGCATCTTTATTATGCCCAGAGCAAGCTTTAATATCTGTAAGTCCCACAACCTCAGCCTTACTGTGGATTACTATATTATCAGTTGCATTAGCTTTAGCGTGTGTTACTCCTGCCACAGCACCGGCATATACAGTATCATCGTTAAGTATTGATGCCGTAAGAGTACTATTAATAACTACGCTATGGTGCAACTGAGAAGATCCATCCATAACTCCCGTCACCCAACTAACAGCTGATGACTCATAACCACGGAACGGTCCATTAAGAGCAAAATAGACATTATTATTTAGATTAACAATATTAAAAGAGCTAGCATTAGACTCCATAAGCCCTATCACTCCTCCGTTATAAACATCTCCAAAATTTGATGATATATTAGTATATATGCTAGTTAAGTCTTTACCTTTTGAATTATCAGACATTGTTCCGACTACACCTCCAACTACTGAGGCCCAATTTGCTGCAGCCAAACTTGTGTGCATGACAAGAGCATCGCGTAATTCTGCCTTCTCTATCATCCACCCGACAACACCACCAACATGCATTCCGCCCCTCTCACCTACAAACTTACTACCTACTATACTTACATGCTCAACTAGAGTCCTGCCTGACATCATCCCGACCAACCCACCTAAGAAACTCATGTAGTCATTATGAATATCGATAGAAGCATTATTAACCTGGATATATAGCAATGACGCAGCATCTACCATATCTCCGACAATAGTTCCTCCATACTCATTAGTACGGATATTAGCATTATTGATATTTAAATTTTGGACTATACCATTACCTCCAAGACACTTAATTAAAATGCATTTCTGATTATAAATGGTGTGACATGCTCCATTAAAATTACCATCAAAATAAGCTATTGGTTGGGTAAGATTACTGGCATCAAAGCTATTGGCTAGTTGATAGTTTGCATCACTTGGATATTGTGAATTATTCCCAATCATACTAAACTCAGTGGCATTATGTATGTTGATTATATCTGTTGCATTATACATGCTGGTTGTCGAAGGTGCTGGAGCTGAATAACTACCTGGGATGGCATTCGCTATAATAAATACAGGCAATGCTAGAGCAATAAATTTGCCAACCATCGGCGCCAAGCCTTTGCTGAAACCTAAGTGAAAATCTCCATTTTTCCTACACTGACTTTCATCTAACTCTTCGTCATCTTCTACTTTAATAAAACACCAATCCTTGTGTAAGTAGGGTTTTTTACACTGTTCACCTGAAAGATCAATATTACATTTTTGTTGATCAGGATGAATTTCGTGCAATACACTGTCGATTTCTGCTACACCCAATTCATTGCGTGTATTTGTATTCTTATACCCATTATTAATATCTTTATTCACAGATTCGTTACTAGTAGCAACTGGGTCAGAGTAAAAAGTTTTTTGTTTGTTGTTTGATTTACACTCCAGTCCTGTTAGCAGAGTAAACAATTCCCCTCGTGTGTCGGAATCAAACCTCTGTTCAACTATCTTAACCAAAGAATCCTCTATAGCTAGAGTGCCAGCGTGCTGTTTATCAAGAGAAGCTAGCCCGTTCATGATTAACTCTATACCTTCATATCTGACTCCACCTTTTAATTTTGATGCATTTCTTAGTATAAGTTTAATCCAGTCAACCACCACTTTTTTGCTTTTCTCTTGCCTAGTAGGTGTTGCAATAAAATTACTTTTGATAGCATTAAACGCATAAGATAAACCAGATGCAATTTTACCAAAAACACTATCCTTTATGTTTTCCTTCATACCTTCATACATATATTCATCTATATCTTTTTGACAAAGCCCACCTTTTTGTTTTTTTATTTTATTTACTGCTTTTATTTCCAAACTGAGGATTTCTTGTTCCTCTCTGTAATTATTCGTTGCATCTAAACTATCAACCCCTTCCTGACAAGCGGCAACCAGCTGTTGTACTGTTTTAAATTCGTAAATCACACTTTTAATGATATAACTACCCAATAGCTTCGCAACAATCTCTCCCGTCTCACAATCTAGTAAAGACTGCTCTGCATCATGCCATTTATCTGTTGAACTGTTATTCAGGTAGCAGAAAAAGATCTGATCACTTTTACTTACTTCATTTTCTTGAAACCCTTCTATCACGGTATAATGCTTTTTCTCTGACCAAGATTTTTTGTCAGATAATAATTTACTTATTTTACTATCAGTATTGCGCATAGCCCAATTAACCAGAGCTTCTAATACTGGAAACTGTGGAACCTCTGGTGCATTGCTTGTTGCGGCTACCACATAAGGAGTTAATAATATATCTATCAAGTTATACTCTTGATTCGAAATCACCTCATCTAAAAAAAGCGTATCACTTCCTGATTTTGACATCAGTAGACGTAGACTTACCTGTTTATTTAACTCATCCTGAAGGAATGAGCTGGCTCCATCCGTATTAACCTGATGCTGTAGCAATGCTTGAAACTTAGCAAAACACTGCTTTGTCCTAGCGTCTAATTCCTCTGTAACGGCCATGCGCTCTTCTTTAGTTAGCAGTGCAAACTTTATTTCTTTATCTTTTGATGGGCAAAAGCAAACTGATTTTTTGATTTCTTGTGTGATATCGCTAAAATTCATGAACCAGTCTGGTGACTTTAACTCGGCTTTAATCATGTATTGATCAAGACTATCCGCCTCAAGCAAAATACGGGCATACACCATGGCAAGTACTTCAAATACAGGCTCATTTTTAAGCTCTTCTAGCTTTCTATAAAGATCGTTGTCATCCATCATGTGTTGCAAATAACGAATACTATTGCTTTTATTGCTGCTATATTCAGAGCCTCCTGCCAATCTGGCGCTATTAAAACATCTTCCAGCTAAGCTTGCAGCTTTATCAAATTGTCGGTGAAACCAGCTTTGCTTAGGTGGTTTCTCGGTGACCTCTTGCCGCACTATATCTACGGGTAACGTATCATTTAGCCCAGCACTTACACCAAAGCTAAATACTAAAATTGATAGGGAAATAAGATACTTCAAATGCTTGGAGTATGAAAAAACCGAATAACAATCAAACTTAGTAAACATACAATTACATTCTCTTAAGGAGATTACGCTTTTACTAATGGCAAAAGCTAAGGAGCTTTTAAATACACCACTAGCAAAGCAAATATATAACAGCTGGGCTTTCTTTATAGTAATAGGTGTACACTATACACCCATGTTCTTTGAAGGCATTAGATTTTTGACGATTCTCACTCACCCTCGTTGCTTGTGACTCATTGGCGCATATGGAGTCATAGCTTGCTGCCGCTCCACATTTTTAACAACAACGAGTATATGTCGTTTTTCATTGAAAACATGAAATTCCTGATTCTGCTCAACCAGCTTAACCAACTACCATTCGCAGGCTCATAAGGCTTCGTTCGCTTCCATCCACATAACATCTTCAATGATAATTGGTATATACACTAACAGGTAAATAGGCCGACTCTGTCTAAATGATAATAAGTACAACCGAAAAAATTAGGAACGTCTTCGAAGATCATCACAATAAGATCATCACAATAACCTGCCCCATTAAAGACGACAGCAAACGCTATTCCGTTTGCGAATAAAAAACACTATACCAGCATTATAATGAAATACAACACCTTTCTAGCAATACTCTTAGCTTATGCACGAAGCTATTACCTGTACGGAACAAAATATTTAACAGATCTAAAAAGATAGTTTTTTTGCATAGTAATTTTTGAGTACCAGCTTATGTTGTGCCCATCTATATTGTTACCATTGAAAGAGAATTCCCTTTGAAGATGGGCGGGGTTGACTGCTCTTGTTCACCGCCTTCAAAGGTAACAGGAATAGGTATATGCTCATATCCACCAGATCGTCGCTTATATTTCTAAGCATTGAAACGTTAAATATACCCAAAGTCATTGGAATACCGTTAATAACAAAAATGGGGAAAGCCTAGTAAACTAGACTATTTAGCAACTGGTGGAGGCGAGATGACCTCCTCATTTTTAAGTGCTATGAGCATATGACTTAAATGAGAAGAAGAGTTCACGCTGTTTCGGCTCGACTAAGATCAAACAATTGATGTATTCACAGCGCAACATTGTTGTAAGGAGATCCATTTATATGAATAAAATGAATGATAAAATGCTAACCCAGCCCAGTGGGCGTGCATTTAACTTTTGTGCCGGTCCTGCGGCTATTCCTCTCTCGGTATTGGAACAGGCGCGAGATGAGCTGCTCAATTGGCAAAAATCCGGAGCCTCTGTAATGGAGGTTAGCCATAGGGGAAAGGCCTTTATGCAATTAGCAGAAGAGTCCATGGAGGATTTGCGTGATTTGCTGGCCGTTCCTAGTAACTACACCATTCTTTTTCTTCAAGGTGGGGCAAGAGGGCAGTTTGCAGGAGTACCATTAAATATAAAAGGGATTGCGACTGCTGCGGATTATGTAGATAGTGGCTTTTGGGCACAGTCAGCTATTACTGAAGCCCAGCGCTACCTCACTGTAAATGTAGTGTCTGATGGCAAGAAGAGCAACTTTCAGAGTCTACCCAAGCAAAGTGAATGGCGCCTAAATACAGATGCTGCATACTTGCATTATACGCCAAATGAAACGATTGGAGGACTAGAGTTTCCATTTATTCCTGATAGTGGCGCCGTGCCATTAGTGGCGGACATGTCATCCAGCATTTTATCAAAACCTTTGGACGTTAGTCTCTTTGGGATTATTTATGCTGGAGCCCAAAAAAATATTGGAATGGCAGGCTTAACGGTGGTGATTGTCAGAAATGATTTGATGGAAAAAAAACATTCGACCTGCCCATCGATACTGAGCTACAAAGACCAATCTGGTAGAGACTCTATGTATAATACTCCTCCAACCTTTGCATGGTATCTATCTAGCCTAGTGTTTAAATGGTTGAAAAAGTCCGGCGGCCTTCAAGCGATTGCAGAGATCAATGAACGCAAGGCCAGCAAACTGTATGGAATAATTGATAAAACCGGGTTTTACAGCAACAATGTAGATAAAAATTGGCGATCCAGAATGAACGTGCCTTTTTCTATAATAAACACGACACTGAATACGTTATTTTTAGCAAAGGCCGAGCAAGAAGGCTTCTTATATCTTAAAGGTCATATAGCAGCAGGGGGTATGCGTGCTAGTATTTACAATGCAGTGCCAGAATCGCACGTTGATGCATTAGTTGATTTTATGGCCGAGTTTGAACGATGTCACGGTTGATGAGTCCGCGCTGGAATATATCTTTATGAAGACACCGCACATCTACGCCGAATTGAACTCAATTGAGTGATTGACACGAAAACGAACCGGATAATCAAGGCAGTAGATTGATACTGTAGACAAGGAAATACTGATTACTCTTATCAAATAGTCTTAAATCAAGCATTCTGGGTACTCGGCACGTTGCTTTTCAATGACTGCCGTTACTTCAGCTTTCCGTGAAGTTAGTGCTGAAGCTGCGAACTGCGGCGTTAATACCAATTGAAACTTTCAGAGAAGTAGTTGTTATAACATCCTTGAGAGCTTTAGGTTATGGCGCTCACCTAAAGCAACCAATGGATTTAAATGCTCAAGGAAAGCATCAGCTCGTGTCAGACTTGATTGGCATACCCCCTTCTTCAGGCGATTTTATTTGTATTGATACGAAGCATGATGGTTTAGCTGCTTATCATAATATGTTAGCGGAAGATATTATTGTCAGGCCACTGAGCAGTTATAAAGTGCCACAACACTAAAGAATTTCTATTGGTGTTCCAAATGAGAATCAGAGATGCCTATACACCTAGAGACAATGTTGTACCAGCACCCAACAAACGACAGGTGAATAACCTCCATCACATATTATGAGTGGGTTCATAGAGTTTAGCTCGTTTGTCACCTGCTTATACCTTCAATGATAATAGGTATAAGGCTACTACAGAGGGTTTCGAAGTTTTATCAGAACAGAGACAGTAATCCGGTTATACGATATAATATAGCGCGTTAGTAATAAAAAAGGCGATATTTGCATCATAATCTAAACTTCCTAATACAATTTTAAGCAATTTTCGTCCAGCTATTGAGCAAAACGGCAACCCTATATTAGGTTTTTTCAGTTAAAGGAAAAAAGAAAAGGAAGCGTTTTACGAGATTGCTGCCTATCTAGAGGAGTACACATGACGACCAGTAAAAAAGATGAATGTCAGGTTTTTGTTGCCGGATCGGGTCGTCCATTATCGGGCGAAATCAGAGTACCCGGTGACAAATCCATTTCCCATCGTGCTATTATGTTTGGCGCACTTGCGGAAGGAACAACGGTTATAAACGGTTTTCTAGAAGGTGAAGACGCTCTATCGTCCGTTGATGCTTTTCGAGCTATGGGTGTAATTATTGATGGCCCCGTTAATGGACAAGTCATTGTTCATGGTGTGGGCATGAAAGGACTACAAAAGCCTACGTCTCCTCTTGATCTTGGCAATGCAGGAACGGCAATGCGACTAATGTCTGGCTTACTGGCTGGCCAGGTTTTTGATGTTACCTTAATAGGTGATAAGTCATTGTCTAAGCGTCCAATGACTCGAATTGTTGAACCACTACTAGCTATGGGAGCAAAAATTACTGCTGCTGAGGGTGGTGTGTCGCCTCTGAATATTAAAGGTGGAAGTTCGTTGACAGGAATAAACTATGAGATGCCGGTTGCATCTGCACAGGTTCAGTCCTGCATATTGCTGGCAGGTATGTATGCTAAAGGTACAACATCAGTGAAAGCGCCAGGAACTGTACGTGATCATACGGCACGGATGCTTTCTGGTTTTGGTTATCCTGTGGTTGTTGAGCCTAATACGGTAACCATTAACGGTGGTGGAACATTATCTGCAGCGTCGATTGATGTCCCGGCAGATATTTCGTCAGCAGCCTTTTTCATGGTCGCTGCTAGTATTGCCGAAGGCTCTGATATTCTTTTGTCTCACGTAGGCATTAACCCTACTCGCTCCGGTGTGATTGAAATTTTACGATTAATGGGAGCAAATATTACCATCATAAATGAACGGTTATCTGGTGGTGAGCCAGTCGCAGATATACGTGTTAAATTTTCCGTTCTACATGGCATAGAGATACCTGTTGAGTTTGTACCTGTAGCTATTGATGAGTTTCCAGTACTGTTTGTTGCGGCGGCTGTGGCTTCTGGCAAAACTCTGCTGAAGGGCGCAGCTGAATTACGGGTTAAAGAGAGCGACCGAATTCAAGCTATGGCTGATGGCCTAGAAGTTCTGGGAGTTACTGTTGAACCACTGCCAGACGGTATAATTATTCATGGAGGCCTTGCCTTAACCGGTGGAACTGTTGATAGCCATGGTGATCATCGTATCGCCATGGCTTTTGCAGTTGCCGCATTGAGAGCTAAATCGGAGATTCGTATTCTTGATTGCGCTAATGTTGCCACTTCTTTCCCGAACTTTACTAGCCTGGCAGCTGATGTTGGTATGACGATTGTTGTTGAAGGTAGTAATACGTGAATAATGAGTTATCTTTACGGATAGTGACAATTGATGGCCCTAGTGGATCTGGCAAAGGCACAATAGCAGCGTTACTGGCAAGACAGTTGCAATGGAACTTTTTAGACAGCGGTGCGCTTTATCGGCTTACTGCGCTGCGTGCAATAAAACAGCTCGTCGACTTAAATAATGAGTCTGCACTAACGATATTAGCCTCTAGTCTTGATGTTCAGTTTGTGCTGGAAGAAAAGCCGAAGGCGGAGATCATTATGCTTGATGGGAAGCCTATTGGTGCAGAATTGAGAGCCGAGGATATAGGAATAAAAGCCTCGCAAATTGCTGTTTTCCCAGGTGTTCGTGCAGCCCTATTACAAAAACAAATGGATTTTGCCAAACCACCAGGTTTGGTTGCTGATGGTCGAGATATGGGAACCGTGGTATTTCCCGAGGCAAATGTAAAGTTTTTTTTAACGGCAAGTGCAAAAGAACGAGCCAAAAGAAGAGTCGCTCAGTTGCATGCGAAAGGAATTAATGGTAACTTAGATGCCATTTTAGCCAGCATAATCGAAAGAGACAAGAAAGATAGTATTCGCTCTATGTCGCCGCTAGAGCCTGCGAAAGACGCTATCACTATTGATAGTAGCGAGCTTGGTATTGACAGTGTTTTCCAAAAAGTGATTACTAAGGTTCAGCAGAAGTTATTGCTTTCTCAAACGTGATTTGAGAAGGTTCCACAAGCTAAATACTATATACGTTACCACTGAAGGAGTGGGTAGGAGGCAAACAAGCGAAGCTCCATGAGTCAGGTGGCTGATGGTGAGCGAGGCAGTCAACTCCCGCCCATCTCCAAGGGGAATGGGCATACATTAGTTTTTAAACATGAGAGCAGTCAGCAACTTCACAGAATCAAAGTATGTGAGTATAAATTACTGAACGGGCGAGGGAGAATATAAGCGCTATTGCGTTTTTTAAGGGTGTCGCTATGGAGCTATTACAATAAACACCGACGGCTTTTGCTGGCGGTGCCTGTGTTTTGAGCCCGAACAGAAAACAGTTTTACGGTGGTGTGGAGTCAAAAGGTAACCAGCATTCCGGCTTTCACATCAAAAACAATCTTAACCCGCATAGGCTGGCTGCGTGGTAATTACGTAGTACATATTTAAAGGCCATTAGCTGGCGCACCTATATAGAGAGAAAGATGCATGTAGGCTAAAAGCAGATGTTCACCTATAAGCTTCGAAAGCAAAGTAACTATAGGGAAGGTCAGCACAGCCTACGCCTCTGCTCTTCTAGGTACGTCTGGTATATTGATATTTGACAAATATCAGATGGTATGGCTTTAAAAATTACTACACATTTGTTGGTATAGGAATAAGCATGAGAGAGAGTTTTGCCGAACTATTTGAAGAGAGCCTGAAAAATATCGAAATGAAGCCGGGCGCTATTATTAACGGCGTTGTTGTGGGCATCGATAATGATTGGGTTATTGTCAATGCTGGCCTTAAGTCCGAAGGCATTATTCCCAAGGCTCAGTTTCGAGACGAAAATGGTAAGATGACCATTGAACTTGGAGATGAGGTCCAGGTAGCTTTGGATGCGGTAGAAGACGGTTTTGGTGAAACTCGGCTCTCCCGTGAAAAAGCCAAGCGTATGGAAGCTTGGGGTGAGCTTGAAAAAGCATTTGCAGCTGAAGATGTAGTCAAGGGTGTTATAAGCGGAAAAGTTAAAGGTGGCTTTACTGTTGATGTTCAGACTATCCGTGCATTTTTACCAGGATCATTAGTGGACGTTCGCCCTGTTCGTGATACAACTCACCTAGAAGGCAAAGAGCTTGAGTTCAAAGTTATTAAGCTAGATCAGAAACGAAACAATGTTGTTGTTTCTCGGCGTAGTGTTTTGGAAGCTGAAAATAGCGCAGAACGGGAGCAATTACTAGGCTCTTTACAAGAAAGAATGGAAGTTAAAGGTACCGTCAAGAATCTAACTGACTACGGTGCCTTTGTTGACTTGGGTGGTGTTGATGGCTTGCTGCATATTACTGACATGGCATGGAAACGCATCAAACATCCAAACGAGATCGTCAATGTTGGTGATGAAATTGATGTTAAAATTCTAAAATTTGACCGTGAACGTAATCGCGTATCTCTCGGCTTAAAGCAGCTAGGTGAAGACCCTTGGATTGCTATTACTAAGCGATTCCCTGAAGGGACACGAGGCTCTGGCCGTGTAACCAATCTAACTGACTATGGCTGCTTTGTTGAGTTAGAAGAGGGTGTCGAAGGTCTTGTACACGTATCTGAAATGGACTGGACCAACAAGAATATTCATCCAAGCAAAGTAGTTGCTCTTGGTGACGAGGTTGAAGTTCAAGTTTTAGATATTGATGAAGAACGTCGTCGTATATCTTTGGGTATCAAACAATGCAAAGCGAATCCTTGGGAAGAGTTTTCTGGTAATTACGCTAAAGGTGATCGTGTCTCCGGTAAAGTTAAGTCTATCACTGACTTTGGTATTTTTATTGGCCTAGATGGCTGTATTGATGGCTTAGTGCACTTATCTGACATATCTTGGAATGAAGTAGGTGAAGAAGCTGTACGCCAGTATCGCAAGGGTGAAGAGGTTGAAGCTATTATTTTAGCTATTGACTCTGAGCGAGAACGCATCTCTTTAGGTGTCAAGCAGATGTCTGAAGATAGATTTAGCACTTACGCCAGCATAAACGAAAAAGGCAGTATTGTTAAGGGTATTATCAAAGAGGTTACCGCTAAAGCCGCTATTGTTGAGCTAGCTGAAGAGGTACTGGCTACTCTTAAAGCTTCTGAGATCAGCGCTGATCGCGTAGAAGATGCAACCAAGGTTTTAAAAGAGGGCGAGGAAATAGAAGCTCGCATTCTTAGCGTGGACCGTAAGAATCGAAATATCAGCCTCTCTATTAAATCGAGAGATGATGCCGAAGAAAAAAAGGCCATGAAAGAATTGCGCAACAAGCAGGAGCCAGAAGCTGTCGGCCCCACTACTATAGGGGAGCTAATTAAGGCGCAGATGGGTGATAAATAAGATTGTTGGTTTTATGTGATACGATCTTTTGATTCACGAATGAGAGCAGGGGAAACCACGACGATCGATCGTGGTTTTTTTCCTATGATACCAGTTACCATTGAAGGTGAAGGCAGGTGATAAACGAGCTAATCCCCATGATCCTACGAGTAGCAGGTGACTGGAGTGAGTGAATGCAAACAAGCCTAGACTTTCAAGGGCAGTGGGCATAAACCTTACGAGAGGACCTGTAAAACCACTACGCTCGATAATGGTGGAGAATACGGACATCAGTAGACTGTAGTTATATTTTGTAAACCATACCACCCGTGGCAATATAAGCTTAACAATAACAACTTTATGCTAGGTTCTTCCCGAAAAGAATTAAAGCTGGCATCTTGTTCAAAAATGAAATCATTAACGCTCAACTTTTAACCAACATGCAGCCACAAAAAACCTTAAACCACATTAGCCTGGTTGAGTTTTTATAGGCAAATCTGTGTCACTTATGCTTGCAATCTATGGTTATATAAAAAGGCCATTTACCTTGCTCATACTAGCCCATCATGGAGCTAGCCAGTGGCTTTTCATAGGTACTATCTGATCAAACTACTTGTGTTTTATGGTGAGCTCTAGCCAAGTAATAAAGGAAAATACTCTAGAACCGATCACCAAGCAAGTAATTTAATGGGCTACAAGCATCCTTATCTGAAGCATACTAAAATCTCACTTATAACCTAAAAGTGCGTTCTATTTCTGTGTGCGGTAGTTTTTTAGTTGCACTAAAATATTTAACACGACCAAAAGTATTTAAGGATATTCAAGAGGTTACTTGACTTATCGATTGTGCTTAGTTAGTGTAAAAGTATGGTTAGCCAGTATGGAAACAGTGGTTAATCAGAATGGAAGCTGCCGGGCAATGTCCAGGCTGAAATGGGAATAGCAGAAAAAGGAAGATAGCTATGACCCGATCTGAATTGATCGAAAGGATTGTTGAGTTACAGCCACAGTTATCTGTTAAGGATGTAGAGCTGGCGGTTAAAATGGTTATTGATCAGATGGCGCACGCCTTATCTAACGGTAGCCGTATTGAAATACGTGGATTTGGTGGTTTTTCTCTTCATTACAGGTCTCCCAAGGTCGGGAGAAATCCGAAGACGGGTGAACCTGTTAATCTAAAAGAAAAATATGTACCTCATTTCAAACCAGGCAAGGACATGCGTGCTCGCGTTAATAAATGCAATGCTGTAGAGAGCTAAAAGTACTATTTTCAAAGGAATGGAGAACTATTTGAGTGACAATAATAATGATTTAATCCATAAGACTATAATCGTCGGTGTTATGCTTATATAGTACTGGCTATTATTTTGCTTGATTACCAATAAACGGTAACTAGAGCTGGAAATTAAAACACCATTTTTATTTGGTATTCGTTGCTTGACAGTAACGAATAGTTGTATTGTATATACTTTCATGATGGAGAGTGTTTACAGTGACGACAACATTGATGAAGTGGATTAAGCGTGTTTTTATAGTGTTTCTTTTGTTATTGATGTTGATTACTCTGGTAAATTTTACTGCATCCAATGTTAGTGAAGTGCAGCTCACGTTGTTTGGTTGGGATATAATTGCCTTAAAAATATCAACACTGACTGTTAGTTCATTTATTTTAGGCGGAGCTGTAGGCTTGCTAGTTGCAGCATTATCTATCGTACGGCTACAGTTAAAAAATTCCAGCCTGAAACGAAAAGTAGATCGCAGAGATGCAAAGCTACAAAAATTACGAACTAGCTCGCTCAAAGGGCTGACGGATGTCTGACCCTGCTCTTTTGGTGCTGTTGTTTTTTGCGATAATAATTGGCTACATGCTTGGCCGTTATTATCATCAAAAAAATCTTAAACAGCATAGCTCAGTCATCTCTAAGAGCTACTTTATCGGCCTAAACTATCTACTGAATGAGCAGCCTGATGCTGCTATTGATACGTTTATTAGCGCTCTCGATATTACTAGCGACACTGTAGATACATATTTAGCGCTAGGCACTTTATTTTGTAAGCGCGGGGAAGTAGATCGATCCATAAGAATTCATCAAGAACTGCTAGCAAGGCCGAGTCTCACTCCTTCTCAGTCAATAAAGGTTCAACTAGAACTAGCTAAAGACTACATGTCCGCAGGACTTTTCGACCGAGCAGAAGGCATTCTGGTAGATTTGGTCAGTCACAATCATGAGTGTAAATATGATACACTGCAACAGTTACTAAAAATCTATGAACAAGAAAAGGAATGGCTAAAAGCGATTGATGTCGCAGAAAGCTTGGGTCGTCACCAGAAGTTAGTTAATGTTGAAACCTTAGCTTTATATTATTGTGAGCAGGCTGAGAAACACCTAGCCCATAATAAACGGGTCGCTGCACATCGATATATAAAAAATGCCTTTGGGCTTGACAAAAATTGCGTCCGGGCAAGCTTACTACTGGCTCGAATGAATTATGAAGACGGACGATATAGAGATGCTATAAAGACCCTTGAACGAATTATAAAGCAGGATATGAAATACATCCCTTTATCCATTCCGCTACTGGAAAGCTCTTATACCAACCTGCAAAATACTAAAGGCTTGGGTGCACATTTATCCAAATGCCTTAATGAAAAGCCTTGCAGTACTGTAATTCTTGCTATGACCGGCTTACTGGAAAAAGAGCAGGGGCAGAACGATGCACTGGAGTTTCTCGTTGAACAACTACACAGGAAGCCGACTTTGAAGGGTCTGGCAAAACTAATTCAGCTCCAACAGGAGATGGGGCAGGAAAAACATGAAGATAGCTTTAATCTTTTTCGTGTGCTGACAAAAAAAATGCTAGATCTCAAGCCTATTTTTAATTGTAGCTCCTGTGGCTTTAGCGGGAAAAAGATGCACTGGCAGTGCCCCAGCTGTAGAGACTGGGGATGCGTATCCCCGATAGAAGGGATAGAAGGGGAGTAATTGGCTATTTGAGACCGAAGAGGCTGCTGACATGCGCTCACTGTGGCACTTACTCTCTACAGCCTAAATCTTCTACCTATCGAAGGTTGGAAGTTGTTGATGACTCCTACTTTCAATGGTAATTTATATTTTCATACTCAGCGTGAAGCTGTCTCTAAAGCAATTGAAAATGCAACGATGAAACACGTCAGCAAAATCAATGTTTGCATCTTCAATATTAGAGGTGTACTGTACTAGCATAATAAGGGCAACTCCTGTCATTTGTTTTTTGCTCTTTAAATTCGTGTCTAGGCGAGCGTAGTTCGGTACTCGAGGGCGGTAGCGTGCAAATTATAAACTATAAAAGAGAGTTTATAGGTCTGCATGGTATTAACACATATGCTTGAGCTATATTCGTTACATTGAATCTTTGAGTAGATGACAAATAAGCTAAGTCCCGTAAATCTATGGGCAAGAGGTGATTTTGGGTAAGTGAGAGCAGTCAATAACTTCACACCCTCATTGGAATGATCGTAATCACTAGAGCTAGGTAATAGTGTGCTAAAAAACATGCTGATAAAGTTTAAACAAAACGTTTCTGAAAAATATTGCTTTGCTTTTTTATTTATAGCACTAATTTCTATTGTTACTATCGATAATGATAAGCTGGTTATTAACATATACCGACTGTTAATTTGTTTACCTATATTAACATTATCAAGGTGGTCAGATGTTGTTTGCTTTGCTAAGCAGCCATTTGTAAAACGATATTTGCTGTTAACGATATTTTGCTTATTTAGCCTTCTATGGTCTGAACCAGGTCATATCAAAAATATGTTTTTTAAAATTTTGACGATGACTGTGTTTTTATACCTAATCTATCTAGTATTTATTTACCAACCATCTTATTTCCGAAAATTAGATTCTATTTATATTTTTTTATCAATGACCTTACTTTCTTTATTCATTTTGCATAACCTTGGGAAAGATATTACTACCGAAGATGTTTATGGTGTTTTTGGTAATAAAAATGAGATAGCTTGGTTCTTTTCTATTTCTTGTTTGATTATCGGGCATAAACTAATATTCGAAAAGTTTGATATTTATTTACTGGCTGTTTTTCTAATTTCCCTAAGTACTGTTTGGGTTCTTGCTTCAAGAGCTTCTATTTTGGCCGTTCTTTTTGGTTTGTTTTTTTCTTTAATTATGGTTCCTAATAGATCTATAGTTAAGCGCTTGGGGCTGCTAGGATTGGGCTGCCTGTTGATAGCGCTGTATATTTCTAACAATAATATGGCTTCTAGCTTAATTGAACGAGGAGATTCATTTAGATTTGAAATTTATAACAATGCCTTTAACAAGATAGCAGAGAGTGCAATGACCATCTTACTGGGGCATGGTATAGCAACAGACTCAGAATCACTAGGAGGTTATAACATAACATTTGGCCACTGGCATTCAATATATGTAAGCATGCTTTACTATTGCGGACTGACCGGCCTGATGCTAATGCTTTATTGCTTTTTTTATCGTTTTTGGTTGTTATACCGAAAGAAAACCATTATTTGCGTATGGGATGTTGTAGTTTTTGCTATGGCCATAGCCCTATTATTTGATGGTAATAGAATTTATAGCTATCCGGGCGGGGTATTTATGAGCTTTGTATTACCCGTATTTTTTGCAAATATTTCAAGCGATATACCCGTTACCATTGAAGCAGAAAGTAAGCGACAAACGATCGAACCCCAATGAGCCTAAAAGTAGCAGGTAATTGTGGATGAGCGTGAGTAGCCAAAAACATCACACTCTTAAGAGTAGTGGCTATAGAGCGCTTGTTTAACACAGTATTATTTAGATACATTGAGGCTTTAAGCCTAAAATTAGAAATTATGATCTTACCTATAATTATGTCTGGTGGCAGTGGATGCAGGCTTTGGCCACTTTCAAGAGACTCATATCCTAAACAGTTCTTACCATTGGTTCCTTCAGAAAACAATAAAACAACATTACTGCAAGACACAATTAATCGTTTATATAATATTTATTCGAATCCAGTAATCATTTGCAATAATGAACATAGGTTCATAGTGGCTGAGCAATTACGAGACAACAATACCAAAGCAAGCAACATTATACTTGAGCCTATGGGCAAGAATACAGCCCCAGCTATTACTCTAGCTGCATTAGCTTCAGTGGAAGATGATAATGACCCATTGTTATTAATATTAGCCGCAGATCATGTTATTAAAGATGTATCGGCATTTCAAGCGTCAGTCATCTCAGCTGCAGTCTTTGCTAATAAAGGGAATATCGTTACCTTTGGTGTTATTCCTACATATGCAGAAACAGGTTATGGTTATATAAAGCAAGGAAAAGTGCAAACTCATCAGCAAACAGCAGCTTTTTGTATCGCAAACTTTGTTGAAAAACCGAATTTGTCAATGGCCAAAAAATATTTAGCATCAGGTGACTATCTATGGAACAGTGGCATATTCATGTTTAAAGCATCACGATACTTAGAAGAGTTAAAAAAGTTTTCTCCTGAGATTCTAGAAGTATGCAAAGACGCATACAATAATAAGAAACAAGATTCTGATTTCATTCGTATTAGTGCAGAAATATTTAGAAACTGTCCCGCTAAGTCTATAGATTATGCAATAATGGAACACACAGAATCGGCAGTAGTGATTCCTTTAAAGTCCGGGTGGTGCGATATAGGATCTTTTTCATCACTCTGGAATGCAAATCAAAAAGACAAACTCGGTAACGTTGTGCAAGGTGATATTATTTCTCACGATACAACTAATTGTTATCTCAATGCTACAAGCAAGCTTATTGCTACAGTAGGTGTGAACAACCTAATAATTATTGAAACAAAAGACGCTATTTTAGTTGCTGGTAAAGACAAAGTACAAAATATAAAAGAAATTATTAAACAACTAAAATCAAAAGACCGCTACGAGTACAAATATCAATGTGAAGCTTACCGCCCATGGGGAAAGTATGATTCACTTGGTTTTGGTGAGCGTTATCAAGTAAAGCGCATTACAGTAAAACCTGGGGCAAAATTATCTATACAAATACACAACCAGAGATCTAAGCATTGGATAGTGGTTTCAGGAACAGCTAAAATCACTACTGACGACAAAACATATTTAGCTACAGAAAACGAATCTAATTATATTCCGCTGGGGCAAATACATACATTAGAAAATCCTGGAATATTACCACTCGAACTTATAGAAGTTCAAACCGGTTCGTATTTATGCAAAGATAATATCATACGTTCTGATGCTCAATCGGCAGAAATTAAAGAAGTGGTTTAATATTTTAACTGAACCAAATAATTGGGTCGGTAAGATAGAGGTGAAGCGAGCATTGATGCGGTTTAATTCTCGGCCAAGAAAAGATTTGAATTTCAAAACACCAGCCATGATAATGGGTGAACACAGGGCTGCGTTAGCAGCTTAAGCTGTGATGCACTTGGAATTTGAATCCGCGATCTAAAAATTAAGTTGTACAACACAGTTACTAGACTAAGGGTGGTTGCCAAGACTCCAACGACGCTTTGCCGTGAAAAGGGTAGAAATAGAGCACCGCTTAATCTTTTGATTGATACAAAGTACTTATAAAAAGCGGCATAAACAACCTATTAGAAGAATACATAAATAACTATTTTAAAAATGATGTAATATCTATACCCACTCTCATTGAAAACATGGTGTGAGGAACACGCCTCACACCTTTAGTTGCTTTGACTATATCAATACGATACCACAACGAATTAATCTTCCGCACTGCCTTTTTCAGCGTCGGTGTCATTTCCCCCAAGCTCATCAGATTCATCAGACTCACTAGGCTCACTAGACTCAGACTCATCAAGCTCAGACTCATCAAGCTCAGGCTCATCAGGCTCTGCAACCCTAGCAACACCTACAAGCTTCTCATCTTGACCAACTTTAATCAGAGTAACTCCTTGGGTATTCCTTCCTAAAGAAGACACCCCTTCGACACTTATTCTGATCAAAGTTCCTTGATCTGAGATCAACATAATCTGCTCGTGAATGGACACTTGAATAGCGCCAATGATTTCACCATTGCGCTCAGTACACTGCATAGCAATAACGCCTTGTCCTCCCCGACCTGTAATACGAAAGTCTTTAATCGGTGTCCGTTTTCCATAACCTTTTTCACTAGCAGTTAAAATCTGGGCGTCATCCTCCGGAATAATAAGAGAAATAAGTCTCTGCCCTTCTTTCAGCTTTATACCCCTAACACCTCGGGCTGTTCTACCCATCGCACGCACATCAGTTTCTTCGAACCTGATAGCCTTGCCAGCATTGGACAACAGCATCACCTGAGCATCGCCCTTGGTAATTTCAGCCCCCACCAAAGTATCGCCATCATCTAAATTCAGAGCAATAAGCCCATTAGAGCGAGGACGAGAGAACAGTTCAAGCGGAGTTTTCTTCACCGTACCGTTCATCGTCGCCATAAACACATACTGCCCCTCACCATACTCTTCAACTGGCAGAACAGCTGTAACGCGCTCATCTTTTTCCAGAGGAAGAATATTCACCAGAGGACGGCCTTTAGAAGTTCTACTAGCCTGGGGGATTTGGTATACCTTTAACCAGTAAACCTTACCCTTACTTGAAAAGCACAAGATTTGGGTATGAGTATTAGCCACCAGCATGTGTTCCACGTAATCTTCTTCTTTCACAGAAGCCGCTGACTTACCCCTACCACCTCTGCGTTGTGCTTGATAGCTATCAAGAGAAGTTGTTTTTGCATAGCCTCCGTGAGACATGGTAACCACCATGTCTTCTTCATCAATCAAATCTTCAACGGTCAGATCTCGGCGAGAACTAGTAATTTCCGTGCGTCTCTCATCACCAAACTCATCTCGCACACTTTCCAGCTCTTCACGAATAACCTGCCGTAGTCTTTCAGGGTTAGCTAAAATCATCGCCAATTCCGCAATACGCTCCAGCAATTCACGGTATTCAGTTAATAGCTTTTCATGCTCAAGACCGGTCAAACGATGCAAACGCATTTCCAGAATAGCCTGAGCCTGAGCCGGCGACAGGTAATATCTACCATCACGCAAACCATAAACTTCCGGCAACTCATCAGGACGACAGGCATCAGCACCGGCTCGCTCAGCCATAGCTGTCATATGCCCAGGGCTCCACGACTCCCCCACCAACTTCTCTTTCGCGTCAGCAGAAGAAGGTGATTTCTTAATCAGCTGAATAACCGAATCGATATTAGATAACGCAACAGCCAAACCTTCGAGAATATGGCCTCGTTCCCGGGCCTTTCTCAGCTCATAAACAGTTCTTCGTGTCACCACTTCACGACGGTGGCGAATAAACGCTTCAATCAACTGTTTCAGGTTCAATAATTTGGGCTGACCATCAATTAAAGCAACCACATTAATGCCAAAAACCGATTCCATTTGCGTCTGAGAGTAAAGGTTGTTTAAAACAACTTCAGCATTTTCACCACGCCGTAACTCAATCACCACACGCATCCCGTCTTTATCAGATTCGTCCCTTAACTCGGAGATACCTTCAATCTTTTTCTCTTTAACCAACTCTGCTATTTTTTCAATCAAGCGGGCTTTATTCACTTGATAAGGAAGCTCAGCAATAATGATGGTGCTTTTGTTTTTCTTTTCATTTGTCTCAATACTAGCCCGCGCCCTAATGTAAATACGACCACGCCCAGTTCGATAGGCCTGCAAAATACCAGCACGACCATTAATAATAGCCGCCGTAGGAAAATCAGGCCCAGGAATATACTCCATCAGATTCTCAATGGTCAGCGTCTCATCATCCAGTAACGCTAAACAACCACCGATCACTTCACGCAGGTTATGAGGAGGGATATTCGTTGCCATCCCCACAGCAATACCAGATGAACCATTAACCAGCAGATTCGGAATACGAGTTGGCATCACTGCAGGAATCTGTTCAGTACCATCATAATTTGGGACAAAGTCTACCGTTTCCTTGTCCAAATCAGCCAACAACTGATGGGAAATTTTATCCATGCGTATTTCTGTATAACGCATGGCCGCAGCAGAATCACCATCAATAGAACCAAAATTGCCCTGCCCATCTACCAGCATATAGCGTAGAGAAAATGGCTGGGCCATCCGAACAATCGTGTCATAAACCGCAGAGTCACCGTGGGGGTGATATTTACCAATAACATCACCAACAATACGTGCTGATTTCTTGTATGGTTTGTTCCAGTCATTGCCCAGCTCGCTCATAGCGAACAGTACCCGTCGATGAACAGGCTTAAGACCATCACGCACATCAGGCAAAGCCCGACCAACAATGACGCTCATCGCATAGTCCAGATAGGACTTCTTGAGCTCATCCTCAATATTTACCAGTAAAATCTCTTTGCCGATATCAGTCATGAAAAACCAGTCGTCCTTTCGCTTACGCCCACTAGATAAGAAACATTATTCTTTCTAGGTCCACCAAACCAAATGTTAACGGAACCTGTCTTGTTCAGTCTCCCCCTCATAGCCAAAGCAATTAAGCCAGAACACTCAACACTTGATAACTATGTTAAGGTAGTCAACCAGAAAATGTCTCTCAGCCACAAGCCAGTTTGCAGAGAATACCCACAGAACATAAAGATGTAAAAACAGTAACCCCATAACGCATGACCATTCAAGATCATCAGGCCCGCTCTTGCTAGCTATACCCATTCTTAAAGGCATTAGATTACTACACTGCTTCCAATCACCCCAGTCACCCATTACCGTAAGCCAATGCGCTTCGATCATTTATCGCCTAGTTTGTCGCCTAAATGGTAACGGGTATAGTTACTTTAAGTAAGAGCTACTCATCTCGGCTTAAAGCAGATTGCCCACCCATTACTTTTAGTCGGTGGGCAGTATTGATTTCTTGACGCCAGAATACCATAAACCACCCCCATTCTGCGAGCCACTGCGACCAACAACAGTAAATAAACCTATATTTGAAGTCCTATCCTACAGTTAATTGAGCTCTTAGAGCATACATTCAAAGTTATTGAAGTGAATACGTGCAGTTAACACAGCCTTCCATCGTCAAAGCCATGAGCGGAATTTGACTCATTCTTTCTTTATACAACCTTCAAAGGCGTGGTAGGAGATAACCGCACTATGCCCCATGAGCCTGAGAGTAGATGAAGATGAGCAAGAGCAGTCAACAACCTCACACTTTCAAGGAGAATGGGTATACAATGGATCATTGCTACCATCCAAATGAATTATCTATTATGCAATCAACACAAAATGTAGACTCGGAAGAAATTGCAAAATTTGAACAATTATCCAGCAGATGGTGGGATCCTGAAAGTGAATTTAAACCCCTTCATGCAATTAACCCTCTCCGGCTTAACTTTATTGATCAGCGTATAGGTCTGGCAAAAAAAAAGATTCTAGACGTAGGTTGTGGTGGCGGTATTTTAAGTGAATCCATGGCCTTGCGCGGGGGAATAATAACCGGTATTGATATGGGTGACGCACCACTTACGGTGGCTCGCCTTCATAGCATTGAGTCCAACGTCGAAGTCAGTTATCGTAAAATAACGGTAGAAGAACTTGCCGAAGAAATGCCCTGCGAATTTGATGCGATAACCTGCCTAGAAATGCTAGAACATGTTCCGAATCCAGCCTCAGTAGTTCAAGCCTGTCGTAAGCTGCTGAAGCCAAACGGCGATGTATTTTTCGCAACGCTAAATCGAACAACAAAATCTTGGCTTTTTGCTATTATGGCTGCGGAGTATATTTTAAAATTACTACCCAAAGGTACCCATAAACATAGTAAATTTATCAAACCTCACGAACTTAGCCAATGGATGAGACAAAACAATATAAAACTCATGGAAATATCCGGCATGACTTACAACCCCTTGACCAAAGTGTATCGCTTAAATAAAACTGATACCGATGTCAACTACATCCTTCACGGTAAACTTCAAACCTGAATTAGCAACAACAAAAGAGTTATTATGCCTAAGAGAAAACCTATTAGCGGCGTCTTTTTCGATCTAGACGGCACACTGCTTGATACTGCCAACGACTTCATATTTGCAGTCAATCAATTGTTACAAGATTATAATAAGCCATCCAAAGCCAGTGATATTATCAGGGAGAATGTATCGGCAGGTTCAATAGCTCTCACCGCCCTAGCTTTTAACCTTGCCATTGACCACCCAGATATAGAGCCTCGCCGCCAAGAACTACTAAAGCACTACGAAAAACATATTAACGATCTCCAGCGCCCCTCTCCAGCTTCCATTTATCCCGGCATTCAAGCCCTATTAAACGAATTAGAACAACGAGACATCCCCTGGGGTATTGTCACAAACAAACCAGAAATTTATACCACGCCACTCCTAGAACAAACCAAACTCCATAGTCGCGCAAAAGCTATTGTTTGTCCGGAACACGTAACGCGGCCAAAACCAGATCCCGAAGCATTATTATTGGCATGCCACCAAGCGAATTGCTCAGTAAATACGAGCATTTATATTGGTGATCACAAACGGGATATTGACGCAGGTAATATAGCTGGTATGACGACAGTTGCCGCACTATATGGTTACATTAGCGATGATGATGACCCTACAGGCTGGCAAGCTGACCTCTTAGCCGAAAGCGTTAGGGATATTCATCATTGGTTAGCCAATCAAAATTGGACAATCACCTCTGAATAATTATTAAGAGTGCAAACAAAGCTATGTTTAAGTATCAAGCTCCTTCTAACCTGCTCGAAGGCCGAAATATTATAGTCACTGGTGCGGGCAGTGGAATTGGAAAAGCCGCATCTCTTACCTTTGCCAAGCATGGTGCCACAGTGATTCTTCTGGGGCTAACTACATCAAAACTAGAAGCCGTGTATGATTTAATAGAGCAAAATAAATCACCTCAGGCAATCATCTATCCAATAAACTTTGAAGAAGCAACAGAAGAAGATTACCAAAGAATGGCAGAAACTGTGAGCCAAGAGTTTCATCATATTGATGGATTGCTTCATAACGCTGGGCTACTCGGAAAACTAAAACCTCTTAGTCAGTATGATTATCACACTTGGCAGAATGTTATGAATGTTAATTTAAACGCACCGTTTTTAATAACCCGTGAATTACTGCCATTACTGCGAAAATCCACTGACGCTTCTATTGTTTTCACATCATCCAGCGTCAGTCAGAAGGGTCGTGCTCACTGGGGTGCATACAGCGTCTCCAAGTTTGCCATTGAAGGCTTAATGCAAATTCTCGCCGATGAAGAAGACGGTATTAGTAGTATCCGCTGCAACAGTATCAATCCTGGCAGTACCAGAACATCAATGAGGGCGTCTGCCTATCCTGGTGAAGACCCACTTAGCCAACCCGCTCCAGAAGATATTATGGCCGCCTATCTTTACCTAATGGGATCAGAAAGCACAGGGATCAGCGGCAAAGCTTTTCACGCTCAACAAGAAAACCACAAACTCTAGATTAAAATGGTGCGCCCGGGAGGATTCGAACCTCCGACCACCTGGTTCGAAGCCAGATACTCTATCCAGCTGAGCTACGAGCGCTTAACATTACATTATCAAATAATAAACAAATATATGTGAGGATTGCTCTCACTAACTCCAATTACCTACTACTCGTAATCTCACAGAGCTCACTTATTGCCACTCAAATATCAAGTGGCAATAAGCATAAAAAACTATGACAATGCTGACAACTATAAAGACATTACTTAGTCTCGTCAAGTATAGTTTTGTACATGGCCATTACCACTTGTAGGTATGGGGGATTTGTTACCTACTGCTCTCCAATAACTTAACGCTCGTAGGCCCATTTGGGCCAGTTCGCTTGCCTCCTATTCACACCTTCAATGGTAACGAGTATATATTCAGAGACCTTTGCACGATTGTTATTTTGCCAGCTGGCTTCTTTGAAAGCGTACTAAATCGATCATTTACAAGCATAAATCATCTATTTTAGTGTGCATTTTCCTCACCGACTAACAAAATTACGGCTCGTGCAAAGGTCTCTCAATAATTAAAATTTATAACCGACTTTAGCAGACACCGAATGCATCTTGTAATCGCCACTGAAGCTATAATCACAGTCAACACCAAACGACACCCCCCCATTACCAGCATAAGTTAGCCCAAGACCTACGACAGCTCGTCCCTGATCACGTTTCTGCCCCTCTACCCTGGAAAATAGGGGTGTCATTGATGGAATATAAATAACATCACTTTCAGTTTTGTTCTCTATTCCATCATAGTAACCCATCAACCGAAACTCTGGCGTCAACACACCCTTTCCCACTACTATATTACCTAAAAGACTAAAACCAACACCAACCTCTGCTATTTGAATATCTTTCGTTGTATAGCAAATATCATTTTCAGATAATGCGGCATCAGTTTTCATATTTCGATCATCGTAGCTGATGTTAACAAAATTAAACTCAGCTTTTGATTTAAATGTCCACTCTTCACTTATGGCTAAATTGTAACCGCCGCCAAGGGTAATACCCCAAGTTTTAATTTTACTATCACCTTTAAGATTTAGGTACGGTAGCGGAATCCCATTTACAGGGTTATTGCCTAGCGGCTGGCTATAAATATTTTTATCTTCGTCCTCACCGTAACTCAACACGGTATTTACAAACCAAGGGCCTTCAGTCCAGCCGAGATATAATGTCCCCAAGTAGTTATCACTCTTTTGTGATCTAAGTATTTCAGAACCATCCTTAACGTCGATATTTGTCTTGCTATAGGTAAAAGCAAAACCCACAGTTAGCTGTTCATTAACTATACCCTCTAACCCAAGAGTACAACCATTTAATCTAAGAGCAATTGCGTTCTTATCATCGGCCTCTTTTTGATTGCCATCGCTATAAATATAACGACTCCAAAACCCCTGAGACTCAATACTATCACCTGCCACGACATCTTTCTCAGCATTACGACTATTAAGCCTCTGCTCAATATTGCCGTGTACTGTCTGAATCAGAGTCGCATCCACTGCTACATTCATCGTTGACGAAGCCTGGATACAACCCATTGAATTACCCAAGACGACAGCAGCTGACAAATATGTCAACTTTCTCCCAAACCCATTAATCTCCTGAACTCGCTTCATCATGACCCAACCTATATCTATATTCAATGTACGCTGTGCAATTCCTTTATGCGGCTAGCCTCTTAACTCACCAACAACGAAATACTTGCTACGTTAAGAAAAACAGAGGCACCGAGTTCCAAACCAGAGATGGTACAGAGACAAAGAGATAGTGTAAAACATTAATTCGCAATTAAAACCAACCATCTTTTGTAGTGAAAATATATAGGCCTCAGCACAAATCAGCCATTTAATGCGATGAAATAATAATCTCAACAAATAATAATATCAACCAAAACAAAAGCGATAAAGTAAAGAATAGCATACAACAAACATTGTAAATGCGTTGTAAGTATCTAATTAACTTATAAAAAATCCGTTTAGATTCCTGCTATAAATCCAAGAAACGTTTTTTTACAAGACCTTCTGATGAAGAATATCATTTTATCGATGCCTCATACCCAGGTCTCATTTTACATGACACCCTAATTAACTCCATCCCTATGAGAAACATATGCCCATTACCATTGAAGGCATGGAATTGTTGATTTTTTTCACTAACCCCAATTATTTACTGCTAACAGGCTCATGTGGTGAGCTTCGCTCTTTTGCCGCCTACCAGCACCTTCAATGGTAACGGGTATAGTACATTAGCTTCTGAAAACTCATCGATTCAGGAGTTTTAAAAAAGGATTTCCAAATATTTTTTAGGTATAGCGCAAAGCATAGTACAGCCATAGAGACCAAGAGCTCTTTGCTCATTTTATGGATAATATACCGGCCACTATTGACGGACAGCTAAGCAATAAACCAGACGATCCCCATTAGGTATTAACAGTAGATGATTATAGTGAGTTCACGCAGTTAAACGCCTCACACTCTCAGATGGTAATGGGTGTAAAGCTACGGACAGTCATCTTTTACAGTAACACATACTCACAATAAAACTCATAATGGAAGTACCAATCTCATCAGAAAGATGCATTATCACTTCTCCCAAATAATTAGCATTATACAAATTGTAAGGCTTATAAAACCAAAACAAACAACCTAATTAATAGCCGGAAAACAATCTACCACCTTGTCAGTCAAGAACCGTACCATTACCTCCTTGCACAAAAATGTGTACAATACAAAAAACATTAGATAATTTGAGACCTTTGCACGATTGTTCTTTTGCCAGTTGGTTTCACTAAAAACGTACTAAATCGATCATTTATAGAAATAAACTATCTCTTTCCATGCGCTGTTTACTCACCAACGAATAAAGTTATGGCTCGTGCAAAGGTCTCAATTTAAATTAGCTAAAACTTCTAGCAAACAAACATTTGTTGGCTGCTGTAAAAGCTTAGCCTATACTTACCCAACTCAATATAATGATCATTACTTGATGGAGTTATAATATAGTGTACCTTTTGTCAAACGGCCTTAAGTTATTTTGTTCTTTGCTGGTTGCTTTTACGGTAAGTGAGCTCGTGGCTTCTACTGCTACAAATATCATTAATGCAAAAAATGCAATCATTTTCATAAAAAAAGAACCTGTTGATAAATTCACACACCCAGTCACCCTTAGAATCGCTCATGGCGTAACCATTTTTTTTGACGACAATCAAGTTAAGGTGATGAGTCATAATAGTCTATGTGACTTTAACGAAATTTGTTTTTCGTCTGGAGAACCAATATATATATTCTTTCACAAGAGCGAGGGTCTGGACTTTCCTGATATCGAGAATGCCGATAATTACTATGTTTTTAATTTGACTAACCATGCTCAAAAAATAGTTTCAGATGGTGATTCCGGAGAAGAAGATGAGATTTTTCAAACATTAGTAGCCGCTCATCCAATGATGCATATTTACAACAATAACCGGTGGGTGGTTGTGGCTGAAAACCACCTGATTGATCACTTGGCAGGCAATAAGCATGACTTGGCAGCTAGCTATCTGAGCACTGTTTTTTCACACACCAGATGGCCAGAAGGTGTCAGTGACCAGATAATGAACCATGTAAAACATCGCACTCATAGTTCATCAACTAATAACAAAACCAATGAACTATGCTATCGGTATTCAGAAACATTTAATGATGGGTTTATTGTGATTGACCCAGTCTGCAAAAAAGAAATTTCATCAGAATCATTATCGGCTGAGCAGTTTTTTTCAGGCTGGACTTCTAGGCCATCAACCACTATCAAACCTGGGGATGACATCACTGTCGAGTTTAGTAATCTAATCCTTTCTGAGGGTTTAACTGAATCTAATACTGATGACTCTACGAACACTAAGCTTACTGGAAGAAGTGAAGAGCCTCGCGATTGCCACTCCTTTCAAATGACGGACAACAAGACATTATCGCACCTCACTCATGGCCCGCTATATCTTGATTTACCAAGCCCTACGATACATTGTCCTGTTGACAATCTTCCGACTATTAATACGCCTACACCTGATAAAACAAATAGCTCAGAAGATGCATTTACCCAGCAGATCCCAGGCACTCTACGAGAAGTCGCAGAACGTAACATCAATCCTCCTCCTAGCCATATTATTACACAAAGACCCTGTCAGAATAGTCCAGAGCTATTGATTTCCAATCCGCTTTTTGACCATGATCTTAAGGAAGCACTGAACAAATTAACGCCATTACGTAATCAAAATACTCTGCAACTTAGAGGTAAGAAGTATACTCAAACGCACTTAATTGCCAGATCCTCCGAAGGCCCTGTTCATTTATGCGTTGATGAAAAGGGCGAATATACTGCCATAAAACGTATTTTTAAGCCGATACATTACCTCAAAAAGCAAAGCGAATGTAGGGAAACGGCCTTACTTAAATCGGGGCAATTGGAACACCCATTTGCTATGCACTTTATTGACATTTACACTGCTGGTGATTTTGAATATCAGGTTATGCCCTATCTGCCACGCACAATATTTGAGCTTCGTCGCAACCAAAGTGAATGGCCCGTTGAAAAAAGCTGGCTGATTTTAAAACAGTTACTGACAGTTATTTCTTTTTATCATAACAATTCCATTACACACCGAGATATTAAACCGAAAAATATTTTACTAAGTAATGATGGGACAAAGATACAGGTAATTGATTTTGGAAGTTCGAAAAAAGTTCAAGCATCAGGGATGACTCAATCCATTTTTGGGACTGTAGAATTTGTAATTCCTACACATGCGCTTGCTTATAGGAGAAAAGAATCAGTCAGCTCTTTCTATGCAGACCTGGCCGCTGCTGCTATCACAATGATCTACATGGAAACAGCTAATACTATTTTTAAGCGGCCAGAAAATAATAACAAATTAAAAATTAACGATCTTTATGACATGCTTATACAAACATTTGCACAACTTGGGTGGACAGATAAATCCAGCGTTAAAGAAATAGAAACTTATCTTGCGCAATTATTCAGCAAATATAACAGAGTTGCCGATGACAGGTTGCTAGGACTACTAGCTAAAATGTTGGCAGCATCATCCGCCGATAAAACAGCAGCATCTGAGTTGCTATCTGAATATTTTCCCGATCAAGAATTAAAAGGAAAACACCGCATAGCTGTACAAACAGCACCCTACCAAAAAATCAAGAATTACTTTATAAGCAAGGGTATTGCTGTTGAGAATGTTGCTGCCGATGGAAACTGCCTGTATAACGCCATTGCCTTATCCATGGAAAAAAACCTGACGAATGATGAGTATAACCATATTCTAATTCAGATGCCTAGGATTGAGGGAGAGGACAGTACTAAGATATCTAATAAAAGATTACGACGCTACCTTCATAACTTCCTTAGTGAAATCCTTTATGCCATTGATCAGGTAGCCAATCCCGACAAGAGGAAGAAGTACCAACAGCAGCTGACCAGTATACTAGGAGAAGAGTACCAATTGCTGCAAACAATGGTAACTGATAGACACATCTTTTTTGCTGCCCATAATGCAACACAAACCCATCGCTGGGGTGATGGCTCCATAATATCCACTTTGCTAGTATTGAGCTTTAACCTGAACACTAGAATTGAGACACCAACTGGAACCATATTTGAGCTAGCTTCTTTCTCTGCATTAAAAGAACAGTGCGAAGACTTGATGATACTACTTCAGAAAAACTCTGTTATACCAACTTATTATCGCGACAAGGGGTGGCTCAAGCCTATAATGCTGGTTTTTTCAGAAGGAAATCATTACCTCGCAGCCTATCCGGTCGCATCATCGAAAACAAGAACTAAATTGGCGCTTAAACAATAATAAGAGACCTTTGCACGATTATTATTTTGCCAGCTGGCTTCTTTAAAAACGTACTAAATAGATCATTTACAAGCATGAATCATCTATTTTAGTGTGTATTTTCCTCACCGACTAACAAAATTACGGCTCGTGCAAAGGTCTCAATAACTTATAAATTTATACTCGGCGGATTCAAATCTGAAGTGCATCACTTGACTAGGTAGAAGAAAGGGCCGGCTGAAGGTAAGCTCCTACCCTTTTCTCCGGCAAGAGATGAAGTGATGACGATAACTTACCAACAACTGGCTTACGAACAACGATGCCAGATTTCCGCACTAAAAAAAGCTGTTGCAGCCAAAGGGGGATAGCGGAGATCATTGGCACCAGCCAGTCCACGGTGAGCCGTGAGCTGGCAAGGAATACTGGCACGTGATATAGGTATAGGCAAGCACAAGGCCGAACAGATATGCGGCGCACAGAGTCGGCTCGGGCGAGTAGAATGACGCCAAAAATGATCGAGGTGATTGAATAAAAGCTGCGTGTAGAGTGGAGTCCAGAGCAGATTTTAGGATGGTTGCTGAATGATCAGGAACGACTGATTATACCCGTCGCCTTTCAAGTTGCTACGTTGTTGGCTGCGTTAGCTCACCCAGATCACCTGCTACTCGTAGGCTCACTGGGCTTCTCTTACTTTCTGCTTAGTAGTAATTTGAAATGCTTTGAGTGTAGCTATGAAAGCATCTACCTACATATTTGGGCAAATAAGCAGGCTGGCGGCGATCTTTACATGCATCTTCGTAGCCCCAGGGCAAGAAGTATGACAAGCGACGAAACGGCAAGTCAACGCGCGGCCAGATAAAGAACCGCGTCAGCATAGATGATCGCCCAGAGATCGTTGACGATAAATCGCGTATCGGAGACTGGGAAATTGATGCGTCATTGGCAAATGCATAGTGGGGCTTTGGTAGCTATCGTCGAGCTGGTCACGAAATATACGGTCTCAGCCCAGGTGAACAGCAAAAGCGCAGCAGATGTGACCAAAGCTACGATCAGCTTGCTCAACCCATTCAAGGATATTGTTCGCACCATTACGGCTAGCAACGGGAAAGAGTTTTCGTACCATGAGAAAATCAGCCAAGCATTATTGGCGGAGGCTTACTTTGCGCACCCATACAGCTCTTGGGGGGTGAGGGTTAAATGAGAACACCAATGGCTTGCTACAACAATATTTTCCAAAAAATACAGACTTCAAGAAGGTCTGTCAGATAGAGGTGAAGCGAGCATTGATGCGGCTTAATTCTCGGCCAAGAAAAGATTTGAATTTCAAAACACCCGATCTGATAATGGGTGAACACAGGGCTGTGTTAGTAGCTTAAGCTGTGATGCGCTTGGAATTTGAATCCGCGAAACATGGGGAGGGTTATTTTATACGATTATTAACGGATCAGGATAAGCCAAAATAATTCCTTTTGATACATCATAGCTGTCCAGATTGTAGCTAATATTTAGGGTATAATATGATTCATGCAGTCTGGCTTAATCAAGCTGGACAGGCAGGTTATGGCTGTAATATATTTATCTTTTTATTTAATTAAAAACGACATTGAGCGCATATCTTACGGGAATAACTGACGTCGAGCTCTTGTCCTTTGCTGTGCCCTGATAGGTCGATATGAGCCATCCTTATGCCAGCAGTATTGCGTTGAAATTCTCGATATATGGTGCTTCGGTGTTTTCCGATAGCTGTGGCAATGTCCGTAAAACTTAATCCTTGCCATTTTAGCGCGACTACCATATATCTATCACCTCGGTGAGTTGTTGATACTTTAATAGGTTTTTACTTCGTGATTGAAGCAAAAAACTAAGGGTATCGCAGTTCATCGTTTTTATTAAATTGGGTGTCGCACTTAGTATATGAATTCGGCATACTTGGTTAAGAGAGCATCAATGGTAGGGATAACTCAGCAACGATGTAATATCATCGAGGCCAAATTAAATACAAGACCAAGGAAGCGGTTAGCTTATAACACAGCGGAGGAATGCTTTTATGAATAACTACTTTTGTCGTACTTCAAACTTGATACTAAGGTGGCTTAGTTGTTGGAAAATAAAAAGAAAAGATAATATTTAATAAAATATCAGAAAAACTTGGCCATTCAGAGTTATACTTATATGGATGCATTCTATAAACAAAATAGCGGGAAGCTTGAAAATGCAAGAGACCCATATCTCAGGAAAAAATCTTTCAGATAAACGTCTTTGGCTGGCTTATTTAGCTCAAGGCGGTACACTGCGGGAGCGTAGAGGTCTTAGTCAAAACCAGATGGATACTATTTACCAAGCTGGTTTTGGCTACTACTCTTCAAAGAATTACAAAGAATCGCTGGTTATTTTTAAGTACCTTTCTTTACTTGATCATCGAAATTATTCTTATCTTTTAGGGCTAGGAGTAACACTAAAAGAGATTAAACAGTATAACGAAGCATTGGCCGTACTCGGATGTGCAATACACATTGACGCGACTGATCCTAGAGCTTATATCTGTATGGCAGCTTGTATGATAGAGCTTAATAATTTCACAGATGCAGCTGTTTTTTTGCATAAAGCTGAAGGAAAGGCTAAAAAATCAACTAAATGGATAGGTGAGCTTCATCAAATCAAAAAACTGAAGCCGTTTACTAATAATAATTGAGGAGAGTCAAGCATGGAAGGATCCATTAACACTAATAGCCGGCCAAATTCTAATAATAACAATCCTTTATTGCCAGCTCAGAACTCTGGTGGGGCTACCAGTTCCGAAGGCGTACAATTAAGTTACAGCACAGCTAGCTCCTCTGAGGTTGTTGAAAGTAACACTAATGTACCGGATACTCAGAATGAGCAAGTTGCTCTTGATCAGCCCGCCACTTCTTCTCCGGCATCAGCTCAGGAGTTGTCTTTTGTCGCAGGCAGTGCCCAGCTAGTTGGGTTACAGGAAAGCGTTAAGTTCTTTAATAAGAGATTTGATATTGATGCACTAGATATGGCAGATACCACATCTGTGTTGATGCTAGTTAAAGGCATGGTTTCAGACATGCGTGCGCTTTCAAGTTTAGGTAGTATTGATTCTGCCTCAAAAGAGCTGCTAGGCCAGTTGGATAGAAATCTCTCTACAGTTAGGAGTATAGTTACACAACAAGATGAGTTAGCAGATAAGCAGGAATTGCAAACGGAAAAACAGAGTTTAAAAGTTGAAAAAGAGACACTTTTGACAGAAAAAGAAAGTGCTTTGGTTGATAAAGGTGGTGCTGATGAGCAGTTAGAGTCTGAAATTGAACTGTTAAAACAAGAAATATCCGTGCTGACAACGGATATCGCGTCTCTCGGTAATGATACTGCAGCACTCACTGAAGCCATTAATAAAAGCATAAGCTCATTACGCAATGAACTAACAAGAGGGATTCAGAACATTTTCTTAATTACTAACGGTATTAAGCAACGCTTTGATAAAGGCGTATCAAGTAACGGTGAACAGCGACGAGTCGATACCGATAAGGTTAATTATGACAACGCGGTGGTTGATGAAAAGACCAATCAAATGCTGCTGGAAGGTAAGCATACCATCCTTGATCTTGATAGGGCTCAGAGAAATAATCAAGATACACGTGCTCAAAAAGTTGTAGACGAGCACCGTCTTGAAAAATCATTGCGTGATTTTGGCGCCAATATTCCTGACGGTGTTCTGGCTCTACTTAATTTTAATGATGTGGGGAGTTCAGATACAATTTTAAATAACCTTCGTAAAGATATTCCTGACGAGCAAGCGCTAGTTGATATTGCTAAAGTATTCGGAGCTATACTGGTTAATCTTGATAAACCTTCAGAAATCGTTAATAAACCACACCTTGACCAGAAGTCTACGGAAATACCAGTAACAAAGGATCGAGGGTCTTCTGTAGAACAGTCACAGTTTACAAGTCCATCAGCACTAGCTGAACAATCTTTTAAGAAGGAAAATAATACTGATTCTCAAATTAATAAACAGGGTCTATTAGCCTCATCAAGCATCCGTGAAATAGAAGCTATGAAGCTAGAATCTGAGGCTATGAGTCTTGTTGCTAAAGTGGAAGAAGAGCGCAGTAAGGCTGAAAACATTATTAGTAAAAACTCACCAGTCTGATACAGGTTTTTCTGTTTTTTCTTGCGATGCCTATACCTAATACCTTTGAAGATGAGAGAAGGGAGTAACCTTCCATCTTTAAGGGGAAAGTGGGCCTTTATGGGCGCAGGATATCAATTGCACTTCTTTTCTGAATCCAGTAATCTGTGGGCGCATATACTCTTTTCCATTGGAAATGTTAGGTTGTTGACGCTCTCACTCACCAAAATTACCTACTACTAGGCTCATGAGGCTTTACTCGTGTGTGGCCTACGCTCATCTTTATTGGTAGCAGGTATGCATAAGATAATTGAGCGCTCCGGGCAGGGGCATGCAAGTGAATGTCCGTGGGCTTTGGAAAGTAAATGACTGGATTTTGCCCCTACACTCACTGTGCAGCGCCAAATGGAGGGGATGGTTGAATGTTGATAAAGAGAAAAATGAATGATAAAGAAATGCTTATTCCCTGCTGCAGGTTATGGTATGAGATTTTTGCCGGCTACGAAGTCAATGCCAAAGGAAATGATGCCGGTGGTGAATAAGCCGCTGATTGAGTATGGTGTTGAAGAGGCCCGTGATGCCGGCATGAATGAAATCTGTTTGGTAACTGGGCGAGGTAAACGGGCGTTGGAAGATCACTTTGATATTAACTATGAATTGGAACATCAAATTAGAGGTAGTGGTCAAGAATCATTGTTGACAGATATTAGAGCTTTAATTGCTGATTGTACTTTTTCCTATACTCGGCAGGTAGAAATAAAGGGTTTGGGGCATGCGATTCTTACTGGGCAGACTCTTGTGGGAGATCAGCCATTTGCGGTTATTTTGGCTGATGATCTGTGTGTTAACCCCGGAGGCCCTGCTGTGTTAAGTCAAATGGCCGCATTATATCGAGAATTTCACTGTTCTATTGTGGCAGTTCAGCAGGTTTCTGGAGATGAAATACATAAATACGGTGTTGTTGAGGGTGCTGAAATTCGTGATGATGTTTTACGGGTGAGCAATATGGTGGAAAAACCTTCTAAAGAAAGTGCGCCAAGCAATCTTGCTATTATTGGCCGTTATATTTTGACGCCTAGTATTTTTGACATTCTTGCAGATACTGAGCCTGGTATAAAAGGTGAAATTCAGATTACAGACGCCTTGATGAAGCAGGCTAGAGATGGGTGTGTCTTGGCTTATAAATTTAAAGGTCATCGGTTTGACTGTGGCAGTATTAAGGGTTTTATGGATGCTACTAATTACTGCTATAACAATTTTTATGGGGTGTAGCTACTTCGTTGAGTTAGCAGAAAAGTATCGTTCGGATTCTGTTGATTCAAAGGCATTTGTAGGGCGTTACCGCTCATTAACGTAAAGAATTTGTATGCTTAAAAAAAACGTACTACTTTTCCTGAAGGGTCTATCTATGGGGGCTGCGGATGTTGTTCCTGGAGTTTCTGGTGGAACGATCGCATTTATTACCGGGATTTATGATGAGTTATTGAGCAGTATTAATAAGCTTAGGCCGGAAGCGTTGGCGGTTTTATTTCGAGAAGGTTGGTTTGCTTTCTGGCATCATGTTAACGGCTCATTTTTGCTGATTCTTGGCTGTGGTATTTTTACTAGTCTATTTGCGTTATCTAAAACTATTGGTTGGGTGTTAGTAAATCATCCGATTCCAATATGGTCTTTTTTTATAGGACTGGTATTGGTTTCCATTTGGCATATGCTCAGACAGTTGCCCAGCATTAATGTTTTTTCAATGATAATTTTTGTTCTTGGAGTAGGGTTTGCTTGGTGGTTTTCTGGCATGAGTCCTTTTCAGGAGGCTAATCCAGACTTGTTGGTTTTTTTCGTTTGTGGTGCTATTGCAGTTTGTGCAATGATTTTGCCCGGTATTTCTGGAAGCTCTCTATTGCTATTGCTAGGGGTTTACCAGCCGGTGTTGGCTGCAGTGAGTTCACTGAATGTTCCGGTATTGGTTTCGCTGACTTCTGGGTGTGTGGTTGGGCTGCTAGCCTTTTCTCAAATTCTGAGTTGGTTGTTGACCAATGCTCGAACTTTGGTGTTTAGTTTTCTGACGGGTATGATGTTGGGTTCTATTAACCGGTTATGGCCGTGGAAAGATATAGGGGTGGGGAAGATGACTAATATTTTGCCTCAAACCTATGAGCAGTTAACTGGTGAAAGTTCTCAGTTGCTTTTGGCTTGTAGTGCAGCACTTGTTGCTATAGCCATTGTATTGATTATCGAGTTGGTTGCACACAGGTCATCCTGAGTTTTTCGGTTGACCAGTTACCATTGGCGGCGAGAGGCTGTTGGTTGCTATTACTCACGCCAATCAGCTGAGATTAGTAGGATTATAGGTGTTATCGAGTTTATCACTTCTTCAGGACTTTAATGTAATTGGTATATATTTAGGCTAAGTGAAGTTTTCTTGTTTACTTACCGGTAAGGACAGTTACTATGCTGTGCCAGTTTTCACTATCTTACATGCAAACTGAATTATTGCGTGCTTAGGACTTGTTCACATGTTTCATAGTATATTCAGCATTAGGAGGTTATTGTATGGATTTTATTCATGTTATTGTTCTGGCTTTGCTTCAGGGTATAACAGAATTTTTGCCGGTCTCTAGTTCGGCGCACTTGATTCTACCTTCTCAGTTGTTGGACTGGCCTGATCAGGGTTTGGCATTTGATGTGGCGGTACATATCGGTACCCTCTCAGCTGTTATTATTTATTTGCGCATGGATATCTACTTGCTAATTCGAGACTGGTTATCATCTCTTATTGGTAAAGGTTCTACCCAATATAGTCGAATGGCTTGGTATGTTTGTATAGCAACGATTCCAGCGGTAGTTTTTGGTTTTCTGTTGAAAAGTAGTGGGTTGGATGTATCGCTGCGTTCAACGATGGTTATCATGGCAACTACCTTAATTTTTGGTGCTTTGCTGGGTATTGCTGATTATTTTGGCAAGTGTGAGAAAAGTCTTGATGACACGTCTTTGAGACAAGCGATAATGATTGGCTTGTCTCAAGTGCTTTCGTTGATTCCTGGTACGTCACGATCAGGTATTACAATGACGGCTGCACTGATGCTTGGGTTTACTAGGGAGGCCGCGGCTCGTTTTTCTTTTTTGTTATCAATTCCGGTAATTATGGGGGCCGGTTTGCTGTTTACCTTTGATCTTATAAAATCTTCTGCCACAGTGAACTGGAACGTAATGGCTGGAGGTGCGTTATTATCAGGTGTGAGTGCTATGTTTTGTATCCATTTATTTATGGGTATTATAAATCGTATAGGGCTAATGCCATTTGTTATTTATCGACTGGTACTAGGCTTGTTCCTGCTATTGTTTATTTTAAAGAATGGTGGATAAATGGCTAGGAAGTAGTTTTCATAGTTCGTTCTTGTGGTTTCGGGCATGAGTCTCTATATTTGTCTTGTTGGTGGTGCGGTTGTGGTCCTCCTTCTTTGCATATTCAAGGCAATTTATAAATAAATTAGGGAGTCTGCTAATAAGTTCATAGGCATGTAACAATGTAGTTTTTCTACAGATTAATATGAGCGGATATGAAATAGTAGTGGCCCCTTGCAGGTGGAAAATATTTTCGATTGAAGATGTGATTAGGAGGCAAGCTAGCTAAGTTCCACGGTCTAAGCGGTAGGTGATTGGTGGGAGTGATAGTAGTCCATAATCTGATGTCCTGAATGGAAGTGGGTATAAGATGAAGTGTTTTTGGAAAGGCGGATTTAAATCTGAAGTGCATCACTAGACAAGGTAGAAGAAGGGGCCAGCTGAAGGTAAACTCCTACCCTTTTCTCCGGCAATAGATGAAGTGATGACGATAGCTTACCAATAACTGGCTTACGAACAACGATGCCAGATTTCCGCACTAAAGGAAAGCGGTTGCAGCCAAAGGGAGGTAGCGAAGATCATTGGCACCAACCAGTCCACGGTGAGCCGTGAGTTTGCAAGGAATACTGGCAAACGTGGATATAGGCATAGGTAAGCACAAGGCCGAACAGATAGGCGGCGTACAGAGTCGGCTCGGGCGAGTAGAATGACGCCAAAAATGATCGAGGTGATTGAATCAAAGCTGGTGTAGAGTGGAGCCCAGAGCAGATTTCCGGTTTGTTGCTGAATGATCAGGAACGACTGATTATACCCGTCGCCTTTCAAGTTGCTACGTTGTTGGCTGCGTTCGCTCACCCCGATCACCTACTACTCGTAGGCTCACGGGACTTCGCTTACTTGCTGCCTAGTAGCAATTTGAAATGCTTTGGGTATAGCTATGAAAGCATCTACCTACATATTTGGTCGAATAAGCAGACTGGCGGCGATCTTTACATGCACCTTCGTCGCCAGGGCAAGAAGTATGACAAGCGACGAAACGGCAAGTCAACGCGCGGCCAGATAAAGAACCGCGTCAGCATAGATGATAGTCCAGTGATCGTTGACGATAAATTGCGTATCGGAGACTGGGAGATTGATACCGTCATTGGCAAAGGGTATAGAGGGGCTTTGGTAACTATCGTCGAGCGGATCACGAAGTACATGGTCTCAGCCCAGGTGAACAGCAAAAGCGCAGCAGATGTGACCAAGGCTACGATCAGCGTGCTCAACCAATTTAAGGATATTGTTCACACCATTACGGCTGACAACGGGAAATAGTTTTCGTACCATGAGAAAATCAGCCAAGCATTATCGGCGGAGGTTTACTTTGCGCACCCCTGTAGTTCTTGGGAGCTAGGGTTAAATGAGAACACCAATGGCTTGCTACGACAATATTTTCCAAAGAATACAGACTTCAAGAAGGTCGGTCAGATAGAGTTGAAGCGAGTATTGATTCGGCTTAATTCTCGGCCAAGAAAAGATTTGAATTTCAAAACACCCGCCCTGATAATGGGTGAACACAGGGCTGCGTTAGCAGCTTAAGCTGTGATGCGCTTGGAATTTGAATCCGCGAAATATATAAAAAGCCGATGAGTGCAGTTATTTTTAGAGAAGTGGTGCAAGATCATTTTTGGGATGAGATGGCCGAGGAGGGCTGGCTTAGCTGATGGATGAACAAAAAGTGCGTATAAGTCAGTTACTGTCCCGTGAAAATGCAGTGCTAATTGCCCATTATTATACAGACCCAGACATACAGAAGCTAGCTGAAGAAACCAATGGATTTATCGGTGATTCTTTAGAGATGGCTCGTTTTGGAAGTAACCATCGAGCCTCTACCTTGGTTATTGCTGGCGTCCGGTTTATGGGGGAAACTGCAAGTATTCTTAGTCCAGAGAAGCGTGTATTAATGCCTACTCTTGAGGCAACTTGTTCCCTTGATCTTGGCTGTCCTGTTGAGGAGTTTTCCGATTTTTGTGATCAGCATCCGGATCGAGAGGTGGTGGTTTATGCGAATACATCGGCTGCGGTAAAGGCACGAGCTGATTGGGTTGTGACATCCAGTTGTGCGCTGGATATTGTTGATTACCTTGATAGTGAAGGTAAACAGATAATTTGGGCACCAGATAAATATTTGGGACGCTATATTGAGAAGCAAACAGGTGTTGATATGCTTCTGTGGGATGGCAGTTGTGTTGTTCATGAAGAATTTCGCGCCCAAGGAATTGCTGATTTAAAACAGGTGTATCAAGATGTTGCTGTTTTGGTGCATCCTGAGTCTCCTGAGTCGGTAGTAGCAATGGCTGATATAGTGGGCTCTACTAGTAGACTGTTGAAGGCATCTAGGGAATTACCTCAAAAGCGCTTTATTGTTGCGACAGACCGAGGTATTTTTTATAAAATGAAACAGGCATCTCCGGATAAAGAGTTTATTGAGGCCCCGTCGGCTGGTAATGGAGCAACTTGTAAAAGTTGCGGGCATTGCCCATGGATGGAAATGAATACTCTTGATAGGTTACTACAATGTTTGGAGCAGCCGTCAGACATAAATAAAATTGAGGTTCCGGAAATGATCAGATCCAAGGCGTTAATTCCATTGAAGAGGATGCTGAATTTTGCTATTTGACTGTGTATCGAGGCATCTTCAGATTTTCCGCAGGTTTTGTTAGATTATTGTGCGATTTTTTTTCGATAATTATGTATGTCGCTAAGCTTTTTATCTAGTTTTGCTTTTAATATGAAATTTTTTCCAGTGAGTTTTTGAGCATATTTAATATGTGTAATGGCGTCTTCCAGATTTCCGGTTAGGAAAAAAAACTCGGCTCGGGCTTGATGTAGTCCTAAAATATCATCAGCTTGTCCTTGGGCTTCGGCCAGTATGTACCAGATGTCGGGGTCTTCTGGGCGCATACGGCTAAGTTGCAGCAGAATATCCCTTGCTTCTTTGTGGTTTTCTTGTTGGGTGAGAATTTCTGTTTTTGTTATCAGTAAAGGATAATAATCTAGGTGGATCTCTAGTAGTTTGTTGATTTGTTTTAATGCAGTAGAAGTATTGCCGGATGCTGCATCCAATTTTGCTTGAGTAGTGATGTAGTAGAGGTTGTTTGGCTCTTTTTCTAATAATACTGATAACTTTTCTTTTGCAAGGCTGTATTTGCTGATTTTTATTGCGGCTAAGGCAATGCCGTAGCGAGTAACATCTGGTGCTCCGGTATGTCCAGATTTTAGCTCTAGATTTAATTTTGTGAGCAGTTTCTGGGTGTTTTGAGTTGAAAGAAATATAGTACGCATGCGCATTAATTGATAGGCATAGGATCCTTTTGAGCCTCGCTTTTTAACTTGGTAAGCGCGGGCCCGCGAGTCAGAGATCCGGTTTGCAGTCACTGGGTGTGTTGATAAAAATTCAGGTGGGTGGCCGCTAGAAGGATTGACCTTACTCATCTGTTCAAAAATATCAGGCATAGCATAAGGGTCAAAGCCGGCACGGGCCAATGTTTTAATACCGATATGGTCTGCTTCTTGTTCGTATTGCCTGCTGAAGCTAAGTCGTGAGCTTTGTAGGCCCGCCATAGTGCTTGTCAAAGCAGCAGCGCCTGCATTACCTCCGCCTGTCGCCATTAGAATCATAGAGGCAAGAATTGCGGCAGCAGTAGGGAGATTGTTATTTTTAGCTTCCTCTACGTTACGTGCGTAATGACGCTGGCTAAGGTGTGCTAATTCATGGGCTATAACTGCGGCAAATTGGGCTTCTGTTTCTGCGTTAATAAAAAGGCCGGCATTGATGCCGATAATTCCTCCTGGCGCTGCAAAAGCATTAATAGCTGTTTCTTTGATAAGTAGTGTCACTAAGCGGTGATCTTTAATTTCACTGGACGCTGATAATCGAGAGACAAGGCGCTCAAGGTAGTCTTTTAGTTCGGCATCATTGATTGTTGGCGTCCTATGTCGAATGACTTTGAGGTAGGTGCGCCCAAGCTCAAACTCCTGTTGTTGCGATATAATGCTTGACGTAGAGTCGCCAAGATTTGGTAGGTGGTCCAAGTCACTACGAGCATGAAGAGACACAGTTGCGAGAAAGCAGCTCATAAACATGGTGGAAAAGGGGCCCAATTTTTTCATAAAATATCCATACTCGTATATTTTGGGGTACGCAATATCGTTAAATATTGCTGGCTAGAGCGTGCTAATTCATGGGGTCTTGCTGTGGCAAATTGGGCTGCATTTCTTCGTTAATAAAAAGGTCGACATTGATGTCGGTAATTCCTCCTAGCCTCGTGTATTTGAGGTACGCACTATCGTTAAATATTGCTGGCTAGAGTGTGCAAATTCATGAGGTATAGCTGTGGCAAATGGAGCTGCAGTTTCTGCGTTAATAAAAAGGCCGACATTGATGTCGGTAATTCCTCCTAGCGTTGTAAAAGCATTAATAGTTGTTTCGTTGCTTAGTAGAGCCACTAAGCGGTGATCTTTAATTTCACTGGGCGCTGATAATAGAGAGGCAAGACGTTCATAATGGTCTTTTAGTTCGGCATCATTGATTGTTGGTGTCCTATGTTGAATGGCTTTGAGGTAGGTGTGCCAAAGCTCTTGCTCCTGTTGTTGCGATATAATGCTTGACTTAGAGTCGCCAAGGATTGGTAGAGGGTCCAGCAAGTCGCCAAGAGCATGAATAGATGCAATTGCTAGAAAGTAGCTCATATACATGGTGATAAATGGATCCGATTTTTTCATAAAATATCCATACTCGTATAGTTTGAGGTACACTATATCGTGAAATATTAGTAGTCTCAAATTATGTTTCTTAGTATCAGGTTTGGAGTGCGACAAAAGTAGTTATTCATATTTGACATCATTGACTTGCCAATGAATGGTTATTTCGTTGTCTGCTTTGTGTTGCAGTCATACCCATAAAGTCAAAAGGGTCTGATAGCCTGCGGTGGAATCCAATTGTATGCGATAACGAAGTAGATAGAGGTTATGTTTTGGTGTTGCAGCATAAACGACAGGAGGGCTGAATGCTTGATTTTATAAAAGATTGGTTGAATCGTTATCTGTCAGATTATGAGGCAATGGTTTTGTTGGTATTGCTGATGTTTGGCTTTGTTGTTGTAGTTACAATGGGGAGCATGTTGGCGCCGGTGTTTGCTGCATTGGTCTTAGCTTTTTTGATGCAGGGTATAATTAACTGGTTGGGGCGTATGGGGGTTGTCCATATATTATCTGTTACTTTGGTTTTTGTAGGGTTTGTGACACTATTATTGATATTTCTGTTGGTGGTTGTTCCGTTGATTTGGGAGCAAGTGACAAGCTTGTTAAATGAAGTTCCGAGAATGGTTCACGTTGGTTTGGGGGTGCTTAAGAGTCTTCCGGAATTATACCCAGGGTTTGTTTCTGAAGGTCAGGCGATACTTATTGCTGATACATTCAGTAATAAGTTGGCGGGAATGGGGCAATGGATATTGTCCTTCTTATTATCTAAACTGCCTGGTGTATTGGGTTTGTTGATATACCTAATTCTCGTGCCAATTTTGATTTTCTTCTTTCTGAAAGATAAGAGTAAGCTTTTGCTATGGGCTGGTAATAGGCTGCCATCACGACGTCGTTTAATTATGCAGGTGGCAGATGAAATGAATAGCCAGATCGCCAACTACATTCGAGGCAAGGCTATTGAGATCGCTATTGTAAGCATGGTTTGCTTTATTTGTTTTGCTATACTCGGGCTCAATTATCCTGTTTTATTAGCTCTAATAGTTGGCTTGTCTGTGGTTATTCCATACATTGGAGCTACAGTTGTTACGATCCCAGTTGCGATCATTGGTTTTTTTCAGTGGGGTTTTGGAAATGAACTTTTGGTACTAATGATTGTTTATAGTGCTATTCAGGCGCTGGACGGTAATATATTGGTGCCTCTACTTTTTTCTGAAGCTGTTAATCTGCATCCAGTGGCTATTATTATTGCAATATTGGTGTTTGGTGGTTTTTGTGGGTTTTGGGGGGTGTTTTTTGCGATACCGCTAGCTACTTTGTTAAAGGCTGTGATGAATGCATGGCCAAAAGCACAGGTGGCGTTGATGGCTGATTCTTAACCTTTAGCTTGATGCTGATATATATCTGTTAGCATTGAAGGTGGAGAGCTGGCGACAATCCCATACCTTTAATGGAAGCTAGCATTGAAGGTATGGGTAGGCCTGAGCTTATGTGTATCAGGTAATTGTGGTGAGTGAGGTCGGTCAGCAACCCATACTTTCAAGGGGGATGTGTATAGCTCCAGCGGATACAGGAATGGGTGGTAATCCTGTTATTTAAATGCTTGAGCTGCTTGTAGCACGTCCTCAACGTGATTTTTAATTCTAACTTTTCGCCACTCGTGCTGCATGATACCTGCTTGATCGATCAGGAATGTGCTTCGCTCTATGCCCACATGTTCGTTGCCGTAAAGAATCTTCTTTTTTATAACGTCAAAAAGGTTGCATAGTTTTTCGTCGGTATCGGAAATAAGCTCAAAGGGGAGGCTATATTTTTTTTTGAATTTCTCATGACTCTGCATGCTGTCTTTGGAAATGCCAAAAATAAGTGTATCGTCAGACTTGAAGGCCTCGTAATGGGTCTTGAAGGACAGTGCTTCGCTGGTACAGCCCGGTGTGTTGTCTTTTGGGTAAAAAAACAACACGATTTTGCTCCCTGATAAGGCTGAGAGGGTGATGTTATTTTTGCCGGTAGTTTTTGAAGTAAAATCGGTAACCGGTTGACCAAGTAAAATGCTCATTGACCATCCTTCGTTGTGTTGTTGGTTAGTATTATACTCATTTCCCTTGAAGGTGTGAGGTTGTTGACCGTTTTGACTCACCGCAATTACCTATTTCTCCTAGGTTCATGGGGCTTCGCTCGTTTGTCTTCTACTCACGCCTTTGATTGAAGCAGGTATAGTTACTATAAGTGTCTTATGATAGAACGGTTTAGCTACTTGTGCAGCTTTTCAAACGATAGATTTTTATGGGTTACATGAGTGTAATGTTTGCATTTGTGCAGATTATTATTAATATCTTCTACGAATTGAGTAAGTATTGGTACCTTGGCTAACGTTTCGACACCACATTATAGAAAATATTGGTGAATGGCAAGGATTTGGAATCAATAACCTAGTATCTTCAAAAAGTGCTAGGAGTATAGCAATTTCTGTTGGTTTTTTTTGTTTGAAAAATCCTTATATCAATTATCATTGATGGTTTGCATAGGCGATAAGTGAGCGAAGCTCAATGAGCCTACCGTTAGTGATAGGTGTTTGAGGTGAGAAGAACAGCTAGCAACCATACACCTTTAAGGGAGTTGGTATAGATAAAAAGTAGTCTTTACAGCAAAATGACGGGCTTATTCGCAGGTGCTTTAATTTTAGTTTAGAAGGGGGGGTAGAATCATGATAACAGGTAGTATTGTTGCTCTTGTTACTCCTATGCATGAAAATGGAGAAGTTGACTGGGAGCGGCTGTATAACTTGGTTGAGCGTCATATTAGCGAGAGTAGTGACGGTATTGTTGTCGTAGGTACAACAGGAGAATCTCCAACATTAACCATGGAAGAGCGCTGTGAACTTATCCGGCGCACTATTGATCAGGTTGGAGGTAGAATGCCTGTTATCGCAGGCACTGGCACTAACTCAACCAGAGAAACAATTCACCTTTCGGATGAGGCGAAAAGCCTAGGAATAGATGCTTGTTTGCTGGTAACTCCCTACTACAACAAGCCGACTCAGGAGGGGTTATACCGTCATTATAAAGCTGTGGCAGAGGCGGTTACTATTCCTCATATTTTGTATAATGTACCTAGTCGAACAGCAGTTGATCTGTTGCCGGACACGGTAGCTCGGTTGGCAAAGTTTGAGAATATTGTTGGTATTAAAGAGGCAACTGGTATTCTTGATCGTGGTAGTCAGATCCGCGCATTATGCGGAAAGGATTTTGCTATTTATTCCGGTGATGATGCCACGGGTATGGAGCTGATGCTGCAAGGTGCGAATGGTGTTATCTCAGTGACCAGCAACATTGTACCTAAGCTTATGGGCGAGCTCTGTATGCTTGCTATGAAAGGTGATCGAGATGCTGCCGAGGCGATTAATAACAGGCTGGATATTCTTCATCAAAAGTTGTTTGTTGAGCCTAATCCGATTTCTGTTAAATGGGCGTTGCAGGAAATGGGTTTGATTGACGGTGGCATTAGGTTGCCGCTGACGCCTCTATCTACGACATACCAGTCAGAGATTCGTCAGGTTCTGGTACAGCTAGACCTGGTTTGATCCTGATCCAATAAACCGAGAAAGGAACTCATTATGAGACTGATGTTGCAAAATTTACCATTGATGATTTGTGTTATCATCCTGGCTGGGTGTACTGGTAAAGATGGATATTTACGGGATAAGACCAGTGATTATGTTAAAGAGCGTACAATAAGCCCTTTGAAGGTGCCAGCAGGAATGAATGCTAAGCCGTTTGAAGCGGTAATGGTGATTCCGCCAGTTACTGGAGTGAGTGTTGAAGTAGTTGAGAGCTTTAAGGTGCCAAGACCTGAGCAAAGTTTGACTAGCAAAGACAGTGGAGATCAATACAGACTTGAGCGTAGAGGAGACGATGTTTGGATAATAGCTTCTGGTAGTCCGAAAGAAGTATGGCTTCGTCTGGCCGGTTTTTTTAAATACATCAAACTGCCCCTAGTTATTCAAAATATGCGGAAAGGGGTTTTGGAAACTGAGTGGTTTAATTTTGCTAATACTGATGACTATGGTGTTGTTTTTAGATCTATAGGTAATATGATAGGTATTGCTGATCTTGAGTTAATGGAAGATCGTTTTAAACTTGAGGTGCATCAAGGAGCTGAAGATAATTCCTCTGACATTCATATTCAGCATAAAGGTCGTCCGCCTGTTAGCTCTGGAGGTAAGCCTCCAGTAGAGCTGGGCATCTGGGGTAATCTTGGTGAAAAGAGTCACCGTATGAGTAAAGCTCTGGCTTCAGACATGATGGTGTTTTTAGTTGAAAACAAAAATAGTGGCCCCGTATCCCTTCTTGCGAAAGACTTTGATGTTGACGCTAATACTGAACTTACCCGGGATGGTAATGGTAATCCGCTGTTAAGTATCAAGGACTTACCCTTTAGTCGCAGTTGGTCGGCCATAGGTGATGCGCTAAAATTAGCTGGTGTTATTATCGTTGACAGAAATCGGTCTTCCGGTATTTATTATTTGTCGAAAAATTCAGAAGCAACCATTCAATCGCAAGAAAAGCCAGGTTTTTTTTCGGGACTGTTTTCTAGCAAGAAGAAAAAAGGTATCGTCAGTCCGGGAATGCTGCACCTTCGGGTAAGTAGATTTCCTGACTCCGTTCAGGTGTCAGTTGAAAAGGATTCAGCTACATCTGCTGATAAAGATCAGAGTCAGAAGCTCTTGGAGCTGGTTAGAAATAACTTAAAGTAATTTCTTCTTATTAGAGACCTTTGCACGAGCCGTAATTTTGTTAGTCGGTGAGGAAAACACGCACTAAAATAGATGATTTATGCTTGTAAATGATCGATTTAGTACGTTTTTAAAGAATCCAACTGGCAAAAGAACAATCGTGCAAAGGTCTCTATTTGTAGCTTCAGTGTTCTCCGATCACTGAGTGGCGGAAATAAAGTTATTGAATATGAAATTAGGAAGGGAATGTAAGGTAGCCTATATTCATTTATCTTGAGGTGAGATTGTGATTGTTTTACTCACCTCAATCACTTGTTACTTGTAGGTCATGTGGATCGTTTGTTGCCTGCTCATAGCTGGTGTGTATTGTTGTGCGGATCTATATCAACATGGTTGTCTCCTCAACTTAAGCGACTTCCTTAAGTTTATCCGATAAATATTTGTCTGGATTAAGGTAGATTTAGTGAGTCAAATCCCAATTTCTTGTTGATCTCTATTTCAGCATTCAGAGGGTTCGCTGTTTTACCTGCTTGTAAACCTTTCGGCGGTTATCCATGAGTATTTCAGACTCACCACGATGCCGTTCAGGTGTCATAAATTTCAGTCTGCTGAGCCGGTGTTTTCTTTCTGATAGATCAAGGGCTTCACTGGCTTTCGGCTGGAGATCTCCATAGTTAACTGCTTGTGTGATCAAGCTGACCGCAGCCTATCGACTAGGAAGTACGAGCAATAGTCCTCTGGCACTCCCAGATCGTTTGGGCCTTTTTTATGAGCACGAGAAAGGGAGCAGCTTCTGCTAATACCTTGTCTTTACTCCTGAGTTCATGCTCCAGATTTTTAATGGTCTTTCTTAGGGCGGTATTCAGCCAATTCTGCTTCATTCAATGCAGGTGTTTCAATAGTCACGGTTAGCTGGTTTGAGGGACTCCATTGATCTGGATTTTTACCATCATCAAGCACTGGTACCCCTTTAACTATTTATTTCGCCGATCTATACAGCGTTACATCCGAGACAGTAGTTATACGCATAAATTGACCCACTGACGCATTGTTGGGTGGCATTATTTTCTGAATTATGGGCTCTTTGGATTCTTCTGAATAGCGAGGCATTATGTCCCCCTATTTAAGTTGGAAAAACCAGAAGGGATGACAACTATTCTGGCTCAAGGGAAGGGTATGGGTACTAAATGTGCTGATGCTTAAGTTAAGTAAAAAATCTGGTTAAAGGAATTTCAGATGACGATGGAAAAGAGTCTGCAGATCATAAGTGAGGAGTAAGATGCTGTCAGTGCTTATACTCATTACCCTTTAATAATGGGTCGAGGGCTGATCAAAGGCATCAAAACCATGCCGTGATAATATTTTTCCAAAAGTCAAGGTGTAAAAAAGTCACGCAGATAGAAGTGGAAATAGCGTAAAAGAGAATTAATTTCCATCTAAAAAAGATCTTGTATTCAAGCCGTTGATCTGTTAGTGGCTGAGCTTCGGCTGTGATGTCTACTAGTTCTAGGATGCGGAATAAAAGGGGAAATTATTGACTAGAAAACGTACAATCTGAGAACAAGTCACTAATAATCGACAATGATAAAGACCTTAATTGAGAACTCCACAACGTTATCCACAGAAGCTGTGGGTAAGCAGGAGAGTCTAGAAAGATGCTGGTCAGTCTTATTGTTAGATATTGTAGAGAGTTAAAGTGAGTGATTGTTTTTTATTGTTTGAAAAACGGTACCTTGAGACCTTTGCACGATTGTTCTTTTGCCAGTTGGCTTCTTTAAAAATGTACTAAATCTATCATTTACAAGCATAAATCATCTATTTTAGTGCGTGTTTTCCTCACCGACTAACAAAATTACGGCTCGTGCAAAGGTCTCACCTTATATATCTATTCTCCTTGAAGGTTTGAGGTTGTTGATTTCTTTCACTCGCCAATATTAGCCGCTACTGGTAGGTTCATGGGCCTTTTATCGTTTGTTGTCGGCTCACGCTTTCACGTGGTATAAAATTGAAAAGACCTTATTTATAAATAATAGTATGTTCGTCCAGTCATATGTGGGTTGCTTATAGGTCAAAGGGTGGTGAGCAAAGCCCCTTAGCTGAATGCAGCCAACAGTTGGGGCAAGTTAATTATACGATTTTTTCTATTGCGGTAGAGCTAGTTATTGCTACTTTTTCTTGGTATTCATCTTTGTTGATTGCTGTTTTTTCTCCGCCCAGAGCGCTAATTATGTCCTGAATCAGCTTGCGCAGCGTTAGGGACATAATTGCAAAGTCTGCATCAAACTGTTCGGCTTCACTGTTTGCATTAACTTCATCTAGTTCACTCTGAATCACATCGGTGTACTTCAATTTACGTACAATCATGTCATCTCCTAGTACGAAAGTTAGAGAATCATTCCAGCATAGTGCTAGCTTGCTTACCTGCTTACCAGTCTGCATATGCACACTGATTTCTTCTGATACTAACTCTTGCTTGCTGGCTTTGATCTGTCCTCCTTCGTCACGGGGTTCGCGTAGTTCGCACTCATCACCGAGAGTAAACGATGTAGGTAATGGTACTTTTTGAGCCAGCCATTGCGTCATAGAATGAGACGGATTGTTTTTCATAGGAGGGCTAATAATGGGTAAGCTACCAATATTTTCCCGTAGGTAGCTGGTGAGTTCTTCAGCTTTATTAAAAGATGATGAGTCAATCACCATCCACTCTTCTTTAGTATCAATGTAGGCGTTTATACGCTGTTGGCGTGTAAAGGCTCTGGGCAGTAATTCCATTAAAATATCGTCTTTTAGGATCTTTTTTTCTTTACCCAGTACTTTGCGGTCTTGTTCTTGTTCGATGCTTTCAATTTTATCTTCCAGAGCATCACGGATAACACTGGCCGGCAATATTTTCTCTTCTTTGCGGGCAGTGATCATTATGAAGCTGTCACTGCAGTGGGTTAGCATGTCGCTGTGGCGGCCAAGAGGAGATACCCAGCCATAGGTGCTCAGATCTTGACTGCCACAATTTCTAAAACGTTTTTTTTGTAGCTGTTTTTCAAGCTCATTTTGGTTGAGTTTGAGAGGGTTGGTAAAGCGATAAAAAATAAGGTTTTTAAACCACATGAGAGTTTCCTAGTTGTTGTTGCAACATGAGCATGGTGCCACCTCGCTAAGGAGCGTTGTTCTTGCAATTAGCACAATTCACATTTATATCGTCGCTATTAAGCTTCGATCTTGTCCTCATGAATTCTACCAAGCATGGGAGTGTTGTCCATTAGAGGCGAATATTAATAGATTTAGCATTTTAAATAACAATGAGTTTAGTGTAGTTCATGGTGTTGAGTTTTGAGGTGAATACGTTTTTCTCCGTTGCTTGGCGAGTATGCACCCATTATCCCTTGACGCTGTAACGTTATAGGCGAAGCGGTAGAGTCTTATCAGTAAATTTTAGCAGCCTATGATGCACCTATGCTGTTTCGATATTGAGAGTGATATTCTTATGTTTTTTATTTATGGGTCCATGGACAGTCCTAGTTTCTATTTTGTAGCCGTGACTATTGAGTGTGAGAAAAGTCAATAGTCTACTGCCTTCAGGGAGAGAGGTTATAGCTGTTTTTTCTAAGCCTTATCGTGATTGCTAAGATTGGCAGCGATGTATGTTGTTTTTTTTGAAATTCTGACTAGGATTGTGTGTTTTTTATGTTGGTATCTGGGGTCAAATTGTTGCTTCATGCAAAGATCTCAATAAAATAAAGAGTACGCAAAAAATATTTATTATTGGTATATTATTGGATGTCTATAAAACTACAATGGGTTTGTATTATATTAAGATTACATGTGCCAGTATGCTTGAAGGCTTGAGGCTAGTGGTCGCTATCTATCAATTTTGCTGTTTGAAGGATCTTGCGTTTGGCTATCTTGTCGTATGTAGATGCCTTCAATTGTAATGGAGTTATACTTCGATGGTGTTGTAATAATCCTTAGCAGTGAGTGGTAGCGCAAGGGAAATATTAAAAGGTGGCTTAAGTGTTGACAAAATTAGATTTATTAATGCTGATGATTTTGGGGCTGTTATCAGTATCATCAGGTTGGGTGTATTATGACGCTGCAGAGCCAGAAATAGTCAGCTCAGGTTTGGGTGAAATCCAACCCGAGGTGGTGTTGCCTGTCATTGGAATACCTGACTTTAAATCTATGGTGGATGTTCGACGTAAAAAAAAGGCTTTTTTTGATTACATGTTACCAGTCATTTTGCGCGAAAATAATAAATTACAATCTCTTAGAGATAAAGTGTTGGCAATGAAAAATAAGAGCCCGTTGAGCGCGAGTGATCAAAAGTGGATAAAAAGTCAGGGAGAGGCTTATGGTGTGAAGATGGGTGATAATATCGATGCAGCCTTTTTTGAGCAATTGTTGATACGGGTAGATATTATTCCGGTCTCGTTGGCTCTAGTGCAATCTGCTAATGAATCGGCGTGGGGGACATCCAGGTATGCAGTGGATGGCTATAATTTTTTCGGACAGTGGTGTTTTAGTAAGGGCTGCGGTTTGGTGCCTAGACAGAGGCCTTCAGGGGCAACGTATGAGGTCAGAAGGTTTTCTGATGTATCAGGCTCAGTGCGATCCTACATGCATAACCTGAATACTAATAATGGTTATAAGCGTCTTAGAGAGTTACGCTTTAATCGGCGAAAAAGTGATGCACCTATAACTGGGCCTATTTTGGCAGAAGGGCTTCACGCTTATTCGGTAAGGGGGCAGGATTATGTGAATGAGCTGATTGATATGATTGTTGATAATAATCTGGCTCGTTATGATCTTCAGGGCGAAAAGATTGGTAGTTTATTTTTTCTTGGAAAGTGAAAAAGAGACTGTATTCGAAGTGTTTGGAGATGCAGTTGTTTAAGGTGGATACTCCGTTTATATTTTGTACTCCAGTGTGTTTACTTGAGTTTTTAGTTCGTCGTACTGAAGCTGTGAGTAAAGCTCTGTGCCTGGGAGTAGAGAGGTGTAAGAGAGGTTAACAATTTAATACCTTCACGGGTATAGATATAAGATCGTTGCAAAACTTTTTGAATTATTGAAATGCGTAATTGGAATTACAAATTAGCCATATTCACTCTTTGAAGATCACCTGTATCGCCTATTTCAAATTTATCATTACTGTAAGTTGCTGGTAGATCGACGGGATCAAAGGCTTTATCTCCACCGGTATGGGCATTGCCATCAGCTCTTAGGTTGCTAAAATCGAAAATAGCAGGGTCTGCAAGATGTGAAGGGGTTACATTTTGGATAGCGCTGAACATGCTTTCAATACGTCCTGGGAAGCGATTATCCCATTCGTTAAGCATGGCCTTTATGACTTTCCGTTGAAGGTTGTCTTGAGAGCCGCACAGATTACAGGGGATTATGGGGAATAGTTTTTGTTCTGAAAAGCTGATGATGTCTTTTTCTCGACAGTATACCAAGGGTCTTATAACCATATGCTGGCCATCGTCACTGACCAGCTTTGGAGGCATGGCTTTCAGTTTTCCACCATAAAACATATTCAAAAACAGGGTTTCCAGCAAATCATCCCGATGGTGACCAAGAGCGATTTTAGTGGCGCCTATTTTTTTGGCAGTGCGGTAAAGAATGCCGCGTCTCAATCGTGAACAAAGTCCACAGGTGGTTTTGCCAGCGGGAATTTTTTCTTTAACAATGCTATAGGTGTTTTCTTGAACAATGAGGTATTCAACACCGACGCTATCAAGATATTGAGGGAGTATATGCTCAGGAAATCCAGGTTGCTTTTGGTCGAGATTTACGGCAATGATATTAAAGTTGATTGGGGCGTGTTGTTTGAGGATTAGAAGCATTTCAAGCATAGTGTAGCTATCTTTTCCACCGGACATACAGCACATGATTTTATCGCCATCTTCAATCATTTTATAGTTGGCAATAGCCTTTCCTACTTGACGACGGAGGCGATTCTGAAGTCTATTGAAATTAGCTTTGTCTGTTTTTGTTTTCTGAGAGATATGGCTTTGCATGGAAGTGTATTATCCAACTATTTATTGCTCAAATTATTGCTCATACTGAGCATAGCCTATTGTTCAAAAACAGCATAGTACATTTATAGTCATTCTCCTTGAAGGTGTAAGATTGTTGTCTGCTCTTGCTCAACACTAATCACAAGCTACTCGTAGGTTTACGGGGGTTGTTTCCTCTTTCAGTGAAAGAGATATGAGTGTGCCTGGAAGTATAGAGAATTTGGTCTCTTTAAGGATAATGGAATGAGTTGGTATCAATAAAGAAAGTCTATAAGTATTAATCACGGGTTACCATATGAAGCTACGGATGGTATGCATTAGGTGCCAAAAATGGAAGTATATTACGATGAAATATGAAGATTTACAGTTGCAATTAATTGCCAAGCGAGGAGAGTTGGCTGAACGCTTAGAGCGAATTAAGAGAGATGTCACCCGTAAAGCCAGCCCAGACTGGTCAGAGCAGGCTCAGGAGAGAGAAAATGATGAGGTTGTTGATGCGTTAGGTAATGAAGCTACGGCTGAGCTAAATAGAATTAACCGTGCGCTGGCAAGAATTGAAAGTGGGAATTTTGGCTCCTGTTCGTCTTGCGGAAATAAAATTCCGGATGGTAGGTTGGAGGCGATGCCGTATGCTGACTTATGTATCAGTTGTGCTGAAATTAGAAGTTAGTAGCTGTTTGGTTATAGGAGGCTTATTTTAAAAGAACGCTGATTCAAATTCCAAGTGAGAACCCTGACGGTATTACACAAAAGTTATTGCATTATTCTACACAAGTTATCAAGAAAACTGGCGAGACTATGTTGTATCCAACGCATCAAAAATATCAACGGCCTTTTGAGGTGTGTAGTGCTGATACGAGCTATTGTCAGAGACTTATCGGGGCTGTGGAGGTAGCTAATTGGTTTTCTGCAAACCCTCCGGCGGCACCAGTACTAGTGCCAGTGGTGCCGAAGGTAGTGGTGCCAGCAGCACCAGCTAAGCCAAGTCCACCAAAGGTATCCTATGTTGATTTTCGATCATCGGCTAAAACAGTGAGCGATGTCATATATGGCAAACAAGAAATAAAGCGTTCGACGAGGCTTGTTATTGCGAAAGCAGCTGAAGTAGGAGGAGCTGATAGCGTTGGCTATGACTTAGCAGTCAATAATTCTGGCCATAAGATTGGTATTATGGTTGCGGTTAACAGCGGATTGCCGGCAGGGGATATTGGCCACGTGGTGCTTGGGCATAAAAATAATAACTTCGATCATTATTTGAATCATGGAGGACAAGAAGAAAATATGGTGGCTAACTGGGCATTAACTTCATGCCCTACAAGTTAGCCTAAGCAAGCCCTACTTATTAAGACAACGATAATGGGGCGGTGGGGAATGCAAAATATGAGTAAGAATGCAGTTGGTTGTACAACTAGGCAAGGAATTGATTATGCTAATACCAAGCGCTCCGAAGACTATGGTGAAGCATGGGTGGTAGACAGTGCTAAGCTTTCAGCTTTACGGTATTCGTCACCGGCAAGCAAGAGCTGTGTTATTGATAGAAGTAAAACATTTGATGCAAGTTTAATCTTTGGTGCTGGCATTAATGCTAGTAATAACGGATTGTCGACAGGGACAATGCAGCGAACTAAAAATATAAAGGCGACTACTGACTATAATTTTTTTGTGAAGTAGTTAAAAATGGGCGGATTCAAATCTGAAGTGCATCACTTGACTAGGTAGAAGAAAGGGTCAGCTGAAGTGAAGGTAAGCTCCTACCCTTTTCTCCGGCAAGAGATGAAGTGATGACGATAACTTACAAACAACTGGCTTACGAACAACGATGCCAGATTTCCGCACTAAAGAAAAGCGTTTGCAGCCAAAGGGAGATAGCGGAGATCATTGGCACCAGCCAGTTCACGGTGAGCCGTGAGTTGGCAAGGAATACTGCGAACGTGGATATAGGTACAGGCAAACACAAGGCCAAATAGTTAGGCTGCGTACAGAGTCGGCTCGGGCGAGTAGAATGACGTCAAAAATGATCGCGGTGATTGAATCGAAGCTGCGTGTAGAGTGGAATCCAGAGCAGATTTCAGGTTGGTTGCTTAGGGCGGTATCCACACAAAAATAATTAGAGATACAGGTATATGGACAGCAAAGGATTAGAGATCCTTGAGTTTAGGTGACTAAAGAACCTAGTGAGGTAGCGCAATTAAACCCTTCATTGTCAAGTATGATGGGTGTACTAGTCCACTGTTTGAATACTGATCATTGAGGAAAGGATAATGTTTTACTTAAATATAAAGCAATATAATTACCATATTGTTTTTCTACTAACGGCCTGCTTTAGCTTGAATGTTCCAGCAAAGCCATCTGCGGTGCCGGTATCTTATGATGATCCTTGGGAGCGGGTAAATCGCAGTATATTTTCATTCAATGAGACTATAGATACTTATATACTGAAGCCTATTGCAAAGGGTTATAACGTTGTGACCCCTAAACCAGTACGAGGACTTGTTACTAATTTTTTTAAAAACCTAGGCGAAATTCGTAACACCTTAAATGGAGCTATTCAGCTAAAATTTTCTGCTGCATCTGTTTCTTTTAGCCGTTTTGCTATTAATTCCACGGTAGGCATACTGGGTCTTATTGATGTTGCGTCACCTTTGGGTTTTGAACGAAAGTATGCCGATTTTGGCTTAACCCTAGCTCAGTGGGGAGCTCCTTCTGGTGCCTATATTGTCATTCCGTTTCTTGGGCCAGGAAATGTCAGAAGTGGAGTAGGGTTTGTTTCTGATATTTATATCAGCCCGTTAACTTACATTGATCCTGAGCGTGATGCATGGATGGCTCTTGGCATCAAGACCATTAACGTTCGGTCAAATTTGCTAGCCGCAGAAGACTTAATCATGGGTGATCGTTACACTTTTATTCGTGACGCTTATCTTCAAAGACAAGAATATTTAATTCTGGGCCATCGACCAGTAGATGACTTTTAACGCCTATACTATTTACTTTGTAAGGTGAGAGGTTATTAACTACTCTCACTCCTACCCCCCCCCCTCCCGGTTATCTACTACTCGTAGGATCATAGGTTTTTGTTAGTTTGTCTCCTACTCACACCATGAATGATAAAGGCTTATACTAGTACTCAAAAACGGTTGTGTAAAAACGATAAAATTATTTTTTTAGCCCTGCTAAGTGTTTTGTCACGTACATAGAAAAACAACAATAGATCACTTTTGAGTAAAAAAGGTTGAGCGCGCTCTTGAAATAATTCCAATCGTAATACTATTTTACTTAAAAAGTTTGAGCTCTAGCAGTAGGCAGGATTCTTGTTGCCTATGAGGCATTTGAGATAGCGTTGCGAAATGGTGATTGAGTTGTTATCGTTTACTCGAACCGCTGCAAGGCAAAAAGGAAAAACGATGTTTATAGAAAGTAGCTTTAATATTGTCGTTGTATCATCCTCTCGCACTCCCATCGGAGCTTTTCAGGGTTCTCTTTCATCTTTATTTGCCAGTCAGCTGGGAGCTAAGGCAATTGCTGGTTGTTTTAAAAATGTTTCTTTTGACCTCGGGGATATTTCAGAAGTTCTTATGGGTTGTGTCTTACCTGCAGGGACTGGGCAGGCACCGGCTCGACAGGCAGCGATATTCGGAGGAATTCCTGACACTACTCCTTGTACCACGATTAATAAGGTTTGTGGTTCTGGTATGAAGGCTATCATGCTGGGGTGTACCCAGTTAGCACAGGGTGAAGGGGACATTGTTTTAGCTGGTGGAATGGAAAGTATGACCAATGCCCCTTATCTAGTTAATAAAGCACGACAGGGGTTGAGGTTGGGACACGGTCAGCTGCAGGATCATATGTTTACGGATGGTTTAGAGGATGCCTATAGCGGTAAGCTCATGGGTGTTTTCGCTCAGGCAGCCGCTGATCGTTTTGATATTAGTCGCAATGCAATGGATGATTATGCCTTGGAGTCACTTTCCCGGGCACAAAAAGCTATATCTAACGGCTTATTTGACAAAGAAATAATACCAGTTGAAACGGTAACAGGAGTGGTTGATTCTGATGAGCTGCCGAAGAAGGCAAAACCAGAAAAAATACGGCTGCTTAAGCCTGCTTTTAATGCGCAGGGTACAGTAACAGCTGCTAACTCAAGCTCAATCTCTGATGGGGCAGCAGGAGTATTAATGATGAGAGAAGCTGATGCCACAGCTAGAGGCCTAAAACCAGTGGCTCGTATTTGTGGTTATCATAGTTATGGAACCAAACCCTCAGAATTCACTTTGGCACCGGTGGCTGCAATTACTGAGTTAATGAAGAAGTTGAACTGGAAAAATACGGATGTTGACCTCTATGAAATTAATGAAGCTTTTGCTGTTGTCGCATTAATTGCTATCAGGGAGTTAGGGCTTGATTATAGCAAGGTGAATGTTAATGGTGGAGCTTGTGCCTTGGGTCACCCATTGGGTGCTAGTGGGGCCAGAATTGTTGTTACTTTGCTGCATGCACTTTTGCAGAAGGGTGGTGGAAAGGGAATTGCAGCACTGTGCATTGGCGGAGGAGAAGCAACAGCTCTGGCTGTTGAGGTTATGGCATGATGAATCTAGATTTTTTTATAATTGTTTGTAATTGTGGTAGTCGAAGTGGCAGGTATGGGTGGTAAGTGGGGTGAAATTAATACTATTACGTCTTCAAGAACTTTGGGTGTAGACCGAGCATGAATTTTAATCTTACTGAAGATCAGGTGGCATTTTGTGATCTAGCCAGGAAATTTTCTGAGGAGTCGTTGGCTCCTATGGCGGCAGAGTGGGATCAGACGTCTTTTTTTCCTGTGGAAGTTATTAAAGTAGCTGCTCAGCTTGGATTCTGTTCATTATATGCTAGTGAAACGATCGGTGGAATGGGACTAACAAGGCTTGATGCTAGTTTAGTATTTGAGCAGTTGTCTATGGGGTGTACGGCAACGACCGCTTATCTAACTATACATAATATGGTGACATGGATGATAGGTGAGTTTGCCTGTGATGAGCTAAAAAAGTCATGGGGGCCTTTGCTAGCTTGCGGTGAAAAGCTATCGTCTTATTGTTTAACTGAGCCAGAAGCTGGTAGTGATGCCGCCTCATTAAAAACCACTGCTGAAGTGAAGGGCGGTGATTATGTGCTTAATGGATCAAAAACATTTATTTCTGGTGCTGGTAGTACTGATTTACTGCTGGTGATGGCTAGAACGGGTGAGGGTGGAGCCAAGGGTATTTCAGCATTTGCGGTACCAGCAGATACTCATGGTATTAGTTATGGGCGTAAAGAAAAAAAAATGGGGTGGAACTGTCAACCTACAGGGCTAATTTCTTTTGAAGAGGTTTGCATACCTGCAGTTAATCGTTTGGGCTCTGAAGGAGAAGGGTTTCGCTTTGCTATGAAAGGGCTGGATGGTGGGCGAATTAATATTGCTAGCTGTTCTGTAGGCACGGCTCAACAAGCATTGAGTACGGCTCAACGATATATGCAAGTGCGCAAGCAGTTTGGCCGAAAACTGTCTGAATTTCAGGCGTTACAGTTTAAGTTGGCGGATATGAATACGGATCTGGTAGCAGCGAGGCAGATGGTTAGAATGGCAGCTTGTAGATTAGATGAAAGTCATCCGGAAGCTACGGCTTACTGTGCAATGGCCAAACGTTTTGCTACAGATGTTGGCTTTAATGTCTGCAATGAGGCTCTGCAAATTCACGGTGGCTATGGTTATATTCAAGAATATCCGCTTGAGCGTTATGTGAGGGATACCAGAATTCATCAGATACTCGAAGGTACTAACGAAGTGATGCGTCTCATTATTGCTAGGCGGTTGTTGTCAGAACATTTTACGGAGATTGTATAATGTCTACTCATTTGAATATAGAAATTAATGAACATCTAGCTGTTATTACACTTAGTAATCCTCCAGCAAACACTTGGGAATTTGAAAGTTTGAGGGCATTGAAGGTTGCGGTTACAGATTTAGACAAAAATAAGCAGATAACGGCTTTGATCATTCGTTCGGCATCAGAAAAATTTTTTAGTGCAGGAGCGGATTTAAAATTATTCGACGGAATTTCTGAAAAAGAAGCAGGGGTTATGGCTGATGCCTTTGGTGAAGGCTTTGAGGCGTTGAGTGACTTTTCCGGGCTATCTATTGCGGCCATTGGTGGTTATGCCATGGGAGGTGGGCTGGAGGTTGCCCTTGCGTGTGATTTACGTGTTGTTGAAAAGGAAGCGGTGCTTGCTTTGCCTGAAGCCTCAGTAGGTTTGTTACCCTGCGCAGGAGGTACTCAAAACTTAACCTTATTGGTGGGAGAGGGCTGGGCAAAGCGAATGATTCTTTGTGGCGAAAAAGTTAATGGTGTACAGGCCTTTGATATTGGCTTGGCTGAGCTTTTAGTTGATAAGGGTGAGTGTTTTGATGCTGCCCGTGGGTTGGCGGAAAAAGCAGGTAACCAAAGTCCCGACGCATTGAGAGCCTGTAAGAAATTGATTCAGATGAGTCGCCATGGGTCTATGCGTTCAGCATTGCCTATGGAGCGGAAGCTTTTTACAGAGTTGTTTGCCGGAACAAATCAGCAAGAAGGGGTCTCATCATTTCTTGAAAAACGACAGGCTCTTTGGCGTTACGAATAGAAAGCATATTATATACCAGTTACCATTAAAGGCGTGAGTAGGCTACAAAAAAGCGAAGCCATATGAGCTAGGAACAGCAGGTGGTTGGAGTGAGAGAGTTTAATAACCTCAGGTCTTCAAAGGGGAATGGATATGACAAAGATAGCGTTTGTAGGGCTTGGTAATATGGGCTCTCCTATGGCCAAAAAACTGGTCAATGCTGGCCATCAGGTTTGTGGTTATGACTTGGTTTCTGAGGCTGTTAAAAAACATCAGGATGCTGGTGGTGTTGTCGCAGATTCTGCGCTAGAGGCAGTGAAGCAGGCTGAGGTGGTTATTAGCATGCTGTCGTCTGGTTCTCACGTGGAGCGTCTTTATCTTGGCTGTGACGGTTTGTTGTCGGCTATGTCTGCAGGTCAGTTGATTATTGAAAGCAGTACTATTGAGCCTGACATTGCACGTAGTGTGGCGAGTGAGGCAGAGGGCAAGGGCATTGATTTCATTGATGCTCCGGTTTCTGGCGGAGTGGCAGGGGCCTCTGATGGAACGTTAACATTTATGGTGGGCGGTCGGAATAAAGCTCTGGACAGATCTAGACCTTTACTTGAATCCATGGGGCGTTTGATTTTTCATGCAGGGGAGGTGGGTGCCGGGCAGCTAGCTAAAATATGTAATAATATGCTGCTGGCGGTTGTTATGGCTGGAACGTCTGAAGCATTAAAGCTTGGCATTGACAATGGTCTTGATCCGACAGTGCTGTCAGAAATCATGAAGCAAAGTTCTGGAGGAAGCTGGGTGCTTGAAAGGTACAATCCTGTGCCTGGAGTTATGGTTGACTCGCCAGCTAGTCGTGGCTATCAAGGAGGGTTCACGGTTGGGTTGATGAGTAAAGATCTGGGGTTGGCCTTAACTGTTGCAGCTACTACCAAAACAGCTGCCCCCATGGCTTCTTTGGCAGACAGTTTGTATCGGTTGCATGGGCAAAAGGAAGGAACCCAGCTTGATTTTTCTAGTATTTATAAGTTTTTTAATGAGTAGTGCCTCTTCGTTATACCAGTTACCATGCACGGTGTGAGGTGGTTGACTGCTTTCGCTTATCTTAATCACCTGCTACACGATGGTTCATGGAGGCTTAGCTTGTTTGTCGCATACCCATTCCTTTAAAGGTATGGGTATAAAGTGACGGTTCAGGAATATTTGATGATTGCAAGAACCCCAGGGCTTATTGCCTGTTTAGTGGTGCTTTTGGTATTTTTAGTGCACTTGTTTATAGCTCCGTTACTTTCTCTCGGAGTTGACGAAGCGCACTATGCATTGTACGCGCTGCATCCAGATCTGAGTTATTTTGATCACCCACCTATGGTTGGTTGGCTTCAGATGTTAGTTGCACCGCTTGGTTATGATGAGTTTTCTGTTCGTTTGATGCCCGCTCTGCTTTACGCAATAGCCAGTCTGCAAGTATATAGATTAACGGGCAAGCTTTATCCAGATGGTGATAAAAATCAGTCATTAGTTGCGGTTTTTTTACTAAATTCAGCACCGTTCCTGCAATTAATGGGGTGGGGCTTAGTGCCCGATGCCCCTTTAATTGTATTGGCATTATTTTCTATTGAATTGATATTAAAAATAAGTCAGAAGCATAGGCTTCAGGATTGGTTAATGCTTGGGGTTGTATTTGGTCTTGCTGGGCTTAGCAAGTATACGGCTGTTTTTTTGCCGTTAGCTATGACTCTTTTCCTTAGCCAGCAGCAGGGTCTGCGGTGGTTGAAACAACTTGCACCTTGGTTGGCAATGGTTCCGGCGTTGGTCTTGATATCTCCGGTTTTGATTTGGAATAGCATACATGACTGGGCATCCTTTACTTATCAGATGGATCATGCGTCAGAGGGAGGCTGGTCTGTTAAAAATGTCTTGATGATGCAAGTTTTGCAGATGTCTTGTTATTCTATTCTGGCCTATATTGCTGGTATTGCTGCAAGTATTTTTGCCCTTCGACGTGGTAGAAGCGCAGACTGGCTGGTGATTTGGAGCGTTTGGCCATTTCTTTTGGTAACAACCTGGTCTGCAGGAAATGGAGAGCTGCTGCCTAATTGGCCGGCTTTAGGGTGGGCTCTTTTGGCGCCACTCACGGCTCATTGGTTGTGTCTAAGATGGGGGCAGCTCTGGGTTAAAATATTGGCTCTAATATCAAGTGTTTTGTCCGTAGGGTTGATTGTTGGTATTATTGGCTTTCTGATATTTCAACCTTTATCGGTTGTTCCATTTTTGAAGCCTGTTGTACGTGATGTGGTGGGTTGGGATCAAGCTGCTCGTAAAGCCAAGATGCTGCTTGCTGATAGGGGTATTGAAGAGATTGATAGTGAACCCCCAGTGCTGCTGGTGCAGAACTGGTCTAGAGGTAGTCGTATTGCTTGGTATGGGCGACCATTAAAGGTGCAGGTTCTTTCCGATAGGAGCTCACAGTTTATGTATTGGTTTGGTGAGGCTGATGAAAGCACCAGAGGTATATTGATTCGTGATAATGAAGATGTTCCTGTGTCTGGTATTTACCGGACAAGAGGTTTGAGCTGCCAGTATCTGGAGGGGCTGGATGGGGAAATGGATGGAGTGATTGTCAATAAATTTCATTTTTATTGGTGTCAGCCAGAGGTAAAAACTGATTTATAAATTATGAAGAACTTCACTCGGTTCTTTGCTGTCTTGTTCGTTATCCTTTAAAAACAGGTAGTTCAAGAAAACCCTTAAGAATGATGGCATTGGCAATATCGACAAAAAAGGAGCCAATAAGAGGAACAATAAGAAATGCTTTAGGTGAGAGACCGTAGCGGTTGGTTAGTGTATTCATATTGGCCATGCCGACAGGTGTCGCTCCGAGACCCATACCGATAAAACCTGCCGTGATGATGCTGCTGTCGTAGTTCCGGCCTGTCGCACGGAATACCACTAGCCAAGCAAAGGCAATAATAATCAGGACCTGTACCACAGTAATGCATACTAGAACCCCTGCAACATTTGTAAGGTGTTGGAGTTTAAGTGTTATTAGGCTCATGGCTATAAATAATCTCAGGCAGACATCACCGAGCATATCAAGTTCAGGTTGCCTTAATTTTTCTTTGCCAAAGTCACACAGGTTGGCGATGAGGATGCCAACAAACAAAACAGGTACAAAGTCAGGGAAAAGTATGTTGTGAGCTTTGAGTAGATCTTGTGCTATTTGGCCAAATACAATGCAGCAGCTTATTAGAAAAATGGCGGAAAGCAGGTGTTTTCCATTTAGTGGTACAAATTGTACCTCTGGTTCCTGATAAGATGCTGTTATTTTTTGTTTGCTGGCTTCCTTCAATCGGTAGCGAGTAATTAGTTTTTTACCAATCGGTCCTCCGACCAATCCGCCTAAGATTAATCCAAGAGTGGCGGCTACCAAACCAAACTCAACGGCACCTTCATAACCTTGTTGCTCCAAGAATGCCCCCCAAGTTATTGCCGTTCCATGTCCTCCGGCAAAGGTTATGGTGCCTGCCAATAGGCCGAAGATAGGGTCTTGACCTAGCGCTATGGCTGTAAGTATGCCGGCTGTATTTTGTATTATCAGAAATGCAATAGTAACAAATATTAGGATAATTAAGGTTTTTCCACCACTGATTAGGAGTCTCATTCTGGCTGATAGTCCTATAGTGCTGAAGAAGACCAATAATAATATATCTCTTAAGTGCAGATCATAATTTAACTGAATGGTTGTTAGGTGGCTATAAATGGTTAAGATTATGCAAAATAGCAAGCCCCCTGTCACTGGGGAGGGGATGTGAAGGCGCTTTAATAATGTGACTTTATCGGTAATAAAGCTACCAGCAAAAAGGCTCATGATGGCTATAAAAAGTAAGTGAATTCCTGAAATATTAGTCATATAAGAGCCTTTTTTTGATGTAGTGGCTTAAGCTGTTGATAATTCTAGATAAATCAACAAAAAAATTACTATTCCCCTGCAAATAGACTTCGATGCTGAGCACTATTTTTAATGCTCCTTCATTTAAGCTAAAAAATAACACTATTACTAATGAAGATAGCATTAAAATTACTGGATAGCAGAAGATAATTACTATTTCAATTGATATTCTTTTCTGGTTTTTCAACCGCACGGACTCATTTCTAGAGAAAATAAATTTATAAATAACTCTTTAGAAATGATTATCACTAGCCGATGTTATTTATAATGCTCGCTCAGATGTCGTGAGTGGTCATTGTTCGTTAAATAAAATACCGAACATAGGCAGTTTGAAGACGATGGATACTACTAAGCTAGGATAGACTAATGAATCTCACAATGCGAATTTTGCGATCCCGTAAAGAGAAAAAGCTTTCACAACAAGCTCTGGGCGATTTAATAGGGGTTTCCCGTAGCGCATTAGCGCAGTGGGAAACTCAGATGAGTAGTCCCAGTCTTGATAATTTACGAAAAATGGCAGAAATTCTTGAAGTGTCATTTGAGTGGCTTGCTACAGGAAGAGGTAATCAATACTACTCCCATAGTTCTGATGTTCTTTGTGATACGGATGTGGACGATGAAATTGTTCGTGGGTTGCATATAATGAATCTGCAAAAAAAGAGAGCCATTCTTAATATAATGAAAGCGATGGGTTAATGGTCATAGGTAAATGTTTGAATTTCCTGATAGTATTTCATTGAGGGAAGATAGTCTTGTGCAAAGAATGCCTAAATTAATTCAAGGTGCTGGTCTGAGAATCTAAAAGTTGTCGCTAATATTCGGATTAATAAAGTGCTAATTTCGACAAAAAATTTATCGATTGAGTGATTTGTTTCTTTGTTGCAGTGTCTTCGCAGTTACAAAATATTTATTATTTTGCATATTCATTTATGATTTTTCATGGTTATTAAATTAATTTCAGATTTGTGCTGAAAGGCGAAAAATAATATAGTTTTATTTGCAAGTCGCCAACTTTTTGGTTGCTTCGATAAATCCCCCTTCGAACAATGGTGGCTAGCATCATCAAAAAATATACATCGATTCCCGCGACATTTACCAAACTCCAACAATCATAGTGCCTACAGAGAAGTACGAATTTAATGATTTCGCACTACTTTTAGTTTATCTTGGTCAGACTAATTTCATATAGCTTACTTAGCGAATGGCCTATCTTCTTCAAAACAACAGAAAGAATCTATCTGCTGGTAGCATGATCAGCTTGATTTCTAAAGGTTTTAATAGCATCACAGATCACCGGAAAAACGTTGATACAAGAAATATTTCTGTTCACGATGCGTCAATGTCTGCTTTTGCTATGCTGCATTTAAAATACCCTCTCTTCTCTTATTTGATCGTGAAAAAACAGAATCTACAGTGACGCACTTGGAATTTGAATTCGCATTATAAATAGCGGAAATGTTATCCTTAATAGTCGCCTTGCCGCTATCACCTACCTTTGCATAAGATATTTTCATTCCTGTTTTTCGCACCGATGCCATAAACTCAGATAAATAACCTTTTTGTCCAAATGCATCATTGATATTGTCACAGAACACACCACGCCTCAATTCAATAGCCGACTTTCCAAATATAGAATCAAAATCACCTACATCCGGCAACACTGCCAACATAGCCCAAAAAAACATACCATCCATTTCAGTCTTGAGATACCCAACAACAGTATCATATGACACCAGCTTTTCGCTAATGATGCTAAATCATTTTTCTTATCCACCTTACGTAACTTCCGATCAGCTCCGGCAAAAATGAACGCATTGACACACCATTTCCCACAAAGTTGCAAAAAACAATGTAATTTCGAATCTACCTCTAATAATGCACAGCCAGGAATTATAGCGCAATCATATTTCTTACCATCCAAATATGGAGTTGCAGCCCTCGCACCTACATTATCCAGCAATGCTTTTAACGCGCCACATTTTACAACACGCGTTAAATCATTTCGAGCCCACCGATCAACACCTATTTTTTCTGAAATAATCGTAGCTTTTCTTCACAACTCTCCAGCGTCAAAGCTTCTTCTTGAAACCCCATGCGCTCACTAACATAATCATCCCATAAAAACCTTCTTCTGTTACGGAACTCTCTTTGCTAGCCCATAATTTCCACTCCCTATTTATTTTTATATCGTTCTTCAAAAAAATCAGTATCTTTTTTAAATCATCTAGCTTAGGTGGCTCTGCAAAACTATTAGAAGCAAACGAAAAGAAAAAAATAAAAAAATGACTTGAACTATTTCATAATATATACCCATTTCAATTAAAGGTGTAAATCAGAGACAAGCGAACTAGGTCTTTATACTCATACCACTGTGAAGGTGCTGGGTTGCTGACTACCTTCACTCGCTCCAATCTCCTACTACTAGCAGGCTCGCTGGACTTTTATCGTTTATCATCTACTCCTCATGTATACCCGTCGTCTTTGAAGTTGCTACTTTGTTGTCAGAGTTAGCTAAACACAGTCTCTTAGCAATCCTATAGTTTCCGTAGCTTCGCTCACTTGTCACCGCGTAACAACTCCCAATCCTTTGATATATTAAGCCATCTCAACTAACTTGAAGAAAGCGATTCCTGAAGCCACTGATGCAAGGCATTCAACTGCTCAATAAGTAAAATGCGATCGTCAATCGGTAGCGCAAATACTGTTATATCCACGCCTTCCATATCATTCACTTTATTAAATTCCTTTTTAAATATTTCTTCTTGATAATGGGCGTGGGGCTGAGTAGACAGTAATGCTAATTTTTTCGTTACTATATCAGGATTATCGTTACAAATTGCAGCAACGCTATCCTTAGTAGTCGCCCTGTTTCCGTCACGCCCTTGCGCATAAGATATTTCCATTGTCATTTTGTTCGCTAGTCTATTACTAACAGATAGACAAGATTTCTTTCTTAATTCCTTAACTGCGTCAAGTAAGGCTTTATTTTCCCAACAAGCAATAGAGTTACTCAACATAAAATAAAAGTTAGAACAAAAATTAAAATTAAAATCTGGCTGCAGCATTAACATAGCCATGAAAAACATGCCATCCATTTCAGTATTGATATGTTCCTCAACTAAATCATAGGGTATCTTCTGCCTTGCCTTGAGGTTAGACATTGCTGATAACAATACATATTTATTATCCATCTCGCTCAATACCCGATCAGTCCCAACTATAATAAACTTATCAACATGTTTATTATTATAAAGCTCACTAAGACAGTTTATTCTACTTTCTACCCTGAATAACGCACCACCAGGAATTATAGCCCAATTATATTCCGCACCATCAACAGCAGTATGGGATATTTCAGCCCTCACACCCACATCATCCAATAACTTTGTTAACTTTTCTTGCTCACCAATAAACGATAACCCCCCTTTATCCCAACGCTTTATCCCTTGTTTCCTCCGAAATAACTGTAGCGCTTCATTACACTTCTCCAGCGTCAGAGTCTCTTCTGTAAAATTCCAGCGTTGACAAATGTAATCAGACCATGAAAGATTTTCACCTATTGAGACGTAGCTGTTTTGTTTAGCCCATTTACGCCACGCACCATATTTTCCTTTATTAAATATTTCATCTTTCAAAAAAAGCATCAACTTTTTTAAATCATCAAGTTTCGGTGGCTCAGCAAAACCACTAGAAGCAAATACAAAGCAAAAAACAAAAAAAAACGACTTGCACCATTTCATAATATATATATCCGTTTCTATTAAAAGTATTGGTAGGAAACAAACTAGCTAAGCATCTATACCCATAACTTTTGAATCTGCTACTTCGTCGTAAGCATTCGCTCACCACAGGCCCTTAACACTTCTAAGCTTCTGCGGCCTCGTTCACTTGCCACGGCATAGCAACTTCCAATCCTTTAGGCATAAACCTACGCGCAGTAGGTTATCGAGGTAGCGAGAAAGTCAACATCTCCCTAGCCCTCAAGAAGAATGGGCATCCACCCTTTCACTCGCACAGCTGTTTATGAAGCTAGAAGAATAACTTTAAAGCTCTTGCTTCTCAAGCTTTAGCTATTCTAGTCGCAAATAAAACATTTAGCACACAATAAACAATATTTTAATCAGCGGACTCGTAATCACCCCAAAATAACCGAGGTCAAAAGTATAACTTTTTAAGAATATACGCACAAGAGATTTCCAGCAATACACTTAAAAAAACCGAGGTTGTCACACCACTCTCATAGCAGTGTCGTACGAATACATAAGCAGCACCTCATTTAGCCTACATTGTTAATTGGAACAAGCTGAATAATGTATTGGACTAGCGCTATATTGGACAAATTATGGTAGCTACTAAAACAAACAAATATTACAAAGCTGCCTCAGCATAACTCAATAAAGACGATCATATCCTGGTAAAATATAGGCATGCAAAAAGTCTTCACAACACAGTCCAAACTCTTGGTTTCAGCTAGCGACCTAAATCATTCAACTCTTCGTACTTTGGGTGATACAAAAGCGCCCACGCACTAGCCAGTCAGCGTAGAGTGACAGCTACAAAGTTTAGCAAAACAGATGAACGACACATGCCCATAATAAAGAAAGGGCTATTGCTTGGTTGGTCTCCTGAAAATATCAGTTTCCGGATGAAGGTGGAAGTGCCCGACATCGCACTCAGCCACACCACTGTTTATAAACGTGTTGCTACTAACAAAGTGCTAGGAGGCTCTTTGCATAAGAATCTACCCCGCTTTGGCAAGAGGCGCTGCAAAGGTGGTAAGCGTAAGGCTGGGCGTATCACGATCCCAGACCGCGCCGATATTTCCGATCGGGCCGCAGTTGTTGATCTGCGGTCTCGTCTAGGCGATTGGGAGGGTGATACGATGTATGGACAGGACGCCCATCTGGTCACCCTTGTAGACCGCAAGAGTCGGTTAACTTTAATAGGGAAAGTTGATACAAAACACGCCGAAGTTGTTGCTGAAAGTATGATCAAGATTCTGAAGCTGGTATCATCGGTCTGCACAGTCACCCTAGATAATGGTGATGAGTTTGCAGCCCATGAGAAAGTAGCAAAAGCAATGAATGCAGATATCTACTTTGCCAAGCCTTATGCTAGTTATCAGCGGGGAATCAACGAAAATACCAATGGCATCATTCGGAGAACCTGGCCTAAAAAAATGGCGTTGAGTCATCTGACAGAAGATGATGTGAGAACAATGGAAATGTTGATCAATACCATGCTTAGGAAGATTTTAGGAGGGCGGACACCACTCGAAGTCTACACAGGACAGCCGATTGCACTTATTGCTTGAATCCAGCGTTAGCTAAACACAGTCTTTTAGCAATCCTATAGTTTCTGTAGCTTCTCTCACTTGTCACCGCGTAGCAACTCCCAATCCTTTGATATATTAATCCATCTCAACTAACTTGAAGAAAGCGATTCCTGAAGCCACTGATGCAAGGCATTCAACTTCTCAATCAGTAAGATGCGATCGTCAACCGGTTGCGCAAATACTGTTATATCCACGTCTTCCATATTCTTCACTTTATTAAATTTCTTTTTAAATATTTCTTCTTGATAATGGGCGTGGGGCTGAGTAGACAGTAATGCTAATTTTCCCACTACTATATCAAGATTATCGTTACAAATTGCAGTAACGTTATCCTTAGTAGTCGCCCTGTTTCCGTCACACCCTTGCGCATAAGATATTTTCATTGTAATTTTGTTCGCTGGTATATTACTATTCGCTGGCATATTACTAACAGATAGACAAGATTTATTTCTTAATCCATTATATACTACGTCAAGTAAGACTTTATTTTTCCAACCAGCAGCATCTTTACTCAACCTAAAATCAAAATCAAAATCAAAATCAAAATCTGGCTTCAGCATCAACATAGCCATGAAAAACATGCCATCCATTTCAGTCTTGATGTCTTTCTCAACTAAATCATAGGATATCTGCCATGCCTTGTGGATAGGCATTTCTGATAACAATTTATCTTCATTATCCACCGTGCTCAATACCAGATCAGCCCCAGCCATAATAAACTTCTCAACATGTTTATTATTATAAAGCTCACAAAGACAGTTTATGCTACTTTCTATCCTGGATAACGCATCACCAGGAATTATAGCCAAATCATCTTTCGCAACATCATCAGCAATATGGGATATTTTAGCCCTCACACCAACATCATCCAATAACGCTGTTAACATTTCTTGCTCACAAACAAACGATAACTCATCTTGATCCCGACGCTCTATCCCTTGTTTCCTCCGAAATAACTGTAGCGCTTCATTACACCACTCCAGAGTCAGAGTATCTTCTGTAAAACTCCAGAGTGGACAAATGTAATCAGACCATGAAAAATTTTCCTCTGCTGAGAAGACGTAGCTGTTATTTTTAGCCCATTTACGCCACGCACCATATTTTCCTTTACCAAATATTTCCTTTTGCAAAAAAAGCATCAACTTTTTTAAATCATCAAGTTTCGGTGGCTCAGCAAAACCACTAGAAGCAAATACAAAGCAAAAAACAAAAAAAAACGACTTGCACCATTTCATAATATATATATCCGTTTCTATTAAAAGTATTGGTAGGAAACAAACTAGCTAAGCATCTATACCCATAACTTTTGAATCTGCTACTTTGTCGTAAGCATTCACTCACCACAGGCCCTTAACACTTCTAAGCTTCTGCGGCCTCGTTCACTTGCCACGGCATAGCAACTTCCAATCCTTTAGGCATAAACCTACGCGCAGTAGGTTATCGAGGTAGCGAGAAAGTCAACATCTCCCTAGCCCTCAAGAAGAATGGGCATCCACCCTTTCACTCGCACAGCTGTTTATGAAGCTCGCAGAACCACTTTAAAGCTCTTGCTTCTCAAGTTTTAGCTATTCTAGTCGCAAATCAAACATTTAGCACAAAATAAACAATATTTTAATCAGCGGACTCGTAATCACCCCAAAATAACCGAGGTCAAAAGTATAACTTTTTAAGAATATACGCACAAGAGATTTCCAGCAATACACTTAAAAAACCGAGGTTGTCACACCACTCCCATAGCTGTGTCGTACGAATACATAAGCAGCACCTCATTTAGCCTACATTGTTAATTGGAACAAACTGAATAATGTATTGGACTAGCGCTATATTGGACAAATTATGGTAGCTACTAAAACAAACAAATATTACAAAGCGGCCTCAGCATAACTCAATAAAGACGATAATATCCTGGTAAAATATAGGCATGCAAAAAGTCTTCACAACACAGTCCAAACTCTTCGTTTCAGCTAGCGACCTAAATCATTCAACTCTTCGTACTTTGGGTGATACAAAAGCGCCCACGCACTAGCCAGTCAGCGCAGAGTGACAGCTACAAAGTTTAGCAAAACAGATAAACGACATATGGCCATAATAAAGAAAGGGCTATTGCTTGGTTGGTCTCCTGAAAATATCAGTTCCCGGATGAAGGTGGAAGTGCCCGACATCGCACTCAGCCACACCATTGTTTATAAACGTGTTGCTACTAACAAAGTGCGTGGAGGCTCTTTGTATAAGAATCTACACCGTTTTGGCAAGAGGTGCTGTAAAGGTGGTAAGCGTAAGGCTGGGCGTATCACTATCCCAAATCTTATCGATATTTCCGATCGGCTCGCAGTTGTTTATTTGTGGTCTCGTTTAGGCTATTGGGGGAGGTGATACGATTTATGGACAGGTCGCCCATCTGGTGACCTTTGTAGACAGCAAGAGTCGGTTAACTTTAATAGGGGGAAGTTGATACAAAACACGCCGAAGTTGTTGCTGAAAGTATGATCAAGCTTCTGAAGCGGGTGTCATCGGTCTGCACAGTCACCCTAGATAATGGTGGTGAGTTTGCAGCCCATGAGAAGGTAGCAAAAGCAATGAATACAGATATCTACTTTGCCAAGCTTATGCTAGTTATCAGTGGGGAACTAACGAAAATACCAATGGCATCATTCGGAGAACCTGGCCTAAAAAAATGGCGTTGAGTCATCTGACAGAAGATGATGTGAGAACAATGGAAATGTTGATCAATACCATGCTTAGGAAGATTTTAGGAGGGCGGACACCACTCGAAGTCTACACAGGACAGCCGATTGCACTTATTGCTTGAATCCAGCGTTAGCTAAACACAGTCTCTTAGCAATCCTATAGTTTCTGTAGCTTCTTTCACTTGTCACCGCGAAACAACTCCCAATCCTTTGATATATTAATCCATCTCAACTAACTTGAAGAAAGCGATTCCTGAAGCCACTGATGCACGGCATTCAACTGCTCAATCAGTAAAATGCGATCGTCAATCGGTAGCGCAAATACAGTTATATCCACGTCTTTCATCTTATTCACTTTATTAAATTCCTTTTTAAATATTTCTTCTTGATAATGGGCGTGGGGCTGAGTAGACAGTAATGCTAATTTTTTCTCTACTATATCAGGATTATCGTTACAAATTGCAGCAACGTTATCCTTAGTAGTCGCCCTGTTTCCGTCACGCCCTTGCGCAGAAGATATTTTCATTGTCATTTTGTTAGCTAGTATATTATCAACAGATAGACAAGATTTGTTGCTTAATCTATTATATACCATGTCATGTAAGCCGTTATTTTTCCAGCAAGCATCAGATTCACTCACCATAGAATCAAAATCAAAATCTGGCGTCAGCATCAACATAGCCATGAAAAACTTGCCATCCATTTCAATCTTGATATGTTCCTCAACTGCAGCATCGAATATCGGCCCTCCCTTGTGGTTAGACATTTCTGATAACAATTCATCTTTATTATCCGCCTCGCTCAATACCCGATCAGCCCAAGCCATAATAAACTTCTTAACATTTTTATTATTATAAAGCTCACTAAGACAGTTTGTTCTACTTTCTACCCTGAATAACGGACCGCCAGGAATTATAGCCCAATCATATTTCGCACCATCATCAGCAATGTGGGAAATTTTAGCCCTCACACCCAGATCATCCAATAACTTGGTTAACGTTTCTTTATCACAAACAAACAATAAATCCTCTTGATCCCAACGCTCTACCCCTTGTTTCCTCCGAAATAACTGTAGCACTTCATTACACTTCTCCAGAGTCAGAGTCTTTTCTGTAAAATTACAGAGTGGACAAATGTAATCAGACCATGAAAGATTTTCATCTACTGAGAAGACGTAGCTGTTATTTTTAGCCCATTTACGCCACGCACCATATTGTCCTTTATCAAATATTTCCTTTTGCAAAAAAAGCATCAACTTTTTTAAATCATCAAGTTTCGGTGGCTCAGAAAAACCACTAGAAGCAAATACAAAGCAAAAAACAAAAAAAAACGACTTGCACCATTTCATAATATATATATCCGTTTCTATTAAAAGTATTGGTAGGAAACAAACTAGCTAAGCATCTATATCCATAACTTTTGAATCTGCTACTTTGTCGTAAGCATTCGCTCACCACAGGCCCTTAACACTTCTAAGTTTCTGTGGCCTCGTTCACTTGCCACGGCATAGCAACTTCCAATCCTTTAGGCATAAACCTACGCACAGTAGTTTATCGAGGTAGCGAGAAAGTCAACATATCCCTAGCCCTCAAGAAGAATGGGCATCCACCCTTTCACTCGCACAGCTGTTTATGAAACTAGAAGAACCACTTTAAAGATCTTGCTTCTCAAGCTTGAGCTATTCTAGTCGCAAATCAAATATTTAGCACAAAATAAATAATATTTTAATCAGCGTACTCGTAATCACCCCAAAATAACCGGGGTCAAAAGTATAACTTTTTAAGAATATACGCACAATAGATTACCAGCAACACACTTAAAAAAACCGAGGTTGCCACACCACTTCCAGAGCTGTGTCGTACGAATACATAAACAGCACCTCATTTAGCCCACATTGTTAATTGGAACAAGCTGAATAATGTATTGGACTAGCGCTATATTGGACAAATTATGGTAGCTACTAAAACAAACAAATATTACAAAGCGGCCTCAGCATAACTCAATAAAGACGATCATATGCTGATAAAATATAGGCATGCAAAAAGTCTTCACAACACAGTCCAAACTCTTCGTTTCAGTTAGCGACCTAAATCATTCAACTCTTCGTAGTTTGGATGATACAAAAGCTGCTGAAATGGTCAGAGATTGAGAAGTTCTTATCCTCAATCTACGCCTCTAACACCGGTCGCCCCAGCTACCCTCTGCTCGAGCCTTATTGCTTGGAGCATGGTATCGCTTATCCGGTGTACAGTTGGCTCAGTGCTTGTATATACCCGTCGCCTTTCAAGTTGCTACGTTGTTGGCTGCGTTCGCTTACCACGATCACCTACTACTCCTAGGCTCACTGGGCTTCTCTTACTTACTGCCTAATAGCAATTTGAAATGCTTTGGGTATAGAGATCTTCTGTTTTGTAAATTTTGTCACCTTGAACTTGGTGGAGCAGTTCCTGAAACCTACACCTTGGGACGTTTTCGAACACGACTTGTCGAACATCGTTTGTGGGATCAATTATTGGCAGAGATTAATCGTCAGATTGAAGGCAAAAACATCATAATGAGCGAAGGTAGCATTAATATCATTGATGCTACACCGATAGAGGCAGCGCGATCAGGTTCGGGCCACGACAAAAGCGGAAAACCGACAACAGATCCTGAAGCGGGCTGGCACGTTAAGAATGACAGTCGTGGTAACAAAAAAGCACCTATGATTTTTCCGTTCCTACCGGTGTCGATGAAGATGGCTTTATTCATAGGCAAAGCGTAATGCCTAGCAATATTCATGATTCTCAGGAACGTGATACCCTGCTACTGGGGGATGAAGCGGCACTGTATGCGGATTCCGCTTACAGCTAGGTATTAAATATCAAGTTCAACGTAAGGGCTACAGAGGAAAGCCTCTATCGAAAGAAGATAAAACTCGTAACAAAGAAATAGCCGTAACACGGGCGGATGGCGAGCGTCCTTTTGCCAACTACAAAATAAACTACGTACTTGCCATAACTCGGTTCATGGGCCTTGCCAAAAATGCGACAATTTATGGGCTGGCCGCTATTGCTGCGAACATTCGTAAAGGTACTAAGTTTTTGGTGCTCTATGGTGTGTCAAAACCATGTTATACATATAGGTACGTTAAAAATCAGTACGAAGCACTAAAATCAGTGTATAAAACAAATGATTTGATGTTCAACGCATTAGAAAGCTTAGTAATGGCTGACAAAACTTGGAAAGTTCAATTACCGTGACCAAAGTCGTTGGTTATACTGAGGTCTCGAGTAGATGACGCACCTAGTATTTGAATACTCAATACTGGAAACTCGACTTGAATACCGTCTGGCTGTAGAATGCTCATTATCATGACTTTATTAGGCTGTAATCAACATCATGAACGCCAATATTATTGATGGCAAAGCTATTGCCGAAAATCTAATCAATCTGATTGCCGAACAAGTACAAAACAGAATAACAAAAAAGCTTAGAGCTCCAGGGCTAGCCGTAATAATGGTGGGTGATGACCCAGCATCACATATTTATGTTGAAAAAAAGCATAACTCTTGTGAGAGGGCAGGGTTTCAATCCTATAATCATAACTTACCTGCCTCAACCAGCGAAAAACATCTTCTTACTTTAATAGATACTCTTAATCATAACCCGAACATAGACGGAATTTTGGTTCAGCTACCATTACCTAAGCACATTGGTACTGAAAAAATCATTGAAAGCATCAAACCTGACAAAGATGTAGATGGCTTTCACCCCTATAACATTGGTCGCCTTATTCAAAGGGTACCATTGCTTAGACCATGTACACCAAAAGGCGTTATGACTCTACTGGAGCATACCGGCGAGCCAATTCGCGGCAAGAAGGCTGTTATTGTAGGTGCCTCCAACATTGTTGGCAGACCAATGACTATGGAGCTGTTACTTGCTGGTTGCACTACTACAACGACTCACCGTTTTACCGAAAATTTGGCTGCAGAGGTAAAACTCGCTGACATTGTCGTAGCCGGGGCTGGAAAGCCAAAGCTTGTTAAAGGTGACTGGATTAAACCAGGCGCCATTGTTATTGATGTTGGAATTAACCGAATGCCTGATGGGAAGCTGGTTGGTGATATAGAGTTCGAAACTGCCAAGCTACGAGCCGGCTGGATTACACCAGTTCCCGGTGGAGTAGGCCCCATGACTATTGCTAGCTTGTTGGAAAACACACTCTATGCGGCAGAATACCTTCACTAATATCCATTAAAGTCTGTAATAATCTTGTAGTAACTATATATACCAGTCTCCTTTGAAGGTGTTACTTGTTGTTATCGTTTGCTCACTACAGTCACTTAATACTCCTAGGTTCTATGGCCTCGCTCACTTGCCATGGAGTAGCGGCGCCAAATCCTTTGAAGATAGATACTGTCACCACAAGTGATAGAAAAACACTATCTTTCAATTCGCCAAGTAGTTCCTTCCCTAGAATCTTCAAGAATAATGCCTTTTTTAGCTAACTCCTTGCGGATGCGATCAGCTCCCGCAAAATCCTTGACCTTTTTAGCGGCTACTCTCTGATTAATCATATCCTGTACCCAGATACCATCAACTCCGGATCCTTGCAAAAAGGCTTCCGGATCATTTTGCAATATACCTAAAACACCTCCTAAGCTGACTAGTAATGCTGCCAATGGTAAGGCGCTCTTTTGATCAACGCTGCGTACTCGGTTCAGTTCGCGAACCAGATCAAACAATACAGCCAAGGCCTCAGCAGTATTGAAATCATCATCCATAGCTTGAAAAAATCGTCGCTCAAACTCGCTGCCCTTGGGTGCATCAATGTTTTTGATGTCGAGCCAATTGAGGGATATGTACAACCGTTCCAGACGAATACCAGCCTCTTTCAAACTATCCTCAGAATAATTAACAGGGCTGCGATAATGACTGGAAATTAAAAAATAACGAACTATTTCATCGGGGTACTTATCCAAAACTTCCCGAATCGTAAAAAAATTACCTAAACTTTTCGACATTTTGACATTATCAATTCGAATCGGCCCAGAGTGCATCCAAGTATTAACAAAAGTCTTACCGTTTACAGCTTCGCTCTGAGCAATTTCATTTTCATGGTGGGGGAATATAAGGTCTGAACCACCACCATGAATATCAAAAGTCTCGCCAAGACAGCATTTAGCCATTACGGAGCATTCAATATGCCAACCAGGTCGCCCATTACCCCACGGAGAACGCCATGAGGGCTCTTTCGGCTTTGCTCCTTTCCATAGAACAAAATCTAAAGGGTCGTCCTTTCCCTTATCTATTTCAATCCGTGCACCGACCTCCAGCTCCTCAATCACCTTGCCGGACAGTTTTCCATAACCATCAAAGCTACGAACTCTGAAGTACACATCACCATTCCCTGGGCTGTAGGCAAAACCTTTATCTATCAAGGTACTAATCATAGTGATCATACCATCCACGTGATCAGTCGCCCTCGGCTCCTGATCAGGATCTAGATTACCCAAGCGGCGAAAATCATCTCTCATGGCTGCACTCATTCGATCAGTCAATTGATCAATGCGTTCGTCATTTTCCTGTGCCCGTAGGATAATTTTATCGTCGATATCTGTAATATTTCGAATATACTTCACTTTGTATCCTCGAACTCGTAAATAGCGAGCAACCACATCAAAAGCTGTAACAGTTCGAGCATGGCCAATATGACAAAAATCATAAACTGTCATACCGCATACATACATACTCACTTGATTATCGATCAAGGGTTTAAATTGTTCTTTTTTACCAGTTAGACAATTATATATTTGCAGCACGTTAAACTTCCCGGGTTTATATCCATTCCCTTATTAAACGGTGAGGTTTTAACCCTCTAAACCACTTACTATCCTTAGCATAATGGGGCTTAGCTCGTTTCTGGCCTATTCACTCCTTCAATGGAAACGGGTATACCCCCGCTTTTATTTATCCCAAATATCTTTCAAGCCAATGGTCATATTAAACACTGGATTATCCGAACTATGGTCGCGGCGGTCTGCGACAAAATACCCTTCGCGCTCAAACTGAAAAACCTGTTCAGGCAAAGCATCGGATAATCCTTGTTCCACCCATGCCTCGCACAGATGTAAAGACTTATGATTAACATGTGCCATAAAATCCCTCCCACTCTTATCATTGTCAGGAGTTTCATGACTAAATAGACGATCATATATTCTCAATGTCGCTCGTTTACCATGACTCACTGAAACCCAGTGAATAACTCCGCGAGGCCTAATCTTGTCAGGCGGATTTGTTCCTACAGTTCCAGGTACATAGCTGGCTTTAACTTCGGTTATAACGCCTTGTTTATCCTTGACCACTTCTTCGGCTTTAATAATATAAGCGCTACGAAGTCGAACATATTCTCCCAGTACCAAGCGTTTGAATTTTTTTCTAGACAAAGATGTGTCTTCAGTGAAATCAGCTCGATCTATATATAGCTCATGAGTAAAAGGTAAAATCCTGTCGCCAAGGTCTGGTTGTGCCGGATGAACTGCAGCTATCATTGACTGAACTTCATTTTCTGGCAAATTGCTAATTACTAGCTTCAATGGATTCAATATAGCCATTCCCCGAGGAGCATTAGCATTCAAATCATCACGTATTGCATGCTCTAACATGGCAATATCCGCTACTCCTTCAGAACGACTAATGCCAACCATTTCAGAGAACTTGCGAATAGAGGCAGGAGTGTAGCCTCGACGACGTAATCCAGATATAGTTGGCATACGCGGATCATCCCAGCCATCAACAACACCTTCATCAACTAGTGTTTTTAGCTTACGCTTGCTAGTAATCGTATAATTCAAATTGGTACGAGCAAACTCATATTGTTTAGGATGATGGGGCACTGGTAAATTGTTTAGAAACCATTCATACAAAGGACGGTGATCCTGAAACTCCAAAGTGCAAATAGAGTGGGTAATACCCTCAATAGCATCTTCCTGGCTATGGGCAAAATCATAACTTGGATAAATACACCATTTATCACCGGTCTGATGATGGTTTTGTTTGCGGATACGATATAGTATAGGATCACGGAGATTCATATTTGAACTTTGCATATCGATTTTCGCGCGAAGACTACAACTACCTTCTTCATACTCCCCAGCGCGCATTTTTTCAAAATCAGCCAAATTATCTTCAATACTTTTACTGCGAAACGGGCTATCTGTTCCTAGGTTGTTGAAGTCTCCTCGGTTGCGTGCCATGGTTTCCGGATTTTGATGATCAACATAAGCTTTGCTTGCCCTAATTAGGTGCACGGCCCATTGATAAAAGGTTTCAAAATAATCAGAAGCATATTTTACTTGTCCATGCCAGCTAAATCCTAGCCAGCAAATATCTTCTTTAATCGCGTCGATATATACCTGCTCCTCTTTCTCTGGGTTGGTATCATCAAAGCGCAGATTACACTCACCTTGATATTTTTCCGCCAAACCAAAATTCAAGCAGATAGATGTAGCATGACCGAGATGTAAGAAGCCATTAGGTTCAGGAGGAAACCGGGTACGAACAACATCAACCCGCCCCTCTGCCAGATCTTTATCTATAATTTGTTCAATAAAATTGCTGGCTGTTTTTATGGTACTCATTTTCACCGACACATTTTTGCTGTAAGGAGGGAGGAAATCAAGAATAAAGCAAGCTAATATCATCTTGATGCCGATGTTAAAATACCATAAAAGCATTAATAACAATAATGTACTTTTACATTGAGACCATAAACACTTAGAATCTGGCTTCCGCATCTTATTTTAGTTTTACACAGGTGATAATAATTTTATGGTTATACTGCATACTAACTTTGGCGACATTGCCTTAAAGCTCGATACAGAAAAAGCGCCTAACACCACGGCTAACTTTATTGCGTATGTGGAAAGCGGTCATTTCAATAGCACAGTTTTTCATAGAGTGATTGAAGGATTTATGATTCAAGGAGGGGGGTTTGAGCCTGGCATGAAAGAGAAAGTCACTAATAAGCCCATTAAAAATGAAGCCACCAATGGCTTGAAGAATAACACAGGGACTATTGCCATGGCTAGAACCATGGATCCTCACTCTGCATCCGCACAATTTTTTATCAATGTTTCAGACAACAACTTTCTCAATCACTCTTCTGAAACAGCGGATGGATGGGGTTATACTGTTTTTGGCACAGTGAGTGAGGGCATGGATGTTGTCAACAAAATCAAAGCCGTAAAAACAACCTCTCGTGCAGGTCATGACGACGTACCAGTTACCGATGTCATTATTGAGTCTGCGGAAATCATTTGATGCGAGCACTGCTAATTTCAGACTTGCACTTGACACCATTACGCCCAGCCATTGCTAAGGCGTTTTTGTCTTTTCTGAAAAAACAAGCCGTATTTTCCAGGGAGCTTTATATTCTGGGTGATTTTTTTGAATACTGGGTCGGTGATGATGCAATGGATCCATTCCATGAAAACATTGCCAGAGCGTTAAAAGAATACAGCAGTGCTGGGCACACTATTTATATTATGCCCGGCAATCGTGATTTTACCATCGGCCAACAATTCCTGAAGAAAGCAGGCGCCCATTGGCTTAAAGATCCAACACTACTGACCATTAATGGTGAAAAAGTATTATTGCTTCATGGAGACTCTTTGTGTACGGAAGACTCCAAGTATCTTCGCTACCGGAGAGTTATTCGCAACCCTTTAATCATGGCCATGTTGAAGCTTAGCCCTCTGAGTTTCAGAAAAAAACTTTGCCAAAAAATCCAGAAAGACAGTTCACAAGCGAAAACCAAAAAAAAAATGGCAATCATGGATGTGACGCAAAATGAAGTTGTTCGAGTGATGGACCATTATAATGTCAACATAATGATACACGGCCACACCCACCAACCCGCCATACATAATTTGCATCTATCAGATCAATCACTAGCTAAGCGATATGTCTTGGGGGATTGGCAAAGCAAAGGGTGGTTCATTCGAACAGATAATATTCCATTTGCATTGGATAGCTTTGACATTTCTGAAGATAATTAATTATACCCAAAGTATTTGGAGTTGCTGCGCGGTGATAGCCAAGCCACAGAAGCTTAAGGGTGCTAAGTGGTTGTGGTGAGTGAACGATGACAATAGTAGTAGCTTCAAAGGCGACTAATATAACGCCTTCAAATAGAATGATCACGTAATCCTTTTCTGTAAAATGTTGGTTTCTCCTTGAACGTCGACGTCGAGCTCTTATTCTTTGCTGTGCACTGATGGGTCGATATGAGCCATCCTTATGCCAACAAGTATTGCGTTGAATGGTACTTCGGTGTTTTCCGATAGCTGCGGCAATGTCCGTAAAACTTAATCCTTGTCATTTTAGCGCGACTACCATATATCTATCACCCTCGGTAAGCTGTTGATACTTCATAGGTTTTTACTTCGTGAGTGGAGCAAAAAAACTAATGGTATCGCAGTTCATCGTTTTTATTAAATTGGGTGTCGCACTTAGTATATGAATTAGGCCCTTTTAACAATACAGGGGTGCTGGCAGCACCTGTCGCCCCAACCTCCACCCACACAAGTTAAATCTGATTAGTTTTTTCCAGTACAGGCACGCCGCTATGAAAACGAAATTCACTGTCATCCGACTCAATAGCTTCACGTTCAATATTAGCAAAAAAACACACTCGATCATCAACACTACCACCCTGAGCCACTTCTGCTAAGGCTAAATAATCCTTAAAATGACGACTTTCAGATTTCAATAATGATAAATAAAATCCCTGTAAATCGTTATCTAGCCAAGGTGCTAGAGCATGAAAACGCTCACAGGAACGAGCCTCAATAAATGCACCTACAATTAAAGTATCCACCAGTTTTGCGGGTTCGTGATTTCTCACGGACGCATGCAGTAGTCCAGCATACCGAGAAGCACTAAGGCGACGATAATTTACCCCTCTCTTTACCATTAGTGCCAATACTTGCTCAAAATGACGCAACTCCTCTCTTGCAAGGCGAGACATTTTATGTAGTAAGTCAGTATTATCATCATAGCGAAACATAAGGTTTAGGGCTGTTCCTGCGGCTTTTTTTTCACAGTTACTATGGTCAATTAATAATACATCTTGCTGCTTAATTGCTTCAGAAACCCACTGTTCTGGAGTTCTGCATAACAAAAAGTCAGTCACCTCAGTAGGTAGCTCTGCAATACTATGCAGCTTCTGATCAGACGAAACGGCTAATTTATCTTCACTCATTAAATAATTACTCATTATGGAATTTATGAATAAGTATTTCATTTTGCTATTAGAGTCAATTTTTATCTATGCTAATGTTCCTTTTTAATGGTAGCTGGCATTGTTCTGGTCAAGAAAACAGGACGCATTAATTTGCTGAGTTTTCGTAATAAAGCGGCGCTAAATTATTATTAGATGAATAGATTTAGTCTAGGTTATAGTGCTTAATGTGAGGTCTAACATCCTTCGTCATATGTTCTAGAGTTGGCTGGTAACCCTTTAATATCCAGTCATTCTTTAATCTACCAAAGAAATATTAGACGACGATATCATTCCAGTGAGCGCTAACATCCTCGATTGACGATAGCACGTATAACCATCTAACAACTCACGATATGGTTTATGTTGAGATCCTATATCGCTGTGAAGCACAAGTACCTCAGGTGGTTGTCGCAGGTTGTAAGGCATTATCATGGTGCGGTTAATCAAGACGCTTGTCATGATGGCAGGGCTCTGAAATTACGAAGTGGTTAGCTAAAATGACGCCCGCGTAACTTGAGTGGTTTAGTTGCAATATGGAGTGTTCTGTATAAAGTGATAGCTAGTACCTCTACAGTCTTTGAGATTTATGCGTTGTCGGCGTTTGCTCACCATATTGGTGCTTTTTAACTCTATTGCTTGTCGCCGTGTAGAGACTCCCAATCCTTTGATACCAGTTACCATTGAAGATTTTGGGAGGCAACAAAGGCGACGTGCATATGCTCATTTCCATTGGAAGGCGAGGGGTGCTAGTTGCTTCTAACTCACCCCAAACACCTAGCCCCATAAGCTCTTGAGATTCCTTCTTTGCGTCACTCAACTTCTTCTGATTCTTCTGATTCTTCTGCTTCTTCCTTTGGCACAGAAACAACCAAATCTTCTCTGTCAACTTTCATATATAGCAACAGATTGGAGGCAATATAGATGGACGAATAAGTACCAACTCCAATGCCCACAATTAATGCCGTTGCAAAGTTATGAATCATTTCACCACCAAACAGAAACAGCGACAATAGTACCATTAAAGTGGTTCCTGACGTTGCCAATGTACGGCCTAAAGTCTGGCTCAAGGAAATATTAATGATTTCTATCGCATCCCCTTTACGACGTTTTCGAAAATTTTCACGAATGCGATCATAAACGATAATAGTGTCATTTAAGGAGTAACCGATAACAGCAAGAATAGCAGCCAGTACAGTCAGATCAAATTGTAGTTCTAATAATGAAAATACACCGAGCACAATAATAGTATCATGGGTCAGTGCCGTCACAGCACCTACTGAGAACTTAAACTGAAAACGAAAGGCGATATACAACATTACCAATAGCAACGCCAAAAGCATTCCTAGGCCACCTTGTTCGCGCAGCTTCTCACCCACCTGCGGTCCCACATACTCTACTCGCTTGACCTCAATATGCCCATCATGATTAGTATCCAGTATTTTTGCTACACGATGACCTAATTCGGCATCATCACCGGAAATAGTTACTAATATATTATTGGCAGAGCCGGACTCTTTAACTATTGCGTCAGGATGCCCATCGTTTGCCAGCAGGTCTCTAATAAGAGAAATATCGATAGCGTTCTCATAAAAAAGCTCCACTTGTGTACCGCCGGTAAAGTCCAGCCCCCACTTTATTCCATTTACTGCTAATGAGAGCGCTGAACCAAGCAACAGAATAATCGACAGAGCCGTCGCCATTGTTCGTAGCTTCATGAACGCAATGATTTTTTCATCCGACGTTTCTGGAGGAGTATCCTCCTTGTCGGTAGCCATACGGCGTTTATTACTCATGACGGCCTCTTCAAATATAAAGTTTTTTCACGTTACGACCACCGTACACCAAGTTGATCAGTAATCTGGTAACCACAACAGCGGTAAACATGGATGTGAGAATACCTATCGACAGTGTTACAGCAAACCCTTTTACCGGCCCTGTACCAACCGCAAATAGAATTACACCAACCAGTAGCGTCGTGATGTTGCCATCAAAAATAGACACGAATGCACGGTCGTATCCATCATGAATAGCGCGTTGAATTGCTCGACCACTTTTGATTTCCTCTCTAATTCGACAGAACACCAAAACGTTGGCATCTACCGCCATACCCAAGGTTAGGACGATGCCAGCAATCCCAGGCATCGTCATTGTTGCACCAAAAATACCCATGATCGCAATCAACAATACTAAGTTGCAGGCCAAGGCAATATTTGCCATTAGTCCGAACACCCTATATACCACCAGCATAAACATAATAACCAGCCCTAAACCCACAAGGGTGGAGTTGATGCCCATAGTAATATTTTCTGCTCCCATACTAGGACCAACAGTTCGCTCTTCTACAAAATACATTGGTGCAGCCAAAGAGCCTGCCCTAAGCAATAAAGCCAGCTCTGAGGCCTCACCGGGAGCATCAAGGCCGGTGATACGAAACTGGTTGCCCAGTGCGCTTTGAATTGTAGCCAAGCTGATAATCTTTTTCTCTTCTTTAAAGTCATGCACATTAACCTTAACTTCTTTACCGTCTTCAATTTGGATCTCGGTGCGTGTATAAGGCTTTTGTTCAATGAACAGTACCGCCATCGATCGACCAATGTTATGGCGAGTTGCCCGGTTCATTTTGCTGCCACCGGAGCTGTCTAAATTGATATTTACCTGAGGCTGACCTGTTTGCGTATCGAAATTAGACTGGGCGCTAGATACCTGTTCACCGGTAAGAATAAAGTCTCTCTCCAAAGCCGCAGCAGGGCGACGAGAGTCGCGAAACTCAAACATTTCTGTAGAGACACGAGAAGCACCTTTAGGGGCTTCAAGACGAAATTCTAAGTTGGCAGTTTTTCCAAGAATACGTTTGGCTTCAGCAGTATCCTGCACACCGGGTAGTTCAACAATAATGTTTTTACGCCCTTGGCGCTGTACTATCGGTTCAGAAACGCCAAGCTCATTAACGCGGTTACGAACTGTGGTTAGGTTTTGGCGTACCACGTAATCTTCAACTTCTTTCATACCTTCTTCGGTATAACGATATGCCAGTACGTGCCGGCCATTTAGCTCTCTTTTATCCAAAATAAAATTCGGAAATTCTTTACCAACTAATACAGTTGCCTTATCGAGTGTTGACTCATCAGCAAATGCCATCTGGCGCGCACCATCGGTGCGCTCCGACATTGTTCTGTAACGCAGCCGCTCTTTTCTCAGTAAATCCCGAATATCAGTGTTAGCAATATTCATCTTTGTTATCAAGGCTTTGTCCGTATCAACTTCTAGTAAAAAATGCACTCCACCAGATAAGTCAAGGCCAAGCTTCATAGGGCTGGCTCCGATAGCTGTTAGCCATTTTGGTGTTGTGGGTGCTAAGTTAAGAGCAACCACATAAGCATCACCAAGAGCACTTTTAATCAATGACTTAGCCAGCTGCTGTTGGTCAGAACGCTTTAGACGAATTAACAACGAACTGTCAGTATGATCCAGTGTTTTTATTTCTACACCTTCTTGTTTTAGAGCGTTTTGTGACAGCATTAAAACAGATTCTGTGATTTTACTGGAAGCACTGTTACCCGCAATCTGCACAGCCGGATCTGCAGGGTAAATATTGGGTAGAGCATAGATAAAGCCCCAAGCCAAAATTAGAATAATAAACAAATGCTTCCACAAAGAATATCGATTGAGCATAGCTAACCGGTCCTGATAAATTTATAATGTACCTTGAAAAGCCCGCAGATAATTTGTAAAAAAAGTACAAGGTTATCCGGTTATCTTTCGCTCGGTCACAATCTATTTCACCATCAGTAACGACAAGCCTATAACATTGGCCTGCCGTTGTTCTACGATAATATCATCCGCCGTACTTGGATATGCAAAAAGGCTAGTTAACTAGCCTTATCACTTGCATATCCTATTATGCTTGGGTTTGGAGTTATTTGATCGCCTTAATGGTACCTTTTGGCAAAGTCGCTGCAACAGAACCCTTCTGGAAGGGCAGCTCTACGCCTGCAGTCACTTGCAATGTGATAAATTCATCCGTGACATTAGTTACCTTGCCTAGCATGCCTCCAGTGGTCACAACCTCATCACCTTTAGATAAACTTGCTAACAAATTCTTATGCTCTTTAGCGCGTTTGCTCTGGGGACGCCAGATCAAAAACCAAAAAACAAGAACAAAGCCGCCCAACATTACCATCTGGCCGATCATTCCCGGGCCAGACAATATTCCAGCGCCGGATCCGTCTGCTTCTGCGTGGGCTAGACTGAATAATAACAACATTCAACAAACTCCTGATTATAACAATTAAATCCATTGTTCACTATAAAATAAAGGCCGATACTCATAATTGCCCATATGCTTACACTAGCAGCCTTTGAAGTTGCTACTTTGTTGTTAGCTATTATCGCTTTTAGTGCTCCTATGCTTCTGTGCTATCGTTCGCTTGCTACATACCCTGATTACTGACTACTCATAGACTCATACGGCTTTTCTAGCTTGTCGCTTTCTCTCAATAGCAACGAGTATAGTTATCAAGTCTCATGATGTCTTCTGTTAACTGGTTTCATCTACAGTGACAAACTTTACTTAGCTGTAGTCTTTTCACACAATTAAATATATTCATTGTGACTAAACGCCGATACGAGACATTCCTCGCTTATCATAAAACTCTGCAACAAAGTTATGTAATTTACCTTCTTCGATAGCTTCTCTCAATCCAGTCATCAATCGCTGATAATATCGTAAATTATGAATTGTGTTTAGTACAGAGCCCAGAATCTCACCGCATTTATCTAAATGATGAAGATAAGAACGGCTGAAATGACAACAAGTATAGCAGTCACAATCTTCTTCAAGGGCATGATTACTGTTTTTATGTACAGTATTCCGAATTTTTATCACACCATCACTAGTAAACAAGTGGCCATTCCTAGCATTTCGGGTGGGCATTACACAATCAAACATATCAATACCAACGCACACAGCCTCGACAATATCCTCAGGCTTACCAACTCCCATTAAATAGCGGGGATGGTTTTCTGGCATTTTCGGTGTAATGTAAGAAAGAATGCGCATCATATCTTCTTTTTTTTCTCCTACTGATAAACCACCAATAGCGTAACCATCAAAACCGACCTCAGCCAAGGCTTTTAAAGAATAGTCACGCAAGGGCTCAAAAAGCCCTCCCTGAATAATTCCAAACAACGCTGATGAATTATCACCGTGGGCAACCTTAGATCTAGCTGCCCAGCGTAGGGAAAGCTCCATGGATCTGCGAACCTCCTCCTCGCTAGCATTGCCAAGAATACATTCATCAAAAACCATAACAATATCAGAGCCTAGCTCTCGTTGCACCTGTATGGATATTTCAGGGCTTAGAAAAACAGGTGCACCATCTATTGGAGAACGGAAAGATACTCCATTTTCAGATATTTTACGAAGTTTCCCAAGACTAAATACTTGAAAGCCACCGGAGTCCGTCAAAATTGGCCCATGCCACTGAGTAAATTCATGAAGATCACCATGCCCTTGGATCACCTTTGTGCCAGGGCGCAACATCAGGTGAAAGGTATTCCCCAGAATTATTTGAGCTCCAGTTTCTATAATATCTCTAGGCAACATGCCCTTAACTGTACCGTAAGTACCCACTGGCATAAAGCAAGGCGTTTCAACAACTCCGCGGGGAAATATTAGGCGTCCGCGTCGAGCACCGCTATCAGTAGCCAGCTGCTCAAACTTCATAAAGCATTTTCTGGTCATGAATTCTTCATTTGTTGTTTAGAAAGAAAACTCATACGGCTATCAACTTAGCCGAGGATGCAGATAGGTATTCCAGTTACCTTTGGAAGTGTGATGCTGCCGCTCTTCTTACCCAAGTCACCTACGGCTCGTATGCTTATGTGTCTTCGCTACCCACACATTTAATAGTAACGAGTATAGGTGGTAAAATTAATTGCAGGGACTTAGCCACATAGCATCTCCGTAACTAAAAAAACGATAACCCTTTTCAATAGCCTCTTGATAAGCACCAAGGATAGCTTCTCTACCAGAAAAAGCACTAACTAACATCAACAAAGTCGACTGAGGTAAATGAAAATTAGTCACCATGACATCAACGCTTCTAAAACGATAACCAGGATAAATAAAAATATCTGAATCACCTTTATAAGGCTGAATTTCTCCTGTCAAAGAAGCGCTTTCTAGGCTACGAACACTGGTTGTACCAATAGCGATAACTCTTCGCCCTTGTTGTCTGGCTTCTCGAACCGCATCACACACAGTTTCAGAAACTTCAATATATTCAGAATGCATTACATGATCTTTAATATTATCTACTCTAACCGGCTGAAATGTACCAGAACCCACATGCAAAGTAACAAATACTTTCTTTACACCTTTTCGCTCAAGCCTTGTTAGTAATTCTTCATCAAAGTGCAAGCCTGCTGTCGGCGCGGCAACGGCACCATCTCGTTCAGCAAATACAGTTTGGTAGCGAAGACGATCAACGGTCTCCTCCATACGATTAATATATGGGGGTAGGGGCATATGACCATGCTTCTGAAACAATGACAAAGCCGACTGCTCGCATGAAAGTAGAAATAAAGATCCTATACGCTTTTCAACAACAAATTCAATCCTGTCATCGGCAAAGTACAACCGTGCTCCCAGCTTAGGTGATTTGCTTGAGCGAATATGGGCAAGTATTTTATTCTCGTCAAGCAGTCGCTCCATTAGTATTTCTATTTTACCGCCAGTATCTTTACGTCCATACAGGCGGGCAGGTATCACTCGAGTATTATTGAGCACCAGCAAATCACCGGGCTTCATTAACTCTTCAATATCTACAAATTGCCTATGCTGGATCTTTCCGCCGGAACCATCTAGGCATAACAAGCGGCTTCTAGTACGCTCTTCCAAAGGATATCTGGCAATCTGCCCAGCGGGCAAATCAAAATCAAAATCACTGCTTTGCATAGATTAACGGGCAGTAACGCCCTTTATCCATAATAAAAATGATGGTTAAGGATACAGTATCAAACAGAGCCTGTCAGGCATAAGGAAGTAGGTTTTTCGCTGGACTGTCCTTATTTGGTTTGAAGTGACTCTCTAAAATGAATCGAATTTCATAACACATGGTACATCTCTTTTTTATTGCCAGTGCGGACCTTGTTGCAATCACGAGCTCTGCGTAGATATCTTACAGTTTTAGTAATTGGGCTTAAAAGCCATGCACGTATTCCTTCGGTATTTTTTGTGCTTCTGTATTTTACTAGCATAGCAGCATAAGTTGCACATGTTATAGCTCCAGCTACTAGTAAGGCTGTTGTAGGAAAAGCTGCAGGGCAATCCGGGTTTTCATCGCTGCCGTTAGGGCAGTTGTTTTGACCATTACACACTAACTCTCTTATAATAACCGTTCCATCTTTGCAATCAAAGCATGGTTGCATGACACCGCTACTTTCGTCACTTCCGTCAATGCAGTCGAAGTCGCCGTCACAAAGCCAGTCTTCGTTGGTAGTTTGCATATTATTACAAACAAATAACGATATACTTCTATCATCGTGTTTAAAGCAACGTCTGGTTAAGGCGTCAATACCAAGGGTTCCGTTTTCACAGCAAACTGAGGCGGCTTCATCGCTACCGTCATTGCACGAATAGTAGCCATTACAGATGAATGTGCTATCGATATTCTGCCCGTTCTTACAGGCAAATGTGTCAACATATGCACTAACAGAATGCATCATAGCCCCGATAAAGGGTACTGTGCATATTGCTTTGGATGCAAAGCCTGATGCGTTTCTTGCTATACGTTGGGCGTAGTTAACAGCATGCTGGCTACAGAGGTGAAGCAAAGATGGCATGCTTTTCTTATTAGCACTGTCACCACTACTATTAGCGTTGTTCTTATTGGTATTATTATCAGGATGAATATAGAGTGCATTACATTGATCTTTTACGCTATTGGCTTTGTAACGTAGAAAAGCGTTAATATTCTCATCGGTATGCTCCTGTTTATCCACTTCATCTAGCATTTTGCCGATGGTAATGCCGAACTGATCTTTATAGTTATAACAAAGCGTAAGCATTGCTTGCATCAATGGGCGGTTAAACGTCTGAGTTGGTTTATTGTATATCATGTAACTCATAAAGCCAGTAAGAGACATGCCTTGGTAATAACGAAGGGATAACACATGGTACAAGTTATAAAATTGTGCATATTGGGTTTGGTTAAAAAACACTTTGCTTTCTTGTGTATAATTATTCTCGTCTGTATCTGCTTCTAGCTGTATCATCGTTTTAAGAAAATTATTAAGCGTTATAACCGATTTTCCTCTTAAAGCGGTAAGACACTCATCTAAATAGTTAGGTTTGTTTAATAATATCGTTACCGGTGAGTTGGCTGTGACGTTCTGGAAATCCTCGTTGGTAGCGTAAATTAGTGAAGTGGCTGGTAGCATTAGTGCTATCAGTAAGCAAAGATAAGAATTTATATATTTTAAATACTTTCTATTATTGCAATACAGAAGTGGAGATAAATATAGTAATCGTAAAGATAAACGGTAATGATAATCTATAATGTTCAGCAAAATAGGCTCCTTGAAAACTTGGCTAGTGGTGGGTAAGTTTATAATAATTGAGAAATAACTCTTACTAAAAGCATTGCCATTTATTCTCCTTGATGTTCTGTTTGAACTTTAGGAAAGTATTCTACGGAAAAGCTAGGTAAAGCTATGCTATGCACTAATTCTTCATATGATATTAGCTATTTGTTAAACGCTGAGATGTTTTACATGATGCTGAGGAATATGTCAAATTGTGCCGAATAAAAAGGCATAAAAGAAGTGATAAATACACTGGTTTCCATGTAGGGTGTGAACAGGCGATGAGTAAACAAAGAGCTATAAGTTTCTGTATCTTTGATAACCTATTGTTCTATAGGTTTTCTTTCTTAGCTTTATGGTGGTGACATCAGCCAACACTTTTACTATTTTCTATCATGGATTTCGTTATACTAGTTCGGCTTTGGTGGGTGGGGTTGTTGCCTGCTCTTGCTTACCCCGATAACCTATTGCTTATGAGCTTATTTGGCTTCACTAGTTTGTTGCGCCTACCTCCACCTCCATCTTCAATGGCGCATTTCAACTGAATCAAATGCTGGTTTTTTTACGAGCTACAATTGTTTATTCTTGTCTTCATTTTCGGTGCAGTCCATGTTGCAATCACGATATCCGCGTAGATATCTCGCAGTTTTAGTAATTGGGCTTAAAAGCCAAGCACATGTCCCTAGGGTGTTTTTTGTGTGTCTGTTCTCAAATAGCATAGTGGCATAAGTTACACATGTTATGGCCCCAGTTACTGCTAAGGCTGCCGTAATAGCATCTGGATCACAATCCAAGTCTAGTAGGTCGTCATAAAAGTACCAGTTTTTGGGTGTGTAGTCCTGGGGATCCTTCTCTTGGAGTATGACTCCGTCATCAAGTTGAAAGCTTTCTGGGATGCTATTGGTGCTGTTATGGCTAGTGTAGGTATCATTATCAGAATAGGTATAGAGAGCATTGCATTGAGATTTTACGCTATTGGCTTTGTAACATAGAAAAGCGTTAATATTCTCATCAGTATGTTTCTGTTTTTCCACTTCATCTAGCATATTGCCGATGGTAATGTCGGAGTTGATTATATAGTAATAACAAAGCTTAAGCATAGCTTTCATCAATGGGCGTTTAAACATCTTAGCTGGCTTATTGTATATCATGTAATCCATAAAACCAGTAAACGAGGGGCCTTGGTAATAACGTATAGATAACACATGGTACAAACTATAAAATTTTGCAAATTGGTCTTTGTCGTAAAATAGAGGGAATGCATGTGGATAGCTACTCCTATTGTTATTTCTTTCTAAATGTAGCATTGAGATAAGAAAATCATGAAGCGTTATAACCGACTCTTCTCTTAAAGCGGTGAGGCACTCATCTAAATAGTTAGGTTTGTTTAATAGTATCGTTACCGGTGGGATGGTTTTGATCTTCTGGCCATTATCGTCGCCAGCGTAGGTTAATGAAGTAGCAGGTAGTATCAGTGCTGTCAGTAGAGAAAGGCAATGACTTGTATATTTTAAATGCTTGCGATTATTGAAACACAGTAATGGAAAAAAATTTAGCAATTGTAAAGATAGACGACAATGATAAGCTATAATGTTCAGCATAATAGATACCTTAAAAGCTTGGCTAGTAGTGATAAGTTAAGAACAATTAAGCAATAGTTATTACTAAGAGCATGGTCGTTGTTTTTCCTTGATGTCTTGTTTGAGCTTCAGGAAAGTATTCTACGGAAAAGCTAGGTAAAACTATATCATTCACTAATTATTCAGATGATATTAGCTATTTGTTAAGCGCTTAGATGTTTTACATGATGCTGAGGAATATGTCAAATTGTGCCGAATAAAAAGGCATAAAAGAAGTGATAAATACACTGGTTTCCATGTAGGGTGTGAACAGGCGATGAGTGAACAAAGAGCTATAAGTTTCTGTATCTTTGATAACCTATTGTTCTATAGGTTTTCTTTCTTAGCTTTATGGTGGTGACATCAGCCAACACTTTTACGATTTTCTGTCATGGGTTTCGTTATACTCGCTGCCCTTTAGGGTGGGGGGGGTGCTGTCTGCGCTTGCTCACCCAGCTCATCTACTACTTGTAGGTTCACGGGGCTTTGCTCTCTTGTTACCTAGTAATTTGAAATCTAATTGATATAATTGGTTTTTATAAGCTTTATCGTAATTACTTAGGCTTACAATTGCTCACTTTGTTTTTCTGAAATCCCCCCCCCTGTTTTTAGCGGAGGTATTGGTTATTTATGAGCTGGTTCTTTTGCCTGTTTACCAGGCTGATAGTCGGTATATAGATAAATAGGAATATCCAAGTCACTCAATACGCTCTCAACGACAGGAAATACATCATCCCATTCTAACCCACCAACTCCCGTAGCTATTCTAGGCAGAGAGATAGAGTTGAAGTTTTCTTTCTCTATAATTTTAGTTAGCTCCTTTAGGCTCTCCCGAATATGCTTCAAAGTTGCTTTTCCAGGTTTAGCTCCTTTACCGGGTCTGCACTCTTGTGTGATTAGATTAACTATGCGCACACTATTAGGACCACCCCATAGCCAAGCCGCTCCTGATTTTGGGTGGTATTGATGACACCAGTGATGAAAATCTTTATGCATAGATGGGTACTTTTGATGAAGTGAGAGTGCTAGCCCTTGGTTCATTGGGTCATTGGCAGCTATGCCATGTGCAATTAATTGCGCTTGACTCAGTAAGATATCCCCTGAAACTTGATATATCATGTATTTTCACCTCAAATAGTTTAGTTTTTTAATTAACGCTGAGCGCTTAGTTAAGATGTGAGTAACACTTACCTCTTGCTCTACACTCCTTCCTTTTGAATATACGGGGTGTTGATTGTTCTTGCATTGCCATACCTTCAATGGTAACTGATATATGTCTTTAAATACTTTCCCCAAGTCATTCTCAAATTTTACGGCGAATGGAAGTGATTAGTCTCCAGAATATCGCTTAGTTGACCGTTAAAGCGCTCAATCATACCGTTGGTTTGTGGGTGCTTTTTTACCAGACGATGCTCGATAAAGATCTTTAGGCTCTTTGAGGTTATGGATTTCTGCTTGCAACATCAGAGTTATTCTTGCGCTAGGATGAATCTTCATTATTGAATACCTTTAAGTGACGCAATTAGTTCCTCTAATGTTTCTTGAGCAAGGAATAATCGGTAGCTCCTACAAGGAATGCCAGCATGCGGAACCAGACACCTTACTTATTGTAAGTAACCATAGCCGGCAAGGTAAGAAAAGCGCTAACAGAGTCAAGTACAACAAATATCGTTATCCTCAGTTAACTCAACTGTTACTAAAACTAACACGTTTGAAACTAATATCAATGTCCTTTGTCAAAAAGCACTTACCCTACCGGAAAATAGTAGCGAATCATGGTAGATAATAATGTTGGCCCACAAAAAGGCCATAAATAAAAGTTAAGTGTCTGTTTTAAAGCAATAATACAACCCTCTTAAGAGGGAGCTTAACAAAATATAGCAATAATAGACACACTAATATAGAGGAATTAATATGAACATTAATGCAAGCACGAAAACACTTACCACTAATGGGGAAGGAGTGTCTGCTGCTGAACCGGTAAATACAGGCATTATGAGTGGCAGGAGCGTAACTCCTATGCCTTCAGGGTCTGGCGTACTCTCTGGAGTCGCGTCAAGTACTTCAGGCTTACAGCCAAGTACTTCAAGCTCATATAAATTGGGTAAAAGAAAGGCATCAACAGTAGGCGAAAACGGTCCAAATAACAAAAAACATAAACCTACTCTAGAAGATCAAAGAAATGCACGTGCTCATTTACGGTCTAATCCCAGAAGAGATAAACAGATCGAGTTGCTCTCTAAGGCTATAGAGGAAATGTTAAAGGGACAGAGTGTGGATAGTCAGAATACACAAGCTCTTTGCACTGTACGTGGTAATAGGACTGATCAGTTGAGACTACAGGCGATGGTGCAATTATTACTTCTAAATGTGGAAGCTACGGCTAAGAGTAATATAGCTAATGATGCTGATGAGTTAGCTGAGCGGGATCCTTCTGCTGTAGTTGTTAAGCCTAGAGAGGCTGCTGATAATAGGGTTTTAGCTGCTAATATGCAACAGCAACTGTCTAACTTGAACATAGCGGGTGTTAATGCTGAAAGTTGTGCGATGTATTTAAGGGATTTTGTGAAGAGATCAAGCGCTGTACTGCCGACGGTAGATGGTATAGTCGGCTCAATCGTAGATAATGCTTATATGAATGTAGGTAAGGCAGAGGCACTAGAAATTGTCAGTGTAGTGATGCAGCAGTTTGGTGGTGTTATTAACGATGACGATGAATCTGAATCTACAAATGCTGTCTCAGGATGTATGTCGACTATTAAATCTGAACCTGAATCTGAATCTGAAGATACCGTCTCAGTGAAAGATAAGGGAAAAAGGTTAGCGCAAAAAAGCTCGGCACCAAAAAGCTCGGCACCAAAAAGCTCGGGACCAAAAAGCTCGGAAGCAAAAAGCTCGGGACCAAAAATCTCGGAATTCACAAACCAGTCATCAACAAGCCAAGCGCTAGCAGGCGAAGCGCCAGTCGGTTCGACATCAGTGAGTAGGGGAACAAAATTATATAACTTTTTTGCACAGCAGAGCTGGAAAACTGACGGGTTGAGAGCGGGCGGACTTGCGCTAGGTTCGACTGCTTTCTTGGTTGTTGGTGCTAGCGCCACTAGTGTAGCTACGCCGTTAGTGGCTCTTGCAGGTATGGGGGCAGGCTGCGTTTATGGCAGCATGGCTACTTACAAGGCAGGCTCTTCTGCTCTGTCTTCGTTACGTGCCCGCTTTGGCGGAAACGCGGAAACAGCACCAAACACTCCGACTGGTCAGGTGAACAGTACGGAAACTTTGGTTAGTAATGATGGAAGCGGCGAAGAAACTATGGAGGTAAGCAACGAGTCAGCGTAAGTTGAAAGCATGTAGGAAAATAGTAAGGTAGCGAGGCCCTGTATAGGGCCTCGCTCGTTTGTCGCCTATCCATACCTTAAATTGGTGCTGCACTTTGATAATCTTTACTATGATGGCTTTACTCTCAAGTTGGTGAAGTACTAAGGCTAAGACTACGGCTACATCATAATGCTAAAGTACATATTTCATTCATCGCTGTAGAATCCATCTACAAGCAGGGCAAGGTCGCTAAAGTTATGTGCTATCACTATACGCATGAGAAGTTATACCAAAACTGGACTAGATTTGTGAACGATCCTCATAAATAAGCAGGAGTGCAACCACGCACCGCCAAGATAATGGGTGCATTTTACTTAAAATATTATGGATGTTGCCTTCAATTATTTTCTTTGCCAAGACCTACTTGCGTGCTCAATGACCTTAGGCATACTTTAGCCATGAGACTTTGTTTTTTTCTGCAATTTTTTTACATGCATACTAATACCTTCGTTGGTCTGAGAGCCATATAATGTGTCCATAAGCTTTCCATCGGCATTTATAATATAAGTAGCAGGTAATGCCTTTGGTGGAGTGGAGGAAAATAAAGGTAATGGGTTTTCTGCTATAATGGGAAAGTCAATGCCCATTTTTTTTACTTTATTCAGCAAAGGTTGCCCTTGTACCTCGTCAAAGTCATGACCAACCACTCTAATATTCCCTGTGCGGCTTAAAGCATTTAGCTCTGGAACTTCTGCGCGACAGGGGCCGCACCATTCGGCCCAAACATTTATTACTAGCCAGCGGCCACTATCATCTTTGAGATTAATTGCTTTACCATCAAGTGCTTGAAAATCTGGCCGTTGACATGCCGTTAAAAACAAGCCTAGAAGTGTAAAAACTAAGGTAAGTCTTATTGTTCTTTTCATAATACTTTATATCCAGTTTGTGAAGCATGTTTAGTAATATAGCTTAATAATCTATTAATGGATACTTAATCCACCGATCAAAGAGGCTTACGCTTTTTTTCGTAGAGCATCGACTTCTTATCGTTTGCGTGTATCTGCAGGCATCACAGGTCTTGGTGACGGATTGGCTTTTTTAAAATTATTATAACCCCATTCCTTCAACTACGAATGGGTGGATGCGCTTAAGCACTTCCTTAAAGCAACGCGGAGAGCCGCAGACTATTTGTTTTTTATCGAGAAAATCTGACCCACCGTTAAAGTCGCTTATCAGTCCTCCCGCCTCCTGAATCAATAGTGCTCCTGCGGCCATATCGTATGACTTGAGGCCTATCTCCCAGAAGGCATCCAGACGACCGCAGGCAACATAAGCAAGATCAAGAGCGGCAGAGCCAGCACGACGAATTCCGGCGGTGTCGCCAAGTAGGGCGGCCATCATTTTCAGGTAATTATCAAGATGATTGATACTTGGATGCATAAATGGAATGCCGGTCCCTATCAATGCACCTTCAAGACTCTTGCGGTTGCTGACGCGAATACGCTTACTATTAAGGGTTGCACCTTGACCGCGACTCGCACAGTAATATTCATTTTTGATGGGATCAACAATGACTGCATGCTCAAGTCTGCCTCGGTACTGACAGGCAATAGATACAGCAAACTGAGGGATACCACGAATGAAATTGGTAGTGCCGTCAAGGGGGTCTATTATCCAGAGATAATCCTTACCTTGATCATTACCTTGATTCTTGCCGGGGTGAAGGCCAGATTCTTCCCCATAAAAACCATGATTGGGATATGCTTTTCGGAGAGAGGCTATGATGATTTTCTCCGAAACTTTATCCACTTTGGTGACAAAATCATTTCTTTCTTTTGTCTCGACCTTGAGTTTATCAAGATCAGCAAAGGCATTAACAATAATGTCTCCGGCCGCACGTGCGGCACGAAGTGCCATGGATGCCATGGGTTGCATAGGGGATATTACGTCTTAGATGTAAAAAGATTGGGCGGCTATCGATTGCCCCCCACCAACGATTTTCTGTTGTTTTAAGCTCAAAGCAACATATGGGTGGAAATAGCTGTCTTTGTCTTTGTTTACCAAAATCAAACGGTTTATTATTTCACAAGGATCTGTCACTTGTCACTCAACGGTGTCTTAAATTATTTTTGGTCGAAAATAAGGTTATAGTGCTTCTGAATATTCTTATGCAAGGTTGTCGTAGCTGCTAACCTTAGTGCATTCGAAGGTATAGGTTCGTCACTATTTTCAACCACTGACTACTCGTGGAGCTCATAGAGTTTAGCTGATTTGTTTCTTACCACCATCTTCAATGGTAACGAGTATAGACGTAAAAAAGCCGGTCATAAAGATCGGCTTTTTTACGTTATGGTACCAGCGGTCGGACTCGAACCGACACAGCCGTGAAGCCGGGGGATTTTGACGTTGATCTATCACCTTTCGATGTAGCCAGACTATATCATCACCCTAAAGGTCTTTAGGGGCTGGACGCTGTTTCACTTGGTCGTTACTTCCAAGCTACTTCCTGTAATCAAACCGTATCGCTACAGCTCAGGTAGTCGTTGAACCTTCGCACTCTGTGCGCTTGGCTGCTGATTAGCATGGGCTATACCTCTTACCATTGATGGTGTAAGGCGGTTTCCTGTACTCACCTTCAATGGTAACTGACATATGACACCTTTAGCTTTCCAGCAGTTCATCCAGTGTTTAACTTACCATTACTGATAAGTGGGACTCATTTATTAAAGACACTATGTTAATCCCCTGTGTCTACCAATTCCACCACGCTGGCAACTCAGTGCGTATGTTACAAATAGCTTCGAAAATGAGCAAGAGATTTTTTACTGAAACGAAAAAAATATTAATAAAATCAAATGGTAGGAGACTCTTACCTTTGACTTTAATGCTTGCTCAGCAACAGTATACCATAAGATTTTCGAAATGTGTGCATATTGGTCTGCGATGATGGAATTTTTCTGATTTTGTAGATACTTATGTTTCCAGTTTCGGTGTTTGTCGGCATGGTTGTTGCCTTTGCTCAAGTGGATTACTCAAATTTATCCGATAAGAATCTGTCTAGATTAAGTAAGACCGAGTGAGTAAAGTTCCAACTTAATGTTGGTCTATTGTCCCGCCCCCAGCGTTCAGAGGCTCTCTTGCGTATAGCTCTTTCCGTGGTTATCCATGGCTATCTCAGATTCGGTCCGGTGGTGTAATAAGAGCTTGGTCTATGATGATTTAGACGAGCGGTTCGACTTAGATGGTACTGCTGACCTGCTTCATTATAATATTAAAATGTCCTTTCATTGCTGGGTTTGTTCGAAAAACAGGACTTTCTTAGGCATTGTTCAGTCAATTCTTTTTCATTCAAAGAGGCCGTTGCAATTATCACGAGCAACTGGTTTGTGGAATTACATTGATTTGGATTTTTACTATCACTAGGCACTGGTGTTCCTGAGATAACGTTTTCTTTCGCTAGTTATACAACATCATACCCTAGTCACCAGAAGCACGAGCCAATTGACGACTGACGCATTATTGGTTGGCCTTTATTAATGATGGATTCCCTTAGCTCTTCTGAATAGCGATGTATTAATTGCTCTCTGACCCAGTGCCCTGTTTAAATTGAAAAAACAAGAGGAGGGACACTATGCTGGCGCAGAGTGCTGTTCTATTTTCAATTGCTCAAAAACTCTCTTGTAGGTGGAGTGCTAAAAAGTGTGTATTTTACTTTGCAGGCCTTGCGTTGCATTTGGTTAAAAGGTTGTTTTTGGTTTTAAGTTATGGATTCAGGTGTTTGTAAATAAACTTACAGCTCATGGAACTAAACGTCACCATGGCTGTCCAAAATAGTAATGTAATAAAATATAAGATGTTTTGAGTGCTGGTTCATATTTAAGTATACGTCTATATTTAAAACCAAAAAAACTAATTTAAAGAGGTGAATGAAAATGAAATTACAGTTTATAAACATTAAAAAAATAAAGTATTGGGGTTTGTTTTTTATAATGACAATTAGTATAATAACGTTCAACGCAATGGGTGATATCGGAGGTTCTGGGGGTGATATAGGAGGTTCTGGAAAAGAAGGCGATCAAATAAATTCTGGATCTCAAAATGAGACTGGATTCATGTATGACCTAAACGGCTTTGGCATTGGCGCAAGAAGAACTGTGTATGATATCTGCACTAACGTTACGAATAGTTTGAACGGATTTGGCGTTGGCGTAGGTGATTATTTGATGGGTAGCACTAACACTAGCGCTAACGCTAGCGCTGGCATTTTTGATGGTATTAACAGGGTTGCCGTTGGCGCAAGAGGATATATTGTGGGGGTTTGGAATGGTGACACTCCCGCTAACGCTACCACTCCCGCTAACGCTACCACTCCCGCTAACGCTACCACTCCCGCTAACGCTACCACTCCCGCTAACGCTACCACTCCTGCTAACGCTACCACTCCCGCTAACGCTACCACTCCTGCTAACGCTACCACTCCCGCTAACGCTACCATTACCACTCCCACTACCACTACCACTACCGGTATCTGGGATAATGCTCTAGATAAAATAAATGCTATCGGTGAATATGGGCAAAAAAAACTTTTATATGGGGTTTCTTTGATAAGTTCTGCGGGCATGACTACGCGGAATCAATTCTGGGATTATTATAATACTGAAGGAGAAACAGAATCAGAAACTGGTAATATTAAGCCAGAAAAAGAAACTGATAGCTCAACAAGTACAAAAGAAAATGCTAATACACATACAGTTAGACAAAACAAAGGTAGTAAAGTAAAACAAGAAAATGTTGAAATAACACAAGATAATATAGAAGCTGTGCTTGTAAGTGCGATAGAGCAACTACGATTAGATGATGACAAAGATGATACTGCAACACTTGCCGGAACTATGCCAGGCATTAGCTCGCTTGCCGCTAATGAGTCAATGGTAAGCTCATTGTTTAAAGCAACAAGCACATTAACAAGTAGCAACGTTCGGTCCTTAGCGCAAGGACATATGATCTTGGATAATCTACCGCCAGAAGAATTGGTGGCAGGCAATGGTATAACAAGTTATAACCCTTTATTTAATAGAGGGCCAGGGTCTTGGCATACATTTGTTGAAGCCAGTGGCCTAAAAGGTTCGTGGAAGCGAACTAAAATTTCTGCTGGGCATTCATTTACTACCTACGGCCTAAATGTAGGAGTATTTCGGGAAATTAATGACAATTGGTTTGCAGGAGTTATGCTTGGTAATCATAAAACAAAGACCAATAGCTCTAGCACTGGAAATAAACTTGATATAGATACCATTATCGTTGGTCCTTTTGTTTCTTGGAATGATAATAACTGGCATGTTGATGCGGCTCTGACTTTAAGCCAAAGCACTTATTCACTATCACGTCAGGATATTGCGGGTCAGAATTTAAAAGCCAATTTCAAAGGTACAGATTTTGGAGGGTATATGTCTATTGCCTACAACATTCATCCTGATGCTGTACCTGGCTTAGTTGTTGCTCCAAGAATTGAGTTCATGTATACTGATAGCTCCTTTAAAGATTATAAAGAAGAAGGTATCAGTACTTCCGCACTAAACGTAGCCGGAAACAATAATTATCAGACATCTCTCCGCGTAGGTGTAGATTTGCATTACTTGCTTCAAAACCTTGAAAAGCCAACAGAGGTTAAGTTGTCTTTTGGTATGCAAAAGCAGTTTGTCAGTGATTATGGTAGTTCTTATGAATATCAAAAAGATATGGGTAACAAGTCAACTCCATTTACAGCACCAGCCGTCCATGACAGCGGCCTATATTATGGGGTAGGAATAATACGTATGCTAAGTGATACTACTAACTTACAGTTTGAGTATTTAGGAACCAGTAACAAAAACAGTCACAGTGATGGATTAAATATCACTCTTGAGAAAAAGTTCTGGTAATACTGGCAATATATGAATTCAGTTTGTGTAACTGTTTATACCCAAAGGATTTGTAGTTGCTACGTGGATAAAAGTGAGCTAGGTCACAGAAGATTAGGGGCTAAGTTGTTGTGGTGTGTGAATGCTGACAACAATTAGTAACTTTAAAGGCTGTTAATATAGTTTCACAAAGAACAAAAAAGTTCCTTTCAGGTCAACTGAGTAGGAGCTTTTTTGTTTACTCCAGTTTTGTTTGATTTCTTTTAGGCATTTCCGGTTGCATCATGCATATTGTAAGTTAAGCGTCCGTGCAGGATGTTACTCATAAAGCTAAATCAAGAGCTTTCTTTCCCATTTGTTTTTTACACCCCTGTGGTGCTTCTTCCATGGAGTCTATTGCTTGATTCATGCTTAATGTGAAGCATGTTGTGTCTATAACTCTCTAGGCAAGCAACGGCAATACGGAGGTATAGAAAGAGGGAAGCCGGCTTAACGTTATGGGTGAGCATGGGTTTATGTGTAACAAATAGAAGTGGAAGCGTTAATGGGGGAACAGTTTTTGAGCAATATAGATACACTATCTACACCAGTTACCATTGAAGGTGATTAGGCGAGAAGCGAGCAAAGCCCAATGAGCCTACGAGGAATCGGTTATTGTGGTGAGTGAAAGCAGTTAGCAGCTTTATATCTGCCCAATTCATATACTAAGTGCGACACCCAATTTAATACAAACGATGAACTGCGATACCCTTAGTTTTTTGCTCCAGTCACGAAGTAAAAACCTATGAAGTATCAACAGCTCTCCGAGGGTGTTAGATATATGGTAGTCGCGCTAAAATGACAAGGATTAAGTTTTACGGACATTGCCACAGCTATCGAAAAACACCGAAGTACCATATACCGAGAACTTCAACGCAATACTTGTTGGTATAAGGATGGCTCATATCGACCCATCAGCACAGCAAAGGACAAGAGCTCGACGTCGACGTTCAAGGAGAAACCAACATTTTACAGAAAAGGATTACGTGATCATTAGGCAACTCTTACATAAACAACGGAGTCCTGAGCAGATTACGGGTTACTTAAAACGGATAGATGTACGTTGTTTTAGGGGCTTCGCTTACTTGCTGCCTAGTAGCAATTTGAAATTCTTTGGGTCCAAACACTGCGTAGTCACATTGGTTTAGCGAAAAACTGGTTACCCCTTGATAGGCCAGTTAAACGACAGAACGACCAAGTCAACCAACAGGAGAACGATAAAATTAATGAGTAAAATGCCCGAGCAATTTACAACCATTACATCAGATAACGGCACGAGTTTCAGCAATATAAGAAAATTGAAGAAGTGACTAATTGCCCATGTTACTTTGCCAACCCACATCACTCATGGGAACGTGGTACGAATGAAAATACCAATGGTTTGATCAGACAATACTTAGTTAAGTGAACATCAATGGCAGAACTAACTCAGCAACGATGTAATATCATCTCGGCCAAATTAAATACAAGACCAAGGGAGCGGTTAGCTTATAAAACACCGGAGGAATGCTTTTATGAATAACTACTTTTGTCGCACTTCAAACTTGATGCTAAGTCTTCAAATGGGGGTAAAATCAAATTTCTGATTTGTGTCAGTAGCTTCTTCTATTTCAAATTTGGGATGCAGGCAGGAAACAACCTATGGCTTTGGATTTTTAAATACGATAGGTATGGCTAGGGTTGAAAATATTTGTTTTTTTAAAGTGCTCTCTATAGAATGAAAAACTTACTCGGATGATTTTGATACAGAAGGAATACATGACTGGCTTTAATTGGATTGATGGGGCTATTCTAGGGATAGTTCTTGTTTCGGCGCTTATTAGTTTGATGAGAGGATTTGTTAAGGAAGTTCTGTCATTGATAACATGGAGTATGGCAGCCGTGTTGATTTGGGCATTTGGTGATGATTTTGCTGTTTATTTTAATGACTATATTGCTAATCATACTACGCGACTTATGGTTGCCTGCGTTGTGTTATTGGTTGCTACGCTGATCGTTGGAGGTGCCATTAACCGTGTGATTGTTAAATTTATTGGGGCTGCTGGTTGGTCGATTCCGGATAGGCTTGCAGGCATGTTATTCGGAGGTATGAGAGGGTGTTTGATCATTGTTTCGTTGACAGGTTTGATGAAAATTATACCTTTAGAGGAAAACATGGACTTGAAGAGCTCAGTATTATTACCCACTTTTTTGGTACTTGCAGACTGGTCTAGGCAAAAAACAGCTGTTATTACCAATTTTTTATTATCCGAAGGGAAAGGTTTTATTGAGTCGGTGCGACAATAGTAGTTGTAGTGTTTCTGTTTTGAGCGGTGCTCCGGTTGCCGCAGAAGTTGCGGTTTAAGCTCGAGGAAGTTTAGTCATGTGTGGAATTGTCGGTATTTCGGCGACAGTTAATGTCAATCAAATGCTCTTTGATGCGTTGACGGTGCTTCAGCATCGAGGGCAGGATGCGGCAGGAATAGTAACCCTTGATGAAGGACGCTTGTTTCTGAGAAAAGAGAGTGGGTTGGTTAAGAATGTTTTTCGTACGCGGGATATGATACGCCTGAAGGGAAAGACAGGAATAGGGCATGTACGTTACCCAACCGCTGGTACTTCCAGTTCAGCTGAGGCACAGCCGTTTTATGTTAACTCTCCTTATGGAATTGTACTTGCTCACAATGGTAACTTAACTAATGCTAGTGAAATAAAAAAGGCGTTGTTTTCTAGTGACCTTAGGCATATTAATACTGATTCTGATTCTGAAATACTCCTGAATGTTTTTGCCCACGAAGTATCCGCTGGTAGCAAACGCGAGCTGAAGGCAGAAGATATATTTAAAGCAGTAACAGGTGTATATTCCCGTTGTGAGGGTGGGTATGCTGTTGTAGCTATGATTAATGGGCATGGAGTTGTAGGCTTTCGTGATCCCTTTGGGATTCGTCCTTTGGTTTATGGAAAGCGTACAACCAGTAAAGGTACCGAGTATATAATAGCCTCTGAATCAGTTGCTCTTGATGCTCTTGGGTTTGAGATGGTCAGAGATATTGCGCCCGGAGAGGCTGTCTATATTGATGAGTTGGGGCAGCTGTCTACTTATCAATGTGTTCAGGGGAAAAATCACCCCTGTATGTTTGAGTATGTTTATTTGGCTCGTCCAGACTCGATTATTGATGGAATCTCTGTTTATCAGTCTCGTTTGAGGATGGGGCAAACGCTGGCAAATAAAATTCTTAGAGAGTGGCCTGATCATGATATTGATGTAGTTATACCTATACCGGATACAAGCCGCAATGCAGCTCTAGAAATGGCAACAAGATTAGAGCTGCCTTATCGGGAGGGTTTTGTTAAAAATCGTTATATAGGCAGAACATTCATTATGCAGGGGCAGTCTGTCCGAAAAAAATCAGTTAAACAAAAGCTGAATGCTATTAGTCAGGAGTTTCAAGGAAAAAATGTGTTATTAGTGGATGACTCTATTGTCCGTGGAACGACCTGCCAGCAGATTGTTGAAATGGCGAGGGAGGCAGGTGCTAAGAGAGTTTATTTTTGTTCTGCCGCACCGGCCATTCGCTATCAGAATGTTTATGGTATTGATATGCCTTCCTGCAATGAGCTAATTGCTTACGGTCATACTGATAGTGAAGTGGAGCAAATAATTAATGCGGATAGGCTGATTTATCAAGAGTTGGATGATTTGAAAAAATCTGTATCTTCTCTTCATGAAGATATTACTGATTTTGAATGTTCAGTTTTTGATGGTAAATATGTGGTTGGCGGGATTGATCAGGCGTATTTGGATAACTTAGCGCAAAAGCGAAATGGCTATTCTCGAAATGGCGAACATGGGGGCGGGGGCTCTTTGATTGATCTTCACAATGAGGATGAGGTGATATAAAAACACGCATATGTATCAGTTGCTATTGAAGATGTAGTTGCAACCGTTTTCACTTGCTTTAATCACCAGCTAGCTATGCTGGATTAATATAATAAGTGCAATTGACTGAAATTTTATAGGTGAGCCAGCTGCCGGTATATTTGTAGCTCTCACACTAAAAATGGAAGCCAAGAATGAGTACTCAAACCAGGCAATACAAGCAGCTGACTCAAGGGCAACGGTATCAGATTAAGGCTCTTCTTGGAACAGACTACATGCAGAAAGAAATCGCAGTGTCAGTAGGTATCAGTGAGAGTGCTTTATCACGAGAGTTGAGTCGTAATGCCAGTTATGATGGCTACGGTGCTGAAAGCGCCCACGCACTAGCCAGTCAGCGTAGGCTGACAGCTACAAAGTTTAGCAAAACAGACGAACGTCACATGTCCATAATAAAGAAAGGGCTATTGTTTGGTTGGTCTTCTGAAAATATCAGTTTCCGGATGAAGGTGGAAGTGCCCGACATCGCACTCAGTCACACCACTGTTTATAAACGTGTTGCTACTAACAAAGTGCGTGGAAGCTCTTTGTATAAGAATCTACCCCGCTTTGGCAAGAGGCGCTGCAAAGGTGGTAAGCGTAAGGCTGGGCGTATCACGATCCCAGACCGCGTCGATATTTCCGATCGGCCCGCAGTTGTTGATCTCCGGTCTCGTCTAGGCGATTGGGAGGGTGATACTATTTATGGACAGGACGCCCATCTGGTGACCCTTGTAGAGCGCAAGAGTCGGTTAACTTTAATAGGGGAAGTTGATACAAAATACGCCGAAGTTGTTGCTGAAAGTATGATCAAGCTTCTGAAGCGGGTGTCATCGGTCTGCACAGTCAGCCTAGATAATGGTGGTGAGTTTGCAGCCATGAAAAGGTAGCAAAAGCAGTGAATGCAGATATCTACTTTGCCAAGCCTTATGCTAGTTATCAGCGGGGAACTAACGAAAATACCAATGGCATCATTCGGAGAACCTTGCCTAAAAAAATGGCGTTGAGTCATCTGACAGAAGATGATGTGAGGACAATGGAAATGTTGACCAATACCATGCCTAGGAAGGTTTTAGGAGGGTGGACACCACCCGAAGTCTACACAGGATAGTCGATTGCACTTATTGCTTGAATCAGCATCAGTTAATTGAGCTTAGCTTGTTTGTTGTCTACACAGTTTCAAGATGAATAGGTGTATAGAGTAAAAATATTTATTATTTGTTTGAATCTTTTTGATGGAATTCATAAGGAAATTGAACTTCTTCAATGGTGTTATTATGCGCGGACTGTTTGAATCCTTCTGCTAAACCATCAGTAATTGCATTTAAAACAAGGTTAGGGTCCATGCCGGTTGGTTTGTAAACACCGCTACTGAATCCACATACACGGAGTACAGGTATTATGCTGTCTTCATGTTTTGTTTTTTTCATTTCTTCATTGTGTGAATTTATGACAAAAACAAGGTCTTTAGCTGACTGTTTTACAGCGCTAATGAATTGTTCCTCGTTGTCTTTGCTGGCCATTGGTGGGACAAGATACACCATTGATCTATTCGTACTACTGTTATTAGGACAGGAATCATCTTTAAATATATGAATAAAAATTGTCCCTGCGCCTTTATTAGCGCATGGTAACTGTTGTGTGTAAGCTGTTGTGTGCTTTAAGTGAGGATGATCTGGGTTATCATGGAAGCTAATGTTATTAACATTGTTATTCTGTGCTAACTTTGTATGAAGTGCACAATATTGTTCAGGGTTAAAGTCTGTTAAAGCATCCGCAAAAGCCTTATTTATACCACTACCATCGAGAGAAAGCTCGCTATTTCCAGCATTCAAAGACCCTATTATCTGGCTTTCGTTATTCGTATTAAAAATAGGATCATATATTTTGTTGTTTGGCTTTGGGGTGTTTGTAATTTTAACGGAAACCGTAGATGGTGGATTAAATTGGTTAACTTTTACAGTTGATGCCTTAGCGTAACTATCTTTCGCAATTACTCTCTTCCTTCTTGAATTTACTGGGGTTACGGTAGGTTTATTCTTCAGTGTAAAAGTACTATGTTCTTCTAAGAACTCGGTTATTATTTTATTACTTAAACTTTGATCATTAGAAACTATATTGATTGGGAAGGAGGTATACCCTGTATCAAGAAAAGGCTTCATATGTTTGGTAAGAATATTAGCTGATTTGAAAGCCAGACTTTTTTGCCCTGTGGCTAAAGGGGAGATAAATAGATGTTTTTGTTCTCTAGAGTTTATATCATTCTGAACTCGATGTACTAGATGCTTATATATATCTTCTAGTTCTTTATTTCCTAATGACTGTTCGATGGGAGCTAAAAATAAGTAACCTAGATTTAATTTATTAGGAAGTTGGAGATCTATACGAACAACACCATCATCAGTTTTTTGTTGTTGTTGTTGTTGTTTTATGTCGTGTAACATTTTACTGTGTGTGATATCTAGCTTCTTAAGTACACTGTCTAACGCTGAGTTGGTATGAATTTTGGGGCTGTCTGAGCTCATTTTTGCAGGCCCGGAAATAACTAAAACATTAGATTTTTTATCATCTTTATTATCTTTTTTATTAGATGTTGCTATAGCCTCCATAGCATCACAAAGATCATCTGTTATTATATTATATCTTTGTAACCCGTTCTCTAAAAATTGAACTTTTTGATTGGATGCTGAAGGTGGTGGAGTGTTTTTTTCATTCGGAGGAGTTGTTTGTTCTGTTTCGTATGTGGTTTTTTTAGCAACTTCTTGAGTCTGCTCGGGGAGTCTTCCATCGAAAACTTTCCTTCTAGTCTGCATAAGCATGTACCCTAGTACATTCTGCCCATAGTTGCCGTTATGTTCGGCAACACCCCAGTAAGGATCATTATTTGATTCTTCGTAAATAGGAAGATCCTTGGTGGATTTTAACTCACGTCTGAATTTTGGATCTTGTGCTGCTTTTGCCTCTATAGCTTTTAACATAACGAGATTCTTCTTCGTACCCCATGTACTAGTAAATGTCCAATTCTGTTTATTATATTCGAAAGCTGCTCTAGGTGTATCTAGATTTCTTATAATATTCCATTTGGTGCTGTTTTTTTCGTGTTTATTAGCCTGAAAATAGTGTTCCGTGGTTTTCCACTCTTGATCGTCAATTATAAGAGGCTTATTTGGCTGATAGAAGTTTGTCATCGAATAGTTGGGCCTATTTCTATCGTAAAAGCCGACGAATTTACCTGGACTTTCTTTATATTTAGAATAAGGATATTTTTCCGCGTATGTTTTATATGCTTCATCATAGTTTTTTGTTGTCTCTTGAGGTGTTTTTGTATTGTTTTTAGTGTTATCGTTAATATCGCCAGCATCATGAACATAGGCAACATGTTCTTGGTTTTTATATTGTTCTGTATACAGCTTGCATTGTTCTTTGTTTCTTATCGCCATTAGCATAGGCCCCATAGGAAACATGTTGTTATCTGTTGCAACAATAATTTGGTTTCCAGTTATGAGTAAGCGATTTTTAAATATTGGGCTTTGTTCAGCCTTTTTTCCAAGAGCTGACATCATAAAGTCATTTTTTTGATTGTTCCATTCTATATCTGAGTATTGTAACTCATTTGTGTTTTCTGTGTAATGTTTATTAGTACATGTGAGTAGATTATTTTGGTCACTGTTTTTTATTTCTTTCCAGGACTTGCTGTTCTTCTTGAATCTTTTGGCCATGATATAGTGGCTTATACTTTTCCATTCTTCATTTTCAATTTTAAGAAGAGGAGCTTTTAGAGGTTGTTGATAATTATTTGATAGAACTTCGTAATTTTGAGGGTTAGCGCTAATATTGATATATGATTTTTCGTCATTTTTATAACTATCATCTTTATGCTTAGTGGTGTATTCTTGATATGTAACTGGAGCTGGTTCAGTAAGGTTTTTCTTAGTTGTATGTATTGGCGGGATAAGACCAGCTGCTTGATTAAAATGATTATTTTGTTTGACGCCTACAGCTTCTCGTTCTTGCTGTATAAAGAGGCATAGGTCTTTGGCGTAGTCGTGATAACCAACTGCAAATAGAAAGTTGAGTATACGAGTAAATCGCAACTCATTATGGTCTTGTGTATTACTACGAAAGGCGCTTGTTGCTTTGGGGTCATCAATTTCAAATGAACTGTTTTCGAACAACTTATTATTATCAGAGGTGGTTTGTTTTATGCCCCAGAAAGGCAGCATGGTTTCAATCAGCATCTCTTTAATATATTTCTTTAGGTCTGTTTCACGGCTTTTTATATTGTTAATGAGATCTGTATTTAATAAAGGTGCTGGCGCTATACCCTTGTTATGATTTGGAAATACTACTTGAATAAAGTTATGTTTTGATTCAAGAAAGTTTGGTTTGGCATCGTGTATATGCTTTCTGGTGTGGCCATTTATTTCTCCCCAGCCATCGAAAAAAGACATCCAGAGTTTGTTTTCTTTTTCTGTTTCTATTTCTTCTTCTGTTTTATTATGTGTAAGAATTATGTTTTCATTGTGTAAAGTATTTGCTGTATGAGTGGTGTCTGTTTTTTGTCCACCATCATTTTGTGTATTGGTATGCGCTATCGGTGGTGTTTTATTGTCTTTGGTTGCTTGAGCTATGTCTTCTTTGTGGGTGAGTGGTGTGATTTTTTCAGGTGTTGCTATGTGGGTATTGTGTGCTGGGAATACTGGGGCTACTGGGAGTGCTGGGGCTACTGGGATTACTGGAAGTACTGGGGCTACTGGGATTACTGGAAGTACTGGGGCTACTGGGGCTACTGGGGCTACTGGGGGTGCTGGGGGTTTTTGAGGTGTTACCTCGATTGTTTGATTTGTTTCGTCGTCTTTTTTATGTGATCCCATTATTTCTTTAGGTGTTGTGGTGGTTTCTTGAGGTGTTTCTTGAGGTGTTTCTTGAGGTGTTTCTTGGGTGGGTTTCGTTATTTTCAATTTGTTTTGTTTTGCTATTTGTTTCAAGTAATTTAAGTGTTTCATTTTTATTACTTGTGTTAACAGTATCAGGGTTAGACTCTGTTTCATCCAAGGGATCTGACTTTGTCGTCTGTGATTGTCCATTGAAGCTGGCAGCAGTAGAGCTTGTTTCGTTAGAGTGGTTAGCTGTTAAATTTGCTGTATATGGGAACCCTGGTTGTTGATGCTTAAATACCTCAGAAGAACTGACAGGCAGCGAGGCTGCGTATCCCCAGCCAAGATTGGGGTTTGCGTTGACGAAACCTCTAGCGAGTTGCTCCTGGATTTGATTTACATCAGCCGGTAGTGGGCGGCCATAATATGCCTGTTGTTGGCTCGGATTATAGTAAAAGTTGCTGGGTTGCTGCATAAAAGACCGAGTAAAGTCTGTTTGTTGAGGTTGTGATGGAAATCCATGATAAGCGGTTGGTACACTTGCTGGCGACGAAGTGAATGGGTTAGGAATAGGAGAATAAGAAGTAGGGTGATAGTAGTAGCATGTGTTATTAATTGGTTGCGGCTGAACTACTGGAGGTTGAAAGCGTGCTGCAGGTGGCATGAATATGTTTGGAGCAAATGTGGATGATGGAAAAACGTGTGGTTGGCTCCAGCATGGGTATTGGTATTGGCCAAACATGGGTGAGAGAGCGGGCATTTGAAAATGCTGGTTGGATAACCCTGTTAATTGAGAGTTAAAGTTAGGGGTCATAAGTAGATTGATGAGAGGTGTCATTTGTTGGATTGAATAATCCAGTAACATTCTAGCGTTTACCAAATTTAGCGCATGTTGATTTAACAGCATACTATTATTGGAATAATTTGCTTGGGTCACCTTGCGCTGACTGTATTGACCTATCGGCGGAGAGGGTGGGGGGGGCGCCTCAGAATTACTGGGTGTTGGCGATATGTGTGTTAGGTTAATCTTGTTTGATCCTTGCATTCCGTCGCTCAGATAATTAGGGAGTTTATTTTATTATAGCAGAGGCCTATGTACGGGACAAAATATTTAGCAGATTTAAAAAAGTGGTTTGATCATTTTTTTGCACAGCTGTTTTTTTGAGCACCCGTATAGGCCTATCCAAGCCTAATCGAAACAGACTCTTGGCTGGACGGTAATGCTTGTTCAGCGGCAATTGATTTGCATTCCCATACACCAGTGCACTACTAGTAGGTACTACACAACAGCAATCGTCAGTAGTCCCATCAGTTTATCCATCTGGTCAAGGTTAGTCATATGTGTGGACTCCAAATCAAAGCCTCGACTTTTTAGATTGCCAAACATGGTTTCAATACTCCAGCGTTTACTATAGTCATCTATTATGCTGTCTGGATTTTTAGTAGCTACGACGATCAACAATACTTTCAGAGTTCGACGGGCTGCAATATAGAGCTGAGATACTTTTTTTTGCTATGCCACGTTACTGTTTGGTTGATACTAACGCCTCTGCATAGTTTGCCAATGGCAATTTTTTTGCTTCGATATTCCACCACATTGTTGCTTTTAACTCGAACTATGCATGACAGTTTGTTTTGACGTAACCAGTCTAACCATTTGTGGCCTATATACCCAAAGGATTTCAAGTTGCTACTAGGCGGCAAGTAAGCGAAGCCCCATGAGCCTACGAGTAGTAGATGATCGGGGTGAGCGAGCGCAGCCAACAACGTAGCAGATTGAAAGGCGACGGGTGTAAACTCACGATCTGCCAGAAGGTTATCAACTCTCTTTATGGGAATGAGATTTAGTACACGCGCCATTACCGCTATGCGTTCATCGGTATTGGAGTTTACTCCTTTTTTGTCAAGACACTCCCAAACAATGGGAATTGAGGTTCCTTGCCAGCAATTGATACCACCAGATAGTTGACGTTTTTGGAGCCATGCTTCCAGCTGGTTCTATCCATGCACATGGTAAAGCAATCCATGCCCAGGCTGCTCAGAATCAGCTCACCTAGCTACTGAAAACTGTAGTCATAGTCAGCGAAAAATCGCTTTATACGGCGATAGCTGGACTCGCTGTCGCTCTTCGGCTACACGGTACAAGTTAGTGGACGGCTACGCAGTAAAGCCGTTACAAACTGTGCAATGAAGGTGATCTAGCTTGATGCAGGGGGTAGATGAGCCTTAAGCTTCTTAGCCAATGAATTGACGTCTTTCATGTTCAACAACCATAGCCTATTCTGGGGTAAAAGACCGTGCAGGTTACCTTGTCGAAGAGTCACGTCTTGCTAAATTATGCCTTGAAAATCAAGGTCTTCAGGTTTTTTGTCCCGTACATAGAGCAGAGGCAGTAAATAATTATGTGAAAACTTAGCATAATTTATGAAATTGCTGAAGGTATATACCCATTACCCTTGAAGGTGGGGCGAGAGCATTCCGTAACCTCACACCTTCAAGGTTAATGGGTATATATGACTGTGGAGAGTGAAGGCTTACAACAATGCAGCAACTTTAAGGTGACAGGTGTAATCCAGGGAGCTCTTTATCAAATAAATTTAAAAAAATCGTTTGAGAGGGGAGACAACTATGTTTACAAGCATTGCTTTTATAGCAAAAACTATCGGTATTGATTAACTGTGTCTCTAAGCTGAATAGTTGCTTGTCGGGCGGCATTCTGAAAATCACTGCCATTACTGGCATAAATAATACTACGGGAGCAGCTGATAATAATGCCTTTGTTTATGCTATTCAGCCCTCCTTTAACCGTTGCTTCAATATTTCCTCCCTGAGCGCCAAGACCTGGCACCAAAAGAGTTGTGTTGCCAGAAGTATTTCGAATCTGTCTTAACTCTTTTGAGTTGGTTGCTCCAACAACAAGAAGGATGTTGCCATTTTTATTCCACTCGTTTATCGCTTTTTCTGCTACAACTTCATAGAGATGACGGTTACCAATGATAAGGTTTTGTATAGCGTCAGCACCGGGATTGGATGTGCGGCATAGTACAATAACGCCTTTATTTTTATATCGAGTGAAAGGCTCTATGGTGTCAACTCCCATATAAGGGTTAACTGTTACGGCGTCTGCTTGGTAGCGTTCAAATGCTTCTTTGGCATATTGGTCGGCGGTACTGCCAATGTCACCCCTTTTGGAGTCTAAAATCACGGGTATATGCGGGTAATGTTGATGAATGTAATTAATGGTTAAAGCCAGCTGATCTTCGGCCCCTTGAGCATGATAATAGGCAGCCTGAGGTTTATAAGAGCAGACAAGGTCTGCAGTGGCATCAATAATACTCTTATTAAACTCGAAGATGGCTTTTGGTTTATTTTTAATGATTTGTGGAAAGCGTTCATGGAGAGGGTCTAACCCGACACAGATAAGAGAGTTATTTGTTTCTACCGCATGGTCTACCTGGTTAAGAAAGCGCATTGTTTGTCCTCTAGTTTATATTTTGTTGGTGATTAGTTTTTATCCACAAATTATATGAGACATTTGTAGAAGCGGCAGATGAATACCCATTACCATTGCAGCTGTGGGATTTTTGACTACCATCATTCACCCCAATCACCTACTACTCGTAGGCCTCATAGGTTTAGTTCGTTTGTAACCTACTCCCATATTTTCAATGGTAACGGGTATAGAAATGGTAGAAAAGTGTGGAGATGGAATAGCGTGTTTTACGTTTTGGTTATCTTTTGGTATCCTGATGCTGCTTCTTATGAGTCTATTTTTTATTATACAAAAGTAATTGAATATGCAGTAGTAGCGAGCTTAAATGATTAAATTATGGGGGCTAGCGAGCGCTCTCTAGATATTCATGCATCATCGAACTAGGAAGGCGCTTTAGCTTATTTTCGTAAGTGACTGATAGTTATATGGTTTCTGTGATGGTTATATACTGGTCCGTTTTTATACTTTGAATGATAAAAACGATAGGGTTTGATTAGCATGTCAGTGGGGTCTAATGAAGCGATATATTTTTGTCACGGGTGGTGTTGTTTCTTCCTTGGGTAAGGGGATAGCCTCTGCATCCCTTGCAGCCATCCTAGAGGCTCGTGGTCTGAAAGTGACATTGCTCAAGTTGGATCCGTACATTAATGTTGATCCAGGCACTATGAGTCCATTTCAGCATGGAGAAGTTTTTGTGACGGAAGATGGGGCTGAGACGGATCTTGATCTTGGCCATTACGAGCGTTTTATTCGTACAACCATGACCCAAGCTAATAATTTTACCACGGGCCGTATTTATCAAGACGTCTTGCGTAAAGAGAGGCGTGGGGATTACTTGGGTGGAACAGTTCAAGTCATTCCCCATATAACAGATGAGATTAAGCGTCGTATTGTTCTAGGAGCAGGTGATGCTGATATAGCTCTGGTTGAGGTAGGTGGCACTGTTGGTGATATTGAATCTCAGCCTTTTCTGGAGGCTATCAGGCAGTTAAAGGTGGAGTTGGGATATCAGCGTGCTATGTTGATGCATTTGACTTTGGTTCCTTATATTAAAACAGCCGGAGAAACCAAGACCAAACCAACCCAGCATTCTGTGAAAGAGTTACGCTCTATTGGGTTGCAGCCTGACATTTTGGTTTGCCGCAGTGAAAAGCATATTGAAGCTTCTGCTCGCAGAAAAATCTCTCTATTCACTAACGTTGAAGAGCGGGCAGTTATCTCTTTGGAGGATGCCGATACCATCTACCGTATTCCACGCATGTTAACAGATCAGTCGCTGGATCAGATTGTGGTTGAACGTTTCGGTCTTGAATGCCCAAAAGCCGACCTGGGTGAATGGGACGATGTGCTAGAGCGTGAGCTAAACCCAAAGCATGAAGTGACTATTGCCATGGTGGGGAAATACATGGAGCTGCCTGATGCCTACAAGTCCTTGGTTGAGGCAGTGAAGCATGCCGGTTTGAAAAATCGGACCAAGGTAAAAATACGCTATATTGACTCTGAAACTATCGAGCACCAAGGGCTTTCTTGCCTGTATGAAGTTAATGGTATTTTTGTACCTGGAGGGTTTGGTAATAGAGGGGTAGAGGGAAAAATTGAGGCGACTCGTTATGCCCGAGAGAGAAAAATACCTTTTTTAGGTATTTGTCTTGGCATGCAAGTTGCTGTGATTGAATATGCGCGCAATGTTGCGGGCTTAGATGGGGCTAATAGTACCGAGTTTGATCGACAGACTGATCACCCTGTTGTAGCGTTAATTACTGAATGGATTGATATTCAAGGGCAGTCTAAAATACGAACGGAAAACTCTGATTTTGGCGGTAGCATGCGGCTTGGCGGGCAAGAGTGTCATTTAACACCTGGTTCTTACTCCTATAATGCTTATGGTCAGGACGTTATTTCTGAGCGGCATCGTCACCGTTACGAGCTGAATAATAACTATTTGAAACAGTTGGAAGAGTCTGGTCTTAAAGTTGCAGGCCGATCAAAAGATGGCTCTCTGGTTGAAATTATTGAGGTAGAAGATCATCCATGGTTTGTTGCTTGTCAGTTTCACCCTGAGTTTAGATCTACACCCCGTGATGGTCATAAGTTATTTACAGCGTTTATTGAGTCAGTGAGAGCTCATAGTGAAACAGCATAACATCAACGTCACTGGAAATTTATGCTTACAATAGCTGGATACGTCAGGGGTAAGTCAATAATATGGCCTCATATAATGTATATACCCGTTACTATTGAAGGTGGGAGCAGTCAATAACCCCAGTTATTCAAGGGTGATGGGTATATGTCAATAATTTTTTTACTATTGGAAACACTATAGTGCAGAACAGAGTTGTTTCTATTGGCGATATCTCACTGGCTAACGACCAAGCTTTTGTGCTGTTTGGTGGAATTAATGTGCTAGAGTCACGGGATATGGCGATGGCCACCGCCGAAGAGTTCGTTCTAGTTACTGAAAAGCTTGATATACCCTATGTATTCAAGGCTTCCTTTGACAAAGCTAATCGTTCTTCAATTCATTCTTACCGTGGTCTCGGATTAGATGAAGGGTTGAAAATTCTACAGGAAATCAAGGAATGTTTTGGGGTTCCTGTTATTACTGACGTTCATGAGCCTAATCAGTGTCAGCTTGTGGCAAATGTAGTTGATGTGATCCAACTTCCTGCTTTTCTTGCCAGGCAGACCGATTTGGTTATTGCGATGGCAAAAACAAGTGCAGTTATTAATGTTAAAAAGCCTCAATTTCTTAGCCCACCGCAAATGGGTAATATTGTTAATAAGATTCGTGAAAGTGGTAACGACAACATCATTCTTTGTGAGCGTGGTACTTGTTTGGGGTACGATAACCTGGTTGTTGATATGCTCGGTTTTCACGTTATGAAAGAAGTGAGTGGCGGTGTTCCGGTGATTTTTGATGTAACTCATTCGCTCCAGTGCCGAGATCCTATGGGGCTTGCGTCTGGAGGTCGTCGTCATCAGGTGACGGAGTTAGCGAGATCTGGTATGGCTGTGGGGTTGGCGGGATTATTTCTTGAAGCGCATCCTGAACCTGACTTTGCAAACTGTGATGGTTCATCAGCGTTACGTTTATCGGCACTGGAGTCTTTTCTGAGGCAGGTTAAAGCCGTGGATGACTTGATAAAATCATTTGCGTATTTAGATACCAAATAGTTTTTGAGTGAGGTCATAATATTTTTCATCTAAATAGATGCCGTGTGCTTGTTGTTTGTAATAAAAATGTCAGAGTCACGAAGGTTATTCTAGTGTGTTTTTAAGTAATATGTGCAATTTGGTTGTTCTGCATATATGTCTACTTAAACCCCTTTAGCTGGATTCAAGCAATAAGTGCAATCGGCTGTCCTGTGTAGACTTCGAGTGGTGTGGCTGAGTGCGATGTCGGGCACTTCGACCTTCATCCGGAAACTGATATTTTCAGGAGACCAACCAAGCAATAGCCCTTTCTTTATTATGGGCATGTGTCGTTCATCTATTTTACTGAGCTTTGTAGCTGTCACTCTACGCTGACTGGCTAGTGCGTGGGCGCTTTCAGCACTGTAGCCATCATCACTGGCATTACGACGCAACTATCGTGGCACTCTCACTGATACCTACTGACACTGCTATTTATTTCTGCATGTAGTCTGTTCCAAGAAGAGCCTCAATCTGATACCGTTGCCCTTGAGTCATCTGCTTGTATTGCCTGGTTTGAGTACTCATTCTTGGCTTCCATTTTTAGTGTGAGAGCTACTAATATACCGGCAGCTGGCTCACCTATAAAATTTCAGTCAATTGCACTTATTATATTAATCCAGTATTACCTCCCGCCTTACAGTAAAAATCTGAACTCTATTGAGCGATTATGACAGATCATGAATGAGTATGTTTATACCTATTACCCTTAAAGGTTTGGAGGTGTTGACTGCTCTCACTCACCCCAATCACCTACTATTCGTAGGCTCGTGGGGCTTCCTTGGTTTGTCGCCTACTCCCACCTTCAATGGTAACTGGTACAGAATAATGAATACCTCTTAACTACCAGGGAGTTTCGACAAAAAACAAATCACTTCCTTTATGAAGCGTCACTAAAAATTTGTGCTTCATTGGTCGGAAGGGTTAATGTCAGTTTTGAGATGTCGCAACGTGCTTTTTTATCTTTCTTTTTATCTTTCACAGGTATATTAGTTGCTTCTTGACGACTATTACTGCTATTTGAAGGTGATATATCAAGTTGCTCCATCCCGTTTTCTACCTGATTCACTGTTTCTCCCAAGTTATCAGCTTGTAACCCATCATTATCATGGTTTAATTGTGTGGAATCTACTGCATTTTCTGCGGTAATATTAGTACTGTTTATAACGTTATCTGTTACTTGTATTTGATCAGGTTCTTTTGGCAGTTGACTTGACGCGGCCTCAGCCTCATATTTTTCCCCATGACTATCATTGCCTTCTATTTTTTCTGCATGTGATGCTATGAATTCTTTTCCTTTATGTTTTATGAGGAATTTACAATCAGGAAAAAACTTAGCATGCTCAATCCATAGGTCTAGCTGTGGTTTAAGTAGTTGTAAGCCACCATCACAGTGATGACAACGTATAATATTGTTTTCCGTATAATAAAATCCTGCTATAGCTATATTATCAGAATGTTGTTTAATATCTTCGCTTATTAAAGGGCTAGAAAAACTATTTTTCCTTGCAGATAAAGTTGCATATTGAGGGTGTGTAGGATGATATGTTTGTTCCCAACCGGTTTGAGTTGTATTAATTAATTGTTGGTCGGCTACACTAGGTAGGTGTTTGCACTCCGGATTATGTCGAATATGCTCTATTAAGGGGTTACTATTTATATCCCAGTTTCTTATACTGATACCACATCGGTAGCAAGATACAAGGTCGTCTGTTCCGGAATGAAAAAAACCTGCTTCTGCAAATTTCATTGTATTTATCTTGTATTTAAACTTATCAGGATTATAAGTATTAAGTCGTTTATCTCTATACCTAAAGCTCGGATGTGCAGTTTGATAACTATTTATGAACTGTATGCTTTTTTTACACCTTAAAAAAGAGCATTTCGGACTATTAGTAGCATGAGATGTCCATGGATCACAACCTTCTTTCAAATGGCCTAAAGTAATATTACAATTAAAACAACATACATTATTCGCCTCGTTAGTAAAGAAAAACCCTGCCTCAGCAAGCTTTTCTGCAGGTTGTATGCTTTCTTGTGTCCAACCTGTATAAGAGCCACACCTGCTTTCAGTGGTTAAAAAATTCTTTGATGTAGCCCCGGTGCAGTGAATAAACTCTATGGTTTTATTGGTTATTAAAAAATTGCATTCTGGATTGACAGAAGCATGCAGTAACCATGGATCGTCAACAATGCTCCCTTTTATTTTAGCATCACAATAAAAACACGCTACAATATCATCTACTTTTGTATGAAAAAAACCTGCCTTTGCAAGCGATATAGAATTGCACGCTATATTAGACTCTAAATAACTGATTACTCTTGCGTTTGTGGTGGCATAATAAGTGTGCGCAATGCCAAAACGTTTAATGAAGTTTTTATCTTTACATGTATTCAAAAATATACATTTAGATCCAAATTGAGCATGTGCTTCCCATGGGTCATCGTCTGATTTCCAACCGAGCAATTCTATACCGCAGGAGAAACAGCGTACCATATCTTCTTTTTCAGTATAGAAAAAACCTGATTCTGCAAGTTTATGTTTAGCTGGTGCATTTTTATAGGGCCAAGAGTAATCGTAACTTTGTAGTCTTTTTTCGTAATTACTTAAATCAGGATGTTTGTGTTTAGCATTATTTATAAATTCTGCACTCGTATTGTTTCTTAAGAAATAGCAATCCGGTGATTTCTTAGCATGCATTGACCATACTTCTGACTCATTTTTGCAACCATTTAAATTTACATCACAGAAAAAACAGCGTACAGTAGTGCTTGTGTGATCATAAAAAAGTCCTGCTTTTACAAGAACATCTGATCTTATGATTTCATGACACTGCGCGCCATCGTAACTGCGATACCTATGTTCGTTTTTGATAAAATATGGACGCTGGGCATCAGATCTATACAGATCGGACATAGATATTTCGTCTGCATCAACAATAACCGTGGAAATGCTACCAAATTGATTTTTCACAAGTGCTCTAGCATTTAACGGTATGTTGACTACATTTGTGGTATCAGACGATATTTCTTGAATGTCAACATTGGAAGCACGTGTAGGTGTCTGAGATGTTTGTGATGTTAGTGATGTTTGTGATGCTTGTGATGCTTGTGATGTCTGAGATGTTTGTGATATTTGTGATGTTAGTGATATTTGTGATGTTAGTGATGTTAGTGATGTTAGTGATGTTAGTGATGTTAGTGATGTTTGTGATAATAAAGTTCCTCTCGGGTTAAAGTTTTGGAGAGTCTTCACAAATGCGGTTGATGCACGATCGGTGATAATTGTGTTTTCGTTCTTTTGAGTGGTATGCAAATTATCTTTGATAGAGTCATCAAGAGTTCTCTGTTTTAGTAAAAACTTTTCCAAGGCAGTGCAGTATGTTGAGTTAATGGCTGTACCAAAATAATAAAATATATGAGCATAGAATAGTCCTGATTCGTCTTTTAAGCATCTTGCATTTGGAGAGTCCATATGAGCATTAGTAAAATGCATCATTGCTGTATAAGGAGTAGGACCCTTCTTGGATTCTATATGGCACTCTAAACATTTTATATGGTAATTGTTATTACATTTAAGCAACACAACTGGTGGTTGTTTCAAGCTATAGGCACAATTTTGTACGTTCACGCTTTCTTCTTGCTTCTTGTCAATAAGAATGGCAGAATCTGTGTGATTTGTATTGATTCCTTGCACTACATTAAGCTCATATGTATTTGATGCTTTTGGTGTTTTTTCCATACTGGAATGACAGGCGTTCTCATTTTCACTACTCTCTTTTTCTCCTAAAGATTCACCTGTTTCTGGTTTCGTTATTTTAGTTGGTTGCTCATTTCTTTGCTCTGGTATTTCTTCTTTTTGCGCGTCTTTTGTTGAGGTTCGTTTTTTTGCAGATGATTTTTTTGTCTTCTTTTTTCTTCCGTTCTGGCCTCCATCAGTCTCACAGTCATTACTTTCCAAACATTCAGAATGAGCGTTATTAAACTTGATGTTATTCTGGAATATAAAAACGGCATAATGGCTAGGTTCACTTGGTGCAGAAAAACCAGAGCATTGTATTTCACAGGGAATGCATAATACGCTGAAGTCATTGTTATCCATACCTGTAGAATAAGGCATGGTGTTTCGTGCTTCATATTGCTGACTTTGTGCAGGTGCACACAAAGCATGTAATTGTTTGAAAAATTTATGTTCCATATTCTTATTTGCATCTTGCATATATTCATATTTGTTAGTATAAACACCTTTATGCAGTAATTTCTTATCATGTTTTGGTGATTCAGATAAGTCACTAAACGTCATATCTCTCTTGTTTTTCATTAATTGAATATAATAAGCAGGGCCAGCAGGTGTAACGAGCTTCAGTTCTAAATTATATTTTTTTTCTTGATTGAAATATGGAACTATTTTATTTATTAGGTTAGCCATTGCGTCAGTATCTTGCGTATTATCACTGTGCAATAGAGCAGCCACTTCCATGAGAGTATAATTTAAATCAGGTACTTTCTCATTGCGTTCCTCGATTATTTCATGGTATATAACCTTTATGCCTAGTACGATGGGATACAAAAGACCATTTTTATCGTGACGTTTATGTAATGGAATCTCGTCGATACTATCGCAATGTAAAAATTCACCTCCTGTCGCCATACCTATACGAAAAATAACAAGCATAGATAAAGTAAATAAAAACTTTATAAATAGCTGTTTTTTGATCACAATATTATCCTTTAATTTAGATATTTAGTTAAATTCTAACTAGACAGATTTTCTATATTAAGCTATATCAAATAGCATTACTCAAAAAGTACAAGTAGTATACTAAAGCTTGTTGCAAATACAAGCTGAATGGTACACAATGATGGATTATCGTTATCTGTGGTACAGTATTGGCCGATAAAATTTATCTAATTAAAGTAGTTTGAGGGTTTTTACGTTAAGCTCAGGTTCTATGTACGGAACAAAAAACCTGAAGGCCTTGATTTTAAAGGCATAATTTAGTATGACGTGACTCTCAAACAAGGTAACCTGCACGGTCTTTTACCCCAGAGCAGGTTATTGTTGTTGAACATGAAGGACGTCAGTTCATTGGCCAAGAAGCTTAAGGCTCCTTTACCCCTGCATCACGCTAGGATCACCTTCATTGCACAGTTTGTAATGGCCTTACTGCGTAGCCGTTCCACTAAATTGTACCGTGTAGCCGAAGAGCGACAGCGAGTCCAGTTATCGCCGTATAAAGCGATTTTTCGCGGACTAATGACTACAGTTTTCAGCAGCTAGGTGAGCTGATTCTGAGCTGCCTGGACATGGATCGCTTTACCCTGTGCATGGATAGAACCAGCTTGAAGCATGGCTCCAAAAACGTCAACTATCTGGTGGTATCAATTGCTTGGCAAGGAACCTCAATTCCCATTGTTTGGGAGTGTCTTGACAAAAAAGGAGGAAACTCCAATACCGATGAATGCATAGCGGTAATGGAGCGTGTACTAAATCTCATTCCCATAAAGAGAGTTGATAACCTTCTGGCAGATCGTGAGTTTATACCCGTCGCCTTTCAATCTGCTACGTTGTTGGCTGCGCTCGCTCACCCCGATCACCTACTACTCGTAGGCTCATGGGGCTTCGCTTACTTGCCGACTAGTAGCAACTTGAAATCCTTTGGGTATATAGGCCACGAATGGTTAGGCTGGTTACGTCAAAACAAACTGTCATGCAGAATTCTGGTTAAAAGCAACAGTGTGGTGGAACATCTAAGCAAAAAGATTGCCATTGGCAAGCTATGCAGGGGCGTTAGTGTCAATAAAACAGTAACGTGGCATAGCAAAAAAGTATCTGGAGTGCCGCTCTATATTGCAGCCCGTCGAACTCTGAAAGGATTGTTGATCGTCGTAGCTACTAAAAATCCAGGCAGTATAATAGATGACTATAGTAAGCGCTGGAGTATTGAAACCATGTTTGGCAATCTAAAAAGTCGGGGCTTTGATTTGGAGTCCACACAATGACGAACATTGACCGGATGGATAAACTGATGGGACTACTGATGATTGATGTTGTGTGGCGCCTACTAGTAGGGCGCTAGTGTTATGGGGATGCAAATCAATTGCCTCTGAACAAGCATTACCGTCCAGCCAAGAGTCTGTTTCAATTAGGCTTGGATAGGCTTAGACGGGTACTCAAAAACAGCTGTGCAAAAAATAATCAAACCACTTTTTTAGATCGCTAAATGTTTTGTCCGTACATAGGTTCAGGTTGCCATAAGATGTATGGGTAGCAAAATATATCATTACAGCTCAGTGAAATAGCGGTGCTTACTTATCACAGCTAGCAAGCGTAATGGTCTTACAGCTGCCTTCGTCAGGTTTATACTAATACCCATTGGAGAGAGGGGGTGTTGGATGATTGCACTCACCCCAATCACAGGATATTCGTAGGCTTATGGAACTGCGCTCGTTTGCCGCCTATCCAAGATTTCAAAGGAAACTGGTATATACTCGCCGTTTTTGAAGTTGCTATTTTGTTGTCAGTATTAGCTCGTCACAGAAGTTTAGTACCGCTAAGATTCTATGGTTTATTTCACTTGTTGCTACGTAGCGGTCCCAAATTCTTTGGGTATATAATTCAGTCACTTGGTTCTTTGTGTGAGAAGTATAGCGGATGAGTAGCGAGCTCTGAAATCTATTCCCTATGTATTGGTTATTGTGGCAATTTGGGTTATTGCAATAAATACTAACCACTGTGTTATAACTATATTTTATAACATCAGCTAATATTGTCGTGAGGATTTTATTTGATCTATATCTCATCTCTCATGCTATTCATAATGGTAAAAGAATACATCAAATAAAATATTTAAATAAATGGAATAAAGAGTGAAGTCTATATTCCCATATAATAACTACTTCAAGTGTACGGCGTATAAAAACATTGTCGTCTACTACTTTGTAAATTCAAATTCTATTAAGGAATTAATAGAGTAACCAAATTAATATTTGGTATGAGTTATATATCTACTGCATTGGAGGTGTTGGTAGGCGACAAAAGAATGAACTCCAATGAGATGGCGAGCAGTAGGTTGTTGAAAGCAATGATAGCAATAACAATCCTACACCTCTAAAGAGAGTGGGTATAAAGAGCGCCTAGTACTGCTAATTTTACTAGAGGGTATTTTGGATATGAAAAAACTAACAACGAGATTCATGAAGAATGTAATAAGTAAGATAAAATATTTCACTAATCTATTAGCTGTATTACTAGTGATAACAGGTAGTATTCTATTATCTACGGTAATATATGGCAGTGAAACTATCCCTGTAGGCCCTTTGAAATATACTAGCCACACAATAGATATAACTAAAAGTTATCCAATGCATACATTAATTACAAATGATATTAATCATTTATCTTTTTGGCTAAATAAAAGTGACGAAAATAAGCCAATATTAGAGGTGGGTGCTATGGCTAGAGATAAAGATACATTGGATATAGGCACTATTTCAGTAAATGCAGCTGGAAATAAATCAAAACTTCATCAAGGAGATTTTTTGTTTTTTAATCCAAATCATGATGGGTTACGCCCTTTTTTAGCTAGTGATGCGGTGTTTGTCAAAAATATTGGCTTTGATATCAAGGCATTAGGAGGAGGTGTGGAGGGAAGTGTTGAGTTAACTGTTGGTGATCTTTTCAAAGCCATGTTTGCAAAAGGTGATGATAATCAGCAACAAAGCGCTGCCGTTCTTTCTCTGGTTGAGCATTTCCAAATAGAGGCTGATCAAGCAGTAGCTATTTTAGGGAATTCAGACACGCTGGTCAGATGTAGCTTATCACCATTTAGCTATATAGATCATTATGGTGCAAAAGGCGTTATTGATGAAGTTTACCGTCTGAAAGTAAGCGTTATCTGGCAATCAACAGACATTAGTTCAGAGGATGCGTTTAAATCTAACCCAACCTTTAATGAAATAAATACAGGAGCAATCTTAGTAGTTGGAGCACCAGGTTGTGATATAAAACGTACAGAAAAAAGGGGTTGGAGTATATCTTTTAAAAAAGATGGTACAATTTTGCGAGCTAACGTCTCTCCACGAACTAAAAGAAATTACCGTTTTAGTAATGAGCAAATTGACATTTATGCTCTGCTACAGTTATGGAAAATGCCAGTTGCATCATATGACGGCCATCGCATGATGTCGGGCACAGTGTTTGACGAAAGGGATAATGATTACGAGAATAATCGTGGCTATGTTTGGGCAATAAATCAAGAAATTAACAAAAAGTATATAAAGAAAGAAAGCCCTCTTTCTTCGTATCGTGCTTCTCGAGTGGCCGAAGAGCAACAACATCCTGGTGCGTATGATGCACCCTATTTAGCTGTCAATGATATTGAACTTGAGGAGCTGGAATTCTACAAAGATAGAGTAGGGTTAATGAGCCCTGAGCGTAAGCTTCTACTAGAGATAAGAAAAATAATTCAGGACTACAAAAATGATGAACTATAGGCTCTGAGTTTTAATATACTGAAGAGATACTCATTCTGAATCATCTACGAGTAGTAGGTGATTGGGGTGAGTGAGGGCAATCAACAACCCCATGCCTAAAAAGGTGGTGGGAAGCTATCTAATAATGCCGCTTAGCATAGGAACAAATCTGACAGGTTCTAATATATATTTTCGGTACTTATTGTCATTTCTGATGACAATGACTAATTTTTGTAAGCCAGCATCGCCCACAGGAATCACCATACGACCACCTGTTGATGATAGCTGGTTTAATAGTTCTGCAGGAATACTGATTGGAGCAGCCGTAACTATAATGCCATCAAAAGGCCCAACTGTTGCCCAGCCAGCACTTCCGTCACACATTTTTAACTGTGTATTCAAGATGGATAATTTTCTTAATTGGCTGCGAGCTTTTTCGTGGAGAGCTTTAATTCTTTCAACGGAATAAACACTTTTTACTAGATTAGATAGAATTGCGGTTTGATATCCAGATCCGGTACCAATTTCCAGCACCTTGTGCACCGGTCCATCAGCCAACAACGCCTCTGTCATTCTCGCAACAATATAGGGTTTGGAAATTGTTTGGTTATACCCTATAGGTAAGGCTTTATCTTCATATGCGCTGTGAGCAAATGCTTCATCAACAAACAGGTGCCTTGGAGTCATCTGTATAGCATCAAGAACATCAGCAGATCGAATGCCTTGTGTTATCAAACGCTGGATCAGGCGGGTTCTAGTTCTTTGGGATGTCATACCAATCCCGTTAATATTAACTGCCCTCATAAATTGGCTTCGAGCCATTCCTCCACTATAGACAAGGTTTTATGACGGGTCTGATCGTATTGAAGAGGTGTTATGGATACATATCCATTAGCCACTGCGTGAAAATCTGTTCCTATATCGGCATCCAGCTCCGCTCCTAGGGATGCAATCCAGTACGCAGACTTTCCTCTTGGGTCAATGGTCTTAATAGGCTGATTTGGTTTTTCTCTATGCCCGAGCCTTGTTACCTTTATCCCTAAAATATCATTAAAATCACAGTCAGGTATGTTCACGTTCAGGATAGTGCCTTTCGGAGCTTTAAGATTATCCAGTTGCAAAAATATTTTTTTAGCGACCTTGCCAGCCGTTGTTATGGCGCGTTCCCCCGTCCCGCAAGCAGAAAAGGCAATGGCATTGTTATTCATAAATCTACCCTCAAGAGCTGCCGCTACCGTTCCGGAGTAAAGTACATCATCCCCTAGGTTGGCGCCTAGATTAATGCCAGAAACAACTCGTAAAGGCGCTTCAGTTAATAACAAATTCAACGCCAAATGAACGCTATCAGCTGGTGTACCGTCAATGCTAAAAAAACCATTACTGTGCTTTGTTACCCTTAGAGGACGGTTAAGAGTTAAAGAGCTGCTGCGAGCAGAGCAATCACGATCAGGAGCATAAACTATACAATCCACTACCGAGCTTAGTTGTCGGTATAGCTCTGCCAAGCCTTCAGCAGCAACACCATCATCGTTTGACAGCAGTATTTTCATTACTAACTCCTCATCACACATTACCTGCTCTTGCAGAGCAGGAGTTGCAAAACAGCTTTTGTAATCGGTGGAATGCAACCATAAGGATCATGGTTTCTCGTCAGAGTCTTTTCATGTTCTTTGGTCGCAGTTTGAATGTCTGCATTTTTGCTTCAACCAAGCTTTTTCAAGTTACTCGTACAAAATAATATATAGTTCACGCGCCTTTTTTCTAGATAGATAATATACTCGTTACTATTAAAGGTAAGATTCGCCAACAACCTCCTGCTTCAAGGGTGATGGGTATAGTCATCGTTTTACTAGACTTACCCTTACTTAAAATAGAGTACCATTTGCGCTTACCTTGCTTTCATAACTAGTTATTGTAAGCTTTTCAGAAAGCTGATCAAAAATAAGGCTATTGTTGTTATGAAAATCAAAAATATATTTAACTATCTTTGAACACCTTCTGTAACGTGCGACATGAGGACTTAATGAATTGTTAAAAAATCAGGATCGAGCAGGAGAAATATGTACCAATCAAAAATAAAGCTAACGAAACAATAGATGGTTAATAACAAAACTCGGATTCAAATATTCAGTGTGTCACCGTTGGTATCGGGTGTTAGTAGGCTATGAGAGCCCTAAGTTTCATAGGTCTGGGGGGAATAGGTGCTGAGATGAGTAATAGCTGTCAGTAACCATACCCCTGCAAGGGCGTTAGTATAAAAGCATAAGCTCAACCAGTTTCATGTAATAAAGTAACTGCATGAACAGCAATGCCTTCTTTTCTACCGGTATAACCAAGTTGTTCCGTTGTGGTTGCTTTCACATTAACTTGGTTACGGGTGATGCCTAAATCATCAGCCAAGTACAGACACATGCTATTAATATGCGGTGCCATCTGTGGTGCTTGAGCAATAATTGTAGCATCAATATTATAGGGCTTTAGTCGTTGTTCTGCCAGTAAAGAAACCACTCTGCGGAGCAATTGCCGACTATTTATGCCCGAGTAGCGTTCATCTGTATCAGGAAAATGCTTACCGATATCGCCCAGTCCAGCTCCACCAAGAAGAGCATCGCATACAGCGTGAATCAATACATCACCATCAGAGTGAGCAATTAACCCATACTGAAAAGGAATCTTTACACCACCAATAATAATGTGGTCTCCTTCACCAAAGCGATGAACGTCAAAGCCATGACCAATACGTATCATAAATTCTCAGTTAGTTTCGATTGTTGTTCAATATATAATGCAGCAAGAGCTAAGTCCTCTTTGCTAGTAACCTTAATATTATCACTGTACCCTTCAACCATCATGGGTTTATATCCTGCGTGTTCCATAGCTCCTGCTTCATCAGTAACATAAACTCCGTGAGTAACCGACAAGGTCAGTGCTTCGGTTAGTGCTTTCCATTTAAACATCTGTGGGGTAAATGTATGGCGCAGAGTAGTGCGATCAATAGTTTCAATAATGGTGTCATTAGAATCTACACGTTTTATAGTATCCTTTACCACTGATCCTAAGACCCCACCAACATCATGGGTTCTGAGACTTTCCACCAACCATGCAATATCAGTCTGCCGAACACATGGTCTAGCTGCATCGTGTACCATTACCCAATCATTATCATCAGCTAGCGAGTTAAGCGACTTTAAACCATTTATTACTGAGTGATAACGTTCCTTTCCTCCTTCTGCCAGGACAATTTTTTTATGACGTAGGATATTAATATCCGAGGCGTATTTATCATCCTTGCTAAGCACAACAATTATTTTCTCAAATAAAGGAAATTTTATAAGCCTTTCCAGCGTATGCTCAATCAGCATTTTACCATTGATTTGGAGGTATTGCTTGGGCGTGTCTGTATTCATACGCTTGCCAATACCAGCAGCTGGCACAATAGCCCAGTATTTTAACTCATGACGATAATCTGTCTTCACTAAGTCTTTGTCTCTTGATATGTCAGCGGAGCTGAGTTGTTTTTTGTAAAATTGGTTAATATTTTTGTTTTAAAGCAGAGGCTGCAAATATTTCTAATATTTGTGTCAGAATGCCTACCTAAGTAATCTCTGGCTTGAGCTACGGCCATTATCTATGCGCATCTATCTTGCATAATGGTCTAGTATATATCAGTTACCATGGAAGGTGTGAATTGGCTGCAATGACGTGAATTCCCATGAGCCTACGAGGAATAGTCATTACGGGGAGTGAGAATAGTAAATAGCCCATATACCATTAGCCTTTGAAATTGCTGCTTTGTTGGCTGCACTGGCTCACCCAGTCACTTAGTGAATCTGAGCTTCTAGGGTTTCGTTCGTTTGTCGCCACGTAGCAACTCTAACCCCTATAGGTGAGTTAGCTGCCTTCTTTTTAGTCGTAAATCAAATAGAAGGTTTCATCCTTTTTTACCATTCCCAGTTCTTGTCTGGCTTTCTTTTCTATTGTCTGAAGACCAGCTTGAAGCTCTATAACTTCAACGGCTAAAAGGCTGTTGCGTTGATAAAGCCGATCACTGTCAAGCTTCTGTTGTGCAATGGTTTCTTTCAAAGACACTAGCTCGGCAATACTTCCTTCGCCAAGCCATAATCGACTTTGTAGATAAATTAGTATGATTGCTAGCAACGATATAAATAGTCGATACATAACTCTGGCCTGATTACTTTAAAATATAGTTTATCAAATGGGAGTAAATGAGCAATCTTCTTCGTCTTCATGCTTAAAGTTTTTAAGGTAAACAAGGTATGGGGCAGTGAGGCCCTCTGAGTGTTGGCTGGGTGCAGGCATGTTTCTACATTGTAAAATGTTAAAGGTATATACCCATTGCCCTTGAAGGTTTGGGCTTTTGCCTCAAACACCTACTATTCGTAGGTTCATTGGGCTTCGCTCGTTTGTTCAATGATAACAGGTATGGTCATTGATGGTTTAGCGTGATCTAATCTATGTCGTGCAGGGAAGACTGACTTTTAAGTGTTTTCTTTTAAGGATTGGGTCTTTAAAAACAATTGGTAGGACGTGGTAAACCGGCAATGCGCGCTACTGTTTTAGCAGGGCTTCCCTTGAATAGTTGCATAAGATAAATGCTGTTTCCTTTCTCTTTACCTAGAGTGTTAGCAATATGTTTAACAAATGGGCGTTGGCTAGGGGCGTGTTCATATAGCTTATAGTAGGCTTGTAACGCTTCAATAATTTCCCAGTGAGCATTGGTCAGAGTGATGCTTTCTGTTGCCGCTAATTGTGTGGCAATTTTAGGGTTCCAATGATGAAGGTTAAGAAGGTATCCATCCTTATCAAGTGTCATGTTTTTCATGGATATAGCCATTTCTTCACTTTAAATTAAGCTCCTAAAACCAGCTAATAACGCGATCATAAAAGATGGTTAAGTCGACGAACCGAGCATAGTCAACGGCAATGATATTGTTGTCGTGGCATAAAATTCCACGAGCCTGCTGGTCGTTGTCGAGAATGTAAATTGAGTGTTTCTTGGTTAATGTGCCTAGAAAAGAGGTGTTTGAGCTAAGCAGGTATATACCGTCTTCTAGTAACAGAATAGCATCACCGGGTGTTAGTGCTCTCTGGCATAGCTTTATGGGCTCTCCTGGTTTGTTAATTAGATGTAATGTAGTCATTAAAAACTCAGGATTCTGTTGTGTTTATTTAGCAGGGTTTGCAATTGGGCCGTAGTCAAGATTTCATGGTTAGGTAGCAGCTGTTCCGCATTAAGGTTGCGTTCAGTTAGGGATGTTTCATCTACATAAACTTTTTCAATGCCGTATAGAGGCAGTGATTTAAATAGAGCAGCAAGGTTTTTTCGGGATAGTTGCTCTGGTGACTGTGCCGCTACTATTTGGTATACGCCATCACCCATTAGTAAGAGGTTTGTGGATATATTATAGGATGATGATGTCATAACTGTATCCAGAGCTTCCTTGGCGCTGTAACCGCGGTAGGGGGATTTAGTCGAAATGATACAAATGGAGTAGGTCATTTTATCCTCCAAAAGTAATGAGCCGGTCTGCTTCCAGCGCTGCATCTATTAATTGTCCTAAACCGGATAACTGGTAGTTCCTATCAAGATTGCTGGCTTTTAAGCCATAGCGTTTTGCTTCACTTTGATTAACTATACCTCTGCGTAGAGCTGCAGCAATACAAACAACAGCATCGATATTATGGGAGTTGATAAATTTTTGCCATTCGGTAGAGATGTTTTGTTCATCCTGAGGAGAAACGCATAACTGTGTGGCTGTATTTACTCCATCTTGATAAAAAAAGAGGCGCATAATTTTGTGGCCAGCAGAGATGGCTGCGTAAGCAAAATTAAGAGCAGTTTGAGGAGCTTGGCTGTTGCCGGGAGAGCCGTAAATAGCGAGTGCAAATTTCAAGTAATAATCTCTCATTTATAAAAAAAGGCCCGATGGAAGGGGCTTTTATCATAAGAAAAAAAGACGTATACCCGTTACCATTGAAGGTGTTGTTAGGTGATAAACGAGCTAATTCTCGGGAGTTTGGTCTGCGAGTAGTAGGTGGCTGGGGTGAGTGATAAGAGGGGTAGCCACCTCTCTTGTTTTTCAAGGGATTGTGTGTGTCAGTCGTCACTACCAGCCAAGCCCAATAAGCTGAGCAACGCAGTAAACAGGTTGTAGATATCTAAATAAAGAGAAACGGTAGCACGAATATAGTTGGTTTCGCCCCCATGAATGATTCTGCTCGTATCAAACAAAATAAAACCCGACATTAGAAAAACAATACCTGCAGATAATGCCATTTGGGCAGCAGGAGCATGGAAAAACATTAGTGCAATACCTGCTACTAGAGCAACTATTAGTCCAACAAACAAAAAACCACCAAGAAAGGAGAAATCTTTGCGGGTTGTTAGCACGTAAGTAGATAGGGCAAAGAAAACCAAAGCAGTGCCTCCAAGAGCTTGCATAATGAGCTGCGGGCCGCCAGAAAGGCCTAGGTAGTGATTAAGCATTGGTCCTAGTGCAGCACCCAGTACGCCGGTAAAAGCGAATACAGCAATAATACCTTTCTCTGAATCAGCTGTTTTGTTGACTACAAATAGAAGTCCGAAGCCAACTAATGATAAAACAAGCCCAGTTATTTGGCTTATTTCAAGAGCCATGGCAATACCGGCGGTTGCTGCACTGAAGAGTAGTGTCATAGCCAGAAGCATATAAGTATTACGAAGTAACTTATGGACTTCTATATTAGCTTCAGGTGCGGAATGAGCTGTTGTTAATGCAGATCTGCGTTCCATTTTAAGTGTCCTTAAGTAAGTTTTTGCATGAGAAGAGGAGCTGATTATCCGTGAGTATACCAGACTCGGAGGAGTAGTTGTATTTTTGGGCTTGTTATATTTAGTTTCTGGGTGTATTTTATTTATTGGCTGGTGGATCTATAGCTTATGATGCCTGTTGCCATTATATTATTAGAGGGTCTCGGGAAAGAATATCATAATTGTGTTATGAAAATTGAAATAGAGGTATTGACAGGAAATCTTTTTCAGGTAGTATCTGCTTCATTCTCGTTATAATGGTTGAATCGGAGGGATGGCAGAGCGGTTGAATGCACCGGTCTTGAAAACCGGCATAGGTTTGTAGCCTATCCAGGGTTCGAATCCCTGTCCCTCCGCCAAATATGTTGTTTTACATGTTTGATGCTTAGCAACCTTAGTATGACTGAGTTATGTGGGTAAAAATTTGTTAATGTCTTTGTTTTAAAGCTATATACATCACTTTGTTAATGTTTTGTCGCAATATCAGTTTAAGCAAGCCTCCCTAAGCAATCCTAGAGGTGGGCTTATCCCTTTTTTATATCTGTTATCTCTATTAACCTCTCTTAGCTGCATCACCAGTTACTCGTAGACTCATAACGTTTCGCTAGCTTGTCACTTTACTGGTATATCAGTTTACCATTAAAGGTGTGGTGGGCGACAAGCGAATTGGTTTGTGTATAGGTCTCATTTTAATATTGTGGCTGAGTTGGCTGATTTTTTGTAGAGGTAAATTGGAGTTTTATAAAGGTCGTTAGCTTGAATCGTTTTAATGGGTGTCCAGCCAGGAAGTCGGAATGTATGACTTATAATCCAGCAATTTTCAGGAAGTGTTGACTTAAAGTGGGTCGCGAGTTTTTTCATTGCACCAGGGTATAAATAGCAAAATACTAGGCCTGATTTTGATAAATCAACTTCAAAAATATCTTGACTGCTAATATTAACAGGTGTTTTAAACAGTAGAGTTAATATTTGTGAAAATAAACGTGGGAGCGGTGAGCGTTCGTGGGCATTTAGCGTATTGTTGGGACATTGTTTTTTAATGGCTGGTAATAGATGACCCCACCCTGAACCTAGCTCGTGAATTTCGCCACAAACCTGCTGTGGGATTAGTGTCAGTAATGACTTTTTGACTGACGGCGATGTTGGTGTTGGTGTTATGCCTAAGCGAAAACTCCAGTAAATTAATGAGAGCGCGGCCCACAAAAAGAGCAGTATTATAAAAAGAGATGAGTAAATTGAGTCGCTCATTGTTTTCTACACACTTTAATGGTTACGGGTATTCACCCTGTATGTTTAGTGGCTTTGGCTATAAATTCAAAGGTGATTAGTTAACCTGAATCAGTAAGCGGTGTAGCAGGCTCATTAAGGCTAAATAATTTCTCTCGCACGCTTTTACGAAAATTTGAAGGTGTTAGTTGATATTGCTTGTAAAAAGAGCGGCTAAAATAATTGGGATCATCGTAGCCAATAGAAATAGCTATTTCTGCAACACATAGATTTGAGCTTTTAAGCAGTTCCCGGGATTTTCGTAATCTTATATTTTTCAAGTAATATGCAGGAGATAGGCTGGTGGCTTGCTTAAATCTCCTGCTCAGAGATCTGATATGAAGCCCAGATACACGGCTCATGTCAGATAGTGAGACGTTATCTTGATAATGCTTATTTAGCCATTCCTGAAGTAAAACAATGGCTTCATCGTGATGATTTGAGTTGTCATCCTGAGGGAAGCAGGTTTCCTCAAATGATTTTCTTATTTCGTGGGAGAACTGTTGTTCTACTCGAAGGGCAACGGAGGATCCCATTACTGTTTTTATTACATGCACCGCCAAGTCGGCTACTGAATTCACGCTGCCGGCGCAGTATATACGGCCGGATCTAGTAATCAGGTGGTGGGGTTTAAAGTTCACATCGAGATAGCGACGCTGTAGTTTTTCCAGATAAAACCAATGAGTTGCTGCCGGTTGTTTATGGAGTAAGCCTGCCTCTGCTAGAAAAACAACACCGGTTCCGGCTACTAATATCAAAGCGCCATTGCTATGTTGCTTAATTAGCCATGATACTAATTCGTTGTTTTTTGTTATTTCAGTTAAGGGATTTCGCCACAGAGCAGGAAGTAGTACAAGATCAGCATTCCCTGTATTAGGATAGAGAGTATCCGAGGATAAGAGTATGCCGCCAGTTGCTCTGACCTTGTCATGGGTAGCGGAACAAAAAATAACCTCCACGGGGCAGTAGTTACCCTCAAGATGGCTATAGGTGGAGGCGGCCTCTAACATCTCAAGAGGTAGGGTGATGCTGGTGGCGATCATATGCTGAAGCAGAGGGACAGCAATTTTTATTGGGGCAGAGTCAAGTCTGTTATTTAAGGTCATAAAGTAATATGTCTTAAAAGTCTGGTATTTTGTCTTAAATGTTTAGTCTAGTGTAACCTAATATGACGTAACATACCTTTTTCTATGCCTTAATTATTAACATGGTTCTGGCAGTTGTTACAGAGGGAGTAGATAATTGTCTAGGTTGCCAGTAGTTGTTGCTCAGGGAGGTATTAGCCCCGCAGGGAGAACATCCGGATTTCATGGTTATCGAAGGCTAATTATTGATAACCTGCGAGAGCAGGATAAAAACCGTACTTTAGCGATGTTAGCGTGTCTTGGTGGTTATTCTGCCGAGGCTAGTGAGCAAGATATTCTTGAGGGAAGTTTAGTTCGTCGTTTGGAAAAAACATTATTTGATAGTAGTGCTTTGTACCATCACTGTAGGGTTGAATTGCAAGAGGGTGCAACGCTAGTTTTACCTGAGCAGCGCTTACTGAATCCTTTGCCGGAAGGTTGGGTTATTGAGAAGAGAGAAAAAGGACGGGTTCATGTCCGAGTGCTGGGTTGCCAACAGGTGATGTTACCTTCGAGCTATCCGTCAGCTGTTAACGCAGCGGGTCAGTTGCCACGTGGTTTTCAGCCGGAAAAATTGTATCAGTCCAGAAATCACCCTCGGTCTCTTGCAATGACGGTTTATAGTGCCTCTGACGCGATAGTGTCGTCAGGTCTGGATTGGTCTTCCTTGAGGGAAATATTGTCTCCTGATGAAATAGCGGTTTATGCTGGTAGTGCTATGAGTCAGATGGATTACAATGGCAATGGAGGGATGTTGCAGGCTCGTTTGCTGGGCAAGAGAGTAACATCCAAGCAGTGTCCATTGGGTTTTGCTGAAATGTCGGCGGATTTTATTAATGCATATATTCTTGGTTCATTAGGCGCAACAGGTACTAATATGGGGGCTTGTGCGACGCTGCTGTACAACTTGCAACAGGGGGTTGCTGATATCCGTAGTGGCAGGCGGCGGGTTGTTGTTGTTGGTAGCAGTGAGGCTCCAATTACTCCTGAAATTATAGATGGTTATGTCACTATGGGGGCATTAGCTAGTGATGATGCTCTACGACAGCTAGATCAGCTGGGAGTGGATGAAAACCCAGATTGGCGTAAGGCTTGTCGTCCTTTTGGTAATAATTGTGGTTTTACTCTTGCGGAGTCAGCGCAATATTTTATATTGATGGATGATGAGCTGGCGGTGGAGTGTGGTGCAGAAATTCTGGGAGCTGTTGGTGATGTTTTCATTAATGCAGATGGTTATAAAAAATCTATTGCATCGCCGGGTGCTGGTAATTATCTGACGGTTGCAAGGGCTGCGGCTTTGGGTAGAGCTATTGCTGGTGAAGATGTTCTTCGACATGGTAGTTTTGTGCAGGCTCATGGAACGGGTACACCTCAGAACCGTGTCACAGAGTCGCGCATTCTTAATGATGTTGCCGGTGCTTTTGGAATTGATAATTGGCCTGTTTCAGCGGTAAAAAGTTATGTTGGTCACTCCGTGGGGGCTGCTGCTGGTGACCAGATTATGTCTACGCTTGGGGTTTGGCGATATGGTTGGCTTCCTGGAATAAAAACAATCGATAGTTTGGCGGAAGATGTTGTAAGTCAGCGGCTGAATATAGTGATACAAAAGCACTATCAGGTTGACACTACTGCTATTGAGTTGGCATTGATTAATGCGAAAGGTTTTGGTGGTAACAATGCAACAGCGCTAATGCTCAGTCCTCATCTGACTGTAAAAATGCTTAATGTTAAGCATGGCGATAGAGTTATGACGAAATGGCAAGCCGCGCGTGAGCAGATTTATGAGCGTCAGCATGATTATGAGTGTCAGAGTTTGTCTGGCACTGTACAGCCAATGTATCAGTTTGGTCAAGGTGTGTTGGAGGGCTCTGATTTAACTATGGATGATAGGCATATAAGTGTACCTGGCTATGGAAAACCCATAGATTTAGAATTGAAAAATCCATTTTGGTCTTATTAGGTGTAGAAACTGTCGTAAAATTAATTCTGTATGTGAACTTGGATATGCCATATCTTAGATTCCTTATCTTACAATTGTGAGGTTGTTGACAGCTTTAGTTTGCTTCAATCATTTACTGATTGCAGGCTCATGGTAATTCGTTCGTTTGTTGCCTAGTCATACTTCCAGTGGTAGCCAGTATATGCCCAACTGATTGGAGTTATGGCATGAAGACAAGTGATCGAGGTTAGAAAATCATAGATATTAAGAGACGATGGCAAGAGGTTATGGCGACAAAGTAGCAGTTTCAAGGGAGGTTGGTGTAAGAGTGTGATGTAGCATTTTTTAAGTTGTCATTAACTTATTTGTACTTCCCTTAAAAAGAACGGATTTAAGCTGGAGAGTATCGGGTGATCAAAAAGTTAATTATTCCAATAGTGTTGTGTTCTGTTTTCTCTCAAGTTAGTGCAGTAGAGAGCCGAAACGTTGTGAGATTGGACAGCGCATTGTCTAATGAAATCACACTTTATCCTGATAAAGGATTGATTAATCAGTCATTTGAAGTTTTGCCAGCATCTAATGGGATCTTGCTATTGGAGGGCTTTGGTTACGGTCGGCGCGAAGCTGGTTTTCAGATAGAGTACCGTAAGGGTAATAAGAGCTATAGGCCTGAAAAAACTAGGTGGTGGCCTGGGGATATTAAACGAGATAACTTGTACGGTATGATTGTAGGGCGAGGAGTTGAGCTTATAGGAGGTGGCCTTAATGTACCTGTTCAAGGGAAACTCTTGGCTTATGATTTCGGTATAGCCTTGGTTAAAGGGACTAATGGTAGGGAGTATATTGTTGACCTGAGTGATCGGAATGGTGTGCGACTTGCATCTAGGGAGTCGGTATTTGCAGAGAAGATCTACGCTGATCAGATGATGGTTGATTTTGGGCAGCAAAAACCTGATGGTTTACTTATCTTATCTTATCTTAGCTCGTTACTTGGCTACTCTAGCCAGTACCAATTTATGCAGGAGGAGAATGGAAAAGGTTGGTTGAAGCAGTATATTGTTATTCGGAACGATTCTGATATTGATTTTAAAGATGCTCAAGTGTGGTTGGCTTCAGGTGATGCAAGTGAACCTCGAGTAAACCATACCAGTAAGGCAATGGGGCTTCAGGCTTCTGTATCAGCAATGGAATCACGAGGCAGTGAGAGAGTTGGTGAGGTGTTGGTAACGAAGATTGCTGGAGCGACTAGCATCACGCCAAATTCAAATTTGCAGATGATGCAATATCAGCAGGACGATATCCAGTTTGAAAAGAGATACGTTTTGGATGTTCGTAGGCATGGACGAAATTATGGTAAGCAGACATTTGAGCTAGAGAGACCAAATCTGATGTTACGCTTTAAAGCAGATGCGGACTTGATGCCTGGCTGGGTGCAAATGTACGACAATAGCCGGCAAGACTTGGCTCTCTTTAGTGGTAGCGCATGGCTACCTAAAACCATTAAAGGTGACTATGTCGTCTTTAATGTTGGAGAGGCTTTAGCGGTGCGAGTTAAACGCAAGAAAGTTGATAGTATGCAAAAGGGGGATGAGCTTCATGTTTATTGGCGGGTAATAATTTATAACGACAAAAAGGAAGTAGTGTCTTTTAGGTTGAGTGACAGTGATAGAAGGTTACTTAAATTCGACAATGTAAAAGGCGGTCAATTAGAGGGCGTATCGGTTATAGAATTAAAAGTGCCAGCTAGCGGTCAAAAAGAAATGACTTATAATGCTATCTACGGTAGGTAGAGATGGGTGTGTTAATTTATTGTTACCAGTTTGTTTTTAATAAAGGATGCCATTGGCGGTGATGGCAGTCAGCAGTCTCAAGTTTTCAAGGTAAGTGGGTATATACCCAAAGGGTTTGAAGTTGCTACGCGGCGGTAAGCGAGCGAAGTCCTAAGAACTTAGATCTACTAAGTGACTGGTGTGAGCGAGTGCAGCCAGAAAAGCAGTAACGGCGGCGGGTATGGTAGTTTAGGCTCGTGGGCTTTGGCTGTTTATGGTCTGTCTATGTTGGTCATTATCTTGTGGTAAAGTTCTTTAATTATAGGTGCAAACTAGGAGTTTAAAGATGGGGTTTGAAATTGCAACGTTGGTGTTCGTTGGGTTGACCGGGTTATTGATTGCTAAAGGCGTTTGTATGGTACCGCAAGGCTTTCATTATACTGTAGAGCGTTTTGGTAAATATACCAGAACGTTGGCGCCCGGTCTTAGTATCATTATTCCTCTGATTGATAGTATTGGTAGGAGGGTTAATATGATGGAGCAGGTCCTTGATATTCCTCCGCAAGAAATAATATCTTCGGATAATGCTCAGATTACTACGGATGCTGTTTGTTTCTTTCAGGTACAGCATGCGGTCAAGGCTTCTTATGAGATTAATGACTTGCCGAGAGCTATGAAAAATTTGGTAATGACCAATATTAGAGCGGTGCTAGGCTCCATGGAGTTGGATGAAATGCTGTCTAATCGTGATCGTATTAATAGTTTGTTATTGACCAAAGTAGATGAAGCTACTGATCCCTGGGGTTTAAAAGTGACTCGTATTGAGTTGAGAGATATTGCTCCTCCAGCTGACCTTGTGGAGTCTATGGGCCGACAAATGAAAGCAGAGAGGGAAAAAAGGGCAAGAATTCTTGAAGCGGAAGGGCTGCGAGAGGCTGCTATTAATGTATCTGAAGGTGAGAAACAGGCTCAGATTTTAAAAGCCGAGGGGGCGCTGGAGGCATCTTGTCGAGAAGCTGAAGCTCGTGAGAGGCTTGCTGAAGCGGAGGGGAAAGCAACAGCTATTGTCTCCAAAGCGATTGCAGAAGGAGGCTCCAGAGCTATCAATTATTTTATTGCACAGAAGTATGTGGAAGCATTAAAAGATATTGCTGGGGCTGAAAATAGTAAAGTGATTATGATGCCTTTGGAGGCTGGGAATGTGATTGGGGCTCTTGCTGGAATTAAGGAGTTGGTTACTGAGGCCGCCTCAGGTTCTAATAAAGTGGCTGTAAAACAAGGAGATTATAAGTAGTGAGTATACCGAGTAGCCTGGAATATTGGCACTGGATTATTCTGTTTTTTTTATTGTTAAGTATTGAAACCATAGGAGCTGGTGGTTTTTTGCTTGGTGGTGCAACGGCGGCACTAGTTGTTGCTGGAGTAAACTGGTTGCTACCTAACCTTGACTGGGCAGAGCAGTTAGCTATTTTTGCTGCTCTTAGTTTGGTTTTTACTGTGGCGTATTGGTATTTTTTTCAAAGAGTGGATGACCGAGATGAGTTCCCTGAGCTGAATAATCGTGGATCCCAGCTTATAGGTCATTACTTTGAGTTGAGAGAGGATTTGCCTTACGGTCAGGGTAGGGTGCAGATTGGTGACACCTTATGGAAAGTAAAAGGAAATAGTAAAAAAACCTTAGTTAAAGGTACTCTTGTCGTTGTTGCAGGATGTCAAAATATGACTTTGTTTATAGAGGGGCAGAAGGGTGAGGGTTGATGCTAGATATCTTGCTGTGCACACGTTGCCATCGAAAATTATATGAATAACATTCATTGATGCATAGGCGCTACGCACTGTGTAGAAAAACCCTATAATAGCCATACCATTAAAGGCCTTGAATTAATCAGAAGTAGCTTCTGATCAAATTCGAAGCTGTAAATAAAATTGTGTAACTGCTCATTATCTATATGGGACAATCTGACGACTATTTTTGATTACCCCGCCGACATTCGGAAGGTTATTTACACCACCAGCGCCATCGAGTCTTTGAGCAGCGTGATCCGTAAATTGGTCAAAACTCGCAAAGTATTTCCAAGCGATGGGGGCTGCACTGAAAGTTATTTATTTAGCCGTTGAGGCGGCATCCAAAAAATGGACGATGCCGATCATGGGTTGGAAGCCAGCGCTAAATCGTTTTAGGATTGATTTTGAGGAGCAGCTAGCTCCTCATATCTAAACGGGCAGTTACACAGTTTGTTTTACAGCCCCGCATAAATCATCAATGTTAACTAATTGTCGTTCTATACTAGTGTCAACGTCCATGTCAACAGGAGCTCTAACCATTGTTTCAGGTGCTACTAATATAAGATCTGTACAATAAGGTGTTGAGCCTTTCTTTACGAAATTCCATAGACACAGCAAGATAATGTCGCTAGAAGAGCAGGTACTCATTGCATTACTAGTACTAGGCATTGAGCGAGTCATATCTGTAGCATATTGATTAATTTGCATAAACCTTAAAGTGTAATTATCTTGACTACAAAAGCCCTCAGCTAAGCAGAAATACGCTTCAAATGTCTGTATTGCACACCATTGTGGTTTTCATAGATCTTGCCGTAGTCTCATTCACACTCACGCTACAATAAACATTAAATACAGCGAGAAGCAAAGCAGGTGAAACAGCAAAAGCATCACCATTCGTGTCAGCATCCATCTTTTGCAGCAAGCTGCCTGCACTATACGTATGACCGACTCTACTCACCAGCTCTTCCCACCCACCGATGTGAGGTATATAGAAAGACAAGAATTCCTCCATTATCTCTACACTACTACCAGCAATTAACCAAGCGTCTTCTACCGACATATCACTCATTTTTTTATAATTACCTAACGACTTTGCTCTGTCAGAACTTTGTCTTTTTGTATCTAAGTTAGTGAAAACGTTAACAGTTTTGTGTACATTTATCTCATTGCCATCTTTGCCCACTTGCGCCTCTACAACGTCTATTGAGCTTCTTAGTCTCTTTGAAAAAGCTATTTTCGCAAGTGCCTTTCTAAACTCCTTATTGAACTTAATATAGGCCTTTCCTTCATTCATTAGAATGAAGCGTGATGTTTCTGCATGGTTATCACCTGAAATTGATTTTAACGCTGCACAGTCAGGTGCCTTTTCTAGGTTTAAAATATGCATGCTGGATTTATCGTTTAGAAACATTTGCACTTTACTTACATCTATAGTTTTATCCTGACCTCCAGGAAAATATCCCGCTTTGTCTAAAACGCTAAGAATGTCTTTCGCTTTCTTTATAACTTCCGGTCTACTTCTAGCATTAACAGTATTTAGTCTGCCATCATCTAGCACCTCAGCATTCTTAGTCTCTTTTGAGTCTTTGTTTTCCACCAAATCTTCAAACTTAAGACCCGCATACAATCCTCTTGAAATCAAGAACTCCAACGCTTTTTCCCAACGGTAAGCTGATTACCTGATTCACCTTTTGGGGTTTTTTCTTTGTCATGTTCTGGGTTAAGGGTATCCTCAAGATCTATTAGAAGCCCTCCCGCTTCTTCCGACATAGCTAGAGTATCTAGGTTTTTACAAAAATGATGCATACCATTTACTGACAGAAGCAATTGGTGATCATTCTTCATTATCTCCTCAACGTCCTTCACGTCTATCTTCGCCTGCGCGATGCTACACAACAGCGACATGCCGACAAAACAGCCCATAAACGAAAACTAAACAAGCTCTTTATTTTTTTAAAAATCATATCAAAACCTTTTTGTTTATACTTAAATAATTTCAAGTTGCTACTAGGCGGCAAGTAAGCGAAATCCCGTGAGCCTACGAAGTAGTAGATGATAGGAGTGAGCGAATGCACCAATAACGTAGCAACTTAAAATACGATGGGTATATTCTAAAAATATAAGATTGACATCTAGCGCGTATTCAAATTCCAAGTGCATCACAGCTTAAGCTGCTAACGCAGCCCTGTATTCACCCATTATCAGGGCTGGTGTTTTGAAATTCAAATCTTTTCTTGGCCGAGAATTAAGCCGCATCAATGCTCGCTTCACCTCTATCTGACCGACCTTCTTGAAGCCTGTATTCTTTGGGAAATATAGCGCTAGTCTAATACATTATTCAGCTTGTTCCAATTAACAATGTGGGCTAAATGAGGTGTTGTTTATGTAATCGTACGACACATGTCTGGGAGTGGTGTGACAACCTCGGTTTTTTTAAGTGTATTGCTGGGAATCTTTTGTGCGTATATTCTTAAAAAGTTATACTCTTGGCCTCGGTTATTTTGGGGTAATTACGAGTCCGCTGATTAAAATGTTGTTTATTTTGTGCTAAATGTTTGATTTGTGGCTAGAATAGCTAAAACTTGAGAAGCAAAAGCTTTAAAGTGGTTCTTCTAGTTTCATAAACAGCTGTGCGTGGATGCCTATTCTTCTTGAGGGCTAGGGAGTTGTTAACTTTTCTCGCTACCTCGATAACCTACTGTGCGTAGTTTTATGCCTATATGATTGGAGTTGCTATGCCGTGGCAAGTGAGCGGGGCCACAGAAGCTTAGAAGTGCTAAGGAGGCTGTGGTGAGCAATGCTGACGACAAAGTAGCAGATTCAAAAGTTATGGGTATAGATGCTTAGCTAGTTTGTTTCCTACCAATACTTTTAATAGAAACGGATATATATATTATGAAATGGTGCAAGTCGTTTTTTTTTGTTTTTTGCTTTGTATTTGCTTCTAGTGGTTTTGCTGAGCCACCGAAACTGGATGATTTAAAAAAGGTGATGCTTTTTTTGAAAAATGAGATAAATCATGATGATGAAGAAATTTCTAAAGGAAAATATGCTGCGTGGAGTAGCTGGGCTGAAAGTAACAGCTACGTCTCAGAAAGGAGTGATTTTTTATGGTGTGATCACGTTTTTGGATGCTGGGATTTTACAGAAAAAACTCTGACGCTGGATAAGTGTAATGACGCGCTACAGTTATTTCGGAGGAAACAAGGGGTAGAGCGTTGGGAAAAAGGGAGTTTATCGTTTGTTTGTGAGCAAGAAAAGTTAACAAAGTTATTGGATGATGTGGGTGTGAGGGCTGAAATATCCAATATTACTGATGATGGTGTGAAATATGATTGGGCTATAATTCCTGGTGGTGCGTTATTCAGAGTAAAAAGTAGAATAAACTGTCTTAGTAAACTTTATAAGAATCAACAGGTTGAGAGGTTTATTATGGCTGGGGCTGATCGGGTATTGAGCGAGGTGGATAATAAATATGAATTGTTATCAGCAATGTCTAACAACAAGTTAGGGGGCATATTCTATGCTTTAGTTGAGGACGATATCCATACTGAAATGGATGGCATGTTTTTCATGGCTATGTTGATGCTGACGCCAAAGTTTGATTTTTCTTCTATGCCGAGTGAATCTGCTGCTACTTGGGGAAATAAGGTCTTACGTGACGTAGTATTGAGAGCTATGCCCTCTAGACCTAAATATTGTCTATCTGTTAATAATTTACCAGCGAACCAAATGACAATGAAAATATCTTATGCGAAAAGGAGTGACAGAGGCATGGCGACTACTAAGGATAACGTTGCTGCAATTTGTAGCGATAATCCTGATATAGCAACGAAAAAATTAGCATTACTATCTACTCAGCCCCACGCCCATTATCAAGAAGAAATGTTTAAAAAGGAGTTTAATAAAGTGAATGATATGAAAGGCGTGGATATAACAGTACTTGCGCCACCGATTGACGATCGCATTTTACTGATTGATCAGTTGAATGCCTTGCATCAGTGGCTTCAGGAATCGCTTTCTTCAAGTTAGTTGAGATGGGTTAATATACCAGAACGTTGGCGCCCGGTCTTAGTATCATTATTCCTCTGATTGATAGTATTGGTAGGAGGGTTAATATGATGGAGTAGGTCCTTGATATTCCTCCGCAAGAAATAATATCTTCGGATAATGCTCAGATTACTACGGATGCTGTTTGTTTCTTTCAGGTACAGCATGCGGTCAAGGCTTCTTATGAGATTAATGACTTGCCGAGAGCTATGAAAAATTTGGTAATGACCAATATTAGAGCGGTGCTAGGCTCCATGGAGTTGGATGAAATGCTGTCTAATCGTGATCGTATTAATAGTTTGTTATTGACCAAAGTAGATGAAGCTACTGATCCCTGGGGTTTAAAAGTGACTCGTATTGAGTTGAGAGATATTGCTCCTCCAGCTGACCTTGTGGAGTCTATGGGCCGACAAATGAAAGCAGAGAGGGAGAAAAGGGCAAGAATTCTTGAAGCGGAAGGGCTGCGAGAGGCTGCTATTAATGTATCTGAAGGTGAGAAACAGGCTCAGATTTTAAAAGCCGAGGGGGCGCTGGAGGCATCTTGTCGAGAAGCTGAAGCTCGTGAGAGGCTTGCTGAAGCGGAGGGGAAAGCAACAGCTATTGTCTCCAAAGCGATTGCAGAAGGAGGCTCCAGAGCTATAAATTATTTTATTGCACAGAAGTATGTGGAAGCATTAAAAGATATTGCTGGGGCTGAAAATAGTAAAGTGATTATGATGCCTTTGGAGGCTGGGAATGTGATTGGGGCTCTTGCTGGAATTAAGGAGTTGGTTACTGAGGCCGCCTCAGGTTCTAATAAAGTGGCTGTAAAACAAGGAGATTATAAGTAGTGAGTATACCGAGTAGCCTGGAATATTGGCACTGGATTATTCTGTTTTTTTTATTGTTAAGTATTGAAACCATAGGAGCTGGTGGTTTTTTGCTTGGTGGTGCAACGGCGGCACTAGTTGTTGCTGGAATAAACTGGTTGCTACCTAACCTTGACTGGGCAGAGCAGTTAGCTATTTTTGCTGCTCTTAGTTTGGTTTTTACTGTGGCGTATTGGTATTTTTTTCAAAGAGTGGATGACCGAGATGAGTTCCCTGAGCTGAATAATCGTGGATCCCAGCTTATAGGTCATTACTTTGAGTTGAGAGAGGATTTGCCTTACGGTCAGGGTAGGGTGCAGATTGGTGACACCTTATGGAAAGTAAAAGGAAATAGTAAAAAAACCTTAGTTAAAGGTACTCTTGTCGTTGTTGCAGGATGTCAAAATATGACTTTGTTTATAGAGGGGCAGAAGGGTGAGGGTTGATGCTAGATATCTTGCTGTGCACACGTTGCCATCGAAAATTATATGAATAACATTCATTGATGCATAGGCGCTACGCACTGTGTAGAAAAACCCTATAATAGCCATATCATTAAAGGCCTTGAATTAATCAGAAGTAGCTTCTGATCAAATTCGAAGCTGTAAATAAAATTGTGTAACTGCTCATTATCTATATGGGACAATCTGACGACTATTTTTGATTACCCCGCCGACATTCGGAAGGTTATTTACACCACCAGCGCCATCGAGTCTTTGAGCAGCGTGATCCGTAAATTGGTCAAAACTCGCAAAGTATTTCCAAGCGATGGGGGCTGCACTGAAAGTTATTTATTTAGCCGTTGAGGCCGCATCCAAAAAATGGATGATGCCGATCATGGGTTGGAAGCCAGCGCTAAATCGTTTTAGGATTGATTTTGAGGAGCAGCTAGCTCCTCATATCTAAACGGGCAGTTACACAGTTTGTTTTACAGCCCCGCATAAATCATCAATGTTAACTAATTGTCGTTCGTGTCAACGTCCATATCAACAGGATCTCTAACCATTTTTTCAGGTGCTACTAATATAAGATCTGTACAATAAGGTGTTGAGCCTTTCTTTACGAAATTCCATAGACACAGCAAGATAATATCGCTAGAAGAGCAGTTACTCATTGCATTACTAGTACTAGGCATTGAGCGAGTCATATCTGTAGCATATTGATTAATTTGCATAAACCTTAAAGTGTAATTATCTTGACTACAAAAGCCCTCAGTTAAGCAGAAATACGCTTCAAATGTCTGTATTGCACACCTCATTGTGGTTTTCATAGATCTTGCCGTAGTCTCATTCACACTCACGCTACAATAAACATTAAATACAGCGAGAAGCAAAGCAGGTGAAACAGCAAAAGCATCACCATTCGTGTCAGCATCCATCTTTTGCAGCAAGCTGCCTGCACTATACGTATGACCGACTCTACTCACCAGCTCTTCCCACCCACCGATGTGAGGTATATAGAAAGACAAGAATTCCTCCATCATCTCTACACTACTACCAGCAATTAACCAAGCGTCTTTTACCGACATATAACTCATTTTTGCATATATACCTAACGACATTACTCTGTCAGAACTTTGTCTTTTTGTATCTAAGTTAGTGAAAACGTTAACAGTTTTGTGTACCTTTATCTCATTGCCATCTTTGCCCACTTGCGCCTCTACAGCGTATATTGAGCTTCCTAGTCTCTTTGAAAAAGCTATTTTCGCAAGTGCCTTTCTAAACTCCTTATTGAACTTAATATAGGCCTTTCCTTCATTCATTAGAATGAAGCGTGATGTTTCTGCATGGTTATCACCTAAAATTGATTCTAACGCTGCACAGTCAGGTGCCTTTTCTAGGTTTAAAATATGCATGCTGGATTTATCGTTTAGAAACATTTGCACTTTACTTACATCTATAGTTTTATCCTGACCTCCAGGAAAATATCCCGCCTTGTCTAAAACGCTAAGAATGTCTTCCGCTTTCTTTATAACTTCCGGTCTACTTCTAGCATTAACAGCATTTAGTCTGCCATCATCTAGCACCTCAGCATTCTTAGTCTCTTTTGAGTCTTTGTTTTCCACCAAATCTTCAAACTTAAGATCCGCATACAATCCTCTTGAAATCAAGAACTCCAGCGCTTTTTCCCAACGGTTAAGCTGATTACCTGATTCACCTTTTGGGGTTTTTTCTTTGTCATGTTCTGGGCTAAGGATATCCTCAAGATCTATTAGAAGCCCTCCCGCTTCTTCCGACATAGCTAGAGTATTTAGGTTTTTACAAAACTGATACATACCATTTACTGACAGAAGTAATTGGTGATCATTCTTCATTATCTCCTCAACGTCCTCCACGTCTATCTTCGCCTGCGCGATGCTACACAACAGCGACATGCCGACAAAACAGCCCCATAAACGAAAACTAAACAAGCTCTTTATTTTTTTAAAAATCATATCAAAACCTTTTTGTTTATACTTAAATAATTTCAAGTTGCTACTAGGCGGCAAGTAAGCGAAATCCCGTGAGCCTACGAAGTAGTAGATGATAGGAGTGAGCGAATGCACCAATAACGTAGCAACTTAAAATACGATGGGTATATTCTAAAAATATAAGATTGACATCTAGCGCGTATTCAAATTCCAAGTGCATCACAGCTTAAGCTGCTAACGCAGCCCTGTGTTCACCCATTATCAGGGCTGGTGTTTTGAAATTCAAATCTTTTCTTGGACGAGAATTAAGCCGCATCAATGCTCGCTTCACCTCTATCTGACCGACCTTCTTGAAGCCTGTATTCTTTGGGAAATATAGCGCTAGTCTAATACATTATTCAGCTTGTTCCAATTAACAATGTGGGCTAAATGAGGTGCTGTTTATGTATTCGTACGACACATGTCTGGGAGTGGTGTGACAACCTCGGTTTTTTTAAGTGTATTGCTGGGAATCTTTTGTGCGTATATTCTTAAAAAGTTATACTTTTGGCCTCGGTTATTTTGGGGTGATTACGAGTCCGCTGATTAAAATGTTGTTTATTTTGTGCTAAATGTTTGATTTGTGGCTAGAATAGCTAAAACTTGAGAAGAAGAAGCTTTAAAGTGGTTCTTCTAGTTTCATAAACAGCTGTGCGTGGATGCCTATTCTTCTTGAGGGCTAGGGAGTTGTTAACTGTTCTCGCTACCTCGATAACCTACTGTGCGTAGTTTTATGCCTATATGATTGGAGTTGCTATGCCGTGGCAAGTGAGCGACAGAAGCTTATAAGTGCTAAGGAGGCTGTGGTGAGCAATGCTGACGACAAAGTAGCAGATTCAAAAGTTATGGGTATAGATGCTTAGCTAGTTTGTTTCCTACCAATACTTTTAATAGAAACGGATATATATATTATGAAATGGTGCAAGTCGTTTTTTTTTGTTTTTTGCTTTGTATTTGCTTCTAGTGGTTTTGCTGAGCCACCGAAACTGGATGATTTAAAAAAGGTGATGCTTTTTTTGAAAAATGAGATAAATCATGATGATGAAGAAATTTCTAAAGGAAAATATGCTGCGTGGAGTAGCTGGGCTGAAAGTAACAGCTACGTCTCAGAAAGGAGTGATTTTTTATGGCGTGATCACGTTTTTCGATTCTGGAATTTTACAGAAAAAACTCTGACGCTGGATACGTGTAATGACGCGCTACAGTTATTTCGGAGGAAACAAGGGGTAGAGCGTTGGGAGCAAGGGAGTTTATCGTTTGTTTGTGCGCAAGAAAAGTTAACAAAGTTATTGGATGATGTGGGTGTGAGGGCTGAAATATCCAATATTACTGATGATGGTGTGAAATATGATTGGGCTATAATTCCTGGTGGTGCGTTATTCAGAGTAGAAAGTAGAATAAACTGTCTTAGTAAACTTTATAAGAATCAACAGGTTGAGAAGTTTATTATGGCTGGGGCTGATCGGGTATTGAGCGAGGTGGATAATAAATATGAATTGTTATCATCAATGTCTAACAACAAGGTAGGGGGCATATTCTATGATTTAGTTGAGAAAAATATCAATACTGAAATGGATGGCATGTTTTTCATGGCTATGTTGATGCTGACGCCAGAGTTTGATTTTTCTTCTATGTTGAGTGAATCTGCTACTACTTGGGGAAATCAGGTCTTACGTGACGTAGTATTTCATGGATTAAGAAATAAATCTTGTCTATCTGTTAATAATTTACCAGCGAACAAAATGACAATGAAAATATCTTATGCGAAAAGGAGTGACAGAGGCAGGGCGACTACTATGGATAACGTTGCTGCAATTTGTAGAGATAATCCTGATATAGCAACGAAAAAATTAGCATTACTATCTACTCAGCCCCACGCTCATTATCAAGAAGAAATGTTTAAAAAGGAGTTTAATAAAGTGAATGATATGAAAGGCGTGGATATAACAGTACTTGCGCCACCGATTGACGATCGCATTTTACTGATTGAGCAGTTGAATGCCTTGCATCAGTGGCTTCAGGAATCGCTTTCTTCAAGTTAGTTGAGATGGGTTAATATATCAAAGGATTGGGAGTTGTTACGCGGTGACAAGTGAGCGAAGCTACAGAAACTATAGGATTGCTAAGAGACTGTGTTTAGCTAACTCTGACAACAAAGTGGCAACTTCAAAGACGACGGGTATACATGAGGGAGTAGGTGATAAGCGAGAAAAGTCCCGCGAGCCTGCTAGTAGTAGGAGATTGGGGCGAGCGAAGGTAGTCAGCAACCCAGCATCTTCACAGTGGTATGAGTATAAAGACCTAGTTCGCTTGTCTCTGATTTACACTTTTAATTGAAATGGGTATATATTATGAAATGGTTCAAGTCATTTTTTTTTATTTTTTTCTTTGCCTTTGCTTCTAATAGTTTTGCAGAGCCACCAAAACTAGATGCTTTAAAAAAGATACTGGTTTTTTTGAAAAACGATATAAAAATAAATAATAAGTGGGAATTTTGGGCTAGACAAGAGAGTGCCGTAACAGAAGAGGAAGGTTTTTTATGGGATACTTATGTTAGTGAGCACTGGGATTTTCAAGAAGAAACTTTGACGCTGGAGAGTTGTGAGGAAAAGCTACGATTATTTCAGAAAAAAAGAGGTGTCGATAGGTGGGATCGAGATTATTTAACGCGTGTTATAAAATGTGACGCGTTAAAAGCATTGCTGGATAATGTAGGTGTGAGGGCTGCAACTCAATATTTGGATGGTAAGCAATATGATTGCGCTATAATTCCTGGCGATGTGTTATTAGGGGTAGAGTCGAAATTACATTTTTTTTTGCAACTTCGTGAGAAAAGGTGTGTCAATGAGTTTATTCTTGCGGGGTCTGATCGAAAGTTACGTAAGGAAGATAAGAAAAATAAGTTAGCATCAAAAATCGTTAGTCTCATAAAAAAGCCGGTGTCATATGATACCGTTGCTGGGCATCTCAAGACTGAAATGGATGGTATGTTTTTTTTGGCTATGTTGGCAGTGGCGCCGGATATAGGTGATTTTGATTCGATATTTGGAAAGTCGGCTATTGAATTGAGAAATGGTGTGTTCCATGATAATATCAATGCTGCATTTGGGCAGGAAGGTTATTTATCTGAGTCTATGGTATCGGTGCAAAAAACAGGAATGAAAATATCTTATGCAAAGGTAGATCAGCGCGGCAGGGCGACTATTAAGGATAACGTTGCCACTATTTATAATGATGATCCTAGCATAGTACGGAAAAAATTAATATTGCTGTCTTCTCAGCCTTGCGCTCATTATCAAGAAGAAATGTTTAAAAAAGAATTTAAGGAGCTGCATAGGGTGAGTAAGAATGGTGAAATTAATGTAGACATAACAGTATTTTCGCCACCGATTGGTGATAATATTCTATTTGTTGAGCAGTTGGATGCCTTGCATCAGTGGCTTAAAGTGTCGCTTGCTTCAATGGAATCTGACGCAATAGCACAATAAGCGCAGTATATTTATACCTGTTATCATTGAAGGTGTGAGATTATTGATTGCTTTTATTCACCCCAAGCACCTAATACTTGCAAGTAATTGGTGCTTGGGGGTTTGCTAGTTTGTTGCCTACGCAGTCCTTCAAGGGAAATTGAGATAATGGGTTACCGAAATTACGCAAATATGATGAATCCCGCATATTTGAACTTAAAGACACATCTCTCTGAGCAGAGGCAAAGCAATCTGAAAAAAGTCACGTGAAGGTGTTGTTCAGTGTTAACATCTCAGGCTGATATTTCCCGATATCGTCTCAACACTTCAAACAAAGAGCAGTTTACTCACACCAATGGATAATTCAGCAACAACCACACATACACCAATGATGCAGCAATACCTTCGCATCAAGCATCAACACCGCGAGCATATATTGTTCTACCGAATGGGGGATTTTTATGAGTTATTCTATGACGATGCCAAAAAGGCATCTCGATTATTGAACATAACTCTTACTAGTCGAGGTAAGTCTGGTGGCGAACCAATTCCTATGGCTGGCATTCCTCATCATGCTGCTGAAGGTTATCTTGCCAAGCTTATCCGTCTTAGGGAATCTGTGGCAATTTGCGAACAGGTTGGTGATCCTGCCACGTCCAAAGGGCCGGTAGAGCGACAAGTAGTCCGCATTCTAACTCCTGGCACTATTAGTGATGAAGCCTTGCTGGATGAGCATAAGGATAATCTTCTGTTAGCAGTAACTGCGGGTGAAGGTGTTTACGGCCTTGCTGTACTTAATATCAGTAGCGGACATTTCTCAATACTTGAAGTACAAAATGAAGAAGCTTTATTGTCAGAAATTGAGAGATTGAGTCCTGCAGAAATTCTATGTAATGATAATCAACCTTGGCCGCAGAGTATTTCCAAGCGCTCAGGCACTCTAATGAGGCCTTTATGGGACTTTGACTCTCAAACTGCTGAAGAGTTGCTAACGCGGCAGTTTCAGACAAAAGACCTTAAAGGGTTTGGCTGTTCAAATTTAACGACAGCAATACAAGCAGCTGGTTGTTTGATGCAGTATGCAAAAGAAACCCAGCGTACAGCGCTGCCACATATTCGTAGTATTAGTCATGAAAATCGTGAGGAGAGCGTTGTACTTGATGCAGCCAGCCGACGAAACCTTGAATTGACCACAAATCTATCCGGTGGCCGAGAACACACTCTGGCAAATGTTATTGATAAGACGGCTACTCCAATGGGTAGTCGGCTATTGGGACGTTGGTTAAATCGCCCGTTACGGGATGCGATTAAGCTCAAGTCGCGTCAATCAGCTATATCCACAATAAAAAAGGATTTTCATTTTGAAACTATTCACAAGGTACTGAAAGTAATTGGTGATATTGAACGTATTTTAGCTAGAATTGCTTTGAAATCAGCTCGTCCTAGAGATATAGCCAGGCTTCGCGATGCTCTGGCTCAATTGCCAGAGCTTCAGTACAGCCTCAATAAACTGAATAATCCGCACACTCATCGGTTGGCTGAAGGCATTAGTGAGCATCCTGAGCTAGTAACGCTACTAACCAAGGCTATTATTAGTGATCCTCCGGTTGTTATTCGTGACGGTGGGGTTATTGCTGAAGGATACGATGGTGAGTTAGATGATCTTCGTGCTATAAGCCTGAATGCTGGTGATTACTTGGTTAAACTGGAGGCACGCGAGCGAGAACAAACCCGTTTATCTAGTCTTAAAGTTGGATTTAACCGTGTTCACGGCTATTACATTGAGCTTAGTCGTAGAGAATCTAGCGATGTTCCAGTTAATTATATTCGCCGACAAACTCTCAAAAATACAGAAAGATTCATTACTCCAGAATTAAAGGAGTTCGAAGATAAAGCGCTGTCTAGCAAAAGTAGAGCGTTAGCGCGGGAGAAAGCTCTCTATGAAGAACTTCTAGTGCAGTTAGTTGAAAGGCTTGGTCCTTTACAGGAGTGCGCACTAAATTTGGCAGAATTGGATGTTCTTAATAACCTGGCTGAACGTGCTGAATCTCTTGATTTTTGTCAACCAGAATTGATAGATACTCCAGGAATAGACATTAAAGGTGGACGACATCCGGTTGTTGAGCAGGTACTGAGTGCACCTTTTGTGGCAAACGATACTAGTCTTCATGGGCGCCGCCGAATGCTCTTGATTACTGGCGCTAACATGGGGGGTAAGTCCACTTATATGCGGCAGACTGCTTTAATTGTGCTGTTAGCACACATCGGAAGCTTTGTTCCTGCTAGCCAAGCAAAGATAGGTCTTGTTGATAGGATTTTCACTCGAATAGGTTCCTCCGATGACTTGGCTGGAGGGAGATCAACCTTTATGGTAGAAATGACAGAAACGGCTAACATTTTACATAATGCTACGGAATACAGCTTGGTATTAATGGATGAAATTGGCCGAGGAACAAGTACTTTTGACGGGCTTGCTTTAGCTTGGGCTACTGCTGAATACCTAGCTGAGTCCATCAAGGCATTTACTTTATTTGCCACGCACTATTTTGAATTAACTCAGCTACCCAACACTAGTAACGGTGTGGTCAATGTTCACCTAAGTGCCACTGAGCATGATAATCGTATTGTTTTTCTCCATGCGGTACAGGAGGGGCCAGCAAGCCAAAGCTATGGGCTGCAAGTAGCCCATTTAGCTGGGGTGCCTAAACATGTAGTTGACCGAGCCCACCAAAAACTAAAGTTTCTAGAAAATGATTCGCTTAAACAGCAGGGTGCGGTTCAAGAAAAAGTTTCTTCTATTTGCCATGATCAAGTAGATATGTTCACTCATGAGGAGCCACATCCAGCGATCAGCCTACTTGATTCGCTTAACCCTGATGATATGAATCCACGACAAGCGCTTGAGGTTGTTTATAAGTTAAAGAAGCTAATGGGGTGATTTTATTATTCTGACTTCTGACACATAAATAACTTGGAGTTGTTACGTGATGCTAGGTAAGTTAGCGTTGATAACAAAAGAGCAACTTCAAAGGTAGCGGGTATGCACCTGTTATCGTTGAAGTTGTAGTTAGGCAGTGAGCGAGCAAAGCCTATGAGCCTGCAATAGGTGGTTGGGGTGAGAGTAGTAAGCAGCCCCACGCCTTAATGGGGTATAGTTGGAGCTAGCTTTTTGCAACAAGCAAAATGCAATCAACAATATTTATTTCAAAATATCAATGCGATGTGCTTTAGCTACGGCGTTAGCAATTTTGACTGGTATACCGGACTCATCGGCAAAATCTTTCCACCGCAAAACAGCCGTTTGCACTTGTTGAACAATCTCTTCTGCTTTGCCGCGTTTCATTGATATGTTTTTAGCGCAAATTTTAAAATCGTCAATAGTGAAATTATCACATTTGCCATTGAGTGACATTTGGTGCTTCTTAGTCCAGTCTCCTTGAGGGTTGTAGCTGTAAGTCATATCAAAGGCTGGAGATAGAGACCAGTTGCCTGATTTATCCATTAAGAATGAAATGTTTTTAACGTGATCATCTTGATTGCGGCTAATAATGTTGAAAGTCATGCGTCGGAATTGCTGTTCAATCGTGGCCATCGGCATTCCGAGTTTACGGATAGTGCGTAAAGCCTGCTCATAAGAATATGCACCAGCCTGTTTGAAATCAAAATGTTCCATAGCGCAAAAAGACTGCATATGAATTTTTTGACCAGAAGCGGTTCGGTCAAAACGCTTTGTCATAAAATGGCTTCTGCCATTTTCTTTCAGTAATCTGGACTCGTTCATATCGATTTTAGCTTCGCGTGCCATGTGATAATAGGCATACTCTATGAGCCCGTAACCTGCTGGGTCATCAAGTTCTTTATCTTTGTTGTTAGAAACACCGTCAAATTTCAACAACCAATCAGTAAAGCCTTCTCCTGCTGTGACTTGTCCAGAGCGTACCTCATTCGTTTTTTGATTCCAGGAAATGATTGCTTTTGCTCTAGCCCCCCCTGCGGATGTGCCTATTTTCAGAATTTCTTGCAAAGAGTCTTCTCTAAACTCAGGGGAGAATGATCCTTCAAGAGTATTGCGTTTTGTTAGAATTTTACTAGCAAGCTCTACCAACGCTTTTACATCAACTGATTCAGTTTGTTCAGAAAAATGCCCCTGTGATGGCTGATACTCTAATGCTCCCATTCCTCGTGCGCCAGTGTAGCAAAGGCGTTCAACTGGGTTAAACGTTTCAGGTGAGCGTCCATGATTGGCTAACCATACATTAATCAGCGCATTGCCAAAAGCATCTGGCAATGAATCGGCTAGCAAGCCTGGTAGACCATGGAAAGTCTCTCGCGGTAAAGCTGCAAATGAGTAAATCTGTTTGGAAAGCGGCATAGTAAAGGGAGCCACCTCAATACCGCTATTAATAAAATCAGACTCATATTCAAAATGCGCAAGCCCGATATTGTCGTCCCAGCTTACCGCCCCAATAGATCTGCCCCAAAGCTTTATTTGAGCAACAGTCATTTCTCATCCTCCCACGACCATACGTTTTCTTTTTTTGGCTTAATTGCTCTTGGAGAGGCTCTTTGACGTTGTTTTCCCTGCATTTTCAACTGTTGAACGGGGCTCGCTACTGGCTCGGGAATAAGCGCGTCAAGGTTTCCTATCAGCTGTAATGCTCGCAAAATACGAATGAGGCTTGAGGCTTGGACTGATTGGCCATGTTCAATCCGAAGTAATGTTCGGTGAGAAATACCTGCTTCTTGCGCTAGTAATGCCTGGCTTTTATTCATATTTAGGCGGCACTGGGTGAGACGGCTAGCCATCTCTTTTAATATAGCCTCATCTGAATGATCGTTATTCAATTTCATAAAACGCCTATTTTGTCTCCTTAACGGCATATAGGTTTCTAGCGTGCCTATTATGTCACTGTGTACGGTTAATGGATGGTATTATATGAGTAAATTGTCATATTGATGCTGTTAATTGCGCTAATCTGCCTCTTTTGGCGAACTGAGCTGGTTGAGCTGCCATTGTTGCTATGCCTGTAAGCCAAAGTTGATAATTTTATTCATGGTAGCAAGGTAAAGTGTATTGCTCTCAATATTTTACCAGTAGAGTGAGTTTCCGTGAAATTGAAAATAGAGCAGTCTAAATAGAATCATCGATACTATTCGGGTGAGCATAAGCTACACCCAAATTTTGGGGGTGTATATACTCAAGAGATTTGTAGTGGTTTAGCGCAGGCAAGTGAACTAATCCACAGAACCTTAAATATGTTAAACGACTATGGGTATGCAATGCTTACAACAAAGTAGCAGCTTAAATGATGATGGATACATCTTAATTGCTCAAAAAAAGGGAGTAGTTCTGTCAGCTTGTAGCTTTACTGCTGACATTGTTAGCAGAAATGCTGACAATGCAGGTTTTATGAGTAAGAACTTGTTATCAGCTAATAATTATCGTTTAATTATATCGTGTTTTCTGGTAGTGGTAGTCCTTCTACAGAAGGTTTCAGGCTAATTAGTTAGCTTATGTTTGGGTGTATAGTAGATAATCAAGTGGCTGTACTGCCTAAATATTCCAAAATAGGGCTGGAAGGACGGTAGTGTAATTTAATGTGTTTAGTGATCGTCTTTAAATTATTACTATCCATATCTCAATTATTTTGCACCTGTAGCAATTATTATTGTACTAATATGAGCGTGTATAAAGGTGTTTTGCACCTTTCTGATATTATTGATACCATTTTAGCAATGGTGGCAGAAAAAGTCTCCTGAATGACGAGTCAATGCGGAAATTGATCAAGTATATCTCTGAGCATGCCTATACTCACATCTACCATATTATCGCTGATATCTCTGCGAAATGGGACGTGAAGTATACTGTATTCGGTCTAAACAAGTGGCTCCACCAACAAGGATTCACCTACAAAAAATCGAAGGGCGTACCGCACAAGTTCGACTCTGAAAAACAAGCCGAGTTTGTGGAACACTATGAAATCTTGCAGACCTTATTCTCAGAGATATCGGTGTTTCTTTCATGGAGATTACTCACCCAACGCAGGCAACAAAAATCACCTAAGGTTGGATTAGAAAAGGGGTTTATAAGGTCATCAATACGATGAAAAGCCGTATTCTGCTGAACATCGTGGTGCAATGAATTTGGGCAATTTGTCAGCAGCTATTTTTGATCAATTCAAGAGCGCGAACGGTGTGGCTGTTATCGAATTTTTTTACAAAATGCGGAGCGCCTGTGCATCAATGAAAATTATTCATATAGTGAGACCTCAGTATAACCAACGACTTTGGTCACGGTAATTGAACTTTCCAAGTTTTGTCAGTCATTACGAAGCTTTCTAAGGAGTTGAACATCAAATCATTTGTTTTATACCTGTCGCCTTTCAAGTTGCTAAGTTGTTGGCTGCGTTCGCTCACCCAGATCACCGACTACTCCTAGGCTCACGGAGCTTCGCTTACTTGCTGCCTAGTAGCAATTTGAAATGCTTTGGGTATATACAAGCACTGAGCCAACTGTACATCGGATAAGCGATACCATGTTCCAAGCAATAAAGCTGGAAATAAGGTCAGCAGAGGATAGCTGGGGCGACCGGTATTAGAGGCGTAGATTGCGGATGATAACTTCTCAATCTCTGACCATTTCAGTAGCGCTTTTGTATCATCCAGACTACGAAGAATTGGATGATTTAGGTCGCTGGCTGAAACGAAGAGTTTGGGCTGTGTTGTGAAGGATTTTTGCATGCCGATATTTTACCAGAATATAGTCGTCTTTGTTGAGTTATGCTGAGATCTCAGATATAATCGAATAATGCTTACAATAATAAAGATGTTGATAGTTGTTTTTAATAAATTTACTTATGAAAATATAAGTTATATTTCTTATTTGAAATGAAAGGATGATATATATGAAAATAAAGTCCAGTAATCGTGTGGGTCCAGCTCCAGCTCCAGCTCCAGCTCCAGCTCCTGCTGATACCAGTAAGGCTGAGGTTAAGAGTGAAAGATCACTTCTTAAGTTTTTAGGGAAGTATGTTCGTGGAATTAATCCATATCGTTTGTTTAAACATGCTATTGATGTACTTAAAAAAGATAAGAATACTAGAAAAGTTGACTGGATCACAGACAATAATAGAAGGGGAGGAGAATTACCCTCTTTAGATAAAGGATTCAAAAAGGTTTATCCATTTAAACCAATGGAAGGTGCCTCCGGTGCTAGTGGTCAAGTTGGTTTAGTTGTTGAAAGCAACGAGAACAATACCGTAAATAAATTATGGGCAGCAAAAGTCCCTCATGATGAGTCTGATGGAGAGGTATATGAAACTCCATTTAATGAGGAGACTTTAAAGCAGCGTTTTTTGGATGAATGTGAAATTATGGATAAGATAGGTAATAAGGAAAATATTGTTAAGATTAATAAAGAGCTTGGGGCAATGGAGTATGCAGGTGAAGCTATTTCTGGTCTTATTGGAAATAAAGACAATATTCTGCTGTATGATGACGTTATGCTGTATGATGGCATTGATATTGCTAATGATTCATCTGGAGAAGGCAGTTCAATATCAGAAGACAGTGTTGTAGCTCCTGGTCAAGATAGAGTTGAGGCTAACAATAGAATTTCTAAAAAGTTAATAAATCAGGTGGCAGAACAACTGTTAAAAGGTTTAAGTGATATACATGAAGAAGATGTGGCACACCTCGATGTAAAGCCAGATAATGTATTGATTTCACAAAGTGGCAAAGTTACAATAGTAGATTTTGGTGTTGCTCAAGTTCTTGAAGAAGGGGAAACTACCACAAAAAAAGCAGGCGATAAACGTTATATGCCTATTGAAGGCATAATTAAAAATAGTGCCAAAGATAATAAAGTAGATATTTGGGGTGCTGGTGTTACCTGTTTTGAATTACTTGGTTATGGTCGATTTGTTGATAGGAGTCTTTTGCTAGATGCACATGGGAAAAAAAATTATAGATCTTTTGTAGATGGGGAAGAATTACCAAGCCCAGAGCGTATGCAAAGATATATTGAAAGGAGAGTAGATTCAGTTTGTGAAAAATTAAAAGCAGAAAATCCAAGACGTTATGATAATAATGAGATCGATTCGTTGCATGACTTTTTAAATAAAACAATTGCTTATGACAGAGAAGATAGAATTACAGCTAAAGAGGCATTAGCGCATCCTTTTATTGCTGGGGAGAAAATTAAGTTAGTGAAGAGTGATGAGTCTGGTACGGATAAGATGAGGAAAGGAGGTTATGAGAACGTACCATCTTTTGAAAAGAAGAAAGATGAGCTTGGGAAAGATGGTATAAAAACAAGTGGATATGACGAAATAGAAGATAGTGGTGGTGATAAACATAAGAAAGATGAGTTGAGGAAGGATGATACGGATAAGATGAGGAAAGGAGGTTATGAGAACGTACCACCTTTTGAAAAGAAGAAAGATGAGCTTGGGAAAGATGGTATAAAAACAAGTGTATATGACGAAATAGAAGATATTGGAGGTGATGAACATAAGAAAGATGAGTACAAAAAAGATCCTAAAAAACTAAGAACTACCTTTAAAGACGGCGTAACGGTGGATGAACAAAACACGGAAAGCAAAGCGGACCGCAAGCACAACAAAGACCTCAGAAAATCAAGGAAAAACCCCGGCCTTTCGGATATAATGAGTAAAGCTAGTGATGATATGTTTATTTATGATTTTATTCAAAGCAGATTCGAGGCAAAAGAAGATATTGAAGGTATGAATCTCTTAAAAGACTGCAATTCTAATGAGGTTTTAAAGATATTGGGTGATACCAGATATTTCAGTTCCGCAGAGATGACAGCTATGAAACGATCCAAGACAGATCTTGAAGGATCTCCATACTGGTAATCATTTTCTCATTCCCACGCTTCTGCGTGGGAATGCATATCAAGTACACCATTGCCGACGAATAATGGGGCGCTGCCCTTTTATTACCTTCTCCCAGATAATTTCGCGCACCGGAAGAACGGCAGTGTTCAGCTTTACTAAAATAACCAAAAATAACAGGATTAAAGTGAATATATTCAACCTTTTGCGTCATCATTTTCTGAATGATGACGCCTTATTTCACCTGTTTCAGGATCAGAACTGAGTTTGTAAGAAGTAAATAAATAATGCCAGCAAAACTCTTTTGGAGCAGCAGGGTACTTCTTTGCTAATGCATGTGGCAATCAAACTCCTGCATATTGTGGGTTCTTTATATCTAACTCAAAATAACGTAGAGAAAACTGTATTTGTAACTTAATAGCATTAACAAGTTCTGGGGCAAGGGTGACTCGGCGATGTCTGCCTCCTTTAGCATTCCAAATAAGTAATGATAAATAATGAAAATCAACATCTTGAATGCGTAATCGTAAAAGCTCCATTTGCCGCAAACCACTTCCATACAATAACTGAGTCATTAGCTGTAGTTTAGGGTTTATTTTTTGTAATAATAATGACATTTCAGTTTGTGTTAAAACAACAGGTAATTTGCGTGGAGTGGTAGATTTAGAAAAGCGTAATGAATTAGGCAAAGGCACATGAATAATTTCTTTATACAAAAAGACAACAGCATTTAGCGCTATTTTTTGAGTTGCAACGGCTACTTTTTGCTTTGCTGATAAGTACGTTAGAAACCTTTCAACGTGATTTGAGTTTAATTGGGCAGGATGCGTTTTATTATTGAACAAAATATAACGATAAATCCAATAGATATAAGTTTCAATTGTGCGTTTAGCATAGTGCCGCGTTAGCATATAGTCATGAATAGATGCTAAAAAAGGAGATTTAGGGATGGTCATAACAGCTCAAAATCTACAATGGAAACATGCAGTATAGTACCGCTTCCTGACTAACTGAGAATTAGATAGGAAACTTTCCTGATTTCATCTAAGCCAGAATCCATAAAACAGGATAACATATTGATTTTAATGGGAGTTCTCGATTAAAGCCAAAAGATCAAAATGAAGATAGGCGGAAACTTTTAGAGGAATTAGAAGGAAAGTTTCCTACTAATAATACTGTTAGGGGTCTACTCCTCGCAATACAATAAGGTCATCATATGAGCATTGAATCCAAACAAGTAGAATTAAGTCTCACAGAAATATCGTCAAGCGATTTAATTATTCTTCCAGATAATTACAAAACCGATAAAAATGAATTTTATTCATCAAATTCAATATCGCTATTTAAATATTTATCACACTCATTGAATGTTAGTTTCTTTAATACTCCAAATTCTTTGTCTGAACAAAGATCTGGTGACTGGTATGGCCCAGTATTACTTTTTACATCAACAGCTCTGTCAGTAAATCCTCATATTGTTTCTATAACATGTGGGCTTATTACAAACTATTTGTATGATTTTTTTAAATCTCAAAAAAAACCTAATGTTAGTTTGAGAGTAGTCTATCGAGATGATGAAACTAGAAAATCTACAGAATTGTCGTATGAAGGGCACATTGACGGAATTGAATCGCTTAAAGATGCTGTCCTTGAGATTAGTAAAAAATGAATAATACCAAATCAAAAATAACATTTAGTGATATCCACAAAATGTACTGTGATTTTATAGATTTATGTGGAAAGCATTGTGCTTACACTATTTCTATAAATTTGCAAAAGCAAAAAATTGATGAATGCAGCAAGTATATAGAAAATTTCAAAGGCTATAAATATCAAGCGCAAAAAAGAAAAAACGAAGAAGAATCTAATGAACTATTTCATATGCAATGCATGCTTAACACTATGAAATCTTCATTACTTCTTTGGGTAAAGCTCAAAGAGGAGTTGTATCACGAAGCATGGTGCCACTTGATAGATGCACAAGAATATATAGTAGTTGCAAGGAAAATACGAGAATACGACGGGCTTGAAGTTTTCTACAAGAAATTGGTTGCATATGAAGATCTTTTTCCTTCCAAAAAAATTTACAACAGTTTAGCTTTCACAGAAACTGTTGGTATTTGCTCAGTATGCCATAAACCCTTTTATGAGTGCGAGCATATTGAAAATAATATTTATATGGGGATACTATGCCAACGTGTTGACAGACAGATATTAGAAGCAAAGCACTTGGCCTTAGTTGAAAACCCAAGAGATAGACGATGTATTATCAATAAAATGTCTAATAAAGACGGTGTCATAATTGATCAATTCACCTTAGAAGAAACAGATGAAAAAATTGAACCATCCGACAATAATTTACATGCCAAAAGTACTATTTTTCATTTCCCCGGTTTAGATTTTTCTTAACCCCTAACAAATAAATAAACTCGGACGTCACAAAGCTGCTCCGCTCGTTCCTCGCTTCGCAACTTTGCGACGCCGGTTATTTAAGCGTTATAAGGCAATACCAATGACATACCTGCATGTAGTAATTAAAAGATCGGAAGATGTTAAACCGCTATTTCTGTTCGGTGACTTAACCGAGAAAGATCTAAAGCGGAGATTCTTACGTCAATACCAGCTTGGGAAATCGGTTCTTAAGGAAAATCAAGTAGTCAATCTTGGTAACGTTGTTGTTGTGGAAATCATACGCACCAGCGATCCATTAAAAGAAGCTCTAAAGAACCTTCAAAAAAAAAGCAACGACCGAATTGATCAAATGAACAGGGAGTCAAGTGGGTTTATGATTATCAGTGTAGGCAGTGGTTGGGTTAATGAAGATATTGTGCATTGTGGTGAGGATGTTACCCTTAAATATGTCTCCGCACCCCCTGGGGGTGGAACGCCTATAACTAAAATTATTGCTTTTATACACAGCCCTTGGGTGCTTAGTCTTGGTGGGGGCATAGCTTTGATAGTGATAGGTATACTTGTAAAAAAATGTTTTGGTAACTAATACCTTATAACCAAGGCATTAAGAGCGACGGCAAAAAGCCGCCGCGCCTTATGCCCGCCGTTAGCTCTCTAAATCGACACAGAGTCATAAATTATCACATGAAACTTATTTATTTTTCAGTTACAAACTTCCGAAGTATTACTGCCGCTCATAAAATTTCTTTGCATGAAACAACTGTGCTCATTGGCCGAAATAATGAGGGTAAGTCAAATATTTTAAAAGGGCTAGATACGGCGATGTATACCTTACAAACTCATGCTATTGAGGTGAGAAGGACAAGTTCTAGATTTATTAGAAGAAGAGATGAAAGTAGTTATTGCTGGAAAAGAGATTTTCCGATTAATTTTCAATCTAGAAAATCAGGGTTGCAAACAATATTCAAACTAGAATTTACACTTAGTGATGATGATATTGATATTTTTAAAGAGAAAATAAAATCTAAAATTAATGGTTCACTATCTTTGGAAATAAAAATCGGTAAAGACGATGAACCAATTATTCGTGTTGTAGATAAACGAGGTAAAGGCGGTTCCACTTTAAATTCTAAATCTGAAAAAATTGCAGATTTTATAGCTAGAAATATTGTATTTAATTATATCCCTGCTGTAAGAACTGATGCTGAGGCAATGGATGTAGTACGAAAAATGTTATCAAGAAGAATGCATATACTTGAAGGGAAACAAGAGTATCAAGATGCACTTGAAACAATACGTAAGATTCAAGAGCCTGTCTTGATAGAGCTTGGAAACAAAATTAAAGCTCCATTGCAAGAGTTTTTACCATCAGTTAAAAATGTAACCATTGAAATTCCTGAAGATGCTCGTCGGGTATCCCTGAGAAGTGAATTTGAAATAATTGTTGATGATGGAACGCCAACAAGCTTAGCTTATAAAGGCGATGGAGTGAAAAGTTTAGCTGCTTTAGGATTATTAAAAGATAGAATTTCTCAAACAGGAGCCTCAATAATTGCTATTGAAGAGCCCGAATCTCATTTACATCCGGCAGCCATACACCAATTGAATGAAGTTATAACATCACTTGGACATAATAACCAAGTTGTATTAACTACTCATAATCCATTATTTGTTGATAGGAATGATATAAAATCTAATATCATCGTAAATGCAGGTAAAGCTACTCCAGCAAAAAATACAAAACAGATAAGGGAAATCCTAGGAATTAAAGCTTCGGATAATTTAACTAATGCGAGCTATGTCTTAGTTGTAGAAGGTGAAGGTGATGTAATTTCGTTAAAAGCTCTATTACCAGAACTTAGTGACACTATTGCAAAATCCCTAAAAAGTAATTTACTTGTTATCGATCAGATCGGGGGCGTAGGGAATTTACCATACAAATTAACCTTACTAAATAATTCATTGTGTGTTTATCATTGCTTACTTGATAACGATGAGGCAGGTAGAGATGCCTTTCAAAAGGCTGAAACAGATAAATTACTATCTATAAAAAATAACACATTCGTTACCTGTAATGGTTCTCGTAATTCTGAATTTGAGGATTGCTTAAACGTTGCTGTTTACGCTAAAGATGTACTTGATGAATTTGGGGTTGATTTAAAAACGAATTCATTTAGAAGTAATAAAAAATGGTCAGATCGAGTTAGAAGTGTTTTTCAAAATGAAGGTAAACCGTGGTCACGTACTGTCGAGTCGAAAGTTAAATATGTTGTTGCTAATGCAATTAAGAATGCTCCTAACTCTGCTTTGAATGAACATAAGCGAAATTCAATAGATGCATTAGTTAAAAGTATAGAATCACTAATCGAGAGCTAACGAACACTTTAAACGGAACAAAAACAGTTGGCTACGTTCCGCTTCGCTTCACATTATAGCCAACTATTTTTGTCCGCTTAAGTGGGCGTTGAGGCTGTAGAATTTATCCAAAAAGACACTTTTCAGTGTATTTTCTTATTTTAGTGAATTGTTTAATGATTAACCTTGCCTGTAGTTCATCGATGTGATCTAATAGATATTATTCACTCATTGAAAACTTTTATGGCAAATTATAAACCCGACTTATCCTGCCAAAGTAAGTTCATTCCTATTGATTTCTCATCACAAATATTACCTGGTACTTTTGAGTATGCTTTATCTCATATTGTTGATAATAAACTTGATTTAACATCGTTTGATAAATGGTATAACAATGATAAAAAGGGAGCCGCAGCATATCCTCCATCAGTGATGTTAAAGATAATTTTGTTAGGCTACGCTCATGGTTTAGTATCGAGTCGTAAAATTGCAACGGCTTGTGAAACGAACATCTTATTTATGAGTTTATCGGGAGATGTACAACCTCACTATACTTCTGTCGCTTCTTTTGTTGCTCGTATGAGCGAACAAATAGCGCATCTATTTACGCAAGTGTTGATGATATGAGACGCAAGGCAACGCTTTTTAACGAATAGATATTGCTAAATTAATTTGATAGGGCTGAGATTTTAATGTTTTCAGTCCTATCAAAAATTAATATAAAGCCAAGTAGATTGCTGTGACGAAGCGTTAATTAGTAGATATAACAAATACAACTTTAAGTAATTAGCAGTAAACCATTGATTGGTGAGCGTTAGATTTGACTATCCTTCCTTCATTCACAAAACACTCATTAACATTGAAGTATCCTTCCAATGAAGGTATTGTCACAACCATAATTAATACCCGCCTAAAAGTAAGGCCACTGCCTCAACCCCAATGTAATCAAAGGGCTGAGACAAAAAGGATTTAAAACGCATCATGGATAAAAAAAGCCTCACCGAAGCCGACATCATCAGTAAATACATCAGACCCGCCATTATAAAAGCTGGCTGGGATGACATGCTGCAAATCAGGGAAGAAGTTAAGCTACGTGATGGCAAGGTAATCGTTCGTGGCAACATCGGCATGCGTAAAACCGTTAAATCTGCTGACATCGTTTTGTATCATAAGCCCAGCATGCCGTTGGCGGTAATCGAAGCCAAATCTAATAAGCACGAAATAGGCAAAGGCATACAGCAAGGCCTAGATTATGCTCGCTTATTAGATGTTCCCTTTGTCTTTGCCAGTAATGGTGATGGCTTTATATTCCACGATAAAACAGCCTTATCGAATGGCGGGCAATTAGAAACAGAAATTAGCCTAGAAGATTTCCCAACACCGCAAGAGTTAAGAGCCAAGTTCAATGCCTTCAAGGCCTACACACCTGAACAGTTAACCTATCTCGACCAAGATTATTACGACGATGGCACAGGTAAAGCCCCACGTTATTATCAAGTACAAGCGGTTAATAAAACGATAGAAGCCATTTCTCAAGGCGAAAAACGCATATTATTGGTAATGGCCACCGGAGTGGGTAAAACATATACCGCGTTTCAAATTGCGTGGCGTTTATGGAAAGCCAAAAAAGCAAAACGAATCCTCTTTCTTGCCGATCGCAACGTATTAATCGACGATCCTAAGGGCAAAGACTTTCAGCCCTTTGGCGAAGCCATGACCAAAATCACTGGTCGTAAAGTCGATCCAGCTTACGAAATACATCTGGGTATTTATCAGGCACTCACTGGCCCAGAAGAACACCAAAAAGCCTTTAAAGACGTATCAAAAGATTTCTTCGACCTTATCGTAATAGACGAGTGCCACCGTGGCAGTGCCAATGAAGAAAGCGTTTGGCGTGAAATTTTAGAATACTTTAGCTCAGCCACACAAATTGGGCTAACCGCCACCCCCAAAGAAACCGAAGACGTTTCGAACATAGACTACTTCGGCGAGCCTGTTTATACCTATTCCCTAAAAGAAGGCATAGAAGATGGATTCTTATCACCTTACAAAGTCATTAGAGTAGATCTAGACATCGATGCCCAAGGCTGGCGTCCCGAGAAAGGTCAAATTGATAAAAACGGCGAATTAATTAAAGACCGAATTTACAACCAAAAAGATTTCGATAGAATCCTCATAGTTGATGAGCGTACTGAACTGGTGGCCAAGACCATTACCGCGTATTTAAAGCGCACCGACCCCATGGCAAAAACCATCGTCTTCTGTAACGACATTAATCATGCCGAACGCATGCGCCGTGCCCTGGTAAATTTGAACCCAGAACAAATGGCCATTAACGAAAAATACGTGATGAAAATCACCGGGGATGACGAGCTAGGAAAAAACCAGTTAGGAAGTTTCATGAATCCTAAAAAAGCCTATCCTGTTATCGCAACCACCTCAGAACTGATGACCACAGGAATAGATGCTAAAACCTGCAAACTCATCGTGCTAGATCAAAACATCCAATCCATGACCAAGTTCAAGCAGATTATTGGCCGTGGTACGCGTATAGACGATAAATTCAATAAGCTATGGTTTACCATTCTTGATTTCAAAAAAGCCACCGAACTGTTTGCCGATGAACGCTTTGACGGCATTCCTGAAAAAATCATGATCAGCAGCGTTGAAGACATCACAGATCTAGACAGCGATAAATTCGATGAAGAATTCGCCGCTACCGATGATGAGCATGAAGGCGAAAGTGGAGGAATAAGCGAAGGTGAAGAGGGCTATCAAGACGATGGCACAGGCAATACGTTCCCTAACGATTCAGATAATGGCCAAGGCGGTAGTGAAGGTGAATGGAAAGACGGCCCAATAGGCGATGATGAAAAAGAGCCTTTTATCAAATTCCACATCAGCGGAGTCACCGTAAAAAAACTCGCAGAACGTGTGCAATACTACGACTCCGACGGCAAACTCGTCACCGAATCATTCAAAGACTACACCCGTAAAACCGTGATGAAAGAATACGGTACGCTAAACGACTTTATCAAAAAGTGGAACGCCACCGAACGCAAACAAGCGATCATCGACGAATTAGCCAAGGCAGGTGTTATTTGGCAAGCTCTAGAAGAAGACGTAAGCCGAGACCTAGATCCCTTCGATCTAATCTGCCACGTTGCATTCGACCAACCACCGCTTACCCGTAAAGAACGCGCAAACAACGTGAAAAAGCGCAATTACTTCGGTAAATACAGCGAAACTGCACAACAAGTACTCAATAGCCTGTTAGAAAAATACGAAAACAGCGGTGTTAGAGAAATAGAATCTAAGCAAGTGCTTAAAGTCACCCCGTTTGATAAAATCGGCCGCCCCTTAGAAATTAAAAAGAATGCCTTTGGCGGCAAAGAACAATACGAGCAAGCCATCAGCGAATTAGAAGATGCGCTGTATCAGACAAATGATGAACCCAAAAGCGCCTAATTTATAATAGAGGCGCTTAGTACCATTACCAAATTAGCCCTACAACATTTACAGCGAGCCAAACCATGTCTATTTCATCAGCGATCAAATCCATACAAGACATCATGCGTAAAGACGCAGGGGTAGATGGCGATGCCCAGCGACTAGGCCAGCTATCTTGGTTATTATTCTTAAAAATATTCGACGCCCAAGAAGAAGAGCTAGAAGACGAGCAAGACAACTACAGATCACCGATCCCAGAAGAATACCTATGGCGCAACTGGGCAGCCGATAACCAAGGCATTACCGGTGACGCACTATTAGAATTCGTGAATAACGACCTAATAGCCGACCTAAAAACCTTAATCGCCCCCATTAGTAAAAACCCACGCGGTTACGTTGCCAAAGAAGCGTTTAGCGATGCCTTCAACTACATGAAAAACGGCACGCTATTACGCCAAGTAATCAACAAGCTAAACGAAATTGACTTCACCAACTCACAAGAACGCCACTTGTTTGGTGACTTGTACGAGCAAATATTAAAAGACCTACAAAGCGCAGGTAACGCAGGCGAGTTTTATACCCCCCGTGCAGTAACCCGTTTTATCGTGCAAATGATCAACCCTAAATTGGGCGAGTCGGTATTCGACCCAGCCTGTGGAACAGGCGGCTTCTTAGCCTGCACGGTTGATACCTTAAGGGAACAGGTAAAAGACTCCATCGGCCAGCAACAACTACAAGACTCAGTACGTGGGGTAGAGAAAAAACAACTGCCGCACCTACTGTGTACCACCAACATGTTATTGCACGGCATAGAAGTGCCTAAAAACATTCGCCACGGTAATACCCTAAACAAACCGCTTTCGAGTTTAGACGATGACGACATGGTCGATGTGGTGATATCAAACCCACCGTTTGGTGGCACAGAAGAAGACGGCATCGAAAAGAACTTCCCATCGGAATACCAAACCCGTGAAACCGCCGACTTGTTCTTGCAGTATATTATCGAAGTGCTTAATGAGAAGGGCCGTGCTGCCGTAGTATTACCCGACGGCACCTTGTTTGGCGAAGGCGTAAAAACCAAAATAAAAAAACTGCTATTAGACGAATGTAATTTACATACGTTAGTGCGCCTACCGAATTCAGTATTCGCCCCGTATACCAGTATTAAAACCAATATACTGTTTTTTGATAAGGGCAAACCAACTAAAGATATTTGGTATTACGAAGTGCCCTTACCAGAAGGCGTAAAAGCCTTTAACAAAACCAAACCCATGAAGCTAGAAGACTTTGCCGCCTGTGCCGAATGGTGGGGTGAAGGCAAATCGATAGGTGAAAAAACCAAGCGCAAAAATCGCCAAGAAAATGAGCAAGCTTGGAAAGTAAGCATCGATGACATCATCGCGCGTAACTACAACCTAGACATTAAAAACCCACACGTTGGCGAAGTAATCAGTCACGACCCTGAAGAGTTATTAGCAGACTACTCAAAACAGCAAGCCGATATTCAAACCTTGCGTGACCAGCTAAAAGGCATTCTTGCCGATGCGTTGAATCATTAAAACCATTAGCAAACAATTAATATAAGGATGGTTTTATGACTGATATAGTAATTTTTGAAAGCGACAGTGGTGAAATACAGGTTCAGCTAGAGCAGGAAACTGTTTGGCTCACACAAAGGCAACTCTCATTGTTGTTGGATACATCGACTGATAACATCAGTTTGCACTTGAAAAATATTTATGCCGAAGAAGAACTAGGCGAAATAGCAACTACCGAGGATTACTCGGTAGTTCAAAAAGAGGGTAAACGAAATGTTACCCGAACCCTAAAACATTATAATTTAGATGCCATTATTTCAGTGGCTTATAGGGTTAATTCAAAGCGCGGTGTTCAGTTTCGCCAATGGGCCACCAAACTGCTTAAACAACACCTCACCCAAGGCTACACACTCAACAAACAGCGCTTCGAGCAAAACGCTCAAGAACTGGAATCTGCATTACGGCTGATTCGTAAAACAGCCTCAAGTCCCGATTTAATGCTGGATGCAGGTCGAGGTTTAGTAGAAATCGTTAGCCGTTATACGCAAACTTTCTTATGGCTACAGCGCTATGATGAAGGCCTGCTTAATGAACCCGAAGGCAATAGCGGCGGGGTATTACCCTCGCACCAGCAAGCTAGTAAGTCTTTAGCGCAACTTAAACAAAGCCTGATAGAAAGAGGCGAAGCCACTGACCTGTTCGCTAAACCAAGAGGGGATGGGCTAGATGCCTTGCTGGGTAATTTAGATGCCACGGTATTTGGCGAGGATGCGTACCCAACTATTCAAAGTAAAGCCGCTCACTTGCTGTATTTCGTCGTAAAGAATCATCCCTTTTCGGATGGCAATAAGCGCAGTGGTGCATTCTTATTTGTGGACTTTTTACATAGAAATAATCAACTGATGAATGCGCAAGGCCAGCCGATCATTAACGATACAGGACTTGCAGCGCTCACCCTATTGGTGGCTGAATCGGCCCCCTCACAGAAAGAAACTTTGATCCGATTAATAATGAATATGCTTGCTTCAGACTGTATTACTAACAGTGACAATGCGAGCGCCAGTGATAAGAACCCATGAACAATACTTCCCATGCGACTGTGAGCGCCGAGCAGCTGATTACAGAGAATATCGATGTGTGGACATCGGCCATTAAAAAACGCGGCTCACAAGGCCGTGGTAGCAGTAAAAAAATAGAATTGTACGGAATTAAAAAACTGCGTGAGTTGATTTTAGAATTGGCAGTGCGTGGGTTGTTAGTGCCACAAGATTCTGAATGATGAACCTGCATCGGTATTGTTAGAGAAAATTGCTGCTGAGAAAGAGCAGTATTGATAAGAAGATGGAAACTTAAAAAAGCAAAAGCCTTTGCGAGGTATGACGAAAATCGTTTGCATTGCCAGATGGTTGGGCTTGGGCAGATTATGATTGGTTTACGATATAGGGTACATTATAATCGCGAATGCTACAAGAGTGGACTATCTGATTAGTTATAGAATGTTAAGAAAATAAATCTGACTACTGATTCAGTGCTGTATCAGGGGTTGACAGAATAGATGATTACCTAGTTGAGAAATGGTGATTATTGATTAGGTCGAAGATGGTAAGCGAACTTAGTTGGAACAGTCTGCAATTTCAGTTTATGACCAATGGTCTGTGGTGCATAATCATGCTCATTCTTGGCTGTAAATAAGATTCATATTTATCACATGTATTTAAGTTCACCTTATTCAAGAATAGCAGTTGATGGCGACAGCCAACAAATGAATCAAGCATAAAAGATAATTTGAGTCTTTATTGCCACCTGAAGCAGAGCAACCCGCATTATGCCAAAGTCGACGAACTCATGGCCTTATGCGATCAACTAGAACAGCAAACCGAAACAAGCTTAACTGCGCACCAAACCCTAGTAGAAACCCTACTTAATACACTATTAACCGCCGCACAAACTACGCCTACTAATAGCGGGCAAGAAAGCAGCTTCTACCAAGCATGGAACCGCATAGCACAACACTTCGATTTACTGTTCACAACAGAACACAGCATCGACCAGCTAAAGCAAACCATCCTGCAACTGGCCGTCATGGGCAAGCTAGTACCACAAGACCCAAACGACGAACCTGCAAGTGTATTGCTAGAAAAAATCGCTGCTGAAAAAGAGCAGCTGATAAAAGATAAGAAAATTAAAAAGCAAGAAAGCTTGCCACCAATTGGATGATGAGAAGCCTTTTGATCCTGCACGTGGGTGGGAGTGGTGTAGATTCAGGTTTCTAGCTTGTTAGTGGATTGTCACAACAGAACGCACCCTATGTAGATGATGGATACAATAATAGAGTTAACTACGAATATACGTGATAGAGAATATAAGTTTTACATAATATGCAAGTATGTGAATGAAGGTGATATTTATAACTACGGTCAAGAGATGTGCGAGGCATATCTATGTTACTGTAAGTCCATGGGAGACAGGTGCAATTATACCGAAAGCTTAATGTGCTTGGGGCACTGTAGCGATGTTAATTAGGCTATTACATGATGTTATGTCAAGAGTATTTGCTATTAGCTTACAGAACCACATTTACTCAAAGAGCTATCTGAGTAAGCCGGATTAACATTAAGCACCTGAGACAAGTTGAGGTTTCAATATTCCTATGCCTCCACTAGAAGAGCAGCGCCGTATAGTATTCAAGAGTCAACGAGCTTCATGGCCCTATGCGACACCCTAAAAACGAGTCTAGGTGAATCTCAAGCAACTCAACTACACCTAGCCGATGCAATGGCCGAACAAGCACTAAGCGAACAGTAAGAGCCTGCGTGATGAAAAACAAAGACAGCAAACAATTACCGTTATTCGTATTAGAGGATAAGAACCACCTTGTGCAAGATGCTCAATATCAGTCGAAACCTCAAGCCGATTCTCCCTACAGTCAATATATTGTATATGTAGACGAAAAGGCGCGTTCAATATTTTTAGAAACAGCGCAACCATCGATAAACGTGATTTAAAAAAGCAAAATACCGAAGACAATGCATACCATATTGCTCTAGGGATGTGTGTGGAAACTCTATATGAGTTTCTTTCTGAGAAGGGCGAGCATAATAAGAAAATCGCATAACAAGTTTGTGAACTCGGACTTGGGTACGCTGTCACTTATTTTGCAAAAACACGCAAAAAAACCGCCATCATACCCAAGCCGGTTACAAAGGCGTTATGCCGAAGAGAATCTATTTAGATGCCTGAATCAGATCCATTAAGAATCATGACATTTGCAGCACCGAAAGATCTCCACGAGTGGCTCAAGGTTAATTACGCAACTGAAAGTGAGTTATGGGTAAAGATATTTAAAAAAAATACTGGGATTCAAAGTGTTACTTGGAATGATGTAGTGATAGAGGTTTTATGCTGGGGTTGGATTGACGGTGTAAAAAAGTCAATTGATGATCAAGCCTATCTTCAGCGCATAACTCCCAGATCAGCACGAAGCAACTGGTCTAAAAGGAACACTGAGCATGTTGAACGTTTGATAAGCGAAGACCGAATCAAGGAGTCTGGGCTTGTGCATGTTCGTGCAGCGAAAGCAGACGGTCGTTGGGAAAACGCTTATGTGGTAAGTGAAATGGAAGTGCCCGAAGATTTTTTAGTTGCACTGGAAAGTCAGCCGAAAGTGAAAGAGTTTTTTGAAACACTTAATAAGTCGAGTCGTTATGTAATCGCTTATGGTTTAACAAGTGCAAAAAAAACCGAAACCAGAAAAAGGAGGTTTACAAAATACATGGCAATGCTTGTTCATGAAGAAAAGCCTAAATAAGTGGTGCTCAGTATAACAAGTTTGTGCACCTGACTGAATTTCCATTCCGCTTTTTGGCATTGTTTAGAAATCATATGCCAAAAAGCTCCACTCGAATTTAGCCCATAATAAAGGCATTATACCCAAAAGGATGATTAAGTGAAGAAAATAATATTTGCACTATTTATAATGCTAATCATTCCATCTGCTGGTGCAGTAGATGGAATGATTGATGTAAAAAGTCAATTTGATGCCAAAACAACTGCTGATAGATTTGAAAAAATATTACATGAAAAAGGAATGACTATTTTCAATAGAATTAAACATTCTGAAAATGCAGCCAAAATTGGCATTCAATTACGTGAAACTGAAGTAATAATATTTGGTAATCCTAAGGCTGGAAGTCCACTTATGAAATGCCAGCAAAGTATAGCCTTAGATTTGCCGCTAAAGGCTCTAATCTGGAAAGATAACAGTAATCAGGTATGGATCTCATATAATGATATTGTGTATTTAAAAAACAGGCATAATGTTCAAGGCTGCGAAAAAGTAATTTTAAAAGTAGGTAAAATATTAGCCAACATAGCTAAATCAGCGTCTAGTAAATGAAATGGTATAACAATTCAAATCAACACGGACATTTGCTACGCTTACGCTTCGCAAATACTGGTTATTTGGGTCGTTAGATTTCTATTTATCTAAAGTGATAGATTATGCATACAACAAAAAACTAAGCTGGTTCTGTATTTTCGGGACTCATGGCGAAAAATCTCGATTGAAGCGAAGTAAATGTTTCAAAACCCAGAGGAGATGCTGATTGGAAGTTGTTGATTGTTTATCGAGGAAAGCATTGTCCTTTGTGCATAAAGTATTTAAATCAGATCGATAAATATATACAGCCACTAAGTGGAATTTACAGTTGTTGATTATTCAATTTATACTTTTCAGCGCTCTAATGGGCAGGCAGTAATTTCATTTTGTATGAAAGTTGAGAGTTAAAAGTGGATTTATTTATCGAGCAAGACAATCTTCTTCCTCCGTTTAGTATCCCTAAAGAAGATGGATACTCTATACAATGGAATGAAGATAAAAAAGGGTTCGATATAAAAATACCTAACGGCGAGTTGTTTTATTCGGAGTGCTTCTTTAATAAAAAAATAAGTGACAGAAGCGTTGAATATTTTTTAGAAAACGACACTATGAATAGTGATGTTACTAACTGGCGTCAAGTGACCGCAGAGGATTTTGTAAAAATAAATTTTGAACATATAAAATGGAAGCAAGACAGTATAAAACTATACGGAAAAGATATTCCTCTTCCAAGGCTTACAACTTGGTACGGAGATAAAGGGAAATCATATACTTATTCAGGAATAAATTCTAATCCAAATGAGTGGAATAAAGGGCTGTTGTATATAAAGAAAAAAATTGAAAGCATCTCAAATGTAAAGTTCAATAGTGTATTAATTAATTGGTATAGGGATGGCGAAGACTATCTAAATTGGCACGCTGACGATGAAAAAGAATTAGGTAAAAACCCTATAATTGCATCCGTTAATTTTGGTGAGACTCGTGATTTCATTATTAGAGATAATACCAATAAATTGAATAAAATAACCATTCCTTTAAAGCACGGAACGGTATTAATAATGAGTGGCGAATTTCAGCATTTCTGGCAGCACTCAGTGCCAAAAAGAAAAAAGGTAAAAGGCTCTAGGTTCAATTTGACATTTAGAGTAATCAGCCATTAATGAAAAACTGGAGGTTCCTGCCAACAATTACGCAGTGACCGCTAAAGAACCAGATTCGAGTTGTGTTTGTGGTTTTTGGTAATTCACTTATTGTGTAAGGTTCGTAAAAAGAACACAGAAAAAATATTGGTTCATGAACTAGGTTGACGTAAGAAAGTCTAGCATTTGAATGGTTGGTTATTCAAATACGCCTAACAAAAAAATCCAGAGGACGCCTAAAAGCGTCACGGTTTTTTGTGAAGCAAAAATCGAGCCCATTTTAGCCGAGCGCTGATTAGGCGTTACATTTTTAGTGACCACTAATTGGATAGTATTATGTAAGACTTACATCTTAGTGACAAGTTGCTCAAGCATCATTCCGGTGCAAAGAGACTCTTCTCCACTGAACAACCAAGCTGCTGGATTTTGTGTGCATTTGCTCAGTTCATTGTTACACAAAAAAACCATCCATTTGTCTGTCGCTTAGAAAGGCGTTAGATATAAAAAAACTGCTCTCAGTTATAGAGGAAAAAACAATGCAAAAACATGATGAACTACCAACAGAACATGATGATCCTTTAATTTCATATTTACACAGATCAATTAAAGTTGCTGTCAGAATCTTAGCTATGTTGATGGTGCTAGTTATTTTATGGGGTGTGGCTGACGTTATATATGTTTTGTACGAACAGATAATGTCGCCACCAGTTATGCTACTTAACATATCCGATATATTGAAGACATTCGCTGCATTTTTAACCGTATTAATCGCAATTGAAATTTATCAAAATATTGTTCTCTATTTAAGAACTGATGTAATTCCTATAAAGTTAGTTGTTGCAACTGCTCTGATGGCAATTTCAAGAAAAGTTATTATATTTGATTTTAACGAAATAAGTCCTATGTATATTTTTGCAACAAGTACTGTTGTTTTTGCTCTAGGAATAACGTATTTTATATTAGATAAAGGTCATGATGGAAAAAGCAAGTAATCAAACTAACTAAATAATGTCTAACAAAGCAAATGCACTCGGACGGTAAAAAACGATTCTCTTTCGTCGCTCTGTTTTTTATCGCCGGTGATTTGTGACGTTAGCTGTTCGAAAGACGTCTTGACGTCTTGACGTTACAGAGTTATAGTGTTGCAGCGCTGCACTATATTTAAAAGAGGGTGGCTAATATGAGCGAATTATCAAAGAGATCAACTGTTTACTTCGAAACAGAGATTCAGCAAGCGTTAAGAGTGAGGCTGTGCGTATGCCTTGAGTGAAGATCAAGAAGATTTAAATGCACTCTCACTAAGAGCTGATGAGGCTACATTGAGTTATGAGAAGCTACTAGAAAATTTAAAATCAAATGGAAAATATAGCATCTCGTTTAACAATCTGTATTAAAAGACTTTCGTAGTTTACCTAAAGAAGACATCAAACTAATATTAAAGTGCATTAAAGCATTATGTGACACTCCAAGAGCTGATGGATGCATTAAAATTTCAGGACAAGAACATTATCGGGTAAGACAAGGGGCATACCGCATAATTTACGAAATCAAAGAAACTGAACTAATTATCATGGTCGTAAAAGTTGCACACAGAAGCTCAATATATACAACAAGCTAAGCATCGCACTTACCTAAACGTTAACTATCATTGAGACTGATATACGAATAAAATAGTTGTTCACGGGAATTATAGTGGCTTGTCTCCATTGTTTGTCCCTGGATATTACATAGAATAGAGGATATCACTGGTAGATATTCGCAACCTTGAACAGATTAAATAAGGGGCAGTTATGTCAACAGTCATCGTGCACTTTGAATTCGAAAAAGAAACCAAAAACAGCGTACGCTACAAAGAGATTCCAAAGGAAGGGAGTGCTCCGATTGTGGGATCTATTTATGTTCAAAAATGGTTTGCCGGTGCGACAAAATCAATAGATATCACCATTGACAAGAAAGACTGAGCAGTGACAAATAATCCATTATCTCCAAAACAGCTTGAGAATGTCGAAAAGACAACATTGAACCACTACGAGAATAATGCACAGTCTTTTTGGCACGGGACAAAAGGTCATGATGTTTCTCAAAATTATCGTGCGCTCTTATCCCAATGCAAGCAGGGGACTTCTCTGGATATATTGGATTTCGGTTGTGGCCCGGGTAGGGATGTTGGCTATTTTAAATCGTTAGGCCATCGGCCAGTCGGTATTGATGGCAGCCAAACATTTTGTGAGATGGCTAGAAAGTACAGCGGATGCGAAATACTCTGCCAAGAATTTCTGGCACTAGATTTGCCGACCGCCGCGTTTGATGCCGTCTTTGCCAATGCTTCCTTATTCCACGTACCCAGCCAGGAGCTTCCCCGCATCCTGACCGAATTGCACACAAGCCTAAGGCCAGGTGGCATTCTATTTTCTTCTAATCCACGGGGTAACAACGAAGGGTGGTCGGGTGGTCGGTATGGAAATTTTATCGAATTCGATGAAGCGAGCGCCAGCTTACGAGCAGCCCATTTCAGTATACTTTCTCATTATTACCGGCCCGAGGGTGTGCCTAGAGATCAACAACCTTGGCTTGCGATTGTTTGCAAAAGCGTATAAAACCATCATGGGAAAGAATTTATAGTTGGAGAGGAACGTGGAATTTAATAACAGAAATCGAAAAGAGTTAACAAAAAGCTGTGCTAGGATAAATTACTTGCTGAACTCGTAATTTCCCTGTGAGCCAGGCGTTAGTTGCTATTGGAGGTTCTGTGATGGAAACATTATTTGTCTATGGAGCACTAAGCCCCAATTGTCCAAATGCGCATGTGCTCACTGTTATTGGCGGTTTGTGGGAAGCCGCCACCATAACAGGAAAACTTCGAGCTGAAGGCTATGGTGCTGAAATGGGTTATCCAGGCATAACTATCACTGAAGATGGTGATAAAATAGAAGGGTTATTTTTAGTTCAGATAATTCTGGAATGAAGATTTTTACTGAGTTACGTTAAAAGAAAATAAATATTCACGGCAACAGGAAATCACCAGTGGTGAGCGTAAAAATTGTATCTTTTTACTGATTAAATAAAGACATTGCCTTAAAGACCATATGCTGCGTACATGCCGTATGATGGAACAAACAGCCAGTCAAAATGTTAGTGCTACCAGTTTAAACGCATTCATCCAAATGGTATTGGGGAATATGGGACTACCTTGGTTCCTGCAATGACAATAGAACAATTGACGTCACAACATCAATCTCTTTCTATGGTTCATCTCGATGAGTCAAGTCCACATAGACAACTTGTCTTTATTTTACGTACCAACTTTACCAGTCTATCAAGTATTGAGGCGCGGATCTTGATTTGCAAAGAAGAATTAGCTTTTCAATCAAAATAAGCGAACATAAACTTCTATTTATTCAAATATTCAAATATACTAATTGACCAATCTTACCTATATTTTGATTTGTACCAATAAGTAACCTTATGAAGGTCTGCGGAGGAAATATCAATGTTTAGAAAAGCCACATCACAAATTGCTACAGTAATTGCTATTACTTTATCTTCAAGTGTGACACTTGCAGATAATCAACTGAAATCACCAAAATTCTGGTGGCCTGAACAATTAAACTTCAGTTCGCTTCGGCAACATGCCGCTGAATCCAACCCCATGGGTGAAAAATTCAATTATGCAGAAGCATTTAACTCACTTGATCTGTTGGCTGTTAAAAAAGACATCAAAAAAATATTAACAACTTCTCAAGACTGGTGGCCTGCCGACTATGGCAATTATGGGCCCTTTTTTATTCGTATGGCTTGGCATAGTGCAGGGGTATATCGTACTTTCGATGGACGTGGCGGCGCATCAGGTGGACAGCAACGATTCGCTCCACTTAATAGTTGGCCAGATAATGTTAATCTAGACAAAGCACGTCGTTTGCTCTGGCCTGTTAAACAAAAATATGGGAGTAAAATTTCCTGGGGTGACTTAATGGTTTTAACTGGTAACGTTTCACTTGAATTTATGGGCTTTAAAACCATAGGCTTTGCTGGAGGACGTAAAGATGACTGGGAACCTGAAATGGTGAACTGGGGGGAAGAAAAAACTTTTCTTTCAGATGCCAAACGCTACCACGGCAAAAGAAACCTGAATAAACCACTTGCAGCTGTACAGATGGGCCTAATTTATGTGAACCCTGAAGGTCCTGGCGGCATTCCTGATCCGATTTTATCAGCTCAAGATATTCGTGAAACCTTTGCCAGAATGGCAATGAATGACGAAGAAACGGTTGCGTTAATAGCAGGTGGGCATACATTCGGTAAAACGCACGGTGCTCACAAACCAGGTAAATGTGTTGGGCCAGAGCCAGAAGCTGCCGGCATTGAAGAACAAGGCTTAGGCTGGAAAAATAAATGTGGTACAGGTAAAGGTGCAGATACTGTTTCTAGTGGTCTAGAAGGTGCTTGGACGATTACGCCCACAGCTTGGAGTATGAACTTTCTGCAAAACCTGTTAAATATAGAGTGGGTTAAAACTAAAAGTCCCGCAGGTGCTATACAGTGGATACCTAAAAATGCAAAAGAAATGAAATTCGTACCAGATGCGCACGATTCATCCAAAAGACATGCGCCGATTATGTTGACGACGGACATAGCTTTAAAATTTGACCCGATCTATAAAAAAATTGCTCAGCGTTTTCTAGATAATCCAAATGAATTTGATCTAGCATTTGCTAAAGCCTGGTTTAAATTAACGCACCGCGATATGGGACCAAGCTCCAGATATATAGGTGCAGATGTGCCAAAAGAATCCTTTATTTGGCAAGATCCCATTCCAGCCGTGGACTACGAAATAATTAACGAAGATGATATTAAGGCATTGAAAGCTATGGTCTTAAATTCTGGTTTAACTATACCTCAGTTGGTAAGAACTGCTTGGGCATCAGCTTCCAGTTTTCGTGGAACAGATATGCGTGGTGGTGCAAACGGTGCGCGTATTCGTCTAGCTCCACAAAAAAACTGGCCTGCCAATAGTCCAACTGAGTTGGCAAAAGTTTTGAGTACACTGGAAGGTATTCAAAAGGAATTCAATGATGATTCAGCTAACGGATCTGTGTATTCTTTTATCACAGGTAATTCAACTAACACGCAAGTATCACTGGCAGACCTTATTATATTAGGTGGCGCGGCTGCGATTGAAAAAGCTGCTGGGTATAAGGTAACCGTACCCTTTACAGCAGGACGAGCCGATGTAACGCAAGCGAAAACTGATATAAATTCCTTTGCTGTTCTTGAACCAATGGCAGATGGCTTCCGTAATTATTACAATAGCAACAGTCCTTTATCACCAGCTGAAATGCTGATTGATAAGGCTAACTTTCTATCGTTAACAGTACCTGAAATGACGGTCCTGGTTGGTGGTATGCGTGTGTTAAATGCAAATGTTGAAGGTTTGTCATACGGCATATTGACAGATAAGCCAGGAACATTGAGCAATGATTTCTTCATTAATTTGCTTGATATGTCCACCAAGTGGAATAAATCAAATAAAACTGAAGGTTTATATGAGGGTATTGACCGTAAAACGGGCAACTTAAAATGGGAAGCAACACCTGTTGATTTGATGTTCGGCTCTAATGCGGAGTTACGTGCCATAGCTGAAGTTTATGCATCAGACGATGCTAAAGAGAAATTCTTCAATGATTTCATTAAGGCATGGGTCAAAGTAATGACATTGGATCGCTTTGATATGGCTGCTAAATAAAGCGTACATAATCAAATCCACTTGACCGTAAAAAGTGTCACAAATTTTTCTATCGAAAAATTTACGCCCCTTTTTACGTCAAGTGATTTCGGCGTTAAATGAAAAGAGTGGAATTATGAAACTAAGAAAAATTCATCGAATAGTTGCGATAACACTATCGCCATTTCTCCTTTTATTAGCAGTTACAGGTTGCTTATTATTTTTTCGCAAAGCGGGAATCTACAGCAAGGAAATTAAAGAATTTCTTGTTTCTATACATACATGGGAAATTATAGTTCCATACATAGGGTTAATACTTGGTCTAGGTTTACTGTTTATTGTTATTAGCGGCATTATTCTATTTTTCAAACCTAAAGCATGAAAACCTTTTCACTTAATCGGGTAACCGACGGTCTTTAACCCTCAGCCCCCACAATACCGTGCATGCGGATTTGCGAAGGGCTTTTCACTCAGGATAGTGAAGCTTGACTCAACCATCGAGAAGTTGAGATATCAAAGGGAAAGGATATAAACCTGATAATAAATGTAGAAATTATGGCTATTTCTCATCAGACGATTATTCTTCAATAATTATCTATCAATTCAAAAAAATGTTAGACATTAACAAAAAGAGCTGGAACTAGGATGGCACATGGAATTGGTAAGCATCTAATAATCACCTCAAACCGACTCTGCATGTCAGCGCAGAAAACATCATCGTATCCCCAATATCATTGCCCTGTTCGGCATGCGATTTAGGTAAAAGGTTAGCTCTTAATCACCATAATGAACTCACTTGTCATTGAATGATTTTCACGTATAATGACGGTTTGGTTGAAAAAGTATTTAGTATTCATGGGAATTGTTAGTTGGGTTACTAAAGAGAGAAGATACATGGATTTAATATTTCAGATTTGGGGAGGGATGTTCTACCTCTCCAACAAAATAATGCTTGCAATTTCAGAGGGGAGGCAAGGCCAGGCTAAAAAAAGCCTTAGAATTAAAGGGTGGGTTATTTACATTCTAGGAGTACCTGCTTGGGTAACTATATTAATAAATCATCATGATTGGATTGCTGCATCGATCCAAGTAGGATGTGTTCCTGCAATGCTATTGGGTATATACAATACTTATCATGATAATAAAAGACAAAACAAATTATTTAACATAATTGTTGCCTTATGTACTTATCTGTCTTTAGTATTTGGACTTGGTTATAGTGTTATAGATCACGGTGGAATAACGTCTATTTCGCAAGTATTAGAAATTGGTGTTATGTTAGGTTTCTTGTTTGGGAGTTATGCAATAGCTAGAAATAACGCGGGCGGGTGGTATTTTTTTATGTTGATGAACCTTAGCATGGCAGCATTGATGATATTACAAGGTAAGCCGATTCTTATGGCACAGCAATTGTTATCACTATGTTTTGTGGTTTATGGATTAAATAAATCTCGTAATTATGTATACAAAGAGTGCTAACAAGCTGTTCAGTTGGACAAAAAAAACAGCGGGATATTACGCTTCGCTTCATTTTAGCTCACTGGTTTTTGCCAGCTAACAAGGGCGTTAGCATCATAAATAATATGCGTACTAAAGGAAAAATAGCTTCATGGAATCAGGGTGAATGGTTTGGGTTTATAAGACATAATAATGGTGGTAAACTGGTTTTTGTGTAAAATCTTTCAACAGCCTTACACAATAACACACAATAAACTAAGTCGTTAGCCATGACTTAAGCACAGGCAAGCAAGATAGAGTGTGTGCTAATGGTGTAACTAAGTTAGGGGAAAAATTATCAAACGTTATCGTAAAAAGCAAAGTTCAAAAACAATTATTTGTTCTGTTATATTTCTTCTTATCGTCGGTATATCAACTTTTTTAGGCAAAGTTAATATCGTAGTTTTCTATCTTTATATGGTTGCTAGCCTTCTTACTTTCCTCATATATGCCATAGATAAATCAGCGGCAAAAAGGGGAGGATGGAGAATTAAAGAAAGCACCTTGCACGTACTATCTTTAATTGGCGGTTGGCCCGGTGCTGCTATTGCTCAACAAAAGCTACGCCATAAATCAAAAAAAGACTCTTTCTGTATCATTTTTTGGGTTACAGTTGCAATAAATATAGGTATCTTTACTTGGTTACATACTCCAAATGGAGTTGTTTTTTTTTAGTCACTACAGCAAATATATTGTAAGTGCTAATAAAAAAGTCAAGTACGAGGCGCAAAAAGACACAGACGTATTACTTAAAACGTTAAGTATCAAACGTACATCGGAGAGTAAGTGAACGCTGAAGTAATCATTGCAGACTATTCAAATGAAAATCATAAAGTTGATATTGTTAACTTGTTAGACTCTTATGTCAAAGACCCAATGGCGGAGGAGAGCCATTGCCGTTGTATGTTAAAGATATAATAGAAAAATCGGATGCGGTAATTCCGCACGTTCAAGTCTGTATGGGGTAGGTCAGATAACTGTCCATTCTATCATAACTATGTTCATGGAGTAAAATATGGAATTTAATCCTAGGCAAACCTTGCTTTTAGCTGTATTAGTCTATTTTTTAGGGAAATATTTAGTTAACAATATTCAATTATTGAAAAATTACAATATACCAATACCTGTTGTTGGCGGTATTGTTGCTTCGGTTTTATCTTCTATCATATATATATTCTTTGACATTGAAATAGAGTATTCTTTATATCAACGAGATGTTCTTTTGGTGGTGTTTTTCACATGTGTTGGTTTGTCATCACGATTTTCAGCCTTACTTAAAGGTGGTAAAATGTTATTTGTATTGTTAACTTTATCCATAATATACTTATTTGTACAAAACTATACAGGAGTTGCTGTAGCCATGATTTCTGGTATGGATGTTAACATTGGCGTATTGGCTGGTTCTGTTTCTCTTAGTGGCGGGCATGGTACTTCTATTGCGTGGGCTCCTACATTTATACAAGAGTACGGAATTAACAATGCATCAGAAATAGGGATTGCCTGTGCAACATTTGGTTTGGTCATTGGAGGGGTTATTGGTGGACCAATTTCAAATTATTTAATAAAAAGATATGACTTGAAATCTAGTAGCAATGAATCAATATCTATTGATGTTAGTAATGAGAAAAGTGAACAGATAACGGCAGAGTCTATCTTCTCTTTTTTATTGATTTTGAGTGTTGCAATAGGAATTGGTTTACATGTGCATGAACTTTTAGACGTCATGGGTATCAAGTTACCTGTATTTGTTCCCTGTTTATTTGGTGGTATTTTACTTACTAATACAGTACCATACATTTGGAAAAAGATGTTGTGGCCAACGGGCACTCCTACTCTGGCTATTGTAAGCGAAATATCTTTAGGGTTGTTTTTATCTATGTCTCTTATGAGCTTACAGCTGTGGTCTCTAGTTGATCTTGCTTTACCGATACTTCTATTACTTACCTCTCAAGCTCTAATGGTAACAATATTTTCAATTTTTGTTGTTTTTAGAGCATTAGGAAAGAATTACGAAGCAGCTGTTATGTCATCTGGTTACGCAGGTTTAGCGCTTGGTGCAACGCCAACTGCAATTGCTAATATGGCAGCAATAACCAAAAAAAGTGGTGCGGCGCCGCAGGCATTTATCATAGTTCCATTGGTTGGCTCCTTCTTTATAGATATTTCAAACTCTATTATCATTCAAAGTATTCTCCATTGGCTGAATTAGAATATAAAATGCACCAAATAAAACATCAGTTTTATTTCTAATGCTAATAGCCCCAATTACTACAAAATGATTTGAGTCTCCCTATTGTATTTCTTGTAAGTTTAAAAACTAAAGTAGTTTGCTATTACTTGATGCAACCAGAGCTATTGATTAATTAAGGCTAGTTAAATAACTTGAATAGATGCGTATAAAAACACAAAACCATTATTTGCAGATTCATAGAGTATATGCTTGCTTTAGAATTGGAAAAGACGGCATTGTGTGGATATCTGTTGGATGGTGGAAAAGAAACTGACCTTGTGAATGGGTAGGATCGCATATCGTTGTTAAGTAAGAATAATTTACTTTCTTTTGAATCAAAACTTAAACAAGCACTCTCAGAAAGTCAAAGCATCCTTATTCAGTTTGTGCACATAGAAGGTGTTTTATAACGGTATACAACAAAATTCTCCAGAAGAGCAATGAGTATGGGGCATGATTCACATAAAGATGGGGTAGTATTCATGACCTAACGTTATGGATTTAAGTATGCACCCATTCTCATTAAAGGTGTGGGGTTATTGACTGCTCTAACCCACCCCAAATCACCTACTACTAATAGGCTTATGGGGCTTCGCTCGTTTGTTTCCTATTTACACCTCAATGGTACTGATTGTATGTTAATAAATATCGGTAATTTGCGAGTAATGCCATTGGTTTTAACATGATATTTACCTGTACCGAAATGCATGCATCTAGGTTGTTTTTATTGATCGAAATGAATGACGGTGCGGATAGACTTTCCTTCGCGCATTAGATCAAATGCCATATTGATATCATCTAGTTTCATGGTGTGGGTGATAAAGGTATCCAGTTCAAACTCGCCATCCATATAACGTTGAACATAATCCGGCAGCTCAGAACGGCCCTTGACACCACCAAAGGCAGAGCCTTTCCATACCCGTCCAGTCACTAATTGAAATGGGCGGGTAGCAATTTCCTCACCGGCACCGGCGACACCAATAATGACTGATTCTCCCCAGCCCTTATGGCAGCACTCCAATGCTGAACGCATGAGCTGGACGTTACCGATACACTCGAAAGAGTAATCGACGCCACCATCGGTCATTTCAACGATGACATCCTGAATTGGCTTGTTGTGTTTTTTTGGATTGATGAAATCAGTTGCACCCAGTTGTCTGGCGATATCGAATTTGCTTTCATTGATGTCAATGGCGATGATTCGTCCGGCTTTGGCCATGGTTGCGCCAATGATTGCGGATAGGCCAATCCCACCCAGCCCGAATATAGCTACGGTGTCGTTTTTCTGCACCTTGGCAGTATTGATCACTGCTCCGATACCAGTGGTTACGCCACATCCCAGCAGACAGACCTTTTCCAGCGGTGCATCCTTACGGATTTTAACCAGTGCTATTTCTGGAAGGACGGTATGCTCTGAAAAGGTAGATGTTCCCATATAGTGGTAGATCGGTTTACCATCCTTGTAAAAACGAGTCGTGCCATCTGGCATTAGGCCTTTACCCTGAGTGGCGCGAATTGCTTGACAGAGGTTGGTTTTTCCGGATTTGCAGAATTTGCATTCACCGCATTCAGGGGTGTAAAGCGGAATAACATGATCACCGACAGCCAGTCCGGTGATATCTTCACCGACAGCTTCAACTATGCCGGCGCCTTCGTGGCCTAAAATGGCGGGAAAAATTCCTTCAGGATCGTTTCCTGAAAGGGTGTAGGCATCGGTATGGCAAACGCCGGATGCAACGATCTTTACCATTACTTCGCCTTTCTGCGGAGGCATGAGATCTACATCTTCAATGCTGAGTGGTTGTCCTGGGCCTCTAGCAACAGCGGCACGAGTCTTGATCATATCCATGGAGTCATACCCTGAATCGTTGGGTTGATAAAATGTACATATCAGTACGTATTGTATTTGTTTCTGATAAAATAATACCTGAATTTTGTAACTCGGCATTAAAGTCGTTCATGAGATTAAATACAAGCCATCTGTACGTGACTTTTTCCTGATAAAGGCAAATTCAACACTTTCATGAAGAGTAAAACGATCAGGTGTGGCTGTTTTTTACTCAACGACTGGAGAAGCTGTGTTTTAAATAATAGGAAGCCCTGAGAGTATTGCATACTTATACGCGTACAGATGTACTTTGGCTAGATAAAACTTTATGATACAGCTGTGAAAATCTTAAACTTACTTCGTCAGATTTAGTTTTTGTTGACTCAGAGTTTGACTTATATTGGTAGTCTCGAATCAGTTACACATAAGTGCCTTATATTTTAACTTTTTAATGTCATGATGGTCATTACCCTAGGTACTTGGCCGCGTTATGATAACCAATAAATCTATATAAGAAAGTTGTCATGAAACTTTCTATATTTCAAATTCAGGATGTTACATGAAATATACACTTTTTTTCTTTTTGATCTTCTTTTCTGCTTTAGTATTAGGTCATAATGATAAAGATCAAAAAGGATATGCTATTCTAGCAGACAAAAAATTACTATCGTCATTGTTAGAGGATGATATTTTCTTAAGATTTAAAGGGGATACTCTGGAATCGTTAGAAGAGCTCATATGCATGATAAGGTCTCTTGCTGATACTGGAGATGGAAATACTAAATTTTGTATTATTAATAGTGCGTGCTATAGAGAAAATATGACTAAGGTAAATAATAAAAATATTACAGCTTCATTCAGTCATATAAAATGTATTTCTGGAACATGGATGTCTTTACCTGCTTGGATAATTCTTTTGCATGAGTTAACGTTGTTAGAATTACAAAAAAAAGGAAAAGTTACTGGCTGTAATCCATTCTTGTATACTAGATTTTTAAAAGACACCAGCGGTAGGGTAATATATGCAAATGTTGAGAGTTTACAAAAAACTATAGATCGCTTAGGTAAAAACGCAGAGCTCTTTTGTTATAATAGGCAACGTTTAGCATTTTATTTCGCGAGATCTTTGGAATCACAAAACAAGTATGGTGAATTAGGAGGGTTTTTATCTAAATCGCCATTTGAAAACGAGGCTTATAATTATTATTTTGACAAACTACGTTGTCCGCCTTGTAAGTATAACGCTTATGATGATGGTGTTTATGAATGCGCTGTACCTGATCTAATCAGAGGAGATGACAGCGTCATAGAAAATGGTACCTGTAATGTTGGTAGTCAATATAGCACCGAAGAGTCTTCGGCCTATGACGATAGTTCTGAAACAAAAGAAGCTGGATTTAATACTGGTATTGATTCTAATGAAAATGTTAGCGAAAGTTATGTGCCATCTGTAAGTGACTCTACTATAAAAAGAGACAGTTATCATTCTGGTAGTGAGTCTTATCAATATATTTGCAAAGAAAGTGTGTTTTCTGGAGGTGACGAAAGTGGAAATAACAGAGGAGATTGTGAAGATTGTGAAGATTATAGTGATGGTGGCGATTCTAATGACGATGAAACTTTCTTGAAACAAAGATATGAAGACACCTTTAGTGAAAATATTGATAGTAGCTATTGCGAAGAAAATGATTTTCTAAAGTTTGCAGAACTTATACAGGAATTATCAGTATTTACAAAGAATACCGACCCTAAAAGCAAACATCCAAGATACGCAGACTATTCTAGTTCCTATGACTGGCTAGATGAGAACATAAAATCCCACCGTGAGAAAAAAACACTGGATTTATCTCATAGTCTTTCAATGGAAGAACCAGATTTTTTTGATACAGTAAGTTATGATGAAGGTGTGTTTTTTTTGTTTGGTGAGTTTTCTGCATCGTATCATCAAGATGTCATGATAGATCATATGGATATTGGAATGTTATTTGATACTGCAAGCAATTGGTTCTACCATATACTAAAAAAAAAATATCGTTTTATGTACTTTTTCATGAATAGATGCGTGCATTATGATGTGGTTAAGACATCTCTTTTTCATCACAGGAATAGTTTAAATTCTTTGGAGTATTTGGCAGAAATATGTGATAAATACTACGACATAAGTGGAATGCTGTCAGATTTATCACACCTACCATTAAATAAAATGACTGCCAACGCAAATGCATATTTATACAGAATATTAGATACTGCACTACATCAACCCAATGTATTTAAAGGAGCTATATTTTGTAATTCTTTCTCAAACATTATGCATAGGTTCAGGTCTCTTGGTTTGCATGGAGCTATTAATGGCAAAAACATGCATGCCTTTAAACAGCGCACAAAAACTTATCAGTTATCTCTTCTATTATTACAGCAAACAATAGAAAGAAAAATAAAAAAAAAGGAATATCAATTTTTAAGTTCAGGAGCATTCTATGATGACGGCGATATTATTAAAGATTTTAGACCAAAGACTATTTATGACTTTTCTGTTCTTTGGGATAAGTCGGTGACAACAGGAATAGAGGTAGTAGAGCCCATAGAAGAACAAGAAGACACTAGTATTCTAAATATTATGTTACAACGAATAAAGGCAAAAGAAGACGTGGTGAGTGGTTTTCGTAACAGAAATTATAGCTGGGAATCTGACTGCAATGCAATACGCAAAGACCTATATGTTTGGAGGTACTGTAAGCACGCGAAACTACTGAATTTAGATCGCATTCACTGCGGTAGTATGATATGTACCAATTTTTCTCGAAAGTTGTTTTTTTTATCTGATCGTGAAACTTACAATATGACTAATTTCAATTATTTGCATAACATACAGTTTTACAGAAAAAAGAGGTATTATTATCAGGGGTGGAGGTGACAAAGGAGCGAAGCCCCATAAGATTACGAATAATAGGTGGCTGGGGTGAGCTAAAGAGGCAGATAGCAACCCCCTGATTCATCAACCGAGTTTTGCAGACAAGGAGCTCGTTCAAAAGCGTAGAAAACCGAGTAATTTATTGCTGAGATCAAGTTCAAGTTAATAGAGCTGAAACAACATCCTTGAAAGAATAAAAAAGTGTTAAAACTGGAGAATCTGAAAGCTGGCATTCTAGCTTTAGTGAAGCATTCGTTCTGGGTCATTAAATGTAAATTTGTGTTCGTAAAAGCAAGATATAATGGGCATGGCAAGAATGTAAACAAACCGGCAACACTATTTGCTTTAGCTAATATTGTCAGAATGGGTCAGTTGATCAGTGCGCAGGATTGATCCGCAATTATGGGTGAAATTTGCTCAATATTTCTGCATTATCGAAAATCACATTCTATTTGTGCGTCACTTTGTTGAATGGTGTAACTTTTAGATGTATAAAATCTGAGTTGCTGGTTCATGGTGAAATATAATGTTGAAGTAATGTTGAAATCATCTTATGCCTTGGTCTTAATCGCAATTCTTTGGCACCACTTAACGCGATGTTAGCCTCCTCTTAAGGAAAAAGTATGTCTCATGATCACAGCCATAATATAGACAATTATAATAGATCTTTTGCTATTGGTGTCGTGCTTAATCTTGTTTTTGTGGCTATTGAAGCGGTTTTTGGAATGCTTTCCGATTCCCTAGCACTTTTAGCGGATGCTGGGCACAACTTAAGTGATGTCGTCAGCCTATTGCTCGCTTGGGGGGCAAATGTGCTTGCAACAAAATCTGCTACTGATAAACGAACGTATGGCTTTAAAAAAGCTACAATAATGTCTTCACTGCTCAGCGCGATACTTCTTATTCTTGTGCTGGGAGGCATTGCATGGGAGGCAGTTGTACGTTTTCAAAACCCGCAACCAGCTGAAGGTATGACGGTGATAGTGGTTGCTGCAATTGGAGTCATCATTAACATCTTTACGGCATTACTTTTTGTTAAAGGCCAAAAGCAGGATCTAAATATTCGGGGTGCCTTCCTGCATATGGCTGCAGACGCAGTGGTGTCTTTAGGTGTGGTTATTGCTGGTATATTGATTATTATGAAAGGTTGGCTGTGGATTGACCCTATTGTTAGTATTGTTATCATCGTAGTTATTGCGATCGGCACATGGAAATTGCTTCTAGATTCTATAAACTATGCTATAGATGCCGTGCCTCAACGCATTAGTGTATCTGAAATTAATAAATACTTACTGAGCTTTAATAATGTTGACAGTATTCACGATTTACATGTATGGCCCTTAAGTACCACAGAGATTGCCCTGACTGCTCATCTGGTTATAAAACAAGATTTATTGGATAATCAATTCCTTTGGAGTATCCAAAAACATTTGCAAGATCATTTTGGTATAGAGCATTCTACCATTCAGGTCGAGAACTCTACAGACAACAACAACTGTTTGCTCCATAGCTCGAAATGCTTATACGCTAATTCCCTTTGAAGGTGTGAGGTCAGTAATTCCAGCTAAGTTGATTATGGTTAATAATACCATGGTTTGTATACCCGTTACCATTGAAAGTGAGGGACGTTAACAACCTCATACATTCGTAAGAAGCTTAAGGCTCATCTCCCCATGCATCAAGGCTAGGATAACCTTCTGGCAGATCGTGAGTTTATAGGCCACTAAAGGTTAGACTGGTTACGTCAAAACAAACTGTCATGCAGAATTCTGATTAAAAGCAACAATGTGATGGAACATCGAAGCAAAAAGATTGCCATTGGCAAGCTATGCAGAGGCGTTAGTATCAATCATACAGTAACGTGGCATAAGAAAAAGAAAGTATCTGGAGTACCGCTCTATATTGCAGCTCGTCGAACTCTGAAAGGATTGTTGATCGTGGTAGCTACTAAAAAGCCAGGCAGCATAATAGATGACTATAGTAAGCGCAGGAGTATTAAAACCATGTTTGGCGATCTAAAAAGTCGAGGCTTTGATTTGGAGTCCACACATATGACGAACCTTGACAGGATGGAGAAACTGATGGGACTACTGACGATTTCTGTTGTGTGGTGCCTACTAGTAGGGCGCTGGTGTTATGGGAGTGCAAATCAATTGCCGCTGAACAAACATTACGTCCCAAGAGTCTGTTTCGGTTAGGCTTGGATAGGCTTAGACGGGTACTCAAAAACAGCTGTGCAAAAAATGATCAAACCACTTTTTTAGATCTGCTAAATGTTTTGTCCCGTACATAGGTGTATGACACCACATAAGATGATACTGGTAGCCTTGTGACTCTTGTATTCTTTAAGGTTGAACTAATTTGAGATGCTTGACCGGTCAATATATAAGCAAGTTCAGAATGAGACCTTTGCACGATTGTTATTTTGCCAGCTGGCTTCTTTAAAAACGTACTAAATCGATCATTTACAAGCATAAATCATTTATTTTAGTGTGTATTTTCCTCACCGACTAACAAAATTACGGCTCGTGCAAAGGTCTCAGAATAATTACTTGAATAACCTATTTCTTCTGCCATAGAGATGTGGACAATCGTAATTGTTGATAGAGTTGGCTCAAGTATGAGAGTTTTCTTGAAAAAAATTTTTTTTTACTGCATAATTCTCCAAGATGAATTTATAGGTTTGATAGTTATGGTTGCCTCATTTCTGGAGATGGTTGAGTTACCTAGTGGTGAAATTGTGCTGCGGCGTAGTGGTAACGGTGATGATGAACCGCTGTTAACGCTTAATTTTTCAGAAGAAGCCAAAATGTTTCTTCAGGGATGTCATCTTAATATAGCGAAGTTAATGTTTGATGTGGGCATTGACGAGGTGAGTCGTCAAGGTTTATCTCAGGATGAGCTGGATAGCTTATCTGAAGAGCGAGTCTTGCACTAGAAAAGTAATAGTGCAAGGCATTGTTGCTGAGGTGAATGCCTGCCTGTCAGTAATTGTCTGTCGCTAATATCTGTTTTTATTGGTTGGCAGGTAAGTTGCTTCTTTTTCAGCCTTTTCTTGTACTCACTTCTGAAGTAGATGTCTTCAGTGGTTATGCCTACCTTATTGGTTAATTTATAATAATGTCAATGCTAGATCAAGCCTTTAATGGCAACCGTGCCTTCTTTTACGTTGATTTATATGGTGTTAAACACACTGTTTTTTTGGTGAATAAATATTTTCTTGCCGCACCTTTCAAAACGTTTAACGGTTAATTTCCCTCCTATTCTGGATATAATGATTTAATCGTTTCTGGATTTCGCTGTTTTATGAGTAGCGAGAAAATTACCTTCAAATATGCCAATGTCTTTCATGCTCATTCTTTTTGCATTAAGAAGAAAATCTGCTCTGGATAAAGAAATGCGGACTCACGGTTATGTGATTTTCTATACCGATTACTCTTGAATATGTGGGTAGACGCCAACGAGAGAAGCCCCATGAGCTCTGCTAGTAGTAGATTATTTGGGTAGAGCAAGCCCGCGTCTTCAGGTAATGGGCATATGTTCCTGAGCGAGTATAGGGGGCACTAGCTATATAAACGATGAAGGAAGTAGGCTCCCTGTAGTAATGAGTGTTTTTCTATATTATGCGCTTTGCTGGGCTGGTGTTTAATGCAGCCTAGGGTGATTGAAGAGCTATTTGTAGAATGCTTAGGATGATGCTTTTCGTCGCTATTTTAAGTCTCTAATACGTATTTGTCTCCACCTTCATTTAAGTGATATCTTTTGGCGTATGAATGGTGCTTTAGGTTCTGCTGTTTTTACTATGTTTGGTGTAAATGCATTTATGGCTGCTGTAAAAAATTATTGCGGTAATGGTGATGATTATGAAGGGATGCATCTCAGAATGGTACCTTTGATGGTTGCTGGCTTAAGGTTTCATACCTGAGTTTGGGAGGTGGTCGTGTTTATTACAGTGCATATTGGTATCCAGGTATTGAAGTTGCATGTAGCCGATGGTGATATTATTGAGTACCCTGTTTCAACAGGGATAAAAGGCGTTGGTCAACAATTTGGTAGTGGACAAACACCTTTGGGTAGGCATGTTGTTCGAGCAAAAATAGGAGCTGGTTTACCTGAAAATACAGTATTTGTTGCTCGGCGGCCAACAGGCGAAATATATTCTCCTAAATTGGTGGCAGAATATCATGATCGCCGTGATTGGATTTTATCTAGGATACTTTGGTTGAGTGGCATGGAGTACGGTCTTAATCGACTAGGAAGTGTTGACACAATGCGGAGATATATTTATATTCACGGTATCCCTGATACCTTTGTGATGGGGGAGCCCCTATCGCATGGATGCATACGTATGCATAATAGAAATATTATCGATCTTTTTCAGCGTGTTCCTATGGGAGTGCTTGTTGATATACTGATGGATTAGCCGTTTGTTTTTCTGAAGAGTAGAAAGTATAGGTTCTGTTTATTATTTTAAAAAATTATTCTTTCTGTACGTGGATGTGTGGTTGTTTTTGGTTGATCTACACCTGTTGTCGAGGGGTGATCAGAAGATAAACTTGCTAAGCCTTATAAGCTATAAGCCTTATAAGCCGAGTGTCGTAGGTGCTTGAGGTGAGTGATAGCAACTAGCCGCCTTACATCATGAAGTGAATGGGTATAAAACATTAACTATACACGGATGACGCAACACTTTTATCATGAATATACTTATTGTTGAAGATGCAAGAGATCAAAGACTTATGTTGTCGTCTATTCTCAAAAAGCGAGGTTATCAGGTTTTTGAGGCGGCAGATGGTGTTGAGGCGCTTGAATGCCTTCATGCAGAGTCGGATATTAGGATTGTCATTAGTGACTGGATAATGCCGGAAATGAATGGATTGGAGTTATGCCAGGCTATCAGGCAGCATGATTATGGTCGTTACGTCTATTTTATTTTGCTGACAGGAAAGACGGGTAGTGAGTCTCTTGTTGAGGGCATTGATTGTGGGGCTGATGACTTTGTTAGTAAACCGGTTGATTTTGATGAAATGTTAGCGCGGTTAAAAGCAGGTGTAAGAGTTGTTGAGCTTGAAATGGATTTGGAGAAAAAAAACAAGGAGCTTTTAAGGGCTCTAGTTACGATAGAGAAAGACCTTGAGTCGGCTGCACGCACTCAGGCTGGGTTACTGGCTCAACCAGCGCTTATAAATAATGTTCAGTTTGACTGGTTTTTCAAACCTTGCAAGCATCTTGGCGGTGATATGTTTGGCTATCAGGCGCTGGATTCTGATCACATTTGTTTTTATCAGCTAGATGTGTCGGGTCATGGTATACCTGCGGCCTTGTTTTCGTTTACCTTGAACAATCTTCTCTCTGAGTCTGGGGACAGGACCTTGTATAAAAATCACTGTCCGAATGCACTTTCTGGTTCCTCTCTGGTGTCGCCAGCTAAACTGCTGGAGCAGCTAAATATGCTTTTTCAGACAACAGCAGAACAGGTGAGCTATTTTACTATTGTGTATGGCATAATGAATAATAAAACCGGTGAGGTGGTTTTATCTCAGGCAGGTCATCCAAATCCTTTGTGGATGAAAAAAGAAACGCAAAGCGTTGTGGCTGTAAGCGGTTCTGGTGTTCCGATAGGAATGATACCGGATGAAAAATACAGTACGGTAAGCATTACCTTGGAGCCAGGGGATCGTTTGTTTCTTTATTCTGATGGATTAACTGAATGTGATAATAATAATGGTGATCAGTTTGGTCAGGATCGCTTAAGTCAAATATTGAGTGTTTTATTTGACTGTAGTATCAAGGATATGATCATAAAAATAGAGGAGAAGATTAAGCAATGGAATCAGCAAGGTGTATTTGAAGATGATATAACTTATCTAGTATTGGAGTGGAATCCGTAACCAGTACAATTAAAGTAGGGCTTTAAGGAAGGAATGTATTATGTCGTTTGGGTCGAGGGAAGAGGGGCGTTTTATTGTTGCTACTGTTGAGGAGGTGCGGCTGGATGCCTCTCTTGCGGAAGCGTTCAAGAGTTTTCTTTTTGAGAGTATTGAGAAGGGTGCAACAGCGATTATTGTGGACTTAACTAATGTGAAGTTTATGGATAGCAGCGGTTTGGGTGCTTTGGTTGCGGCGTTAAAGAAAATGCCAGGTGATGGTCAGTTAATATTGGCAGGAGCTCAGCCAGCTGTTAGGGATTTGTTTGATTTGACTTCTATGGAAAAACTGTTTTCCATAGCTACTACGGTTGATGATGCATTGGCTGATGATTGATGGATACTAAAAAACAGAGCTCATCTCAGCCACAAAAGTTAAAGATTGAGATAGACTCTACACTGTCAAGTACAGTGATGGCTGCTATGGCGGTGAGAGGTATTTGTGAGTGGGCGCATGTAGCTCTTGATACAGTCAATCGTATTGAATTATGCCTTGTGGAAGTGCTTAATAATGCTGTAGAGCATGCTTATAGCAATGAGCCTGGTAGCACCATAGAAATCATTGTAAAAAAGTCTCGGTCGGTTATCTCTTTAACTGTTAGCGACTGGGGGCTTATTATGCCTGATGATACGTTGAGTGCACCTTTGGCTGGGGCCATAGCTACTGGGGGTTCTGATAGTGCTCCTGACTTGAAGGCTTCCGGTAGAGGCTTGTTTATTGTAAGAAGTTTGATGGGTAATATTCAGTACTACTCTAAAAATGGTAAAAACAGTTTTTTTATGGAGATGACTATTAGCGAGTCATAAGTAACGTTTATGGTTTATGTAGTAGTCGGTTGTTTAAATTTTAAACAGGTGTCGATAATAAGTTCGATCATGGGGTCTTTTCTTGGTGTTGAAGATATCCACTTGTCTTGAGGTGTGGCTGTTCGCAGCTCCCGCCCAGCTACTGTTGTAAGATCACTGAGATTTGTTAGTTTGTCGTCTACTCACACCTTTGATGGTAGCTGGTATAGCACGTTATTTGATTTTTTTGAGAATGATTTATCTGGTAATGTAAGTGGGTAGTTAACAGAAGTCATGCTAGTTATTTGTTGAGATTAAGGGTCATTATGCGTCCTTTTAAAAAGCATATCTCCTAGTTATTGGTCATGAATGCTGGTTTCTGGAGTGCGTCTGCTTTATAAAATAATTCATAATCACTGCTGATTTTCGATGTTGAGTTGTTTTCTTCCGGATTTAGTCGTAAGTCATTTAAATCTTTTTTTTCCAGAGTTGGAGGTGGTTGATCATCGGGTCGCTCATAAGGTGTAAGCTTTAACAGCATGCCTATGATAGGGCCATCAAAATACTGAGTGTCGCTGATTCTTTGTATTATCCGTTTTTCTTTTAATTGAAAATTTCTCGTTATACTGAGATGGAGGTTACGTGGTTCTTGGTTTGTCGCTAACGTATGGTCATATAAGGTTTTTGATTCAAGGTTAGTGGACGATAATGGCGATTCTTCTGGCTTTACTTCGCTATACCAAAGATCAACGTTAGCATGTAGGTGCTTTTTTGAGTCTATAGAGATTAAGCCGTGGATAAAAAACGTTGAGTCATTACTCTGGGCTGACTCAATCACTACGGGCCTTACTTGGTTGTCACTAACTTTTGGTAATCGCCAAGCCATTTTTAGTAGTACAGTATAGTTTGGCGATTGATCTAATGTTGTTGCTTTATCGTTCAATAGATGTTCGCTATCTGGTAACTCAATAAATGGTACCACTTGTATATCGAGATCATTGACTTGACCGTGATTCATATCAAATAGTTGTGATAACTGTAAATCATTATTGTAAGTTGTAGTTGGACTAGTGACTGGAGTAAGCTGTATTGCCTCTGGGGGGACTGCTCTAAAGTGAATTTTCGGCCATGCTTCGTTGGTCATGTTTTTTGTTGCTTCATTGCGAAAAATAACAATATCTGCTTGATACCATTGCTCCTGCTCCTGCTCGGTGGAAGTATCATTAGCCAATAAAGAGCTAGAGTACAGTATGGTTAGCAATATCAGTGAGGCAGCTGTCTTCATTCAGGCATCCTATAAGTTGGCTCTTTGTGGCAGTTATTCTAGCACTACTATCCAGTGATCAGTGAAATACTGGTTGAAAGTATATTAGAAGCTTTCATTCCTTGCAGGATGAGTGCACAGATATTACACATTCTTTGGCTTTGTTTTTCGTGTTTTTTGGCCTGCAAGTTGATTTAGCACATTTTCAATTTGCTTAAAGCGTTCTTCATCTGCTTCCATAGAGCCGCTATATTTTAAGATGTTATTGCCTTCCAGCCTGAATGCGGCCGATTGTGACTGTATTAACTGAATAATTATCATTGGATCAACCTTTGGCTGGCTTTCAAACTCAAAGCGTGCCTGTGTTGGGCCTGCATCTAGCTTTTGTACGCCAAGTGCTTGTGCTTTAAGTTTGATGTGTGCTTGTGTGAACAGATTTTTAGCAGGTTGCGGCAGAAGGCCAAACCGATCTATCATTTCCACCTGTAGTGTTCGCAGTTCCTTGTCTGCTTCTGAGGCAGCAATGCGTTTGTATAAAACCAAGCGGCTGTGAATATCATGAATATAGTCATCAGGCAGCAAGGCTTGTACTCGGAGATTAACTTCCACGCCATGGGCTAGTGGTTTTTCAAGATTTGGTGTTTCTCCTTTTCGAATGGCATCTACAGCCTTTTTAAGCATTTCAGTATACATGGTAAAACCAATGTTTTGAATTTGTCCACTTTGGCCTTCTCCTAGTAATTCTCCGGCACCTCTTATTTCCAAATCATTTGAAGCAAGCATGAATCCAGCACCAAGATCCTGGGCGTCACAGATAGCTTCCAGTCTTTTGCAGGCGTCTGTTGTCATGGATTTTACCGTTGGCGTTAGTAGGTAAGCATAAGCCTGGTGATGAGAGCGGCCAACCCGGCCCCTGAGTTGATGTAATTGAGCAAGCCCAAATTTATCAGCTCGATTAAGAATAATAGTATTGGCGTTAGGAACATCAATCCCGGTTTCAATGATGGTGGTACAAACCAACACATTGAATCGTTTATGATAAAAATCGGACATCACCCGTTCGAGTTCCCGCTCTCGCAATTGGCCGTGACCAATTGCGACTCTTGCTTCGGGAATCAGTTCTTGTAACTCTTGGGCAGTATTTTCGATAGTATTGACTTCGTTGTGAAGATAATATACTTGTCCTCCTCTTAATAATTCTCGAAGTATGGCTTCCCGAATTAAGAGCTTGTTTTTTTCTCGAACAAATGTTTTCACGGAGAGGCGACGCGCTGGAGGGGTGGCTATAATGGACAGATCTCGAATGCCAGACATAGCCATATTCAGAGTTCTAGGTATTGGGGTGGCAGTTAAGGTTAGGATATCTACCCGTGTTCGCAAGGATTTTAGTTTTTCTTTGTGTCGTACCCCAAAACGATGTTCTTCGTCAATAATAAGTAGGCCAAGGTCCTTGAATTTCAGTTGGTCTTGAAGAATTTTATGGGTTCCTATGATAATATCAAGTTGACCATTTTTTAGGCGTTCTTTCAAATTCTGTATTTCTTTTGTAGTACGAAATCTTGAAATCACGTCAATTTCTACTGGCCAGTCGGCAAATCTATCTTTGAAGCTGTTAAAGTGCTGTTGGGCAAGTAATGTTGTTGGAACTAGAATGGCCACCTGTTTACTATCTTGTATAGCAAGAAAAGTGGCACGCATGGCTACTTCTGTTTTGCCAAATCCCACATCACCACAAACCAGTCTATCCATGGGTGAGTGAGAGCACATATCGGCTATGACAGACTCTATGGTTTGTTGTTGATCCGGGGTTTCCTCAAAAGGGAAGGCGGCAGTAAATGTCAGATACTGTTGGTCTGGCGAAGTAAATGTATAGCCTTCCATGGATTCTCTGCGGGCATAGATATCCAGTAGCTCTACAGCAACATCTCTGGCTTTTTCTGCCGCTTTTTTTCTAGCTTTTCTCCAATGATCACTCCCTAGACGGTGAAGAGGTGCATGATCGTCGTCTGAGCCATTGTAGCGAGCGATTAAGTGAAGCGATGCTACGGGAACATAGAGCTTGGCTTCGTCGGCATACTCTAGGGTAAGGAACTCCTCTTTCAGCTCTTCTGCTCCCAAGGTTTGTAGGCCGCGATAGCGTCCTACACCATGATCAATGTGCACTACCGGAGCACCTATGTGCAATGCAGTAAGGTTGCGTATTATTTGGTCTGTATGGTAAGAAGATGAATTTTTTCGGCGCCGTTGTTGCATCACCCGTTGGCCCAATAACAGGGACTCGGGAATTAGTGTTAAATTATCTTCTTCAATGAAGAATCCATCGTTCAAAGAGCCTATAGTAATACCCGTTTTATCTTGGCTTTGACGGAACTGCTGCCAGTTATCATAGGATTTTGGTATAATGTTTTGGTCTTTTAAAATAGTTAGAAGAGCTTCTTTGCGACCAGGACTTTCTGCAATAAACAGGATACGTTCCGACTCTGCCATAAATGATTCTAATGGGGCTAGAGGTGTGTCTGATTTGGCACTTAGGGTTAAATCTGGAATGGTTTTCTGTGTGAAGTTTAAGCGTCCTTGTTTTTCTTTAAGTGGCGTAGTAGATAGAGTGATTCTTGGGTATTCATTGACTAGATTATAAAACTCTTCTGTTCTTAAAAAAAGCTGATCAGGTGGTAGCAAGGGTCGGAGTGGATCGACTTTTCTGTTTTGATATCGTTCGTTGGCATCCCCAAGAAATTTCTCGATTGAGGGTTGAGTGCTGCTGTCTAACATGATGCAGGTGTTTTTAGGTAAATAGTCGAAAAGTGTGGCTGTTTCATCGAAGAATAAGGGGAGATAGTACTCGATTCCAGGGCTTGCTATGCCATCTCCGATATCTTGATAAATTGGACATGTTCTGTGATCGACATTAAAGGCTTCCCTGAAATTAGCTTTGAACTTGTCTCGGTTGGCTTTATCCATAGGGAACTCGTGGGCTGGTAATAACTTGATCTGATCTATTTGAGCAATTGATTGTTGAGACTCTGGGTCAAAAGTTCTGATGCTATCGATTTCGTCATCAAACAAGTCTATCCGAAACGGTAATTTTGAACCCATGGGGTAAATGTCAGTAATCGCTCCTCGAATAGCAAATTCGCCATGTTCGTAAACCGTGTCGACGCATCTGTATCCGGCTTGCTCAAATTGTTTGCGTCGTAGCTCTAATGAAAAGGTTTCCCCTTTTTTTAATAGAAAACTCTCAGACTGAAGAAATGATTCAGGACTAATTTTGTGTATTAAGGTTGTTATGGAGGCTATTAAAATGGATCTCCTAGCCTGGGGTAGTTTGCACAGGGTTGTTAGGCGAGTGGCAACAATATCATGGTGAGGGGAAAAACAGTCGTAAGGGAGTGTTTCCCAGTCTGGTAGTTGATGAGTGGTAACGTTATTATCTTGTAGAAAAAAACTCAGTTCTTCTTCGAGTTCAATGGCTTTGGCGCTATCTGGTGTGATAACCAATAACAACCCTTCCGATTGTTGTGCCGCTAGGTAAACAGCATAAGATGCTAAAGTTCCGGCAAGGTTACCCCAGTAAAACCTTTCCCCAGCTTTATGGGGTAGGCTGACTCTTGTCTGCGCCATCATTGTTACAGCTAGCCTCTACTTGTTCGGTGAATCCGCCCATAGTGTATATACCCGCTCCCTTGGAAGGTGGGTGACTGCTCTCGCTAATTCCAATCACCTGCTGCTCCTAGGATCATAAGGCTTCGCTCGTTTGTCGCCTACTCCACCTTCAATGGTAACGGGTATATAGGTACGAATAAAAAGGATGAATGTTAAATACTGCAAATATCTGCTTTTGAGCTTCCTGTTGAGTATTGTAGCTTCTGTGCAGAGTTTCTCCCAGTTCATCTTGTATCTTATGGTTATGGGGTGCAGGAGTAGGGGCTGGTGTGAACATATTTAGTGCTGTTGGAGATGTGAGATTTTGGGCTTATTTACTCATTTCAGTTATTTATTCGTTTCTTGGGTCATGGGGGCTTTGCTTGTTTGTCACCTGCTAGGCTGGATTAATATAATAAGTGCAATTGACTGAAATTTTATAGGTGAGCCAGCTGCCGGTATATTTGTAGCTATCACACTAAAAATGGAAGCCAAGAATGAGCACTCAAACTAGGCAATACAGGCAGCTGACTCAAGGACAACGGTATCAGATTGAGGCTCTTCTTGGAACAGACTACATGCAGAAAGAAGTCGCAGTGTCAGTAGATATCAGTGAGAGTGCTTTATCACGAGAGTTGAGTCGTAATGCCAGTGATAATGGTTACGGTGCTAAAAGCGCCCACGCACTAGCCAGTCAGCATAGAGTGACAGCTACAAAGATCAGCAAAACAGATGAACGACACATGCCCATAATAAAGAAAGGGCTATTGCTTGGTTGGTCTCCTGAAAATATCAGTTTCCGTATGAAGGTGTAAGTGCCCGACATCGCACTCAGCCACACCACTGTTTATAAACGTATTGCTACTAACAAGGTGCGTGAAGGCTCTTTGTATAAGAATCTACCCCGCTTTGGCAAGAGGCGCTGCAAAGGTGGTAAGCGTAAGGCTGGGCGTATCACGATCCCAGACCGCGTCGATATTTCCGATCGGACTGCAGTTGTTGATCTGCGGTCTCGTCTAGGCGATTGGGAGGGTGATACTATTTATGGACAGGATGCCCATCTGGTGACACTTGTAGACCGCAAGAATCGGTTAACTTTAATAGGGAAGGTTGATACAAAACACGCCGAAATTGTTGCTGAAAGTATGATCAAGCTTCTGAAGCGGGTGTCATCGGTCTGCACAATCACCCTAGATAATGGTGGTGAGTTTGCAGCCCATGAAAAGGTAGTAAAAGCAATGAATGCAGATATTTACTTTGCCAAGCCTTATGTTAGTTATCAGCGGGGAACTAACGAAAATACCAATGGCATCATTCGGAGAACCTGGCCTAAAAAAAGGGCGTTGAGTCATCTGACAGAAGGCGCTGTGAGGACAATGGAAATGTTGATCAATACCATGCCTAGCAAGGTTTTATACCCAAAGGATTTCAAGTTGCTACTAGGCGGCAAGTAAGCGAAGCCCCATGAGCCTACGAGTAGTAGGTAATCGAGGTGAGCGAGCGCAGTCAATAACGTAGCAGATTGAAAGGCGACGAGTATAGGAGGGTGGACACCACTCGAAGTCTACACAGGACAGGCGATTGCACTTATTGCTTGAATCCAGGGGTACTCAAAAGCAACTGTACAAAAAATGATCAAACAACGTTTTTAGATCTGCTAAATGTTTTGTCCCGTACATAGGTCCTGCACATAGACTTTTTTATTTATATAGCCTACAATACAATAGAAAGGAATATAATTTAATAATATGTAAGGACTTATTATGCCAAATAGAGTATCGCCGTTAATAACCACGCATTTAACCAATGTTGGCAATATAGAACCTAAAAACAAAGCAAAACACATTCTTACAAAACAAGTCAGACAACTTATAAGAAAAGTCAAGGATAATTACTCAGACAAACCCCTATCAATGAGAAATATTTCTATACCTTCGAACAAACCAACAACGTACACAAGAAGAAATTTAGAAAAATTGTCAATGCTAGATAAAATTCATCAAGAAAAAGGAAGTGAAGGCGTATTTAAGTATTTATCCTCACAACTGAAAGACTTACAACCAACCGATCTACTCTCAATTAAAACCAGAAACCCAGAAGAAACATTCGAATCTCAATCTATAAAAAAATATTTAAACAATAAGTTAGAGAAAGAAATAAATAAAACAATATCATCAATAACCAAGGAGACACAACTAGAAAAACAAATAGAAACCGCCGACCCAAATTCTAATTTTTCTAGGCACAAATTATTTCAACCCTTGGTTGATGCAAGAAACAATCTACAAAAAAAACATAACCTAGATGTCTTTACTGACCAACTCAGCAATAGAGCTCAAAAAGAACTTTTAGGTATGAATGGTGAATTAAGAGCTCAGCTAGTAAAAAGCAATATATATGATAATAATATATCACCTGAAAACGAAGAAATATTGAATGAGTGCGCATCCAATAACTATAAAAGAAACTATTCTCACTTCCCTGAGAATCTTCCAACTGACAGATACGCGCTAGCAAAAACAATAATAGATTTCAACCTCGACCAGATACATGAAGAAATAGAACCTAAGAAAACTCATGATAAAAAGCTAGCCCAACCAAAAGTAAAAAAAACAACGGCAAAAGAAAAGAAAAAGATAATGGAGAAAAAAACACTGGCATTATATAAAAAAATAAGTGAGCTTAGAAGGAGCGGAAACTTAAACGCCTTAAACCTAGAAGAAAAATACCAGGAATGGAAGTCCAGTAATTTTAAAAGAATAATTGAAACGACAAAGACAGAGTTAGAAACTCAAGCGTACGTTGAAAAGTTAACTTTGGATGTTGTGCGTGAAACTCTCGGGGAAAAAGAATCAAAGTTACAAATTGATGACAAATGGAAGACCATTAAAGCAGAGCTGGACGCTGAAATAAAAAAAACCAAAAATATTGTGATTGAAAGCATCCATGTAGCTCAAGGTCGCAAGCCGATACAAACTTTTAATAAAACAGAAGCACATCTTTATGATTCCATCGATAATGCAGACAATAATACAGAAGCTAAAACGCAAGTAGAATCTGACTTAAAAAACCAAAAGTCACAAGTTGATGAAAAATGGAATGCTATTAAATCAAACCGGGATGCTGAAGTAGAACGAATCAAAAATATAGTTCATGCCAATAACCATTCAACTCAAGGTCGCAAGCCGATACAAACTTTTAATAAAACAGAAGCACATCTTTATGATTCCATCGATAATGCAGACAATAATACAGAAGCTAAAACGCAAGTAGAATCTGACTTAAAAAACAAAAAGTCACAAGTTGATGAAAAATGGAATGCTACTAAATCAAACCTGGATGCTGAAGTAGAACGAATCAAAAATATAGTTCATGCCAATAACCATTCAACTCAAGATAGCAAGCCTATACAAGATCTGAATAAAACAGAAGCACATCTTTATGATTCCATCGATAATGCAGACAATAATACAGAAGCTAAAACGCAAGTAGAATCTGACTTAAAAAACAAAAAGTCACAAGTTGATGAAAAATGGAATGCTACTAAATCAAACCTGGATGCTGAAATAGAACGAATCAAAAATATAGTTCATGCCAATAATCATTCAACTCAAGATAGCAAGCCTATGCAAGATCTGAATAAAACAGAAGCACATCTTTATGATTCCATCGATAATGCAGACAATAATACAGAAGCTAAAATGCAAGTAGAATCTGACTTAAAAAACCAAAAGTCACAAATTGATGAAAAATGGAATGCTATTAAATCAAACCGGGATGCTGAAGTAGAACGAATCAAAAATATAGTTCATGCCAATAACCATTCAACTCAAGATAGCAAGCCTATACAAGATCTGAATAAAACAGAAACACATTCTGCTGTCTACAATAATAATTATGACAACAACACAAAAACAAACACGCCAATAGCATCTGTAATAAATAATACACATAAAAACAAGGAAAAAGACATCTTTGATAAAGTAGAAACCATAATTAATGAATCTATTACCGGCCATCTACAATCATCACAACACCCAAAAAAACTAACTATAACTCCTATGCCACACCTTGAAATACATATTAATGAAAATGATGATAAAAGTATTGATGTTAAATATGATGCTAAAAACGTTAAAAGCAAAGTATTCGTTATTGATTACAACATCCAATTAAACAAATTGATTAACGATAAGTGGAAAAAAGCTAGATATTAGTAAATATCTATCCCCGTCACCATTGAAAGTAATGATAGCCAGAAACGAGCTGCCCACCCCCAAGAGCCTACAAGTAGCAGGTGATTGGGATTATAGAGCAGTCAGCAACCACACACCGTAAAGTGGAGCATATGACTTCACCATCAATGCGCCAAAGACAAACCCGCCAAACCACAATATTAAGCGGGAATGGACGGATGCATTGATCCAGACATAAATTGCAAAATTCTATTTATCTGACAGCTATAATCAAATTCATTGTCATACCATACATAAAGAACACACCGACTACCATCAACAATCGTCGTCCGTCCATCAATAATACCCGCACTCCGGCTACGAACAAAATCACTGGATACTATTTCGGACGAATAAACAAAATCAATTTGTTTTTGCAAGTCAGAATGGAGGGCTATTCCCTACATATAATCATTCACCTCATCAATTGTTGTATTTTTATAAAGATTAAGGTTCAGTATTGCTAACGAAACATTGGGGGGTTGGCACCCTAGCAGCCCCCCAGTTAACCCTCCCTGTAGTTCATGCAAAGCCCTACCCACAGCGCTTGTTGTACCAGTTTCAGTAATAACCATAGTAAGAGTAGCACTTCGACCGCGCCGCTCTTCCTTATGGTAATTATCTATCAGATTTTGATCATTTGTATAAGAATGTACCGTTTCAATATGACTGTTATTGATGCCGAAACGATCATTGATGCCTTTTAAAATAGGAGTGATTGCATTTGTAGTGCAGGAGGCCGCCGAGATAATAGCGTCTTCTTCTATTAATCTATGGCGGATTCAAATCTGAAGTGCATAACTTGACTAGGTAGAAGAAAGGGCCAGCTGAAGGTAAGCTCCTACCCTTTTCTTCGGCAAGAGATGAAGTGATGACGATAACTTACTAATAACTTGCTTACGAACAACGATGCCAGATTTACGCACTAAAGAAAAAAGGCTGCAGCCAAAGGGAGATAGTGGAGATCATTGGCGCCAGCCATCCCACGGTGAGCCGTGAGTTGGCAAGGAATACTGGCGGACGTGGATATAGGCATAGGCAAGCACAAGGCCGAACAGATAGGCGGCGTACAGAGTCGGCTCGGGCGAGTAGAATGACGCCAAAAATGATCTCGCTGATTGAATCAAAGCTGCGTGTAGAATGGATCCCAGAGCAGATTTCCGGTTGGTTGCTAAATGATCAGGAACGACTGATTATACCCGTCGCCTTTCAAGTTGCTACGTTGTTGGCTGCGTTCGCTCACCCAGATCACCTACTACTCGTAGGCTCACGGGGCTTCGCTTACTTGCTGCTTAGTAGCAATTTGAAATGCTTTGGGTATAGCTATGAAAGCATCTACCTGCATATTTGGGCGAATAAGCAGGCTGGCGGCGATCTTTACATGCATCTTTGTCGGCAGGGCAAGAAGTATGAAAAGCGACGAAACGGCAAATCAACGCGCGGCCAGATAAAGAACCGCGTCAGCATAGATGATCGCCCAGAGATCGTTGACGATAAATTGCGTATCGGAGACTGGGAGATTGATACCGTCATTGGCAATGGGCATAGCGGGGCTTTGGTAACTATCGTCGAGCGGGTCACGAAGTACGCGGTCTCAGCTCAGGTGAACAGCAAAAGCGCAGCAGATGTGACCAAGGCTACGATCAGCTTGCTCAACCCATTTAAGGATATTGTTCACACCATTACGGCTGACAACGGGGAATAGTTTTCGTACCATGAGAAAATCAGTCAAGCATTATCGGCAGAGGTTTACTTTGCGCACCCCTACAGCTCTTGGGAGCGAGGGTTAAATGAGAACACCAATGGCTTGCTACGACAATATTTTCCAAATAATACAGGCTTCAATAAGGTCGGTCAGATAGAGGTGAAGGGAGCATTGATGCGGCTTAATTCTCGGCCAAGAAAAGATTTTAATTTCAAAACACCCGTCCTGATAATGGGTAAACACAGGGCTGCGTTAGCAGCTTAAGCTGTGATGCACTTGAAATTTGAATCCGCGTTAATTTACTAAAGCAATATGCTGTAAGGTGGATATCATGGTACTGCCTTTCATAGAGCTACCATTGTCAGAGTGCAGCACTAGTGGTGACCTGGTTGCGGCGATGTCATGTCTGATATAGGCTTTGGTTATCATTTCTGAAGTATACTCAGTAGACTCCGTGTGATGAATCCTCATGCGTAAACTCTACGACTATGGATTCTTATTGCCGGTTAGAGGTAATAAAACCTGCCTCGAATAGAAGCATGTCATTCCATTGGTGGATTTGTTCGGAAATCAGAATTTTCTTACGACAGCGTTTAGTCAATTCTGTTTTATTCAACGCAGCCGTTGCAATGCTCATGACCAGCTGGCTTACAGGATTCCATTGATCTGAATTTTTACCACCAGGCGCTGGCATGCTTTGAGGTAATGTTGTCTTTCGCCAACTGTATAGTGTTACACCCTAGACACCGTTAGCACTCACTAATTGACCGAATGACATATTGTTGGGTGGCATTATTTTCTGAATTATGGACTTTTTGAACTCTTCTGAATGGCACGGCATGGATCGCTCTTTGACCCATCCATCTGTTTAAGTTGGAATAATTAGTAGAGGCGACAACTATTCTGGCACATGTGGATTCGTCATATGTGTAGAGTCAAAAATCTAAGGCCGAACTTTTTAGATTGCCAAGCATGGTTTCAATACTCCATCGCTGACCGTAGTCATCTATCATGCTGTTTACGACGATCAAAAGTTTTGCAGTGTTCGATGGGAGGTACTCTAGATACTTTCTTTTTGCTAAGCCATATTGCTGCCTGATTGAGACTAGCGCCTCTGCAGAACTAGGGAAGAGATAAGCTTTTGTGTCCAGTATATAGGATGCTGAGGTAGTTCATCGCAACAAGACTGAGGGGCGTAAGACGGTGATCAGGTTTCACAAAAGAGTTGGCACGGTTTGTCGGCAGGTAAAGTATCAGCTGGGCATAGGTTTCACACCGAATTAAATTGCATGGAGTATGAGATTGGGGGTCTTTGAATGGAAGCGTACATGGCCAATTATCGTCTATCAACAAAATCAATGGTGCTACCTTCCCTCGCGCAAAGAAAAGTTTTATGTTTTCTGATCAATATGAAGAAAATTAATCCTTGTAGTTATGCTAGAAGGTGTGCATTTGTTGGTGATTGATGTACTCCTAAATATATGGACTTGCTTGTTTATCGCCTGCTTACGCTTGTAGTGATAACTGGTATAAATTCATATTGTGAAAATTTAGCTTTACCACATTTCGATGCAGCGTGATAAATTTGTTTGTAATCTCTCTAAGCTCTGGGGGGGAGAGGGCGTAACCAATTCTCCTGCATTTTAAATGGCAGGGGGTATAACTCAAGCTGTCTAAATTGATCTGGTGGTCGCATATCCTGAAGTCGAACACCAATCCCTAATAAGCGGACTGAGCGGTTACCTCTTTCCCAGGCGCGGCTTATTAGCGCCTTGAAGTGTTCTAGAGGCATAGGCTGTTTTTGGTCAACACTTTCTTCCAGTGTTGTTTGGCTGAAATCATCAAATTTCATTTTTACAAATCGACTAGTAATACTATACTCGCTACTAATAAGCTTATATCTAGCCCACAGATCATCCAGCAAAGGTGCAACTTGGTTGATAATAGCGTTTAGATTTGTTAGGTCTTTGTTGTATGTGTGTTCAACAGATAAAGATTTTCTGCGCCTACTTGCTACAATAGGTCGTTCATCAATGCCCCGAGCAAACTCCCAGAGGCGGGAACCAAAGGATCCAAACCAGTGGACAAGCTCGGTTCGGCTGTACTGGCGCAGAGATCCACAGGTTTTTATGCCTTTATTATGAAGCTTTGTTGCAGTGATTTTGCCTACACCCAATATTTTCACTACCGGTAGTTCAAAAATAAAATCATTAACCATGTCAGGGGTAATAACACATAATCCGTCAGGTTTATGCCAATCACTGGCAATTTTTGCCAGAAATTTATTAGGTGCAACTCCGGCGGAAGCGGTCACGCCTATGTTTTTAAAAATTTGTTTCCGGATATCTTTTGCTATTAAGGTTGCACTAGCCTGGCAGCAAGTTGATAGGGAAACGTCAAGATATGCTTCATCTAAAGATAATGGTTCAACCAAATCCGAGTATTGGTTAAAAATACCTAGGGCTTGCCGAGATACGTCTTTATAAGCAGACATGCGGGGTGTAATAATCTGTAGGTTAGGGCACAGCCGCTTTGCATGAGCAGAGGCCATGGCAGAGTGTACACCAAAACTACGAGCTTCATAATTACAGGTTGCGATCACCCCCCTTCGATCTATTGCTCCTCCTACAGCTATTGGCTTACCTGACAGGGTGGGATTGTCACGTATTTCAATGGCTGCAAAAAAAGCATCAAAATCTATATGGATGATTTTGCGTTTAGGTTGTACCTCATTGCTATCAGTATCAGCCATCTTTGATAAGCGCTCCAGAAAAACATTTTTACAAAGCTCTATACCAGTTAACATCAAGGCGCTGGTTGACGACAAGCGAGCTAAGCCCCAAGATCCTACGAGCATTAGGTAATTGGAGTGAGCGAGTGTTGTCAACAATCTCGCGCCTGCAAGGGGCTATTACCGGTGCCGAATTCATATACTAAGTGCGATACCCAATTTCATAAAAACGATGAACTTCGATACCCATAGTTTTTTGCTCCAATCACGAAGTAAAAACTTATGAAGTATCAACAGCTCACCGAGGCTGATAGATATATGATAGTCGCACTAAAATGGCAAGGATTAAGTTTTACGGACATTGCCACAGCTATCGGAAAACACCGAAGTACCATATATCGAAAATTTCACCGCAATACTTGTTGGTATAAGGATGGCTCATATCGACCCCTCAGGGCACAGCAAAGGACAAGAGCTCGACGTCGACGTTCAAGGAGAAACCAACATTTTACAGAAAAGGATTACGTGATCATTAGGCAACTCTTACATAAACAATGGAGTCTTGAACAGATTACGGGTTACTTAAAACGGATAGTGTACGTTGCTTTAGCCATGAAACTATTTATCGATATATTTGGCGTGATAAAAAGAAAGGAGGCTTGCTATGGAAGCACTTGCGTTGTGCTCAAAAGCGAAGACGTAAACGCTACAAGGCTTATGATAGTCGAGGCGGGATTGCCAATAAGCGCAATATAGCAGACCGACCAGCTGAAGTAGAAACGCGTGAAACACTAGGTCATTGGGAAGTAGATACCGTGATGGGTAAAGGGTCTATACCAGTCGCCTTTCAAGTTGCTACGTTGTTGGCTGCGTTCGCTCACCCAGATCACCTACTACTCGTAGGCTCACGGGGCTTCGCTTACTTGCTGCCTAGTAGCAATTTGAAATGCTTTGGGTATAAACACTGCGTAGTCACACTGGTTGAGCGAAAAACTGGTTACACATTGATAGGCCAGTTAAACGATAGAACGACCAAGTCAACCAGCAGGCGAACGATAAAATTAATGAGTAAAATGCCTGAGAAATTTAAAACCATTACATCAGATAACGGCACCAAGTTTCACCAATATAAGAAAGGTGTAGAAGTGACTAATTGCCCTTATTACTTTGCCAACCCACATCACTCATGGGAACGTGGTACGAATGAAAATACCAATGGTTTGATCAGACAATACTTAGCTAAGGGAACATCAATGGTAGGACTAACTCAGCAACGATGTAATATCATCGAGGCCAAATTAAATACAAGACCAAGGAAGCGGGTAGTTTATAAAACACCGGAGGAATGCTTTTATGAATAACTACTTTTGTCGCATTTCAAACTTTATACTAAGTAGGAGTTATGAGAATAAGATCTTTGTTTAATGGTGAAAGTATTGTCAGGAAATACAAAATATTTTATAGAATATATCCAATGAGCACCTCAAATGATGGTGCGTTCAACTCCGAAGATCTTTACGCAGAACCTTGCCCACAGGCGTCATAGGTAGCTCTGTACGAAATTCTACATCCCTAGGTACTTTGTAGGCAGTTAAATATTTGCGGCAGTGATTAATCAGTTCTTCAGATGTAAGGCTCTTGTCTGAAGCTACAACAAATAATTTCACTCTTTCTCCTGTTTTATCATCGGGAACACCTATGGCAGCACAGTTCTTGACTTTTTTGCTGGATGACGCCACGCTCTCTACTTCATTAGGATAAACATTAAACCCGGAAACAATAATCATATCTTTGAGCCGGTCAACAATTTTTACAAATCCGTCTTCTTGGATGGTTGCAATATCGCCCGTTTTTAACCATCCATCTGCATCTAGAACATCCGCTGTAGCTTCAGGCTGCTGCCAGTAACCTTTCATTACCTGAGGCCCCTTGATGCATAATTCACCAGGTACTCCCAGAGGTGTTTCATCACCGTTCTTATCAATGGTTTTAAGGAATGTATCTGGAATAGGTAATCCTGCTGTCCCTAATTGTGGTAATTCACCTAGAGGGTTTACGCATACGGCAGGTGAGCATTCTGTTAAGCCATAGGCTTCTGATATTTTACAGCTGGTAAATGCCTCCCATTGTTGCCCGATATTTTTTTGAAGTGCCGTACCTCCAGATAATGTGAACTTTAAAGAAGAGAAGTCTCTTTTAGAAAGATTAATGTGATTAAGCAAACTCACAAATAATGTGTTTAAACCAATGAACCCGGTAAAGTTCCATCGTTTTATATGCTTAATAAAGGTGGTTGTGTCTCTTGGATTTGCTATAAAAATGCTATGATGTCCCATCAAAGGAAGACACAGTATATGTATCGTGAAGGCATATATATGATAAAGAGGCAGAGGGGCAATAATGATTTCTTTTCCATACTCAAGAATTTTATTACCGGTGCCGTCTTTTTGAGATAAAACCTCTCGAACTTGTAGCATGTTGGCAATCAGATTTCGTTGAGTAAGAATTGCACCTTTTGATATTCCTGTTGTTCCTCCGGTGTATTGCAAGACCACAGGGGTGTCAAGAGGCACTGATGGAGGTGGGTTATAGCGCGCTATTGCGCCTTGTTTAAGCGTTGTAAGAAAAGGCACCATTCCGGCAATGGTAAAGGGCGGAACCATTTTTTTTATATGCTTAACGACAAAGTTAATCATGGTTCTCTTTGGCAAAGGAAGCATATCAGCTAAGCGAGTGCATATTAGGTATTTTATATTCGTGTTGTCAATAATTTCCTCCACTGATCGTCCGAAGGAGTCTAGGAAAACCAACGCTCTGGCGCCGGAATCATTAAACTGATGGTTCATTTCCCTGGCTGTATAGAGAGGGTTTGTGTTAACTATAATAAGCCCAGCCCTAATAGCTCCATACACGGCTATTGGAAATTGCAGTAAGTTCGGTATCTGAATGGCAATACGGTCACCAGGCTTAAGGTCTGTATAATTCTGCAAATAACTGGCAAAATATTTGCTGTATTTGTCAATGTCAGAATAAGACAGAGTGTGGCCGATACTTGTGAACGCAGGCTTCTGCTCATTGTTGGATAACATGCCTTCAATTACAGAAAGTATACTTGAATATTCATCCATATTGATTGAGTTACTAACACCTGCAGGCCTTTTTTCGCTCCAAAAACTTTTGTCCATATAACCTACTTACTCTATGGTGTTGTTAGTTTATGGTTATCTGCCATAAACAGGAGTGCCGCGATACTTTTACTGTGGCAAATTCAGATCTTAAGTGCTTCATCTGGCTATGTAGAAGAATTTATTATTTTACTCTTTGCTTTAGATAGAAATTAAGTTATGACCGGATGCTATGTACGGGACAAAAAACCTGAAGACCTTGATCTTCAAGGAATAATTTAGTATGACGTGACTATCAGACAAGGTAACCTGCACGGTCTTTTACTCCAGAATAGGTTATGGTTGTTGAACATGAAAGACGTCAGTTCATTGGCCAAAAAGCTTAAGGCTCATTTACCTCTGCATCAAGCTAGGATCACCTTCATTGCACAGTTTGTAATGGCCTTGCTGCGTAGCCATTCCACTAACTTGTACCGTGTAGCCGAAGAGTTTCAGACGAAGGCAGACAGCGAGTCCAGTTATCGCCGTATAAAGCTATTTTTCCCTGACTATGACTACAGTTTTGAGCAGCTAGGTGAGCTGATTCTGAGCTTCCTAGACATGGATCTCTTTACTTTGTACATGAATAGAACCAACTGGAAGCATGGCTCCAAAAACGTCAACTATCTGGTGGTATCAATTGCTTGGCAAGGAACCTCAATTCCCATTGTTTGGGAGGTCGAATTCATATACTAAGTGCGACACTCAATTTAATAAAAATGATGAACTGCGATACCCTTAGTTTTTTTCTCCAGTCACGAAGTAAAAACCTATAAGTATCAACAGCTCACCGAGGTTATAGATATATGATAGTCTCGCTAAAATGGCAAGGATTAAGTTTTACGGACATTGCCACAGCTATGGGAAAACACCGAAGTACCATATATCGAAAATTTCACCGCAATACTTGTTGGCATAAGGATGGCTCATATCGACCCCTCAGGGCACAGCAAAGGACAAGAGCTCGACGTCGACGTTCAAGGAGAAACCAACATTTTACAGAAAAGGATTACGTGATCATTAGGCAACTCTTACATAAACAACGGAGTCTTGAACAGATTACGGGTTACTTAAAACGGATAGTGTACGTTGCTTTAGCCATGAAACTATTTATCGATATATTGGGCGTGATAAAAAGAAAGGAGGCTTGCTATGGAAGCACTTGCGTTGTGCTCAAAAGCGAAGACGTAAACGCTACAGGGCTTATGATAGTCGAGGCGGGATTGCCAATAAGCGCAATATAGCAGACCGACCAGCTGAAGTAGAAACGCGTGAAACACTAGGTTATTGGGAAGTAGATACCGTGATGGGTAAAGGGTCTATACCAGTCGCCTTTCAAGTTGCTACGTTGTTGGCTGCGTTCGCTCACCCAGATCACCTACTACTCGTAGGCTCACTGGGCTTAGCTTACTTGCTGCCTAGTAGCAATTTGAAATGCTTTGGGTATAAACACTGCGTAGTCACACTGGTTGAGCGAAAAACTGGTTACACATTGATAGGCCAGTTAAACGATAGAACGATCTAGCCAACCAGCAGGAGAATGATAAAATTAATAAGTAAAACGCCTAAGCAACTTAAAACCATTACATCAGATAACGGCACCGAGTTTTACCAATATAAGAAAGTTGAAGAAGTGACTAATTACCCTTATTACTCTGCCAACCCACATCACTCATGGGAGCGTAGTACGAATGAAAATACCAATGGCTTGATCAGACAATACTTAGTTAAGTGAGCATCAATGGCAGGACTAACTCAGCAACGATGTAATATCATCGCGGCCAAGTTAGGCGGTAACCGAGCTAAGCCTTATGAGTCTAGGAATAGTGGGTGATTTGGGCGAGCGAGAGCAATCACAAGCCTTCATCTTCGGTATAATCGCTGACCATTGAATATGTGAGCATACAACAAACGAGCACTGCCTACTAAGGCTCTGAATAGTGGGTAGCTGGAGTATGTGATAGCGGTCAGCAACCTGACGTCGCCAAAAATGGCTTAATTATCGTTATAAGTAAAGGTCTTGGGTTCAGTAGGTCTCTGATCAATTAATAGATGTGCGCAGGGCTGGACTAGCAATTTAGAAGGTGATAACTTTGAATTTGATACTGCGTGTTAATGAGATAGCAATATTATAACATGTTACTGTTAAAGTTGAATATAAATACATAAAAAATACTTATAAAACAATATAATAGTTAGTTAGACCTAAGGTAGTTGTCTCTTAGCCGATATTGTAATAGTAGTAATACAAGTTTTATTGTTTTAACATGGAATTATGGCTATAAATCGTGTTTTGACTAATGATGTATAAAAATAAAGTATTATTGTATCAAGGTGACAGGAGTGAGCAAACGTAGACAGCACCTATTCTTCTCCAAATACGACAGGTAGAAGTGTAGCCTTGTTATTAAGCGAAAGGATTTTTATTTTGCAGATGCTTGCTAGTAAAATGGGAAATATAATAGGGAATCTGTTTTTCCCGGGGTTTTGCGGATGAGTGAATACTATCTCAAAATACTATCAGGGAATCATAATGGAGCAGAAATCCCCTTAGATACTGGTAAGTATACTTTAGGTAGGGTTGATACTTGCGACCTTGTTCTCACTGATACCGCTCTCTCTGATATTGATCTTACCATTGAGATAGCGGCTGACGGCGCACTCTCGGTAACTACAGAAAACAAATCTCCGTTGTATCTGAATGGCATTCCGGAGGGGAATACGCTTAATCTGAGTCACTTTGATATTGTTACATCCAACGGTATACATTTTGCTATTGGTCCTGCGGATGCTAACTGGCCTGATATTGAAGTACCTTTATTGCAGCAGTCTGAGTCAAAACATGCGACAGAAGACGCTTCAGATGGTGACAATGATTTTCCAGATCCAGATGCTGTTGAAAATGACAATAAAGAAGCTGGAACGGGCTCAGAGTTGGAAGTAAGCGACGACCTTGCCGCTCTTGATGCTGATGAAGAAGAGTCTTCTATTGATATAAAAATACTCATAGGTATACCAGTAGTTTTCATCCTCTTGATGAGTGCTTTTGCTATATTTCTTTTTTCGGGATCTGAAGATAATACACGTGTTGTAAATAACATAAACCACTTGGATCAAGCAAACTTAATCAAGAGTGAGCTCCAGCTTGATTACATCAAGTTTCGACAATTAGCTGACGGCACCGTTCTGATCAGTGGTTATATCAAAACTAAGGATAAAAAAGATGATTTACTGAGTCAGCTTAAGGAAAAAAAGCTGTTTATAAAGTCACAAATCATTGTTATGGATGACATGCAAGCTAATGCTCAAGCTTTGCTAAAGAGCAGAGGGTACAAGAGTCTCACCGTTGAGCAGGACAGTACTCCCGGTGCTTTGATTATAAATGGTTATATCATTACTACTGATCAGCTTGAAAAAGTCATAAATATGCTAAGGGAAGAAATCTATGGTTTAATTGCAGTCACTGATCATGTCGAAAAGCAGTCTAGCAGGGTAAAATCATTGAAATCCATGTTAAGGGATAGTGGGTTAGCTGCTAGGGTTCATTTGATAGAAAAATCTGGTCAGGTGTTGGTTCAGGGATCGATACTTGATGAAGAGCAAGCTTATAGGCTTAGTGAAGTAGCAAACAAGTTTAAAGAGCTTTATAAAAACCAGCCTGATTTAGTCATTGCTGCAAACTACTCTCAAAATTCCCAGCCTGACTTTATAGAGCAATCAAGTGATCAGAAGGTGAAGGGTTTAGGGGAGGCGTCATTTGCTGAGCGTAATGGCAGTGTTCTGAGGCGTTCAATGCTTATCCAAGGTGTCAGTATGGGGGCTATTCCTTATGTGATTATGAAGGATGGTGGGAAATACTTGATTGGAGCAAAGCTTGATAATGGTTTCATAATAGAGGATATTAATCTTGACTACTTGTTATTAAGTGATGGGTCTCGAAACATAAAATATTATCTGGGAGGGAAGGGTGATGAGCGACAGGAGCAATAAAGATAGTCTGGAAGATATTAAAATATCGGAGCTAGAAGAAAGGCTAGTTCATGATCAAAGCGGTAATTTCAGAGACTATTTAATGAGCCAGTTATTTGACCAACTTGTTGAGCTGAATAATCTTCGCAGTCAAGGCATATCTCCTGAAGAGTACGATAAGATTGAGTCATTAATACTTGCTGTTTCCGCAGCTGGAGATGTTGTGTATAAGGCTTGGAAAAAGCACCACAAAGAATTGTTACAGCCCAGCATTTAAACTAACTGGGTCGTTAATGTAGAAGCAGAGATGATAAAGAAGTCTGTATATCACCCCCTGCCGACCTCAAATAATGGAATGGGAGATGGATTATGGCCGCCGGTAATTATGAAACAACATTCAATCCAAATGAAGACCAGCCAGAAGCTGCAGGTGGTTTTAGTATGGACAATGCTCAGAAGCAATTTGGCATGCAGGCTGAAAGGATAGATAAGAACCTAAAGACGCGAATGGATAGTATGGATGCGAATAGTACCCAAGATATGGTCAACTTTCAAGTTGAGTTTAACAAATACATGATAGTAGAAGGATTGAGATCTGCTATTATTAAGTCTATAAAAGATACCATTCAAAGTATTATCCAAAAAATATAATTAACAATTAACTTGGAGCTATATATTATGATATCTGATAAAATTGTGAAAATACTTGCAGATGTAGGTTTTATGGCCAGCAATTGTGGCTATAGTAAATATGCTTTTGCTATTTTTAACGGTATAGAAACAGTGCGTCCTGATAGTGTATTACCTGATATTGGCTATGCTTTGGAATTTATAAATAAAAAGAAATATCAGGAAGCTATCCGTATTCTTAGAAAACAAGGGCTCAAGAAAGATTCTGAAAACACCGCAGTAAAAGCCTTTATAGGCATGGCTTTGATGCTGGACGGCCATAACAAAGAGTCGGAAGAGTGTCTCGGTGAAATCGAAAATTGCGAAGACAGTGTCTCTGCAACAATGGCAAAAGAGTTACTGGAAGATATTCGTAGCAATTAGTAACTCTGCAGCAATGGCAGTAACGAATTGTTTGGCCTGTAAGGCCTGAGTTATTCCAGTAGTTGTTGTCTGATTTCTTCTGGTAGATCATGGCCTGGAGTTAAGTTTTGGGTCATCCATTCTTTTAGCATTATTGTATAACTGTCAATGAACTGAGTCCTGAGAGTATCATCTGATGCTATTTTCAATGATAATTCTTTTGCTATTTTAATGCTATTAACAGAAAAGTAATCATCACTACCTAGCGCCCTCTTCAACTCACCGGAACCTGTGCGAATATAAATTTCAGGTTTTCCTGGGTGCATTACAAACAACGGATCCTTACCTGACAGCCATTCGGAGGCCATAGACAGGCTTAGGTCAGCGATAGGTTCTTGCCATTTTTTTTCATGCCATTTCTGAACCTCCTGTCCGATAACGCAAAGATGTATTGCAACTCGATGAAAGTATCTCTTGAGTCTATTGTGGGAAAAACTTTGAAATCCTCTAAAAACATGTATATTATTCAATTTTTGACGCATTTCAGAATAATTAATTAATGGCTGGAATCTCACTTGCATCTGCTCACACCCATCTAACAATGTGCTCCATTGTTCCTGATGCTCACAGATTGCCGTCAGCACCTTTTTAAATCCTTTCACTACCTCATCACTATATTTCCCAGGAAGTGTTGGTAGGGTATCATCAAGGCTGTGTCTATCTCCTACCTGTATAATATTATTTCTGATAGGCAAGATCTCCACAGATTGCCCTTGTCCATTGAGAGCAGTAGAGTATAAGCGATATCTGTTTGCATGAAAACACTGCCAAAGATCAGGAATACCAATTTTTTCAAAGCTACTGCCTGTAATGCCTCGAATAAAAGCAGTCTTGGGATTGGCTAGTTCTTGCTCAAACAATCGGAATACACCATGTTGAAAGGCTTTTTCCAAATCAATCAAATAAGGGGTATCCCCCAGCGAAATAAAGTTCATATGATGAAGATCTGCTAAGCCAAGCATAAGGGCTAAACCGGCGGTAACTCCTATTTTACTGTAGTAGTCTGTCGCCTGCTGCTCTGTCAATATGTGATCAGCATTGGATCTATCAAGGTATTCGGCATAACCATAATGCAAAAGCTCTCCACGGTGTTTATCGCAGCGAGGCATTATGCAATGACTTCCTAAGCCGGGAAACCCGTCAAGCCATTGATTCACAATCTCTACAATACTCTGATCGCCAGTTTTAGAGCTATTAACTATGCGGTGATCAATGCGAACATCCCTAGCTTTGTAAACAAGCTTTTTGCCATTATCAAAGGTCAAAATAGCCACAGAAAAAAAATCAGATCCTGTGGGTAAACTCACATCAGTGATAGCGCATGCTGAAGACCCCCACAGCTTTTCATAACAACTGTTTATATCAGGAAGGTCCTGAGCCAAGCGCAAGCACATTCTATTTATCTCACGACAAGTGTTCAGAGCCATTTTCTTACCAAGCCGGAACCAATTAGGATATAGTTTTGGTAGCACGGCAAATCCGCTCTCTCGTTCAAGCTGGGCTATGATCATGTCATAATTGGATAGGCCTCGTTCCTGACCAAACCAATCAATAGCCTGCTGTAATTTTTCATCAAAAAATACGATATAGCTCTTAAGTAGGCTGTTTATTAGTGCCCCGTCTGATAACTCAATGAGGGAAACAGCCGAGGCAATCTGCGTTGATATCCAACCAAAAACTGGACTTAAATAAAGTGCTCTTTGTGGTTCAATCCCTTTCAGCATGTTTATCAGTTGTTGATTGACAGCAGGATTATCTCGAACTCTCCATGCGCTTTGTTTTATCGTATTTCGGTATGGCTTGTCTTTACTGTGGACTAGCAGTTGATATTTACACATCCATAATAGCACAAATGTAAGGTTGTTCTTGCTGCAAAACTTTTGTTTAATATCTCTGACTGATATCCCGTTGATACAAAAAAGAATTAAATCTCTCACAGTGTATTCTTCAAGTAAATAGTGTATGTCTCGGAAGTGGAAGCCTTTTTCATCCAAAAGTAATATTCTTACGCCCCTATCTGTGGTCTCAAGATGGTCATTATCATCCAAGATATGTGAAGAGTAGTGTCTAAATGTCTGTTGAAGCGGCAGTCCTCCACAAGAGTCCTTGGCTGAAGATAAATGATGTCCCGACTGATTGAGGCTATCAACGATAGTATGGTACTGTTTGATCAAATTTGGCCAGTGAAACAGCTCCAAAACCCTTTTTTTTGCAGTTTCTCCTATTGTTAAACGGAGACCTTCATCATTGACTAACTGTTCTATGGTATTTGTCACGCTCTGAAGATCAATAGCTGTACCTTGGGCTTCAATCAATAGTGAATGTTCCGGCTCCACTATAGTCAAAGGTCGACTAAGATGGTCATGATCAGTAGACAAAGTCTTGATCAGAAATCCTGAATGTCCATGATTAATCAGTTCACGATAACCGTTCCATTCAGAAAGAATAACAGGCAGGGAATAGTTCATGGCCTCCAGTGGAGCTAATCCAAAGCTTTCCTGAACATTATCGGCCAGAGAAATAAAAATGTCAGCGGCCTGATACAGTAAGTGCTTACGCTCATCGTCAATAGTCAATTCAAACCGAATCAAGCCTTCTAGATTCAGCTCGTAAGCCTGCCTCAGTAACGATTGAATATATTCTCCCCCAGCATCACCATTTCCAGCCAAAACTAGAAGGAAATTTGTCACGTGTCGTTCTTCTAACAAGTCATTTGCCACTAATAGCAGGGGATGAAGATCCATTTTATCAGTAGGAGAAAAGCGACTAACACATAATAGTACACATGGTTCTGGTTGATAACCTAGTTGCTCACGGGCTTGTGACTTTGACAGAAGCTTTTTGGCGTCTCCTTCAATCCCTAGCGGCAACATTCTGAGCTGTCCGGGGTAACATACTGATGCACCGGTTTGTGCTGTTAGTCTCTCCTCCGCCAATTTCAGCAGTTTCTCCATAACCTCTTTTTGAGCCTGGGTACTGCATAGCACAGCGTCTGACTTAGTGAGAGGAGAAAGGACTAGGTCCCGAGTTTTAGAGAGGTTACTATCTGTACTTAAAGTATGTGCTCGGCCAGTAATAACAAATGGCGTTTTTGCACACATTTTTCGCAAATCTGCTAGGTCAGAAATATAGGGGTCACCTTTATGAAATACCTCATATTCATAACGCTTAAGGTAGCTAGGTAGTAAATTAATATTTATAAAATGGATTGATCGTTGATCAGCAAACTCGTCAATATAAGGTTGCCATTGCTTTCGTATGGGTGCTAACCAGCTATCTCTGATAAAAAAATGTATCTCATGGAACTGGCTGTACCTGATAATAGCCTTGAGGAAGCTTTCATTTGCTTTTTGTAAGCCATTATAAAATAGATCTGAGCCTGTCAAAGAACTCACTAATACAGCAAAAACTCTAGAAGAATCGTTATTATTTGTCATGGATGTTCAAGTTCATTTTAATGTTGTGGTTATTATACATAATATAAGTGGGTATGTAGCATGTAGATTGCCAATACATATATGGTGGTTTTTGAAAAACATTATATAGAAGTCGTCTTTATCGTTGCTCCTTTAGTGTCAGCATTAGTTCGCCACGGTAACTTAGTGCTCCTAAAGACATAAAACGACATTGAAATGGTGTCTGGAAAGATATAAAAATAAAGAATAGTTTACTGGAAGGTCTGAATTCGCTGATACAATAAGTCAATAAAAAGCAGAAAACAAGAGATAGGCTGACTGCACCCGAGTGAATAAATAATGCTCACTCACCTAAAATTCAAAAGAGCCACACCAACCCCCTAATGATGGATGATTAGTCTTAATTACTAGAAGGTGTAAGGTGTAAGGGGCGCAGTTAACACCCACGTGTTTTTTAAATATGACGCTTAGGGCAGCATCATTAGTCCAGGATGATGCTGAGAGCCGTCACGGTCAACTTCTTTTTTGAATATTTCAAAACCGTTAACGTACTCCACCAGCGCAGTGGTAAGCATAGTCTCATCAAGCCCTTGTAATGGTCGAGTTAGGTATAATCCGAGATTAAGTCCATCAGGCTCTATGCAAAGAATAACTCTCTGGCTTTGCATAAGGGCAAGGCTGGTTTTTAGTAACCTTACTAACAAGTCTTCTCGTGTACTGGGGTCTTTTGGCAAAGGCGCTAATATGCCATGAAAATAACACTCACCATTGGCCTGAAAACAGGTCAATCTCACAAGATCATCTAGTACCAGATGATATTTATTATCGCGAAAATCAAGCTCTTCCAGATTGTTCTGTCTGGCAAAAGAGTGCATTAAATTTTTAAAACTCATCGCATCCATGCTCCACTCTAGAGAAGGCTATGACCTACCTTCTGTGTTGTAATATTTTTACTTTATCACATTTCTTTTAGTGTAGCGTAATCAATTTTTAACTAATATCAGTAGATACGCTCACAAAACTATCTTTAGACAATTTCCTGAACACCACTACAACCACAAAAAAAGCAATTAGTGCTGCAATAAGGCCGCCGGCAGTAGAATCCGTTAACCCCATAATGAAATAACCAAAAATAGAAACCCCTGCTATAGCAAAAGCATAAGGCAGCTGCGTAATAACATGGTCAATATGATGACAGGATGCTCCGGTGGATGAAAGAATTGTGGTGTCCGATATAGGCGAGCAATGATCTCCAAACACTGCACCAGCCAGCACGGCCGACAACATAGGAATTAGCATAGTAATATCCGTTACCGCTGCCATATCTCCAGCAATGGGTAACATAATGCCAAAAGCGCCCCAGCTGGTACCGGTAGCAAATGACATAGCACCAGATACCACAAATAAAATCATTGGCAAATAACTGGTAGAAATAGTATCTTTTATTAGGCTGGCAAGATACTTGCCTGTTTCTACGTTGTTGATAACCTCAGTTAAAACCCAAGCGAAAATCAAAACATAAATAGCAGGTAGCATGGATTTAACGCCTTCTAAGATGGCCTGATACCAAAGGCCAGTCTTAATATTGCGACCGATCATTCTCCATACTGATAGCACGAGACCAATGGTGGCTCCGTAAACAAGAGATCTGGGAACATCAGTATGTGCGAAAGCACCCAATAGGGAAAACGGTGTTCCATTTATATCCAGCTCCATGGCACCGGTCCAGATTAACGACCCAAGGGTTGCAAAAACAAGAATAATAAGAGGAGCGGCTAGGTCAGATACTTGGCCGTCTCTGTTATCATTTAACTGAATAGCACCTGGGGGAACCCCTTTGGCAGGATCATAAAGTTCGCCATAGTAAGCCCGCTCTTCATGAGCGCGCATTGCTCCCACATTCAAGTCAAGAAAGGCAGTGGCAGCTACCATTGCCAAGGCAAATACTGCATAGAAGTTCATTGGTATCATGGTTAAAAATGCTTCCATGGCACTCACGTCATATACGCCATGGGTGATCATAATAGGGCCTATTAGAGCAATAATATAAGCTCCCCAGCTAGACAACGGAGCAATAACGCAAACAGGTGCGGCGGTGGAATCAATTAGGTAAGCCAGCTTCGCCCTTGAAATACGATACCTATCAGTCAGGGGGCGACCAATACTGCCTACTGCAAGACTGTTAAAATAATCATCAATAAAAATTAGTAATCCCAATGCAACAATAATTAATTGTGCACCTTGTCTACTTTTGACACGGTGTCTTGCCCATTCGCCAAAAGCTCGAGCCCCTCCAGACAAACTGATAAGGCTGGTTATCACACCCAAAAGGAGAAGGAATAAAAGGATAAAAAAGTTGTTTTCATTCAAGCCATCCTTCCAGAATACCTCTACAAAGATTCGTATTATGTAAGTAATAGAGTTAAGGGGGTTATACCCCGTCAATAATAAACTACCAACAATAATACCTATACCAAGAGAAAGTAGAACCTTACGGGTTATAATTGCCAAGAGAATGGCAGTGGCAGGTGTTGCCAGAGAAAAGGCCGAGTGACTATAGTCTAATAATTCCATAACCTAATCTCATTTACTAACTCATTACCTTTGGATGCATGATATTGTTGACAACTCTGGCTAACCCTAATGACCCGCCACTAGTAGGCTGATGTGGTTTCGCTTGTTTGGCACTGACTCATGCTTTCAATGGTAACGGCTATATATCATCATACTTAAATGTGTAAGATTGTTAACCGCATTGACTTACACCCAACTACTAGTCTAGGTAATTATAAAGTCTTCAACCGTGAAGATCTTTCTCTCTTTTTACGTTTGCAATAATACCTCTTGCAAACATGTACATTAACCCAACTATTGCCGCAAAGAATAGTGCGAGAATAATAGTTTACAAAGACTTTCTTTACTTATATGGCCATTATCGTTGAAGGTGTGTATCGGCGAGCGAAGTGCCATGAGTCTATGAATGGCTGATAAAGTATTTAACACCACCCTCAAGGGTAATGATATGCAGGAGTGGCAGAGGATTGAGGTCTTTTTATAAAGACCTGAAATTCAATGCCTCCATGGTGATGTCCGTAGCCATACTATTCAAGCTAAGAACAAGCATGTATTTTTGTCGTTTTATCCAGTTGTCATGCGATAAACCTTATCTTTGAAGCTGAAGGTCAATCATTTACTCCCACTCAATAGTTGCTGGTGGCTTACTGGATATATCATAGGTAACACGGGATACATGCTTTATCTCGTTTATAATTCGATTAGATACCTGCGCTAGTAGTTCATAGGGAAGGTGTGCCCAGCGAGCAGTCATAAAATCTATTGTTTCCACTGCCCTAAGCCCAATCACATATTCATAACGACGACCGTCACCAACGACTCCAACCGATTTAATCGGCAGAAAAACCGCAAAGGCTTGGCTAACTTTATGATACCAGGCTGCCTTATGCAGTTCTTCAATAAAAATTGCATCGGCTTGACGCAAAATATCAGCATAAACTTTTTTTACTTCCCCCAGGATTCGAACACCTAATCCAGGCCCGGGGAACGGGTGACGATAAACCATCTCGTAGGGAAGGTTAAGTTCTAAGCCAATCTTACGGACTTCATCTTTGAACAGCTCACGCAAAGGCTCCACTAGCGTCATTTGCATATTTTCCGGTAGTCCACCAACATTATGGTGAGACTTGATCAAATGCGCCTTACCGGTTTTTGATCCGGCTGATTCAATAATATCAGGGTAAATAGTACCTTGCGCTAGAAACTTGATGCTATTTAGCTCGGTAGCTTTTGCGTCAAAAATCTCAATAAATGTGTTGCCAATAATTTTTCGCTTGTGTTCAGGGTCGCTGATTCCTGCCAGCTTGCTTAGAAATAAAGATTCAGCATTAACGCGGATAACACGTACGCCCATGTTTTCTGCAAACATGGCCATAACCTGATCGCCTTCGTTAAGGCGTAACAGGCCATTGTCGACAAAAACACAAGTTAGCTGATCACCAATTGCTGTATGCAATAGCGCAGCCACAACGCTGGAATCAACACCTCCGGATAATCCCAAAAGCACATGTTGCTCACCTACTTGCTCTTGCACGCGCCGAACAGAGTCTTTGATTATATGTTTTGGCAGCCAGAGTCGCTCACAGCCGGCAATATTTACAACAAAACGTTCAATAATCTGGTGACCCTGCTCGGTATGTGTCACTTCAGGGTGGAATTGCAGTCCATAAAGTCCCTTCGCTTCACAAGCCATTGCCGCTACCGGACAAGAATCTGTTGAGGCCGCAACAATGAATCCGTCAGGTATTTCCGTGACTGTATCACCATGGCTCATCCAGACATCTAAGCTCAGTCTGCCACTATCAGCTACATGACCTTCAATGTTCTCAAACAGCTTAGCCGAGGTTTCCACGTAAACTTGAGCATGACCAAATTCATGGATGTTAGAGGGAAGCACTTTACCACCTAGCTGTTCAGCCATGATCTGCATGCCATAGCAAATTCCTAGAACGGGAACGCCTAGATCAAAGATAATCTGAGGAATTCTAGGTGTATCATTTCCAGTTACAGATTCAGGACCACCTGAAAGAATAACAGCTTTGGGTTTAAACTCTTCAATACGCTGCGAGTTCATATCATGGGAGAACAGCTCACAATACACACCAATTTCTCTAACACGCCGAGCAATCAGCTGTGTGTATTGTGAGCCGAAATCAAGAATTAATATACGATCAGCATGAATATCTTGAAGCATGGTATATACCAATATACCCGTAGCATTTGAAGATCTGAGATATTGGCTTAACTCCTTGCCGACTACCTGCATCACTAGTTACGTTGGGTATAGATTGTTAAATAAAATAAAGCCTGATGCTAACCCAGCTTCTACCTAATAAAATATAATAGTAAAGCTAACCTTTAACGAAACAGGTATGTACCTATTACCCTTGAAAGAGTGGGCGGTTGACTGTTCTAGCTTATAACAACCACCCACTATTCATAGACTCATAGGGCTTTGCTAGTTTGTAATCTACCCCTACCTTTAGTGGTAACTGGTATATATGCAAAATTATTGAAGCAGTATCAAAGAGAATGAGTGTAAGTGCATAAAAGGATTAGTTTGCTCTATAGTTTGGAGCTTCCTTGGTAACAGTGACATCATGAACGTGAGATTCAGTCATACCAGCACTGGTCACCAAAACAAACTCAGGAATCGTGCGCATCACTTCAATATTTTTTGATCCAGTATAACCCATAGCTGCACGAAGGCCTCCAATCAGCTGGTGAATAATTGCTGCCAACTGTCCTTTATAAGGGACGCGCCCTTCAATACCTTCAGGAACCAGCTTTTCTGCACCTTTTTCTATACTCTGAAAATAACGATCACTGGACCCTCCTGTAGCTTTGCCCATAGCCCCCAAAGACCCCATGCCACGATAAGCTTTATAGCTTCGTCCCTGATAAAGCTCTACTTCTCCTGGTGACTCTTCGGTACCAGCTAGCATGCTCCCTAGCATAACGGTACTGGCCCCAGCGGTAATGGCTTTTGCAATGTCACCGGAATAACGGATGCCACCATCGGCAATAACAGGGATGCCTGTTCCGTCGAGAGCGTTCGCAACATTAGCGACTGCTGTTATCTGCGGAATGCCTACTCCTGTTACTATACGCGTAGTGCAAATAGAGCCCGGACCAATCCCTACCTTAATGCCATCAACTCCGGCGTCGGCTAATGCTTTTGCGGCATCTGCCGTTGCAATATTGCCGCCAATAACCTGTACATCTGGGTAGGTTTTCTTTACCCATTTAATCTGATCAATAACCTTCTTGGAGTGGCCGTGGGCGGTATCAACAACAATGACATCAACCCCAGCCTCAACTAAAGCCGCAACACGATCAAATGTTTCCACCCCAGTGCCAACAGCTGCTCCACTACGCAACTGGCTATATTTGTCTTTGCAGGCGTTAGGATAATCCTGAGCTTTTTTAATATCCTTAACCGTCATCATTCCTGCCAGATTGAACTGATCATCAACTACTAGTATCTTCTCGATGCGGTATTTGTGCAGCAAAGAGCGTACTTTATCTTGACTGGTGCCTTCACGAACCGTAACCAAACGATCACGGGGGGTCATAATTTCAGAAACACTTTTATTTAGGTTAACAACAAAGCGCATATCTCGGCTGGTAACTATACCAACCAGATTTTCGCCCGACAAGACCGGAACACCTGAAATATTATGATGGGTTGTTAATGCCAAGAGATCCGCTACCGATGCAAACTCATCAATAGTGATCGGATCTTTGACTACACCGCTTTCGTATTTTTTAACCGAACGAACTTCAGCCGATTGCTGTTCAATAGACATATTCTTGTGAACAATACCAATACCACCCTCTTGTGCCATGGCTATGGCCAGACGGGACTCAGTAACAGTATCCATGGAGGAAGATATGATAGGTAAATTAAGCTCAATATTGCGGGTTAGCTGTGTCTTCAGGCAAACATCCCTAGGCAGAACTTCTGAATAACCAGGGAGAAGAAGGACATCATCAAATGTCAGCGCTTTTTGAGTAACTCTTAGCATCGCCAGTCACCGAGTCAGAGAGGATGGTAGAAAATTCGGGAAATAATACCAAAAACATAAACTCAGTGAAAGTAAAAACTTCTATAAGGCGGATTCAAATCTGAAGTGTATCACTTGACTAGGTAGAAAAAAGGGCCAGCTGTGAAGGTAAGCACCTACCTTTATTCTCCGGTAAGAGATGAAGTGATACGATAACTTACCAATAACTGGCTTACGAACAACGCTGCCAGATTTCCGCACCCCTACAGCTCTTGGGAGCGAGGATTAAATGAGAACACCAATGGTTTGCTACGACAATATTTTCCAAAGAATATAGACTTCAAGACGGTCGGTCAGATAGAGGTGAAGCGAGCATTGATGCGGCTTAATTCTCGACCAAGGAAAGATTTGAATTTCAAAACACCAGCCCTGATAATGGGTGAACACAGGGCTGCGTCATCGGCTTAAGCTGTGATGCACTTGGAATTTGAATCCGCGTAACAACAAGCTATTATTTTTGCTACATAACACTCTTGAAAAAGGTCAGCCGATGCACAGTTATTCGTTAGCTAATCCCATAAAAACCCGAATACTGTCTGTGACAGAACTTAACAATCAGGCACGACGTTTGCTGGAGATGAATTTTTGTAATATCAGAGTTGAAGGTGAAATATCTGGACTAACGAAACCCAGCTCAGGGCACTGGTACTTTACTCTTAAAGATGAACAGGCTCAAATTCGTTGTGCCATGTTTCGCAATCGTAAGCTATCACTGCGGTTTACACCCTCTGAAGGAATGCTGGTGCAGGTGCGGGGACAAGTAGGCCTTTATACAACTAGGGGGGATTATCAACTTATTATTGAACACATGGAAGAGGCAGGAAGGGGCTCTTTGCAAAAAGCGTTTGAGGCTTTAAAAAGCAAGCTAGCAGCAGAAGGTCTTTTTGATGCGAGCCGTAAGCAGCAACTACCGGCTTATCCAAAACATATAGGTGTAATAACATCTCCCACTGGTGCGGCAATAAGAGATATTCTATCAATACTTAAGCGGCGAGCACCATTTATACCCGTTACTATTATCCCGAGCTTGGTTCAAGGGTCAGAAGCCAAGGAGCAGTTAGTTAGCAGCTTGGAAATAGCCAAGAAAATAGATTGTGACGTTATTATTATCAGTAGAGGTGGGGGGAGTATTGAAGACCTCTGGCCATTTAATGAAGAAGCTGTAGTGAGAGCAGTTGCTGAGCACCCTGTGCCGATAGTTAGTGGTGTAGGTCATGAAACTGACTTTACTATTGTGGATTTCGTCGCCGATTATAGAGCTCCAACTCCGTCGTCGGCAGCAGAAATATTAAGCCCAGATAAAAAAACATTATTAGAAGCAGTTTCTTTATTTAGCAAAAAGATAGTTGCATTGATGCTACATCGTCTCCTTGTTTCCAGTCAACAAGTTAATCATATTAGTAAGCGCCTGCGGCACCCAAGTGATCGTCTCAATAAGCATGCACAGCGACTTGATGATTTAGATATTCGTATGAGCCAAGCGGTTCGGTTACTGGTTGAGAAAAAAAAATGTGGCCTACAACAATATCTGCATCGATTACACCAACACTCACCCCTAGCAGTAATCGCTAAAATAAAGTCAAATATTAATTATCAGTCAATATTATTACAAAAATTAACCATCCAAAACCTTGCTAGCAAGCAAGCCTTGTTGCGACATACCGCCAGCCAGCTCCATGCGCTAAGCCCGCTGGCAACCTTGGCAAGAGGCTACTCTATAACGCGAAAGAATCAGAAAATGATTACCGATATCAAGGAGTTGCAAGTCGGGGATAAAATCACAGCATTATTTCATAAAGGTACTGCAAATTGTACTGTTGACAGCACCTTTAGAAAATAATCATTATTTACAGATAAAGATATTACAGATATGGCCAAAGGATTTGGGGTATTATGGGGTGATAAGTGAGTGCGGCCACAGAAGCTTAGGCGTGTTAATTAGCTGTGGCGAGGAAACGCTTACAGCAATGTAGCCACTTCAAAGGTGATTGGTATAATGATAATGCCACGACTACTTTACCTAACCAAAGCAGGCAGGTAGAATTGTCATGGTGATAGGGGAGGTAAGGTGCAACCGTCCTGCCCGAGGATGTAGAGTTACTGAGGAGCTATTTTGTAACCTACCTGCACCCCATAGTGCGTAAACTATAGGCATGGCATAAATTAGTGTTTAATTTCTGGTAAAAACTGAGAGTCTCCTTGAAAATGCAAGAAACCGTTGTCTGTGCACTTTATAAATTTGCTCCTCTGGATCATTATAAGTCGCTACAGAAGCCGCTAATAACATTGATGGATCACTACAAAATCAAGGGCACATTGCTGTTGGCGAAAGAAGGTATAAATGGCACAGTGGCGGGCTTGCAGCATAGTATTGACGCATTGCTGGTCTTGTTGCAGCAGGATGCGACCCTAAAAGGGGTTGAGTACAAGTTGTCTTACCATGATTGCTCTCCTTTTCTTCGAGCTCGGGTTAAACTGAAGCGCGAAATAGTCACTATGGGTGTTGAAGGAATTGACCCTAATAAGACTGTTGGTACTTATATAAAGCCGGAGGAGTGGAATCAGCTAATTTCAGCGCCGGACGTGCTCGTCATTGATACCAGAAATAATTATGAAATAGCTATTGGTACCTTTAAAAATGCAGTCAATCCACAAACAACGTCATTTCGAGAACTCCCTCAGTATATTAAGGAAAATTTGGATCCAGCAAAGCATAAGAAAATAGCCATGTTTTGCACTGGTGGTATACGCTGTGAAAAATCAACGGCCTATTTAAAAAAACAAGGGTTCGATGAGGTGTATCACCTTCAAGGAGGTATACTAAAGTATCTGGAAAACGTACCAAGAGAAGAGAGTCTCTGGCAGGGCGAGTGTTTCGTTTTCGATGATCGTGTGGCGGTTGATCATGATCTTGAAAAGGGTCAATATGATATGTGTCATGGTTGCCGGCATCCAATCACTAAAGAAGATCAGAAAAGCGAGCACTTTGTTGCTGGTGTTAGCTGCCCAAATTGTTACGATATCCTTACAGAGAAGCAGAGACAACGCTTTCATGAAAGAGAAAAACAAATCCTACTGGCAAAAAAGCAAGGTAAGAACCATTTGGGTTGTAAAATAATGTCATCGTCTGTTCATTAGTGTTTATGCCCGTTACCATTGAAGGCGCTAGTAAGTAACAAGCGAGTGAATTGTCATGAGCCTATGTAGGTGTTTGGTGTGAGGAAGAGGAATCAGTAATTCCGCACCTTCAAGGGTGTAAAGTATGCTATCTGTCCATATTTGGTATGCAATAATGCGCTGATTCAAATTCCAAGTGCATCACAGCTTAAGCTGCTAACGCAGCCCTGTGTTCACTCATTATCAGGGCGGGTGTTTTGAAATTCAAATCTTTTCTTGGCCGATAATTAAGACGCATCAATTCTCGCTTCACCTCTATCTGACCAACCTTCTTGAAGTCTGTATTCTTTGGAAAATATTATAGTAGCAAGCCATTGGTATTCTCATTTATACCCAAAGGATTTCAAGTTGCTACTAGGCGGCAAGTAAGCGAAGCCCCATGAGCCTACGAGTAGTAGGTGATCGGGGTGAGCGAGCGCAGCCAACAACGTGGCAGATTGAAAGGCGACGGGTATAACCCTCGCTCCCAAGAGCTGTAGGGGTGCGCAAAGTAAACCTCCGCCGATAATGCTTGGCTGGTTTTTTCATGGTACGAAAACTCTTTCCCGTTGTCGGCCGAAATGGTGTGAATAATATCCTTAAATGGGTTGAGCAAGCTGATCGTAGCCTTGGTCACATCTGCTGCGCTTTTGCTGTTCACCTAGGCTGAGACCGTGTACTTCGTGACCCGCTCGACAATAGTTACCAAAGCCCCGCTATGCCCTTTGCTAATGACGGTATCAATCTCCCAGTCTCCGATACGCGATTTATCGTCAATGATCTCTGGGCGATAATCTATGCTGACACGATTCTTTATCTGGCCGCGCGTTGACTTGCCGTTTCGTCGCTTGTCATACTTCTGCCCTAGCGAAGAATATGCATGTAAAGATCTCCGCCATCCTGCTTATTCGCCCAAATATGTAGGTAGATGTTTTCATAGCTTTACCCTATGCATGGATAGAACCAACTGGGAGCATGGTTCCAAAAACCTCAACTATCTGGTGGTACCAATTGCTTGGCAAGGAACCTCAATCCCCATTGTTTGAGAGTGTCTTGACAAAAAAAGAGGAAACTCCAATACCGATGAACACATAGCGGTAATGGAGCGTGTACTAAATCTCATTCCCATAAAGAAAATTGATAACCTTCTGGCATATCGTGAGTTTATAGGCCGCGAATGGTTGACTGGTTACGTCAAAACAAACTGTCATGCATAATTCTGGTTAAAAGCAATAATGTGGTGGAGCATTAAAGCAAAAAGACTGCCATTGGCAAGCTATGCAGAGGCGTTAGCATCAATAAAACAGTAACGTGGCATAGCAAAAAGAAAGTATCTGGAGTACCGCTCTATATTGCAGCCCGTCGAACTCTGAAAGGATTGTTGATCGTCGTAGCTACTAAAAAGCCAGACAGCATAGTAGATGACTGTAGTAAGCGCTGGAGTATTGAAGCCATGTTTGGCAATCTAAAAAGTCAGGGATTTGATTTGGAGTCCAAACATATGACGAACCTTGATCGGATGAATAAGCTGATGGAACTACTGACTATTGCTATTGTGTGGTGCGTACTAATAAGGCGCTGTGTTATGGGAGTGCAAATTAATTGCCGCTGAACAAGCATTACCGTCCAGCCAATAGTCTGTTTCGATTAGGCTTGGATAGGCTTAGACGGGTACTCAAAAACAGATGTGCAAAAAACAATCAAACCACTTTTTTAGATTTGCTAAATATTTCGTCCCGTACATAGGTTGTTTATGTTGTTTATTAGTTGGGTATCTGTTAGTGTGTTACAGCAGTAAAAGCAGCATATAATCAGGAGTAGATAGCACTATGCTTGGCTCATTTCAATCTTATTTTTATTCAATTCCATTCTGTTGCAAATATGTAAAAAGTGTTTTTTTACTGTTGATATTGGCCTGTGGTTGCAGTGTAAGTTCAGCGCACAATTATACGACACCGGAAGAACAGTTGCACCAACAAGGTGCCGAGCAGCCACTCAAAAAAAGTTGGGCCAATAGTCAGGCTGATGGAGAGGCAAGCTTAGCTGGAAGGTGTTTTAGTGGTAGCAACTTATTAGGAGGCGCTGAATATGGCAAAAGCCATGATAATAGTATTAGTTGCTTGCAACATGTGCTAGATGACAACGATCTTTCTGTTACTCTAGAAGCATTTAAGAAAAAAAACGTGTTTGAAGTGCTTGCTATGGTATATGTAAGTATTTTGCTAGAAGTTGGTGAGCTTGAACAAGACATAATTAACGCTGGGTTAGAATCACCTAGCTGGATAATAGGTTTTAGCGGTATCACCCAAGAAATAAAGAAGAGAGCTTGTTGCCGCCTGCCAAAAAGTACAAAAACAACGTTTACACAGCTCACTAAAGAAGAGCAAATGTTCGTTGCAGAGGTATTGAATTCTAGAGCAAAGCAATGCTTTTATAAGCTTCACACCTTGTGGCAAGATAAGGTTAAGACGAGTAACGCTAGCCCATTAATTTGCGCCAAATTAGATGAACAAGTAAGTTCGCTGATGTTAAGAGCACAAAATGATACGCACTTCTTAAATGAGGTTGTCTTGAAGCAAACGCGTAACTTAGTGGATGTATTATCAACCCATTATGTAGTAGCTACAACAAGTAATACGCCATCAGAGATACAATATCCAGTATTAGAAGCATTGGTGAATTGGGGTGCGCGTAATTCCGATAGCTTAATAAGCAAATTACTAGATGATAGCAAACGTTGGGTTACGCAAGATTATCATTTGACTGCAGAAGAAAACAAAACAAATGGCATAAGCGCAGAGGAAAAAGTATTTTTCTCTTATTTGCATTACAACTCAAAAGATGTAACCGAGGTATGGCATGGTGCAAATGAGTCTTTACGTGATTGTGAAGCCAGAGAGATTGCTAATACTTTATTAGCTAGCGATGTTATAAAAAATTTAAGTGATCAGTTTAAAACAGTACAACAATTAAATGTCATTTATCAGTCTGGATTTGTGGCATTAGATGCAATGCATAGCAACCTAGAACAACAAGAAAGCCTTAACCCAGAGGACCAAGCTAAAACAAAGAAAGATAAACAAAACGAATCATTTGGCCAAGAAGACTGGGATGAATACCTAGAGGAAGGTCTAAAGAAAAACATGAAAGACAGTCTTTTGGGTAAAGTTGCATCTGGTATTAACTATGTATTTAATGTTGTAAAAAATGGCTTTACGGCACCACCAACCAAGCAAGAGCAAAGCAAAAAAATAATGACTGCCTGGGTTAATATGGTACAAAAAAATGCCTTGCATTTAACAGATAACTCAGATAATACAGGCATACAATTGGTTATGGCAGAGTTGATAAAAATAGATAGCCTGCATAAAGAAGGAGATATAACCATAAAAGATGCTTTAACTATACTGGTTGCACAGGGTTTTACTAGTTCAGATAAAGAACAAGCATTTACCCTGTTAACAGGGTTACAGCGTAAAGCAGATATACGACAAAAAACATATTGCTACCAACCACTTGTTACTGCTGTTTCAGATAAAAATGCTAATGATTGTGAGTTACAATATGAGCAAGCAGACCAGCCAATAGATATTCCAGCAAGTGGTAATGATTTTGCGAAACACAATAGTGCTGAAGAAAAGCATAGAGATTGGTTGTCTATGCCAACAAACGACTATACGTTACAAAAAAGTAAATCACAAAATGATGTTGCGGATAATGAAGCTGACGGGAGTTATGAAAGTGATGGTACTAATACAACCAAATCATCACCTTTGCACGTAGATTGGTGTTTTATTAATCTAGATTGTGAAGAAAAAAATGAAGAGCAAGCAAGAGGCCAGTGCAAGACTGTGTGGATAGGATCTAGCTATAATTCATCGTTTTACAATAGGCTTCTTATGGGCGCAGTTATAGGCTTGTGTGTTTTAGCTGTTGTGGACTCTGCTCCAGCAGCAAATTCTCCTCAAGCTGAGACATTTTTTCAGAACCATACCCAAGCACACGATAGCTCAAATTTAAATAGTAACCATTTTCGTCATATTAGGGATGTGAGTGCAGCCTCTGCTTCTAATGTTATAGGTATTAGTAATGTCACAGAGCTGAACTTAATTGGCAATCATGCAGATTACCCTAGTAACGGCCACTATAAACTAACTGCAAGCTTTAACGTAAAAAACTTCACCGGACCAATAGATGTGTTTACAGGTGATTTCAATGGAAATAATGAAACCCTTGACGAGCTGCCATGCTGTTTGATAGACAAGCTTTCAGGTAATGGAATCGTTCAAAACATAAACCTCAATAATGTTGACACTAGGAATGCAGAATGTGACCCAGCAGTTGCCAATACTATGCATGATAAGTCCATAGTTAGATTTATCAAAATTGCGAATAGTAAGTTTGAAGGGGTTGGTATAAATAGTAGAATAGGTATGGTCTCTAATATTATGTGGAAGGCATCTAGTTTTGATAATGTAATGATAGCAAATAGCACTCTTAATGGCCTTAGTGGGGTTGAACGTGTTGGTGGGGTAGTAGGAGAAGTACATCATATTGGGCTTGGGAGTGAATGTTTTAAAGTAATGATAGTAAATGTCAATATTACTAGCTTAGGCTCACATCTAGGTGGGATAGTAGGAAAGGTGCGAAGTTTGAGAATTAAAGAAGTTTATATCGGCAATACTATTGTAAAGGGCGCGGATCAAGACACTTTTGTTGGAGGTGTTGCTGGATACTCCGTTGGTAGTACCATGCAGAATGTTACCGTTATAGATTCGATTATTTCTGGAGATAATGTCGGAGGAGTAGTAGGTTTCTCATGGCTTGATAACGTTAGGATCTGTCATGTTATTAGGGCGAAAGTAAATGGCGAGACTGTAGGTGGGGTGATCGGATTTTGTGCAGTCGGTGAAATGAAAAATGCTACAGTTGCTAGTTCTACTATTATTGCGCATACTGACGCTCCTTCTGCTGGGGGCGGAATAGGGTATGCTCGTCGTATTACTTCTGTAGACCTTACTGTTATTGATACTGTTATTGATACTGTTATTGGTGTTGTTAACGCATCCTCACTAGATGGATCACCCGCAGTTGGTGGTGGTTTTGGAAGGTCAGATTTAGGCGTAAAATTTTTAAATACAATGATCATCAAAACTAACTTGAGTATAGATGGTGTTTCGGTGCATGCTGGATGGGGTGGTGGCCAAATGGCAGAAAATGATGCACATGAACAGCTTGCAGTTAGTCAAAGCTTTATCAATATTATGGGGGTAAAGGATATAAAAATAGGTGGTGCTGTTGGGGTTATTGATTCCGCTTCTATTTCAAACTTTACGGTAAGCAGGAGCATGGTACTATTTGAAGGGGAGGAATCAAATGTACAAATAGGATTTTGTATGGGATACAATAAAGATGGAAATAGTACATGTGACTTTGATGAAACTAAAAAGATATTCGATCACTCATCTTACAATGATACGAACGAAACCTCATACGATCAGTATAGTTATAATATGAACTTAGCTAATCAATGCAGGAGGAGTAAGTTGCCTTTTATAGGGGAAGATTGTGAAATTAAACCAGAAGAATATTGTCGTTATAAAGAGCCTCTTATTATAGTATGGAATGCACCTTGCTTAACGCAAGCGCAAACACCCGACTCTGCAGCCACAGTGCCTACAACCGCACTTTCAGCACCTACAGAAGCACCTACAGGAACACCTACAGAAGCACCTACAGGAGCACCTACAGAAGCACCTACAGGAACACCTACAGAAGCACCTACAGGAGCACCTACAGAAGCACCTACAGGAACACCTACAGAAGCACCTACAGGAGCACCTACAGAAGCACCTACAGGAACACCTACAGAAGCACCTACAGGAGCACCTACAGAAGCACCTACAGGAACACCTACAGAAGCACCTACAGGAGCACCTACAGAAGCACCTACAGGAACACCTACAGAAGCACCTACAGGAACACCTACAGAAGCACCTACAGAAACACCTACAGAAGCACCTACAGGAACACCTACAGAAACACCTACAGAAACACCTAAAGAAGCACCTACAAGAAGCACCTACAGAAACACCTACAGAAACACCTACAACACC
>JASXSU010000001.1:820000-1533009 GCA_030674875.1 Candidatus Endonucleibacter sp. (ex Gigantidas childressi) | reverse complement strand
GGTAACATCTTTCCTCTCTGTCCAAAGAGCATCGGTGACATATCTTCAATCTGTTGTGAAGATGGGGCCTCAGCTATTAACAATGTAACTAGGATTTGTGCTAGAAAGGGTAATCCAACCAAAAAGGTATTTATTTGTGAGAACAATGAACAATCGATCCCTGCATACTTGCAGTGTACTGGTAGTATCTCTTTTTGCAGTGATTTTAGCGACCAACAAGCTTCAAATTGCTGTGAAAATGGAATATTAGGAATCAACTATACGACTAAGACTTGCCCTCATGCTTATAGCGACTTGCATATGTTTGTTTGTGATAATCAACAAACGCTCCACTCACAGTGGCGCTGCAAGAGAAGCTACAACCCTAGCCATCAGTGCAGGGACATGAGTAATATTAGCGTCAACGGCACAAATCCTACCTGCTTTAGTTGCAGTAATAACAACGCTCTTATTTTAGCTGAGCTTCAATGTAATGGTGAAATAGACTGCAGTGACGGCAGTGATGAACAAGCCTTAGACTGCTGTGAAGGATGGAGCAACGAGGTTAATAACACAACCAAGTTTTGCATTAAAAAAGGGGATTTAAATCAACGGCTTTTTGTCTGTGATAATGGAATCACATTATCAGAAGAAAGTCTCTGCAATAGCAATCACGACTGTTCTCACAGCAGCAATGAAAGTTTCAGTGGCACAGATCCTACCGACTGTTATTGCAGAAATGGAACACTTATTTTAAATGAGTTCAACTATAATAATGGCGAACACAACTGCCATGAAACCCAGCACGATGTTATTGACTCAACATCTTCTACTACAGGATTGCTAATAGCTGGAACTATACTATGTGTAACTTATGCTGCCATGCTTGTAAAGTACAGAAAAACAAAAACCATTAAAGGCACGCTTGCATGGCTTTTAAGACCTATTGCTGACCTGTAAATTATCTACGTAGTTACTGTAAGTACAGACGGCTAGAAGAATCCAATGAGAAAAGTGCAGATCCAAGTGCTGATTGAGCTTACCCCCATAATCACCTATCACCCGTAGGTGATTTCAGCTTCGTTTATTTATTGTCTGTGCGGAATAGATTGATGCATTGTTATGTATAGTGTATATGCCCATTAGACTTCTAGTTGCCACTCAAACAACAAACAATAGGTTACTAGGCTATGTACGGGACAAAAACCTGAAGACCTTGATTTTTAAGGCATAATTTAGCAAGACGTGACTCTCAGACAAGGTAACCTGCACGGTCTTTTACCCCAGAATAGGTTATGGTTGTTGAACATGAAAGACGTCAGTTCATTGGCTAAGACGCTTAAGGCTCATTTATCCCTGCATCAAGCTAGGATCACCTTCCTTGCACAGTTTGTAATAGCCTTACTGCGTAGCCGTTCCACTAACTTGTACCGTGTAGCCGAAGAGCTTCAGACAAAGGCAGACTACGAGTCCAGTTATCGCCGTATATACCCGTCGCCTTTCAAGTTGCTACGTTGTTGGCTACGTTCGCTCCCCCAGATCACCTACTACTCGTAGGCTCACTGCGCTTCGCTTACATGTTGCCTAGTAGCAATTTGAAATGCTTGGGGTATAAAGCGATTTTTCGCTGACTATGACTACAGTTTTGAGCAGCTAGGTGAGCTGATTCTGAGCTGCCTGGACATGGATCGCTTTACCCTGTGCATGGATAGAACCAACTGGAAGCATGGCTCCAAAAACGTCAACTATCTGGTGGTATCAATTGCTGGCAAGGAACCTCAACTCCCATTGTTTGGGAGTGTCTTGACAAAAAAGGAGGAAACTCCAATACCGATGAACGCATAGCGGTAATGGAGCGTGTACTAAATCTCATTCCCATAAAAAGAATTGATAACCTTCTGGCAGATCGTGACACGAATGGCTAGACTGGTTACGTCAAAACAAACTGCCATGCATAATTCTGGTTAAAAGCAACAATGTGGTGGAACATCGAAGCAAAAAGATTGCCATTGGCAAGCGATGCAGAGGCGTTAGTATCAATCAAATAGTAACGTGGCATAGCAAAAAGAAAGTATCTGGAGTACCTATTTATATTGCAGCCCGTCGAACTCTGAAAGGATTGTTGATCGCCGTAACTACTAAAAAGCCAGACAGCATAATAGATGACTATAGTAAGCTCTGGAGTATTGAAACCATGTTTGGCAATCTAAAAAGTCGGGTCTTTGATTTTGAGTCCACACCTATGACGAACCTTGACCGGATGGATAAACTGACGGGACTACTAACGATTGCTGTTGTGTGGTGCCTACTAGTAGGGCACTGGTGTTATGGGAATACAAATCAATTGCCGCTGAACAAGCATTACCATCCACCAAGAGTCTGTTTCGATTAGGCTTGGATAAGCTTAAACTGGTACTCAAAAACAGATGTGCAAAAAATGATCAAACCACTTTTTTAGATCTGCTAAATGTTTTGTTCCATACATAGGTGACTAGGGATGAGTGAGAGCAATCAACAACTACACCCCCTTGCAGGATAATAGCTATACATAAAAGGCACTTAAGGGCGGAAACTACCCTTTCAGAAACTGTATTATTCCAGTCAAACTATCAAAGCTTTGCTATAATCCTCCGCTCAAGTTTAACCTGATCCTTGGCAAAATTACGGATTCCTTCAGCTAATTTTTCAGTTGCCATTGCGTCTTCATTCATAGCCCATCGAAACTCAGACTCTGCTAGAGCCTGCTTTTCTATCTGGCAATCAGGCTTATTGGCAAAAAGTTTTTGCGTTAGCTTTTCGTCTATCTTTTCCAGCTCATCCAAAAGGCTTGGAGCAATAGTCAAACAGTCACACCCTGCCAACTCCCTTATTTCTCCAATATTACGAAAACTGGCTCCCATCACCACTGTGTTGTAATTATGTTTTTTATAATAGTTATATATTTTCTTCACAGACAAGACACCTGGATCCTCAGATGCTTCACGAAAACGCCCTTCTGCTTTTGTATACCAATCTAAAATACGTCCCACAAACGGTGAAATCAAAAAAACCCCAGCATCTGCGCAGGCTTGTGCTTGAGAAAAGCTAAACAGCAATGTCAGATTGCAACGAACACCTTCTTTTTCTAGTACTTCTGCTGCCTTAATACCCTCCCAAGTCGAAGCAATTTTAATGAGTAAGCGCTGGCTATCAGCACCGAGCTGACGATATAGATCTATCAACTGATGTGCCTTATTAATAGTTTCATCAGTATCAAAAGAAAACCTAGCATCAACTTCTGTGGAAACGACACCAGGAATAACCTTCTGGATTTCCTTACCAATACCAACAGTCAACCAATCAACCACAAATCTAGCCTGCTCTTGCTGATCAGATGCCTGCTTACGACCATAGGCTAGCGCATCGTTCAACAGGTCAGAATAAGCCGGTAGTTCAGCGGCCTTCAAAATCAAAGAAGGGTTAGTTGTAGCATCAACTGGTGAATATCGACTAATCGCCGCAATATCACCCGTATCTGCTACCACTTTGGTCATGGATTTTAATTGATCTAGAAGATTAGACATATAAACACCTTTTTTAAGGATTATACCCATTACCATTGATGGTGGTGGGTAGGCCTCAAACAAGAGAAGCCCTAAATCACCTACTATTTGCAAGCTCACATAACTTAACTCATTTTTGCGGCCTACTCTCACATTCTATGGTAACAGGATAAGAGCAAAATCATGGACTATAAACTTCTGGATGCAAATAGCAAAAAAAAACCACAATAAAATGCAAACGCTCAATTTGGTCGATCCTGACGACGGCCAAGGGGGCCGGTTGCTCTCTCACCAGAACCATCTACCAGCCGCAAGTGATTGTAGCCTCCCTCCTTCTATCATCCGCTCGCACGGAGCGAGAATACTTACCACTTTTTCTCCCTTCTATACGAAATAGCGTAGTATATTGTTAGGTGCTATGTGAAACCTCAGCATAACTCAACAAAGACGATTATATTCTGGTAAAATATCGGCATGCAAAAATCCAGATAAAATAATCTGACTACCTACTATTTATGCGCTCAGTAAAATCTATTGCGCAACTGTACTTAACTTACCTATTGCCAACTAACCTTATCCTTTTCAGAGTATTCTTATTGTGAATACTATATATCTATCGTCGTTTATGCCGTCCGTTACTGGATATTATTCCATTACTTCATTGTCATAAATTAAAACATTCTAGATATATAAATTATTTTTGTTGTTTCTTAGTATCAAGCTTGAAGTGCGACAAAAGTAGTTATTCATAAAAGCATTCCTCCGGTGTTTTATAAGCTAACCGCTTCCTTGGTCTTGCGCGGATTCGGCCCTACTAACAACATTGTTTTGGCGATAATTTTTCTACAGAGAGCTTTCACCCCCATCAGTTTGCGCCCATACTAGAAGTGCGCAGGAAAAATTTCCCGCTGCACTCCAAATTTGCCGCAGAGAGTGGCATTATATTTTCAAGGAAGCTCATACCAATGCACGAACAAAGCAATATCTTAAAATGTGCTTTAGTTTACGATTTTGACGGCACTTTGGCTGAAGGTGATTGCGCTCAACATGGCGTAATGCCCAGCCTCAAGATTGATGTACAAGAATTCTGGCAGAAAGTGAAAGAGCGTTCTAAAAAAGATGATGGTGATGAAATATTAGCCTATCTAGGTATACTGGCAGAGATAGCAAACGAACAAAAGTCAGAAGAGCTTAGTGTAGAAAATTTAAAGAAACATGGGGCTAAAATCCCTATGTTTTCTGGCGTTTCATCTTGGTTTGATCGTATAAATAAGTATGGCTCAAAAAACGGACTGCACATCTACCATTACATAATATCCAGCGGCTTAGAGGCAATGATAAAAGGTACGGCTATTGGTGATAAGTTTAGGCAAATCTACGCTTGCAAATATCACTATAATGATAAAGCACCAACATGGGCTGCTCAAGCAATAAACTACACAACGAAGACTCAATTTTTGTTCCGTATAAACAAAGGCATAGATAACTCTTGGGATAATGAGGCAGTAAACAAGTTTATAAAGCCATCTGATCGAGAAATACCTTTTGAACGAATGATCTATTTCGGAGACGGAGATACAGATATCCCCTCTATGAAACTGGTGCTATTACAGGGAGGCTTTTCCTTGGCAGTATTTAACAAGGATAAATGGGGTCAAGAAGATACGCAGAAAAAAGTAGAGAAATTAATATCGGAAGAACGTTCAAGTTACGTTGTTCCAGCAGATTATGAAGAAGGGAGCCAGTTAGACGTAACAATCAAAGGACTTCTTCAACTATTCAAAAGAAGAAGACTACCGGATTATCGATCTTAGGCCTCTAACCCTCACCACTTACAACATCATGCATGCGCATCCGTACAAGGAACTTCACTTAGAATGGTGAAGCTTGCTCCCTAATAACCTCACACCAGTTACCACTGAAAGTGACGGTAGGCGACAAATGAGAGAAGCCCCATGAGCCTACAAATAGCAGGTGATTTGGGTGATCGAGAGCAGCCCCCACCTTCAATGGTAATGGGTATAAAACTGCAAACACCCTTCTTAGTATCAAATTTAAAGTGCGACAAAAGTAGTTATTCATAAAAGCATTCCTCCGGTGTTTTATAAGCTAACCGCTTCCTTGGTCTTGTATTTAATTTGGCCGTGATGATATTACATCGTTGCCGAGTTAATCATGCCATTGATGTTCCCTTAACTAAGTATTGTCTGATCAAACCATTGGTATTTTCATTCGTACCACGTTCCCATGAGTGATGTGGGTTGGCAAAGTAATAAGGGTAATTAGTCACTTCTTTTTATCACGCCAAATATATCGATAAATAGTTTCATGGCTAAAGCAATGTACACCTATCCGTTTTAAGTAACCCGTAATCTGTTCAAGACTCCATTGTTTATGTAAGAGTTGCCTAATGATCACGTAATCCTTTTTTGCAAAATGTTGGTTTCTCCTTGAACGTCGACGTCGAGCTCTTGTCCTTTGCTGTGCCCTGAGGGGTCGATATGAGCCATCCTTATGCCAACAAGTATTGCGGTGAAATTTTTGATATATGGTACTTCGGTGTTTTCCGATAGCTGTGGCAATGTCCGTAAAACTTAATCCTTGCCATTTTAGCGCGACTATCATATGTCTATCACCCTCGGTGAGCTGTTGATACTTCATAGGTTTTTACTTCGTGATTGGAGCAAAAACTAAGGGTATCGCAGTTCATCGTTTTTATTAAATTGGGTGTCGCACTTAGTATATGAATTCGGCCTTACTAACAGCGAGAAAATGGGATATCCACATATTTGTCCAATAAAACTCAGAACCTCTCTTGAATTATGTGGATGCCCCATATTTACCACGGCAATGCACCCATTGCCGTTATTTTTAGCCCTGACGGCTCAATTTTTTCAACTTAGCCTTGTCAATATTAACTCCCACCCTTACCAAAGAGTCGTGCACCTGGGAGACCTGCTCCTTCACGCATCGCTTGGCGGCTCTCTCCATCAATGAAATCTGTCTAGCCAGTGCTACTTTTAGAGACTCATTGCCATCGAGAGATCTTTTAAATGCTTCTTTATTCACGCAACCTGAATCATTTTTCTGTGCAGATACAAGGTTACTAATACCAAGACGTAACAAATATTGCGCTAATCCCGTAGCTTGCTCTGTATACCTTTTTTTAGTACGCTTTAAGACAGTTCTTTCAGCATCCAAACGAGCAGCTGATAATTTCATAGAAGCTGGAGAAAAATGTCCAATAAGGTACTCTCCTAACAAAATAGTACTTTGGTATAGCTTGAGGTGCTCTTTCATAGCATTACCTTCAAAAGTCATCTCTGCTCCAGTTTCTGCATTTCGCATTATACCTTTCTGCCAGTTTAATTCTACTCCAAGCTCTCCTGCTATTTCTTCTTGCAATATTTCCAGCTCTGAAATCACAGCATACGGTAATTGAAGAGCATCTTTTCCGATACGTTTTTTCATTGACTCGTCCAACTGCAAATTATCGAGATTAGATAACCAGTTTGAACTATCGGCAGGTAATTTATTTATAAATGACTGTAGTTTATGCCAGTTATCCAGTTTTTTCTGCAACTGTATTACTTGTTGCTCAAATGCCTCATTATTGTTGGCATGTAACTTATCAATAGTAGCAACAACACATTCAGCTCTATCTGAGTCAAAAATGAATGCTTTCCAGTGTTTGTTATACGCATCTAAACATGTTTGCCTACTGGTAGCAACAGTATGATATGCTTTTATTTGAGGATTATCTCGCTGAAAGGCATCTTCCATTTTCGTAGTAAGTATGCCTTCCAATTGCTTTAATTCACTGCTAGGGTCTGCCGTCATTGTAGAAACAAGATCCGAAATAACATTAGCAGGTGCTTCTAGACTTTCCAAGGCTATCAATTTTTTTGCAACTGAATGTGCCACGCTTAAAAATAGAGTACCTTCTGGTTTGCCACGAGACAGAGACATCAACAGTGTCGGAACACTATAACTGGTAACCAACCCAAGCGCAGTCCAAGATACAGAAGACAAACCTAGTCCTGCAGCAACTCCTCCTCCAGCTACAGCAGTCAAACCAAATGCTCCAATCCCAGCCCCTGCAATTACTCCTACCTTACCCAACTCCAAAGCCAGCGCTCGACCATCACTCTTACCTCCCCAGTAATCGTGAAAAGAACTACTCAAGCGATTGAATCGATGCACAAAAGGATACATTAGTTCACTATTTCTAAAGCAGTTATTGAGAACAGAGCGGCCTTTGATCACATCAGCAATACGATCAGTCGATCTGGACATTTCATCCAATCCGATCATTGCGTCAAGAGGTTCGCACTGTAAAGTTTTTAAAGCCAGGTTCAACGCACGAACTTCATCGTCAGACATGCGTCCAACATTTTGTTGTATTTTCTGTGCGCCCCACAACTCTGCCGCGCCACTTACAACGCCAGCAATAGCTTTGCCAACGTTTCCACAACCAATATCTTTAGTTACATTTATGGCTATTTTTGCAGCATGAATAGTTGTTGGCATGTCTTTTAGCATGTCACATAGAGCATACATATGTTGAACTGATGCTTTCTCCTTATCACTAAGTTTGCCATATTCACTTGCTTTATCTTCAAAATGAGTATTCAAATAGCTTTGCGCTGTTTCACCATAGGTACGCCAATCTAGTTGTTCAAATAAATTAGAAAACAGTGAATGCTCTCCAAACACTTGTTTTACTATGGCAGCGCTTTGGGCGACATCACCAACCAGATTTCGCGCTAATCTAGGGTTGTTTTTCATCAACACTTTAAAGTCATCAAAAAACTCTTTGTTTAAAACGTCTTGAACTTTATTACACACTCCATCTTTAATATTGAATACATTCCACAATAATTTAAGTGGATTATGCTTGTCTCTACATAGTCTTTTGTAAGCATCAACTCCTTCGTCGCCTAATGCCCCTATAGCATGTACGAGATGGTTAGCAAGCCAATGCTTTTCGTCTTCATAACTATAACCATCCAAATGAATATCATTCTGCAGTTTTATATTACATAATCTAGTTTCAACAGGAATTTCTTTACCATGTAATGCAGAAAGACCTATCCCCATTACTTTGTCAAAAGCACTTTTGCCATCCTCCTTCAATATTTGCACACTAAAACGCTTTCCATTAACAGATTCAATTATTTGGCATATATCATCAAAGTGTTTAGTGTCTTCGCCGCCAACTTGTGTTTCAAGGTGTTTAAATAATAAATCAATTTGCGCTTTTAATAATTCATTTTTCAATGAAGCTTCATCACTAAAAGAAATGCTGTTCAATGGTTTGTTTTTCATTGCTACTAAGTCAAGCAACTTCTTTTTGATGATATCTGCTTCTTTCTTTAAATGAGGCTGTGTTTCACATTTTTCCAGTGAAAGTTCGCTTGGTAAATAATATACAATCTCGCTGCCAATACTTCCTGTGCTAGTAATTTCTTTTATAGAAAGATCTTTCAGCTCTGTTGACATGGAGGAAAGCTCATCTAAAACAGCTTTACTAGAACTACTTTGATATTTAGAAAGTAATGTATGGCACCGCTGACACAATACCATCGATCCTGTCAAGGACATCTTTCCATCAGATGCGGCTTCAATATTTTTCTTGATATCGTTCATGGATAGTTGGCTATATATTATTGCTAGAGTTTCATTAAGACATTCCTTAGTTTCAGTATTTTGGTCATTTTGTAACCACAAAGAAAGATCCTTTTCTGATGCCCCATATAAGTGTAACTCTTTAAGTGAGCGCTCTATATCTTTCTGACCAAGTGATGACTTACTACCCAATTTCCCACTGATATTAGCCTCCAGCCATTGCTTTATTGAAGCAAGGCCATCTTTTTGCTGTATTGCATGGAGGTACAGTTGCTCAACAGTGACCTCTCCATGATTAACCGCAAAGGCACTACCGTTAAGAGCTTCCACCAAAATATTGGTGGCTTTTTGTTTCAACAATGAGAAGTGTGCCTCTATTTTTTTATCTATGTAGGCTGTCAGTACAGCACCTGAGCTTTTATGAATATCTGGATTCTCTGAGTTCGCTAAGCCTGCGCCCATAAAGTCATCACTTAATGATTCATCATCAAGCAATACTTTCATTTCTACGTTAGAATCCATCAACACAGTTGCTTTGCAAATATCTTCATAAGGTGTAATATTAAACTCTTTCTCAAAACCCCTTAATTTATCAGCAAATATTTTAAATTGTTCAATATCATTGTCGCATATGTTCTCGTCATTTAAATCTTCAAGCATTTTATCAAGATCCTCTAATTTTTTGCCAGCATTACTCTGAAATAACCATGTGTGGCTATCATCAATCAAAGCACTTATGCGAGTGTACATTCCGTCTAACACACTTGCTGGGTTACTAGCAAAGCAGCTAACGAAAAAATCAGGGTTATTAATCAAATAAGATTCAGGCTCTTCATGTTCAGACCGAATTGCCATAATTATGCCTTCAATGGGGTCTTCTGCCTCTAACACATCAAACTCGTCACTAACTTGCGCATTATGAATAGAAGAAGCTGACTGCGTGCTTACGCAATCATGAAATTCGTCGTTTTCATCATTATTCTGTAACATATAAGTTGTTTTTATCTGCACAGATGCTTTAGGCGTATTACTATCAATAGGGCCATTATTGCACTCATAAAATACATCATCATCACATCTAGCAGACTGCTCGCAATTATTTTTATCGATGACTGAAACTGTGTCATTCTGGCTACGAACTGACCTTCCGTTTTTTAAGTTTTTATCTGCGCTTTCATCAGAAGCTATATTAGACTTAGCTTTGATAATGCCATTCTCACTGAAATATTCTTTATCTAAATATTCGGCATCCCTTGCGCTAAATGATGTATCAGACATTCCAGATATTATTGGCATAAGATATCTCCTTCTTCTTTAATTTATTATGGTTTCTATAGTATTGGACATGCTTATAATAGAAAAATTCATTAATTATTAATAATAAATAAAAGTTTTTGATTATTACCTAGTCTACAGCTCCTTATTCTTCATGCATTAGAGCTTTAATAGATACGAATTAATCATCTTCTATTTGCCAGGCTGTTGTTTTATAAGCATTTATTACGTTTAGTCTTGTTGAGTAATAATATCGCGGATTCAAATTCCAAGTGCATCACAGCTTAAGCTGCTAACGCAGCCCTGCGTTCACCCATTATCAGGGCTGGTGTTTTGAAATTCAAATCTTTTCTTGGCCGAGAATTAAGCCGCATCAATGCTCGCTTCACCTCTATCTGACCTACCTTCTTGAAGCCTATATTCTTTGGAAGATATTGTCGTAGCAAGCCATTGGTGTTCTCATTTATACCCAAAGGATTTCAAATTACTACTAGGCGGCAAGTAAGCGAAGCCCCATGAGCCTACGAGTAGTAGGTGATCGGGGTGAGCGAACGCAGCCAACAACGTAGCAACTTGAAAGGCGACGGGTATATACAGCGATAACTGGACTCGCTGTCTGCCTTCGTCTGAAACTCTTCGGCTACACGGTACAAGTTAGAGGAATGGCTACGCAGTAAGGACGTTACAAGCTGTGCAATGAAGGTAATCCGAGCTTGATGTAGGGGCAGACGAGCTTTTAGCTTCTTGGCCAATGAACTGACGTCTTTCATGCTCAACAACCATAACCTATTATGGGGTAAAAGACCGTGCAGGTTACCTTGCCTAAGAGTCACGTCATACTAATTATTCCTTGAAAATCATGGGTTTCAGGTTTTTTGTCCATTACATAGCATAGCTAGGTACTGGTATCTGTTGAAATAAAGTTTTCTTTCGCCAACTGTTTGTATTTCAGCTGACTTTCAGGGTATGACAGGGGCCGTTTATATTCTACGACCACCCTAGATAATGGCTGTCAGTTTGATGTTTATTGCCTTCATTTTTCTCTTTTACTATCAGTAACGCTACCAAAGTTGCAAAATACCTATCTTTATCAGTTACCCTTGAAGGTGAGAGTAGTCAGTAATTTAACAGTTTTAACGGGAAGTGATGCGGATCATAAGTAGTGTAGCCCTCCCAGCGGCCAAGCTAACTATTTTTCACATTCATTTTTAGCTTAGATGGATAAAGCGATCGTAATAATTTGTCATTTATTTGATTTGAGAGCTATATTTTATATACAGAAGCACTATTTAAGGAGAGAGCATGTATATTAAAAAAGTGGTTTTTATTTGTATGGCATTGATTTCTGTAGAGTCATTTGCTCAAAATATATATAAATGCATGGTTGATGGTAGGGTAGAGTTTTCCGAAGAGCATTGTAAGCATGGTGGCAATATTGTTGAATCAAATGAGATTTCAGCACCTTTAGAAGCTTATGATATGAGTAAAGCGGCCAAGCTCGATTACACTATAGAAAGGAATTTGTTGAAAGAAAAAATTTCTCGTCGTCAATATGAAATTCAGCATTTGATTAATGAAATGAATGCCGAGATAGAAGAATTGAAAGGAAATGTCTACAAACCAACACGAACTACCAAGAAAAGCAAATATAAGAGTGTCTCAGCATCCAAATTAAAATTATATCGTCCTGATGGAGCTGTTAATGGTTATTTTCCATCTAATCATGGCGCTCTGACATCAGCTTTGAGGGTGCCGAATTATGAACGTGTATCTGAGCAGGTTAATGCAACTGTGAAGCGATATCAGACTATGATAAAAGCAAAAGAGTTTCAGATAAGCCTTCTTATGGAGGAACTTCGTGATTTGAAAGAATAAACACTATTATGAAACCGTGACTTCCTGATTACAACCACAATTTTCGTGTTTAAGAACACCTAGTGAGGAATAAAATTAAATTTTTATTTAGAGAGATCCATAACTTGTTGTCAAAAACACCCTAAAATACCCGAAGAACGAGTTTCTGATAGCCTTCCATGATCATCATGCCAAAGAATACCGTGACCTTTGTGAAAAGATGTTGTTGGTTTGTTTTTAGAAGGTTGTCAGCCTATTGACTGCGGGTATCACGCTATCAACACAGAGCATATTCTGTTAGTAACTTACTAGAAGCATGAAATTCTAGGTTGAGTCTGCTACAGCGCAAGACATATTGGTGACTAGATTTTACCAGACGAGCTGCCGGATAATTAGTTCTTGCATTACCGTCTTTAATCAGCGGTCTGTTCTAAGAAGAGCCTCAATCTGATACCGTTGCCCTTGAGTCATCTGCTTGTATTGCCTAGTTTGAGTACTCATTCTTAGCTTCCATTTTTAGGGTGATAGCTACAAATATACCGGCAGCTGGCTCACCTATAAAATTTCAGTCAATTGCACTTATTATATTAATCCAGCTTTACCAAGAACGGTAAAACTTATATTTACTTCTCAGATAATTTTAAAACAACTTAATAGTACCCATAACCCATCGTACTTCAAATGCCTATTCTTACCAATCAGAAAAATTAAGAATAGGCAGCGTACAGATTCAATTACAGCTACTCAACTGCACCTGAAGACTCAATCATACTCATACCTTCTTCAGCTTTTTGTTCATCTTTTCCGCTTGGATGGTCACCATCTCCATTAATCTGCCTTTGATACCAATAACAACCAACACCATAAGCAGCAACGGCAATAAAAGAACCACAAGATACTCCAATAATTAATGCTTCTTTAGGTACTTCTGTAGGTGCTTCTGTAGGTGCTTCTGTAGGTGCTTCTATAGGTGCTTCTATAGGTGCTTCTATAGGTGCTTCTGTAGGTGCTTCTGTAAGTGCTTCTGTAGGTGTTTCTGTAGGTGTTTCTGTAGGTGCTTCTGTAGGTGCTTCTGTAGGTGCTTTTGTAAGTGCTTCTGTAGGTGTTTCTGTAGGTGCTTCTGTAGGTGCTTCTGTAAGTGCTTCTGTAGGTGTTTCTGTAGGTGTTTCTGTAGGTGTTTCTGTAGGTGCTTCTGTAAGTGCTTCTGTAGGTGTTTCTGTAGGTGCTTCTGTAGGTGCTTCTGTAGGTGTTTCTGTAGGTGTTTCTGTAGGTCCTTCTGTAGGTCCTTCTGTAGGTCCTTCTGTAGGTCCTTCTGTAGGTGCTTTTGTAAGTGCTTCTGTAGGTGTTTCTGTAGGTGTTTCTGTAGGTGCTTCTGTAGGTGCTTTTGTAAGTGCTTCTGTAGGTGTTTCTGTAGGTGCTTCTGTAGGTGCTTCTGTAGGTGCTTCTGTAGGTGTTTCTGTAGGTGTTTCTGTAGGTGTTTCTGTAGGTCCTTCTGTAGGTCCTTCTGTAGGTCCTTCTGTAGGTGCTTTTGTAAGTGCTTCTGTAGGTGTTTCTGTAGGTGCTTCTGTAGGTGCTTTTGTAAGTGCTTCTGTAGGTGTTTCTGTAGGTGTTTCTGTAGGTGCTTCTGTAGGTGCTTTTGTAAGTGCTTCTGTAAGTGCTTCTGTAGGTGTTTCTGTAGGTGTTTCTGTAGGTGCTTCCGTAGGTGTTTCTGTAGGCGCTTCTTTAGGTGCTTCTGTAGGTGCTGAAAGTGCGGTTGCAGGCACTGTGGCTGCAGAGTCGGGTGTTTGCTCGTGCGTTAAGCAAGGTGCATTCCATACCATAATAAGAGGCTCTTTATAACGACAATATTCTTCTGGTTTAATTTCACAATCTTCCTCTATAAAAGGCAACTTACTCCTCCTGCATTGATTAGCTAAGTTCATATTATAATTATACTGATAGTATGAGGTTCCGTTTGTATCATTGTAAGATGAGTTATAGAATATCTTTTTAGTTTCATCAAAGTCACATTTACTTTTTCCCTCTTTATTGTCTCCCATACAAAATCCTATTTGTATATTTGATCCATTCCCTTCTAATAGTACCATGCTCCTGCTTACCGTAAAGTTTGAAATAGAAGCGGAATCAATGGACCCAATAGCACCACCTATTTTTATATCCTTTACCCCCTTAATATTGATAAAGCTTTGACTAACTGCAAGCTGTCCATGTGCATTACTTCCTGTCATCTGGCCCCACCCCCACCCAGCATCCACCGAACCACCATCTATACTCAAGTTAGTTTTGATGATCATTGTATTTAAAAATTGTACGCCTGAATCTGACCTTCCAAAACCACCACCAACGTCGGATGATCCCTGTAGTAATGAAGATGCGTTAGCAGCACCAATAACAGTATCAATAACAGTAAGGTCTACAGCAGTAATATCACGAGCATACCCTATTCCGCCCCCAGCAGAAGGAGAGTCAGTATGCGCAATAATAGTAGAACTAGCAACTGTAGCATATTCCATTTTACTTTCTGAACCATGTCCGATCACCCCACCTACAGAATTACCATTTACTTCCGCCCTAATAACATGACAGATACTAACTTCATCAGACCATGAGAAACCTACTACTCCTCCGGCATAATCTCCAGAAATAATCGAATCTATAACGGTAACATTCTGCATGGTATTCGAAAGGGAATACCCAGCAACACCTCCAACAAAACTGTCTTGATCATCGCCCTTTACAATAGTATTGCCGATATAAACTTCTTTAATTCTCACACTTCTCATCTGTCCTGCTATCCCACCTAGATCTGAGCCTAAGCTAGTAATATTGACATTTACTATCATTACTTTAAAAAATTCACCCTCAACATTATGTACTTCTCCTACTACCCCACCAACATATTTAACCCCACTAAGGCCATTAAGAGTGCTATTTGCTATCATTACATTATCAAAACTAGATGCCTTCCACATAACATTAGAGACCATACCTATTCTACTATTTATACCAAACCCTTCAAACTTACTATTCGCAATTTTGATAAATCTAACTATGGACTTATCATGCATAGTATTGGCAACTGCTGGGTCACATTCTGCATTCCTAGTGTCAACATTATTGAAGTTTATGTTTTGAACGATTCCATTACCTGAAAGTGCGTCTATCAAGCAGCATGGCAGCTCGTCAAGGGTTTCACAATTTCCATTGAAATCACCTGTAAACTCCGGTATTGGTTTGTTGAATTTTTTTACGTTAAAGCTTGCAGTCAGTTTATAGCGGCCGTTACTAGGGTAATCTGCATGATTGCCAATTAAGTTCAGCTCTGTGACATTACTGATGCCAATAACATTAGAAGCAGAGGCTGCACTCTCATCCCTAATATGACGAAAATGGTTACTATTTAAATTTGAGCTATCGTGTGCTTGGGTATGGTTCTGAAAAAATGCCTCAGCTTGAGGAGAGCTTGCTGCTGTAGCAGAGTCCACAACAGCTAAAACACACAAGCCTACAACTGCGCCCATAAGAAGCCTATTGTAAAACGATGAATTATAGCTAGATCCTATCCACACAGTCTTGCACTGGCCTCTTGCTTGATCTTCATTTTTTTCTTCACAATCTAGATTAATAAAACACCAATCTACGTGCAAAGGTGATGGTTCAGTTGTATTAGTACCATCACTTTCATAACTCCCATCAGCTTCATTATACGCAACATCATTTTGTGATTTACTTTTTTGTAACGTATAGTCGTTTGTTGGCATAGACAACCAATCTCTATGCTTTTCTTCAGCACTATTGTGTTTCGCAAAATCATTACCACTTGCTGGAATATCTATTGGCTGGTCTGCTTGCTCACATTGTAACTCACAATCATTATCATTTTTATCTGAAGCAGCAGTAACAAGTGGTTGGTAGCAATATGTTTTTTGTCGTATATCTGCTTTACGCTGTAACCCTGTTAACAGGGTAAACGCTTGTTCTTTATCTGAACTAGTAAAACCCTGTGCAACCAGTATAGTTAAAGCATCTTTTATGGTTATATCTCCTTCTTTATGCAGGCTATCTATTTTTATCAACTCTGCCATAACCAATTGTATGCCTTTATTATCTGAGCTATCTGTTAAATGCAAGGCATTTTTTTGTACCATATTAACCCAGGCAGTCATTATTTTTTTGCTTTGCTCTTGCTTGGTTGATGGTGCCGTAAAGCCATTTTTTACAACATTAAATGCATAGTTAATACCAGATGCAACCTTACCCAAAAGACTGTCTTTCATATTTTTCTTTAGACCTTCCTCTAGGTATTCATCCCAGTTTTCTTGGCCAAATGATCCGTTTTGTTTATCTTTCTTTGTTTTAGCTTGGTCCTCTGGGTTAAGGCTTTCTTGTTGTTCTAGGTTGCTATGCATTGCATCTAATGCCACAAATCCAGACTGATAAATGACATTTAATTGTTGTACTGTTTTAAACTGATCACTTAAATTTTTTATAACATCGCTAGCTAATAAAGTATTAGCAATCTCTCTGGCTTCACAATCACGTAAAGACTCATTTGCACCATGCCATACCTCGGTTACATCTTTTGAGTTGTAATGCAGATAGGAGAAAAATACTTTTTCCTCTGCGCTTATGCCATTTTTTTTGTTTTCTTCTGCAGTCAAATGATAATTTTGCGTAACCCAACGTTTGCTATCATCTAGTAATTTGCTTATTAAGCTATCGGAATTACGCGCACCCCAATTCACCAATGCTTCTAATACTGGATATTGTATCTCTGATGGCGTATTACTTGTTGTAGCTACTACATAATGGGTTGATAATACATCCACTAAGTTACGCGTTTGCTTCAAGACAACCTCATTTAAGAAGTGTGTATCATTTTGTGCTATTGACATCAAAAAACTTACTTGCTCATCTAATTTGGCGCAAATTAGTGGGCTAGCGTTACTCGTCTTAACCTTATCTTGCCACAAGGTGTGAAGCTTATAAAAGCATTGCTTTGCTCTAGAATTCAATACCTCTGCAACGAACATTTGCTCTTCTTTAGTGAGCTGTGTAAACGTTGTTTTTGTACTTTTTGGCAGGCGGCAACAAGCTCTCTTCTTTATTTCTTGGGTGATACCGCTAAAACCTATTATCCAGCTAGGTGATTCTAACCCAGCGTTAATTATGTCTTGTTCAAGCTCACCAACTTCTAGCAAAATACTTACATATACCATAGCAAGCACTTCAAACACGTTTTTTCCCTTAAATGCTTCTAGAGTAACAGAAAGATCGTTGTCATCTAGCACATGTTGCAAACAACTAATGCTATTATCATGGCTTTTGCTGTATTCAGCGGCTCCTAATAAGCTGCTACCACTAAAACACCTTCCAGCTAAGTTTTCCTCTCCATCAGCCTGACTATTAGCCCAGCTTTTTTTGGCTGACTGCTCGGCAGCTTGTTGGTGCAACTGCTCTGCCGGTGACGTATAATTTTTCGCTGAACTTACACTGCAACCACAGGCCAATATCAACAGTAAAAAAACACTTTTTACATGTTTGCAACAGAATGGCATTGAATAAGATTTACATGAGATAAACATAGTGCTATGTACTCCTGATTATATGCTGTTTTTACTGCTGTAACATGCTATCAGATGAGCAACAGGTAAGCAACAGATAACCAACAGATAAACAACATGCCCGTCTAAAACATAAAGAGAGCCCATGCGCTAAATTGTAATACAATAACTTATAGTGAAATAAATACAAGCATGCTAGTAACTAATAAAGATGCAGCCAGCAAACATTAATAACTTTATAGTTTCAAATATAGTGTAATTGTCACTCATTATTTTACAATTTAATATTGTAGGTATGTACTAGGAATTGTAGGTATTAACCAAGAACGGTAAAACTTATATTTACTTCTCAGATAATTTTAAAACAACTTAATAGCACCTATAACCCATCGTACTTCAAATGCCTATTCTTACCAATCAGCAAAATTAAGAATAGGCAGCGTACAGATTCAATTACAGCTACTCAACTGCATCTAAAAACTCAATCATAATCATATTTTCGTCAGGTGTTTGTTCATCTTTTCCGCTTGGATGGTCACCATCTTCTGTAGGCAGCTCCCTATGACTTGAACAACAACCATCTCCATTAATATGCCTTTGATACCAATAGCAACCAACACCAAAAGCAGTAACGGCAATAAATGCAACACTAGATACTCCTATCATTAATGCTTCTGTAGATGTTTTATTAATTGCATCCATATTATACTCATACTTATGGTATAAGGTTCCTTGCATATCATTGTAAGTGAAATTATAAAATGACGTATTGGCTTCATCAAAGATGCAATTACCTATTCCATCTTTGTTGTACCCTATACAAAATCTCATTCCCATAAAAAGAGTTGATAACCTTCTGGCAGATCGTGAGTTTATAGGCCACGAATGGTTAGACTGGTTACGTCAAAACAAACTGTCATGCAGAATTCGGGTTAAAAGCAACAATGTGATGGAACATCGAAGCAAAAAGATTGCCATTGGCAAGCTATGCAGAGGAGTTAGTATCAATCAAACAGTAACGTAGCATAGAAAAAAGAAAGTATCTGGAGTACCGCTCTATATTGCAGCCCGTAGAACTCTGAAAGGATTGTTGATCGTCGTAGCTACTAAAAATACAGACATCACAATAGATGACTATAGTAAGCGCTGGAGTATTGAAACCATGTTTGTCAATCTAAAAAGTCGGGGCTTTGATTTGGAGTCCACACATATGACGAACCTTGACCGGATGGATAAACTGATGGGACTACTAACGATTACTGTTGTGTGGTGCCTACTAGCTGGCGATTGATCGTCCTTCCGAATTAACAGACTGTAGTCAGCTTTATCAAACAAACTGTTAACGATGGCGCTAGTCACTCGAAAGCCTATGAAGCCCTTATCTACCAGAAAGAACGCTCCAACTCTGGGTGCGGTCTGGTGATGTGTCACCAGACAAGCGAGAACATTCCTAAAGGCCAGAGTCAGGAGACAACCACCCTGAAGCGGAACCTCAGGTGATTATTGACGTCAGTAACAGTCACTCGTTTCAAAAGACGCCCTCCCCCGCTAAATTGTTTCCATATTGGAGGATGGAGGACGGTACGTAGCGTCTGAAAAGACATTTTATCGGGTGTTGCATGGTGAGTCTGAGATGCTCATGGATAACCGCCGAAAGGTTTACAAGTAGCCAAAACAGCGAACCTCTCTGCACGGCTGGGGTAAGAGGACAACAGCAAGCTGGGATTTGGCTTACGAGATCTGGCTGCATTCAGACAGACTTTTATCTTACTCACTTAAGAAGACAGCTTGAGTTGAGGCATATAGCTCTGCTGACAAGCATCGTAGGGAACTAAACAGCACTAGTGCTTGTCTACCTTAGAAAGGAGCAAAATAAAGCTCATGCTTCTCCTATAGACTAGGTTAAAAACGATAAACTCCAAAATGCTCATACTAGTGATTATGACTAAGAGCTTTATTTCAATTACACAGTCTTAACTTAAATAAACAAAAAGGAATACATATGGCTGAATTACATCCACCCTGCTGCGAACATGTGCCTGAGATGACAAAAAAGCAACATGAAAAACTAGCATCTCTCTTCCATCTGCTAGGAGACTATGGAAGACTACATTTAGTTATGGCCTGCATCAAAGGACCCCGTAATGTTACTGAGTTGGCAGCAATTGCGACAATGTCTCAACCATTAACAAGCCATCATTTGCGGCAGTTAAGAGAGGCTCGAATACTTAAAGCTACCCGTAGTGGCAAGCAGATGATATATGAGCTAGATGATTATCATATTCGCCATGTTTTATTGGATATGGCAACTCATATTCTAGAGCCAGAAGAAATCAAGGGAGAAGAGGAAGAGCTTTGAAATATAAATCAATTATGGTCACTCTTGCCCTAGAAGCATCCTATCTTTTGCAAGAAAATGGGTCCTTGAAAAGCAGTAACTGTCTACTCAGTAGTATAAATATATTTTTATATTTTATCTTAAAAGGTTAATAGCTTGTTACTGCTCTTCTAAAAAGATTACCCATCCCAAAATACTCAAACACTCTAGGTAGTGTGCTAACAACTCTCTTATTTATGAAATAATGTGATTTATCCGCAAACCGACGATATTGGTATTAGCTATATACTCACTCCTCTTGAGGGAGTACGGTTGTTTACTGCACGCATCTAAATCACCTATTGCTCATAGGTTTATAGGCATTGAGTAATTGCTGATGAAAGTTTTTTACCAAAATATCGTAGCTAATAGACTAAACAGTATCTGAAGAAGGCTTAATGAACAGTGCAATTAAAACAGGTATGATGTTAGCAGCAGTATTGGCAGTTACAGCATTCGCCTTAATCAACTACTACTCGTAGGCTCATGGAGCTTAGCTCGTTTGTCGCCTACCTACACCTCCAATGGTAACTGGGTATATACCCGAATTATTTGGAGTTGCTACGCGGCGACAAGTGAGCGTAGCCACAGGAATTTAAGAATACTAAGTGACAGTGGTAGCGAGTCCTGACAACAAAGTAGCAACTTCAAAGGCTACTAGTATACAACCTTTACGTTCTAGAGAGGTGACAATGAAACCACCAAGTGCTTTAAAGATACCTAATGCTATCACTCAGCATGGTCACCATAGAGTTGATAATTACCACTGGCTTCGCGATAAGAATTGGCAAAAAATCATAGATGGAGACCTAGCCTTTGCCAACTCGGAGATTCCTGCATACCTGAAAACCGAAGAAGACTATAAAAAAAGTATAATGCATGATTATAAGGTTACGGAGAAAGCATTGTATGATGAAATACTTTCCCGTATTAAAGAAGATGACGAATCTTACCCTATTAAAAAAGGTGATTACTTTTACTATTCACGACTAGAAAAAGGAAAAAACTACGCACTACTCTGTCGCAAACACTTATTTATAAGTGCTCAAGAAGAGATTTATTTCGATATAAACAAAGAAGCTAAGGGCAAAGATCTTTACCTATTTGGCCCATCTTGCACAAACAAAGCCGAGACCTTCCTAGCTTATGGTTTCAATTTGAGCGGCTCTTTAGAGAGAATCGTAAAGATAAGAGACCTAGCTTCTGGCAAAGATCTTGAGTGGTCATTTCCTAACAGCACGGGATCATTTTTGTGGATAGACAATGAGAACCTTTATATTGTTGAGCTAGACGAACACTCTAGAGGGAAAAATATTTATAAAATAAATATCCATAAAGGCCCAGATGATGGAGAAGTGATTTTCTCCAAGCACGAATCATACGACAACTCAACTCTGCATCTATCTCAGACGACAGACAAGCTATATATACAAGCGCATATTGACAGTGGCTCAACGCACACCATTTTTTCTTCAAAAAAAGGTTCCGACATATTCCATGAATTTGCGAAAGGTGAAAATGACATATCCTTTACTCTTGACCATTACCAAGATAAATTTTATATATTAACCAACGTAGATAGCTGCCATAACTTTAAAATTATGGCCTGCCCTGTATCTCAAGAAAAATGGGGGAGTGAATACTGGGATGAGTTTTTACCTGAGCTAGAGAACAGCTGTCTAGATGATATATCCTTTTACAACCACTACCTTGTTCTGAATAGGAAAGATAATAGTAAGGCTCTGAATGAAATAGTAGTGCTTGATATGAATACAAAAAAAACAACAACCATAAGCATGCCTGATGAAGCTTATGATCTGGAGTTTTTTGGAGATTACGACCACTCGTCTACTGTTGTGCAATTAGATTACAACTCTCCCATTAGTCCTGACAAAGTGCTAGAGCTAGATCTTGAAACATGTCAGGTGACACAGAGGCATGTCAAATCTGTTCCACATTATGATCCATCTATTTATACGGTCAAGCGAGAGTATGCAACAGCACGTGATGGGGAAACAATTCCGATAACCATCGTTCATAGAAAAGACCTGGAGCTAAACGGCAAAAATAAAGCTTTAGTTTACGGTTATGGGTCTTATGGCTATGGTATTCCAGCCGATTTTTCATCGGCGATATTCAGCCTGATTAATAGAGGCTTTGTGTATGCTGTTGCCCATATCAGAGGAGGTGATGATAAAGGTTTTTCTTGGTATCTAGACGGTAAAATGCATAAAAAAATGAATACTTTTTATGACTTTATTGATAGTTGTGAGCATTTAATAAGCAAGAACTACACATCAAAAGGAAATATTGCCATTAATGGAGGTAGTGCAGGCGGCCTGCTAATGGGTGCTGTAACTAATCTGCGCCCAGATTTATTTGATTGTGTTATATCCGATGTCGCTTTTGTTGATGTTATTAACACCATTAGCGATAAAAGTTTGCCGCTAACTCCTCCAGAATGGGAAGAATGGGGTAACCCCATAACAAGCAAAGAAGACTTTGAGTATATTCTGCAATACTCTCCTTATGACAACATTCAAGCAACTGATTATCCACCAATGCTATTTAACTCAGGTATTTCAGACGAGCAGGTAACTTACTGGGAGCCTACAAAAATGGTGGCCAAGCTTAGGGAGATCAAAACAGACAACAACATGTTAATACTTAACATGAAAATGCATGCTGGGCACTCAGGAGCAAGTAAACGCTATGAATGTATTGAAGAAATAGCTTTTAATTATGCTTTTATTTTGAAATGTTTTGGAATCCAATTATTTGGAGCATTACCAGTCAACGGTGATAGTATTATTTGTAGCCTTATACCAGCTAACATTTGAAGGTGTGGGCAGGCTACAAACGAGCGAAGCCTCATGAGCCTGCTGGGTGAGTGAGAGCAGTTAATAACCCACACCTTCAAGTGCATGGGTATAAATAAAAAAGAATTTGAGAAAGAGGTCTCTCCCACCTTGCACCTAAGCAGGACGATCATATGACCTTTTCTACTCCACTGTCACCGACTTAGCTAGATTTCTGGGTTGATCAATATCAGTGCCTTTGATTACCGCAACATAATACGCAAGTAATTGCAGTGGAACTGTGTAGAGGATAGGAGCAACCTCTTCAGCTACGTTTTCAACCGGCAGTACTTTTACGCCATCTCCCGCTACCAACCTAGCATGCCGATCTGCAAACACGTAAAGCAAACCACCACGGGCTCGAACCTCTTCCATATTTGATTTCAACTTTTCAAGCAGGTCATTATTAGGAGCAACAACAATAACGGGCATATCACTATCTATCAATGCCAAGGGACCATGCTTTAGCTCCCCAGCAGCATAAGCTTCTGCATGGATGTAAGAAATCTCCTTCAGCTTGAGAGCCCCTTCCATCGCAATCGGGTATTGGTTTCCGCGACCAAGAAACAGGCTATGATGTTTTTCGGCAAACTCTTTCGCCATTTCTTCAATGTCTTCGTTCAGCTCTAATGTTTTTTTAATAGCATTTGGCAATTCACGGAGTCCTTTAACAATATTTGCCTCTCTAGCTTCTGTGATGCCTGCGTGCCGACCAATAACCGTTACTAGCATCAACAGTGCAGTCAACTGTGTAGTAAAAGCTTTCGTTGATGCAACACCTATTTCAGCTCCAGCACGAGTCATAAAAGAAAAGTCAGATTCACGAACCATAGAAGAGCCTTGCACATTGCAAATACTCAGTGAGGCTATATAGTTTCGTTCTTTTGCTAGCCTTAATGCGGCCAGAGTATCTGCCGTTTCTCCAGACTGAGAGATACTCACGAATAAACAATCATCAGGAACAAAAAATTTCCGATACCTGAACTCAGATGCAATTTCTATACGGCAGGGAATATTTGCTAATTCTTCAAACCAGTAACGCGCAACCATACCCGCATGATAACTTGTACCGCAGGCAACAATCTGAACAGATCGAGTTTTTTTCAAAATAGCAGTAGTATCATTACTTAAAAATGTGATATTTAGCTTTTTTTCTCCAAGACACCCTTCAAAGGTCTTGGCAACTGCCTCAGGCTGTTCATGAATTTCCTTAAGCATGTAGTGACGATATGAGCCTTTATCGCCTAAATCACGCTCTATGTCACTATCTCTAGTCAAGCGCTCTACCGAGGCATGGGTACGATCAAAAATACTGATGGAATCTCTTCTTATATCAGCAACATCACCTTCTTCAAGGAATATAAAGCGACGGGTAACAGGGTAGAGAGCTTGCTGATCAGATGCAATAAAATTCTCATCAATGCCGACACCAATGACTAAAGGGCTCCCTGAACGTGCAGCAATTAGTCGTGATGTATCTTCGCGATCCATTACAACCATGCTATAAGCCCCTTTTAGTTGCCATACTGCTTTCTGAACGGCTTCAAGCAGAGTTCTGCTACTCCTTCGCTCATGAGTGATCAGATGAGCAATCACTTCTGTATCGGTATCAGAATAAAACCTAAAATCCTGCTTTACCAAAAAGTCTCTCAATACTTCATGGTTTTCAATAATTCCATTATGAACAATAGCAATGTTTTCTTCAGATATATGGGGGTGAGCGTTGCGCTCACTAGCATCGCCATGCGTTGCCCAGCGGGTATGAGCTACTCCCATTCCCCCACGCACTGGGTGCTCTTTAATCGCGTCACATAATTCTGCAACCTTTCCGCGACGCTTCAATAAACTAATGCTGCCTTCGTCGCTGATCACGGCCATTCCTGCAGAATCATATCCTCGATATTCTAAACGACGTAAACCTTCAAGCAAGATGGGCGCCACATCTCTTTGTGCTATCGCCCCGACAATACCACACATATTTCATGCTCCGCTTTAACAAGCTCAAACAGATTTCAGTAACGTTTATATCCATTCCCATTGAAGGTGTGGATTCTTGACTGCTCTCACCTTTAATAGTTACAGGTATATCCCCATACACACTATCGTTTTTTAATCTACTTCTTCTTTTTTGGCCTATGCCAGTCACTAATATTACGTTGACGGCCGCGAGCCACTCCCAGTTCATCATCTAAAACCGTACGGGTAATTGTAGAGCCAGCTGCTGTTGTGGCTCCCTTACCGATAGTCACAGGAGCTACCAGAGAACTGTTGGTGCCAATAAAAGCACCATCTCCAATTACGGTTTTATGTTTATTGGCTCCGTCATAGTTACAGGTCACGGTACCGGCTCCTACATTAACTCCAACGCCAATTTCTGCATCTCCCACATAGGTAAGGTGGTTGATTTTACTATTTCGACCAATCCGCGACTTTTTGATTTCCACAAAATTACCAATAGTTACACCATCATCTAGCTCAGTGCCTGGTCGAAGACGGGCAAAAGGCCCCACTGTGCAGTTTTTTAATATCTCGGTATCTTCGATAATCGAGTTTGCTTTGATTATCACACCGTCAGCAATTCTAGAGTTACGAATAATACAGTTAGCTTCTACGACAATATTATCACCAAGTATCACATCCCCTTCAAGCACAACGTTTACATCCAAAACAACATCTCTACCAACTGTAATTGCCCCTCTAAAATCAATACGCTGAGGATCCATAATAGTCACCCCTGCGAGCATCATTTCCTGAGCTTTTTGCTGCTGGTAAGATCTTTCTAGGTTGCTTAGCTGTAATCGATTGTTAACGCCCAAAATCTCAACAAGCTTGGTGGGTTGAACGCAATGTACCTTAACGTTTTCTTTAACAGCCATGGCCACAATATCAGTCAAATAGAATTCTCGCTGAGTATTGTTATTATTTAAGTTATTTAACCAGCCCTCAATATGCTTACCTGGAATCGCCATAACACCGGTATTCACCTCATTTATCGCTAATTGTTTAGAGTTGGCGTCTTTGTGCTCAATAATAGTTTGAATGTGTCCCTTTGCATCCTTATCAATACGCCCATACCCAGAAGGGTCAGCAAGGATGGCGGTCAATAGAGCTAAGTTTTCTCCACGACTAGCCTTTACCAGAGATATTAATGTTTCAGCTTTAATCAGGGGGATATCACCATAAATAACCAAAACTACGTTAGCATTTTTGATGCTAGGAAGCGTCTGTTTAACGGCATGCCCTGTTCCAAGCTGTTCATGCTGTTGAACCCAGTTTACGCCATAAACGCTCAATGCGTTCAAAATTTGATCAGACCCATGCCCAAGCACCACGTGAATATCACCCAATGATTCCTTTCCTTGACTTGCGCTAGCAGTCATAATAACGTGTTCGAGCATTGGTTTGCCTGCAATTGTGTGCAGCACTTTAGGCAGGCTAGACTTCATTCGGCTACCTTTCCCAGCCGCAAGAATAACAATATCTGTTCTCATAGGTATGAGGTCCTTCAGTGTTATAAAAGAATACAACTGACTTTGCCGGAAAAGCACGATTCCATTGAATGAGTGAGGTTGTTGACATCTTTCACTCATAAACTACCTATTACCTATTACCTTTAGGTTTATGGATATCATCTCGGTTGTTTCTTGCTCGCACTTTCAATGGCACTATCAAAATGTATGACTTAACTTCCAGATATGCTTCGTCAAACGTCATACTCTAAAAGAATTGTAATGGATACCAGTAAAAACAGCTGTAATAACCAGCCCTTTTATGCAGTGATATAATAAACGCACTCAAAACGAAGTAAATGAAACATAAGGTGGTGAGGTTTCTCGAAAAAGTGGTTTACTGAATTAGCTTAGGTTGTTTGGAAAACCATAAGGGCTGGATCTACGTTAGGTCATTATGCAGCTATTAGGAAAATAAAATGTAGTTTTATTTGTAACTTTTGGCTGCCGCAACCAAATCCTTTGGGTATAGAGTGGTACACTAGATGCTTTCTTTTGGCTATGCTGCGTTACTGTCTGATTGAATAGAGCGCCGCTGCATATCTGGCCCACGGCATTTTTTTTTGCCTTCATGTTCTACGATATTGTCGTTTTTAGCAAGAATTATGCAGAACAGTTTATTTTGATGTGGCACCAGTCAAACCATTTGTGGCCTATAAACTCACGATCTGCCAGAAGGTGATCAATCCTCTCTGTCGAGATGAGCTTTAACACGCTCTCCATCACCTTTATGTGTTCATCGGTATTGGAGCTTCCTCATTTATTGTCAAGACACACTCAAGCAATGTACGTTGAGGCTCCTTGCCAAGCGAATAACACCACCAGATAGTTGACGTTTTTGGAGCGATATTTCCAGTTGGCTCTATCCGTGCACAGGATGAAGCGATCCATACCCAGCTGATTTAGCCGTTCAAAGCATAAGCAGAACAACTCAGAGGAATATCGCTAAAATCAGAGAAAACCAACAAAAAAAGTAAGTATTTCAAAGAAAATTATTTTTTAAAGGGACTAAGTATGTATATACCCAAAGGATGTCAAGTTGCTACTAGGCGGCAAGTAAGCCAAGCCCCATGAGCCTACGAGTAGTAGGTGATCGGGGTGAGCGAGCGCAGCCAACAACGTAGCAGATTGAAAGGCGACGGATATATATGCCGATAACCCAACTGCTAGGCTGATCAATGATTACGGATGGCATTACATTATTGTGGCAAAGGATGAGATCATACGTCGTTGGTTGAAGCTATGGATAGCGGTGGTAAGGAAGGCAAGGTTCGCCGTATAGAACGAACTAACGATAAGGTAAACATAAAGCAATGGTACCGTTATGCTAATAACCTTTCCCTAAATAAAAGCGCATGCACAGAGCAGGTGAATGTACTCGACTTTGTTGAAACAGACAAGAAGGATAAAAGGCATACTTGGTGCTGGATCACTGATTTTAAGCTAGATGAAATGACAGTAGAAGTCATAATGAAAGGAGGCTGTTGCCTACGGCACATTGAAAATCAAACGTTTAATACCCTGAAAAATCAAGACTACAATCTCGAAAACAATTACGGCCACGGTGAGAAGCATTTAACCACCAATTAGCCTATCTCACAGTCCTCACTTTTCTCGTGGACCAAATACAAGAACTCTTTTTCCCCCAATTTCAAAAGGCTCTGAAAGGTCGTTCGAAAAGAACTCGCATCGCTCTATGGAAGTGGATACAAACTTATTTTCTGAGCTGACTCATAAAAACATGGGAAGGGCTATTTTATACGATTATTAACAGATCAGGAGAAGCTAAAATAATTCCTTTTGATACATCATAGATGTCCAGATTGTAGCTAATATTCATGGCATAATATTATTCATACAGTCTGGCTTAATCAAACGCGACAGGCAGGTTATGGCTGTAATATATTGTATCTTTTTATTTAATCAAAAACGACATTGAGCGTGTATCTTTCGGGAATGGCTGAAGAATAGTTTACAACCTCGTACCTTAAAGGAGGGGTAGGCATATAGAACTTTGCACGAACCTCAGTTTTATTCTATGAGTTAATAATCACAACCAGAATAAAACGGATAACACAGATGGTGGCATGTAAAGATCAATATGATTAAATTACAAATGCATACAGAGGTATCAGATTAAATAATAAAGTCAGTCAATAATATTTATTTGAAATTGAGTTTGTTTTATGGTGATCTATATTTATAGCTCTAGTTGCCAGCATGCAGTCATCAGTTGTGTCAATGTTTAGTCGACTGCCATCAATAAAAAAATAATCAAAGTCTAGTTTAATGTCACTAATAGCATAGTGCCTGAGAATAAGATCAATCAATGGTTTGTGAGTATTAAGCTTATGGTGTTCAAATACTTTTATAAAGGCTCCTGCCATAGATAAACCGCTATCGACCAATATCTTAATTTTTCTTAAGTATTCTTTTTCTACAGATAACATGCCAATTCCCTTTTAAAACTATTGTTAACAAGCAAAGATAAAGTTCATTATTTCAAGTATAGACCACTTATACGCTTTAAGAGAGCTGCCTAATATCCGCTAAACGAGAACTCTATATATGCTCGTTACCATTGAATGTGAGGTAAGATATACACTAGCGAGGTCACATAAGCCTATGCATAGCAGGCCATAGGGGTGATCTAAATACGCAACAATCCTCCACCTTCAAGGGTGATGAATATAGAAAGTCTCTTGTAATGATTGCGTTCATATTGCTTGAGCATCACTCAAGCGCTATGGTGATTTGAGCATATAGCGTATGGTGATAAATACACTCATTTCCCTTGAAGCTTTGAGTAAACTACAAACGATCGAGGCCATATGACCCTAAAAGCATAAGCTGTTGGGGTGATTAAGAGTAATTGGCAAGCGCACACTTTTTAAGGAGAGTAGCTATATCCGCATCGCTGATTACTTTTGGGATAAATATTCATCTTTCAGTTTTACATAGTTGGCAGCGTTATAACGTAGATACAGCTTTTCCTCTTCGGTCAGAGGCCGTGCCATTTTGGCTGGGCTTCCTTTAAATAGATGACCTGTCATCAAATGTTTTCCTGGTGGAACAAGACATCCTGCAGCAACCATAACCTCGTCTTCTATGATAGATCCGTCCATAACAATAGCACCAATCCCTATTAGACAGCGGTTGCCAATAGTGCATCCGTGCAGTACTGCATTATGGCCAATGGTAACGTCACTCCCTATTTTTAAGGGGTAGCCGGAGGGGTTATAGGTGCTTTTATGGGTGATATGAAGAACTGATCCATCTTGCACACTGGTGTTAGAGCCAATGCGGATAGAGTTTATATCCCCCCTAATAACTACACTAGGCCAAATTGAGCTATCATTACCTATTTTTACATCACCAATGATGACTGCTGACTCGGCAATGTAAACACTACTACCAAATAGTGGTCTTTTTCCCCTGAAGGTTTTTATAAAATTGTTCATATCCTGAAATATCCTGAAATATCCTGAAATATCCTGAAATATCCTGAAATATCCTGAAATAATCTTATGTTTCATCTCCAAGTAAAAAGTAAATTATTTCATGATAGATGACAACCACCACATAAATATTGGAAGGCATATTATCGCTAGCATCTAGGATGCAGTCGGATCAAAACCAGCTAAATTTTATGCGACTAATAGCAGCAGATGATTAAGGATGATCAACGATCTCCATCATTATTTGAAACACCATATAAAGTCTGCGTAGTGAATCCATTTTCTAATACAGGTTCTTGCCAATTATTTTCATCACGTTTATTCGTGTTATTTTTGCTCAAAAGATCAAACTCTTTTCTTATACTTTCGTCATCTTTACTGATCTCGCCCTGAATAAAAGTACTCGCGGCCACTTCAGCTGATGTGCTCGCCTCATCATATTTTGTGCTCTTTTTTCTATCTATGTTGTCTGTATGAGCCCTAACTGAAGCAAGTTTCATACGCACCCAAGGCAAAAAGACAGCAATGCGATTCTTAATTTTAACACGCCTAATCAACTCTTTGACAGCTTGAGATATACTTTTTACAGTATTTTTCAAATAGATGTATTTATTCGCAAACTTATTGAGCCGTGTAACCATCCGAGTTTTGAATTTTTTTTGTGGTAAATCTACATCCTTACTGATGTGATCTATATTGTTTGTTTTTGTAAGCATGCCCAGCTTTATTGAACCCATCATAATAAGTACTCCTGCATTTGGTATAATTGCGTTTATAGAGTAGATTGTCTCTTCTAAACTACTAGAAAGCACTAACAAGATTGTTCGCAATGGTAACGAACATACCCGTGACCATTGACGATGCTAGTTAGGCAGAAAAAACGAGCGAATCCCCATAAGCCTATTAGCAGTAGGATAGGTGAGCAAGGGCAATTAATAACCCTCTGCTTTCAATGGGAGTGGATACAAACTAGTTATTTACATACATTCTGGAGGAGCGCGAGGTGCTAAAACCATTTGTTGCTATTTTAATGGGTTCCGATTCGGATTTGCCAAAAGTACAGTCCGCGGTAGATGTGTTAAAAAAGCTGTTAGTTAGCGTTGAGGTTAGGGTTCACTCAGCTCACCGTACACCTAGCGCGACCCACGCTTATGTAGTGGATGCAGATAAACGTGGTGCTGTGGCGTTTATTTGTTGCGCCGGTATGGCGGCTCATCTTGCAGGGGTTGTTGCCTCTCTAACAGTTAAGCCAGTAATTGGGGTTCCTATTGATGCTGGCCCACTGGATGGGCTTGATGCCCTATTGTCTACGGTACAGATGCCGGGAGGCATCCCTGTTGCAACTGTTGCTATTGGTCAAGCTGGAGCAAAAAATGCTGGGTATTTAGCGGCTCAAATCATTGCTTTAAATGATAAAGAGTTATCGGAGCGGTTGAAGATAGATCGTAAAGTTAATGAGGAGACGATTTTGGCAAAAAACGCAGCCCTGCAGAGTCGTCTAGATCTATGATTCTTGACCTTGATCAACTGAGTAATGCTTCGAATGTAATTGCACAAGGCGGTATTATCGCCTATCCCACAGAGGCAGTTTGGGGGCTAGGCTGCCTTCCATGGAGCAGAGATGCTGTATACCGGCTATTGGATATAAAGCTTCGTCCAGTTGAAAAGGGGTTTGTTGTAGTCGGTTTTTCAGAAGAGCAATTTCAGCCTATATTGGATCCGTTAAAACCAGATGACCGAAAGACAATGACAGATACCTGGCCGGGTCCTTATACTTGGCTTGTTCCTGACCCTAACAATTGGGCTCCATTATGGGTAAGGGGTATGAATGACTCTTTAGCTGTTAGGGTTAGCGATCATCCGGTAATCAGGTATCTCTGCAGTGCAATTGATGCGCCGTTGATTTCAACATCTGCTAACGAGTCAGGACAGCCTCCTCTTTTGGATCAACGGTCCGTTGAGCAGCAATATGGGGGGGTGGTGGATTTTATTGTGCCTGGTGTAGTCGGCATTGGGTCAGGCCCTACACAAATTCGGGATCTGATAACAGGTCGAGTGGTTAGATCTGGTTAGAGCTGGTTAAATATGATAACTGAAAAAGCAATACACGATGTGAAATCATATCTTCTATCATTGCAGAATACTATATGTCAGGCACTTGAAAAGGAAGATGGTAAAGAGGTATTCCGTGAAGATAACTGGGATTACCATGGAGGGGGAGGCAATGCTAGAGTGATTGAAGGTGGTACCATTTTTGAAAAAGTAGGTGTTAACTTCTCTCATGTACAAGGTTCTGAATTACCGGCAAGTGCCACGGTAAACCGGCCGGAGCTGATAGGTCGCAGTTTTCAGGCTATGGGCGTTTCTTTAGTTGTCCATCCAGACAACCCTTTTGTGCCAACTTCTCACGCTAATGTTCGATTGTTTGTTGCTGAAAATGCTAACGCTGACCCTGTATGGTGGTTTGGAGGTGGTTATGATTTGACACCATATTACGGTAATGAAGAAGACTGTATTCATTGGCACCAGGCAGCAAAAAACGCATGTGATCCTTTTGGTGCAGATATTTATCCACGATACAAAAAAGGGTGTGATGATTACTTCTTCCTCAAACACAGAAATGAGCCTAGAGGAGTAGGAGGCTTATTTTTCGATGACCTTAATGAATGGCCTTTTGAGCAATGTTTTAGTTTTATGAAATCGGTTGGCGATAGTTATGTGAATGCATATCTGCCCATTGTTAAACGACGAAAAACAATACCCTTTGGCGAGAGACAAAAAAAGTTTCAGCATTATCGTCGAGGTCGTTATGTTGAGTTTAATCTAGTCTATGATCGCGGCACGTTGTTTGGCTTGCAGTCAGGTGGTAGAACAGAGTCTATTCTTATGTCTCTTCCTCCAGTTGTGCGGTGGGATTATGACTGGAGTCCTCATGACAATTCTGAAGAGGCAAGACTCTACACTGATTTTTTAAAGAAAAAAGACTGGGTTTGATCGCTGTGTGTGTGAGGCTGTTGATTGCTCTCACTCTTTCAGATTAGCTAGTACTAGTAATGCCTCTTGGGGCTTCGCTCGTTTTTCGCCTAGTCCCACGTTCAATAGTAACGGGTATGCTGTACGAGAAGCTTAGTTTTAAAGTACAGGTAAAGGAAAAAATAAAGTGGAATGCTTGATCGATCGTTATGCCGTGGTTGGTTATCCAGTCCATCATAGTAAGTCTCCGGATATTCATGCGATGTTTGCCGAGAACAGTGACCAGAAATTATGCTACGAAGCGCTGGAGGTTGAGGTTGATGGCTTTGCGGCAGCTATTTCTACTTTTTTTAATGATGGTTATTGTGGTTTAAGTGTAACAGCTCCATTTAAAGAAGAGGCTTGGGAGCTGGCTGAGGTGAAAACAGACCTGGCTCAAAAGGCTGGTGCGGTAAATACTCTGTGGAGAAGTGCTGATGGGTGTTTGCATGGAGATAATACTGATGGAATAGGGTTGATTAAAGATCTGACGAGTAATCACGGAGTCTCTCTCAAAGGGGCACGAGTACTCGTTTTAGGGGCAGGAGGGGCTATCAGAGGGTGCATAGCACCGCTATTGTATGAGGATCCTTGCGAGGTTGTTATTGCCAACCGAACGCTGGGCAAAGCTAAAAGCGTGATAAAAGCAGTTAGTGAGAATTATTCCGAGTTTAATAATGTAAAGCTCTCTGCTTCTGCTTTTGAAAATCTGGATGACGGCGCGTTTGATCTTATTATTAATGGAACATCTGCTAGTTTACAGGGTATGGAGCTGCCTATACCTGTTCAGGTTATGGGTTCAGATACTATAAGTTATGACATGATGTATTGCTCAGAAGAAACCGTCTTTAATCGTTGGGTTAAAGAGTTAGGAGCAAGGCGTTGCCTTGATGGCTTGGGTATGCTGGTGGAGCAGGCCGCAGAGCAGTTCTTTATCTGGCGCGGAGTGCGCCCAGAAACTTCGGCAGTGCTAAAAAGGCTTCGAAGAACCATGTAATCTGTTACAACCTTATTTATACTTATTCCCCATGGAGGTGTGGGTCGGCGACAAATGAACGAGCACCATGAGCCCACTAGTAGCAGGTGATTGGGGGTGAGTGAGAGCGGTCAACAACCACACACCTTCAAGGGGAATGGTATAAAAATGAATATTAACGCGCAAGAATTATGTAAGTCGTTACAACCTGGAGATCTTCTCTTTCAGTTATGTAAAGGCGAGGTAGCTGAATGGTTGATCAGCCGACTGTTTGAAGGTGTTAATGGGCAGGCCATTAATCATGTTGGTATTTATCTTGGGGAACAAAAGGTTATAGAGGCCTCTGTTGCTGCGGTTTCCGTTGTATCATTAAAGGAGTTTATAGAAAAATCAGTTATGGACGTAAGTCGGCATCCTTGTATAACGGTTGGCCGATTACATAGTCAATACTCGTCACTTATTCCACAAGCCATAAATTTTGCTAAAAGCTGTGTTACTCAACCTTATGATGATAGTTATGGCATAAAGAGTAACTGGTATTGCAGCAAACTGATTATTGAGGCGTTCAAAGATGCAAATGATGGACAGTGTTTTTTTAAAGAAACGCTCATGAGTTTCAAAGATCCGAAAAGCGGGGAAGGTTATGAATATTTGGTAAATCATTATAAGCAGTATCGAGAATTGATTTCTCGCGGGAAGCCATGTTCGCATCCAGCACTACTTTCCCTATCTGATAATTTAACTGTGGTAAAAGTACTTGGTCTTTTGCCTTATAGAAGTGTAAATGGGTTATTAATAAGTAGTAACTGTTTACTCGCCTAAATTAGCATTAAAGCTGGCACGGATACATTGTGATCGGGCTAGGGGATTGGTATGAATGATTAGATGGCAAATCGGTGTCTGGCAACAAGAGCAACCATTTTTGCCTTCCTGCCTTTTGATGATCCATTATCGTCATTTGTAATCAATTGATTATAAATTATTTGCTTTTCAGCTGCTCGTTGTTCCTCATAGAGCGTTACTTGAGCTTTTAGGAACTCTTTTTTGCTATGCATTCCATCAACGACAGTGGCTTTGATGGGATTGTTATTAATGTTTGATATTTTTATGTTTTCCATAATGGCTACTATTTTGTATGAATACTGTCTTTAAGAATAGACATTTTAAAGTGGTAAGGGCAGGAAAAATATTTTTTTTTGATAATCTTTTGGTTTTTCAACTTGTTAAGGTTGGCTATAAAATGGCGCAGTGTATTTGATTGCAGCACTTTCATAAAATTGAGTGGTTGTTGACTGTTCTTACCGCTGCCGCCGATTACTACTGTTTGTAGGCTGGCTGGGCTTCTCTCGTTTGTCTCCTACCCACATGTGGACTCGCGAATTCAAATTCCAAGTGCATCACAGCTTAAGCTGCTAACGCAGCCCTGTGCTCACCCATTATCAGGGCGGGTGTTTTGAAAATTCAAATCTTTTCTTGGCTGAGAATTAAGCCGCATCAATGCTCGCTTCACCTCTATCTGACCGACCTTCTTGAAGTCTGTATTCTTTGGGGAATATTGTCGTCGCAAGCCCATTGGTGCTCTCATTTACCATCGCTCTCAAGAGCTGTAGGGATGCGCAAAGTACACCTACGCCGATAATGCTTGGCTGATTTTCTAATGGTACGAAAACTCTTTCCCGTTGTCAGCCGTAATGGTGTGAACAATATCCTTAAGTGGGTTGAGCAAACTGATCGTAGCCTTGGTCACATCTGCTGCGCTTTTGCTGTTCATCTGGGCTGATACCGTGTACTTCGTGACCCGCTCGACGATAGTTACCAAAGCCCAGCCATGCCCTTTGCCAATGACGGTATCAATCTCCCAGTCTCCAATACGCGATTTATCGTCAACGATTTCTGGCGGTCATCATGCTTACGCGGTTCTTTATCTGGCCGCGCGTTGACTTGCCGTTTCGTCGCTTGTCATACTTCGTGCCCTGACGACGAAGATGCATGTAAAGATCGCCGCCAGCTAGCCCTTCCTTCTACCTAGTCAAGTGATGCACTTCAGATTTGAATCCGCCGCTTACTAAAATTGATATTTTTATGAAAATAGTAGAAAAATTGAATCTATGGTTTCACAGTAATAACTTCAATCAGTTGTTACAAATAACAACTCAGTTATGCATAGGTATCAAAGAAATATTAACCAATAATATATTGTGACACAAATTCTAATGCACTCTTATATAACCACCCGGCACTGATTCAATAAACCCACCAAGCTCCATGCCTGTTAACAAAACAGAAAGTTCATTATAAGGTACGGCACACCGAGAAGAAAGAATATCCGCACTGACAACATCAAAGCCCATTGCCACCAAAACTTGTTGCTGAATAGAGTCAATATTTTTATCTGGTTTTATAGGAGTGTCTGCCGCCAACAGTAGCTGCTGAATTTCCGGTCTCAATTCTGCCAAAATATCATCAACCGTTTCCACCAAAACGGCACCTTCCCGAATCAGCTTATGACAACCTTTAGCCATGGGGTTCATCACTGAGCCTGGCATAGCAAAAACTTCTCGCCCCTGCTCAGCTGCTAAGCGAGCAGATATCAATGAGCCACTGCCCAATCCAGCCTCAACCACGAGCACGCCTAAAGAAAGCCCGGATATTATCCTGTTACGCCGAGGAAAGTTTGATGGCATGGGCTGCATTCCTAGTGGATATTCGCTAACCAAAGCTCCTTGCTCAATAATTTCCGTATATAGTGACTGGTGTTGCCTTGGGTAAACCTGATCAACACCGGTGCCGAGCACAGCAATAGTATTGCCATAGCACGATAGCGCTCCTTGGTGCGCCGAACCATCAATGCCCAAAGCTAAACCACTGGTTATTACAAAACCGCTTCGGGCAAGTTGCTCAGAGATTTCAAGCGCCATTCGGCGACCATGGGGAGTGGGCCTGCGACTACCAACAATCGACACCTGAGGTTCTGTAAGCAGCTCTGGATTACCAATAACATACAAAACAGCTGGAGGGTCCGGTAGCTCCTTGAGTTGTGATGGATAAAGATCGGAGTCAAAACAGAGAACATGGTGCGCTTCGCTGGCATCTAGCCAGCCCCTGACAACATCTAACTTTTTGTTCATATCGTGAGACTGCTGCGAGGTAACAATAGCCTGAGCCACCTTTTCAGGAACCCCGCGGGACAACTCTTCCATGCTTGCAGACAAAATACCCTCAGGACTGCCGAAATTCCTTAAAAGTCTTTGCAGTCTCAACGCACCCACTCCAGATATAGATGATAATCTTAGCCAAGATTCAAGCAAGGCTAGTCCGCTGATGGATAACATTTTTTTGCTTTTAAACTGTTGCATATTGACTCTCAATAATTCGTCAAATCATCACCGACCTGTAAATCCTCACTGGAGGACATAATAATACCATAGCTCAACCTCTCAAAAGGTCTATAGATCATAACCGTGCCTAGTTTTTTAGTAGGTAGCCTGGTTTTTTTACCTGTTATCGGATTATCCACTACGGTAGATTCCTGAGCGGTCAACATATCTCCTGGCTGAAGGCCTTCTTGAGTACCTAGGCTAATTATTATAGAATGATACTTTCCTGCTTTTTTCCCACCGCTTACAATAGCCATAACCTTACCGACTACAGTTGTGTTGGGAGTCTTTGGAAAAAACATCGATTCTGGAACAAAAGTATCTTTCTCAACAAACCTATCTTTCAGCTTAACTGGAATTCTAGCGTTCAGCACCATCACAACTCCCTGACCATCAGTCAAATGAATCAATTTAGCATCAGCAATTTTGATACCCTCCACGCCAGATACTTTTCCAGTGATAGGATCTATAATTTTTCCCCCTTCTCGTATAATTTCATATATTCCCGGCCTGTCAAGGATATTGCCTCTGATATATACTTTATCTCCGGAGCTAGCAGCAAGTCTGTTGTTATGTATAGAAAAAACGTAAGGAGCATTGGTAATTTCCGAAACCGATCTGAAAATACGATTTTTGCTGAGAAACTTACCAACCTGGCTTAATGGAACTGTAAATGTTTCTTTACCAGCGGGAGTGGCTCTGATTTTCGGACTCAACTTTATTGTTTGGCCAACTTCCTTCCATTTAGGTTCCGTCGACATTGGTTTGCCGTCAGTCTTTCTACTCGATACCGTTAAGCGAGGCTTGCCTTCAACAAAAACTATACTGACAACATCCCCAGGGTATAGCAGGTCAGGATTTTTAATCTGAGGATTAGCCAGCCAAAGCTCTTTCCATCGATGAGGATCATCAAGAAAGTTTTCAGCCACTTTCCATAAAGAATCTCCTGCTTTTATTGTATAATTTTTTTTCACCCCTTCCTTTATCAGACCTTGCGAAGATGCGGCAACAAGATCTTGCGAGAATATGACAAAAAAAGAAGAACCCACCAGAATTAATACCGACAGTAACCTCCACATAGCATCCCTTCCCATAGCTTATACCCATTACCCTTGAAGGCAGGGGCTTGTTAAATGCGATTGCACCCCAATAATCTACTACTCGTAGGTTCATGGGGTTCTGCTTGTTTCTTGCCTATTCATGCCGTCAATGATAACTGGTATATACCTATTATCCTTGAAGGTAGGGGGTTGTTGACTGCTTTCGATCGCCTCAATCGCCTAGTATTCGTCGGCTCATGGAGCTTCGCTCGTTTGTCTCCTACCCCCAGCTTCAATAGTACCGAGTATAGAGCGATAAATGTACTACTTTAGCTTATTAACCATTAGAGATATTATGCATTAGGTAAATAGAAGTTAGATTTACTACAAAAAAGAGTGTTCCATTGTGTAGGAGAGACCTCAGCACAACTTAACAAAGACGATTATATTCTGGTAAAATATCGGCATGCAAAAATCCTTCACAACACAGCCCAAACTCTTCGTTTCAGCCAGCGACCTAAATCATCCACGGACTTGTTCTTCGTAGTCTGGATGATACAAAAGCGCTGCTGAAATGGTCAGAGATTGAGAAGTTATTATCCTCAATCTACGCCTCTAACACCGGTCGCCCCAGCTATCCTCTGCTGACCTTGTTTAGAGCCTTATTGCTTGGAACATGGTATCGCTTATCCGATGTACAGTTGGCTCAGTGCTTGTATATACCAGTCGCCTTTCAATCTGCTACGTTGTTGGCTGCGCTCACTCACCCCGATCATCTACTATTCGTAGGCTCATGGGGCTTCGCTTACTTGCCGCCTAGTAGTAATTTGAAATGCTTTGGGTATAGAGATTTTCTGTTTCGTAAATTTTGTCACCTTGAGCTTGGTGGAGCAGTTCCTAAAGCCTCCACCTTGGGACGCTTTCGAACACGACTTGTCGAACATCGTCTGGGGGATCAATTATTGACAGCTCAGAATCAGCTCACCTAGCTGCTCAAAACTGTAGTCATAGTCAGCGAAAAATCGCTTTCTACGGCGATAACTGGACTCGCTGTCTGGCTACACGGTACAAGTTCGTGGAACGGCTACGCAGTAAGGCCATTACAAACTGTGCAAGGAAGGTGATCCTAGCTTGATGCAGGGGTAAAATGAGCCTTAAGCTTCTTGGCCAATGAACTGACGTCTTTCATGTTCAGCAACCATAACCTATTCTGGGGTAAAAGACCGTGCATGTTACCTTGCCTGAGAGTCACCTCGTACTAAATTATGCCTTAAAAATCAAGGCCTTCAGGTTTTTTGTCCCGTACATAGATTCAACGCCTTAGAAAGCTTAGTAATGGCTGACAAAACTTGGAAAGTTCAATTACCGTGACCAAAGTCGTTGGTTATACTGAGGTCTCTAGGAGTAACATGCTAATTACAATACAGAACTTAATATCTGAAAAAAGAGAGTTAGAGAGAGCCGATGGCTATACTAGATATATTGGAATATCCTGATCCCAGATTACGAACCATTGCCAAGCCTGTCGCTGAAGTGAACGATGATATTCGTCAGATCATCGCTGACATGTTTGAAACCATGTATCATGCAAAAGGCGCAGGCTTGGCAGCCACTCAGGTTAATATCCATAAGCGTATTGTTGTCATGGATTTGTCTGACAATAACGATAACCCTATCGTATTGATTAATCCAAGATATGAGGGTATTACAGATGAGAAGTCGGAATTACAGGAAGGCTGCCTGTCCATACCCGGATTTTATGAAACACTAGGGCGTCTAGAGAATATCAGATTAACGGCCCTTGATCGCAACGGGGAAAAATACACGATAACGCTTAACGGTCTCACATCCGTGTGCGTTCAGCACGAACTCGACCACCTAGAGGGTAAGCTATTTATCGACGCCCTATCTCGTCTTAAGCGAGAGCGTATCAAGAAAAAACTAGAAAAGAATAAAAAGAATCTAACTTAGAGAGTGTTGACCTATCTTTTGTAGAGAGAAAGTCATTATTAATTTTTATACTCGGAGGATATTTCATCTTACTCATGAGGATCTAAAGTTTACGCAGTGTTTCACGTTACTTTGTTTTTGTTTCACAACGCTGGCCAAAACTCCTTTTCTACTGCGAGCAGTTAGGAGGCAGTCTACGTTGATTTAACTAAGCGTATTAGTTTTTCCATCCAGAATCTTCGAATCCAGAAAGCCGCAACGGATTATTAACCAATAGTAAAAAGCTCATGAAAAAACAACTTCGAATTATTTTTGCTGGTACACCGGATTTTGCCAGTGCGCATATGCAGGCGATCTTGGATAGCAACCATAGGCTTATTGCGGTTTACAGCCAACCAGACAGACCGGCAGGAAGAGGACGAAAATTAAAAGCAAGCTCAGTAAAAACTCTTGCTTTGCAACACAACATACCTGTTTATCAGCCCATATCCCTGAGAGAAGAAGATAAGCAAGAAGTACTAGCTGCACTTAATCCTGATTTAATGGTGGTTGTCGCCTACGGACTGATTTTGCCTCAAGTAATTCTAGACACCCCGCAGTTTGGGTGTGTTAATGTACACGGATCTATTTTACCGCGTTGGCGCGGTGCGGCTCCTATTCAGCGCGCCATCGCTGCCAGCGATAAAGAGTCCGGCGTTACCATCATGCAAATGGATGCAGGGTTAGATACTGGAGACATACTTATAAAAGCATACTGCCCTATTTACACTAACGATACTTCCGCAGACCTTCATGATCGTCTTATTGAAGTGGGCAAACCCGCCTTAATTGCTGCGCTTGATGCTATAGCAGAAGGCCGTATACAAGCAAAGAAGCAGGATAACAAACTGGCGTGTTATGCGCATAAGCTCAGCAAGGCAGAAGCAAGGCTCGACTGGCAAAAAACAGCAGCAGAGCTGGAGCGGGAGGTTTTGGCATTTAATCCATGGCCAGTTGCAACTATTGCTATCGAAGACTTGGTGATTAAAGTATGGCAAGCAACAGCTGCTGAATACAATAGTAATGCAGCCCCTGGCACACTTATCAAAGCTGATAAAGATGGGCTAGACATAGCTTGTTCTGATGGGGTTTTGCGAATAACTCAAGTACAGCCTCCGTCTGCCCGGGCGATGCCAGTACAGGATTTACTCAACAGCCGGAAAACTTTTTTTATTGTTGGCAACCAATTCCACCAACCCAAGCCGTCCATATGACCAAACAGCCATCCATTCGCCTTTCCGCAGCAACTGTTGTCACAAAAGTAGTCGGTGGGGAGTCTTTGAGTAAGTCACTTCCAGAGCAGCAAACTTTTTTTTCAAGCAGAGACCAAGGGTTGCTGGCAGAGCTAAGTTACGGAACTCTGCGCCATCATATAAAGTTGGCAGAATGGCTAAACTACCTAATGGAAAAGCCACTAAAAGCCAAGGACAAAAAGCTGCACAATTTAATGTTAGTGGGTTTATATCAATTATTTCACACTCGTATTCCCGCACATGCAGCCATTAGCGAAACGGTGCAAGCCGCTCTCAGTTTAGGTAAGCCTTGGGCTAAAAGTCTGGTAAACGGCGTCCTTCGTAATGCCCAGCGGCAGGCATACCAATTACAACAACTTGAAAAAACCAGCGAAAACTGCGCTACAGCGCATCCTCACTGGTTGGTAAAGATACTGAAAGAGTCTTGGCCCAGTCACTGGCAAGACATCATTATTGCTAATAATCAGCAACCTCCAATGAGCCTAAGGGTTAATAGTAGTCGTGTCAGCCGAGATCAATACCTAAAAAAATTACTTGATGCTAGCATTGAAGCAACTTTGTCCAGCATTTCCCCACAAGCACTAACTCTTTGCAAACCTGTACAGGTTTTGCAGCTACCGCTATTTTCAGAGGGCGTAGTAAGTGTTCAAGATGAGTCGGCTCAGCTTGCTGGCAATCTGATACCAGCTAAACAAGGGCAGCGAATTTTAGACGCATGCTGCGCCCCTGGCGGTAAAAGCTGTCATATTCTCGAGCAATTTGAAGATATTGAGCTGCACGCCCTAGACTGTAATGAAAACCGACTGCTTCGAGTCAAAGAAAACCTAGAGCGCCTTAAGCTAGTTGCTACAATTATTTGTGGTGATGCAACATCGCCAAAACAGTGGTGGGATGGCAAGCAATATGACCATATTCTTCTTGACGCCCCTTGTTCAGCTACTGGTGTTATCCGCAGGCATCCGGATATCAAGTTGTTAAGGAAAGCGTCAGATATTACGGAACTGGCAAAATTGCAGAAAGAAATTATTGAACAAATGTGGCCTTTATTGAAGCCTGGTGGCACACTCCTGTATGTAACTTGCTCCGTTATACCTGAAGAAAATCATCTGCAAATTAAAACGTTTCTTGCAATGCACAGAGATGCGTCCCTGCAAGATATTATTGGGAGCTGGGGGCACGACACTGGTTTCGGCAAACAAATATTTCCTGGTAGCGGTGATGGTTTTTTTTATAGCCTTATCAGTAAATCAATCATCAAATACTAAGTAGCAAAAGTAACGATGAAAATAATTATTCTCGGAGCAGGACACGTTGGCGGTACGTTGGCGGAAAATTTAGCTAGCGAAGAAAATGATATTACTGTTGTGGATACTAATGGTAATAGCTTGCGTAAACTTCAAGAAAAAATTGATATACGAACAATTCAAGGTAAGGCCTCATTCCCTTCTGTTTTGAAGCAAGCTGGAGCAGATGAAGCAGATATGCTAGTAGCTGTTACCAACAGTGATGAAGTTAACATGATCGCTTGTCAGATCGCCTACACCATGTTTCAGACACCTTCTAAAATCGCACGAATTCGGCAGAGCGCCTACCTTAGTAAGAGGTATCTGTTTGGTGACGATGCGCTGCCAATAGATGTTCTTATCAGCCCGGAACAAGTGGTTACTAATAACATCAAGAGGTTGCTAGAACGCCCTGGAGCCTTGCAAGTTCTTGATTTTGCAAATGGCCTTGCGCAATTAGTCGGAATGAAAGCCTATTATGGAGGTCCACTTGTTGGCCAAGAACTACGTTATATTCGCGAGCATATGCCAAGTGTTGATACTCGGGTAGCAGCTATCTTTAGGAGAGGAGAGGCAATTAAACCCAAAGGTACAACCGTTATTGAAGCCGACGATGAAGTTTTCTTCATTGCGGATCATCGCCATATCCGTGCCGTAATGAGTGAATTACAACGTCTTGATGATGACTATAAACGTATTGTTATTGCCGGAGGAGGTAATATAGGTCTACGCTTGGCTCAAGCTATTGAGAATAGCTACAAAGTCAAAATCATTGAGCATAATATGACTCGCTGTCAGTTTTTATCAGAGGCTTTAACTAAGGCCATGGTATTCAATGGAAGCGCCTCTGACAAAGAGTTACTTGTTGCGGAAAATATCGAAAATACCGATGTTTTTTGTGCTCTTACTAATGATGATGAAGCCAATATTATAGCAGCTATGCTTGCCAAACGCCTTGGTGCAAGAAAGGTAATGGCTCTGGTTAACAACCCTGCGTATGTCGACCTTGTTGATGGTGGAGAAATTGATATAACCATATCCCCCCAACTTTTAACCACAAGTAGTCTACTAAAACATGTCCGCAAAGGTGACGTAGTAAACGTTTATTCACTTCGCAGGGGGGCAGCAGAAGCAATAGAGGCCATAGCTCATGGCGACAGACAAAGCTCAAATGTTGTTGGGCGAACGGTAGAACAAATTAACTTGCCCAAGGATACAACTATTGGGGCTATCGTTAGAGATGAGAAGGTGCTTATGCCTCATGATACTACGCAAATAGAAGCTGGAGATCATATAATACTATTTCTTACCAACAAGAAGCGCATTAAAGAGGTTGAAAAACTATTTCAAGTAGGTCTAGGCTATTTTTAGTAGTTCTATCTTGATAAAAAGCACTATATTCGCTTCCGCGACAAGTTAGTAAAGCCCCATAACTATACGAGTGTCTATGATTTGGGCTTTGCTTGTTTGTTGCTACTTACATCTTCAATGGTAACTGGTGTAGATAAATCAGGCGAATGAAATAATCTCATAGAAAGCGGAGGAAGGTTAATAAAGAATTCGGCAGCGAATAGTACCATCTACTTCACGTAATTTTTTTAGTGCAAGATCGCTGTGGGTGGCTTCCACGTCAATAACTACATACCCTACAAGGTCATTAGTTTGTAGATATTGGCCGGTAATGTTGATGTTGTTTTCGGAAAATACTTGGTTAATAGCGCTGATTACTCCGGGCATATTTCGATGAATATGTAGTAAGCGATGTTTTCCCAAGTGAGCAGGCAAAGCAACCTCAGGAAAGTTAGTAGACGACGATGTCGTTCCATTATCGCTATAAATAGAGAGTTTTTCAGCAACCTCTCTACCAATATTTTGCTGGGCTTCTTGGGTACTGCCCCCTACATGCGGTGTTAAAATAACGTTGTCTAGACCTCTCAAAGCACAGACAAATTCCTCATTATTTGATTGAGGCTCTTCTGGGAAGACATCAATTGCTGCGCCAAGAAACTTTCCTTTACGCAGAGCGTCTGCCAGAGCATGAATATCAACAACGGTACCGCGGGAGGCATTGATCAAAACTGCGTTATCCTTCATCAAATCAAGCTGTTCTGCACCGATCATCCACTGTGTCGAGGTTGTTTCAGGCACATGAAGGCTGACAACATCTGAGAGTTCTAATAGATGGTTTAGGTCGTAAATCTGGGTCGCATTACCCATGGATAAGCGTGTTGTAATATCATAAAAATATACGGTCATCCCCAGTGATTCTGCAAGAATACTAAGTTGACTGCCAATATTGCCATAGCCGATAATGCCTAAATTTTTACCTCTTATCTCATAGGAGCTGGAGGATAATTTTTTCCACGCTCCTTTGTGGCACATGGCATTTTTGCTTGGAATTCCTCGGAGAAGCATGATAGCTTCAGCCAGCACAAGTTCAGCAACGGAGCGAGTATTAGAATAAGGAGCATTAAATATGGGGATGCCACGGCGGGTGGCTGATGGAATATCAACCTGATTAGTACCAATGCAGAAACAGCCAATAGCAACAAGTTTTTTGGCTGAGTCCAGTATCTCGTCAGTCAGCTGGGTGCGAGAGCGGATGCCAACAAAGCGCATGTTAGCTATTCGTTTTTTAAGTTCATCAGTAGATATAGAGTTACTGACATAATCGATATTGGTGTAGCCAGAAGCTTCTAGAGTTTCGACTGCCGAGGGGTTGATGCCTTCAAGCAGAAGAAATGGAATATTGCTTTTGTCTAGAGATTTAGAAGGCATGTAGCGAACCCTTGTTTTGGTAGGTTTTTGATTATAATTGTTTTTCCTTTGAGAGTAATTTCTTATGAGAAGGTATCACCCAAAGTGAGCCTATATGATATACGAATTTTTCCTTGAAGGTGCTACTTTGTTGTCCGAGTTTTTAGTGTTACCAAGCTTTGGTGGTTTCTCTCGCTTGTTGCCCCATAGCAATTCCAAATCCTCCTTGGGTATATACCCACTATCCTTGAAGGTGTGGGGCTATGAGTTGGTCTTGTTCACTCCAATCACCTGCTGCTTATAGGTTGTCGCCCCCACACCTCCAATATATCTGGTATACATCAACTACCGTTTAAAGATGTACTTTAGGTTTGAATCTAGATTTAGATAATCTCAGTTTATTCTTCACTGTATACACTATGAAAATCATCACTTAGTAAGCAAGTTCATATCTGTTCAACGTCTTTGTCTGAGTGCAGAAATAAACTCACATAAATAGTACTAGGTCTTGTTAGATCCTCATTTATATCATGAAGAAAGTTTTTGCAAAATGCAGATATTGCTAATTCCCTTGTGGAATTCTTATGAACACATGCATGAAATACTGGTAAAACAATATGGTACATTGCTGTGTCTTCTGTAAATTCCGCCATAATCTCTGACAATCATTTTTTAACATTTACATATGAATCTCCTTTTCTATGTAAAACAAGTCAGTATTTGTATTAATATTATCACTATCAGATTCACCCATATCTATCGTATCGGAAAGGATATTAGCAAACCCCATATAAATACGAGGGCAGCCAAAACCATTATTGGAATGGAGGTGGTTATTCATATTTTTATCTACTTCGCGGATATAAAAAACAGTGTTAGCCATTGTGAGATCAGAGGCTTAGTCACTATACTTTCTGGGTACTTACACCATTTAGTTACAGTTATTTACCCTTGGAGGTATTATGGGGTTGACTGCTCTCATTTACCCAAAGCGCCACTTGCTCGTAGGCTCATGAGGATTAATTTGCTGCCTGCCCCGCCTTCACTGGTAACGGTTATCATTTAAGTGCGCTACTTAAGGTTTTTGCACAAATAAGGCAGCAATTGTTATGCCCGTCAAGCCATGATTTGAGAAAACTACTGTTAGAGTATCATTGTAGCTAACCAGCCACAGATGAGCATTGGTATACTGAAATGCAGAAATGTTGGTATAACCGTGTCGCGCATATGGTTATGTTGGCTATCTATACTAAGCCCCATAGTTGGTCCGATAGTGGATTCTGACGCAGGAGATCCTACATCCCCCATAGCGGCAGAGGTGCCAATCAATGCAGCTATTGCTAAAGGAGAAAATTCCATTTGTGTGGCCAGTGGAATAAATATAGCCGCGATAATAGGAACTGTAGAAAAAGAAGAACCTATGCCCATAGTAATTAATAAACCGGTAACCAGCATCATGAAGGAGGCAAGTGGTTTGTTTCCAGCCAGAAACTCCGTAACAGAGTTAATGAGCGATGGAATATCTCCAGTCTGGCGCAGCACTTCACTAAAACCAGAGGCTGCCATCATTACAAAAGCAGCAAAGGCCATCATCTTCATTCCTTCAACAAATACATCGTCGGCTTTATTCCATGGGATAACATTAGAAATAATCATGACTAGAAATCCAGCAATGGATCCAAGTAGAATAGATTCAGTTGCGAGCTGAATAAGCAATGCCAAAACAACGGCAGAACCTACGGTAAGTGACATCCTTTTAGTAAGTTTTTGTGCACTACCGAGAATAACTTTTCTTTCAATTGTTCTGTAGGTGCGTGGATTCCTATAACTGACAAAAACGGCCCATAACATACCTACAAACATGCCTGCTACAGGAATGGCCATAGCTAATGGTAAAAGGGACGAGTCGATAACAACACCGTTGACGGCTAAATTTTCGGACAATACTTGATTCAAGTAGATATTGCCAAAGCCAAAAGGAACTACCATATAGGTGGCACAAAGGCCAAAGGTAAGCACGCAAGCGACGGCGCGCCTATCTAGTTTCATATTTCCGAATGCTGTTAATAGGGGGGGAATAAGGATAGGAATAAAAGCAATATGTATAGGAATAATATTCTGAGAAGCTACTGCCATCAATAAAATGCCAAATAATAAAGTGGATTTACCCTTAGTTTTTTTGTCATTCGTATTTTTATCAAGCTTTTGGGCGACGCGAGAAGCTAGCCATGAAGGGGCATTAGAGTAGGCAAGGGCGGTAGCAAAAGCTCCTAGCAGGGCATAGCTGAGCGCGATGTTTGCTCCTCCCCCCAGGCCGTGAGTGAATGCTGCCATTGTTTTCTCTATACCAAGTCCGCCGCTTATGCCTGCCACAACGGCTCCGATAATGATAGAGAGCACGACATTTATTCTTGCCACACTCAATGCCAGCATGGCGATAATACCAATAACTACTGTGTTCATATATGCACCAATTTTTCTCCAGCTATTTATTAGTGCATATTACACTGGTTTCTATACTAGTTACCATTAACTGACTGAGAGAGTGAGAGGTCAATAGCCTGAATAATGGAGAGATCTATGCTTGTTAACATAGTTGTCACCTCAACTCAAGCGGCTTTCTTAGGAAGTTTATCCGATAAAGATTTGTCTGTATTAAGTCAGATTTCGTAAGTCTCAAATCCAAATTTTTTGTTGGCCTCTTACCTCAGAGTTATGAGGTTGGCTGTTTTGTCTGCTGTAAACCTTTTGGCGGTACCTCAGACTACCACGATGCCGTTGACTTGGTGTTAGACATTTCAATCTGTCGAATTCTGGCCTGTGGTATTTTTTCGCTTGCCTGGTAACACATCACCAGACTGCACCCAGAGTTGGAGCGTTCTTTCTGATAGATCAAGGTTTCATAGGCTTTAGACTGCGAGCCCCATCGTTAACTGCTTGATGGGGGCTGAATCATGTATTCAATTTGCTTTTCTATTTTTTGATCTTTTTTTTCTGCTCTGCTGGTTATCGTTCTGTTTATCCCATCGCACTTACCTTTCATATGTTCAGTTAGAGTAGATTGTACGAACTCTACAATAGAGCTTTTTATCTTTTTATCGGCTGCAAGCGTGACTTTATATGCCGTAACAGCGGACTTGTGTTGATCCAATCCCAATTTGGTGGGGGAGCCTATCTCTTTGACTGCTCTGCTAGCCAGCTTCTCAATAGCTGAGCCGTCTGAAGAACAACAGAATTTTAAATGAGCATCACCGACACGACCCACTATTTTTATTAAAAAACCTATCTGGGTGCTACTCTGAGACATCATATTTATCTCTCCGGCCTGAGTTGTATTGGCCCTAGGATGAGGCGCCACGCCCAGCATCTCCGACTCTTTTGTGGAACGAGTTGCCGTTATATTATCAAGGGCTTTGAGTAAGTAACCAAGTCCTGAAGATGGCTGTGCTTTAGCGAACGCTAACTTTTCGAGATTCTTTAAAATGTTAATTATATATAACCTCAGTTTGTTAGAAAAATCGTCAAACTTGCAAGCTTGCATATATTCCTCTATCTCTACCCTTAACTCCGTCATAGATTTCATTACTTCGTTATTCATTGCAACAACGGCTTCGTTATTATCATGTCGCTGTATTACCAACAATTTCTTGCCTGCTCTCTTCACACCCTCACTCTCACCTGCTTGTAGAGTGTTAATAATTTCACCAAGATTGGATGTTAAGCTTTTTAATTCAAGCTTAGCTTTATCTTTAAATACAACAGTCGCGAGCTGGTACGACTTTAAGGTAGGGGAGTTAGAACTGGGTATCTCTATAGATCCATCTTCAATTCTCTTACTTATTCCTGTTAATCCTGCCTCTATCTGAGACTTCATACTGCTACCTTTATAATAGTTGGAAACGCTTGTTGTATTGATGTCGTCTCCTTGAGTGTCTTTACATTCAACTTGATGAGTTTTATCTGTCATACTTAATAGTTCGTTATGAACTACTGTAGCAAGCGAGGCAGCAAGCTTATTCGATGGCACTTGTGTTTCCTTGGGTTCTGTCATTGTATCGAGCTGTGACATGCTGCCATAATGCTTACCATTTGTTGATAATGGGCGAGAACTGCTACTTTGGGGGGTGGGTTTACTAGCATCAGGGACTGCTACCTTCATGGCTTTCAAAATTACCTGTTTTGAGTCTTTAGCGACCTTATTTACCTGTTGTTTTTCATACCTTAATAGGTTTTGTGCCTCGGCTTTTTTCTTTCCTCGTAAAGACGCATGTTCAAATTTAATAGTTTCATCAGAAAAATCATGATTGACCCTGCTGCACATGAATGCTTGTTTACATAGCTGGATAGCTCGCCACTCTGCTTCTTTGTATTCGATCAGTTGTTTGATATGAGGCTTTATATTTGAATCTTTGTTCCATACTTCTGCTTGTGACCTTAGCTTTGTGCTAAATGTATCATCAATGCTAGCCTGTTGTGTTCGGTCATCCAATGATATTATTATTTTATGCTCCATGGCTTTGTTTACTGATGCATGAGGATTATTTGCATTAAGATCCTTTTTCTTGGCTTCCATTTTATTCCATGCAGCTACGGCATCCTTTTTTATCTTTTTCTGTGTTTTAGACGTAGATTCACATTGCCAGCCTGTAATATCATTTTTGGTGATTATAATAGATCCGTCATAACTCCTGAAGGGGTCGTTATTTCTATCACGACCAATAGTCTGCTGAACCGTAGCTGATGATTTATTAAAAAGACTGCAAAATACAAAGGCAGTATTTTTATGCTGGGCTGCTGTATAGCCCCTTACTTCAGTCATCCAAGTGATAAATCCTTTGCCACCATTCTTATATATATCATCTTGATCAGCATGGGATAACTTGCAGCCAAGATTATCTTCATTCGAACCATATACTGGGTGGTTTTTAGTATATCGATAAAGATCACCATCTTTAAAATATAAATGGCCAGTGATGTCTTTTGTGTGGGTAGCATTCTCAAATGCTTTGATACCATCCTCCGCAAGTTTTTCTGAAGCATTATCTACTTCTGCATAGTTTGGATAACAGAAGATAAGATCTTTATTGTTATCGTAAGTCGAAATAGCTTGTTTTACTGCTGCCTCAATATTGGATTTTGCGGTATTCTCATCTGAACTTATAAGCTTCCAATCTGAATCAAGAGCATAGCGCTCAGATCTTTGTTCGCAAGTATTAACAGATTTATTAACTGTATCGTTATTTTGCGAGATATTTTCTAAGCTAGTTTCATCAGTGAACTGTAATAGGCCAAAGTCTGTATTTATTGAAGCAGACATAAATATTACTCGACGCAGGGCTGCATCATACTGAATCTGATTGGCCATAACGTCTCCAGATTCAACAGTCCCTCCTAGCAGCATATTTACATCAGCAGTTACTGCATCTATATTACCTATGCTGTCACACTCATCTCTTATTATTAGAGGAACAGCCTTTAGGCTCCCTCCTGTTAGAATAGCAATTATATCGTCAACTAGTTTAAAGTTTTCCGTAGTTTGGTCGGCGGAAAGGGTTACACGAAGTTGCATTAAAGCCTGTAAATCAGTGGTAGACATGGAAGTAGGCGTCTTTTCTGCCCCGTTGCTTGTCTGTGGTTCTCCGCAAACCATCTTATATATTTTGTTTAGTGTACTGGTCTTTTCATACCACCTATCATCCTCTTTATAAAGTTGTTTAATGTTTATTCTATTGTAGTGGGAGTTCTGGCGTCTAGCATACCTCGACATGTCACGATCAAAATTATTTACGTTTTCTTCGGGAGCAATATAAATAGATCCCATGTTACTTTGGCATCCTTGTTTTAAAAAAAACTGACAGCTTAATGTTTTACCGTAACCAGTTCCAAACTGACAATATGTTCTTGATGGCTCTTCGTTATTTGTTGACATGCGGTGAATTTTATCAGAAAGTGTTTTTGTAGTCTCTATTTGATAATCTCTGAGTGTGCTTTTTTGCGTAGATTCAAACATTCTGACAGAGATGTCTTTTGGTGCTAGTTTTTCGCTGGAGGTGTCTTTAAGCCGTGCGTGTAGCGTATAATGTTCGCAGGATACGCTGGAATTAGTTGCATTAATAATATTAGCTTTATGTTTGAATTCGCTGTCTGTTAGCTGCATGCTGTCTATGCTCAATTGTTTCATTTCATCTAGAAGTTTTTCCATATTACCAATCAGTACTTGAGAGCTATTTGCCCCAGTTTCTGCAACCATAAGGGCCATTATTGTAAGAGAACAAGTTTCTGAAACATAACCAGAGCCTGTAAGGTTTTTTGCATCGACAGCATTACAATGCTTCATATTTTCTGGTAATTTTTGGGACAGTGCAACCTCAAGTCTTGAGCAATCTTCCAGGTAACCCATATATTCTTCTTTTTGGAACTGAATATGCTGTTTCATTTTTTCTATTTGTATGTCAATAGATCTACTGTTCATATGCACGTTTTTTATGTTGGTGCCTTTAAAGCACCTTCTTGATGGGAAAACTGACTTTCTAAATTCGGCTATCTCCTTCTTTCTTTTTTTAATCATGTATTCTGTGGCATCGTTGACTCGTAATTTTTCAGTCATGGCCTTAAAATATACATCTTGTTGATCTTCGAAATCAACAGGTAGACGTTGAGTATCTAATGGCTCTGATATAACCTCTGTACCCCTATGCACTCTTGCCTCTCTGTTTTTAATAATAAGTACAGAGTCCGGAGCAATCACTTTAGCCCCGGAATATAATGCACCCACTAAAGATGCAGGCAGTACAGGTAAAGCACTAAGTTTCTTCTTGATATTTCCTGTCTCTATATCTTGTAACCAGGAACAATCATATTTCTGCAAGCTTTTAAAATGATCCTTTATATAAGTGATAAAACTATCTAACTCCTGCTCATGAGCTTTCTCTTCCTTGCCAACACTCGAATCCAAAGTTTTGAAGCTGGTAAATGCTTGAGTAAGAAGATAATCGGCTTGGCTTGTTAGACCCTTTTTCATACAGCCTGAATAAGCAAAGATGCAGCCCTCTAATATCTCTTGGGCTGCATTGCTTTCCGGCCCTATAGCTTCGCATTTTAATATTGGGATACCACCACTAGAATCAAAGTTTTCAATGACTTTAAAATAAAAGTGTTTGTCATTTACCAACACAAGTTCGCCCACTTCAGATGTCATAGTGTCAGAAAGAGGTAGACTGTTGCGGTGTAGCTCGCCGCTTAATTGTGTATTTTTAAATGGACTTGAATAATTTGGAAATGTTAGATATAGCTTTTGATCACAAACTTTATTACTACCAGCTATTTCAACAGATAGCTTGCTTTTCTTCGATTGTTGTTTGAATATTAGTTTAGGACTTGATGCTGAATCGATTATCGTGACTTCACCTGTTGCTGTCATCTCTTTATATTCAGTAGATCCTGTTTGTCGAAAATAACTTCCGAGTAGTCCGTCAGAAGTTATCTTACCCGTACTTGTCTTGTTAACATCATCTTTCGCTGTAACATTAACATGATAATATGTATCCGTATTTTTATCGAAGAGTTGGAGTTCATCTTTATGCGGAGATTCAACAATATCGCCATCAACATTTTGCGGATGACCTCGATGAAATAGTTTTTTGTTTTCGGCAATCTCTTTTTCTTTTGCCATAAGTTTCAGGCAGAGAGAAGAAAACTTTTCGGCCCTAGTTTTATCGCTACTTTTGGTGAGTCCTGCTTGAGCAGTATGCCTTTCATTAAGAATTGAGAGAACAGGGGAATTAATATCCCAGGTTAAATTAGATAGAACAAGAAGTACAGCGGGCATCGAAAGTTTAACTGTTAGTCCATGGGAAGAGCAAATGTTAGTTAGCGTTCTTTCACTATATTTATAATATAGCTCGTCATTATCATCACCCTCATTGGTGCTGCAATATATTTTTGTTTTCCCTTTATCGATGTTGGCAGTAGTGTCCTTTTGTCGGCTAACCATCCAGATAATGTCGGTTAATAATTCCCTGTCCTTAAGAATCTCTCGTGTTGACTCTAATTCTTCTTTGTTTATTTTTCCTTTTACTACTTTATACGTATTGCCTAACTTGGTGTCTGACTTAAATTGTGACTCGAGTATATATTCAGGTGAGACCTTCTGTGTAGTAGTATTCTTTGTGATATCTTCTTCTATTTGTTTTAATGTGAAATCAACATAATTATTCTGTTGTTTTTTAAATTGTTCCGGTAACTGGGCCCCCATGATCCCGAGATTTTCGGGTCTTAATTTAACCGCGCACTGCTTAAGTGCTTCTACTTTTATTTGATATTCATGTAGGTTTTTACTCACCATTTTAGAGCAGTCTAGACCATCTGATTGACTTACGATTCCCTCTAGTAGTTGTCTGGATGTTTCGGTGATATGAAAAGACCTGGCTAATTGATCCTCTGTTTTTTGTTTATCGTATGATGATGATATAGGACTCAACACAGTGTCTATAAACTTTTTCATGCCTTCTGCAGTTATCTCTTCTTTATACTTACTGTCTAGGACTTCCTGTGATGATACGGTTGTTGTTAATAGGTTTACTTTACCTTTATAGATGTTAGTGTTTTTTTCTATACTGGATATAACATAATCTAGTTTCTTCATGGCTAAGGAAGTAAAACCTTTTGCTGCACTGATAAACTCATTGTCGTTGTCGTTATTGTCTTTACCAAAACAGTCTAATTGCATAGCATTTATACTTTCTCCTAGTCCTTCTTTTAATTTGGTCAACGCATCTAGATGTGTTTTGTGCGCATTGTAATTATCAATTGTGTTTTCAATATCGATGACTGTTTCTTCTTGTAGCTTTTGTGGAAGTTTTACTTCGCTTGGTGTATTTTGAGAATCGAGAAATTCATTATGTTGTGACTGCATATCATAAAAAGCCGAGACAACTAATTGTACACTATTTTGGATACCTTCATCTGTCTTTTTATCTCCTGATTTCATAGATGATAGCACACCGCTACAACGGTTTATCGTGGAAACGTCAAGGAAGCTTTCTATTGTCATATCTATTGCAGGTAAGTTAGAAGCTAAGTGGTGTTCCATATCTTTACGTTTCTTTTCTGTTTCATCAAAAAGCTTGGTAAGATCTGTTATTCTGAGATCCTTTGCGCGTGCTATACCCTCCATTGATTCTATTAACGAGTTAATTTCTTCTAATTTGGATATCAAACCTGGTTTCCCAAAAAAGTCTGACTCACTTTTTATACCTCCGACGAGTGCTAATCTACTCTGAGTGTTGCTAGTGTTATGTTCTTTTATCAAATCCATGACGCGACTGACTATTCCTTTGTATTGCACTCCATCTTCAAACTCTTTTTCTTTACCATTAAATAATTCCGTTTTTTCCTGTTCTTCCTTTAATTTACGCTCACTCTTTTCTAATGAAGAGAGTAGTAAACCCTTTTCTATTTCGAGGCCTGCTATTTTTTCCTCTGAGGAACCTAACTTTAGATTAAGCTCTTCAGACTTTTCCTCTTTTCCTTTTATGGCTTGCTCTATTTCTTTTTCTTTTTGTTCTTGACGTTCTATAATAGCTTGCATGACTCCTATCTTCTTTTTATCAACCTCCACTTGACGTGTTAATTCAACAAACGAGTCTTTTAATTCGTCATTGCTTGAGTCCACGCTTAATTTGGTAGCTTCTAATTCTTTTTTGGTTGTTTCTAGACTTAACTTAGCTTCGTCCAATAGACGATTAAGTTCTTCTGATTTTTTCTTGGATTCTTCTAAATGATTGTTCAATTTTAACAATTCATCAGCATTAGCAGTTTCATTTTCGTGTAGCTTACTATTAATTCCTTGCATTTTTTCTAGACTGGATTTTATGGCATTTATTTCTCTTTCATTACCTTCAATTTGTGCGTCTTGTGTACCTTTGAGCTCATTTGACGTTGATAGTTCTTGCTCTAAGCTTATGTTTTTACTTTTAAGATCTGAAATAGTATTGTTTTGACTATCTATATCTTGGGTGAGAGATCCATTGTTTTCTTTCTGAAGATCTAACCTTCCTTGGATCTCAGCGGCTTGTGCGCTCAATGTTTTTTGTAAAGATTTAAATTCTTCATTTATCTTTTTTTCGCTGCTTAATTCTGACTCTAAGTCTCCGATAAGTGTTTTTTGCTCAGCCCTTACTGCGTCTGTAACGACGGAGATCTCTTCTTTTAACTCTTTGGTGCGTTCTTCCATTTCTACTTCGATGCCTTCTAGTATGGCTAGTTTGGCTGCCAATTCGGATTGCATCACTTGCAACAATGATCTTTCTTCTTTGAGTTCGTGTATTTTTTTGTCACTTTCTTCCTGATTGGATGTGAGTTCCTCTATGCTTATGTTTAATTCTTCTATGTGTTCTGTTTGCCCTGTTGTTGCTTGTTGTATCTGTTCATATTCATTTTCTAGTGCAGTCACCTCATTATTAATTTTTTTGTTTTCTTGCTTAGCTTCATCAAGAGAATTAATTACACTTTCTAATTCCTCTTTGGCGCATTGTATCTCGTCATTTAAGACATTTTTTTTACGTGTAATTTCCTCATTATTAATACCTAATGTCTTGATATTTTCTAACAGCTCTAACATCCTGCTTTCATTATCTTTTTTCGTATCTTCCATGGCTTGCAGCAAGTTTCTATTACTTTCCTCTAAACCTGTTATTTCACTTAGATATTGCTCTTGCTTATCTCGAAAAGACTGTAACTCTTGTTTAAGGTGTAGCAATTGTGTGCTTTCTTCCCTTAACTCATTTTCTTTTTCTTCTTCCTGAGTGTTGAGAGAGTTATTTGTTTGGCTAAGCTGTTCTAACGCTTTTTTAAGAGCGATTATCTTTTTGTTTAGGTCTTCATTTCCTTGTAGAATGTGTTGGTTTTTAGTGGTAATATTATTTAACGTGCTTTCCAACTCTACTATTTTTTCTTCTGATATTTTATGCTTATTTTGTTCCGTAGTAAGCGCCGTAAACATTTCTTCTATTTCTTCTATTTCTTGTTCTAGCTGAGCTTTTTGTAGATGAAGCTCTTTACTTTCTTTAACTATGGCGCTGTATTTTTGCTTTAATTTATTTAGCACCATTGTTAGTGATGGACTAGGACTTTTTCCACAAAGGTATTTGCTAAATTTATTTATTTCGTCTTTAAGTTTAAGCGCTGTTTCATTATGGTCATTAGGGTTTTCTTGTAGAAAAACCGTTAGTTTTTGATTCAAGGCCGACAGCTGTTTCTGTAAATCACTTGATTGATGATCTGGTCTTTTTCCCTGGAGTAAAAGATGAGCATGTGGGTGCGGATTTACCGTCTGGGGCTGAATACTGCTTATCCCAGGATATATTATGGGATATTGCATGTGGTTGTAAAAATTATGTGCCTGCTGGTCTAACCCTTTATTTACATGATTCATCCACATTGTGTGAGGTAGCATTGGGTTTTGAAACATCATGTTCGGCGCTGGCGGCTGAGGCTGAAAATAAAAACCTGGTTGCGTTGGCGCAGCTGGAAGTGGTGCATTACCTGCTACCCAGTGACTGTGTTGAGCAGGAAAGCCATTGATGATCCTACTATTTGGTTGTATTGCCCAAGTTTGAGGTAACCATGGGTCTGACAGAACTGTTTTTGGCTGATTCACATATCCTATCAAAGGACCCAAGGCGACTGGTTGTGGTTGCATAACAGGTTGTGGTAAAAGATAACGAAATTGTGCAGGAGGAAGTTGAGCCTGCACCGCCATTCCAGCCATCTTTTGAATCATGTCTTGTACTTGTAATTGCAGCTGAGCCATTTGTTGATATAGAACGTTCATAACCTGAAGTTGGTTGTTAATTAAGTTATTTTGTAAAGCATTAAATGACTGTAGGAGCGGTGCTGGTAGGTTGGTTCCACCTGGTGCAATGATTATGGGTAAACCATTGGGTTGCTGATAAAAAAGGCCATTAACGTGACTTAACCCCTGGTGGCCGGTTAATAATGGGTGCAACAAATTCATGCCTGAATAGACCTGGCTTTGTTGAAGAGTAAGGTTATGAATTTGTTTCTGAGCGCTGGTGATCGATTGAGGCTCTACTTTTTGATTAGTAGGGCATCTGCTTAAGATGGGTTTTTGGTGGTTAGCATTTGAACCACTAGAAGTGGATATTTCTTTTTTGTGATCTATGTGTTTAACAGGCACAGGTTTTGATTGATCATTTATATGAACATTATCAGTAAGTATGCTGCGCTTGTCATTTGGACCGTTTATATTCACTATGATATGCCTGTTTTTGTTTATATTAGTTAACGCCGTTAACGATGTTTGTGGGTGGTCAGTTGGTTTGCCCTAAGGCTCTGAATCTCCCTCTTGTTTTTCCCTGGTTCTTAGTATATCTATCGTTGTCTCGATACGGTTTCTTTCCTTAACGCTGATGATAAGTGTGTCGATTAGGTTGCTGTACGCCGAAATAATATTATTGATTTCAGATAAGCTTGCATCATAATTGTCGGGTTGAAGATTTTTTATTTTATCCCTCAAGTTATCTTCAATGCTGGGTAATTGATGTTTCAGAGCGCCCAAATCGCTCTCGTTATTTGCACTTTCTGTAATTAACTTTAATAGGCTTGTTGTTTTATCTGTAATAATATTTTGTATTTTTTGTGTATTTGTTATGGCTTCCTGTTTAAGCTTGTTATTTTGGCGTTCAGAGCCTAACTCATCAGTAAGACCACTTATCCTTTTTTTATAGTCATTGTTCATCTTACTGCTAAATGATACATCATGAATCTTCTTTTGTAAGATGGTTGCTATTTCTAATATGTTGTCTAGGTGTTTGGTGTGCTCTGATGGAGTAGTACTTTTTTCTTTTTCTGTGTTAGTTTTTTTAATTACGCCAGTTAATCCTGCTTTTTGTGTATCAGCATCATCGGATTGTAAGGCCACTAGAATATCTTGTGCTAGTATTATGCTGCCGGCGTGACCATTTTTAATACTTTCATTTTCGGCTTTTATCTCCAGTGATGTTTTTTCTGTAGCGGCTAACTTGGCTTGTAGTACATATAAATAGCCTTTTGAGACATTAAGCTTGGTGATGTTTTCCTCTCCTTTTAGAAGTTGTTTTATTATGTCTTGCAATATGCTTAAGCGTTTATCGTTGTAATCTAAAATGTCATGCTCTGCTTCTTTAAGTTTCTTAAGATCATCTGATATTTCTGAAATATTTTTATTGAAATCACCGTCTACTCTGTTTTTTAGGACATGACCAAGGCGATCATGTATTTTATCGAGCTGTAAGGAAACCTCGTTATCGTCATAGGCTTCAACACTTATAAACGTACTCATTTCTTTTTGACCTAACTTACCCTTCTTAGTGGAGATATCTGAAGGCTCTGGAGTGTGGCCTATCTCATCTATTTCTGCCTCTCCTTGGCGAAGGTCGCCTTTGTCATCATCACTATTACTGTCTTGGGGGGCAATCACCATTTGAGGGTGCATTCCGTAAAGCATTGAAGGTGTTGGCTGAGTCAATAGCCCCATGGGATCAGATGTTACAAACTGTGGTAATAGACACGACAATCCCACCTGGGGTGCAGATTTCTGCGCCATAAAATTGGCCATTGGAGAAAAAAGTGGAGGTACACTCTGACCGGCTTGTGGTCCTGATGGCAACATATGGAAACCGTATTGCTGAGGTATGGGTTGCTGCATAAATGGTTGAAGCATTGTTGGAGGCATTGTTTGAGGCATTACTCCTCGGTTATCTTGCGAGCCCATTATTGGGTTATGCCATTGCTGGGGTGTTGGTGTTCCTTGCAAGGCTAATAAATCGTTTAGACTAACGGGCATGGGTTGTATAACTGGGTGCATTATCGATTCTATAATATTCGGTTGCATTGAGCCTGGAGACATTTGCATTACAAGTTGAGCTATTTGTTTCTGCTGTGAGCTTAAAGCGCTCAGTAGTCCATAGCTAATATTTTCTTGATGTTGATAAATCTGATTCATGATTGCCGTGTACTTATTTTGTACTGCCGGATGCTTGGGGAAATCTTTTAGGCTTATGGGATCGCTGCCATTACGTGGTTGAAAAATAATTTCAAATTTACCTTGTGTTTTACCTAATAGTTCTGGGAGAACCGAGCATTGATTTCCAATGTCGTTTATGGCTTTCATAGACGACTGCATTTCTTTTGGGATCGGTTGCACATCTGGCGCATGTATTGATAGGTTTCTATCTAACAATGGTGTTTGAGGGGTTTGATTGGTTGTTTTTGGGATTAATGGGGTAGTAGGCTGCACATTTTGTGTGGTGGTATTTTGCGAGCCTAAGCCCGTAGAGTCAGTAGAGTCTATAGAGCCTGCTGCTGACTGTGGCGTCAAATTATGATGCTTGTTACTTGGGCTGCTGGGGTTCATGATGAGAGTCCATTATCATTATGCTTCTATTTACTGAGTATAGGCAGAGTTAAAGGAAAAAAACAAAATCAATTTGATGGATGGGTTTTATTAATTGCTGCTTGGTTTTTTGATGAGAGTTAATATTTAGGTTTTTTTGATAGTTACTGGGGTAGGTGATCAATAGTTTTTTTTATTTTAGCTACCCGATTATTTGCATATTTATTGAAAGTGTAAAATAAATGACGGATATGATTTGTTCGCATCTGTAAACTTTAGTTGGTTATTGATCATGCGGTAGAAAAGTGGTTGCTGAATTCATACACTAAGCTCTATGTCCGATTTAATAAAAGCTATGAACTCAGATAGCCTTGGTTTTTTGCTCCAACCATGAAGTAAAAATCTATAAAGTATCAACAACTCGCCGATGGTTATCTATATGATAGTCTCGCTAAAAAGGAAATGATTAAGTTTTACGAACATTGCTAAAGTTATCGGACAACACCGAAATACCATATATCGAGAATTTAAATTCAATACTTATTGGAATTAGGATGGTTCATATCTACCTATCAAAGTACAGCAAAGTACTGCAAAGTACTGCAAAGGATAAGAGTTAGACGTCTACGTTCAATATTAAATCAACATTCCATATAAAAGAGTTACGAGATAGTTAGACAACTCTTACGTAAACAATGAAGCCCTGAGCAGATTGCGGATTACTTAAAGTTGATAGGTGTACGTTGTTTTAGCCATGAAGCCATTTATTGATATATTTGGAGTAATAAAAAAAGGAGGATTGCTATGAAAGCACTTACGTTACTCTAATAAGCGAAGACGTAAGCGCTACAGTGATTATGGTAGTTGTGGCAGTTTTGTCAATAAGCTGAATATAGCAGATCGACCAGATGAAGCGAAAACGAGTAAAGCACTAGGCCATTGGAAAATAGATACCTTGAAAATCTCTTCAGGTTTTTTGTCCAGTACATAGGCCAACGCCTTAGAAAGCTTCGTAATGACTGACAGAACTTGGGAAGTTCAATTACCGTGACCAAAGTCGTTGATTATACTGAGGTCTCTGTATTTTTATTTAATTGGTTTTTTTGTGGGCCGTGCTTTTGCATTTCTGTGATTTTTAATTATAATGAAAGTTACAGTATGTGTATATAATGCAGGTTTTGGTAATAAGCTGGTTTTTTGAAAAAGACAGAGTTCTGGTATAATACTGATATTTTATTGCAAAAGAGTACTGAGAAGAGTGATGTGGTATAGCTTGCGGAAGCTCCAAGATATAATGGTTATAGTTGTTTACGGATTGCTAGCAAGCCATATCGCAAGAGTTAATGTCATTATGGATAACATAGGACAAATAAGATAGATGTACTTGCTTTCGCAGCTGTGTGTCATGTGAGCTAGTTAAAATGGAAAATGAAACAAAGCATCTTCGACAATGAGTTATGATTTGCTGGGCATCAGGTTTTTAAAAAAGAGTCTGAATAAAATATTTTCTATGTTCCTCATTGCTTTTTATTGAAGTGAGGTGCTAATGATAATGCAAGTGGCTTTATCAGATAGTATGCACAAAAAGCCACTGATTTTAATCAAGTGACAGCCGATCAAATAGCCATATAACAATGTGAGGCTACCGATCAGCAGGTTAATTGTTTAAATAACTGCAAACATACTTCTTTGCAGTATAAAGAAATTACAACTATTTCTTTGGAGGGCATAATTTTCATTATGCTGAATAAGGTTGTTAGTTAGTCCCGCTGTTAATATATTGCTTGGGGAATTTTAAATTCATTCGGTTGAGTCGTACGATAATAATATTTGAGGCCATCATGAACTCAGTACCGACCACAGACTCTTGGGATGCTTCTGACAAACCCTGTTCTAGAGTTGACCCCCTACTTGCTTGTCTTGAAATTTTAACCAAACACTATGGTAATCCTTATTCTGCTCAATCTCTTACCGTAGGCCTACCATTAGAAGATGGTGCATTAACACCGGATCTTTTTGTTCGTGCAGCGGATAGAGCCTGCTTATCATCAAAAATAGATATCAGAAAGTTATCTGATATCTCATCGCTTATCGTTCCTGCTGTTTTACTAATGAAAGAAAGAAAAGCTTGTATTCTACTCAGTATTGATCATGATAAGAATCAAGCAGAAATTATTGTCCCTGATACTGGAGGTGGCAAGCAAAGCATTTCATTAGATAAACTAGCTGAACATTATGATGGTGCTGCTATTTACGTCAGAGAAAAGCATCAGTACGACGCACGCACTCCTCAAAGCCTGAATGTGCGCTCCCGCCATTGGTTTTGGGGCACGATTTTAGGGTCTTGGAGGATTTATAGAGATGTTATTATTGCTTCATTTCTTATTAATATCTTTGTGCTTGTCAGCCCTATGTTTACCATGAATGTTTATGATCGGGTAGTACCAAATGCTGCGTTTGATACTTTATGGGTGCTAGCTATTGGAGCGTTTATTATTTTCTCTTTTGATTTTATAATGAAATCCATTCGTGGCTATTTTATTGACCTAGCTGGTAAAAAATCTGATATCTTGATTTCTTCAAGAATCATGGAGCGAGTACTTGGACTGAAAATGGCTGTTAGGCCTGTTTCGGTTGGTTCTTTTGCAAAAAACCTGCAGGAATTTGACTCTATTCGTGACATTATTACGTCATCAACTATAACAGCATTAGTTGACTTACCATTTACAGTGATTATTCTCATTGTGATAGCTCTTCTTGGTGGCCCAATTGTAATAATTCCTATTACTGGAATGATCCTTATTGGTATTTATAGTTATGCCATTCAAGGTCCTCTAAAAAAATCCGTAGAGAAAACATTGAGATCAAATGCTCAAAAGAGTGCAACCTTGATTGAAAGCCTTTCAGGGATGGAGGCATTAAAAATTGCGCAGGCAGAGGGTGAAATTCAACACACATGGGAAAAAGTAGTGGGTCATATTGCAACATGGAACGTTAAAACTAAATTGTTAAGTTCTTCCGCATCAAATTTCAGTGCTTACATTCAGCAACTTACAACAGTATGCAATGTAATAGGAGGTGTTTATCTCATTACGGATGGTGCGTTAAGTATGGGGGGGCTTATTGCTATTTCAATGCTTTCTGGCCGTTGCCTAGCACCTATGGCTATGGTTGCAAGCTTGGCTACTCGCTACAATCAGGCAAAGTCTGCGTTGGAAGGTCTTAATGCAATTATGGAAATGCCAGTAGAGCGTTCGAGTGACAGGGATTTTATTCATCGACCGGATTTAAAAGGGGACTTGGAGTTTGACAGCGTTAGTTTCAAATACCCTGGAGAAGAGGGTCATGCTATACGGGATGTATCATTAAAAATTAAAGCAGGGGAAAAGGTTGGCATAATTGGACGCATCGGTTCAGGCAAAACAACACTTGGGAAAATGATACTTGGTCTTTATGAACCAGAGGATGGAGCCATTAGAGCGGATGGTGTTGATATAAGGCAGATAAATCCTAGTGATCTGCGTAGATGTATTGGTTGCGTTTCTCAAGATATAACTTTGTTTTTTGGTAGCATCAAAGACAATATTGTCTTTGGCGCTCGCTATGTAGATGATGCAGTACTGTTACGAGCAGCTGATATTTCTGGAGTTACGGGATTTTCTAATAAACACCCTTTGGGCCTAGATATGAATGTTGGTGAACGAGGACAAAATCTTTCCGGAGGGCAGCGTCAAAGTATTGCTATCGCAAGGGCTTTACTCATGGATCCTTCAATTCTTGTACTGGATGAACCAACAAGTGCCTTGGATAATACCACTGAATGCCTGATTAAGCGTCAATTATGCAAGGATGATAAAAATAAAACTCTGATTTTACTCACACATAAGGTTTCAATGCTGGAATTGGTCGATCGACTAATTGTTGTTAATGAAGGTCATATTGTCGCCGATGGTCCAAAGGAACAGGTACTTACTGCGTTAAAGCTGGGTAAGTTGAGAATGAGTTAGGATTTGATTATGAAAAAAAGAAATAATAAAAAAAATAAGCCTATGCCTGTAGAGGCATCTGATCACAATAAAGGAGGGCTCGTGCCTAAGCAGCATTCCCATCAAAAGTCGCTACCAGATCAGAATCAGGAAGATAGATCGACTCAAACAGAAGAGTCAGGGCCGGAGCCGTCGGAAAAGCTATTAGAAAATACGAAGGAACAGCTTCTTTCTGGGAGCTTGAATGATATTCAAAAACATGCCAATGCTGAAGACCTAGAGTTTATGTCTGATACTAGTGCAGCCATGCTGATCCGCACACCAAGAGGTGGGCGCTTACTCATTAGTGTTATGTTCTTGGCTATAGTTTCAGCTATTGTGTGGGCGAATTTTGCGGAGCTGGATGAAATAACCAGAGGTAGCGGGAAAATCATTCCATCTTCTCGTTTGCAGATTATACAAAATCTTGAAGGCGGTATTCTTAAAGAGCTATATGTAAAGGAAGGTCAGCGTGTGTTAGCGGGGGAGGCTCTGTTGCAGCTGGATGATACTCAGTTCAAAGTATCGTATAGGGAGGGGGCTATTGAGTATTATGGCAGTCTGGCAAAATCGTACAGATTAAAAGCAGAGCTAGATGGTGATGAACTGCTTTTTCCGGCAGTACTTGATAAGCATGAAAGCTACACTTCAAGAGAAATGGATGTTTATATTCAGCGTGCTGCAACGCTTCATGGAGAGCTAGATATAGTAGAAAAACAATCTACACAGGCATACCACTCACTTACTGCAGCCCACGCCCAATATGGGTTTTTATCAAAAAGCTATCAGCTGGGCGCAAAGGAGTTGAAACTGACTATGCCAATGGCAGAACAAGGTATCATTTCTCAAGTTGAATTATTGCAGCTTGAGCAAAAAGTGAATGATCTTGACGCTGAGAGACGTATGGTTCAACTGTCGATCCCAAAGCTTGAAGCAGCTTATGAAGAAATTATAGCTAGAAAAGAGGAAGTGGCTATGAAATTTCGTGAAGAAGTGGTGCAAGAGTTAAAAGATATTGAGGTTGATATCGAGCAGTTGGCTACAATTCAAACTGGTATGAAGGATCAGGTGACACGTACATTAGTGGTTGCTCCGCTGACAGGAATCATCAAAAAAATTGATGTGACCACCATTGGCGGAATTGTTCAGCCAGGCATGAAAATGATGGAAATTGTACCCATTGAAGATTCTTTGCTGGTGGAAGTTAATATCAATCCAAAAGATATTGGATTTGTTAGGTACGGGATGAAGGCTGTCGTTAAATTAACTGCTTATGACTATGCTATTTATGGAGGACTTGAAGGAGTCGTCGAACATATTAGTGCGGATACCATTCAAAATAAGGATGAGGAGAGTTTTTATGTTATTCGCATTCGAACCAAAAAGAGTTATTTAGGAAACACAAGCGTACGTTTGAAAATAATTCCAGGTATGCATACTAGTGTTGATATTATTACGGGAAAAAAGACAGTTATGCAGTATTTGCTAAAGCCTGTGTTAAGAGCAAAACAAAATGCACTGACCGAGCGTTAGTGTTGTGTAAACTATCTGTATTCGTAGCTAAAGCGCGGCGCTTTGTTACATGGGGGTGAGGCAGCACTGTACGGAGCCGCCTAATATCTAAAGTATTAGTTTATTACATTGCTTTTATTCAATGCATATCATCGATTAAATAGCAATATAAGTGATATTCTTTATTATCACCATAATCTTTAAAGGTATCATCAGTTTTTTGCAACAGTACGCTTTTAACTACATTTGTAATAATATTAGCTTGTTGTTTTTACAAGCAATTTCTTTTCTAACTTAGTGATAGTATAGGTATTTTTTGATAGTTCACTTTCTTTTATCATTATTGAAGCCTTGTAATGTTTGTTATAAAACAACTGCTCAATAGTATCAGCATTTGAGATGATATATTTAAATTATGGAATCGTATAAATTTATTTAATTTTAGCTTACAAATTAGTGCATATAATGCAAAAAACTTGCTCTCGCCTCTTTGTATGGCTGCTGGGTTCCACATGATGGCATTACTTTTATAGGATACCATTATTTCTTGCGCAAGAGATGCTAGAGAAGCTGCTTGCATCACTTTAAGGTGTTCAAAGTGATGTAAGTATCACTTAAATGTTGCGCGAAGAGGTCCTCACTCGAAATAAACTCAGGCATATCTGTCAAGAAATATAACGCCACTCGCTTTTCTATCAGAAAGTGGCAGAAATGAGAAATATTTGTAGATAAGAATTATCTTCCAGACCACATGAAGACTACCCTGCCTGAGGCTCAAGAGCAAGTAGCTATAGCGTTGCGTCAGATGCAGCTGCTTCTTTGAATGACCTGCTGATTATGAAATTCATTTGAATAGATACCCAAATTTTTGTATCTTATAAAGAGTGTAGGCAGTATTTTATCTGCGAATTGTTGTATTTTAGTTATTGATTACCCTCTACCCTCTAGCTATAAATTGATTTTAGCAATATAGTATATATAAGGCAGGTAATAATGTGAGACGTATTTCGCATAGCTAAATGTGTTTATGGGGGTTCCGTTTTGTCATTCGATGTTTATGAAAGACAAAAATCTAATATCGTATGGCAAAAGGATGGCCATGAATCTTGATTCTGAAAATATCACCACGGTGCAAATTCCAGTACAACAAAATGCTGGGAAAGCTTTTGTTGAATTGTTACAACCTTTTATCTATCAAGGTACAGGTGAAAGCAAGGTATCCCATTTAAAGTGGCTATCTGGTAACGAAGTAGGAGTGAATTTATCTCTGAGCGGTACTCAGCTGGAAATCAACCTTGACTCTTACGATTTCGTTGCTGTGGGGGACGCTGAACAGCTATGCTACCAATATCGTATTAATACGCATGATGGTAATTATTCGCAAAACACCATAACTATAAATATAGCAATTGATGAGAACTATAATCCTGCTATATCTTCAGCCATATTAGCCACAGATAAGCCCTGTGATGATTCTGAGTTTAGCGAAACGACGGATGTAAGTGAAGATCAGGAGCTTATCTCTGAAGAGCTGCTTAAAGACGACTTCTCTGGTGTTGATACTGTTCAGAGTAAAGATGATGGTGAATTTAAGGATGCGACGAGGGAAAATTATTTTGAGCTTGATGATTTAGGTTCCACTGCTGATATGGCAGATATTGACCTGGTTGCTAATAAAGCTGACTCTTCTGACATATTAACCGCAGATAAGCCCTTAGGTGATGAAGCAGAGCTTAATGAAGCGACGGATGTAAGCGAAGATCAGGAGCTTATCTCTGAAGAGCTGCTTAAAGAAGACTTCTCTGGTATTGATACTGTTCAGGGTAAAGATGATGGTGAATTTAAGGAAGCGGCGGAGAAAAGTTGTTTTGAACTTGATGATTTAGGTTCCACTGCTGATATGGCAGATATTGATCTGGTTGCTAATAAAGCTGACTCTTCTGACATATTAACCGCCGATATGACCTTTGGGGATGAAACAGAGCTTAATGAAGCGACGGATGTAAGCGAAGATCAGGAGCTTATCTCTGAAGAGCTGCTTAAAGAAGACTTCTCTGGTGTTGATACTGTTCAGAGTAAAGATGATGGTGAGTTTAAGGATGCGATGGGGGAAAGTTATTTTGAGCTTGATGATTTAGGTTCCACTGCTGAGAGAGCAGATATAGATCTGGTTGCTAATAAAGCTGACTCTTCTGACATATTAACCGCCGATATGACCTTTGGGGATGAAACAGGGCTTAATGAAGCGACGGGTGTAAGCGAAGATCAGGAGCTTATCTCTGAAGAGCTGCTTAAAGAAGACTTCTCTGGTGTTGATACTATTCAGAGTAAAGATGATGGTGAGTTTAAGGATGCGATGGGGGAAAGTTATTTTGAGCTTGATGATTTAGGTTCCACTGCTGAGAGAGCAGATATTGATCTGGCTGTTCATAAAGCTGACTCTTCGAACATGTTAACTACAGATAAGCCCTTTGGTGATGAAGCAGAGTTTAACGAAACTACGGGCGTAAGTGAAGATCAGGAGTTTATCTCTGAAGAGCTGCTTAAAGACGACTTCTCTGGTGTTGATACTGTTCAGAGTAAAGATGATGGTGAATTTAAGAATGCGACGAGGGAAAGTTATTTTGAGCTTGATGATTTAGGTTCCACTGCTGAGAGAGCAGATATAGATCTGGCTGCTAATAAAGCTGACCCTTCGAACATATTAACTGCAAATAAGCCCTTTGGTGATGAAGCAGAGTTTAATGAAACGACGGATGTAAGTGAAGACCAGCAGCTTATCTCTGAAGAGCTGCTTAAAGACGACTTCTCTGGTGCTGATACTGTTCAGAGTAAAGATGATGGTGAATTTAAGGATGCGACGAGGGAAAATTATTTTGAGCTTGATGATTTAGGTTCCACTGCTGAGAGAGCAGATATTGATCTGACTGTTAATAAAGATGATCCTTCAAACATATTAACTGCAGATAAGCTCTTTGATGCAGAAGAGCTTAACGAAACGACGGGTGTAAGTGAAGATCAGGAGCTTGTATTAGAAGATCCACTCAATGAAAGTTTTTCTGATGTTGATGCTGTTCCGGGTAAACATGATGGTGAATTCAAGGATGCGACGGAGAAAAGTTCTTTTGAGCTTGATGATTTAGGTTCTACTGCTGATAGATCAGGTATTGATTTGGTTGTTAATAAAGCTGATTCTTCGGACATATTAACTACAGATAAGCCCTTTGGTGATGAAACAGAGCTTAACGAAACTACGTATGTAAATAAAGATCAGGAGCTTGTATCAGAAGATCCACTCAATGAAGGTCTCTCTGATGTTGATACTGTTCAGAGTAAAGATGATGGTGAATTCAAGGATACGACGGAGAAAAGTTATTTTGAGCTTGATGATTTGGGTTCCACTGCTGATAGTGCAGATATTGATCTGGTTGTTAATAAAACTTATCCGGCTATAGACAGTGGCATTGAGTTAGAGAACGAAAACTCAAATGATGTATATAAAGGCGAGAATGACTACGAGCCAGAACAAATTCATGATGAGGAAGCCGGAGATGGTGCAGAGCTAGACTATGTTTCACGGGAAGATGCATTGGCCGGTTTGGTTGGGAGTTTGCCAGATAGCATGGATACAGAAGATGCGTTAACAGGCTTGGTTAAGAGTTTGCCCGATGAAGTAGATAAAGATCACCATGAACCATCAGACACTACGGACGACTTTGAGCATATGGTAGCACGGTTACCCAGTGATAACGAAGCAGAAGTAAGCTCTGATGATTTCCTGAAGGGTGAGTTAGAGCAAACGGAAGAGGTAAACTCCCTTTTATTTCAGGAAATGATGGTTGATTTTGGTGAGGCTTATATTTTTGGCCCTGACGACTTCGACCCAATGAATCGTGGATTGACAACTATTCGTCTGGAGGGAATGCCAGACATGGGAAGTTTATTGTATAACAAAGAGCCTATCTCTGCTGGGCAGGAGGTCTCCAGACAGGATCTGTTAGCAGGAAGATTAAGGTTTGAGTCTGGTGGAAATCAGTCAGCATCAGGAGACGTGCACTTTTTATACTCTGTTTATTATGAGAAGTAAGCATTTAACTCTATGGCGGGCTCAGTCCAGCTGTGCAGTTTCGCTGGCTATAGCTGAGATACTCTTGTCACACATGGTAATATCAGCATCGATACTGATTATTCAGCAACCGTAGAGTTAATTTCTGATACTGTCGAAGAATTATATGAAGTTAATACTAATGGTTACGGAGCCCTATGAAGCAGATAGATCTTTGCCTGATCTTGTTACTAGGTGAATGTGAGCCGCTGTCTGAGAGAATACTTATTGCAGCGGAGAATGAGCATTCAGGTATCATATCTCTTGCAAAATTAGAGTAATGGGGTAAGGCGCAGATAGTGGTAAAGTGACGCCTATATCCAAGAGAGTTCAATATGTAGATTGCATAATCTCAAAATTGTAATTAATCCTGCTGATCAATGAGTCATAAATTTTGGTACAGCTTCATGGAGGAAATGATTCATTTTTTGTCGAAACTCCTTAGTAGTTATGAAGTACCCATTATTTCGGGTGACCTCCTCCAATAATCGCTCAATAAGGTTCAAGCCCTGGCTCTAAGGCAGAAGGTTCTGTAGTTTTGTTTTCAACTTGTTGGCTGCCTTAACCAATTTTTTGAGCAATGTTAGCCAGCTCCATCAAGAACTATATGAATAATTTCCATTGAAGCATAAGCGCTTCGCACTTTGTGGGAAAATTAGATAATAGTCACAGCATTAACGGTCTTTATATTGATCAAAAATAGTTGCTGACAAATTGCCTCGCTCAATTGCAACTACGATTTTCAGCCGAGTGCGACTTCCCGTCGTATTGATGATTTTATCAACTTCTTTTCGAATCCACTCTTAGGTGATTTTTGTCGCCTGCATTGGGTGAGCGGCATCCATTAAAAGCGACGCCTAGGTCTCTGGCAATAAGGTCCTAAGGATTCATAGTGCTCCACAAACTCAGCCTATTTTTCAGAGTTGAACTTGTGATCTGCGACTTTCGGTTTTTTGTAGGTGAAGCCTGCTCGATCAATTGCCGCGTTTACTTATCATTCAGGAGACTTTTGCGGTCACCATTTTCAGGCATCAGCTTTTCTTTTAGGTAGTTATTCAGATAGCGGTGCATGCTGGATTCACTGTTTCGCTTAAGCAATAGAAAACATAGGACAATCTTCTGGCTCCGACAATACAGAATTAATGATATAGCACTTTGGGATATTACGCATTTTCTTATGGCGTAACTCCAGGGCTGTTTTTGTTGTGATGGCAGAATGATTTTTAGCATGAACAAGTAATGCAAAAAAATAGCTGCAAAATAAAGCATTTTCAATGATCTTGACTATATGCCAGTTGCAGGTGTTGGTAGGAGATAAGCGAGAGACGTCCTATAAATCTACGAGGGCGGAGTAATAGAAAGTTGGAATACGTGAAAACAATCAATAAGCTCACACGCTAGAATAGACTTAAAACATTTGGAGTTGTTATGCGGCGACAAGTAGGCGAGGTTGCAGAAGCTTGGCACCACTAAACTTCTGTGGCCTCAATCATTTGCTACCGTGTCGCAACGTCAAATCTTTTGGATATAAGTTTAGAAAAAGTGTTTTTTCTACTCTCACTTATCATGATGCTCATTTTTCAAAATAACTTCTTAATCATCGATATCTATAGTAGTGTTTTCATCAAGCTGGGAGTTATTCATTTCCCAGTCAGCGAAGTTGGAAGCTAAGATTATTGTGCTAATAAAAGTACTTTCATTGAACCTGGCATTACAAAACTCAGCATGATCAATAGTCAAATGTTCAAGGTTGCATTTCGTAAATGTTGGCGCATCTTCAAGGATATAGCAATCCGTCATAACTCCTTGATTAAAAGAGACATTTTTAAATACTGTGCCGTCAAGCAGTGCCGTGTTTATCTTTATCCGTTCTAGTCGGCTATTGGACATATGAGTACCAGAAAACTGAGGTTCTTCCAGCTCGCAATCTATTATTAATATATTGCTCATGATAGAGTCTGAAAAGACAGGGCCTTCTTGAAAACTATCACAGGCTCGGAAGCAGCAGTCATCTAATTTCGCCCTATCAAAACGGGTATTGTTTAGGGTGCAGTCTCTGAACAGTATATTTTTCATTTCCGTATCAGTCATATCGGTACTAGCCAAAAAACCGTGGACTATTTGACTGTTGGATAGCTTGACACCTTTGCAGGAAGTTTTATAAAAACTCACGGCATTCATCGAGCAATTATCAATCATAGACTGATCTAAAATACTATGGTCAAGATTGGCCGCAAAAAGGTTACTGTCTATGATCTGCGCGTTTAATAAACTGCATTGTCTTAGATCAGCGCCATTAAGGTTGCAGCCATTAAAAGTAACATTGGTCAAATCTGATTTTCGGAAGTCTACACCAGAAAGATCACAATGTGTAAAAATTGCATCTCTGAGTCGGCACTCTCTTAGTTTGGCATGTTTAAATAAGTTTTCTGTAAAGCGTACTCGCTCCATGTCACGTCCTGAGAGATTCAGCCCTTGGAAGGAGGCTTCGATTGGAACGGTATATCCTGGTTGAAGACTTTTGAGTAGAGCATGAATAGCTTTGGCTCGTTTTTTTTCATGGACTAGGGCTGCTTTAATATCCGCCTGTGATTTTACCTGGTAATCGATGACATTTTTTAATTTAATATCACTCTTTTGGGTGATTCCTATCGTTTTCACGCTGTTCACGTCCAGAATGGGGGGGAGTCCAAGATTGATAGATGAGTTCACTCCAGTGTGTTTGGTGGAGGTATTGCGGTTTTTTTTATTATTATGTTTGTCGCCATTTCTCATGTATCTCTTCCTTCTGCGAGTATGAGTGATACTTTGTGTGTAAATATGCAAAGGTGTGCGTGCTAACTTTCACGCTTTAAGATCTAGGTGCAGTGCTTGCCGCCTGTCTGTACCTTCAATTATATTGGGTCTGTAATTATTTATAATCGGCTGATGAGGGGGAAATATTAGCCAAGATAATGGCAGTTACGTATTTATCTGTTTTTTTGTATATACCAAAGAGAGTTCAAGATGCATGTTGCATTATCTCAAAATTATCATTTATCCTGCTGATCAATGAAACACCAGTTTTTGGTACAGTTTCTAGAGAAAATGATTTATTTTTTGTTGAAACTCCTTAGTAGTTACGAAGTATTCATTATTTCGGGAGTGTTCATTCATGAGCTGCCATAATCGCTCAGTATGGTTCAAATTATGGCTGTAAAGCGGAAGATAATGTATCTTTATTGCCAAATTTTTGGAGGCCTCAACCACTCCTTTGAGCAATGGTAGCCAGCACTATCAAGAGCTATATGAATAACTTCCATTAATGCATAATAGCTTCGCACTTTGTGGGAAAATCAGATAATATCCACACCATTAACGGTCTTGCGTTGATCAAAAATAGCTGCTGACAAATTGCTCCGCTCAACTGCAACTACGATGTTAAGCCGGGTAAGGCTTCCAGTTGTATTGATGATTTTATCAACTTTTTTCGAATCCACCATGAGGTGATTTTTGTCGCCTGCGTTGGGTGAACAGCATCCATTAAAAGCAACGCCTCGTTCTTTGGCAATGAGGCCTGCAAGTCTTCATAGCGCTCCACAAACACAGTCTATTTTTCAGAGTCGAACTTGAGGTCTACGCTTTTCTATTTCTTGTAGGTGAAGCCTACTAGCTATGTACGGGACAAAAAACCTGAAGACCTTGATTCTCAAGGCATAATCTAGTATTACGTGACTCTCAGGCAAGGTAACCTACACGGTCTTTTACCCCAGAATAGGTTATGGTTGTTGAACATGAAAGACGTCAGTTCATTGGCTAAGAAGCTTAAAGCTCATCTACCCCTGCATCAAGCTAGGATCACCTTCATTGCACAGTTTATAATGGCCTTACTGCGTGTACCGTGTAGCCGAAGAGTTTCAGACGAAGGCAGACAACGAGTCCAGTTATCGCCGTATATACCCGTCTCTTTTCAAGTTGCTACGTTATTTTCTGCGTTCGCTCACCCCAGTCACCTACTACTCGTAGGCTCACTGGGCTTCGCTTACGTGCTGCCTAGTCGCAATTTGAAATGCTTTGGGTATAAAGCGATTTTTCGCTGACTTGACTACACTTTTGAGCAGCTAGGTGAGCTGATTCTGAGCTGCCTGGACATGGATCGCTTTACCCTGTGCATGGATAGAACCAACTAGACGCATGGTTCCAAAAACGTCAACTATCTGTTGGTATCAATTGCTTGGCAAGGAACCTCAATCCCCATTGTTTGGGAGTGCCTTGACAAAAAAGGAGGAAACTCCAATACCGATGAACGCATAGCGGTAATGGAGCGTGTATTAAATTTCATTCCCATAAAAAGAATTGATAACCTTCTGGCAGATCGTAGTTTATAGGCCACGAATGGTTAGACTGGTTACGTCAAAACAAACTGTTATGCAGAATTCTGGTTAAAAGCAACAATGTGGTGGAACATCGAAGCAAAAAGATTGCCATTGGCAAGCTATGCAGAGGCGTTAGTATTAATCAAACAGTAACGTGGCATAGCAAAAAGAAAGTATCTGGAGTACCCCCGTCGAACTCTCAAAGGATTGTTGATCGTCGTAGCTACTAAAAAGCCAGACAGCATAATAGATGACTATAAGTAAGCGCTGGAGTATTGAAACCATGTTTGGCAATCTAAAAAGTCGTGGCTTTGATTTGGAGTCCACACATATGACGAACCTTGACCGGATGGATAAGCTGATGGGACTACTGACGGTTGCTGTTGTGTGGTCCTACTAGTAGGGCACTGGTGTATGGGAATGTAAATCAATTGCCGCTGAACAAGCATTACCGTCCAGCCAAGAGTCTGTTTCGATTAGGCTTAGACGGGTACTCAAAAAAACTTTGCACAAAATGATCAGATCACTTTTTTAGATCTCCTAAATATTTTATCCCGTACATAGATGCTACCCATTAAACAATACCAACTGTATTTTTTAGGTTCATTTGAGACCTCAGTATAGCCAACTCTTTCAACCATCGGCATTAATTTTTTCAGCCATTACGAAATTTACTGAAGTGTTTATATCCGTTACCATTAAAGGTATGGGTATACAGCCTCTATTACTTTTCACCAAGTAATCCTCGCTCTTTTTTTACTTCATTAATAGCTAAGCTTGTAACGGTGATTTATTTTTTGGGTTAGCACCTTTTAAATATACCATTATCATTTTATATGTGTAGCTCAGTGAGTCGCTCTGCACTCACAAAATGATTATCTGTGTTGTCCAAATATTTTAATCTCCACCCTTTTGGCCATACCTTCTTTTAACAAGTCTTCAACATTATCTGGATAGTCAAGGTTTAGCTTTTTCGGTAATATCTTATCTTGATACATCAGCAGAACAAGGTGTAAAGCAGCTGCGGGTCTCCTAGCACAATAATCGAGTAAACTGCGAATACCAAACACTAATCCAGCAAGACATCTATGCTGTACAGATTCCTTCATTCCTTTGGTGAGTCCTACGCTATCTGCAAACGGTATATTTCCTGTGCCAGAACTCAATAGTTTGAGGTAATTATCTAATTTAGGTTGATCAATATTTGCAACTATTATTGCTTGGTTTCGTAATAAAAAGTGTTGTGCCTCTTTCCCGTCATGATCAAAACTTATATCAGATGTTTGTGTAGGTGCTTTTGCAGATGCTTCCATAAAAGACTTGAATCTTTTTTTCTCACACCCGTGCTCGTACGGTACCTGCGTGGTACGTTTGTTTCCTATGGACTGGCCAGAAATATTTTTCTGTTGAGAGTATTCATTTCTCTGCCCAAAAAGCGGATTAATCACACTGCCTTGCTTATGCGGGGGGGCTACAAATGCTAACTTACCTTTAAAAGCACCTGCCTTACCTGCTGTTGGCAATGCTGGGGTAGCTATACTATTTGGCGTAACAATATTCAAGTTATTTTCAAAAGGCCTGCTTCGAATATTGGTATTCATTGTGGAATTAACAGCAACACTCGGATTAGTTACACGGCATCGCATCTGTGAGGGGGCTGAAAATGAGAATTTACCTTTACAAGAACCTGTCTCACTTAATTTTGGCAATGCTGAGGTAGTTATATTTTCTGGTGTAACAAGATTCCAGTTGTTTTGAAAAAGTCTTGTTTGCACCTTGGGCTTCACATCAATATTTACTATCTCTCCAAAAAGCATTTTTTTGTCTGTTATAGTGACATTGCCATTTGAACATGATGCTTTTTCCACTCGCTCAGTAGTAGCAGGGAGTGCACCAACATGGGTAATATTATTCATTATTATTTATCCTATATTATTTAACATCCACATAGCAATGGTATCTTTTCTATATAATCAATAACTTAGTGTGTTTTTTCAAGCACTAGAGAAACCATCATAGTTTATAGTTTTTCTAAACTCATAACTACGATTTATATCTATTCAATTAGATTGCATAAGACCTAATAAGTTCCATAACAATATATTTACATAGCAAGCGTCTAACATGGTAAATCTACCCACCCATTTTTGGGTGCAAAGAAGAGCTCTCCCACGTTATTATGTCTAACGTAAAGCTGCTACTCTAAATAAGTTACAGTAAATATGGTACACCCACATAAACCAGACTTAGTATCAAGTTTGAAGTGCGACAAAAGTAGTTATTCATAAAAGCATTCCTCCGGTGTTTTATAAGCTAAGCACTTCCTTTGTCTTGTATTTAATTTGGCCTCGATGATATTACATCGTTGCTGAGTTAGTTCTGCCATTGATGTTCCCTTAACTAAGTATTGTCTGACCAAACCATTGGTATTTTTATTCGTACCACGTTCCCATGAGTGATGTGGGTTGGCAAAGTAATAAGGGCGATTAGTCACTTCTTCAACTTTCTTATATACCCAAAGCATTTCAAATTACTACTAGGCGGCAAGTAAGCGAAGCCCCGTGAGCCTACAAAATAGTAGGTAATCGGGGTGAGCGAACGCAGCCAACAACGTAGTAACTTGAAAGGCGGCGGGTATATTGGTGAGACTCGGTGCCGTTATCTGGTGTAATGGTTTTAAATTGCTCAGACATTTTACTCATTAATTTTATCGTTCGCCTGTTGGTTGACTTGGTCGTTCTATCGTTTAACCGGCCTATCAATGTGCAACCAGTTTTTCGCTCAACCAGTGTGACTACGCAGCGTTTAGACCCTTTACTCATCACGGTATCTATTCCCCAATGACCTAGTGTTTCACGCGTTTCTACTTCAGCTGGTCGGTCTGCTATATTGCGCTTATTGGCAATCCTGCCTCAAATATCATAAGCCTTGTAGCGTTTACGTCTTCGCTTTTGAGTACAACGCAAGTGCTTACATAGCAAGCCGCCTTTCTTTTTATCAGAGACCTTTGCACGAGCCGTAATTTTGTTAGTCGGTGAGGAAAACACGCACTAAAATAGATGATTGATGCTTGTAAATGATCGATTTAGTACGTTTTTAAAGAAGCCAACTGGCAAAAGAACAATCGTGCAAAGGTCTCTATCACGCCAAATATATCGATAAATAGTTTCATGCCTAAAGCAACGTACACCTATCGCAGCCATTCCCGCATGCTAGTATCGCAGGGAGCCCTGTTTTTTACATGATATAAATGTTTAAGATTATGCCTCACTGTAGGTTCTGTTTTTTCACGATCAAATGAGAGAAGAGAGGGGTATTTTAAATGCAGCATAGCAAAAGCAAACATTGACGCATCGTGAACAGAAATCTTTCTTGTGTCAACGTTTTTCCGGTGGTCTGTGATGCTATTAAAACCTTCAGAAATCAAGCTGATCATGCTACCAGCGGATAGATTCTTTCTGTTATTTTGAAGAGGATAGGCCATTCGCTAAGTAAGCTATATGAAATTACTCTGACCAAGATAAACTAAAAGTAGTGCGAAATCATTAAACTCGTACTTCGCTGTAGGTACTGGTATTGTTGGAGTTTGGTAAATTTCTCGGGAATCTCTGGTGAGCTGTTGATACCCCATAGGTTTTTTACTTCGTGATTGGAGCAAAAACTAAGGGTATCGCAGTTCATCCTTTTTATTAAATTGGGTGTCGCACTTAGCATATGGATTCGGCAGAGGATGGATTTTGTTGGTATGCTTATGTTTTCATACTGGGAGGTTCAATAATTGCTTTAACGACAAAATATGGATTCTCATTACCTGTTTCCGCTTTCTTCTCCAAGCACCTACTCATAGCCTCATAGCGCTTCACTCGCTCACTTCCTCCCCACGCCTTCAATGGTACTGATGCAAACCCACCCTCCCTGGAAAATCAGACACACCTGCCGCGCCTATCCCGAAGGAAAACGCCCTGTCATCATGACTAATATCAGTCTATTCTGGTGGAATAAAAGGGATATTAACTATTATGATTGACTTTTTTAAGCACAAAGACGACTATTGACCTTTGCCTACAGACGACACCTGCTTGCTATCTATGCTAGGTTAGATGCAAGATATAAAAAGAAGCTGTACAACCTTAACATTCTAAAACATGGTTAGAAGGACGGTAGTGTGACATAATTTACCCCCCCCCTTTAAACGCTCTACCATCAACGCTTACGGCATACCATCGTGGCACTCACTTGGTATGTGAATCTACGGCATGACTAGTCTTTTTTTGGGAATTTTGCGAGAAGTATTAGTTGATATGCTAGGTAATAATGAGTATAAAATAAGCAGTATAGCACTGCTTCCTGACTAAAAAAGAGTCAGATAAGTAGCTTTCCTAGTATTACCTAAGCCAAAACCTATAGAGCAGGATAACATTCTGTGAAAACATTAGCGCACCTACATAACCTCCTTTAACTTATGTAGTTGTCCTTTAAAATCATCTAACATCACTTACAAACTTGTTAAGTTTTTTTGGAGTTATTCTATTAGATATTTTAGTTTATTATCATTAGTGTTTTCTTGTATTATTGTTTTGTTTCCAGGATACACAAGCGCATTAGAATTTAGCATATGTTCTTTAAAAAACCAAGAAGATCTGTTTTTAGGGGATGGAGCGTTTTTTAGATTTCCGGCGTCATTTTTAAATGGCACTAATTGGGATGTAAGTGATTTCTCTACAAAGGGTGAAGGTACTGAGAAAAAGCTTTTATGTTGTTTTAGTAAAAAAAAATATTCCTTTCTTTTCTGCCAAAACCACAGAAACATAAAGTTTATTTAGATTCGGATTGGGATTTGGAGTGCAAGAAGACAAGCAGGCATGAAGGCTTCGTTACTGGACAAAAGTTTATTGATCTAAATGATAAAAAAAAGAAAGATTATATGTTAAGGAGAGGTCGTGATTTACTAGAATTAATGTGTAAATTAAAACAGAACAGTGATCCTAATGAGATATGTGAGGAAAAGAATTTATTCATTAACTCAATTATAGAGAAACTATGCTTACACACAAGAAGCGAAGAACAAATAAGTTCTGATGCAAATAAAGAAGATGATTCTATTGATGAGATATTAATGGTAAATATGTTAGTGGTAATGGATAGGAGTGTTATAGGTGACAACAAAAGTCTAAATTATCAAGAACCGCCTATACCTCACAAATGTATATGTAATTTCCACACGTGCAATTATACTTCAGAGAAATGGATTGATATATCACAACATATGGATATTGAACATCCACTTATGTATCAAAGCCAAAAAAAAAGCATTCATGAATCAAGATTGCTTTGGCCTGATATGCACAAACAAGATAAAAATTCTCATGCTAGGCCTAACTTCCCTAAAGAAATAGCCCTAACTAAAGCTATGCAAACATTTTGTGATACAGGTATACCTAAATACAAAAAGCTTAAATATATTAGCATCAACTTTCTTGTGCCTACATATGGTATCAAGGGTGTATTCGATGAGTTTCATTTTGGTAAATTCGAGCAATTTATAGATAGAAATCATATAAATATTAACTCTGCACTAAGGTAGTAATGGGATAGGAATGAATAAACATTAAATAAATATGAAGCATCTATAAATGCATATGCTAAAACAAAGCTCTATTGCAGTTACTTGCGGCGTTATATAATAAATCGAGGGAAATATGAAAACATTACTTGTTACTGCTGGATATTCAATTTTCGATGCTAAGGGGCAGTTAAATAGCTTTCTTGCTTACCTAACTGAAAGCAATCTCACCAAAAAAGGACACATAATAAAAATTTCAGACGTAACAAAAGATACTTGGAATGTAGATAGAGAGGTGGCTAAAATTTTGTGGGCTGACACTATTATCTATATAACACCTATTATGTGGTTCAATATGCCTGCTCCAATGGTGAAGTGGCTTGATGAAGTTCTTCTTTATGAAAAAACCTTTATTATTACTGAAGAATATGGCGAGGGTGGGCAGGTTCCAGCAGAAAAATTCATGATAGTTGCCACCTCAAATTTAAAAAGCAGCGATTTAGGTAAAGGGGTTGTCTTAAAAGATGCAGTACATATTGATGATCTTTTACGCCCACTTATTTATACAAATAATTATCTTAGTATTAGATACCAAATTCCAACATTTCATGCAGGAAATGTAATTGCCGGTGATACTAGTTGGATTGAAGACGCATATACAAAGCATCTTAACACTCATTTTAACTAAGTTTGATAATTTAAAATTAGCGCATAACAAAAAAGAAGCCTTGGAAGAACTATCGTGAAAATATGCTGATAAAATCAGTAAAAATATTGATACGGCAGAGTGCCAGCATATTGTCTTGAGTTTTCAAGGTTTTATCATGAATTTACTTTAGGGAGTTAATGATGAAAAATTTATTTTTTCAACATCAGTGGAGCTGGATTACCAGTGGCATAGCACTAGGCATTGCATTTTTGCTTGCTGTTGCATTGGTGAAACCTATTGGAGTATCGACTCAATTTGTCATTTTAGATGCCATTATTTGGGATTCAATTTATGATGATATCATTGTGGAAAATACCAATTCCGACAGTGGTTACTCTAGTTCTAATGCGTATTTGAATAAAAGTAGTGGTAAATATGCTAAAAATGCAGCACAGCCACTAAACTATTCTTTTATATTTGTTCTAGCGATGTTACTAGGTGGGTTTATCGCCAGAAAAATGCAGCACATCAAAGATAAGAGTAATGACCTTATTATGCCTGCCGTTTGGAAAGACAGGTTTGGAGGCTCAACTTGGAAAAGACATATTGCATCTTTTATTGGTGGCGTATTGGTGTTAATAGGTGCTCGTTTAGCAGGAGGATGTACAAGCGGTCATATGATGAGTGGCATAATGCAAACATCCATAAGTGGATATTTATTTGCTATGAGTGCTTTTGCCACCGCTATACCTACGGCTTTATTAATTTATCACTATAAAGGAAATAAAAAATGAATATCCTTTTAGCTATTATCTTAGGGTTACTATTTGGCTTTGTATTGCAGAAGGCTGGAGCTGCAAACCCCCAAAAAACAATTAATATGCTGCGACTAAAAGATTTGCATTTAATGAAAGCGATACTTTTAGGCATTGGCGTAAGTAGCTTAATGCTCTTTTTATTGTTATCTACTGGTATTATTGATAGCTCACACCTTAGTATAAAATCATCGTATGTAGGAGTAACTGTTGGTGGAGGCATTTTAGGCATTGGTTGGGCAGTTGCTGGATTCTGCCCAGGTACTGGTATCGTTGCGGTAGGTGCTAAGAGAAAGGATGCTTTATCATTTATTGCGGGCTGTCTGATAGGAGCCTTTGCTTATATGTTGCTCTACGAATATTTATTAAGCATGTTTTTATTTGATAAACTTGGCGGTAAAGCAACATTAGCCATCACAGGGAATGATAATTTCTTAGCTTTTTTTCCCAACTTTCCTGGCATTATTGTAGCAGGTATTATTGCAGTTATATTGATTGTTATTGCTTGGAAGCTACCCAGTAATGAGCAAGACTAACAGATTCTTCTTTAGTCATTAGACGACAATACTCACTACTCTCCCGGTTGAGTTTCCGTTTTGTGAGTACGTCCCATCTGATACGTTCTGGATCACTTCAGGTGATTGGAGTTAGTGAGAGCAATCAATAACCTCACAACTTCAAAGGAAATCAGTATATAAGGCGAGGAAGAAACTTTATGCCACGTATTATGATAAATAATCAAATTCTGCACTATCTTGATAATGGTAATGGGCCTGTTTTATTATTTGGTCATAGTTATTTGTGGGACAGTAGTATGTGGCAACAACAAATAGCTGAATTTAGTAAGGAATATCGTTGTATTGTGCCTGACTTATGGGGGCATGGCAGCTCTGACCCACTAAATGGAACACCCTCAATACAGTCTATGGCAAACGATCACTGGGCATTGATTCAGGCACTAAATATTGAAAGATATAGTCTGATTGGATTGTCCGTTGGTGGCATGTGGGGAGTACAGTTGGCACTTGATCACCCAAATGAAATTGAAAAATTAGTAATTATGGATAGCTTCGTAGGCATTGAGGCTTCTGAAACACAACAACAGTACCTTAAAATGTTGGATATAGTTGAGAAATCCAATACTATACCACTGCCATTAATTGAGCAACTTATCCCTATTTTTCTTTCTGAAGTCACCTTAGAAAACCAACCATCCATTGCAGCAACTTTCAGAAAATCACTCACATCTTTGCCAACAGAGAATATCCAAACTATTGTTGCTATTGGCCGCTGTATCTTTAAACGAAAAGATCGCATGGCGCTGCTGCCAAAGCTTCAAATGCCAGTACTGGTGCTTGTTGGAGAATTAGATCAACCTCGTCCTCCTCATGAATCAAAACAAATGACACATATAATAGAGAATGCAGAGTGTGAAATTATTGCCAAGGCTGGGCATATATCAGCATTAGAACAACCTGATGAGGTTAACAAACTATTACGAACTTTTCTTAGCTCTATTTATACCAGTCGCCTTTGAAATTGCTACTTTGTAGCTGATAGAAACTCCACATTCTTTGGGTATATAATGCTATGCAGGAAGCTACAGCAATCAAAAAGTGCCTTGGTTGTTATGTTACAACATGGGTACAGTCAACTAACTGAATCACCCAACAATAACAAATGTTTTTAATCATGATACGTACAGTTGGATACGCTTCAGCCTAGCGTAGTTCAGCCAACTTTCTTTATATTCTTAGAATTAAGTCGATACCTTTGCACGATTGTTCTTTTGCCAGCTGGCTTCTTTAAAAACGTACTAAATCGATCATTTACAAGCATAAATCATCTATTTTAGTGCGTGTTTTCCTCACCGACTAACAAAATTATGGCTCGTGCAAAGGTCTCAAGTCGTATTAAAAAACATACTGCCATATAGGCATATAGGCGTTAGAATTGAAAGAAATTAATTTCTATAGAGTTTTTTTATTAGCTCCCATAGTAATTCCATGCATCTCACTTGTATTATATACAAATGGCGTAAACTCTATAATTCTATCTCTTCTTTCTTTATCTCTTATTATGGGTGGCATTCCATATTTATTTTTATTAGCTTTCCTTTTTTGGGCTAGCTTTAGAAGAACAATAGTTAGTTTCAAGTTCTTGTTGAAAATTTCTCCTTTTATTTTCAGTTTTTACTTATTTCCAGTACTATTGTTGATAAATTACCTTGCAATCAACAAACCCTTACCAGCAACATCAGAAACATCAGCACCTTTTTATATGTGGATTTTTATGTCTGGTCACATATTAATGGTTGGTTATTCTTATATATTGTTAGCTTTCTGTTTAGCTCGCCTAGGATTAAAATTTGGATGGATAAAGCCAAGCTCTACAGCTGGATTCAAGCAATAAGTGCAATCGGCTGTTCTGTGTAGACTTGAGTGGTGTCCCACCTCCTATACCCATCGCCTTTCAATCCGCTACGTTGTTGGCTGCGTTCGCTCACCCCGATCACCTACAACTCGTAGGCTCACGGGGCTTCGCTTACTTGCCGCCTAGTAGCAACTTGAAATCCTTTGGGTATAAAACCTTCCTAGGCATGGTATTGATCAACATTTCCATTGTCCTCACATCGTCTTCTGTCCGATGCCTCAACTCCATTTTTTTAGGCCAGGTTCTTCGAATGATGCCATTGGCATTTTCGTTAGTTCCCCGCTGATAACTAGCATAAGGCTTGGCAAAGTAGATATCTGCATTCATTGCTTTTGCTACCTTCTCATGGGCTGCAAACTCACCACCATTATCTAGGGTGATTGTGCAGACCGATGACACCCGCTTCAGAAGCTTGATCATACTTTCAGCAACAACTTCGGCGTGTTTTGTATCAACTTTCCCTATTAAAGTTAACCGACTCTTGCGGTCTGCAAAGGTCACCAGATGGGCATCCTGTCTATAAATGGTATCACCCTTCCAATCTCCTAGACGAGACCGCAGATCAACAACTGCGGGCCTATCGTAAATATCGACGCGGCCTGGGATCGTGATACGCCCAGCCTTACGCTTACCACCGTTGCAGCGCCTCTTGCCAAAGCGGGGTAGATTCTCATACAAAGAGCCTCTACCCACTTTGTTAGTAGCCACACGTTTATAAACAGTGGTGTGGCTGAGTGCGATGTCGGGCACTTCCACCTTCGTTCGGAAGCTGATATTTTCAGGAGACCAACCAAGCAATAGCCCTTTCTTTATTATGGGCGTGTGTCGTTTATCTGTTTTCTGAACTTTGTAGCTGTCACTCTACGCTGACTGGCTAGTGCGTGGGCGCTTTCAGCACCGCAGCCATCATCATTGGCATTACGACTCAACTCTCGTGATAAAGTACTCTCACTGATACCTACTGACACTGCGATTTCTTTCTGCATGCATTCTGTTCTAAGAAGAGCCTCAATCTGATACCGTTGCCCTTGAGTCAGCTGCTTGTATTCCCAGGTTTGAGTACTCATTCTTGGCTTCCATTGTTAGCGTGATAGCTACAAATATACCAGCAGCTGACTCACCTATAAAATTTCAGTCAATTGCACTTATTATTATATTAATCCAGCCTTACCTTCAGCTGGCCCTTTCTTCTACCTAGTCAAGTGATGCACTTCAGATTTGAATCCGCCTAAGCTTTATTGGACAACTATGTGAATATTCCATTTTTATCGCTGTTAGTAAATTTCTAGTCAGACTTTTCGCAATAATCAGGCTTTTTATCTCTATGAATCTTTATATGTTTTCTTAAACCACCGCTCTGACTAAATCCCCTATTACATTGGCCGCACACAAAAGGCTTTTGCCTAGTATGAACTCTTACATGTACAGTTAAATGAGCTTTACTCATAAATGTCTTGGGACAGTATTGGCATATAAAAGACTTTTCCCCAGTATGAATTCTTTTATGTGCGAGTAAATTCGGATTACTCTTAAAGACCTTGTCACAGCCTGTGCACCTAAAAGGCCGTTCATCACTATGACTTATCATATGTTTGGATAAATTACCTTTGGCAGAAAAGCTCCTGCCACACACTTTGCAAGCATAAGGCCTTTCCCCAGTATGAATTCTTGCATGTTCGCGTAAACTCCATGGACCCATAAATCCCTTGCCACAGACTGTACATAATGAATTCTTTTCCCTAACAGGAGCTTTTGTATGTGCAGTAGCACTCTTTGTAAACTCTGGAACACCATCAGGCAATATGTTTTTTGTCTGATATGGATATGATAACTGTTCACAATCTACATCATTAACTGTAGCGCTGTTTTCAGACGCATATCTCACACACGCACCCAGCTCTAATAGCTTTGTGAGAATCGTTAACTCACTACATCTACCTTCAATTATGACACCATTATCATCTGATTTATGATTTATAATTGAGATTGTTTTAATCTCACACCTTAGCACCTCTGTGCCTTTATTAAGTGTAAGTATACCTACAAGAACAGATTCATATGCTTTATATTCTTCTAAAAAATATTGTATCCAAATGATAATATCAGCAACTGATAATGAATCATTACTAACATCAACTTGGAGGCTATGATTATGATTCATGTGATGAAATTCTAAATCTGTGTTTTTTTGCAACATATTAATCATGATGGCTGACACTTGCTTTTCAGTTTCTTCATCTAATATGATGCATTTATCAATCATCACACCTAAGTCATTTTGTATATCTTGTGATGGTATCGGTGAAATATACCTAAACTGCCATTCTTGTAGCTCATTTTCAACCTTTATGCTGTCAAAAACATAATTATCTAACCCAGCTTGAATGCAGCATGATATTAACCAGCAATAAGAAAAAAGCATACACTTAATAGCAGTAACAAGGCTTATCCTCTGTGTGAACAGCTGATGATATAGATTTAACATACTTGATTTTTACCTCTGTAATTGTAATAAATTGAAATTATAACCTTGTAGTATTATTTATATTATTCCAGTCTTGTTTTTTTTGTGTATTTTTCGTGATTACGTCGCTGCAGGCTATTGCGATGAGCTACCGCAGCATCATAAGTACCAGAAAAGCAGCGCCTCAACTCCCGTGTGAATGTTTTATTTGAGCTATGCATATAAGCATCTATCCTGATCACCGCAAATACGAGTTTAAGTAGGAATTAAATCTAGCATCATTGCCAGCTGTTTGTAACCATTTACTATGTGATCATGATTCGTTATGTGGTCATACGATCACCTGGCTAGTTGTGTACGATTGTCGTATATTCCCAAGTGGGTGCACTACTCGTTCACAAGAAACAAGCTTTTCACATAATGCTTTTGGTTTACTGTAAGATTATCCATTAACTGATGAAAATTATCATTAATATTACCTAGCTCTAGACCTATACTGGGATCTTTTGTCTTCAAAAAATCTAATAATATCTGAATGCATTGTGTGTTCTTTCTTTTATTAGCACATTCAATCAGATCAACAAAAAAGCTTTCACCTTTGTTATCTGTTAATTTACTATTCAAGAAGAATTCCAGATTATCCGGCTGTTTACATTCTATAATATAATGAAGTATTGTATAATCATTCCATTTATGTACTACCTCAATATCAGCACCATTATCCAATAAAATCTTTATATCTTCTATATCAGCAAACGGTGCAATTGAGTAAAGAGGCGTACTTTGGAAATCATCTTCTATATTAATGTCAGCACCGTTGCTAACTAAATATGAAATCAGTTCTTGCGCTTTCTTACCTGCATCACCATGTCTACAGCACTTTAGCTCCATGGCTACATTGTAAATTGGTGTACAACCTTGATAGCCTTTCAAGTTAATAGCTGCACCACTCTCCAATAAAATAGATACTGTACTTATGCTACCATTTATTACCGCATAATGAAGAACTGTATTTCCTTTTTTATCTGTATGATTAACGTTCGCATTATTTTGTAATAAAATAGATAACATATCGTTATGAAGGATGGTTAGAAAAATTGGTGTCTCTTCATCAGTATTTGTTTGATTTACGTCAGCACCTTTATTCAGTAAAGCTCTTGTATTTTCTAACATATGAGAACCAACTGCAATATGCAGAACGCCTTGATTCCTATTATTTTTAGCATTTACATTTGCTCCATATTCCAACAACATATCAAATATACTGTTATCATCTTTTTTACAGGCAAGGTGGAGAGGTGTATTACCTAGATCATCTATCCTGTTTACACTTACTCCTTTCTTCAACAACTGTTCAATAAGGGTACGATCATTATGCTCAATAGACATAAGAAGCTTAGTATTCATATGTTCTAAACTCTTTTGCAGCTTAACTGCTTCTCTATCTCTTTTGCTGCATCCTATATCCGATAATTCTGTAATATTTTCCTTACCTTCTGAAGGGATACACCATAACTTGTGCAAAGTGTCTCCTATTCCTGCCATCGCAGACGAACTCATTGCAAGAAGCACAAAGAAAATAATAGTTTTTTTCATCACTAACCCATTACCATATAAATAAATCAATAAACGATACACATTTAACTATGGGGAAGTCAACCTTAAAGAAGTAAAAAAGCAAATGAATCGGCGCTAATATAAGATATGGCACCCATAAACTTGACTAATCAGCAGAGGACAAGAGCGTTCAGACATGGTTGTTTTCAGATGTTCTAGCAGATGGCTCTTATCGTCACTTTCTGATAGTGAGGAGAGTTACTTATGCGCGGGACAAAACATTTAGCAGTTTTAAAAAAAATATTTGATTATTTTTTGCACAGTTGTTTTTGAGTACTAGTATAAGCCTACCTAAGCCTAACCGGAATAGACTGTTGTCTGGAAAGTAATACTTGTTCAGCGGTAATTTATTTGCATTCCCAAACACCAGTGCCCCACTAGTAGGCACACAACAGCAATCGTCAGTAGCTATCAGTTTATCCATTCGGTCAAAATTCGTCAGATGTGTGGCTGGATTCAAGCAATACGTGCAATCGGCTGTTCTGTGTAGACTTCGAGTGGTGTCCACCCTCCTATACCCATCGCCTTTCAACCCGCTACATTGTTGACTGCGTTCGCTCACCCCGATCACCTACAACTTTGTAGCTGTCACTCTACGCTGACTGGCTAGTGCGTGGGCGCTTTCAGCACCGTAGCCATCATCACTAGCATTACAACTCAACTCTCGTGATAAAGCCCTCTCACTGATACTTACTGACACTGCGACTTCTTTCTGCATGTAGTCTGTTCCAAGAAGAGCCTCAATCTGATACCGTTGCCCTTGAGTCAGCTGCTTGTATTGCCTGGTTTGAGTACTCATTCTTGGCTTCCATTTTTAGTGTGAGAGCTACAAATATACCGGCAGCTAGCTCACCTATAAAATTTCAGTCAATTGCACTTATTGTATTAATCCAACATCACTTCATCTCTTGCCGGAGAAAAGGGTAGGTGCTTACCTTCAGCTGGCCCTTTCTTCTACCTAGTCAAGTGATGCATTTCGATTTGAATCCGCCTAAGTTTTATTGGGCAACTATGTGGATATTCCATTTTTATCGCTGTTAGTAAATTTCTAACCAGAATTTTCGCAATCATCAGGCTTTTTATCTCTATGACTCTTTATAACATGTGCTTTTAAACTACTTTTCTGAGTATACGTCCTATTACATTGGTCGCAGACAAAAGGCCTTTCCCCAGTATGAACTCTTATATGTGCAGTTAAATGAGTTTTATTATTAAATACCTTGGTACAGTATTGGCATGGAAAAGGCTTTTCCCCAGTATGAAGTCTTATATGTACCGTTAAATGAGATTTATTCCTAAATGTCGTGGAACAGTATTGGCATAGAAAAGGCCTTTCCCCAGTATGAGTTCTTTTATGTTCGTGTAAATTCCAATTATTCTTAAAGCTCTTGTCACAGTCTCCGCACCTAAAAGGCCGTGCATCACTATGATTTTTTATATGTGCGGATGCATTACTTTTGAAAGAAAATTTCATGTCACACATATTGCAAGAATAAGGTTTAGCCCCAGTATGAATGCTTTCATGTTCGCGTAAATGAAATCGACGCTCAAATCCCTTGTTACAGCGTTGACAAAAGAACTTATTTCCACTAACAGGAACTGTTGTATGTGCAGGAGTACTCTTTTTAAACTCTGAAACACCATCAGACAATATGTTTTTTGTATGATCTGGATATGATAACTGTTCACAATCTACATCATTAACTGTAGCGCTGTTTTTAGACGCAGATCTCACACACGCCCCTAATACTAATAGTTTTGTGAGAATCGTTAACTCACTACATCTACCTTCAATTATGGCACCATTATAATCTGATTCATGATTTATTATTGAGAGTGTTTTAATCTCATACCTTATCACCTTTGTTACTTTATCAAGTGTAAGTACACCTATATGAACAGATTCATATGCTTTATATTCTTTATATTCTTTTAAAAAATCTCGTATCCAAATGATAATATTATCAACTGATAATAAATCATTACTAACATCAACTTGGAGGCTGTGATTGTTAGTCATGTGATGAAATTCTAAAGCTGTGTTTTTTTGCAACATATTAAGAATGATGCCTAACACTTGATTTTCAGTTTCTTCATCTAATATGATGCATTTATCAATCATCACACATAAGTAATTTTGTCTATCTTTTGATTGTATCGGTGAAATAGACCTAAAATGCCATTCCTGTATCTCATCTTCAACATTTATGCTGCCAAAAACATAATCATCTAACCCAGCTTGAATGCAGCATGATATTAACCAGCAATAAGAAAAAAGCATACACTTAATAGCAGCAACAAGGCTTATCCTCTGTGTAAACAACTGATGATATAGATTTAACATACTTGATTTTCACCTCTGTAATTGTAAAAAATTGAAATTATAACCTAAGCGGATCCAAATCTGAAGTGCATTACTTGACTAGCTAGAAGAAAGGGCTAGCTGAAGGTAATCTCCTACGTACGGGACAAGACATTTAGCAGATCTAAAAAAGTGGTTTGATCATTTTTTGCACAGCTGTTTTTGAGTACCCGTCTAAGCCTATCCAAAGCTAATCTAAACAGGCTCTTGGCTGGACGGTAATACTTGTTCCGCGGCAATTGATTTGCATTCCCATAACACCAGTGCCTACTAGTAGGCACCACACAGCAGCAATCATCAGTAGTTCCATCAGTTTATCCATTCGGTCAAAATTCGTCAGATGTGTGGCTGGATTCAAGCAATAAGTGCAATCGGCTGTTCTGTGTAGACTTCGAGTGGTGTCCACCCTCCTATACCCATCGCCTTTCAACCCGCTACGTTGTTGGCTGCGTTCGCTCACCCCGATCACCTACAACTTTGTAGCTGTCACTCTACGCTGACTGGCTAGTGCGTGGGCGCTTTCAGCACCGTAGCCATCATCACTAGCATTACAACTCAACTCTCGTGATAAAGCACTCTCACTGATACCTATTGACACTGCGACTTCTTTCTGCATGTAGTCTGTTCTAAGAAGAGCCTCAATCTGATACCGTTGCCCTTGAGTCAGCTGCTTGTATTGCCTGGTTTGAGTACTCATTCTTGGCTTCCATTTTTAGTGTGAGAGCTACAAATATACCAGCAGCTGACTCACCTATAAAATTTCAGTCAATTGCATTTATTGTATTAATCCAACATCACTTCATCTCTTGCCGGAGAAAAGGGTAGGTGCTTACCTTCAGCTGGCCCTTTCTTCTACCTAGTCAAGTGATGCACTTCGATTTGAATCCGCCTAAGTTTTATTGGACAACTATGTGGATATTCCATTTTTATCGCTGTTAGTAAATTTCTAACCAGACTTTTCGCAATCATCAGGCTTTTTATCTATATGAATCTTTATAACATGTGATTTTAAACTACGGCTATGAGTATACGTCCTATTACATTGGCGGCAGACAAAAGGCCTTTCCCCAGTATGAACTCTTATATGTTCAGTTAAATGAGATTTACTATTAAATGCACTGGGACAGTCTTGGCATGGAAAAGGCCTTTCCCCAGTATGAGTTCTTATATGTACAGTTAAATGAGATTTACTATTAAATGCACTGGGACAGTATTGGCATGAAAAAGGCCTTTCCCCAGTATGAGTTCTTATATGTACAGTTAAATTAGATTTACGGCTAAACGCCTTGTCACAGTATTGGCATATACAAGACTGTTCCCCAGTATGAGTTCTTTTATGATCGATTAAATTCGAATTACTCTTAAAGCTCTTGTCACAGTCTGTGCACCTAAAAGGCCGTGCATCACTATGGATTTTCATATGTTTGGATAAATTACCTTTGGAAGAAAAGTTATTTCCACACACTTTGCAAGCATAAGGTTGATCAGTATGAATGCTTTCATGTTCGCGTAAATTAAATAGACGCTCAAATGCCTTGTTACAGCATTTACAAAAGAACTTCTTTTCCTTAACAGGAACTTTTGTATGTGCAGCAGTACTCTTTTTAAACTCTAGAACACCATCAGATAATATGTTTTTTGTCTGATGTAGACATGGTAACTGTTCACAATCTACATCATTAACTGTAGCGCTGTTTTCAGACGCATATCTCACACACACACCTAATACTAATAGTTTTGTGAGAATCGTTAACTCACTACATCTACCTTCAATTATGGCACCATTATAATCTGATTCATGATTTATTATTGAGAGTGTTTTAATCTCATACCTTATCACCTCTGTTACTTTATCAAGTGTAAGTATACCTATATGAACAGATTCATATGCTTTATATCCTTCTAAAAAATATTGTATCCAAATGATAATATCAGCAACTGATAATGAATCATTACTAACATCAACTTGGAGGCTGTGATTGTTAGTCATGTGATGAAATTCTAAAGCTTTGTTTTTTTGCAACATATTAAGCATGATACCTGACACTTGCTTTTCAGTTTCTTCATCTAACATGATGCATTTATCAATCATCACACATAAGTCATTTTGTATATCTTTTGATGATGTCGGTGAAATATATCTAAAATGCCATTCCTGTATCTCATTTTTAATATTTATGCTGCCAAAAACATAATCATCTAACCCAGCTTGAATGCAGCATGATATTAACCAGCAATAAGAAAAAAGCATACACTTAATAGCAGCAACAAGGCTTATCCTCTGTGTAAACAACTGATGATATAGATTTAACATACTTGATTTTCACCTCTGTAATTGTAAAAAATTGAAATTATAACCTAAGCGGATCCAAATCTAAAGCGCATTACTTGACTAGGTAGAAGAAAGGGCAAGCTGAAGGTAAGTCTGGATTAAGATAATAAGTGCAATTGACTGAAATTTTATAGGTGTGCCAGCTGCCGGTATATTTGTAGCTATCACACTAAAAATGGAAGCCAAGAATGAGTACTCAAACTAGGCAATACAAGCAGCTGACTCAATGGCAACGGTATCAGATTGAGGCTCTTCTTGGAACAGACTACATGCAGAAATAAATCGCAGTGTCAGTAGGTATCAGTGAGAGTGCTCTATCACGAGAATTGAGTCGTAATGCCAATGATGATGGCTATGGTGCTGAAAGCGCCCACGCACTAGCCAGTCAGCGTAGAGTGACAGCTACAAAATTCAGCAAAACAGATGAACGACACATGCCCATAATAAAGAAAGGGTTATTGCTTGATTGGTCTCCTGAAAATATCAGTTTCCGGATGAAGGTGGAAGTGCCCACATCGCACTCAGCCACACCACTGTTTATAACCGTGTTGCTACTAACAAAGTGCATGGAGGCTCTTTGTATAAGAATCTACCCCGCTGAGGCGCTGCAAAGGTGGTAAGCGTAAGGCTGGTCGTATCACGCTCCCAGACCTCGTTGATATTTCCGATCTGCCCGCAGCTGTTGACCCGCGGTGTCGTCTAGGCGATTGGTAGAGTGATACAATTTATGGACAGGACACCCATCTGATGACCCTGTAGACCGCAAGAGTCGGTTAACTTTAATAGGGAAAGTTGATACAAAACACGCCGAAGTTGTTGCTGAAAGTATGATCAAGCTTCTAAAGCGGATGTCATCGGTCTGCACAGTCACCCTAGATAATGGTGGTGAGTTTGCAGCCCATGAGAAGGTAACAAAAGCAATGAATGCAGATATCTACTTTGCCAAGCCTTATGCTAGTTATCCGCGGGGAACTAACGAAAATACCAATGGCATCATTCGGAGAACCTAGCCTAAAAAAATGGCGTTGAGTCATCTGACAGAAGATGATGTGAGGACAATGGAAATGTTGATCAAGACCATGCCTAGGAAGGTTTTATACCCAAAAGATTTCAAGTTGCTACTAGACGGCAAGTAAGCGAAGTCCCGTGAGCCTACGAGTTGTAGTGATCGGGGTGAGCGAACTCAGCCAACAACGTAGCGGATTAAAAGGCGATGGGTATAGGAGGGTGGACACCACTCGAAGTCTACACAGGACAGCAGATTGCACTTATTGCTTGAATCCAGCAATACACTATATTCCATCACCTATACCTGTCGCCTTTGAATCTGCTAGTTTGTTGACTGCATTCGATCCCACCCAATCACTTAGTAAATCTAAGCTCTTGGGGCTACGCTCACTTGCCGCAGCGGAGCAAATCCAAATCCTTTGAGTATAAACACTAAAACAATGTATAAAGTAGATAACTATTAGTTTATTGTATTTACTTTATTAAGTCCAAGCCTTTGATTAAATTGCAATATACACCAATGCCGGAATTACAATTATTTCCAAACAGATCATACATTTCTTTTATCAACATTATTTTAATTACATCTGAGTCATACTTTGGTAAAGCTGATATATAACCGGAAATAAATTGATTAAAAGGCAGAGATAAACACTCTACACTATCCAGCATTATTTCCCCAATCTCAGATTCCACCATATTAAACCTATCGGATTTTATGCCAGACAACAATAAATGTTCAATGTATTTGAAATTCATTATTATTGAAGCTACAACTGTATTGTGGTCTGTATTGAGAGCTGTTTTTGACAAATCAAACATATATATCTTATCGTTCCTTTCAAAATATTTGGTATTACCTCCATTCCTATCATACAATTGTATATGTTGCCTTCTATTTAATAATTCTTCTATATCATCATTAGGATTATTAGGATCTAGTGCTGCAGTTGCTAGCACTTGTCCGTATCGATACATCGCAATCTTTAATACTTCCGAGGATTCATTGTCTAGCAAGTAGTCTATATAAATATTTTCCAATGTTTTCCCAGGAGCCCAAGGATAACTTATGATAAGATGTTTTTTTCCTTCTAACATAAAAATAGCGCTTTTATCAGGCAGCATCAATTCTGCTCCGCCTGCTTTTATTAAACCCTTTGTTTTTTTATTATGTTTTAATTTCCATTCATAACCAAAGAAAGTTGTATAACAGAGAGGACAACCTTCTCTTATTATTTTCACAAACCATTTCTTTTTTGATGCCATGACAGTATAAATGCTTTTTGCTTGCGAAGACTTATCGTCTATTTTTAACATCTCATAATTCTGGTTATAAAACAACTGCATAACAGCATCATCATCTGAGATAACATGTTCAAATTCTTGCATTACAGGAAGTGATGTAAAGTCAGCCTTCAAACCAGTGGATGCCGCACAGAAAACGGCAAAAGCCAATAAAACCTTATTCATTATGGGTACTCCTTTATTGCTCATATTGTAACTATTAACTCTTTACTATAAAAATATGGTAAGGTAATAGTTTCAGTTCTTAGCCTCTTAGCCTCTTAGCCTCTTAGCCTCTTAGCCTCGTGGTTATTATATGTAGACAACATTACGCTAAAATAGTTCACAGATAGAGTATTTTTATAGGAATAATGAAATGATAATATTTATAGAGATTCTGATTAAAGCAACAAACTGTTAATTTATTTTACTAATGGTTATTATGTGCTTTTCATTAAAAATAAATGGGGACAGGTTACTTTTTTTCATAGATTTTTCTCGTTTTTTGTCTACCTCTTGCTTTTAGTGTTGATAACAAACCATATTTCTTTGCTACTTTTGTAGCCCAGTTCTTTTCACCTAGTGGCGCTTGTCTGTTGACACTGTTTCTTATTTTATCTAATTCTTTTTGGTAAATTGGTGTATTGACATACTCCACCCAATCATCAAGTTTTGCATAAGGCTTACTTAGTAATTTTCTATGTTTAAAAACTATTTCTGCTAATGAGACATATTGCCAATCTTGCGCTGTTTTGCTTAACTTTGCTCTTAATGCGTTTGCCTCTATATAGCGAAGTAGTGTGAGGTAATAGCTATCATTTTCAATCATAAAGCTCTTAAACCTGCCTTGCCAAACATGCCCTGAGATTTTTTTTCTTACGATAATAACGCACATGTGAGGTCATCACCCATTGCATCAATTTACTTAGGCTATGTTCGCCTTGTGGTACTAATAATAAATGAAAGTGATTAGGCATAAAACAATAAGCATGACTGGATTCAAGCAATAAGTGCAATCGGCTGTCTTGTGTAGACTTCGAGTGGTGTCCACCCTCCTATACCCATCGCCTTTCAACCTGCTACGTTGCTGGCTGCGCTCGCTCACCCAGATCACCTACTACTCGTAGGCTCTGGGGCTTTGCTTACTTTCCGCCTAATAGCAACTTGAAATCCTTTGGGTATAAAACCTTCCTAGGTATGGTATTGATCAACATTTCTATTGTCATCACATCGTCTTCTGTCAGATGACTCAACGCCATTTTTTTAGGCCAGGTTCTCCGAATGATGCCATTGGTATTTTCGTTAGTTCTCCGCTGATAACTAGCATAAGGCTTGGCAAAGTAGATATTAATCCAGCAACACTTCATCAATATAAGTCAGCGTCTCCTGGCCGCCTTGCTGGGCAACATAACCAAACTCAAACTTGGTATCAACAAAGATTTGTCCTTGCTGCGATAGCGCTTTGCTAATCAGATCAAACCCTTCTTTTAACAATTTCTCATAAAGACTGACATCTGCAAGAGAGTGAAAACTGAATGCTTGGTAATTTTTTTCAATGCCAGAGCGTGCAATATTAACATCATCCACCTCAGGCACCCCCGGGATACCATTAAACACACCTTTGGTCGGTGGGATAACCAACAGATCAGCCAGTTTTTGGTCTCTTTTGAGTCCATCCGGCAACACTATAACCAATAGATTTCAAGTTGATTCTAGGAGGCAAGTAGGCTAAGTCTCGTGAACCTACTCTCGTGAACTTACAAAGAGCTGCTGATCAAGGTGAGCCGAGCACAGCCAACAACCCAGCAACTTGAAAGGCGACAGGTATATTTATTGCTTTTGTACTGTTGTAATTACACTACCTTACTAACTTGAGGTGCAAGCGGTGCTAACTATGCATAACTTGAGGTGCAAGCGGCACTAACTGACTAACCCAGCCAATAATGTGCAACTCAGCCAGCGGACTTGCATTCGAGCTTAACACAAATGGACCTACAGCTACCTGATCTCCTTTTTTCTCCCCGTTATCAAGAATTTTTCGATCTTTATCACTCCAGTCTGCAGACACATCCACGTTTATAGCAACGAGCAATGATGTCGGAATAAGAGGCACAATGCCTTGGTTGTTATCTATTCTTCCACTGGAAACAAAGCCCGCCTCTTGCCCCACAAGAAACCATCCACCCAGCGCAAGAACATCAAAACTGAGCCAAGGCCGCGTTAGCCGAACCTCTAAACACTTACACTTAACATATTTTATCGATGACTCTTGATCGACATCCGTTAATGTAGCTTTATCGCCGTTTTTTATAAACTTCGAAAGAATGTGGTGTTCCTTATTATCCAATACTTGATATGGCCCTTCTGCAGCATTTTCACCCGTCAGATCTAAAGTGATTTCAGTAAAGCGCGCGGCCTGCGTCGTGTCATACCAATCAATAGGGGTTGCATAAACGGGATGCCAAGAACCAGGAGCTCCATTCATATTGGCAATACTCGAAAAATCATACATTTCTCTAGCCTCTGCGATAACACTTTCCACGTATTTTTCTTTTTGTAATGCAGACGCACCATACAGTATGTTTTTGTACGCCGATGAGATTCTAAATGCGCCAGGCTCATAGTGTTCGGTAAAGTTAGGCACTGGATTTACAAGTTGTGAAAAAGCATACAGAGAATTAAGGCTACCATTAGGGTTGGCGCTTGACAGTGGGGATTTATAATTTTCTGGGGACAGCGTCATAGGAAGCGCATTGAGTTGCAATATGGGCCTATTATCTAAATCAGCAACAGCTTTTCCATCAAGTTTATTATCACTGACTCCCCCTTCAACAGGATCTTTATTTCCTATCTCCTTCTTCACCTTACTATGAAGAGACCATGGAGATCGTAGAAACCGCCCAAACTCGTGCGTAAGACTAAACGACATAGCAACTCCTAACACCTCATAAATCATTAAAAGAAAGCTCTTTATGCATTCCGGGTAGATAGTTTAAAACCAGGCTAAGCATCTTCGAAATAGCAGCATTCCCCCTGAGTTTGATATTGGTAAGCACTCAAAAAAAACTAAATACAAGGTCCGCTTATCCTGAGAAACTCCTCTATCAGGTCTTAGCCATGAGCGCAGCAGTGACCAAAAGACTTCCGTTGTGTTTACATGCACCTCATGAAAGCCATCTTCGTCTTCACCCCGCCCGTACTCCCCAGCACCATGACAAACGGATTTATGCCCATAACCACAACCCCTCAACTGACTATAAATAATGAACTCATCAATATCTACCAGTGTGTACGCAGTTCTTGCTGCAGTGATCAAGGGCTCGATCGTTATCTGGGCAGCGGATCAAAGCTGCATTTTTGCATGAATATCAACTCCAAATTCAACCTTATTAATAAGCAACCCGATGATATCGTGCATTTTGTCAAATTTAGAAAAACAGATTGTTTTTCGGGTTAAGCGCTTAATCCACGACCTTAAATTCAAATTTTTACGTCCTCTTTTTTGCGTATTTCTTTTGCCTATTTCATGCTTGTTTTTATCAATATTTCGCTCAGTAAGCACCACAGCCATCAGTGTAAAAGCGCTGGATTGCAAAAGGCCCCAAAAGTGCCATCAGCTACTTAAAAATCATGTCTTTTCTTTTAGCCAATACATAAGCCAATATTGTATTGGTCGCGTGGTCAACAGCATACTAAATTCATCTTTGGTTAGATTGGTTGCCCACAAAAGACCATTGCTCATCAAGCTCTGCAGCGTCACAGACCAACTCCATATGTACTGAGCACTCTTTGCTAATATCCAGAGTTTTCACATTGTGGTTGACCTGGACAAGTACAGATCCTCTATTCTTTAAAGTACTCAAAACGCTTATTTTACTTATCTTCAATACTCGGCTTGTATCCCGAATGCACTACCATTAATAGCCATGTCTACAACTTGCCGCTTCACACCTGATTGATAGGCTTCATACCAGTCGCCTTTCAAGTTGCTACGTTGTTGGCTGCGTTCGCTCACCACGATCACCTACTACTCGTAGGATCACGTGGCTTCGCTCACTTGCCGCCTAATAGCAATTTTAAACCATTTTGGCATAGTCTTATATTTTTAAAAACCATGTAACACACCTTACAAAAAATTAAATGTCGCATGCACTTCAAGCTACCTACAACCCTTATTTTTTACAAGCGCGTCACATGAGTTAATAATCTAGCTAAAAGAGGCTTTGTTCATACGCCAGACACTTCATACAAACATACCAGCCGTCTTGCAATCTACTAAGTTACGACTGCGCTCACTAACCACAATCACCTAAGGCTCTCGAGGTTTCGCTCACATGTTGCCTAGCAGCAGCTTGAAATTGCTTAACATAGACTTTTACCATAACGCTTAACAAACAGAAGCCTCTTCCTTTTTGACTTTACTATATATTTTTTTGCCTGTAGCAGGAGAAGGGCCTCCTAACTGCGGGGAGTCTGGTGTAAGTTCGTTCACCCATGCAATAATCTGAATACCTGGCATTTTATAAGTCCCCCCATCTAAAGTCGCCTTATGATAGTCACTGGAAGAGCTGTTAGAGTAGTCACCACCTAAACTAAACGGCCCCCACCCAACACTTGCCTTGGATTCCATAGCGTCTGCAACATGCTTCTTATCATCTGTGCTCCAGTTAGCGCTTATTGAGACGTTACGGGCAACCACAAACGCTGTTGGAATCAAAGGCAAAACAAGCATATCACTGCTCATCTTTCCTGTTGCTATACCGTGAGCAGCGCTCATATTGGTATACCAATTATTCATTTTGAAGATCAATTCATTCAGCCACGGACGAAAGACTCGAACAACAGCAATTTCGGCCTTCAAATCAAACTGACTGGCATCGCAATGTCTGTGTTCATCAGCATGAGACCCGCTAGCACTTGCACTAAAACTAAAAAGACCAAAATCCCCTGATCCCTTAGCGCCCCACGTATCGACTTTATTCTCACTCGATTCCTCAAGATAATCGCTGCTAAGCGTGAATTCGGCAAACCCAGTAGCTTTAGGATCAGCGAAGTTTGAAGGAATGGGATAACTAAAATACCAGCTACTTCCATCACCAGTGGATGAAGCCATACCAGAAGACATCGTTTGCTGCGCATTACGAATGGCATTTCCGACTGCATCATTAATAGCTGATGCCAGTACCGATAATGCCTCCTCAACCTGCGCAGAACCCTGAGAACGCCAAGCATTATAAGTTTGGTCAACAATGTTATTTAACTTAGGCTCATTGGCTTGCCATTGCCTCTGCTGATCAGTTTTAGTCAAATCATAGCCCAAGTATGCCGTGCGATACCCACTAATTGCTGAAATATAAGCCGTCTGATTATCTAGATACTGCTTATAGATAGCAGAGTGATCAGTCTGAGAAATTTCCTTCCCCCTGAAATCCTTGATGGTAGAGCTGGTATTAAGATAATCAAATGCCTCCTTATATCTTTTTTCCTGCTCTGGATCAGGCTTTACTGTTGAATTAGCTCCATCAACAATTGCCTTATAGGTTTGTGATATCAGGGTAGAGGATGGGGAGTAGCTTGATGTCTGAGACGGCATCTGATCCACAAGGTTAGCAAACGCTTGCGAAGCACCTAAATCCCCCTTCGGATTTGTTGGTGAAACTACATTTTCGTAATCCGCTGGGTTTAATGCCTGGTTTTGTGAAAACTGGAGGAACACTCTATCTTTTGTAAAGGCGCTATTTTGCTTTCCTTCTGGCGCGTATGTGACGGCCTGGAAGAGCCTATCATACAATGAATTTAAAACTTTCTTTTCCGTTGACTCATCCATAATGTTACCCCTTGTTAAATTTCCTACTCATTTGGCTTTTCGGATTACGCCCCCATTTTTAAAGTGCTTCTGGGTTGCACTAATAGAACTGCCTATACTCTAGTGAATTCAAGATGCAGAGTTGAGTCTCTGAAAATTGTCGTTAATTCTACTGACTAACGAAGCCCAAATTTTAGGCAACGTATCATCAAGGAAGTGATTTACTTTCTGTCGAAACTCCGCCGGTTTCGCGAAATATTCATTATTTCGCGCGTGCTCATTCATTACTTTCCACAGTCGCTCAATTTGATTCAAATTTGGACTATACGGAGGTAGGTAATGAAGCTTTATACCTTGAGACCTTTGCACGATTGTTATCTTGCCAGCTGGCTTCTTTAAAAACGTACTATATCGATCATTTACAAGCATAAATCATCAATTTTAGTGTGTATTTTCCTCACCGACTAACAAAATTACGGCTCGTGCAAAGGTCTCGCCTTGTTTTTTAGCTTCTTCAACCACCTCCTTTGAGTGGTGATAACCCGCACCATCAAGCACCATATGAATAACGCCGTTGATATATAAAAAGTCCGTACTTTTTTGAAAAAGTGGATAATAGCTTTGCCGTTAACTGGCTCAAATTGTTCAAAAACAGCAGCTGACAGGTTGTTTAACTCAATATAGGCCCAATAATATTTAGCCTTGTTCGGCTACCTGATGTGATCTTAGTAGCTTGAGTTGGATGTACTGCGTCCATGAACAGAGCCACTTCATCCTTTGGTAGCGAGGCTTTCAGCTCTTCATCCCGCTTGACAAACTCAGCCTGTTTATCCGCACCTGCCTTATGGGGAGCACCCTTTGGTTGTTTATAGGTGAACCCTTTCTGGTGTAGCCACCGATTCATACCTGACACGCTATATTGAATTTTTTAGCTCTCAGCAATATAAGCGACAATTTGATGGGTATGAGCGTAGGTTTTCTCAGATACATGCTCAATCAATTGTTGAGTTTGTTCATCATCTAGATGGCTCTCACTGCCACCATTTTCAGGTTTAAGCTTTCCTTTTTTTATGTAATCTTTGATGTGACGACTGATCGTGAATTCACTTTTCCTAAAAGCCTGAGCAATAAAAGTTATTGACCACCCTTCAGACCACAATAATATCGCTTTAATACGGTCACACTCTCGTACATCTCGCAATATTTTATGGCGAGATTCCAGGTCGATTTTTTGCTGTTGGGTCAGGGTGAATTTTGACATGTACGTAGTCTGAATAAAAATCACTAAAAAATCAAGCATCTACAATACACTTAGGTATATACCTAATAAGTTTCTATCCACTACTAGGCGACAAGTAAGCGAAGCCCCGTGAGCCTACGAAGTAGTAGGTAATCGGGGTGAGCGAACGCAGACGACAATGTAGCAAATTGAAAGGCGACGGGTATAAAACACACCACCTTCCGCCTAGCTGTTCATTATAAAACCTAAAAACCTTGAGCAATTGCGTCAAACTTTTGCGAGCGTACCTATAATTCTATCCGTAAATGACCTTTCAAAAGACAGCGACTCAAGAAAAATCTCATAAGCCTTATCTGCACTCATCCCATCTATTTTATCTATGAGGATGTTCTTTTTCGCCATTATCGCTGCACCATCTGCATACCATTTGTTAATATTGAGGGCCCAACTTTTTTTTACCATCGGATCAGAACCAGAGGATGTTTGTGGTATATTCCAATTATCTCCCCTTCCTAAATGTATTGACGTAGCAGGTCTGCCTGCAGAATGCATGAAAGTAGCACAAGGAAGACAAGAAGATATTTTATTGGTATCGCCACCAGCAGCTATCTCAAAGAAGAAGCTATTCTTCCCTGAGTCATTCTGATATTTTACCATCGCCTTGATCATACCGTGGTAGCTTTTAAAGAGCTTCCCTGGCTGATAATCAGGGTACTGGAGCGCTTCAGGCTCAAATTTGACATTTTTAAATTGGTTGTTTTTAAGCACATCATTAATGGTATGTGAAACGTTCACTGCTGTCTTATATGATTTAGAGACTGCGGAACTATCTACATCCCTATATTTAGGTTGATACATATCCAGATCTGATGCTCCAACCAGTCTTATATCACTAACCTGCGACAATCCACCGATATAAGCACCAAACAAATCCTTGTGGCCTTCTAACACAATGCGCCTTTCTATGCTTCTGGCAAGAGCAAACTCTATATCACCCATATCTTTTAATAAATCGGTGCTCCAAGCAGTAGCGCCTTTCCCTGCAATAACAGGAACTTTTGACTTAGACGTAGACAAAGAAATATCAATATTCACACCAAGGGCAGAAAACTTTTTCTGTACATCTGTGTACACACCTAAAGCTGAGGTTTTATCGTACTCAAACGTAGCTCTTCCGAGATCTTTCGCATAACCAACGACGACTGCCGTACATATGGCATCTGCATTTTTTTTATCCAATTTCATTGCAATCTCACTATAAAACCAATGACAAAAAATACGAAACTATACTGCAAAATAAAAATAAAATACTTAAATTACCCCAAAACTTCAGCAAGATTCATAAATTACACACCCGCGTTTGTCAATCTAGCACACTACCTCGGCTCATATTACCTTAATTATTAACTGCCGTCCCAATAAATTTTATATGAGGCTCACCTGGTTCACATCAGATGAGCCTACCATCAGGCGGATCGCCTCTTAACAGCACCATCAGGTCACGCTTATCAAACAAATTAAGCTGTAGTAATCGCAATAACTGCTGCATGTTTTTTGTGAGTCTATACTAAAACTTTATAAATGCAGGTAAGAAAGCATACGCACATCGCTATCTATATTTTAGCCATCACTGCATTCTTGATCACTGTATTCTTGGATAGCATGCTCCTTAACGAGTACAAACGATGTATGGTGCTGTACGATATTTTTGGCCAGTCCATGGTAATGTGTTTTGACATGGTACATTGAGCCTCATTCGAGCACAATAAAGAAAGGAACAGTGCTAATGTCTTTTGCCGACCTCGATGGCGTAATCTGGTACGATGGCAAATTGGTTCCCTGGCGCGATGCCACAACCCACGTTCTAACACATACCCTTCATTATGGTCTGGGTGTTTTTGAATAGGTACGCGCTTATACCACCGATCTAGGACCCTCCATTTTCCGATGAAAGACCATACTCGACGCCTTTTACGCAGCGCCCATACCATGAATATGGAAATTCCGTACAGCTACAGACGCTATTGGACGCACAGAAACTCGTTGTGCAAGAGAATGGCTTGGATTCTGCCCATCTTCGCCCGATGTATTTCTACGGCTCAGAAGCTATGGGACTTCGTGCTGACAACCTGAAAGCGCATTGTATTATCGCCGCCTGGCAATGGCCATCTTATACCCAAGTGTATTGAAGATGCTTGATTTTTTAGTGATTTTTCTTCAGACTACATTAATGTCAAAATTCACCCTGACCCAACAGCAAAAAATCGACTTGGAATCTCGCCATAAAATATTGCGAGATGTACGAGAGTGTGGCTGTATTAAAGCTATACTATTGTGGTCTGAAGGGTGGCCAATAACTTTTATTGCTCAGGCTTTGAGAAAAAGTGAATTCACGATCAGTCGTCACATCAAAGATTACATAAAAAAAGAAAAGCTTAAACCTGAAAATGGTGGCAGTGAGAGCCATCTAGATGATGAACAAACTCAACAATTGATTGAGAATGTATCTGAGAAAACCTACGCTCATACCCATCAAATTGTCGCTTATATTGCTGAGAGCTAAAAAATTCAATATAGCGTGTCAGGTCTGAATCGGTGACTACACCAAAAAGGGTTCACCTATAAACAACCAAAGGGTGCTCACCATAAGGCAGATGCGGATAAACAGGCTGAGTTTGTCAAGCGGAATGAAGAGCTGAAAGCCTCGCCACCAAAGGATGAAGTGGCTCTGTTCATGGACGCGGTACATCCAACTCAAGCTACTAAAATCACATCAGGATGGATTCGCAAAGGAGTTGATAAAGTCATCAATGCAACAGGTAGCCGAACAAGGCTAAATATTATTGGGCCTATATTGAGTTAAACAACCTGTCAGCTGCTGTTTTTGAACAATTTGAGACAGTTAACGGCAAAGCTATTATCCACTTTTTCAAAAAAGTACGGACTGCTTATATATCAATGGCCGTCATTCATATGGTGCTTGATGGTGCGGGTTATCACCACTCAAAGGAGGTGGTTGGAGAAGCTGAAAAACAAGGTATAAAGCTTCATTACCTACCTCCGTATAGTCCAAATTTGAAGCCAATTGAGCGACTGTGAAAAGTAATGAATGAGCACGCGCGAAATAATGAATATTTCGCGAAACCAGCGGAGTTTTGACAGAAAATAAATCACTTCCTTGATGATACGTTGCCTAAAATTGGGGCTTCGTTAGTCAGTATAATTAACGACAATTTTCAGAGACTCAACCTGCATCTTGAATTCACTTGGGTATATACCCAAAGCATTTCAAATTGCTACTAGGCAGCAAGTAAGCGGAGCCCCGTGAGCCTACGAGTAGTAGGTGACCGGGGTGAGCGAACGCAGCCAACAACGTAGCAACTTGAAAGGCGATGGGTATAGCCTGTTCCAAGAAGAGCCTCAATCTGATATCGTTGCCCTTGAGTCAGCTGCTTGTGTTGCCTGATTTGAGTACTCATTCTTGGCTTCCATTGTTAGTGTGAGAGTTACAAATATACCGGCAGCTGACTCACCTATAAAATTTCAGTCAATTGCACTTATTATATTAATCCAGCATCACTTCATCTCTTGCCGGAGAAAAGGGTAGGTGCTTACCTTCAGCGGGCCCTTTCTTCTACCTAGTCAAGTGATGCACTTCAGACTTGAATCCGCCTAAGCTTTATTGGACAACTATGTGGATATTCCATTTTCATCGCTGTTAGTAAATTTCTAACCAGACTTTTCGCAACAATCAGGCTTTTTACCTATCATGAGTCTTTATATGTGATTTTAAACTACTCCTCCGACCAAATGCCTTATTACATTGGTCGCACACAAAAGGCTTTTCCCCAGTATGAATTCTTGTATGTACGCTTAAATTCCAATTAGTACTAAAGCTCCTGTCACAGCATGTGCAACTAAAAGGCTTTGTCTCAGTATGTATTCTCATATGTGCGTATATATTACTTTTGGAAGCAAAGCTCCTGTCACACAGTTTGCAAGCATGAGGCTTCTCCCCAGTATGAATTCTTTCATGTTCGCGTAACTGCACTGGACGCCCAAATCCCTTGTTACAGGATTGACAGAAGAACTTCTTTTTCCCAACAGGATCTTTTGTATGTGCAGTAGTACTCTTTTTAAACTCTGGAGCACCATCAGACAATATGTTTTTTGTCTGATATGGATATGATAACTGTTCACGATCTACATCATTAACTGTAGCGCTGTTTTCAGACGCATATCTCACACACGCACCCAACTCTAATAGCTTTGTGAGAATCGTTAACTCACTACATCTACCTTCAATTATGACACCATTATCATCTAATTTATGATTTATCATTGAGATTGTTTTAATCTCACACCTTAGCATCTCTGTGCCTTTATCAAGTGTAAGTATACCTATAAGAATAGATTCATATGCTTTATATTCTTCTAAAAAATATTGTATCCAAATGATAATATCAGCAACTGATAATGAATCATTACTAACATCAACTTGGAGGCTATGATTATTATTCATGTCATGAAATTCTAAATCTGTGTTTTTTTGCAACATATTAATCATGATGGCTGACACTTGCTTTTCAGTTTCTTCATCTAATATTATGCATTTATCAATCATCACACCTAAGTCATTTTGTATATCTTGTGATGGTATCGGTGAAATATACCTAAACTGCCATTCTTGTAGATCATTTTTAACCTTTATGCTGTCAAAAATATAATTATCTAACCCAGCTTGAATGCAGCATGATATTAACCAGCAATAAGAAAAAAGTATACACTTAATAGCAGTAACAAGGATTATCCTCTGCGTAAACAACTGATGATATAGATTTAACATACTTGATTTTTACCTCTGTAATTGTAAAAAATTGAAATTATAACCTAAGCGGATCCAAATCTGAAGTGCATTACTTGACTAGGTAGAAAAAAGGGCAAGCTGAAGGTAAGCTCCTACTCTTTTCTCCGGCAAGAGATGACGTGATGACGATAACTTACCAACAACTGGCTTACGAACAACTATGCCAGATTTCCGCACTAAAGAAAAGCGGTTGCAGCCAAAGGGAGATAGCGGAGATCATTGGCACCAGCCAGTCCACGGTGAGCCGTGAGTTGGCAAGGAATACTGGCGAACGTGGGTATATACCCAAAGCATTTCAAATTGCTACTAGGCAGCAAGTAAGCGAAGTCCCGTGAGCCTACGAGTAGTAGGTGACCGGGGTGAGCGAACGCAGCCAACAACGTAGCAACTTGAAAGGCGATGGGTATAGCCTGTTCCAAGAAGAGCCTCAATCTGATACCGTTGCCCTTGAGTCAGTTGCTTGTGTTGCCTGATTTGAGTACTCATTATTGGCTTCCATTTTTAGTGAGAGAGCTACAAATATACCGGCAGCTGGCTCACCTATAAAATTTCAGTCAATTGCACTTATTATACTAATCCAGCATCACTTCATCTCTTGCCGGAGAAAAGGGTAGGTGCTTACCTTCAGCTGGCCCTTTCTTCTACCTAGTCAAGTGATGCACTTCAGACTTGAATCCGCCTAAGCTTTATTGGACAACTATGTGGATATTCCATTTTATCGCTGTTAGTAAATTTCTAACCATACTTTTCGCAATAATCAGGCTTTTTACCTAATGAATCTTTATAGTATGTGCCGTTAAACTGCTTTTATGCTTAAATGCCTTATTACATTGGTCGCACACAAAAGTCTTTTCATCAGTATGAGTTCTTATATGTATAGTTAAATTAGATTTATTCCTAAATGCCTTGGAACAGTGTAGGCATGTAAAAGGCCTTTCATCAGTATGAGTTTTTTTATGTTCGTTTAAACTCCAATTACGCTTAAAGCCCTTGCCACAGCCTGTGCACCTAAAAGGCCTTTCATCAGTATGATTTTTCATATGTGCGTATATATTACTTCTGGAAGCAAAGCTCCTTTTACATATTCCGCAAGCATAAGGCTTTTCCCCAGTATGAGTTCTTTCATGTTCGCTTAAACTCCATTGAACCCAAAATGTCTTCTCACAGTATTCGCAGGAAAAATTCTTTTTCCTAACAGAAACTTTTGTATGTGCAGTAGTACTCTTTTTAAGCTCTGGAACACCATCAGGCAATATGTTTTTTGTCTGATGTAGATATGATAACTGGTCACAATCTACATCATTAACTGTATCGCTTTTTTCAGACGCATATCTCACATACGCACCTAATTCTAATAGTTTTGTGAGAATAGTTAACTCACTACATCTACCTTCAATTATAACACCATTATTAACCGGCTTATGATTTATCATTGAGATTGTTTTAATCTCATACCTTATCACCTCTGTTACTTTATCAAGTGTAAGTATACCTATATGAACAGATTCATATGCTTTATATCCTTCTAAAAAATCTCGTATCCAAATGATAACATTATTAACTGATAATGAATCATTACTAACATCAACTTGGAGGCTGTGATTGTTAGTCATTTGATGAAATTCTAAAGCTGTCTTTTTTTGCAACATATTAAACATGATGCCTGACACTTGCTTTTCAGTTTCTTCATCTAATATAATGCATTTATCAATCATCACACATAAGTCATTTTGTATATCTTTTGGTGGCATCGGTGAAATATATCTAAAATGCCATTCCTGTATCTCATTTTGAATATTTATGCTGCCCAAAACATAATCATCTAACCCAGCTTGAATGCAGCATGATATTAACCAGCAATAAGAAAAAAGCATACACTTAATAGCAGTAACAAGGCTTATCCTCTGTGTAAACAACTGATGATATAGATTTAACATACTTGATTTTCACCTCTGTAATTGTAATAAATTAAAATTATATCCTAAGCGGATCCAAATCTAAAGTGCATTACTTGACTAGGTAGAAGAAAGGGCAAGCTGAAGGTAAGCTCCTACTCTTTTCTCCGGCAAGAGATGAAGTGATGACGATAACTTACCAACAACTGCCTTACGAACAACGATGCCAGATTTCCGCACTAAAGAAAAGCGGTTTAAGCCAAAGGGAGATAGCGGAGATCATTGCCACCAGCCAGTCCACGGTGAGCCGTGAGTTGGCAAGGAATACTGGCGAACGTGAATATAGGCAAGCACAAGGCCGAACAGATAGCTGCGTACAGAGTCGGCTAGGGCGAGTAGAATGACGCCAAAAATGATCGCGGTGATTGAATCAAAGCTGCGTGTATACCCAAGTGTATTGAAGATGCTTGATTATTTAGTGATTTTTCTTCAGACTACATTAATATCAAAATTCACCCTGACTCAACAGCAAAAAATCGACTTGGAATCTCGCCATAAAATATTGCGGGATGTACAAGAGTGTGATTGTATTAAAGCTATACTATTGTGGTCTGAAGGGTGGCCAATAACTTTTATTGCTCAGGCTTTGAGAAAAAGTGAATTCACGATCATTCGTCAGATCAAAGATTACATAAAAAAAGAAAAACTTAAATCTAAAAATAGTGGCAGTGAAAGCCATCTAGATGATGAACAAACTCAACAATTGATTGAGCATGTATCTGAGAAAACCTACGCTCATACCCATCAAATTGTCGCTTATATTGCTGAGCGCTGAAAAATTCAAGATACCGTGTCAGGTCTGAATCGGTGGCTACACCAGAAAAGGTTCACCTATAAACAACCCAAGGGTGCTCCCTATAAGACAGATGCGGATAAACAGGATGAGTTTGTCAAACACTATGAAGAGCTGAAAGCCTAGCCACCAAAGGATGAAGTGGCTCTGTTCATGGACGCAGTACATCCAACTCAAGCTACTAAGATCACATCAGGATGGATTCGCAAAGGAGTTGATAAAGTCATCAATGCAACCGGTAGCCGAACAAGGCTAAATATTATTGGGCCTATATTGAGTTAAACAACCTGTCAGCTGCTGTTTTTGAACAATTTGAGGCAGTTAACGGCAAAGCTATTATCCAATTTTTCAAAAAAGTACGGACTTCTTATATATTAATGGCCGTCATTCATATGGTGCTTGATGGTGCGGGTTATCACCACTCAAAGGAAGTGCTGAAAAACAAGGTATAAAGCTTCATTACCTACCTCCGTATAGTCCAAATTTGAAGCCAATTGAGCGACTGTGGAAAGTAATGAATGAGCACGCGCGAAATAATGAATATTTCGCGAAACCGGCGGAGTGTCTACAGAAAATAAATCACTTCCTTGATGATAAGTTGCCTAAAATTGGGGCTTCGTTAGTCAGTAGAATTAACTACAATTTTCAGAGATACAACTCTGCATCTTGAATTCACTTGGGTATATACCCAAGGCATTTCAAATTGCTACTAGGCAGCAAGTAAGCGAAGCCCCGTGAGCCTACGAGTAGTAGGTGACCGGGGTGAGCGAACGCAGCCAACAACGTAGCAACTTGAAAGGCGATGGGTATAGCCTGTTCCAAGAAGAGCCTCAATCTGATACCGTTGCCCTTGAATCAGCTGCTTGTATTGCCTGGTTTGAGTACTCATTCTTGGCTTCCATTTTTAGTGTGAGAGCTACAAATATACAGGCAGCTGGCTCACCTATAAAATTTCAGTCAATTGCACTTATTGTATTAATCCAGCCTTACCTTCAGCTGGCCCTTTCTTCTACCTAGTCAAGTGATGCACTTCAGATTTGAATCCGCCTAAGTTTTATTAGACAATTATGTGGATATTCCATTTTTATCGCTGTTAGTAAATTTCTAACCAGACTTTTCGCAACAATCAGGCTTTTTACCTATATGAATCTTTATATGTGCTTTTAAACCACTGCTCTGACTAAATACCCTATTACATTAGTGGCACACAAAAGGATTTTCCTTAGTATGAATTTTCATATGTCTAGTTAAATTCCAATTACTACCAAAGTCCTTGCCACAGTGTGTGCACCTAAAAGGCTTTTCCCCATTATGAGCTCTTATATGTGGGGATAAATTACTTTTGGCAGAAAATTTCTTTCCACATATTTCGCAAGTATAAGGCTTTTCCCCAGTATGAGTTCTTAAATGTACGGATACATTACTTTTGCAAGAAAATTTCTTGCCACACACTTCGCAAGCATAAGGCCGCTCCTGAGTATGAACTCTTTTATGTTCGCGTAAATGCCATCGACACTTAAATGTCTTGTTACAGTCTTCACAGGAGAACTTCTTTTTCCCATCAGGATCTTTTGTATGTGCAGTAGTACTCTTTTTAAACCCTGGAGCACCATCAGACAATATGTTTTTTGTCTTATATGGATATGATAACTGTTCACAATCTACATCATTAACTGTAGCGCTGTTTTCAGACGCATATCTCACACACGCACCCAACTCTAATAGCTTTGTGAGAATCGTTAACTCACTACATCTACCTTCAATTATGACACCATTATCATCTGATTTATGATTTATAATTGATATTGTTTTAATCTCACACCTTAGCGCCTCTGTGCCTTTATCAAGTGTAAGTATACCTATAAGAACAGATTCATATGCTTTATATTCTTCTAAAAAATATTGTATCCAAATGATAATATCAGCAACTGATAATGAATCATTACTAACATCAACTTGGAGGCTATGATTATTATTCATGTCATGAAATTCTAAATCTGTGTTTTTTTGCAACATATTAATCATGATGGCTGACACTTGCTTTTCAGTTTCTTCATCTAATATGATGCATTTATCAATCATCACACCTAAGTCATTTTGTATATCTTGTGATGGTATCGGTGAAATATACCTAAACTGCCATTCTTGTAGCTCCTTTTTAACCTTTATGCTGTCAAAAACATAATCATCTAACCCAGCTTGAATGCAGCATGATATTAACCAGCAATAAGAAAAAAGCATACACTTAATAGCAGTAACAAGGCTTAGCCTCTGTGTAAACAGCTGATGATATAGATTTAACATACTTGATTTTTACCTCTGTAATTGTAAAAAATTGAAATTATAACCTAAGCGGATCCAAATCTGAAGTGCATTACTTGACTAGCTAGAAGAAAGGGCTAACTGAAGGTAAGCTCCTACTCTTTTCTCCGGCCAGAGATGACGTGATGACGATAACTTACCAACAACTGGCTTACGAACAACTATGCCAGATTTCCGCACTAAAGAAAAGCGGTTGCAGCCAAAGGGAGATAGCGGAGATCATTGGCACCAGCCAGTCCACGGTGAGCCGTGAGTTGGCAAGGAATACTGGCGAACGTGGGTATATACCTAAAGCATTTCAAATTGCTACTAGGCAGCAAGTAAGCGAAGTCCCGTGAGCCTACGAGTAGTAGGTGACCGGGGTGAGCGAACGCAGCCAACAACGTAGCAACTTGAAAGGCGATGGGTATAGTCTGTTCCAAGAAGAGCCTCAATCTGATACCGTTGCCCTTGAGTCAGTTGCTTGTGTTGCCTGATTTGAGTACTCATTATTGGCTTCCATTTTTAGTGAGAGAGCTACAAATATACCGGCAGCTGGCTCACCTATAAAATTTCAGTCAATTGCACTTATTATATTAATCCAGCAATTTCTAACCATACTTTTCGCAATAATCAGGCTTTTTACCTAATGAATCTTTCTAGTATGTTCCGTTAAACTACTTTTATGCCTAAATGCCTTATTACATTGGTCGCACACAAAAGGCTTTGCCCCAGTATGAATTCTTATATGTACAGTTAAATTAGATTTACACCTAAACGCCCTGTTACAGTATTGGCATATACAAGACCTTTCCCCAGTATGAGTTCTTATATGTGCGGTTAAATTCCAATTAGTCCTAAATGCCTTGTCACAGTCTGTGCACTTAAAAGGCCTTTCCTCATTATGAATTTTCATATGTGCGGATGCATTACTTTTGACAGAAAATGTCATGCCACACTCTTTGCAAACATGAGGCTTATCCCCAGTATGAATTCTTTCATGTTCGCGTAAATGAAATAGACGCTCAAATCCCTTGCCACAGTATGGACAGAAGAACTTCTTTTCCCTAACAGGAACTTTTGTTTGTGCAGTAGTACTCTTTTTAAACTCTGAAACACCATCAGACAATATGTTTTTTGTCTGATATGGATATGATAACTGTTCACAATCTACATAATTAACCGTAGCGCTGTTTTCAGACGCATATCTCACACACGCACCCAACTCTAATAGCTTTGTGAGAATCGTTAACTCACTACATCTACCTTCAATTATGACACCATTATCATCTAATTTATGATTTATAATTGAGATTGCTTTAATCTCACACCTTAACACCTCTGTGCCTTTTTCAAGTGTAAGTATACCTATAAGAACAGATTCATATGCTTTATATTCTTCTAAAAAATATTGTATCCAAATGATAATATCAGCAACTGATAATGAATCATTACTAACATCAACTTGGAGGCTATGATTATTATTCATGTAATGAAATTCTAAATCTGTGTTTTTTTGCAACATATTAATCATGATGGCTGACACTTGCTTTTCAGTTTCTTCATCTAATATTATGCATTTATCAATCATCACACCTAAGTCATTTTGTATATCTTGTGATGGTATCTGTGAAATATACCTAAACTGCCATTCTTGTAGATCATTTTTAACCTTTATGCTGTCAAAAACATAATTATCTAACCCAGCTTGAATGCAGCATGATATTAACCAGCAATAAGAAAAAAGCATACACTTAATAGCAGTAACAAGGCTTATCCTCTGTGTAAACAACTGATGATATAGATTTAACATACTTGATTTTTACCCCTGTAATTGTAATAAATTGAAATTATAACCTAGCCGGATTCAAATCTAAAGTGCATAACTTGACTAGGTAGAAGAAAGGGCTAGCTGAAGGTAAGCTCCTACTCTTTTCTCCGGCAAGAGATGAAGTGATGACGATAACTTACCAACAACTGGCTTACGAACAACTATGCCAGATTTCCGCACTAAAGAAAAGCGGTTGCAGCCAAAGGGAGATAGCGGAGATCATTGGCACCAGCCAGTCCACGGTGAGCCGTGAGTTGGCAAGGAATACTGGCGTGAATATAGGCAAGCACAAGGCCGAACAGATAGGCGGCGTACAGAGCCGGCTAGGGCCGAGTAGAATGAAGAGCTAAAAGCCTCGCTACCAAAGGATGAAGTGGTTCTGTTCATGGACGCAGTACATCCAACTCAAGCTACAAATATACCGGCAGCTGGCTCACCTATAAAATTTCAGTCACTTGCACTTATTATATTAATCCAGCATCACTTCATCGCTTGCCGGAGAAAAGGGTAGGTGCTTACCTTCACTGGCCCTTTCTTCTACCTAGTCAAGTGATGCACTTCAGACTTGAATCCGCCTAAGTTTTATTGGACAAATATGTGGATATTCCATTTTTATCGCTGTTAGAGACCTTTGCACGAGCCGTAATTTTGTTAGTCGGTGAGGAAAACACGCACTAAAATAGATGATTTATGCTTGTAAATGATCGATTTAGTGCGTTTTTAAAGAAGCCAACTGGCAAAAGAACAATCGTGCAAAGGTCTCTGTTAGTAAATTTCTAACCAGACTTTTCGCAACAATCAGGCTTTTTACCTATCATGAGTCCTCATATGTAATTTTAAACTACCGCCCTGACTAAATGCCTTCTTACATTGGTCGCACACAAAAGGCTTTTCCCCAGTATGAACTCTTATATGTTTAATTAAATTACATTTATTCCTAAATGTCTGGGGACAGTATTCGCACATAAAAAACTTTTTCTCAGCATGATCTCTCATATGTGCGTATATATTACTTCTGGAAGCAAAGCTCTTGCCACATATTCCGCAAGTATAAGGCTTTTCCCCAGTATGAGTTCTTTCATGTTCGCTTAAACTCCATTGAACCCAAAATGCCTTCTCACAGTATTTGCAGGAAAAATTCTTTTTCCTAACAGGAACTTTTGTATGTGCAGCAGTACTATTTTTAAGCTCTGAAACACCATCAGGCAATATGTTTTTTGTCCGATATGGATATGATAACTGTTCACAATCTACATCATTAACTGTAGCGCTTTTTTCAGACGCACATCTCACATACGCACCTAATTCTAATAGTTTTGTGAGAATCGTTAACTCACTACATCTACCTTCAATTATAACACCATTATTAACCGGCTTATGATTTATCATTGAGATTGTTTTAATCTCACACCTTATCACCCCTGTTACTTTATCAAGTGTAAGTATACCTATATGAACAGATTCATATGCTTTATATCCTTCTAAAAAATCTCGTATCCAAATGATAATATTATTAACTGATAATGAATCATTACTAACATCAACTTGGAGGCTGTGATTGTTAGTCATGTGATGAAATTCTAAAGCTGTGTTTTTTTGCAACATATTAAACATGATGCCTGACACTTGCGTTTCAGTTTCTTCATCTAATATGATGCATTTATCAATCATCACACATAAGTTATTTTGTATATCTTTTGATGGTGTCGGTGAAATATATTTAAAATGCCATTCCTGTATCTCATTTTGAATATTTATGCTGCCCAAAACATAATCATCTAACCCAGCTTGAATGCAGCATGATATTAACCAGCAATAAGAAAAAAGAATACACTTAATAGCAGCAACAAGGCTTATCCTCTGTGTAAACAACTGATGATATAGATTTAACATGCTTGATTTGCACCTCTGTAATTGTAATAAATTGAAATTATAACCTAAGCGGATCTAAATCTAAAGTGCATTACTTGACTAGGTAGAAGAAAGGGCAAGCTGAAGGTAAGCTCCTACTCTTTTCTCCGGCAAGAGATGAATTGATGACGATAACTTACCAACAACTGGCTTACGAACAGCGATGCCAGATTTCCGCACTAAAGAAAAGCGGTTGAAGCCAAAGGGAGATAGCGGAGATCATTGGCACCAGCCAGTCCACGGTGAGCCGTGAGTTGGCAAGGAATACTGGCGAACGTGAATATAGGCAAGCACAAGGCCGAACAGATAGGCGGCGTACAGAGTCGGCTAGGGCGAGTAGAATGAAGAGCTAAAAGCCTCTCTACCAAAGGATGAAGTGGCTCTGTTCATGGACGCAGTACATCCAACTCAAGCTACAAATATACCGGAAGCTGGCTCACCTATAAAATTTCAGTCACTTGCACTTATTATATTAATCCAGCATCACTTCATCTCTTGCCGGAGAAAAGGGTAGGAGCTTACCTTCACTGGCCCTTTCTTCTACCTAGTCAAGTGATGCACTTCAGACTTGAATCCGCCTAAGCTTTATTGGACAACTATGTGGATATTCCATTTTTATCGCTGTTAGTAACTTTCTAACCAGACTTTTCGCAACAATCAGGCTTTTTACCTATCATGAGTCTTCATATGTGTTTTTAAACTACTGCTCTGACTAAATCCCCTATTACATTGGTCGCACACAAAAGGCTTTTGCCTAGTATGAACTCTTAGATGTACAGTTAAATTAGCTTTACTCCTACATGTCTTGGGACAGTATTGGCATATAAAAGACTTTTCCCCAGTATGAATTCTCATATGTATGGATAAATTACCTTTGGCAGAAAAGCTCTTTCCACACTCTTTGCAATCATAAGGCCTTTCCATAGTATGAGTTCTTTCATGTTCGCGTAAATGCCATGGACTCCTAAATGCCTTGCCACAGACTGGACAGAAGAACTTCTTTTTCCTAACAGGAACTTTTGTATGTGCAGTAGCACTCTTTTTAAACTCTGGAGCACCATCAGACAATATATTTTTTGTCTGATATGGATATGGTAACTGTTCACAATCTACATCATTAACTGTAGCGCTGTTTTCAGACGCATATCTCACACACGCACCCAACTCTAATAGCTTTGTGAGAATCGTTAACTCACTACATCTACCTTCAATTATGACACCATTATCATCTAATTTATGATTTATAATTGATATTGTTTTAATCTCACACCTTAGCGCCTCTGTGCCTTTATCAAGTGTAAGTATACCTATAAGAATAGATTCATATGCTTTATATTCTTCTAAAAAATATTGTATCCAAATGATAATATCAGCAACTGATAATGAATCATTACTAACATCAACTTGGAGGCTATGATTATTATTCATGTCATGAAATTCTAAATCTGTGTTTTTTTGCAACATATTAATCATGATGGCTGACACTTGCTTTTCAGTTTCTTCATCTAATATGATGCATTTATCAATCATCACACCTAAGTCATTTTGTATATCTTGTGATGGTATCGGTGAAATATACCTAAACTGCCATTCTTGTAGATCATTTTTAACCTTTATGCTGTCAAAAACATAATTATCTAACCCAGCTTGAATGCAGCATGATATTAACCAGCAATAAGAAAAAAGCATACACTTAATAGCAGCAACAAGGCTTATCCTCTGTGTAAACAACTGATGATATAGATTTAACATACTTGATTTTTACCTCTGTAATTATAAAAAATTGAAATTATAACCTAGGCGGATTCAAGTCGGAAGTGCATTACTTGACTAGGTAGAAGAAAGGGCAAGCTGAAGGTAAGCTCCTACTCTTTTCTCCGGCAAGAGATGAATTGATGACGATAACTTACCAACAACTGGATTACGAACAACGATGCCAGATTTCCGCACTAAAGAAAAGCGGTTGAAGCCAAAGGGAGATAGCGGAGATCATTGGCACCAGCCAGTCCACTGTGAGCCGTGAGTTGGCAAGGAATACTGGCGAACGTGAATATAAGCAAGCACAAGGCCGAACAGATAGGCGGCGTACAAAGCCGGCTAGGGCGAGTAGAATGAAGAGCTAAAAGCCTCTCTACCAAAGGATGAAGTGCTTCTGTTCATGGACGCAGTACATCCAACTCAAGCTACAAATATACCGGCAGTTGGCTCACCTATAAAATTTCAGTCACTTGCACTTATTATATTAATCCAGCATCACTTCATCTCTTGCCGGAAAAAAGGGTAGGAGCTTACCTTCAGCTGGCCCTTTCTTCTACCTAGTCAAGTAATGCACTTCAGACTTGAATCCGCCTAAGCTTTATTGGACAACTATGTGGATATTCCATTTTTATCGCTGTTAGTAAATTTCTAGTCAGACTTTTCGCAACAATCAGGCTTTTTATCTCTATGAATCTTTATAATATGTGATTTTAAACTACTGCTCTGACTAAACGCACTAGTACATTGGTCGCAGGCAAAAGGCTTTTCCCCAGTATGAATTCTTATATGTACAGTTAAATGAGCTTTATTCCTAAATATCCTGAGACAGTATTTGCATAGAAAAGGCTTTTCCTCAGTATGAATTCTTTTATGTTCGAGTAAATTCTGATTACTCTTAAAGCCCTTGTCACAGTCTGTGCACCTAAAAGGCCGTGCATCACTATGAATTTTCATATGTCTGGATAAATTACCTTTGGTAAAAAAGTTATTTCCACACTCTTCGCAATCATAAGGCCTTTCCCCAGCATGAGTTCTTGCATGTTGGCGTAAATCCCATGAACCCCTAAATACCCTGCCACAGACTGGACATAATGACGTCTTTTTCCTAACAGGAGCTTTTGTATGTGTAGTACTCTTTTTAAACTCTAGAACACCATCAGACAATATGTTTTTTGTCTGATATGGTAACTGTTCACAATCTACACCATTAACTGTAGCGCTTTTTTCAGACGCATATCTCACACACGCACCTAATTCTAATAGTTTTGTGAGAATCGTTAACTCACTACATCTACCTTCAATTATGACACCATTATCATCTGATTTATGATTTATCAGTGAGATTGTTTTAATCTCACACCTTAGCACCTCTGTGCCTTTATCAAGTGTAAGTATACCTATAAGAACAGATTCATATGCTTTATATCCTTCTAAAAAATATTGTATCCAAATGATAATATCAGCAACTGATAATGAATTATTACTAACATCAACTTGGAGGCTATGATTATTATTCATGTGATGAAATTCTAAATCTGTGTTTTTTTGTAACATATTAATCATGATGGCTGACACTTGATTTTCAGTTTTTTGATCTAATATGATGCATTTATCAATCATCACACATAAGTCATTTTGTCTATCTTGTGATGGTATCGGTGAAATATACTTAAACTGCCATTCTTGTAGCTCCTTTTTAATATTTATGCTGCCAAAAACATAATCATCTAACCCAGCTTGAATGCAGCATGATATTAACCAGCAATAAGAAAAAAGCATACACTTAATAGCAGTAACAAGGCTTATCCTCTGTGTAAACAACTGATGATATAAATTTAACATACTTGATTTTTACCTCTGTAATTGTAAAAAATTGAAATTATAACCTAAGCGGATCCAAATCTGAAGTGCATTACTTGACTAGGTAGAAAAAAGGGCTAGCTGAAGGTAAGCTCCTACTCTTTTCTCCGGCAAGAGATGAAGTGATGACGATAACTTACCAACAACTGCCTTACGAACAACGATGCCAGATTTCCGCACTAAAGAAAAGCGGTTGAAGCCAAAGGGATATAGCGGAGATCATTGGCACCAGCCAGTCCACGGTGAGCCGTGAGTTGGCAAGGAATACTGGCGAACGTGAATATAGGCAAGCACAAGGCCGAACAGATAGGCGGCGTACAGAGTCGGCTAGGGCGAGTAGAATGAAGAGCTAAAAGCCTCTCTACCAAAGGATGAAGTGGTTCTGTTCATGGACGCAGTACATCCAACTCAAGCTACAAATATACCGGCAGTTGGCTCACCTATAAAATTTCAGTCACTTGCACTTATTATATTAATCCAGCATCACTTCATCTCTTGCCGGAGAAAAGGGTAGGTGCTTACCTTCACTGGCCCTTTCTTCTACCTAGTCAAGTGATGCACTTCAGACTTGAATCCGCCTAAGTTTTATTGGACAACTATGTGGATATTCCATTTTTATCGCTGTTAGTAAATTTCTAGTCAGACTTTTCGCAACAATCAGGCTTTTTATCTCTATGAATCTTTATAATATGTGATCTTAAACTACTGTTCTGACTAAACGCCATACTACATTGGTCGCAGACAAAAGGCTTTTCCCCAGTATGAATTCTTATATGTGCAGTTAAATGAGCTTTATGCCTAAATGTCCTGAGACAGTATTTGCATAGAAAAGGCTTGTCCACAGTATGATTTTTTTTATGTGCGAGTAAATTCTGATTACTCTTAAAGCCCTTGTCACAGCCTGTGCACTTAAAAGGCCGTTCATTACTATGACTTTTCATATGTCTGGATAAAGTACTTTTGATAGAAAAGGTCTTTCCACACTCTTCGCAATCATAAGGTCTTTCCCCAGCATGAGTTCTTGCATGTTGGCGTAAATCCCATGGACTCCTAAATACCTTGCCACAGACTGGACATAATAACTGCTTTTTCCTAACAGGAGCTTTTGTATGTGTAGTAGTACTCTTTTTAAACTCTGGAACACCATCAGGCAATATGTTTTTTGTCTGATGTAGACATGATAACTGTTCACAATCTACATCATTAACTGTAGCGCTTTTTTCAGACGCATATCTCACATACGCACCTAATTCTAATAGTTTTGTGAGAATCGTTAACTCACTACATCTACCTTCAATTATGACACCATTATCATCTGATTTATGATTTATCATTGAGATTGTTTTAATCTCACACCTTAGCACCTCTGTGCCTTTATTAAGTGTAAGTATACCTATATGAACAGATTCATATGCTTTATATCCTTCTACAAAATCTTGTATCCAAATGATAATATCCGCAACTGATAATGAATCATTACTAACATCAACTTGGAGGCTGTGATTGTTAGTCATGTGATGAAATTCTAAAGCTGTGTTTTTTTGCAACATATTATGCATGATGGCTGACACTTGCTTTTCAGTTTCTTCATCTAATATGATGCATTTATCAATCATCACACATAAGTCATGTTGTATATCTTTTGATGGTATCGGTGGAATATATCTAAAATGCCATTTCTGTATCTCATTTTGAATATTTATGCTGTCAAAAACATAATTATCTAACCCAGCTTGAATGCAGCATGATATTAACCAGCAATAAGAAAAAAGCATACACTTAATAGCAGCAACAAGGCTTATCCTCTGTGTAAACAACTGATGATATAGATTTAACATACTTGATTTTTACCTCTGTAATTGTAAAAAATTGAAATTATAGCCTAAGCGGATCCAAATCTGAAGTGCATTACTTGACTAGGTAGAAGAAAGGGCTAACTGAAGGTAAGCTCCTACTCTTTTCTCCGGCAAGAAATGAAGTGATGACGATAACTTACCAACAACTGGCTTACGAACAACGATGCCAGATTTCCGCACTAAAGAAAAGCGGTTGCACCCAAAGGGAGATAGCGGAGATCATTGGCACCAGCCAGTCCACTGTGAGCCGTGAGTTGGCAAGGAATACTGGCGAAGTGAATATAGGCAAGCACAAGGCCGAACAGATAGGCGGCGTACAGAGCCGGCTAGGGCGAGTAGAATGAAGAGCTAAAAGCCTCGCTACCAAAGGATGAAGTGGTTCTGTTCATGGACGCAGTACATCCAACTCAAGCTACAAATATACCGGCAGCTGGCTCACCTATAAAATTTCAGTCAATTGCACTTATTGTATTAATCCAACATCACTTCATCTCTTGCCGGAGAAAAGGGTAGGAGCTTACCTTCAGCTGGCCCTTTCTTCTACCTAGTCAAGTGATGCACTTCAGACTTGAATCCGCCTAAGCTTTATTGGACAACTATGTGGATATTCCATTTTTATCGCTGTTAGAGACCTTTGCACGAGCCGTAATTTTGTTAGTCGGTGAGGAAAACACGCACTAAAATAGATGATTTATGCTTGTAAATGATCGATTTAGTGCGTTTTTAAAGCAGCCAGCTGGCAAAAGAACAATCGTGCAAAGGTCTCTGTTAGTAAATTTCTAACCAGACTTTTCGCAACAATCAGGCTTTTTACCTATATGAGTCTTTATATGTTTTTTTAAACTACCGCTCTGACTAAATCCCCTATTACATTGGTCGCACACAAAAGGCTTTTCCCCAGTATGAGTTCTTATATGTGTAGTTAAATTAGATTTACGGCTAAACGCCTTGCCACAGTATTGGCATATATAAGACTGTTCCCCAGTATGAGTTAGTTTATGTTCGAGTAAATTCGAATTACTCTTAAAGCCCTTGTCACAGTCTGTGCACCTAAAAGGCCGTGCATCACTATGAATTCTCATATGTTTGGATAAATTACCTTTGGAAGAAAAGTTATTGCCACACACTTTGCAAGCATAAGGTTGATCAGTATGAATGCTTTCATGTTCGCGTAAATTAAATAGACGCTCAAATGCCTTGTTACAGCATTTACAAAAGAACTTCTTTTCCTTAACAGGAACTGTTGTATGTGCAGTAGTACTCTTTTTAAACTCTAGAACACCATCAGACAATATGTTTTTTGTCTGATGTAGACATGGTAACTGTTCACAATCTACATCAGTAACTGTAGCGCTTTTTTCAGACGCATATCTCACATACGCACCTAATTCTAATAGTTTTGTGAGAATCGTTAACTCACTACATCTACCTTCAATTATGACACCATTATCATCTGATTTATGATTTATCATTGAGATTGTTTTAATCTCACACCTTAGCACCTCTGTGCCTTTATCAAGTGTAAGTATACCTATATGAACAGATTCATATGCTTTATATCCTTCTACAAAATCTTGTATACAAATGATAATATCCGCAACTGATAATGAATCATTACTAACATCAACTTGGAGGCTGTGATTGTTAGTCATGCGATGAAATTCTAAAGCTGTGTTTTTTTGCAACATATTATGCATGATGGCTGACACTTGCTTTTCAGTTTCTTCATCTAATATGATGCATTTATCAATCATCACACATAAGTCATGTTGTATATCTTTTGATGGTATCGGTGGAATATATCTAAAATGCCATTTCTGTATCTCATTTTGAATATTTATGCTGTTAAAAACATAATTATCTAACCCAGCTTGAATGCAGCATGATATTAACCAGCAATAAGAAAAAAGCATACACTTAATAGCAGTAACAAGGCTTATCCTCTGCGTAAACAACTGATGATATAGATTTAACATACTTGATTTTTACCTCTGTAATTGTAAAAAATTGAAATTATAACCTAAGCGGATCTAAATCTGAAGTGCATTACTTGACTAGGTAGAAGAAAGGGCTAACTGAAGGTAAGCTCCTACTCTTTTCTCCGGCAAGAAATGAAGTGATGACGATAACTTACCAACAACTGGCTTACTAACAACGATGCCAGATTTCCGCACTAAAGAAAAGCGGTTGCAGCCAAAGGGATATAGCGGAGATCATTGGCACCAGCCAGTCCACGGTGAGCCGTAAGTTGGCAAGGAATACTGGCGAACGTGAATATAGGCAAGCACAAGGCCGAACAGATAGGCGGCGTACAAAGCCGGCTAGGGCGAGTTGAATGAAGAGCTAAAAGCCTCTCTACCAAAGGATGAAGTGGTTCTGTTCATGGACGCAGTACATCCAACTCAAGCTACAAATATACCGGCAGCTGGCTCACCTATAAAATTTCAGTCACTTGCACTTATTGTATTAATCCAGCATCACTTCATCTCTTGCCGGAGAAAAGGGTAGGTGCTTACCTTCACTGGCCCTTTCTTCTACCTAGTCAAGTGATGCACTTCAGACTTGAATCCGCCTAAGTTTTATTGGACAACTATGTGGATATTCCATTTTTATCGCTGTTAGTAAATTTCTAACCAGACTTTTCGCAACAATCAGGCTTTTTACCTATCATGAGTCTTCATATGTGTTTTTAAACTACTGCTCTGACTAAATCCCCTATTACATTGGTCGCACACAAAAGGCTTTTGCCTAGTATGAACTCTTAGATGTACAGTTAAATTAGCTTTACTCCTACATGTCTTGGGACAGTATTGGCATATAAAAGACTTTTCCCCAGTATGAATTTTTTTATGTTGGCGTAAATTCTGATTACTCTTAAAGACCATGTCACAGCCTGTGCACCTAAAAGGCCGTTCATCACTATGAATTCTCATATGTATGGATAAATTACCTTTGGCAGAAAAGCTCTTTCCACACTCTTTGCAATCATAAGGCCTTTCCATAGTATGAGTTCTTTCATGTTCGCGTAAATGCCATGGACTCCTAAATGCCTTACCACAGACTGGACATAATGACTTCTTTTTCCTAACAGGAACTTTTGTATGTGCAGTAGTACTCTTTTTAAACTCTGGAGCACCATCAGACAATATGTTTTTTGTCTGATATGGATATGGTAACTGTTCACAATCTACATCATTAACTGTAGCGCTTTTTTCAGACGCATATCTCACACACGCACCCAACTCTAATAGCTTTGTGAGAATCGTTAACTCACTACATCTACCTTCAATTATGACACCATTATCATCTAATTTATGATTTATAATTGATATTGTTTTAATCTCACACCTTAGCGCCTCTGTGCCTTTATCAAGTGTAAGTATACCTATAAGAATAGATTCATATGCTTTATATTCTTCTAAAAAATATTGTATCCAAATGATAATATCAGCAACTGATAATGAATCATTACTAACATCAACTTGGAGGCTATGATTATTATTCATGTGATGAAATTCTAAATCTGTGTTTTTTTGCAACATATTAATCATGATGGCTGACACTTGCTTTTCAGTTTCTTCATCTAATATGATGCATTTATCAATCATCACACCTAAGTCATTTTGTATATCTTGTGATGGTATCGGTGAAATATACCTAAACTGCCATTCTTGTAGATCATTTTTAACCTTTATGCTGTCAAAAACATAATTATCTAACCCAGCTTGAATGCAGCATGATATTAACCAGCAATAAGAAAAAAGCATACACTTAATAGCAGTAACAAGGCTTATCCTCTGTGTAAACAGCTGATGATATAGATTTAACATGCTTGATTTTTACCTCTGTAATTATAAAAAATTGAAATTATAACCTAGGCGGATTCAAGTCGGAAGTGCATTACTTGACTAGGTAGAAGAAAGGGCAAGCTGAAGGTAAGCTCCTACTCTTTTCTCCGGCAAGAGATGAAGTGATGACGATAACTTACCAACAACTGGCTTACGAACAACGATGCCAGATTTCCGCACTAAAGAAAAGCGGTTGAAGCCAAAGGGATATAGCGGAGATCATTGGCACCAGCCAGTCCACGGTGAGCCGTGAGTTGGCAAGGAATACTGGCGTGAATATAGGCAAGCACAAGGCCGAACAGATAGGCTGCGTACAAAGCCGGCTAGGGCGAGTAGAATGAAGAGCTAAAAGCCTCTCTACCAAAGGATGAAGTGGTTCTGTTCATGGACGCAGTACATCCAACTCAAGCTACAAATATACCGGCAGCTGGCTCACCTATAAAATTTCAGTCAATTGCACTTATTGTATTAATCCAACATCACTTCATCTCTTGCCGGAGAAAAGGGTAGGAGCTTACCTTCAGCTGGCCCTTTCTTCTACCTAGTCAAGTAATGCACTTCAGACTTGAATCCGCCTAAGCTTTATTGGACAACTATGTGGATATTCCATTTTTATCGCTGTTAGTAAATTTCTAACCATACTTTTCGCAATAATCAGGCTTTTTACCTATCATGAGTCTTCATATGTGTTTTTAAACTACTGCTCTGACTAAATGCCTTATTACATTGGTCGCACACAAAAGGCTTTTCCCCAGTATGAACTCTTATATGTTTAATTAAATTACATTTATTCCTAAATATCTGGGGACAGTATTCGCACATAAAAGACCTTTCCTCAGTATGATGTTTTGTATGTACGGTTAAATTCCAATTAGTACTGAAGTCCTTGCCACAGTATATGCACCTAAAAAGCTTTTCCTTAGTATGAATTCTCAGATGTGCGTATATCTTACTTCTGGAAGCAAAGCTCTTGTCACATATTCCGCAAGTATAAGGCTTTTCCCCAGCATGAGTTCTTTCATGTTCGCTTAAACTCCATTGAACCCAAAATGTCTTCTCACAGTATTGGCAGGAAAAATTCTTTTCCCTAACAGGATCTTTTGTATGTGCAGTAGTACTCTTTTTAAGCTCTGGAACACCATCAGACAATATGTTTTTTGTCTGATGTAGACATGGTAACTGTTCACAATCTACATCATTAACTGTAGCGCTTTTTTCAGACGCATATCTCACACACGCAGCTAATTCGCGTAGTTTTGTGAGAATCGTTAACTCACTACATCTACCTTCAATTATGACACCATTATCATCTGATTTATGATTTATCAGTGAGATTGTTTTAATCTCACACCTTAGCACCTCTGTGCCTTTATCAAGTGTAAGTATACCTATAAGAACAGATTCATATGCTTTATATCCTTCTAAAAAATATTGTATCCAAATGATAATATCAGCAACTGATAATGAATTATTACTAACATCAACTTGGAGGCTATGATTATTATTCATGTGATGAAATTCTAAAGCTGTCTTTTTTTGCAACATATTAAACATGATGCCTGACACTTGCTTTTCAGTTTCTTCATCTAATATAATGCATTTATCAATCATCACACATAAGTAATTTTGTATATCTTTTGATGGCATCGGTGAAATATATCTAAAATGCCATTCCTGTATCTCATTTTGAATATTTATGCTGCCCAAAACATAATCATCTAACCCAGCTTGAATGCAGCATGATATTAACCAGCAATAAGAAAAAAGCATACACTTAATAGCAGTAACAAGGCTTATCCTCTGTGTAAACAACTGATGATATAGATTTAACATACTTGATTTTTGCCTCTGTAATTATAAAAAATTGAAATTATAACCTAGGCGGATTCAAGTCGGAAGTGCATTACCTGACTAGCTAGAAGAAAGGGCCAGCTGAAGGTTAGCTCCTACTCTTTTCTCCGGCAAGAGATGAAGTGATGACGATAACTTACCAACAACTGGCTTACGAACAAAGATTCTAGATTTCCACACTAAAGAAAAGCGGTTGAAGCCAAAGGGATATAGCGGAGATCATTGGCACCAGCCAGTCCACGGTGAGCCGTGAGCTGGCAAGGAATACTGGCGAACGTGAATATAGGCAAGCACAAGGCCGAACAGATAGGCTGCGTACAGAGCCGACTAGGGCGAGTAGAATGAAGAGCTAAAAGCCTCGCTACCAAAGGATGAAGTGGTTCTGTTCATGGACGCAGTACATCCAACTCAAGCTACAAATATACCGGCAGCTGGCTCACCTATAAAATTTCAGTCACTTGCACTTATTATACTAATCCAGCATCACTTCATCTCTTGCCGGAGAAAAGGGTAGGTGCTTACCTTCAGCTGGCCCTTTCTTCTACCAAGTCAAGTGATGCACTTCAGACTTGAATGCGCCTAAGCTTTATTGGACAACTATGTGGATATTCCATTTTTATCGCTGTTAGTAAATTTCTAACCATACTTTTCGCAATAATCAGGCTTTTTACCTATCATGAATCTTCATATGTAATTTTAAACTACTGCTCTGAGTATACGCCCTATTACATTGGCGGCAGACAAAAGGCCTTTCCCCAGTATGAACTCTTATATGTTCAGTTAAATGAGATTTATTACTAAATCTCTTGATACAGTATTGGCATGGAAAAGGCCTTTCCCCAGTATGCATTCTTATATGTACCTTTAAATGAGATTGATTCCTACATGTCGTGGAACAGTATTGGCATAGAAAAGGCTTTTCCCCAGTATGAGTTCTTTTATGTTCGAGTAAATTCGAATTCCTCTTAAAGCCCTTGTCACAGTCTGTGCACCTAAAAGGCCGTGCATCACTATGACTTTTCATATGTTTGGATAAATTACCTTTGGAAGAAAATGTCATGCCACACACTTTGCAAGCATGAGGCTTCTCCCCAGTATGAATTATTTCATGTTCGCGTAAATGCCATGGATCCCTAAATGCCTTGCCACAGACTGGACATAATGAATTCTTTTCCCTAACAGGAACTTTTGTATGTGCAGCAGTACTCTTTTTAAACTCTCGAACACCATCAGACAATATGTTTTTTGTCTGATATTAGAACTGTTCACTATCTACATCATTAACTGTAGCGCTGTTTTCAGACGCATATCTCACACACGCACCCAACTCTAATAGCTTTGTGAGAATCGTTAACTCACTACATCTACCTTCAATTATGACACCATTATCATCTGATTTATGATTTATCATTGAGATTGTTTTAATCTCACACCTTAGCACCTCTGTGCCTTTATCAAGTGTAAGTATACCTATAAGAACAGATTCATATGCTTTATATCTTTCTACAAAATCTTGTATCCAAATGATAATATCAGCAACTGATAATGAATCATTACTAACATCAACTTGGAGGCTGTGATTGTTAGTCATGTGATGAAATTCTAAAGCTGTGTTTTTTTGTAACATATTTGACACTTGCTTTTCAGTTTCTTCATCTAATATGATGCATTTATCAATCATCACACATAAGTCATTTTGTATATCTTGTGATGGTATCGGTGAAATATACCTAAACTGCCATTCTTGTAGCTCATTTTGAACCTTTATGCTGCCAAAAACATCATCATCTAACCCAGCTTGAATGCAGCATGATATTAACCAGCAATAAGAAAAAAGCATACACTTAATAGCAGCAACAAGGCTTATCCTCTGTGTAAACAACTGATGATATAGATTTAACATACTTGATTTTCACCTCTGTAATTGTAATAAATTGAAATTATAACCTAAGCGGATCTAAATCTAAAGTGCATTACTTGACTAGGTAGAAGAAAGGGCAAGCTGAAGGTAAGCTCCTACTCTTTTCTCCGGCAAGAGATGAAGTGATGACGATAACTTACCAACAACTAGCTTACGAACAACTATGCCAGATTTCCGCACTAAAGAAAAGCGGTTGCAGCCAAAGGGAGATAGCGGAGATCATTGGCACCAGCCAGTCCACTGTGAGCCGTGAGTTGGCAAGGAATACTGGCGAACGTGAATATAAGCAAGCACAAGGCCGAACAGATAGGCGGCGTACAGAGCCGGCTAGGGCGAGTAGAATGAAGAGCTAAAAGCCTCGCTACCAAAGGATGAAGTGGTTCTGTTCATGGACGCAGTACATCCAACTCAAGCTACAAATATACCGGTAGCTGGCTCACCTATAAAATTTCAGTCACTTGCACTTATTATACTAATCCAGCATCACTTCATCTCTTGCCGGAGAAAAGGGTAGGTGCTTACCTTCAGCTGGCCCTTTCTTCTACCTAGTCAAGTGATGCACTTCAGACTTGAATCCGCCAAAAACTAAGGGTATCGCAGCTCATCGTTTTTATTAAATTGGGTGTCGCACTTAGTATATGAATTCGGCGCACACAAAAGTCTTTTCATCATCATGAGTTCTTATATGTACAGTTAAATGAGCTTTACTCATAAATGTCTTGGGACAGTGTTGGCATATAAAAGACTTTTCATCAGTATGAGTTTTTGTATGTTCGTTTAAACCCCAACGACTCTTAAAGCCATTGCCACAGTATGTGCACCAAAAAGGCCTTGCCTCAGCATGATGTATCATATGTGAGGATAAATTACTTTTGTAAAAAAATGCCTTGTCGCACACTTTGCAAGCAAAAGGCTTTACCCTAGTATGAAGTTTTTCATGTTCGTGTAAATTCCATCGAAACCGAAATTCCTTGTTCCATTTTTCACAGGCGTACTTCGTTTTCTCAACAGGAACTTTTGTATGTGCAGTAGTACTCTTTTTAAACTCTGGAACACCATCAGGCAATATGTTTTTTGTCTGATATGGATATGGTAACTGTTCACAATCTACATCATTAGCTGTATCGCTTTTTTCAGACGCATATCTCACACACGCACCCAACTCTAATAGCTTTGTGAGAATCGTTAACTCACTACATCTACCTTCAATTATGACACCATTATCATCTAATTTATGATTTATCATTGAGATTGTTTTAATCTCACACCTTAGCACCTCTGTGCCTTTATCAAGTGTAAGTATACCTATAAGAACAGATTCATATGCTTTATATCCTTCTAAAAAATCTAGTATCCAAATGTATTGACGTAGCAGGTCTGCCTGCAGAATGATAATATTATCAACTGATAATGAATCATTACTAACATCAACTTGGAGGCTGTGATTGTTAGTCATGTGATGAAATTCTAAATCTGTGTTTTTTTGTAACATATTAATCATGATGGCTGACACTTTATTTTTAGTTTTTTGATCTAATATGATGCATTTATCAATCATCACATATAAGTCATTTTGTCTATCTTGTGATGGTATCGGTGAAATAGACCTAAACTGCCATTCTTGCAGGTCCTTTTTAATATTTATGCTCTCAAAAACATAATCATCTAACCCAGCTTGAATGCAGCATGATATTAACCAGCAATAAGAAAAAAGCATACACTTAATAGCAGCAACAAGGCTTATCCTCTGTGTAAACAACTGATGATATAGATTTAACATACTTGATTTTCACCTCTGTAATTGTAATAAATTGAAATTATAACCTAAGCGGATCTAAATCTAAAGTGCATTACTTGACTAGGTAGAAGAAAGGGCAAGCTGAAGGTAAGCTCCTACTCTTTTCTCCGGCAAGAGATGAAGTGATGACGATAACTTACCAACAACTGCCTTACGAACAAAGATTCTAGATTTCCACACTAAAGAAAAGCGGTTGCAGCCAAAGGGATATAGCGGAGATCATTGGCACCAGCCAGTCCACGGTGAGCCGTGAGTTGGCAAGGAATACTGGCGAACGTGAATTATAGGCAAGCACAAGGCCGAACAGATAGGCTGCGTACAGAGCCGGCTAGGGCGAGTAGAATGAAGAGCTAAAAGCCTCGCTACCAAAGGATGAAGTGGTTCTGTTCATGGACGCAGTACATCCAACTCAAGCTACAAATATACCGGTAGCTGGCTCACCTATAAAATTTCAGTCACTTGCACTTATTATACTAATCCAGCATCACTTCATCTCTTGCCGGAGAAAAGGGTAGGTGCTTACCTTCAGCTGGCCCTTTCTTCTACCTAGTCAAGTGATGCACTTCAGACTTGAATCCGCCTAAGCTTTATTGGACAACTATGTGGATATTCCATTTTTATCGCTGTTAGTAAATTTCTAACCATACTTTTCGCAATAATCAGGCTTTTTACCTATGAATCTTTATAGTATGTGCCGTTAAACTACTTTTATGCCTAAATGCCTTATTACACTGGTCGCACACAAAAGGCTTTTCATCATCATGAGTTCTTAGATGTACAGTTAAATTAGATTGACTCCTAAATCTCTTGGAACAGTGTTGGCATATAAAAGACTTTTCACCAGTATGAGTTTTTGTATGTTCGGTTAAACCCCAACGACGCTTAAAGTCCTTGCCACAGTATGTGCACCCAAAAGGCCTTTCCTCAGCATGATGTATCATATGTGAGGCTAAATTACTTTTGGAAGGAAATACCTTCTCGCACACTTTGCAAGCAAAAGGCTTTACCCCAGTATGAAGTCTTTCATGTTCGTGTAAATTCCATCGAAACCGAAATTCCTTGTTACATTTTTCACAGGCGTACTTCGTTTTCTCAACAGGATCTTTTGTATGTGCAGTAGTACTCTTTTTAAACTCTGGAGCACCATCAGACAATATGTTTTTTGTCTGATATGGATATGATAACTGTTCACAATCTACATAATTAACTGTATCGCTGTTTTCAGACGCATATCTCACACACGCACCCAACTCTAATAGCTTTGTGAGAATCGTTAACTCACTACATCTACCTTCAATTATGACACCATTATCATCTAATTTATGATTTATCATTGAGATTGTTTTAATCTCACACCTTAGCACCTCTGTGCCTTTATCAAGTGTAAGTATACCTATCAGAATAGATTCATATGCTTTATATTCTTCTAAAAAATATTGTATCCAAATGATAATATCAGCAACTGATAATGAATCATTACTAACATCAACTTGGAGGCTATGATTATTATTCATGTTATGAAATTCTAAATCTGTGTTTTTTTGCAACATATTAATCATGATGGCTGACACTTGCTTTTCAGTTTCTTCATCTAATATGATGCATTTATCAATCATCACACCTAAGTCATTTTGTATATCTTGTGATGGTATCGGTGAAATATACCTAAACTGCCATTCTTGTAGATCATTTTTAACCTTTATGCTGTCAAAAACATAATTATCTAATCCAGCTTGAATGCAGCATGATATTAACCAGCAATAAGAAAAAAGCATACACTTAATAGCAGTAACAAGGCTTATCCTCTGTGTAAACAGCTGATGATATAGATTTAACATGCTTGATTTTTACCTCTGTAATTGTAAAAAATTGAAATTATAACCTAAGCGGATTCAAATCGGAAGTGCATTATTTGACTAGGTAGAAGAAAGGGCTAGATGAAGGTAAGCTCCTACCCTTTTCTCCGGCAAGAGATGAAGTGATGACGATAACTTACCAACAACTGCCTTACGAACAAAGATTCTAGATTTCCACACTAAAGAAAAGCGGTTGCAGCCAAAGGGAGATAGCGGAGATCATTGGCACCAGCCAGTCCACAGTGAGCCGTGAGTTGGCAAGGAATACTAGCGAACGTGGATATAAGCATAGGCAAGCACAAGGCCAAACAGATAGGCGGCGTACAGAGTCGGCTTGGGCGAGTAGAATGACGCCAAAAATGATCGAGGTGATTGAATCAAAGTTGCGTGCAGAGTGGAGCCCAGAGCAGATTTCCGGTTGGTTGCTGAATAATCAGGAACAACTGATTATACCCGTCGCTTTTCAAGTTGCTACGTTTTTGGCTGCGTTCGCTCACCCCGATCACCTACTACTCGTAGGCTCACGGGGCTTCGCTTACTTGCTGCCTAGTAGCAAGTTGAAATGCTTTGGGTATAGCTATGAAAGCATCTACCTACAAATTTGGGCGAATAAGCAGGCTGGCGGCGATCTTTACATGCATTTTCGTCGCCAGGGTAAGAAGTATGACAAGCGACGAAACGGCAAGTCGACGCGCGGCCAGATAAAGAACCGCGTCAGCATAGATGATCGCCCAGAGATCGTTGACGATAAATCGCGTATCGGAGACTGGGAGATTGATACCGTCATTGGCAAAGTGCATAGCGGGGCTTTGGTAACTATCGTCGAACGGGTCACGAAGTACACGGTCTCAAAAGCGCAGCAGATGTGACCAAGGCTACGATCAGCTTGCTCATTAAGGATATTGTTCACACCATTACGGCTGACAACGGGAAAGAGTTTTCGTACCATGAGAAAATCAGGCGGAGGTTTACTTTGCTACCCCTACAACTCTTGGGAGCTAGGGTTATACCCGTCGCCTTTCAATCTGCTACGTGGCTGGCTGCGCTCGCTCACCCAGATCACCTACTACTCGTAGGCTCATGGGGCTTCGCTTACTTACCGCCTAGTAGCAACTTGAAATACTTTGAGTATAAATGAGAACACCAATGGCTTGCTGCGACAATATTTTCCAAAGAATACAGACTTCAAGAAGGTCGGTCAGATAGAGGTGAAGCGAGCATTGATGCGGCTTAATTCTCGGCCAAGAAAAGATTTGAATTTCAAAACACCCACCCTAATAATGGGTGAACACAGGGCTGCGTTAGAAGCTTAAGCTGTGATGCACTTGGAATTTGAATCCGCGTAAGATATGGCACCCATAAACTTGACTAATCAGCAGAGGAGAAGAGCGTTCAGGCATGGTTGTTTTCAGATGTTCTAGCAGATGGCTCTTATCGCCACTTTCTGATAGTGAGAAGAGTTACTTATGAGCGGGACAAAACATTTAGCAGATTTAAAAAAATTATTTGATTATTTTTTGCACAGTTGTTTTTGAGTACTAGTCTAATCCTACCTAATCCTAACCGGAATAGACTGTTGCCTGGATAGTAATGCTTGTTCAGCGGTAATTGATTTGCATTCCCAAACACCAGTGCCCCACTAGCAGGCAGACACAACAGCAATCTTCAGTAGCCCTATCAGTTTCAAAGTTCGTCATATGTATAGACTCCAAACCAAAGTCCAGACTTTTTATACTGCTTAGTATCAAGTTTGAAGTACGACAAAAGTAGTTATTCATAGAAATATTCCTCAGGTCCTTTATAAGCTAATAGTTTCCTTGGTCTTGTATTTAATATCTCGTGAGCTATAAATAATGCGTACCCATAAAAGTAATATCAATATGTCGGTTATTGTGTAAACTTAGGAACCTGTTGGTGTGGTGAAAAATGCAACGCTCCAACCAAGGAGAAAAAACAACAATGCAAGGAGTAATCTTGTTATTTTCTTCTGCCTTTTTTTCATAATTTCATTTTTATCTTTAATATGATCATTATAACCAATGTGCGCTACTGCATCATTCTCAAGAACTGCTGCAAACATATTATTATCTCGCATATGTTTTGATAAGGCACTTTCTGTTGATAAAGAACTATTATTTTCAGTAAGGAATGATCTGTAGCCTCCAGGTATGGAGTGATAGTCAGATAAACGCCTTAATCCTGGATTGAATGAAAACCCTTGCCACTTTTGTTTTGAGCTAAGTAATCGATATGCCGTCACGCCATTAGCAGATATATCTTCTCCTAATGTATGAAATGGGTAGTCTTGGTGAATATCGTGATAATAACTTCTTAACCAGACTTGATATACTTTATCATTTGATATTAAAATAGATTTAGAGTTTTCAATAAAGCCTTTTCTGTAGAATATCCAATCTTCTTCGCAGTGAAAAATATAGTATGTGTCTACTTTTGCATAGGCCTTATCAATAGAGCGTATTTGCCCAACATTTTCACTATTAATTATTATGAGGAAATTATTTTTATGCTCCTCGGGAATTATGGAATAAATATCGTGGTTGCCAGAGTCTTCAGTAATGATCATTTTCTTTATGGGGTATGTGTTGAATTCAAAGAAACTGTTTAATGTTTTTTTAAGCAAGTCTATACGACCACAGCAGGTTATGACAACTGTGACGTCACTGGTGTCAGAAAAAATCGTTTCCTCTATGCTTGCATATTTGTATTTGTGGCTGCTCATTTTTGCGAAACCTTTATAGCCATGATGGAGGATTTAGCTTTTTTAAAAAACGTCTCAATTCTTTCTCAAGCTCTTTGAATATATATTTTTTGTTTGATGTCCTCCGTTTTATCCCTAGGCTATCCATCATAGGAAATAAATCCGCCCTGATTGTGGATGTTTCCAAAGCGTCATCGGTGAGATGTACAGTTCTAGGATAGGCTGCAAAGGTACGCAAATTTTTATCAATATACCCTCCGGTCATATAATCATCAACTGGCATTTGAATGGGATAAGCTTTATCCAGAAGTCTTTTGGCACCATCTGACGTCACCAGATATGCTGTGGCACATGAGGTTTTATTAGAAAACTTCACTAATTTTGTTTGAGGCGTTATATTATACCTACCTTTAAAAGCAGGGTAGCACTCCCTATAATACAACATAATAAGCTCCCACTCAAATAGGTCTTTATCTATTTTGTTAATGGTTTGAATGGACTCATCAGTAAAAACAGCATCTGACTCGATAATGAGAGCTTTATTGATACCTGTTTCAATAATATGCTGCCATATTTTACTATGACTCAGGTAACAGCCAATCTCGCCAGCAGCTAAGATTCTCCCTCTTGTTTTGACTGAAAGACTTTCTGAATAATATTTCCGTTTTTCTTCAGCACTGAGAGTTCTCCCATCAACAGAATTGAAGAAGCTGAACGCTACCTTAAGTGAATTAAGGTGGTCTTTTATGCGCTGACGTCTATCAACTTCCCGTTCAAGGCAAATTACAAATGCAGGTATTTCTATAGAGTTATTGTTCATATAATAAGTATATTGTTAGGTGAATTAAATATGATATTTTAAAAAACATATGCAATTTATTTTCTTTTATCTTTTTTGTCTATCTACTATAAATAATTCATTTTGGCGAATACTTTTTCTAAAATAAGGATTACTACCCAGTGGGTGCACTGCCCTGTTGATAAATATTGCCTGTAACCAAAAGCGTATCCGGTGTTTTATTTTTTGTACTTTCCTAAGGTCATGCATCATTTCTAAGCTACATGCTTTATTTATTTGTTTAGACGCATCAACGTGATATGAGTAAAAACTCTCAACCTGACCTACGCCTGGTGGAGGTGCCACAAGGGATCCGTGTGGACCAAAAGGCCAGCGGTCTGTATTGTGTGAATGATTAATATAATATAAAAACACTATGTCCTTTAGTTGGTCTTTACCCACCGCTTCCTTAATGGCTTCAGTTGAGAAACGATGATCCGTGTGTGCATCCATTTCAGGGTGAGGAGTAACAATGACGTTAGGAGAAAATTGCTGGATAATTTCTGATAAGTCTAGACCTAGTGACTTCCAGCTACACGTTTCTTCTTTATCGCTCTGAAGCTTAAGTGTATTGAGTTGCCTAACTTTAGTTTTTACTTTTGAAGGGAAGCAGGTAGTTTGGTTCGAGTAAAGTTTTTCAAGGCTATTATCAGAATAACCAAGATTAATAGCTCTGCTTGGCTTTAGTCCTGCCCACAAAGGTATGGCAATACTATCCCAAGCCCTCAGTCTGCCTTTTAAGATTGAGGCTGCTTGTTTGTTTTTTGTCATGCTGACTAAATGAGAGCCTGGTTCAGACTCTCCACTAGTAATTGTTACAACTAAACTATTATGGTTGCTGTACAACCCAAAAGCAGCTATTTCTGCATCATCTGCATGAGGGGCAATTACTAGTACTTTTTTTGTGCGAATATCAGGGTTTTTAGTTGAAATTATCCGATAATAATTAGTCTGTAGACTACAATATTTTGGCTGTAGTGAAATTTCTGGTGCGGTTGTAAGCGGCAGATGGCTAATATTTAAATACCGCTTACCTTGAAACCCCCTCTCAAAATATTGGCAAGCTGACTGTTCTCCGCAATGGATTTCAATAAATGGATCCATAAAGTACCCAAGAATGGAGGCACGACAGCTTACTTCAAGAAAAACAGTTGAGTTGTAGCTTATATGATCTTCAGAAATACATGCAGTATTATCCTGCAGTATATGTTCAGAAACACGACTGTTAGTGCATTGGTACTGATGATTTTTATCAACATCATAATACACATGATCTGATCCAATAACCTCATTAATCAGGTATGTTCCAATCCCTAAAATAAGGCTTGTAATATAATATCCGACAACAATACCTATGCCAATCAAACATAGAGATAAAAATATTAAAACATATTGTAAATATTGATATTTTATTTTTTTAGCCATGACCTTATTGCCTTTCGTAGAATACTAACCTTTAGTGCTGCTTTTTTATTAAAAGGTAATGCCTTCAGATATTGACTCCATGCTTTTTCATATTCGCCGACAATGTATAGAGTACGGAATTGATCAAGGTATTTAAGACCAAGATAATGACTTCTGTAGCTCATAAGGCTACTCGATATTCGTGAAGGGTTGAATATCTCATCAACTGATTGCTTAACTAGGCCATGATGAACTTGGTGGCGCAAGCTATTTTGATGTTTTTGAACAAGGGCTACAGGTTTGTCTATTTTTATAACGTTGAAATTGGCGAGCATATATGCAAATACAGGCTCATCTTCATAAATACGGAGATGCTCAGGGAATTGATAATTATTAAATGCTTTCTTTTTGAATAAGATCGAGCTGCAAAGAAGTGAGTGGTCTACATTCAATAAATATGATTTGAAGTTTTCTTCCTGTGTCTGCGACAAAGGCCATATACATCTTTCTTTTTTTCTTCCATCATCATAAACAGAGAAATAACGTGCAATGAGCATGTCTGCTAAAGGTTGTTTTTGAATGCTATACCTAAAAGTGTCAAGAGCATCTTCTAGCATTTTGTCGTCACTATCTAAAAAGTAAATATAGTCACCTTTAGCTAACTTTATACCCTTATTTCGCGTAGCTGACACGCCCATGTTTTTCTGTTGATAATATGAAAAACTGTTTTTTGTCTCCTTCAATAATACTTTTACCTCTTCATCTGTGGTGTCTGTAGATCCATCATTTATGACGATTAATTCATAATCATCACCTGTTTGCTGCAACACGGAATGAACAGCTTCAGAAAGATATTCTGCATAGTTATAGGATGGGATAATTACACTAATTAATGGCTTTTTATGGATCATACTGGTAACGCTTCACCGTCACTGATGGTTTTCTAGAGAGATAAACTCACAAATCATCTTGTCGTGTACCTCTTTCTATTCTGAGAAAAAATCACCTTCCTAGCTTATCGCTTAAGATGGTTGTAAATATTCAGATGGATACATCCACTCCCCATGAAGGTGCTTAGGTATCACCTTCATGGGTAACTGGTATATACGCATCGCATTTGAAGGTAGGTATCATAGTTACCAGCAGATCTAGTAACTGTTGATCTTATTTCGAATGTTACGAATAGTAGCCTGAAAGATCTGTTTTGCCAAAGGAGTGTCTACCCAGTTCTGTTCAAATCTATCAATATCTTTTCCGTAGCTATTTTTAAAGGTACTACGTAGAAAAAAACTCTTTACAGAATCAAGGTCAATGATCACTGGCCCACTTTCTGAAATAATAAAATTAGTTGATTTGAAATCACCATGGGCGACATTTACCGAGGGAAATGAGAATAATATATCTTCAATCTGTTGGTTGATGAATGGCCATTTTTCTTTATGTTCATGGTCTAAAAAATAAGTTGAAAGACATTGTCCCGGGATATGCTCAGTAATCAGATAGCTTTTCTTAATACAGCGATATTTTTTTATTTCCAGCAGTGCTAGATTTTCAGGTGTTTTAATGCCCATGTGCTGTAATAATATGCTTCCACGCCAGCAAACCCGTGCTCGTGAAGGGATTAAATTACGGATTAAGCTATAGAGAGCTCCCTTACTATTATAACGCTTAATGATAACTTTATGTGTTTTATTCAAGGTGAATAAACTAACAGTTGTAGCAGTACAGTCTTTAATTAGTTCTCCGGCGGCAATAGCCTGATCAGGATCAGAAAGAATAATTCTTAAATCCGAACTATCATCTTTCTTGCGGATAATCTGAAAGTGTCTTTTACTTTTTTCTACAGAAAATGAATCATTGCTTTTAAAGCAGGCATCTATGCTTTTTTCACGGTATTTACGTTTCTGATAAATAGCTTTTTCAACAACCTTTAGAGATTGCTGCCTATGATTATTAATATGGTAGTGATGCCAGGTTAACGGTAGGTATCTATCATACCTTGGGTATAGTCTGGACAAACAGTCCACCATATTTGCACTGTAATCCTCGCTACAAACAGGGGTGCCTATGGCTGGATAGACTGTTATGTTATTTTCTTGATCTGGATTGTATTTTATATTGATTGATGCAAGTTGTTGTGATTGATGGATGAATGCAACTTCTTTCAGGTAGGCGGAGAGACTATTAATACGCTTTTTTTCCGATTGCCGGCAAAGAATACCATTGATGGTTATCATTCTCTTCCCTCAAAAAAATATAATATTCTACGTATTTGCTTCTTATGTTTAGACGACAACTTTGTTGTATTTGTGTATTGGTTATAGAAATACATGCGCTGGGATCGGCGTAGTACGTATTTTGCTGTTTTATCTAGGCAGGCAAGATCTTTGATAATACCGCGTTCAACCATTTTCTTGAACAGTAAGTTTTTAGGCCAGTGGGAACCAGTAGGGCAGTCAATTAATAAGACTTGCGGCTCCTTGCCCATGGTTATCAGAATATTGCGCCATTTCAAATCAGTGTGAATAAAGCACTTATCATGGAGTATTGTGGCGATAGTGGCCACCTGATCGAGAACAGAGTTAAGCCACTGCGAGTCGTTGAACATTGGAGATTTTTGCCTAACAAGTTGAGCTAGGTCGGTGGTGTTTGTTTGCTCTTGGGTGATTAAAGCGCCTCTTTTGAACATTCCTAACCGACGCTCTTCACCATAAGCAACCACATTGGCAGCGGCAATACCTGAATTTTGGAAAAAAAACAGGTTTTCCCATTCAGCCCTTACTCTACTCCTACCAATGTATTTCCGTAATCCTTTTCCTGCTATTATGTAACGTTTGATATAAAACCGAATATTATTTGTTTCGTACAGAATAACATCACTTAAGTCGTCTTTAGTGATCTGCTTGCCGTTAATTTGAAATATTCTCTCAAGACTATTAAATTCTTGTTCAACGGCTGTACCCCTCCAAGGCTTGACTATTGTCCAGTCAGTTTTATTCATCAGTAATTATGGTGCCCAGCCTTGCGCTTCATGCGCTTATAAAGTTTTTTTGCCTTCCTGTTGATTTTTGTCCACAGTATCATGTGTTTGGTGAGACTCTCTTTTAGAGATAAGTTTGTATAACAACGAATAAATCGGAAAAGATCATTACGGGTAAATCCATAATCCATAGCTGAATAATAGAGTCCGGAAAGATCTTTTAAGCGCCAGCGATTAGGTAATTTAATATGTATCTGGGCACGGTGTAAATCAATCAAATAAAAACGGAGATCCTTACCGTTTTTTTGGAATTGCTCAAGGTTCTCGTGAGCTATCAAAAAATGACAGAAGTAGTAGTCTCGGTGACAAAAGCCGCTGTTATGAATAACTCGGCTTATATTCGCCAACTTTTCAAGAATGGCTTTTTTGAGCCTGAAAGATGGTGGACTTTGTTGCCAGTGCCCACATAAGTCTTCTAGGCTTAGCGTTTTCTCCAACTCTTCTGTAACCAAAAATGATTGCTGTTTTGCAGGGTTGCATCCTTTTTCTCCAAAGGCGACGGGTGTCATGGTATCAACGCCAAGTAGATGCAAAGCATTTAGTGCAATCCATTCGTTGCGAGCGCCTAGTACAGGTATGCGGCAGTGTATAAAATCGTTTATAATTTCTTTCCAGCCAACCCCTCGATGAATTTTGGCAAAAAAACCTTTGCCCTGAAACTCAAAGCGATAAGTGCGGCGAGCTTCCACATTGCGGAATTCTTCTCCTTCCATTTTGTCTAGCAAGCTATAAGCGTCTTGCCCTTGCCATGCTTTTTGAAAATCTTCTCGCAAATAATCCATAGGTGGCTATTTTTCTAAAAGTGTATTAATGATTTTTGCTGCCTGCTGATGAAGGCTGTACAGATCAGTATTGCTAGCATAATTGATTGCATTTTCATGAAACTGCTTAAGTCGTTCGGTGTTGAGTATTTCTAGAAGGCTATGGTTGAACAGATTCTGATTAAATGGAGTTGGAGATACTATGCCTGCGTTGGCTGCTTCAATGTGGTATGCATAACCACAGTTGCTGGTAGTTAAAACAGGAAGCCCCGCAGCTATGGCTTCAACAAGCACCATTCCTGCGCTCTCGGTGTATGCTGGGTGAATAAGGGCGTCTGCACAAAGCATAAGTTTTGTCGCATCACTTCTGGCTCCGCAGAAAATAATATTATTCATGGCTTTGAGTTTTTTTGCCATTCTAATAAACGTTTCTGGATTGTCTCCACCAACAACTAGAAGCCTAGTGTCTTTTAACTTCAGCTTTGATAAGAATGCCAGCGCTGTAATTGCTCTATCCAGCCCTTTGGTTTTAAAGCTGGAGCCAACCATTAACAATAAGTTGCTATTTTCTGAAATATTGAATTGTTTTCGATATTCGGCTCTTATGTGAGATTTATCTTGGAAAAATAGGTTTTTTTCTATGCCAGGAGGAAGTAACTTAAAGCGGTCGTCCTGAGTTTGATAGTTCTTTTGAAAATCCTGCTTTTGCTGTTCTGTTAAAGTCAGTATTACTGTGTTGCTGTCTGGTTCAAAAACGGCTCGCTCCAATTGTTCATAGGTTTTGTAGCGATGACTTAACCGATAAAAAAAACTACGTTCCTTAATTGCTTTTTCACGGTAACAGGGATCTGATGCAAAATAAACATCTAGTCCGTCCAGCTTGTTAAAACCTATCAGAAAATCCCCCGACTCTTGCTTTGTTGCCTTAAGCAACTTTTTTTGAAAGCTCTTCATGCGACAATGGTTTGATACCCCTGTTACAGGAAGTAGATGTATGTTAAAGCCACTGGGGCGCTCACCATCCCATTCAGTGGTATAAATATTGATTGAATGATTTAGTTTTTGACACTCAATGGCTGTTTTTATGCAATCTCTTTGGAGACCACCGTATGGGAAATAATTAAATAAGGCGAAATCAAGCTTCATTGTGGCAGTGTTTTTTTTATGGTACGCCACACTAGCTCCGGTGTCATAGCAGCGAAAGTGCCGGGGTCAACCGATGGATATACCCCAGATGGACAGTGCTCAAGAGTTAAGTGAATTTGAGATTTACCGTAAGTTCCTACTCTATCAGGCATTGTTGGACCATAAAGAGATACTGTCTGTTTTTCTAAAGCGGCAGCGAGATGACCAAGCCCCGTATCAACACTAACAATTCCGGATGCCTTTAATAAAAGGCATGCGATTCCGGTTAAGTTAGTTTTAGGAAGTACCTGTGTGTTTTTTGATGATTGGGCAATGCGATTAGCCCTTTTTTGTTCTACGCCATTTCCCCAGGGAAGTAGAATTTTATATCCTGCATCATTTACCAGATTGGCCAGCTGACACCAATAAGGCTCTGGCCAGTGTTTATCGTGTCTAGTTGTTCCGTGAATAAAAATAATATAGGGCGAATTTGGATGTTTATTGTCGTCGAAGTGAGAGGTATCTAGTGAGAAGGCCCCTAGGGTTGTCGGTAAAGCATAGTTAAGAGATTGAGACAGCAATTGCCTTATGCGCTCTACTGCGTGCTGATTCCAAGACACATGTTGAGGATTCTTGTAAAAATATGCGGAGATCGACTCTCTGGCAGACTTCCTGTCAAGGCCAGAGGACGGCCCTTTCGCAAGAAATGTTAGCAGTGCGCTTTTTAATAATCCTTGGACGTCAATAACAGCATCGTATTTTGTTGCAACCAGTTTTTTATAGAATTGCTGCCACTCCTTGCAGGTTCTTGATGCTAGCAACGATTGTCGCCAACGACGTAAAGCCACAGGAATAATGTTATCAACCGCAGGATGCCAGCAAGGAATTTCTGAAAAAGCTTCCTCAATCACCCAGTCAAACTTGATACCGGGCATGGCTAAGGCTGCATCAGTTAGAGAGGGTAAAGTGTGAATAATATCCCCCATGGAAGATACTTTAATAAGCAAAACCTTCATGTTTTATATATTTTGGATGTAGCGATGGTGGCCTCTTTTTTAAGTAGTTGTTCTAGAGAGCTTATAACGTTACTAGGGGTAAGTTGTTGCATACAGTTATGATGACCCAAAGGGCATGTTCTTTTAAAGCAAGGGCTGCACTCTAGCCCTAGCCAGATGGTTTCACTATTAGTGTTTATCGGCGGGGTGTGGGTTGTTGAGGTTGAACCATAAATAGCAACCAACGGGCGAGAAAGTGCAGCAGCAATATGCATTAGTCCTGAGTCATTAGTGATAACTGCGCTAGTAAGAGATAGTAAATCTACTGCGTCTGCCAAACTTGTTTCTCCTGCCAGATTACAGAAACTGCTCTGATGTTGGTTCGGAATATAATCTATAATTGCTGTCGTTATTGGACGGTCTTTCTCTGAACCAAAGAGCCACACTTGCCAACCATTTTTGATCATATGTAGGGCGGCTTCGCTATAGTAACTAGCAGGCCATTGCTTTGAAGGGCCAAACTCAGAACCAGGGCAAATACCCAGAACAGGCTTGTTTGTTTGTAGCCGGTGCCTGTGTAAAGAGCTCTTGGCTGCATCAGGTTCTACGTGAAGATTTGGCTTTGGCAATTCTGACGGAATTGGGGCGTTGGCCGTTAGGCCTAAAGCTATAAATCGCTCCACCATCAGAGGAAGCTGTTCTTTGTTCAAGATGCGAATATCGTTTAGTAAGCCGTATCGCATTTCTCCGCGCCAACCAATACGTACTGGAATATCTGCCCAGAAAGGAATCAAAGCAGACTTAAACGAATTCGTTAAAATAATGGCCTGATTGTAATGCTCTGCCTGTAAGGATTTCCCTATTTTTCTACGAACGCATAGCCCTAGCTGGCCATGACCAAGAGGCATTTCGATACAATGCCTGATCTCTGGCATGCGTTTGAGAATAGGGCTGCTCCAGCTTGGAGCTATAACATCAATAACGGCACCAGAATGTTGTCGTTTTATGGTGATAAACAAGGTTTGAGCCATCACCATATCACCCACCCATGAGGGTGCAACAATCAGGTATTTCACGTTGGCGTGTGCTCCTCTAACGTATTGGTTAATGAGTTTAGGCACGCTACCGCCCGTCAGAGTAATACCCTCCGACTCGTTTAGTTTTTACTGATCCAGACTGATGCTGTGTCTGGTTTTTATTTTTATTACGAGTGCCTGATAAGATGCTTGTGAAAAAGCACGGATCAGGAATGTAATGCCAAGCAACATACCCATTATAATTGAAGACATGAGTAGGCGATAACCGAACTGAAGCCCGCATGTAGCCTAAGCGTAGTGAGTGGCCATGATAGGTGAGAACAGTCACCAGTCTTACACCATCAAGGTGGAATTAGTATCAACCCATAGCTCCGCTTTATTTCCGCCTCTCTTCACCTCCCTACATTGAGTGCAAGCGTAAAGCCTCTAAGGATATATGATAATTGCTTAAATTTCCATATATACTCGGTTGATACTCAAGATCATTGAACTGTTTTTCTGCATTATCTGTTCATGCTAAAAATAACTCTGAACTCACAGCAAAAAACAGACTTGCAGTTATGCCATAAGAAAATGTGTGATGCTTAAAAGTGCGACCGCATTATGGTGGTATTGTTGAAGTAGGAAGACTGGCCTGTGCCTACTATTGCTAAAGCTTTTAGAAGCCGTGAATACAGCATAAACCACTATTTCAATGACTAGCTAAAAAGAAAAATACGATGTCTAAAAATAGTGACAGCAAAAGTCACTTAAATGACGAGCAAACGCGGCAATTGATCGAGCATATCTCTAAGCTCACATCCAGCAGATTTTTGCTCATATCTCTGAAAAATGATACGTGAGATATACTGTATTCGGCCTACACAAATGGCTTCACTTACAAAAAACCGCAGGGTGTACCCCGCAAGTTCTACTCTGAAAAACAAGATGAGTTTGTGGAGTACTATGAAGCTTTGAAGACTTCATTGCCAGAGAGCAAGTCGTTATTTTTCATGGATGTTGCTCACCCAATGTAGACGACAAAAATCACTGCCTGGTAGATTCAAAAATGAGTTTACAAAATCATCAATACGACGTACTCCGTACTTTACTGAGCATCGTAGATGCAGTTGAGCTGGACCATTTATCAGCATCTGTTTTTGATCAGTTCAAGATATTTAATAGTGTGGCTATTATCGAATAATCCTCATAAGTGCGACTACCCTCAAGTCACCTAAGGCTTATATTTTTAGAGGGCTTCGTTTGTGCAGCGCCTATATTTACAATGAAAATGCGCACATATAAAGGACAATGGCTCACTTATTTCAGATATTCAAGCAAGGCTTTTACTTCTTACGTAGCTGTTTGCGTGGCTGCCAGAGATTTAGCTAAAATATTATCAATTTTTTTTGCACTTTAGCTTTACATGGAGGAACATATAAGTAATCATAATTTTCAGTGCTTTTTTTATTCCAAATATTTGGAGGAGGAGAAATTAGCTTTGAATTTTACATTAGCTAGTTTATAGCTATAATAATTAGAATTAACGGTTATAAAGCGTGTGGAGTAAAACCTCCAAAAGTATTCGAGTATAAATTTAAAAATGATTGGAGCTTAGTCTCCAAAGACCAGTGATTAGAGGACATAGCCATGGCACGGAAAAAGCCTAACAAAGCAATAGCTGGTTTTGATGGTGTAGATATTAGCTATCTAGGAAGTCGAGACGAGCCTGCTGAAGAAAGAACTGTGGAGTCCAGAAACAAGCTAAGAGAAAGCCTTAGCAGCCAGATTGAAGAGTTTTTGAGCAAAGGAGGGAAAATTGAAGAAGTTCCCACTAATGTTACAGCGGATCCGCCTCAGAAGCCTGGAGGCGAGTATGGGAATAGGCCTATTTGATCCGGAGAATAGTGATTGATCAACAAACGAAGGTTGAATATGTTCTGGGCTTTCGTTTGTTGTGCCTTTCTAGCAGTTTTTAGTGGTAGTAGACGAACACCCACGTTTACTCATGTAATAGTCACAACAGTATTAAGCTGACTTTCTGCATTATTTATTACAGTCACACGCTCTTTTAACATTACACTCCTCATATACGTGCTTATGCATAATTGTCGATTGCTCGCACCCCATCAAGAACTTAGCAATATATGCTTTATTCTCCTTGCAGTTTACTTGTACCTACAATTATTTTGGTGCATTAGTAGACCGTTGAATATCAAGCCTCAGACGTCTACCAGCTCTATTTATGGCTTATTATCAAACAATATTTATACCCGATATAACATAGGCAAGCCATTTCACATCTTAGTATCAAGCTTGAAGTGCAACAAAAGTAGTTATTCATAAAAGCATTCCTCCGGTGCTCTATAAGCTAACCGCGTCCTTGCTCTTGTATTTAATTTGGCCGCGATGATATTACATCGTTGCTGAGCTAGTCCTGCCATTGACTTTCCCTTAACTAAGTATTGTCTGATCAAACCATTGGTATTTTCATTCGTACCACGTTCCCATGAGTGGTGTGGGTTAGCAAAGTAATAAGGGCAATTAGTCACTTCTTCAGCTTCCTTATATTGGTGAAACTCGGTGCCGTTATCTGATATTGCTCAGGCATTTTACTCATTAATTTTATCGTTCGCCTATTGATTTACTTGGTCGTTCAATCGTTTAACTAGCATATCAATGTGTAACCAGTTTTTCGCTCAACCAGTGTGACTACGCAGTGTTTAGACCCAAAGCATTTCAAATTGCTACTAGACAGCAAGTAAGCGAAGTCCCGTGAGCCTACGAGTAGTAGGTGGTCGGGGTGAGCGAACGCAGCCAACAACGTAGCAACTTGAAAGGCGACGGGTATAGACCCTTTACCCATCACGGTATCTATTCCCCAATGACCTAGTGCTTCACGCGTTTCTACTTCAGCTGGTCGGTCTGCTATATTACGCTTATTGGCAATCCTGCCTCGACTATCATAAGTATTGTAGCGTTTACGTCTTCGCTTTTGAGCACAACGCAAGAGCCTCCATAGCAAGCCTCCTTTCTTTTTATCACGCCAAATATATCGATAAATAGTTTCATGGCTAAAGCAACGTACATCTATCCGCTTTAAGTAACCCGTAATATGTTCAGGGCTCCATTGTTTATGTAAGAGTTGCCTAATGATCATGTAATCCTTTTCTGTAAAATGCTGGCTTCTCCTTGAACGTCGACGTCGAGCTTTTGTCCTTTGCTGTGCCCTGATGGGTCTATATGAGCCATCCTTATGCCAACAAGTATTGCGTTGAAATTCTCGATATATGGCACTTCGGTGTTTTCCGATATCTGTGGCAATGTCTGTAAAACTTAATCCTTGTCATTTTAGCGCGACTACCATATATCTATCATCCTCGGTGAGCTGTTGATACTTGATAGGTTTTTACTTCGTGATTGAAGCAAAAAACTAAGGGTATCGCAGTTCATCGTTTTTATTAAATTGGGTGTCGTACTTAGTATATGAATTCGGCCATGAAAACAGTACATTGGTTGGACGCCGTATACTTTACGGTTAATCCCTATGCGGCCTTTGTGGTAAGGGCTCAGCAGGCATAAGAGCCATTATGAATCATTTATTGCTGGATTCTTATTTTTCCATCCTACTTCCCAGTTATTAAGCTCGCTAGCGGGCATAGGTTTTGCTATAAAATATCCTTGAGCAAAATCACACTTCATATTTGAGAGTACTCTCCAGTCCTCTATGGTTTCAACGCCCTCAGCAACTGTTTTCAGCTTTAAGTTATGGGCCAGAGTAATATTAGCATTAACGATAGCTTCTAGCTTTTTATTCTGGCTAGCATTGTGTACAAAAGAACGATCAATTTTCAGCTCTGAAAATGGTATACGACTGAGTTGCTCCATACTGGAATAACCAATTCCAAAATCATCTATTGACAATGAAAAGCCAAACATTTTTAAACGCACTAGAGAAACTAACGCTGCATTCATGTTTTCTATTAGTCCAGTTTCAGTAATCTCAAGCGTAAGCAAGGTGGGGCTGATGTTTCTAGCTACTGTTTTTTTTAGAATCTGATCGGCAAGCTGGGAGTTATCTAGCATTAATGGTGAAATATTGATTGCTACGGATATTGAGCGCCCCTGATCCTTCCACGCGTTAACTTGGTCAAGGGCTTGATCCATTAAAATTAATGTAACTCGGTCAATTAAGCGACTGCTTTCTAGTAGAGGAATGAAAACTGCAGGGCCTATCTCTCCTAGCTCTGGATGGAGCCATCGAGCCAAACCTTCAGCGGATGTTAGCTGACCTGTTTTTAACTCAACCTTGGGTTGAAAATATAGCTCGAATTGATTTTCATGAACGGCTGTTTCAAGCATGGTTGCGGTTAGCAGAATATTAGATTGTTGATATTCCTTCTGCTGTGATTGATTCCAATAATTATTTATTAACTCATCCAAAAGCTCTAGAGATACCGGTTTTGGCAAGCTGCCTAGCAAGTTGAGATTGTGGTTTTTTGCAATGACTTCAACGGCTCGTACCAGAGATGACTCTTTAGCGCTTGAAATAATAATAGCAGTCTCTGGTGCTTTGGTTTTCATTTCTTGAATAAGGAGAATACCATCCATTTTCGGCACATCAAGGTCGCAAAGCACAATGTTGATAGGCGCTTTTGCTGTTAGTATGTCTATGGCTTCAAGCCCATTTTCGGCCACCTCAATTTGCTCAATACCTATGCTGCTTAGGGCACGAACTGCGATGTTTTGTTGAAACTTATGGTCTTCAACCACAAGCACTCTAAGTGTTTTTATATCTGTATTCATAAGTAATATCCCTATTGATTGGAAATACGCTCATCGCACAATACCTTCGCCATACTAAGTAACAATCTTACTCTTCTGAATTCTACCAAGCACGGGGATGTTGTTTATTACAGCTTAATATCAATAGATTTCGTGCTTTCAGTAATCATTTAAAATCACTCTGGCACAGTACTGCGCATGGTTACGCTTTTTCAGAGCAAGAATATCACGTTCATGAGATTGGTAGATATATGGTTTTTCAAAACCTCACACTTTTAAGGATAATGGATATATCTATGTATTCTCACGTAGATGCGTGAGAGCAAGGCGTAAAAGTTGCTGGTAGCCTCTTGCGTAATGGGTAGGGTCAGGGGTTATCTACCTGGGCCTGAGAGGTTGTATGTTATGGGGTGTGAATGAAGTAATAGATGTTGAGACTGGTTTTCTATAATATTGTTTTTGTAGTGTTCTATTAAGGAATACAGTTATATCTTCAAGGAGGTTTTATGATTTGTTCAACCACTAATGTAATCCCAGGAAAAGAAATAGAAAAAATTGTAGGTGTCGTTACTGGCAACGTAGTTCAAGCAAAGCATATTGGGCGTGACATAATGGCAGGCTTCAAAAGTATTATAGGCGGTGAAATACGCGGTTATACAGAAATGTTAACCGATGCTAGGAATACTGCAGTTAAACGTCTAATTGAAAGCGCACAACAAAAAGGAGCCCATGCTATTGTAGGCATTCACTTTACTACAAGCTCAATAATGGATGGTTCGTCTGAACTTATGGTCTTTGGAACAGCGGTTAAATTAAAAGCATAACAAGCTACTCAAGCGGAACTGGCATCAGCTTTCTCAGTTTCGCTTCTCTACACATTTTAGTAAGCTATTCGCAGCCTCTCAATTGAGTATTAGCCGCCTCTTGAGGTTCATATGTTATACTCGCCGCATTTATATACTAAGTGCGACATCCAATTTAATAAAAACGATGGACTGCGATACCCTTAGTTTTTTGCTCCAATCACGAAGTAAAAACCTATGAAGTATCAACAGCTCACCGAGGGTGATAGTCGCGCTAAAAAGGCAAGGATTAAGTTTTACGGACATTGCCACAGCTATCGGAAAACACCGAAGTACCATATATCGAGAAGTTCAACGCAAGACTTGCTGGCATAAGGATGACTCATATCGACCCATCAGGGCACAGCAAAGGACAAGAGCTAGACGTCGACGTTCAAGGAGAAACCAACATTTTACAGAAAAGGATTACGTGATCATTAGGCAACTCTTACATAAACAATATAAGAAAGTTGAAGAAGTGACTAATTGCCCTTATTACCTTGCCAACCCACATCACTCATGGGAACGTGGTACGAATGAAAATACCAATGGTTTGATCAGACAATACTTAGTTAAGGGAACATCAATGGCAGAGCTAACTCAGCAACGATGTAATATCATCGCGGCCAAATTAAATACAAGACCAAGGAAGCGGTTAGCTTATAAAACACCGGAGGAATGCTTTTATGAATAACTACTTTTGTCGCACTTCAAACTTGATACTAAGCCCACTCACCGTTAAAGGTGTTTGGTTGTTGACTGGTATCACTCATTCCAATAACCTACTGCTCGTCGGTATGGGTCTTCGCTTGCATCTCCTACAAGCACCTTCAATGGTAACTGGTATAGAGGATTGATCGGTAAGGGTTCTTTTATTTACTGTGATCAATACCCCCCATAGTTATTTTACGCCACTGCTGAGTGATATATCTTCTCAAATCTTGCCTGTTTTTTTTATCTCCGGCAGGAAGCTCTTTATAAATAAAGAGCTTCTCTAAGACGTGAGGTCCAGGGTAAATTCCGGGATTGTTTACGATTTCAGGGTCAATTAACTGCTTTGAGGACGGCGTTGGGTTGGCGTAGGAAATGTGGTTGGTTATGTCAGCAATTACCTTAGGATCCATCAAATTGTTAAGCATAACATGGGCTGCACTTTTGTTAGATGCATCGGCAGGTATTGCCAGCATATCGAACCACATTGCAGCCCCTTCTTTGGGTATAGAGTAATGAATATCTACTCCATTATTAGCATCTTTAGCTCGTTCTTTTGCCATTAACATATCACCAGACCAACCAATTGCTACACAAATATCGCCATTTGCAAGATCGGTGATTATTTTTGAAGAATGAAAGTAGCTCACATAATTACGAACTTTGTTGATTTGCTCTATTGCAGCCTGGTAATCCTTAATATCGATGCTGTCGCCTAGGCGTCCCAAATAAGCGATAGCAGAAGGCAAAATTTCAGTGGGGGCATCGAGAAAAGCAACACCACACTGTTGTAGTTTTTTCATATTTTCAGGTTCAAAGACCAAAGCCCAGCTATCAACAGGAGCATTTTTGCCCAATATTTTTTCTACCACTTGCTTGTTGTAACCAATGCCCGTGGTTCCCCACAGGTATGGGATGCCGTACTGGTTTCCTTCGTCAATATAGTCGGAAATCTTTTTCATAATAACTGGATCCAAATTCTTCCAGTTGGGTAGCTGTCTCTTATCTAGCTTGCTAAATGCACCAGCTCTTATCTGAGCTTTGTAGAAATCATGGGAGGGAGATACAAGGTCAAAGCCACTTTTGCCGGATAGCAGTTTTCCCTGAAGTACTTCGTTGCTGTCATAAACATCATACGATGTTTTTATTCCAGTTTTCTTCTCGAAGTCTTTTAGTGTATTAGGCCCAATGTATTCTACCCAGTTATAAAAATGAAGGTACTTATCTATTTTTACTGTTGTTGGAGCAACCGTAGAAGTAGTTTGTGCTTGAGCTAGCGATACATATGTGGCCATTGCTATGAAAATAATATTACTGAAGTTCATTTCTGACCCTGAGATGCAAGTGACGGAAATTATATACCTAGACGTATTGAAGATACAGGTTTCAACATTTCAAAACTGTTATTAATCCTGAGGAGCAATGCAGCGCCAATTTCTGGTAAATTTTTGTAAAGAAAATTATTTATTTTTTGTTGCGCTCCCTGTTGCAAGCCACTTATTGTTTCTAGCATCTTCATTCATAACTTCTCATAGTTGCTCACTTGAGTTGGGATCTGGGCTGTAAGCGAAGAGTGGAGTAAAAAACAGTTTCAAAATCAAGCATCTTCAATGCTAACTGTCATAGGCACCAGAGGCTTTGCTAATGCCGCCGAACTGCAACGTCCATTCCTTGGAATATATACGCAAATAGTTAAGAATGCAGGTGCTGGTAAAAATGCGAGAGATGTATCTAGTAGATAAGTGACTTTAAAAGATTGGATATAGCAAGGATCGCAATAAGGATAGGAGAAAAGCTGCTTTTATGAGACTAGTAGGTACAGGCTATTTACTTAAGAAGGGAGCTTTTTGAGCGTATTTATCACAACAGTATAGATAATATTACTTTTAAAGCTGCCTTTAGCAAACCGAAGATTCCGGTTGGAGCATGAGGTTATTGACTTCTTCCGCTCATTTCAATTGCCCGCTACTACGCATAGGTTTATGGGGATTCAGTGGCGGGTAGCAGGCAAGGACAGACTTAAGCAAGTACAACAAGAGCACAAGCGTTAAGGGCTCAGATCACTCATATATTCAAGAGCTTTCTTTATCTCCTCATCAGAGCAATCCATACAGGCTCCTCTTGCCGGCATATTACCAATACCGTTAATAGCATTGCTTAGCAATTTATCGAACCCTCCCAATTTTTTTATGCGAGCCTTCCATGCCTCTGTATCACCTTTTTTAGGTGCTCCTAGAAGCCCATTTGCGTGGCAAACAGAACAAGAAGAGTTAAAAATCTTTTCGCCACTTCTGGAGGAGCTGCTACTTTTTACCGTGGTTACCGCTTTTTCTGCACAGGGTTGGCCATTCTCGCAAGCTTTTCCTACTGGAGCTATCCTTTCGGCGATCTCCTTACGTTCAAACTCACTAAGGTCCGCCGTATTTTCGGAAAAGGCTGTGACTGCTAACAGACCCCCAAGTAAAACAATTATGGTACGTATAAGTATTTGGAATATTGGAGACACGCTCACTTCCTCTTTACATGCCAGCCGCACAAAAGTACGGGGGTTGGTTGCGCTCACCTACTCCTCGTAGGCGCATTGAGAATTCGCTCACTTGTCATTTGCTCCCAGCTTCAAGGGAGACAAGTGTAATCTTAATCATCAATACTTTTTTTCGTGCTCCAAGTATAAAGCAATTTTATAGACTAAAACAGTAGCAACTTCAAAGACGACGGGTATATACCAGTTACCATTGAAGGTTAGGGCATGCGGAAAACTAGTTAGCCCTAGTGAGCCTACGAGTAGTAGGTAATTGTGATGCGTAATGACGGGAGATAAAGCCTATGTTAGCAGGGCTATTCTGTTAAGTGATTAAATTATACTCATCCTGCAATATCTGAATAATTTCAGCCCTCGGGTTGTCAGAAAGTACTGGTCTTTCGCCAGTAATCTTTTCCGCAAGACCAAGGTATGTAGTTGACACATCCATCAGTAAACGTTCAGGTAGAAGATTATCCGCTGCTAATGCCAAACGTTCAGCCATGCGCTGTTTATCAAGCAGGAGATCGGAATCAGGAAAGTAATTAAGCAACTGCTGACGGAAAGCTTCCTTAGAGTTCTCAACGATCTTGCCTTTACGGTAGCTAGGCCCATCCCATATTCTAGAAGAGTCAGGAGTACCAACTTCATCCATGTAAATTAGCTTGGCTTTACCATCCTGCCCTGTAACGTAACCAAACTCAAACTTGGTATCAACAAAAATCTGATCAAGTTGTGATAGTGAGTCGCTAATGAGGTTAAATCCTTCTTTCAGCAATTTCTCATAGAGGTCTACATCGTCTATCGAACGGAAATTAAATGCTTGGTAATTTTTATCAATATCAGCACGACTAATATTAACATCATCGACTTCAGGTATTCTGGGAATACCTTTGAGAATACCCTTCGTAGACGGTGTAATCAGCAATTCAGGTAATTTTTGATCTTTTTCCAGACCATCTGGCAGCGTTATACCGCAGCAGCTGCGCTCCCCTTTTTCGTATGAGCGCCACATAGAGCCAGTAATATACTTGCGACAAATACCTTCAATCAACACTGGGCGAGCTGTTTGCACAATCCAGATAAAAGGGAGAGGGATATCCAGAATATGACTGTCAGCAAGACCTTGTGCACGAAATAGTTTAAACCAGTGACTAGAAATAGAATTTAACACGGCCCCCTTTCCGGGAACACCATTCATACCTCCCTCCCCTCGCCATATACAATCGAAGGCTGAAATTCGATCACTTATGACCATAATAGCCAGCGGTGCATCTGCCGGAACGGGATAGCCTTTTTCTTCTATTAGCCGACGGCTATCTTTCTTAGTAAGCCAATATACAGAGCGCACTTTGCCGTTATGGATTGGCTGAACTGTGCGAATAGGCAAATCATTGTTTGTTGCCAGTACTTTGTCGGCAAGACTCATTGTCAATTGTCCTATTAGTTGTCCCGTTATGTGTCAATATAAGCGAGGCAGAAATGCACTAAGTGTAACAGGTTCTGGCTGGCTTGCTATGCTACTAGCTAGTACGATGGCAAGAGCTCGAGAAATTCGACGGTAGAAAATCACGATACCTAAGCGCAAGATAAAGTATTGCTGGATTCACGTAAAGCACGAGAAGATGAATAAGCCGAATTCATATACTAAGTGCGACACCCAATTTAATAAAAACGATGAACTGCGACACCCTTAGTTTTTTGCTTCAATCACGAAGTAAAGCTGGATTCAAGCAATAAGTGCAATCGGCTGTCCTGTGTAGACTTCGAGTGGTGTCCGCCCTCCTAAAACCTTCCTAGGCATGGTATTGATCAACATTTCCATTGTCCTAACATCATCTTCTGTCAGATGACTCAACGCAATACTTGTTGGCATAAGGATAGTTCATATCGACCCATCAGAGCACAGCAAAGGACAAGAGCTCGACGTCGACGTTCAAGAAGAAATCAACATTTTACAGAAAAGGATTACATGATCATTAGGCAACTCTTACATAAACAATGGAGTCCTGAACAGATTACGGGTTACTTAAAACGAATAGGTGTACGTTGCTTTAGCCATGAAGCTATTTATCGATATATTTGGCGTGATAAAAAGAAAGGCGGCTTGCTATGGAAGCACTTTCGTTGTGCTAAAAAGCGAAGACGTAAACGCTACAAGGCTTATGATAGTCGAGGCCGGATTGCAAATAAGCGCAATATAGCAGACCGACCAGCTGAAGTAGAAACGCATGAAACACTAGGTTATTGGGAAGTAGATACCGTGATGGGTAAAGGGTCTATACCCGTCGCCTTTCAAGTTGCTACGTTGTTGGCTGCGTTCGCTCACCCATATCACCTACTACTCGTAGGCTCACGGGGCTTCGCTTACTTGCTGCCTAGTAGCAATTTGAAATGCTTTGGGTCTAAACACTGCGTAGTCACACTGGTTGAGCGAAAAACTGGTTACACATTGATAGGCCAGTTAAACGATAGAACGACCAAGTCAAGCAACAGGCGAACGATAAAATTAATGCGTAAAATGCCTGAGCAATTTAAAACCATTACATCAGATAACGACACCAAGTTTCACCAATATAAGAAAGTCTTTATTAATTTATCAACCACAATACTTACACTTATAGATAACATATTATCTAGTCATTTTTGTATATTATTTGTTAGTTACTCATGTCCTGAAAAACTTTTGTGAAAACATCCCTATAGTACCTATAGGGATGTAAGCTACATGTACACGTATGTCAATTCACCCACAATTGATTGATTCTAAAATGGACATCATATTCAGCTTGAAGTTTAAATTCCATTTCGTCTTCCTCATGACTTTTGATATTCATCTTTTCTAAATTATCTTTAAACAAACAGTGGGACTCATGACTTTTTTTCTTCATCTTTTCTAAAGTACCTTTAAACAAACAGTGGGACTCATGACTTTTTTCTAACACTTCACCTGTACATTCCGCACCGTTATAATTGCGTACTTGAGCACGACATCCACTGCAAAAAAGGCATTTATGCCACATATAAAAACCTGTTCTAACAATATCAATTAGTTCATTCTGTTTTATATCGTAGACTTCATTGAACGACGTATATCTATCCCTTGGAGTTTTCATCAAAGAATTAACTTGGCCGTCTTCGGATAAAAGAAGACGGTCATCATCGTCATAAATATTTACTTTTGTAAGAAACATTTTACTCTCAATATGCGCAGCATTTGTATTGCTTTCAAATAGAAAAGGAAGAGAAATATTACTTTCTAGGTTATTTCCTAATATTATTTGAACCGGCCTTAACATTAGTTGAAAAAACATATTGCTTTTCTCATAACAAGACATAGATAAAATGCTATTGGCAAATGAACTATCTGCTAGAAAAACACCATACAATGACGTATCTGTTGATTTATATGTACTTGTTTGTTGTTTTTGTATATTTGAAATTAAATTATTAGCTTCTGTTAGTTGCTCCTTTGCAAAAGCAACAATTGCATCTAATGTTTGTGCAGAATCATTAAGATAAAAAGAAGGCTTTTTCAATAATCCTTTTTGCTCTTCCAACGAATCATAGCTATGTGCACTATCTGAAAGATTTGTGTGTTCTAAACCTAGTGATGGGTTTAGTTTTTGCGCATTATCATTACATGACCATTTAGATGAACCGTTTATGGATGTAATATTTTCGATAAGAAAAACACTTGTGCTTTGTATAGATGAAGCATCATAATCTGTTTCAAATTCTTTCGTTTCATCTGATTGTATCTGTTCGGCTCGTATAGCAAGAAACACAGAGCTACTCTTATCACGCCGCTTATCAATACAAAATTTATATTCTTTTGTTTGCGCTCTACTTTGCCACGTCACCTGTTTGTCTGTAATCTGCTTCCAGATTTCAATACTTGCTTTCAATTTTGCTAATTCTATTATTACATCATGCTCTTTACTTGTCATCATGGTACCATTCCTTCGATATTCAGAACTCTTATAACCGTCATCTAATTTCTTTTGTCCTTTACTTGTTAAATTACACGTACAACCGAAAACATTAGCAGAAAAGCACTGAAGCCTCTCACCAATACGCTGATAGTCTAATTTGTATGGCAGATACACTATACCACCACTGCCAGGCACAGCGTACCTTTTCATCAGCTTACCATCTTCATATTGATGTAAATCCGTAATCACTAATGGCACTCTGCAAATCTGCCTTGCAATGCACCCTAAATGAACCTTTGTCAATTCTTTTTCCTGTAAAGTTATTTCCGTAAAAGAGCCTTCACCATCATCAAGTAATTTAATATTGTTAAGTGCTTCTAGAATATCTTGATATCGATGGGAATGATACAATTTCCTGATATATTCTACTCTATTTTTCATGAAGCCTAATTCATTTGATATTAACTTTTCTACTACATCGCCTACAGCATTCTCATCAAGTCCGTTAATCATGCACCCTGTAGACAAAAGATTTTTTACTTTTAATGTTACTTTTTTAGTAAATTCTATTTTTTTATCTGGCAATGTGATTTCTTCTTTTCTGTTTAAACTATCACAATCTTTAGGACTTAAATACGAACAACCTGAAATAGCTTTATCAAATTCAACTTCTGAGAGCAAATTACAAACTTCAAATTCCTTTGTTATTGTCATAGGCTCGTTACCAAATACCAACCTATCTTTTATTACATGAAGGTTTTTCTTTTTTCCTTCAATAAAAGTATCACGTAATACAGTGTACGGCACATTTGGTTTATCTTTGCTTAGTTCTCGTCCTGCGGTTAGTAAATAATCAATCATCATAAGTTTAATTTCATATAGTGGCCTATCAACAAACACCTCATTCCTTTTTAATGAATTTAATAATTTTTTCATACCAAGCTTTTGTGATTCTGCACATCTATTCTTACCTGGTAAAGGCGAGACGCCATTATCTTCTACATGCTGCAGTTCGGTAAGAATAAAAAACTCTCTATCTTTCCGCAAATATAATAATTGCATCAAATAAAAATATAATATTTTTGATGCCTCGGAGGAATAAAACCCACTTGAAGTACAAATATATCTAGCAGTTAATAACCTAGTTAATGTTTTCGGGTACTTTAAAAAATATTCTTTAAGAGCCGTATTTAAGTCATAACAACTCGCCTGGTTGTTAGTATGTTTAAACGGATAGAACTCCCAAAATGTTTCATGCGTGCAACAAGCATCTTCTGTATTTCGATGTTCTGGGTTATGATATTCAAATACTTTATAAAAATAAAATATTTCATCTTCATTTACAGTTAATTCAAAAGCATCACAGTCTGTTGTATGAACATTAGGGGAACCTGTTGTTGTGATAACACCTATCCGACTAAATTGCGAAGAATCGCGCTCATCTGTTGGCTTTGAGAAAACATAATTTGAATCGATTTCTTTAGCTTTTATTCTTATTGTATCAATTTGTTCAATACGTTCACCATGCCTAGTCACTACTGCATGGCTTAATACAGAACCCAATATAAAAACAATAAAAACAATAAAAACAGAGAAAGATAATATTGATCTATGTTTTATAAGAAAAATATTATTAAGGTTACATTTAAACATATTATTGTACAAGTTGATACACTCCATCAGAATCTAGATTTCTATCATGAACTATATTTTCATTAGGCACTATTTTTATTTGGCCCCTACACATAGGGCATGCCACGAACAGCCGCCTACCATACTTTTCCAGAGAAACCCATTCTTGAAAGCATGTTATGCAAAAAATATGTTTGCATTTAGTTCTAATCATTGTTTTTGGTTCTGGATAACTTTTTACTTCACCTACTTTACCATAATCTAATCCATCCATTAAACAAATAGCGCAGTAATATTTATATTTAACATTTTCAGCATTTTCTGATTTTATTTTAGATATTTGTGCTTTGGGTATTTCTTCTACAATAGAATTAAAAGTATTAACACATTGACCAGTTCTATTCCACATTCCTTGCCACTCAAGCAGCGTATTATTACATGCATTAGAGTCAGTTGATATCTCATTAATACAATCCTCTAGAGACATAACTTTAGCCGTTATCATCTCACGATCAGCAATATCTGTATTTTTGCTCATTACTGATTTTAAAAAAACACTAGCATCTAAAAGCAGTTTTAATTCATTTTCTGTTTTTTCCTTTATGCTAGCAAGCTTGTTTCTTTGTTCAAAATCCACGTCTAACCGTGAGAACTCATCGCTTATATAAGACAATTCTAATTTATACTTATCGTGATTCAAACCTAAACAGTTACATTCTAGGCTGGCATTATATTCTCTCATCAAACAAGAAAGCTTATCTTCTAACCCCTTTAGCCTCTCTGTGAATGCTTTAACAGAAAAAACGGATTCCACAGATGTTTTATTGGTGCTAGTCGATGACACATCATGACTTGAACTACAGCATAACTTAAATTTATCGGTAACACTATTGATGTCGAGCTTCCTTTTTTTTTGCACCGAGACATCGCAACAACAACTTCCAGTATTCTTAGAAAAACTTTCAATTCTATCTATCTTTTCTCTAATAGAAGCAATGCTATTTTGAAGACGATTTCTTTCTTTAAATATTTCTTGCATTAGTGTTACTTTTTCACCTAACAGGAGTCTATAATCATCAATTACAGGCTGCACACTACCCCCATAACCCCCAGAACCATCACCAAAATAATAACCTTTGTTTGAACAATAACACGCAATGAATTCTTTAACTGACTCAACTTTTGGATAATAAGACCTTAAATCACTATTAGAATTTTTCAACTCATCAGAATGCACCATAAAATTCCATAATAAACTTGGTTGTTTCTGTATGTCATCGGAAAAACTCTTTAATGCTTTTTCTACAATTTCAGATACATTTTTAGGCGCACAATTTAATGCAAGTTCATACATATTATCTAACAGATCTGCTTGCAACTTACCACTTGTTCTTCCTGCGCTGAGAACTTGAAAACCAGCAGTAAATACACTTTTTAATATGACAAAATAACAAGTTTCTTCATGCGTTGGCATTGGAACAGAAGGATATTTTACTATGTAGTCTTGATATCCGCACCACCCACAACAAAAACCACTATTTTCTATTATACTTTCAGGACGCCTGAATTCATTAACTTCTTTATCATAGTTTTTTATACCAAGCATACCTAGTTTGTTAAAAAATGATTTTTGGAAAAATCTATCCATAAGCAAATCTTGCACTGCATTTAATTGATGAATATTAGCTTTCGTTTGGTAAAGATATACCATTGCATAACTCAATGCCGATAGATAGGCCAAACCAACATCACACTTTAATAGAGACACAGAACTGAAAGCGATTAGCTTTTGCGTACAGTTACTATTAGGGTTTGGATAAATGATTTTTGGTTTTTTTTCATTTGAGTAACCATAGGAAACTAATTGGCTAATCGTTACTGGCTCCCCTCCAGATAACAAATCTTTTATTGTATTAGTTTTTCCTCCATCTTTTGAAATACTGCCCTCTATATAATTTACTGGTATATTACCTAAATCCACTACCATTTTATCAAAAATATTTTGTTTATTCTCACTTTCTAGATATATTATTGTTTCAACAGTATTTCTAACCAATGTCATAAAAAACACGAATACTTTAAAAAAATGATTTTCTTCTTCATTATCAAGCAATATTCCCCACCATGACTTTTTTCTATTATTACATATACTAAACACGTCATTCTTTACTTTTCTCAATTGATTATATACATTGTTATAATCATCATTTACAAGTGGCGCAGGCCTTGTTGGCGGATATTTTAAAGGGTTGTTTTGTTCTTCAGAAGGAGTGTTTAGTTTTTCAGAAGGAGTGTTACGTTTTTTAAAAGGAGTGTCTAGATCTGGCCATTGGAATGAAGGTGCCATCACGGCCACGGCATGCTCTTTTAATCTTTTCTCTATCAACTCTGTAGACTCTTGCTCCAGAATTAGTTTTAAGTCCATCATTTCCTTCTCTAATACTTCACATGACGTCGCTTCGAATTGCACGTCTTTATGCAGCTCTTTTAAAGGACATCTCGGAATTAATACACTCTTACTATAGCTGTTACCGTAAATAGCAGGAAAATAAACATTGAGTGGCATAACATCAGTCGTCACATCTCCATAACCTGCAAAGGCAATATTTGCTATAAATTGAAAGCACAATAAAAAAAATATTTTTTTGAACATATAAACATTACTACCTTTAGGTACATTATTTGCAGCAAAATGCAATATAACATACTAGCCAATATTTAATTAAACACAATATATACTTGTGCTTATCCCAAGCAATACTTTATAACAAATTTTAACACCGGTAATACTACAACATAATATAATGCTATACAAACATTCATACTAATCAAACATAAAACAACCAGAAACATTTGCCTTGTGTCGTCTACAATTCTAAAATTACACAATTTATTAACAATTAATTACTTCTAACAACTATCATGATCTTTATTATCAAGACTATCCAGCTTTCATATTAACCTTGGCTCACCTTGTTAAACTCCTTAAACATAATTTTTAACCCTCTAGCAACTGTGTGCCTGTACACTTTACCTTATATTCAGGCATAGTTATTTCTTTTAAAAAATATAATTTAACAACATCACTAGCACACCTATCATCTTCAAACATCTTCAATAATCCATCTATAAAACAAGCTATTCCTGCAAAAGCAGATGCTTCATATTTTTTTCCTTTAACAACCATATCCAACAACAAACCTTCTGCTTCTTTTCCTAACAATGGTTGATCTTTACCAAAAACATTTCCTCAATTTTCTGTATTATATTTAGAAATACCTATTACTTCTTCAATATCCATGTTAGAAATAATAAGAAGTAACAAATACACCTATAATACCTACTATCCTGCTTGCGGTAACAAATCATAACTATAAACAACGATGGGGAAATAGGCTCATCGGCATCAATCCAAATAAAACTCAGTACAGATAGTAAACTTAGAAACTTAGAAACTTATTAGCAGGCTCCCTAAGCGCACAATTGAAACTTATATTTACTGGATTTATCATTATATTATTGTTTGTAGAATCATGAGGTTAGCTCGACTGCCTCCTACTATATCTTTAATGGAAACTGATACATACTCAAATTATTTGGAGTTGCTAAGCAGCGACAAATAAACTAAGCCACAGAAGCCCAGAGAGCTAAGAGCTAAGAGCTAAGAGCTAAGAGATTGTGGTGAACGAACGCTGACAGTAAAGTAGCATTTCAAAGGCTACTAGTATAATGGCTAGGCCTATCTAGCGGTATAACTCATTAAGACACACTACCGCCCCTCTATCCATATTTTAGAGTACTCAGGTTAGATGAAAATATTTGCCAACTATACACATGTTTTGTACAGTTGGCAAACATTTTAGAGAAATAGTTGTTAATCGTATCTTCTTTCAAGAAAGACCAAGGAAAGATTAAAAGGGCATCACATAAATAATATTCGTTTGATTACTGCTTTCGGTTTATCTATACCAGTTACAATTGAAAGTGTGGATAGAAGATAAACTAGCGACGCCCCGTGAGCCTATAGTAGAAGGTGATGGGAGTGAGCAAACTCTATACCTTAAAAGAGTGGGGGTATACCAAGCAGTATTCCAAATCACCACTCTCAAAAAGCTGAGCGTGAACATGCCTAAGCTTCGATACCTCAAAGGAAATGGGTATCCAAATTATTTAGGCCGGCAAGTGGATAAAGCCACAGAAGTTTAGGCATACTAGGTTACGGTGGTAAGCGAAGACTGACAATAAAATGATAACTTCAAAAGCGACGGGTATAGACGGGTATAGACGGGTATAATAGTATCCTGCGCTTTTGTTGTTTCGATCCATGAGACTTATTTATGAGTTTGCTTGCCACGCACTTGCGCCTTCAAATATATACCGACTCCCTTTGACGATGTGGAATTGTTGATTACTCTCGCTCACCCCAATCACCTACTACTCATAGGATTATGGGGTTTCGCTAGCTTATATCCTACCCACACCTATAATGGTAACGGGTTATATTACAATAGACATTATCAATGAGAACGTTAACAGCAAATCAGTATGAAGTCTTAATGACCGATGCCAAGGTGATAGAAAGAGATACCTTTGGGCCAAAGGTTCTCCATCTGGTTGACGGAAGCTACCTGAAGATATTCCGACGACGAAATCTGTTATCATGGTCGTTAATACGGCCTTATTCTCTAACATTTACAGCTAACGCCGTAGTCTTAAAAGATATGGGGATTCTCACGGTAGAAGTTAAGGAAGCTATGAGCTTGCCCGTACCAAGAAAAACTGCGGTGCGGTATCAACCACTAGCAGGTGAAACAATTCGGGAAATATTTAGGAAAGGTAAGCTAACGAATGAATTGATAAAAAGATTAGCAGAATTCATCAATCAGCTACATCAAGCAGGGGTCTATTTTCGTTCGTTGCATTTTGGGAATATTATTCTTACTCTAGAAAATATTTTTGGACTTATTGATATTGCGGATATGCGATTTTTTGACAGACCCTTACGGAAAACAGAGATTATTCGTAATTTTAGGCATATGAAGCGATATATTAACTATGACTTCCAATCTCCAGAACAATTTAGTCAGCTATTAAAAAACTATTCAAATGGTAGCCCTTATTTGATAACCCATGAATGTTTGGGTAGGTGATATCTGGAAGCAGTGATAAATGCACTAGGCAGCAATAAAAAGTCCGCTTATTAACTGGAGTTTACGGAGTATGTGGGTGACTTATAACCGTTCTCATTGTAAGTGCGCGGCTATAGGCTGTTATTACGCGCGTAATCCCCTACTCTTTATAGGCTCATGGGGGGCTCTGCCGCTTGTCGCCTACTCACATCTTCAATGGTACAGGCATATACCTATTATCTTTCAAGATGCTATGTTGCTTTCTACGCTCGTTCACCTAAATCACCTATTACTCGTAGACTCATAGGGCTTCTCTAGCTTGTCGCATATCCACACTTGCAATGGTAACGGATATAAGTCATAGAAGCATTTTACGGATATCAGCCAGAATAGTGCTCATCATAGCTGTGAATCGAGCAGCTTCTGCGCCATTAATGGCTCTGTGATCGTAGGACAGGGATAGAGGTAGTATAAGTTTTGCCTCGAAACTTTCGCCGTTCCACACTGGTTTCATCGAGGCTTTAGATAACCCAAGAATAGCAACTTCTGGAGCATTGACAATAGGCGTGAACGATGTGCCTCCAATCGCTCCAAGGCTGGATATAGTGAAGCATCCACCTTGCATTTCAGCAGGCTTGAGTTTTTTGTTGCGAGCCTTCACCGCCATCTCAATACATTCTTCAGCCAGCTCCCACAGACATTTTTGGTCAACATTTTTGATCACAGGTACTAGCAATCCGGCAGGAGTATCAACAGCAACCCCAATGTTGATGTAATGTTTGTAGATGATGGATTTGCCATCTGGGCTCAAAGACCCACAGAACTGTGAGAGTTCTTTCAATACATAAGCGCAGGCTTTCAGGATGAACGGTAGGAGGGTTAACTTAGTGCCACGAGCTTGAGCCATTGGTTTTTGCTCCGTACGGAAGACTTCTAGCTCCGTGATATCCGCTTCTTCAAATTGAGTAACGTGGGGAACATTCAGCCAAGAACGCTGGAAATTTTGAGCTGCGATAGTACGTAGCTTAGGTAGAGGCTGCTCTTCGATGTCACCCCATTGACTAAAATCAATAGCCGGAATTTGAGGAATACCAGTAGTGGCTACAGACCCTACTGAATGAGATTCTCTCAGTTTAACTTTGACATAGTCTTGTACGTCTTTTTTAATAATCCGGTCTTTCGGACCTGACCCTTTAACCATAGCGAGATCAACACCAAACTCACGGACTAGTTTGCGTACGGCAGGGCCAGCATGAAACTGACGATTGACCTTCTCCAATGGCGGAATATTAACAGGGGCGAGCTCTGTCTTTGTTGGTGTATGCTCTGGCTTGATGGGTTCGGTGGTAGTGGTAGATGTTTTGGGCGCTACTGCTTGTATAGACATATCATTACTGACTTTAAGTTTCAGAATAATATCGCCACAATTTACTTTATCACCATCGCTCACCTTGATAGATTCAACTACACCAGCCATAGGTGCCGGAATTTCCATAGTCGCCTTGTCAGACTCAAGAACGATCATGGAGTCCCCTTCTGCAAGAATGTCTTCTACCTTGACACATACCTCGATTATTATCACGTCTTCAGCACCAATATCCGGCACTTTGATGTCTGTTAAATATGGCTCAGCAGAAACTACAGGAACTGATGCTGGAGCTGAGGTTGGTGCAGGGGGGGATGTAGGAACCTGTGCTTTAAATAATTCATTGCTTTTTGACTTGTCAGCATTGGCAGTGTCTAGAAGCAGTGTCAGAAGATCGTCACCTTCAGAAACCATATCACCTACTTTCAAGATAATATCTACAACTGTGCCTGCTTTGGAGGCTGGTATTTCCATGCTTGCCTTGTCGGATTCCAAGACAATTAGCTCGTCTCCTACTTCAATATACTCCCCTGGAGAGACGCTGATTTCAGTAACTTCTGCGTTATCACTGCCAATATTCGGGATTTTTATGATTTCTTCACTCATTTGTTTTAACTCTGTAAATATAAGTTTCAGCTTCAATAACCAGAAGTCATGATTGATATATGTGGTTGCTTAAGCGCGTCGCTTGCCCTCAGCAATGTAACGGATTGATTTTAGATGGGTCGATATCAAATGTTTTTATGGCTTTTTCCAGTACCTCAGATTTCAATGAGCAGTCTTTAACTAGGGCAGATAAAGCGGCAATAACCACAAAGTAACGATCAACCTCAAAAAACTTGCGAAGCTTCTTTCGGGTGTCTGAGCGACCGAAACCGTCAGTGCCTAGAGTAACGAAGGTAGCCGGTATAAATTCACGAATCTGATCTGCGTATAATTTTATGTAGTCGGTTGCTGCAACCACAGGCCCCTGACGGTTAGCTAATTGCTGCTCAACCCAGCAGGTACGTTTTTTGGCATTTGGGTTTAGCATATTCCAGCGGTTTACCGCCAGTCCGTCACGGCGGAGTTCGTTAAAACTTGTTGCGCTCCATACGTCAGACTCAATATTAAAGTCTTTCCTCAGTATTTTAGCTGCAGCGCGCACTTCTTCTAGGATGCTACCACAGCCCATTAATTGAACTTTCAGGTCAGACTTCTGAGCAGAGTTATCTTCCAAACAATACAGACCCTTGGTGATTCCCTCAATAGCACTTTCACCGGAAGGCATGGCGGGCTGTACGTAGTTTTCATTCATGGTGGTGATGTAGTACCAAATATTTTCATCTTCTCTGAACATGCGGCGTAGCCCGTCTTGTATAATTACCGCCAGCTCGTAACCGTAGCTAGGGTCGTAGCTAATGCAGTTGGGCACTGTAGATGCCAAAATGTGGCTATGACCGTCTTGGTGCTGCAGACCTTCTCCGTTTAGAGTGGTACGTCCGGAGGTGGCACCAATTAGGAAGCCGTGGGCTTGAATATCACCAGCGGCCCAAGCCAGATCACCGGTACGTTGAAAACCAAACATGGAATAGAAGGCATAGAACGGAATCATTGGCACGTTATTGTTGCTGTAGGATGTTGCCGCCGCAATCCAAGCTGCGTGTGAACCTGCTTCGTTGATACCTTCTTCCAAGATTTGACCAGTTTTGGACTCTTTATAATACATTACTTGATCGGAATCCACGGGCTCATAATTTTGGCCTTCTGCAGAGTAAATGCCTAGCTGGCGGAACATACCCTCCATGCCGAAGGTTCGAGCTTCATCAGGGATAATTGGAACAACATATTTGCCAATGTTTTTATCTTTCACTAATACGCCAAGAATGCGGACATAAGCCATAGTGGTGGAAATTTCACGATCACCACTGCCTTTGGTGATGGAGGCAAAAGCCTCTAAGTCCGGAATGATCAGTGTTACATCAGATTTTTGGCGACGCTGTGGTATAAATCCACCGAGTTTTTCGCGGTGTTTGCGCATGTAAACCATTTCAGGGCTGTTCGCATCAGGTTTAAAGAACGGCAGTTTTTCCAGGTCTTTGTCTTTGATTGGCAGGTTAAATCGGTCACGAAAGTATTTTATATCTTCCAACGGAAGTTTCTTAACATTGTGGGCGATGTTCGAGGATTCGCCAGTTTCGCCTGTGCCGTATCCTTTTACAGTTTTGGCCAAAATAACAGTAGGCTGTCCAGTATGGTTAACAGCACTATGGTATGCAGCGTAGACCTTTTGTGGATCATGACCTCCTCGGTTTAAATGATAGATATCGTCATCGGTCATGTTCTCAATCATTTTTAGAGTTTCAGGCGTACGCCCGAAAAAGTTTTCACGAGTCCATGCCCCGCCCTTGGCTTTACAGTTCTGGTAATCGCCATCAACGGCTTTATCCATTATTTCTTGTAACTTGCCGCTTTTGTCTTTGGCGAGCAGTTGATCCCAATGACGACCCCAGACAACTTTAATTACGTTCCAACCGGCTCCGCGGAAAGCGCCTTCCAGTTCTTGAATGATTTTCCCATTACCTCGGACGGGCCCATCCAGACGTTGAAGATTGCAATTTACAACAAAAATCAGATTATCTAAGTTTTCACGCCCAGCTAGGGATATAGCGCCTAAAGATTCTGGTTCGTCCATTTCTCCATCACCTAGAAAGGCCCAAACTTTACGATTCTGATCAGGAGCCAAGCCACGATTGATTAAATACTTCATAAAGTGAGCTTGATAGATGGCTTGAAGTGGGCCTAGCCCCATGGATACAGTTGGGAATTGCCAGAAGTCAGGCATGAGCCAAGGATGTGGGTAGGAAGAAAGACCCTTGCCATCAACTTCCTGGCGGAAATTGTTCATTTGCTCTTCTGTAATACGATCTTCTAGGAATGCCCGTGCATAAATACCAGGTGCAGTATGCCCTTGGTAGTAAACCAAGTCGCTTTCGCGATCATTTTCATGGCCTTGGAAAAAATAATTATAACCGGTGTCGTATAGTGTCGCGGAGGAAGCAAAAGAGGAAATGTGACCACCAAGAGAGCTATCTTTTTGATTAGCTCGCATCACCATGGCCAGCGCATTCCAGCGTACTAGGGAGCGAATGCGCCTCTCCATAAACAGATCCCCAGGCATTCTGGGTTCCTTGTCTACAGGTATGGTATTGCGATAGGGCGTAGTAATAGCAAGAGGAAGCTGGGTTCCCTTATGACGGGCATGACTGAACAGCCTAGTCAGCAGGAAATGGGCTCTGTCTTCTCCTTCTTTTTCAAGAACGCCATCCAGCGCCTCTAACCACTCTTGAGTTTCTGTTGGGTCAGTATCATGCATATGAATTGGCTCCACACAAAGAAATAATAATGTAAGGTGAATGACAGTTAGGGAACCTGCGAATAAGTCCATACGCTTGCTGTCAGCACTGAGTTTTATCTATATTTAGACTGGTGGACCTATTTGCTTCTAGGTATCTACACCCATTACCCTTGAAGGTAGGTGGTATTGACTACTTTCGTTCACCCCAACCACCTAATACTCGTAGGCTCATAGGGGCTACTTACTCACACCTTCAATGATAACGGGTATATGCCATATTTATTATGATTAGTCTATAGGAATTTAGAATTATTGCATGGATTGGAACTTATTAGCGGGTTCTTTAATATTTATTTGGCTAATAGTCAGTCAGGAGGCATTTCCTTTCATATCAACAAGAATTCTCTCAACTATGGAAATACGCTATGTACAGGACAAAAAACCTGAAGACCTTGATTTTCAAGCATAATTTAGCAAGACGTGACTCTCAGACAAGGTAATCTGCACGGTCTTTTACCCCAGAATAGGTTATGGTTTTTGAACATGGAAGACGTCAGTTCATTGGCCAAGAAGCTTAAAACTCATTTACCCCTGCAACTTGAAATCCTTTGGGTTTATAGGCCCCGAATAGTTAGACTGTTACGTCAAAACAAGCTGTCATGCAGAATTCGGGTTAAAAGCAACAATCTGGTGGAACATCGAAGCAAAAAGATTGCCATTGGCAAGCTATGCAGAGGCGTTAGTATCAATCAAACAGTAACGTGGCATAGCAAAAAGAAAGTATCTGGAGTACCGCTCTATATTGCAGCCCGTCGAACTCTGAAAGGATTATCGATCGTCGTAGCTACTAAAAAGTCAGACAGCATAATAGATGACTATAGCCAGCGCTGGAGTATTAAAACCATGTTTGTCAATCTAAAAAGTCGGGGTTTTGACTTGGAGTCCACACATATGACAAACCTTGACAGGATGGATAAACTGATGGGACTAATGACGATAGCTGTTGTGTGGTGCATACTAGTAGGGCACTGGTGTAATGGGAATGCAAATCAATTGCCGCTGAACAAGCATTACCATCCAGCCAAGATTCTGTTTCGATTAGGCTTAGACTGGTACTCAAAAAAAGCTGTGCAAAAAATGATCAAACCACTTTTTTAGATCTGCTAAATGTTTTGTCCCGTACATAGGGAAATACGGTTATATTATATACTCAGAAACGAATGGTATACCAGTTACCACTGAAAATGTGAGCAGTCAATAATCTCACGCCTGCAAGGAGGAATGAGTATAATTAGGTATTTTGGATCATTATCGATGCCTCATAAAAATAATGCTCGGCATAGCGGTAACGGTAATTTGCGCATCATTGCCGGTAAATGGCGGGGGCGAAAACTATCTATTGCTGAGCAGGAGGGTTTGCGGCCCACCTCGAATCGTATTCGAGAAACGCTGTTTAATTGGCTTACAGTCTATATTGAGAATGCTAGAATATTAGATTGCTTCAGTGGTTCCGGCGCGTTGGCATTGGAGTCCCTTTCCCGAGGAGCGAGTGAAGCCATAATTTTGGAAAAAGCTAGTCACGTTGCAGATAATATTAAAAGTAATTTGGCGTTACTGTCTTGCTCGCAAGGAAAAGTGATTAATACCGATAGTATGACTTGGCTTGCTAAACCTGCAAATAAAGCTTTTGATATTATTTTTCTTGATCCTCCCTTTCGAAACGGATTGTTGAAAACAGTCTGTAATCTATTGTCAGCTAATGGCTATGCTTGTCCTGAAAGCATCGTTTATGTTGAGGTAGAAGCTGAAGCGATGAAAAATAAAGAAGTGTTACTGCTTATGCCTCCTGCCTGGTCAATGATTAGAGGGAAAACTGCAGGTCAAGTTCACTATAGCCTTTGGCGGGTGGGATGATATGGAATACTTAGATCCTTTACCATTTAAGGTGAGAGGTTGTTGATGTCTCTCGCTCACCCCAATCACCTGCTATTATATTTGTAGACTTATGGGGCTTAGCTTGTTTGTCGCCTACCACCACTCAATGATAACGGGTATAGACGTAAGTGTTAGGAGTAGTTACTCTGTGCGCCACTGATAAAATAATAGCCGATCCCGGCTAAAATGAACTGACAATATTGAATAAGGATCGGCCCTATGAAACAACCCGTTCGCATTGCTGTCACTGGTGCAGCAGGTAATATTAGTTACTCTTTACTATTCAAGATTGCTTCTGGAGAGATGCTAGGTGAAGACCAACCGATAATACTTCAGTTAGTAGAAATCCCTAAAGCCATGGATAAACTTCGAGGTGTCGCAATGGAGTTGGAAGACTGCGCCTTCCCGCTACTTCATGGAATCTCTATGAATGATAATCCTTTTGATGGCTTCCGTGGCATTCATTATGCCATGCTAGTTGGTGCTCACCCTCGCAGCAAGGGTATGGAGCGTGCAGATCTGCTGGAAGCTAATGCAGAAATTTTTGCAACCCAAGGAAAATCACTGAATGAAGTTGCAAACCCCGACGTTAAGGCCTTGGTTATCGGTAACCCAGCAAATACCAATTGTCTGATTTTGGCTCGTAATGCACCGGATCTCAGTCCAGCGCAATTTTGTGCAATGACCCGTCTAGACCATAATCGTGCGAAAGGTCTGCTAGGCAACAAACTTGGGGTTAACCCATCTGATATTGACGGTCTATGCGTCTGGGGGAATCATTCTCCAACAATGTATCCTGACCTTCACCATACCAGTATTTTGAATGATGAGTATGTTATAGATCAGATAGATCAAACCTGGTACAAAAAGGAATTCACACAGCGCATTCAAAAACGCGGAGCTGAAATTATCGAGGCTCGCGGACTGTCCAGTGCAGCCTCTGCCGCTCAAGCCGCACTTGACCATATGCATGACTGGGCTTTAGGCAGTGAAGGAGAGGTGGTCAGCATGGGCATTATTTCTGACGGCAGTTATGGTGTTGCTAAATCTATCTACTACTCTTTCCCTGTTATCTGTGAATTTGGTAGCTATCAGATTGTGCAAGGTCTTTCTATAAACGCTTATGGTAAAAAAATGATGAAGGCAACTGAGCAAGAGTTGCTAGATGAAAAAGCCGCTGTTGAACATTTACTGCCTCCAGACACTGCTGGAAAGCTAGAAAATCTTTCCCAATGCCAGCGCTCCAAGCAAACGCTATTTGATGCTGGCATTGATATCGATGAGCTTTATTACAAGGCTGATCGCATTAGCTGATTAACGGTGATGGAGCTCGGCTTGGTACCGGCTCCAATTTTAATAATACTTTGGTCTTTTTGAATTTTAAGTGGGCAAGCAAGATCTACGCACACTGGTGCAGACTTATTTCCTTGTTAACAAATATATCCAAGTAAATTTAAGGTGCTGGTTCCAGAATCTCAAAATTATCGTTTACCCTGCTGAGCAATGAAGCGCCAATATTGGGTAAAATGTTGTCAAGGAAACGATTTATGTGTTGTCGAAATTGAGGTTCAAAGAGAATGGGTTTTACCCGTTACCATTGTAGGTATATATAAGCCACAAATGAGAGAAGCCCTTAAGCCTACGGGTAGTAGGTAATTGGGTGGTGTAGAGAGAGCAGTTAAGAACCCACACCTTTCAAGGCTGGTTGATATATACCCGTCGTCTTTGAAATTGATAATATACCTTTGGTGGGGTTGAGCCATCAGGCATGGGGCGTTACCGTGGGCATGAGATATTTCTTGCATTTTCCAATGCTAGGGCAACGCTAACCAAAGGAAAAATAAACTCTGCTAAATAGGTGTCTTACCCCTATAATGGCATACTAAAAATCTTTATTATACGCCTGTTAACAGGTGCAAGGTAGTATGCAGCGTTCTTGCATTTCTGATATGAGGGTAAGTATATACCCGTTACCATTGAAGGTGATAGCCGTCAACAATCCCACTCCTTCAAGTGGTATAAATAGTAACGTGATGCTTGCCGAAATATAGCTGTTTAAACTCAAGATAGCCGTTAGCAGGATAACCTTTTTTATGATTAAAGTAATATACCCTGGTACTTTTGACCCTATAACTAAAGGTCATATGGACTTAATTAACAGAGCTGCAATATTATTTGACCAAGTTGTGGTTGCAATTGCAGAGAGCCCTAGTAAAAATCCTCTGTTTTGCCTTGCGGAACGAGTTAGTTTAGTAAAAGAAATAATAGCGGGCTGTAGTAACGTTGAAGTTATTGGGTTCAACTCGCTTCTTACTGACTTTCTAGTAGAACAAAATGCTCATGTTATTTTAAGAGGATTACGTGCCATTTCTGACTTTGAATATGAATTTCAGATGGCTAATATGAATCGAGTTCTGGCTCCTAATGTAGAGAGTTTATTTTTAACCCCTGCGGAGCAATATGCTTATATGTCTTCAACACTGGTACGGGAAATCTCATCACTTGGTGGTGATGTCTCCAAATTTGTTGAGCCCTGCGTTCAAAAAGCACTGACTGCTAAGTTAACTAAAAAAGATAATAAGGTGAATCATCTTGCATAATTATGTACTTAGGAGTGCCGAGTAAAAAATGGTATTCAGTATTCACCCATTATCAGGGCGGGTGTTTTGAAATTCAAATCTTTTCTTGGCCGAGAATTCAGCCGCATCAATGCCCGCTTCACCTCTATCTGACCTACCTTCTTGAAGTCTGTATTCTTTGGAAAATATTGTCGTAGCAAGCCCTTGGTGTTTTCATTTAACCCTCGCTCCCAAGAGCTGTAGGGTGCGCAAAGTAAACCTCCATCATGGGACGCTTTCGAACACGACTTGTCGAACATCGTCTGCGGGATCAATTATTGGCAGATATTAATCGTCAGCTTGAAGCCAAAAACATCATAATGAGCTAAGGTCGCATTAATATCATTAATGCTACACCGATAGAGGCAGCGCGATCAGGTTCGGGCCACGACAAAAGCGGAAAACCGACAAAAGATCCTGAAGCGGGCTGGCACGTTAAGAATGACAGCCGTGGTAACAAAAAAAGCACATATGGTTTTTCCGTTCATACCGGTGTCGATGAATATGGCTTTATTCATAGACAAAGCGTAACGTCTGGCAATATTCATGATTCTCAGGAACGTGATACCCTGCTATCGGGGGATGAAACGGCACTGTATGCGGATTTCGCTTACAGCTCTGAGCAGACCCGAGAGAAATTAGCGCAGTTAGGTATTGACGACCAAGTTCAACGTAAGGGTTACAGAGGAAAGCCCCTATCGAAAGAAGATAGAACTCGTAACAAAGAAATAGCCGTAACACGGGCGGGTGGTGAGCGTCCTTTTGCCACCTATAAAGGACGCTACGGACTTACCAGAACTCGGTTCATGGGCCTTGCCAAAAATGCGACAATTTATGGGCTGGCCTCTATTGCTGCGAACATTCGTAAAGGTACTAAGTTTTTGGTCCTCTATGGTGTGTCAAAACCATGTTATACCGGATAGGTACATTACAAATCAGTCCGAAGCACTAAAATCATTGTATAAAACAAATGATTTGATGCTCAACGCCTTAGAAAGCTTCGTAATGGCTGACAAAACTTGGAAAGTTCAAATACCGTGGCCAAAGTCGTTGGCTATACCTATGCTTCGCCGTAAAATTACTTTTTTTTCATCAAGAACCAGCGCCTGACTATTTTGCACGATAAAAACGAATGCTTTCACAGCGTAATTTACCTCACTCTGATCTGCGAGATCTAACGCAGTCATGGTGGTATCCGTTGTTCTTGCTTCAAGTAATCTTACTTTTGCGGTTGAATCAAGACGGCTACTTAATACAGCATTAAGGTACGCTTCTACCATCTCCTGCTTGTCCTGACTAAGCGCTTTAGACAAAGGCGGTTGTTTATCAGGACTTTGCCCTCTTATTAACTTTTCTAGTGTATCCATATCTAAGTTAAGTTCAGTGTTGCACATCGCTTCAATGAGTCGGGTGACAATTTTATGGTGTCCTTCCCTACATGCCTTATACAATGTGGTCACGTTGAATTTATTTTCTCCGGCAAGTAATGTTTCTTTTTCACTATCATTAAAATTATTGCTGCATATAGCCTTAAGGAGTGCAGTGACAACGTTAAGCTTTCCATCACCACATGCTATATACAATAGAGGTTGTCCGTTGCCATTTTTTCCTGCAAGCAACTCGTATATTGTATGCGAATTGAGACTGCTGCTGTGCGCCGTATCTAAGAATACTTCGACAGTTTTAGATTCGTCATTCATGCATGCCTGAGCCAATGCAGAGCAGCCATGTCCGTCGTTCCCGGCAAGCAACTTTATTTTTTCATCTTCGCTGAGATGACTGCTGCACACTGCCTCCATGAGCACTTTGACAACCTCATGGTTTCCATACTTACATGCTACAAACATTGAAGAGTCGCCATTACTGCTTATTCCAGCAAAGAACTCTGCCGAACCTTCGGGGCCTACATAATTAACGATCTGGGTGACCTTTGCAAGGTCTCCAGACTTGCATGCATCATGCAACTGAGGTCCCAATATGTGTCCCCAAGCATTGGCCATTTTTCCTACAATAGTCATACTAAAAAGCAAGATAGCAATAGCGATTTTTTTATTCAACACTCGATTCCTCTTAGGGGTTTTTGCATAAATAGCCATCACTCATCATGATAGCTGTGTAAAATATAGATCATCGGATTTATCATTAAACTTAGAAAACCCAAGAATATACTGGTTCTATTCTTCTAGGCATTCGTAAGAATACTATCGTTCAATATTTTTTTGTGTAGCATCTTTGTTTTTATTTCGCTTATTTATCGAATGGAATCAAACAAATGTTCGTGCAAAGATCTCCCTGTAATAGGAATATCCCATATTATTGTAACTTTACTGATACCTACTATTGAACAGTTCATCATTTCATGCCTCCTTCGACAGTTTGTTTAAAGACAGCTTGCTTGTACATTGGGATGGCACACTAACATAAATTATATAAAGTATCGAAGTTTAAATACCATTTACACCCAAAGGATTTGGGGTTTCACTCACTTACCGCAGCGTAGCAGTACCAAATCCTGTGGGTATACACCTGAAGTATGGTGAGTAAGCGTAATGTCTTTAAGTCCGGCTTATGTAGTTAGCTTGACTTAACAGGCTCAAAAATAGTTTAAAATTCCTTTTGCTCGTGGTGAAAATGTTGTCTTAGTGTAAGAGAAGGTCGTACTTCGCAGGCACCTGGGGAAGTTATCTGAGGCTGCCGCAAGCAACCTGCTAGCTGTACTGCATGCCTACAGAGTATAATTATGACCGCTCAACACTAGCTTAATGCTTCTATACCAGTTCCTGTAGAGGTTGCGAAATTGCTGCCAGCTCTCACTCACTCGAATAATTTTCTGCAACTAGTGTACACCTGTTGTAGGGGCAAGTCCTGTATTATGCCTGTTAGCCTTTAAGGTGAGATCAGCCAACAACCCCATATATTTAAGAGCTGGTGCGAGCCTGATTACCACAATCACCCATATAAATTAGTCCCTCACCCCTGTTGAGTTGCCATATTGCAAAATCTTCCGCCAGCTCCAGCCGCCCTGAATAAAACCTTTTAGCTTCTTGTCGTACAGCGTCAATATTTTGCTCGTTTGCTCGGGTAGAAGTGCGGTAACGTCCGCTGAAATGCGTTAAAATTAAATTCGGTAAATTCACTTTGGCCGCAACTTCAGCCACATTTTTTGCTGTACTATGCATCCATTGTGGCCCTACTCGTTGAAAGACTTCGTCCGTGAATGTTGCTTCATGAATTAGCAAGTCTGCTTCTGGTAAAATGCTTTCAAGTAGTTCTGGTCGATCATTATCTCCGGCAACAATAATCACCCTTTTTTTCGGTGGCTTAGCTAAGACTTGCTCAGGCAAAACTGTATGACCATTATCAAGCTGAATGCTGCTACCATTTTGCAGCTTACCCCATAATGGCCCTCTTGGAACCCCTAGCGATTCCAACTTAATATAATCCAGATGATGGTGAATTATCTTCTCAGAAAAGCGATAGCCATAACTCGGCACACGATGTGACAATGGGTGTGAGGTTATTGATAATTCTCTGTTCTGATAAGCGAAATTGGTAAAATCGCTTCTAGCAAATGTTAACTGAAATGATAACTTATGCACATCTGCCGAAATCAATGAGTGTCGAACAAATGATTCAACCCCTTCAGGCCCGCAGATAGTTAACGGTTCGGTTCTGCCCTGCATGCTCGCAGACGTCAATAGCCCAGGAAGACCAAAGATGTGGTCACCATGAATATGGGTAATAAAAATCCCATGTAAATGAGATAATGTGTAGCGACAACGCAGTAATTGATGCTGCGTTCCTTCTCCGCAATCAATTAAATACCAATAGCGGCTATCGTCCATAGCCAGCGCCAATGCTGCCATATTTCGCTCGATCGTTGGCATTCCTGCCGATGTTCCTAAAAAAGTCAGTCTCATCTCCGTACTCCATTTTTGAATATACCCAAGGTTAACTACAAGAGACCGCAGCATAACTCAACAAAGACGATTATATTCTGGTAAAATATCGGCATGCAAAAATCCTTCACAACACAGCCCAAACTCTTCGTTTTCAGCCAGCAACCCTAATCTTCCAATTCTTCGTAGTCTGGATGATACAAAAGCGCTGCTGAAATGGTCAGAGATTGAGAAGTTATCATCCGCAATCTACGCCTCTAACACCGGTCGCCCCAGCTATCCTCTGCTGACATTGTTTCTAGCCTTATTAGCTTGGAACATGGTATCGCTTATCCGATGTACAGCTGGCTCAGTGCTTGTATATACCCGTCGCCTTTCAAGCTGCTACTTTGTTGGCTGCGTTCGCTCACCCAGATCACCTATTACTCGTAGGCTCACGGGGCTTCGCTTACTTGTCGAACATCGTCTGTGGGATCAATTATTTGCAGAGATTAATCGTCAGCTTGAAGCCAAAAACATCATAATGAGCTAAGGTCGCATTAATATCATTCATGCTACAACGATAGAGGCAGCGCGATCAGGTGCTTAGATTTAAAAATTATATTCCTTTAATAGTACCATTGCTCTCTTTGATCAATCGTTGCTCCTGTGAAGATATACTGGCGCTCTGACTCCATAGGCTGTTATGCTTTAAACGAAACTATTGGCATAAAAAGAACGTACAAAAAGTATTCTGTAGTTGCAACAACAAGATTTTTGGAAAAAATAAAGCCATACTGAAACCGAATAATTACAATGGACACTGAGACATCTTTTTAATATGAACTTTTTGTACTTGTTTTTTACCATCCATGTAATGCTCTCTGATATTGCATGGTCTGATAGTGTAGAGCAGTCGTCTTCAGCAGAACTTAGCACCCTTACCCAAGGAATTGAGAAGTTAAAGAGCCAGCTTCAAACGCTGAATAAAAAGCATTCTTCCGCAGAAAAACACTTGCTTCAAATTGAGCGGAATATGATGACTATGAACACTGATATGAGAGCTATTGGAAAAGAAATTAAAGCTGGGAAAAAGGCAGTAGTAAAGCTCCAAAATCGCAAAAAAAAGCTGGTCGAACAAAAAGAAGAAGGAAAGTTACAGATAGCAAAAAGCCTAAGATCCATTTATCTTACCAGTAGCGATAATCAGCTTAAGTTGTTGCTTAATCAAGAAGACCCTGAAGACATTTCCCAGCAATTGGTTTATTTGGAATTTTTACACGAGGCCCAGATAAAATCCATCAAAAAATTCGAGGCCATTATTGAAGACCTCAAGCATAACAAGCAGCAACAGAGCACGATCAATAAGAGACTCATTACTAAACGAGATATTCTGAAGCAAAAAGGAAAAGTACTTATAAAACAAAAGGCACAGAGACAGCAGCTGCTTATCCAGTTATCATCTCAATATAAGCAAGGAGGAAAACAACTGGACGGCATGGAAAGTCAGCGTGAAGAGCTTGAACATATCCTAGCAAGCTTGAAAAGCGAGGGTATCAATAGCAATTTACTATTTAGCAAAATGAAAGGGTTACTGCCTTGGCCTGTCAAAGGAAAGTTACGGTCCAGCTACAACGAGCGTCGGAATGATACCCAGATGCGTTGGCAGGGAATTCTAGTAGCTGCAGCCAAAGGTATAGAGGTTAAAGCGATTCATGATGGCCGAGTTATTTTTGCTAACTGGCTTAGAGGCTATGGTCAACTGATCATTATCGATCATGGTCAAGAGTACCTAACCCTTTATGCTCACAATCAATCTCTGTTAAAAAATGAAGGTGAGATAGCACTTGCCGGAGAGCCTGTTGCTTTAGTGGGTCAAACGGGCGGTCAATCCTCGCCAGTACTTTACTTTGAAATCAGACTGAAAGGGCGCCCACAGGATCCAGCCAAATGGCTAGGTAAAGCAAGCTTTTGATGATTGAAGTTATATAGCCATTCCCTTTCACAGTATAAGGTTGTTGACTGCTCTCACTTATACCCCAACTACCTACTACCCGTAAAATCACGGGGCGTTATTCATTTGTCGCTTACTCACACCTACAATGGTAACCAGTATATACTAAATTCATTTATAAAAAATGCGAAGGAGATTACATGACCATAACCTCTCGATTTCATCATTTATTTTGGACAATCATGGTAATAGCGTCCTTTAGCTGTGCTGTTCCTAGTTGGGCTAAAGATCCACACGATAGTACTACCCCCTCCTCACCGGATAATAATACTGCTGAAGAGAAGGGTGATGAGCGAGAAAAAGGACGATTACCTCTTGAGGAACTACAGACATTTGCAGAGGTGATGCAAAGGATAAAATTAGCCTATGTTGAAGATGTCGATGACAAGACGCTTTTGGAATCAGCTATCAAGGGTATGTTGAGCGATCTTGACCCTCACTCAGCCTACCTCAAACCTGAGGATTTTAAAAAACTGGGAGACAGTACTTCAGGTCAGTTTGGAGGGCTTGGTATGGAAGTTGGCATCGAAGATGGCTATATAAAAGTAATATCTCCAATCGATGACACCCCCGCGCATAAAGCCGGTATTCAAGCAGGTGATCTGATTATCAAACTTGATGGTTTCCCTGTAAAAGGTTTCACTCTATCTCAGTCAGTGGAAAAAATGCGCGGGAAAGCCGGAGAAGTCATCAAGCTTACTATTGTGAGAGATGGCACAGCTAAACCGTTCGATCTGAGCATTACGCGTGATATTATTAAGATTCATAGCGTTAAAACTGAAACCCTTGAAGACGGCTATGGTTATATTCGTATCAGTCAATTTCAAACTGATACAGACAAAGAGCTAAAAAAAGAACTGAAAAAACTTCAGCAGCAACAAAAAACCGATACTTTGAAAGGTTTAGTTCTAGATTTAAGAAATAACCCAGGCGGAGTTCTCCAGGCAGCCGTTGGTGTTGCGGACACGTTTCTCAAACAAGGACTTATTGTTTATACTAAAGGGCGTTTTGCCAACTCTGAATTCCGTTTTAACGCAACTACAAATGATCCCTCTGAAGGTGTTTCATTAGTAGTGCTAATTAACAATGGCTCTGCGTCTGCTTCAGAAATTGTTGCCGGTGCGTTACAGGATCATCATCGAGCTTTGTTATTAGGAGAAACATCTTTTGGTAAGGGTTCTGTTCAAACTGTTTTGCCTCTGAACGTTGATTCTGAACGAGGGTTGAAGCTAACAACTGCACTGTATTACACTCCTAACGGCCGCTCAATTCAGGCAGAAGGTATTAAACCGGATATCGATCTACCCCAGGCAAAGATCACTCCTTTAAAAGAAAAACTCATTATTAAGGAAGCGGATCTTAGTGGGCATTTAGCTAACGGTAATGATGCTAAGGGGCGCTCTCAAAAAAAAGCATCTAAAAAACAATCGTCATCAGATGAGAGTAAAGATAAAGTTGCAAAATTACTTAAACAAGACTACCAACTTAGTCAAGCTCTGAATATTTTAAAAGGCATGTATTTGCAAAAATCACCAAGGAAAGAAGAAAATAACACAACAGTTATTAGCAAAGTATCTAGCAAATAGTCGTCATAGATTGGGAATACCCACTAGATTTCAAGTTGCCACTAGGCGATTTGGGTAGCGAGCGCAGACAACAACCTAACAGTTTGCAAGGTAATTGGCATATAACAGGCTCTTAGTCTCTACCAAAAAGTGTAGCGTTGTTAACTATCTATTCTTCCTTGAAGGTGTGAGGTTGCTCACTGCTCTCCAAATCACCTAGTCCGCGCAGGAGTTCAGTTTGGGTTGTTAGTAGCCTACTCGGACCAGCAAGAGTGTTAGTAGTAAGCAAAAAATCCTTAATTACTTAGCAATCTAAGCCTATGGGCTTTGTTCTCTTGCAGATTATCTACATATTCAATTATCTTGGGTATACTTCTGATAAAAACCCCAGTGTTTTTATCACCTTTTGTTTTGGCACTAGAGAGCCTATGCGTAACAACTATACAGCAGATGCCATAGAGGTTTTGAGCGGTCTCGACCCAGTCCGCAAACGGCCTGGCATGTACACAGACACCACTAGGCCCAATCATCTGGCTCAAGAAATTATTGATAACAGCGTTGATGAAGCTCTGGCAGGTCACGCTAGCCATATCAAAGTAATATTGCATAAAGATAACTCTTTGGAGGTATCTGATGATGGCCGGGGTATGCCAACAGATACTCACCCAGAACACGGTATATCCGGTGTGGAGCTGATTTTGACACGCCTCCATGCTGGAGCTAAGTTCTCCAACAAGAATTATCAATTTTCTGGTGGTTTGCACGGTGTTGGTATTTCTGTAGTAAATGCGCTGTCTTCTCGGCTAAATGTTGTGATAAAGCGTGACGGTAAAGTATTGGGTATGAGCTTTACAGACGGATTTAAAGATACTGAGCTAGAGCAAATTGACACTTGTGGTAAACGCAACACAGGTACAGCTGTCCATTTTTGGCCCGATGCCACGTATTTTGACTCCGCGAAATTCTCTATTCTTCGGCTTACCCATGTGCTTAGAGCCAAAGCCGTTTTATGCCCAGGCCTTAGGGTAGAGTTTGAAGATCTTCATACTGGTGAAGTCAGCGAATGGTATTATGAAGATGGTCTCTGCGACTATTTGCGAATGGCTACCCGAGAAAACATTACTATACCAGCCGAGCCATTTTCTGCTTCTTTTGCCAGCGAAAAGGCCGGTGTAGACTGGGCCGTGCAGTGGTTGCCTGAAGGTGGTGACGTGCTTGCGGAAAGCTATGTTAACCTAATTCCTACTCCTCTCGGGGGTACTCATGTCAATGGGCTTCGCTCCGGCTTACTGGACGCCATCAAGGAATTCTGTGAATTCCGGAATCTGTTACCAAGAGGAGTAAAGCTGGGACCAGATGATCTTTGGGAAAATTGCGCCTATGTGCTATCAACTAAACTTGCTGATCCTCAGTTTTCCGGTCAAACAAAAGAAAGGCTATCGTCCCGTGAGTGCGCATCCTTTGTCTCAGGCGTTGCCAAGGATGCTTTTAGTCTCTGGCTAAATCAGCATACTACCGAGGGTGAGGTGCTGGCTGAGTTTTGCATCAGTAATGCACAAACCCGAATGAGGAAAGCAAAAAAAGTCTCTCGGAAAAAAATCACTCAGGGCCCTGCACTACCTGGAAAGTTGGCAGACTGCTCAAGTCAGGATGCAACCAGAACAGAGCTATTTTTGGTGGAGGGTGACTCTGCCGGAGGCTCTGCTAAGCAAGCACGAGATCGTGAATATCAAGCGGTTATGCCCCTGCGAGGCAAGATTCTAAATACATGGGAAGTAGACTCCAGCGAGGTTCTTGCTTCACAGGAAATACACGATATCTCCGTGGCTTTGGGTATTGATCCAGGATTAGATAATTTAGAAGGTCTTCGTTACGGGAAACTCTGTATTCTCGCTGATGCAGATTCCGACGGCTTGCACATAGCCGCTTTACTCTGCGCCTTGTTCGTACAGCACTTTAGGCGGCTGGTAGAAAATGGCCATCTCTATGTTGCTATGCCACCACTGTACCGGATTGATGTAGCAAAAGAAGTCTTTTACGCTCTTGATGAGTCGGAAAAACAAGGCGTTTTGGAGCGTATAAAAGCAGAAAAGAAAAAAGGTAAAATCAACATTCAGAGGTTTAAGGGCTTAGGTGAAATGAACCCTCTACAACTACGAGAAACCACCATGTCAGCAGATACTCGGCGCTTAGTTCAGCTCACCATCGACGATATTGAAGAGACCATTCAAAGTATGGATATGCTATTGAATAAGAAGAGATCTTCTGACCGAAAGGTATGGCTGGAATCTAGCGGGAATTTGGTGGATATTTCCTGAGATAAAATGGGAGCTGGGAATGATACCCACACACTTATAGGTTTTCACAATAAACTAGTGATTCTCAGTGTCAAAAAGCTATGCATGGTTAGTATTGTGGTAAATATTAATGTGAATTTACTTTGGTGGAGAGAATTTGACAGATTCAAGTCTGTAGCTGAGATGATATACCAGTTGCAATTGAAGGTATTGGTAGGAGATAAACGAGTGAAACCCCATAATCTTACGAGGAGTAGGTGGTTGGTGTAAGACCGGTAGACAACCTCACACCTACAAAGGGAGTGGGTGTATATTTTTAATTATGCATGAATAGGGTTTGGTCCATAGGAGTTTTCATCATGACTACCTTGAACAGCAAAGATCAGCAATATAATTCCTCCTATTAGTGGAATGAATGCAATTAATTGCCACCAACCAGTTCGTCCAGTATCATGAAGTCGTCTAGTCAATATGCTAATAGCGGGAAGCACTATCGCTAAATTAAATACACTGCTCAAAATTGATGTTCCTGATGAATAATCTATAACCCCTAAAGTAATACCCACAATACCAGCAAAAAGAATAAACATCCAATATTCTGTTCGCGATGCACGACCTGAGAAGTCTATACATTTTATAAATGCACCTAAAAAGTATTTCATTTCACTTCCTTTTATTTTTATTTTTATTTTAGTGAATACTACTTTATGCTATATAACCCTATAGCTCGCAGCCCAGATCCACAATATTACAAGATATAACAATTTTCGTATTGCCGCAATACATTTAATCACTTAATGCCGCGGATTCAAATTCCAAGTACACCACAGCTTAAGCTGCTAACGCAGCCCTGTGTTCACCCATTATCAGGGCTGGTGTTTTGAAATTCAAATCTTTTCTTGGCCGAGAATTAAGCCGCATCAATGCTCGCTTCACCTCTATCTGACCTACCTTATTGAAGCCTGTATTCTTTGGAAAATATTGTCGTAGCAAGCCATTGGTGTTCTCATTTATACCCAAAGTATTTCAAGTTGCTACTAGGCGGCAAGTAAGCGAAGCCCCATGAGCCTACGAGCAGTAGGTGACCGGGGTGAGCGAGCGCAGCCAACAACGTAGCAACTTGAAAGGCGACGGGTATAATCAGTCGTTCCTGATCATTCAGCAATCTTCTCTGGACTCCACTCTACACACAGCTTTGATTCAATCACCTCGATCATTTTTGGCGTCATTCTACTCGCCCGAGCCGACTCTGTACGCCGCCTATCTGTTCGGCCTTGTGCTTGCCTATGCCTATATCCACTGTTCGCCAGTATTCCTTGCCAACTCACGGCTCACCGTGGACTGGCTGGCGCCAATGATCTCCGCTATCTCCCTTTGGCTGCAACCGCTTTCTTTAGTGCGGAAATCTGGCATCGTTGTTCGTAAGCCAGTTGTTGGCAAGTTATCGTCATCACTTCATCTCTTGCCGGAGAAAAGGGTAGGATCTTACCTTCAGCTGGCCCTATCTTATACCTAGTCAAGTGATGCACTTCAGACTTGAATCCGCCAATGTTTCTGCGTCTATTCGTCCCAATTCCCAAATGATTGTAATGAGTGGGCACACTTTAGTCTTTTAAAAGCGCCGTTTATAATGGCTTTTTGTTTTTTCTGACACAGCCATGATTCTAAATGTAGAATTATCTTTCCGTAGTCATTTGCCTTATCAGGACACGCGTTCATGCAAAATATTAGTGCAACTTTTGAGCAGTTAATAGAGAGTAATGCTGTCAATGAATATAGCATGTCTTACCATCGTGCTCATGGCTTTCTAACCGCCCTGACAATTTGCCCTACTAACATTAAGATCGATACAATACGAGAAGCCATCTTAGGTGAGGGAGCGGTTCTAGCTAACCAAGATACAAGAACATTGGATAAAACCATTTGCTTGCTTACTGATGAGATTGATAGATCATTTAATAATGAAGACGGCTTTACGCTTTCCTGCAAAGAAGAGCAGAGTAATTTTACAGCGACTATTGAGGAGTGGTGTATAGGTTTTATGGAGGCGCACTTTCTAGCTGTAGATGCCTGGTTTAAAGAGCATGAGCAAGAAGTTTGTGAGTTGTTTATACCCGTCATGCTGGTTTCTGGGTTGTTTGATGATGAGCCGGAATTTAGCGAGATTCTGCAAGCCCCATCATTAGTAGAAGACATGCGTAGCCAGATTCCCGAAGTGTTAATGGAATTGTATCTAATGTTCAACTCGCCTGAGGATGCACGAAAAAAGAACGTTAAAAGCAAAGTTTAAACAAAAGCAACTTATTATGTCTGGTGTCAAATTTTTTGTTCTTTTTTCACAGTTCTATATAAAGGAAATAATGGAGTATGCTTTTTATTTCGCTTACAATTATGTGAAGGATTGCGGGCTGGGAAATAAAAAGAGTTTTTGGAGTATTATGCAAAAATACAAGATGCTAGCTGGTAAGTAGGTACTAGGTAAGTAGGAGTGTCGATGAACCTAGAGTTTGGCGAAGACATAAACTACTAAGATATTATTTATCATATACAAAGTGTTAAGGATGGAAATATCGTGACAGGGAAAATAAATCAACCGAGCATTAGCACACTGCAGACGAAGTTTGAGAATTTCCAGGCTAAGGAAAAATCTGGTAGATTAAAAAAACTCGGTAAAACTGTGAAAAAATTCGTACAAAAAAAAAGCTATCAGACATTAAAAATGCAGCTTTCCTCTATGATATCGAGTCACAAAAGCGTATCAAATGAGGTAAAAAAAGATTTAATGCAGAGAAAGGGAGAAGTCGTTTCAGCAAAGTCGATTATAAGAGGCCTCCAGAGCATTAATGATCCACAGAAATCGGCAGAGAAGCCGCCTGTTAGGGAGGCAGCGAAGCCGCCTGCTAGGGAGGCAGCTAGGGAGGCAGCAAAGCCTCCTACTAGGGCTGCAGCAAAGCCGCCTGCTAGGGAGGCAGCAAAGCCGCCTACTAGGGCTGCAGCAAAGCCGCCTACTAGGGATGCAGCACTCAGTTTGCCGGAGAAAGGAGATAAAGCTCGTAACAATTTCAAAGCTAAAATGGAGAGCTCCCAGCTGTCAGCAGATTTAGTGTCTGCAAACATATTTAAAAAAGGTGACCAAAAAGATGATGCGTTACAAGGTCGGTTTGACAATCTTTCAGGAGCACAAACACTAGACCAAAACGCAAGAGCTGAAGGCGCAGGCATGTTCAGGCGCTATGGTAACTTTCATAAAGCCAATATGGACAGCGCTGTCACATTTAAGAGCGCGAGTTTCCCCCACCAGCTCCACGCTAACAAGGTGGAGCTATTGGGGCAAAATTTTATTTGTCACGAAGCCGTTGAGATACCGGGGGGGGGCAGCAATAAACCAAATGCGAAGACTGGCCTTGGCAGCCTGCTCGCTATGTATAGTGAGCAGGATATTTCAGTCTCAATAAATTTAACGGCACCCCTGGATAATGGTAGAGCAAAAGGGTTTGGTATAGGAAGTTATGTGGAAGCTGAGGGTTTGAAGGTTGGAGATGAAAGAGAGATGCCAGATATAGCTGGAGAGTCTCACACACTTAAAGTGCTTGATATCAGGAGGCATGATCCTAACGATGGAGGTCTTAATGTGGATATGGTGAAAGTGAGTATAGATGGCAAAGAACATACTCATCTCTACTGCAAGGAGTGGAATGACTTCGGCGTCATATCCACAGAGAAGATGCTAGAGCTTTCGCATTTACACCATGAGGTTAAGGCTGACGCTTCTGGTCCAACTGCCGTACACTGCAGTGCAGGACTCGGGAGGACAGGTGCATTTATTGCTGTCGATGCTGTCATCAACTCGGATAGCGCCAGCACTGATGGCTTATCTTCAGATAATCTGGTCGAAGATATTCGCAGTCAAAGGTTCGCTGCCGTCCAGACATCAGCGCAATTTAAAATAATTGATACAGTCGTAAATAACAAAGACGCACTGCAAAAACTAATGCATAGCAATAATGAGGCCGGCACCAATGTAGGCGAGACAACAAAAGGTGGCTCGCCCAAAATTGTCTCTGAAAATGAGCCTGTGTATGCAAATGTAAGCTCACAACGAGCCAAGGCTGGACCAGAGGAGGCCGTGTACGATAACCTTGGCAGCTTTAGCCTTAGTGCAGTTGAGGTCAAGAGTCAGCTTAAAGATGGCACCTATGCTAATTTAAAAAATGGAAAGCCTGCGAATATGAATCAATGGTTGAATGATATCGGGAAACTTTCAAGCGACGATTTAAGCGCTTTGTTCACTAAAAAACCTCCTTCTGCCATTATGCGCGCATTGTGGTCGGATCCAGGCAGCGGTGTGATGAAGATGCATGCAGAAAAGAAAGTTGCAACTTTCTTTTCTGCGGCTGCTAAACAAGGAATGACTAGTCCAGAGGCTCAGCGAAATTACGCGAATACAATGGTTGCCAATCACCCGCTTGCTGAACACCTAAACGGGTTTTGGCTTCAGTTCGCAAAAGATGAGATAAAGAATTCTTAAGGAGTTGTGACAAAAAAATAAATCACCCCTTCTATCAAGCTTTATCAAAAATTGGTGCTTTGTTGGTCAGCAGGAGAAATGACAATTTTGAGATAATGCAACCTGCACCTTGAACTTTCAAGGGTATACCTATTACCCTTGAAAGTGATGGTGTTGACTGCTCTCGCTCACTCCAAGAACCTGCTATCTGTAGGCTCATGGGCTTCGCTCGTTTGTCACCTACCCCACCTTCAATGGTAATGGTATATAACAGGCTTGTGAGAAAAAATATGAGCATTAATCAAACTGCAGAAGTATAGATGTTTAAATAATTTTTTACGCCAATACTATTGAGGGTATCGAGGAATAAGCGTAAACGAGAGAAGTTCTGCGCTAGGAGTGCGAATAATTAGGGAGTGAGAGCATTTAACAGCCTTACGCCTTAAAGGCGGTAAGTAGGGCTGGTGTAAATTAAAAAGAAACCGGCAGTAGCCGGTTTTTTATAACTATATTACCTTGACATCTGCTCCAGCAACTATTCTAGCTCTACTACTGTCTGCTTAAGAAGCCCCTGGTAATAGCTGGTGGCATCCGTATCCCGACTTTCTTCTACCTAGTCAAGTGATGCACTTCAGATTTGAATCAGCCTACTTTAGATGTGCAACATCTGCAGGTGTATTCGTATCTCTGACCTTTAGAGAAGGAGTCAGAAATAAACACATAAGTCAGACAGCCCGCAAGGTCAGAGATAACTACGTCAGGCTGGATAATAAAGGTGCTTCCGATAATTAGTAACAGAAACTATTCCAGCTACCATTGACAGTGTGATATTAATAACTCACACCTTCAATAGGGACTGCCGGAAACAGCATATTCCACGACCTAAATGAACGCGTCGACTTACCTCTATTCCAATTGGAGGCTTGGGCGGGCTTGTCTTTATTCTTTTACTACAGGTTTAGAGCACATTGCACGGCTTTAAAAAACTAGGGTAACAGTTTTATTATCAGTAAAACATCTATACACTTAAATTGCTCGATATCCTTCAGGGTATACTATTCTTGCTTCCTAGGAGTATCATGTAGGCGTCAGTCGTAAAACTAAATAACTAGTATTATCCAGATATCAGTAGGTGCGTTAGGTCGGGGAGTTACAGCCTCACACTTTAGGGTTGTAAATGTAGACAAAGATATGGGTAATAGTCAGTCAAATCGGCTCATATTATAAAATAACGATCTTGCTCACAGGCTCATTACTATAAAACTAATTTAACATATAAAATAAATGAACGAGAAATGATGATTGATGAATGATAGTGGTAAGTTTATGCTGGCTCCAGCATGATAGCATTCCTTTTGTGGTTACTTATTGCTCCTAGTTCAAAAGACACTAAAGGAACAAATTGCGGTACTTAAAAGTGCAAAAAAACGAACATTCATCCTAGCGCAAGAACCACTTTGATCTGGGTAAGCGACAAAATAACGAACCCCCCTGAGCTTACAAGTACTTAGTGTTTGGGCGTGAGCTGGAGCAGTCAATAACTCCATGCCTTCAAAGGTAATGGCTATAGTAAGGCAAAATTATGCGACGTTTTATTACCCCTTTGCTTGGCTTGTTCATTTTTTCATTGGCAAGTGGTTATTTAATGACGCTGGTTCCTCTACGCCTGAATAATAATCATGCGGATGACATCCTTTCAGGTTACATGGGTGCTGTATATTATCTAGGGTTGCTAGCAGGTTCATTTAGATCCGACCGGACAGTGGTTCGAATTAACCATATTCGTTCTTTTGCTGCTTTTATCGCATTGTTATGCTCATCTGTGCTGAGTCTTGCAGTGTTTAGTTCTACAGCCTCTTGGTTGCTTCTCAGGTTTATTAATGGCGTTGCTGTAGCAGGTGTTTTTGTTGTAGTAGAGTCATGGCTGCTGTGTGAAAGTGACCAATCAAACCGTGGGCGTATTTTATCCTATTACATGGTATCACTGTATGGTGCTAACGCTCTCGGCCAAGTATTTGTTGAGCTTATTGATACCAACAGTCTTATGCCATTTATTTTGCTCGGCATTCTTTTTTCTCTATCAATATTGCCGATAGCGCTAACAAAAATGCCATCCCCAGAAATAAAATCAGTAACAGATTTAAATATTATCGCGTTATTTAAATTGACCCCATCAGGCTTGGTGGGTTGCCTGGCAGGAGGCCTGATGCTGGGAGCGCTGTACTCTTTGTTGCCCATATATTTATCAGATATGGTGGGCCGTGTTTACACTGTTGGGGCCTTGTTGGGCACGGTCATGACAGGTGGCATGCTATTGCAGTACCCAGTTGGACGATGGTCTGATTATGTTGATCGTCGTAAAGTGTTGATTATGGTTAGTCTTGTGGGTTGCTTTTGTTGTTTGGCGTACGTCTGGCTTAGTAGCGAACACTGGTTACACCCTGTATTATTATTCCTTATTGGAGGAGCAACATTTACACTTTACCCTTTGGCTATTAGTCATGGTTGTGATCATATGCAGCCTGAAGACATTGTTGCCGGAACCCAAGGTTTGCTGCTAAGTTACAGCTTGGGTGCCTGTATCGGGCCAATTTTTGCTGGATATTTTATGCATAACATCGAAGAGGGTTTAATGATTTATTTTGCCATTATTATGGGTTTAATAGCTTTGTTTTTCCTGATTCGTATTCCTTATCGTCCGGCAATTTATTCCAACAAAGATCAGAACTTTATTCCCATGCCTAGAACAACACCTATAACGGCTGAACTTGACCCTAGGAGTGAAATAGAAGAGATCAAGCCAGGAGCATGAGTAGTATCAGTAGTACTCTTTTCTTTCACACTTATGCGATCACTTTCCTGAGACTTGAGGGGTGGAAGGAGAGATTTTTATAAAAGTAATCATATGCATTGGGTAGGAGACACATACTTATTCCCCTTGAGTGTTTTGGGTTGTTCACTGCTCTCATTCACCCCAATAACTTATTGCTCATAGGCTCTTGGTGTTTCGATCGTTTGCCGTCTACTAACACCTTCAATGATAACTGGTATATCTCAATTTCCTGGAGGTATGGGTTTGTTTGCTACCCTTACTTTCAGCTTAGATGGCTATGTGGGGAAACACTTGAATGCGGAGCATATTGAACTTGGCTAAGGTGTACATGATAAGTGCAAATAAGGCTGTTCAACTTTAACAGCTTCTCTTTTTTGTCGCTTGAAATGCGCCAGTAGTGGGGAGTCATGGTAAGCAGATTTATAATAGTTTCTGTATTAAATATACTCATTTTTCTTTGTAAAGTCTCAGTGTTTTTTAGCGCAAAACATGTTGGCAGTTCTTGTAGAAATTTGTCGGTGGAATAGGGGCGAACTTGTTGATATATTGCCTCTCTGAGTTCCTGCAGGTGATTAGCGAGAGGGCCAACGACCAGAGCAATACCCCCCGGTTTTAATAACCTGCCAAACTCCTGCCAATTGCAGCGAGAAAAAACACTAATAATGATATCTACTTGATGATCTAGTAGAGGTATATCATTCACGCTAGCAACTAACCACTGAACGGTTTTATTTGTCTTGCTGCATGATTGAATGGCGACCTTAGATATATCAAAGCCGATAACATCGCTGACGACTATAGACTGCTTTATTTTTTGGGTGTAATACCCTTCCCCACAACCTGCATCAACGATGACTGGTCTTTTCATATCGGCAGTTAAATCAATAACAATGCGAGCTAGAGTATTTGCTATAGCAGCATAATGGCCGGAGCTTAGAAAACTGCTACGCGCATTTACCATTGCTTTATCATCACCGGGATTGCGACTTCGTTTTTTATGTCCCTGTAGTAGATTGATGTAGCCTTGACGCGCACTGTCAAACCGGTGGTTATTTATACAGCTAACACCGGATGCTTGGGAATTTAGTGGATTCCTACACACAGGACAACTTAGAATATTTTTTGCGAGTAAGGGTTCTGGAGTAGGCATATATCATTACTGCATCAGAAAAAACTGGTCAAGTCTACCTGTAACTTAACAGTTTTGCATCAACTCAATAATTTGTGTCCTGGAGGAAGCTTTCGAGTTATCCATAGCGCCAGCTTTCTTTTCATGCTAGGTTCATTTTCCTGTTTTTTTTCCAGTGGCTGTATAAGGTTATCGTGAACCAGAAGCCTATAAATAAACTCCACCTTTTTTTTTGCCGAATCAGATGTATTTACGTAACCAGCTTTCCTTTTTTCCACATAGATTGCTCCTATCCTAAGAGCTTCCTTGACTAGTTCAGACTCATTTTTAAGTTTTTTCATAGTGTGAATGGAGGTTGCAAAGACAGGTGAAATAGTATGCCCTAGAAAAAAACCAAAGAGTAGCTATTGTTATGGCTATAGTATTTGAGACTGTAAATATACTCCTATAAAGTCTGAGGTTGTTGATCATTTCCGCTCACCCCAACCGCTACTACCAATAGGCTCATAGGTTGATACCATTTGCCTCATACTCATGCCTTTAATGATTCTCGTATAAAGCAATACCCCTTTTTTTACATGACATTTTACCCAATGAGTGTCGTATTCAAAAGATTTAGAGCTGCTACCCGGCGGCAAGTGAGCGAGGCCACAGAAACTTAGGTGTGCTAAGCTTCTGTGGTGAGCGAAAACTGACAACAAAGTAGCAACTTCAAGGGGGGTGAGTAGGCGGTAATCGAACGAAGTCCCATGAGCTTACGAGTAGGAGGTGATCGGGGGTGAGCGAGCGCAGCCAACAACGCAGCAGATTGAAAGGCGACGGGTATAAACTACTTCTCTCAGAAGTTCAGAGAGCAGGCTTGTTAAAATCGTTTGAATTTCGTATCGAATCTCTTAAAAATCATTACCTGTTAGCTATTGACAGAACAGGGGTTTTCCACACATTTAACAACAAGAAACCCTGTTAGGAATGCTGCACCAAAAATAAGGGTAAAACTAATGAAGCCCATTACCATCAAATGATGGCAGCTTGCACTGCTCACCCTGAACAAAAAACAGTATTACCTCTAGCCCCCGAAGCAATAGCTCTTCACGATGGAGCTAGCAAAAATGATTGCGAAAAAATGGCAATAAAACGGTTATTTTCAGCCATCAAAAAAATCATACACGCTTAAAATTCGTAATCCTTCTGGACGGCCTATATGCCGATAACCCTAGTGCTTAGCCTAATCAAGGATTATGGATGGACTACATTATTGCGGAAAAGGATCGAAATCATACGTCGTTGGTTGAAGCTATGGATAGCGGTGATAAGGAAGACAAGGTTCGCCGTATAGAACGAATTAACGATGAGGTAAACATAAAGCAATGGCACCGTTATGCTAATAACCTTTCCCTAAATAAAAGCGCATGCACAGAGCAGATGAATGTACTCGACTTTGTTGAAACAGACGAGAAAGGTAAAAGGCATACTTGGTTCTGGATCACTGATCTTAAGCTAGATGAAATGACAGTAGAAGCCATAATGAAAGGAGGCCGTTGCCGATGGCACATTGAAAATCAAACGTTTAATACCCTGAAAAACCAAGGCTACAATCTCGAACACAATTACGGCCACGGTGAGAAGCATTTAACCACCAATTTAGCCTATCTCACAGTCCTAGCTTTTCTCGTGGACCAAACACAAGAACTCCTCAGAAGGCTCTGAAAGGTCGTTCGAAAGGAGCTCGCATCGCTCTATGGAAGTAGATACAAAGTTATTTTCCGAATTGGTTCATAAAAACATGGGAAGGGCTATTTTATACGATTATTAACGGATCAGGAGAAGCTAAAACAACTCATTTTTATACATCATAGCTGTCCAGATTGTAGCTAACATTCAGGGGCATAATATGATTCATACAGTCTGGCTTAATCAAGCGGGACAGGCAGGTTATGACTGTAATATATTGTATCTTGCGGGAATGGCTGAGAATCGAGGCAAAAAATTGGCACTGATCAGATATGCAACGGTGCGAGTATAAATCAGTAACGTGGCATAGCAAAAAGAAAGTATCTGAAGTACCGCTCTATATTGCAGTCCATAGAACACTGAAAGGGTTTTTGATAGCCGTAGCCACTGAAAATTCAAACAACATGATAAATGACTATGGCAAGTGCTGGAGTATTGAAAGCCTGTTTGATGAACCTACCATGCAGACACCTCTGCTACTGTAGATGTCTATCACCAGATAGGGGTAATAAAACCAGCCTCAAATAGATGAACGCAAAAGCGCTATATTCCAAGACCAGACCTGATTGACTCCAGTAACACAATAAGACGTCGGCTATGATGGCGTGGATGCGCGATGGGTGCTGTTAATCTGCCTTATGCAACACCCGGAAAATGTCTCTTCAGGTATCACATATCATCCTTCATCCTACTAGGAATAGGCTCTCAAATTAATTCCGAGTGTTTCGGTTATTGTGGAAATCTAGACTTTATTGAACGTTTAGTGGCTCCGAATTTATTTAAATAACTTTTGTGATTCTTTATGTTCTCTTTCAAATGATTTAGAATGCTAAGATTCTCCTTATTCTGTTTCTGTTTGGCTTTAAGTTTGGTAGTCAGATCACTATGCAATTTCTTATCTTTTTTACAAGTGTCCATGTGTCTTTTTAAAAAAATTATTTCAGATTCGTTTATTTCTATCTGTGCCTTAACACTGTCAGCTTCTGCTGTAAATACTTCAATGGTGGTATTAAACGCTGCATTCATCTCTTCAAAAGATAGCTGGGTTTCTTTAGCTGCTCGTTTAACCTGTTCGTATGCATCTTCACATAATTCTTCTGCATCTTTGCACATTCCTTCCGCACGATCCATATCCACCTTTGTGTCTTTAATATAGCATTTAGTTACACCTTCTTTCATATATTTAGATATATCTGATTGAGGTGTGCTTATCATTTCTTGTTTTTTATTTTCTTTCTCTATTTCATGCTTTCTTTTGGCGTCTATAGCATGCATTCTAACGATTGCTTTTGCTTCGTTATGACATAATAAACATTGGTCAAGAATTATGTAATTATCAAAATCTTTATTATATTTATTGACTTTATTTTTAAGATCAGCATTTGGTACAATACTTGTTTTTCTATTAAGGGTCTGCGTTACTCTTTTTTTGAATCCTGATGCACTGGCATGAAGAAATGATTTAGCATTTTGTGATATTTTTTTTAATTGGGCAACTGCTTTGTTCCTGAAGGATTCCTTAGCCTCTCTTCGGTCAGAAAGGTCTGGAGCATTTGAATTTAGCCCTGCATATGTTTTGTTGAAAATATTACTTAGCATATTACTTCTCCTAAACTGATTCCTTGAAATAAGAGCGTTACTCATGGCCCTTGATATTTGCTATTAAGTTAATATGACATATAAAGTTCCCAACAGTTTATAACATAGGTGTTATTATGACTAACGAATGATCTTTATTTAGATTAACGATACCTATCGTAAGCCGCTTGCTTGGTTTAGCTGACTACAGCCTGTTCGCAAGGACGATAAATAGTCCTCTGACACCCTCCCTTAAATCTCTTGGGTCTTTTTTGCAGCAGCTTCTGCTAACGCTTTGTTCTTGCGCCTGGGTTCAGCTGGATTAATATAATAAGTGCAATTGACTAAAATTTTATAGGTGAGCCAGCTGCCGGTATATTTGTAGCTATCACCCTAAAAATGGAAGCCAAGAATGAGTACTCAAACTAGGCAATACAAGCAGCTGACTCAAGGGCAACGGTATCAGATTGAGGCTCTTCTTAGAACAGACTACATGCAGAAAGAAATCGCAGTGTCAGTAGGTATCAGTGAGAGTGCTTTATCACGAGAGTTGAGTCGTAATGCCAATGATGATGGCTACGGTGCTGAAAGCGCCCACGCACTAGCCAGTCAGCGTAGAGTGACAGCTACAAAATTTAGCAAAACAGATGAACGACACATGCCCATAATAAAGAAGTTGTTGCTGAAAGTATGATCAAGCTTCTGAAGCGGGTGTCATCGGCCTGCACAGTCACCCTAGATAATAGTGGTGAGTTTGCAGCCCATGAGAAAGTAGCAAAAGCAATGAATGCAGATATCTACTTTGCCAAGCCTTATGCTAGTTATCAGCGGGGAACTAACGAAAATACCAATGGCATCATTCGGAGAACCTGGCCTAAAAAAATGGCGTTGAGTCATCTAACAGAAGATGATGTGAGGACAATGGAAATGTTGATCAATACCATGCCTAGGAAGGTTTTATACCCAAAGGATTTCAAGTTGCTACTAGGCGGCAAATAAGCGAAGCCCCGTGATCCTACGAGTTGTAGGTGATCTGGGTGAGCGAACGCAGCCAACAACGTAGCGGATTGAAAGGCGATGGGTATATGAGGGTGGACACCACTCGAAGTCTACACAGGACAGCCGATTGCTCTTATTGCTTGAATCCAGCCTTAGCTTATAAAACAACGGAGGAATGCTTTTATGAATAACTACTTTTGTCGCACTTCAAACTTGACACTAAGGCATATACCTGTGATAACTAAAGATGCTTGATTTTGAAGCTGTTTTCTGCATTCTCTGTTCATGTTAAAAATCACCCTGACCTCACAACAAAAAACAAACTTGGAATTACGCTATAAGAAAATGCGTGATGTACGAGAGTGTAGCCGCATTAAATCGGTATTGTTGACGTCGGAAGGCTGGTCTGTATCTTCTATTGCTCAAGCCTTGAAAGATAGCGAATCCAGCATAAATAGCTATCTGAGTGACTACCTGAAACAGGAAAAGTTTATTCCTAAACGTGGTATCAGAAAAAGTCGCCTGAATGATGAACAAGCGCGGCAATTTGCCCTCCAACCCTACAGTAAAAATCTGAACCCCATTGATATATTACGGAAGGTTCTGAGTATACATGCCCAGAATTATGAATACTTCGTAATTACTAAGGAGTTTAGACAAAAAATAAATTACTTTCTCTATGAAGCTTTACCCAGCATGAGCGTTTCATTGATCAGCATTACTAATGACTATTTTAAAATGCTGAAACCTACATCTTTAACTATCTCGGGTATATGTTTTTGGCTTTATTTTAATTGTGGTTATATTCTCTGGGAATAAAATTTTTGATTTGTATAAGTATTTCTTATGTTTTTCAGATAAGATATGCTTTTAATTGCAGCTTAATGTTTAATACCTTACGCTTTTCCTGTATCATGATCCGGCTTGAAAGTCATGATTTCTACTTTCTTAAGCAGGCGTGTATTGTGTTGTTAGGTAGTTAAAAACATCAAGCTTAGGGAGTAATTGTTAAATTAACTCCTCTTAAGGGTGTGAGATTGCTGGCGATTCGTATCATGTAATATCAGTAAATAAAGCGCAGCACGCTGTTTTTTAACAAAAATACTGGAAATAATAGTTAAAGCTATGAGTATTAACCTGAACACTAGACCCATGAAAATCATTCTGCTATTACTGTTTCTGAAATTAGGATCAGTTTGTAATGTTATGGCAAATAGCAATACAGATCATACCTTTAGAGGAGCATTTCTTTTGCATGCTATGTCAGGATTTTACTCTCAGGAGTTATTATCTCGAATGGCATTTTTTGAAGAAAGTAAGGCAAATCTTAGGATATATAGATATATTTTTAATGCTCCTCCTGGCACTCCTCACTTCAGTGAAGATCAAATTAATGAACTCCAGCCGCTAAGCCACTTCGTTTCTGACGCTTTCAGTAAGAGTAAGCATGCTTCTCGCTCCAGATATCATCTTGAGTCGGGAGATGGGCAGCTGGAATGGAATGTACCGATAGAGCTAAGCGAAGAGTTTATTTTTTCAGTCATTTATGAAGATGACGATAATTCATCTTTTGCTGCTCCTATTTTTCATAAGAACGCAGACACAAAGCAGGCTTTTCACAACAAGGTAAGTTTTTCCCCGGAAGCAGGGAGTATCATTATTATGCCATCCGGTAGCACCAAGCAAGTTTGGAAATGGCGTCTACTACTTACTGGTAAGGGCATGGGGACGATTACCACTCCTGCTGGAAGCCATTGCGTTCCAGCCCTTTCAGGCTGGCATAATCATGATGCACGACTTCCAAATGAGTGTGGTCAGACAACATTGTGTTTCACCGAAAAAAACAAAAAGAATTGTAGTCTTGAGATGGAGTTAGCGCGTGCGTTAAATAGCATTATGCAAGCAGATGAGAGCAAGAAAATCACCATGCATCCGCAAGCACTGACAAAAGATCACTCATTGAAAGAACAGTTGAACAGTACTCTACCTTGGTTAAAAACAAACTATGGTAAGGAATTTTTATCTAAAAGGCATTATCAAAGGTCTATTATTCCTCCATCGGGACAAAATTTTTGTGTCTTTTATAATAACCGATTAACTTCATATCTTGATAGTTTATCACTGGAGCAAAGCCAGCAATCTCCGGCCAATGACCAGCCATCTGCGGCCAATGCGTTGATGAATTTTGAACTGGCTCGGGTAGGCACCTTTAGCTCATGTACTAATTCTCTGCTCAAGGGCCTACACGCTACTCATCTGGCGAAAGAGGGTTTTTATTATACGGGTACAAATCTTAACTTTGAATGCAAATGCTTTTGTTGTGAGAAAACTTTTACATCTTGGAAGGATGATGAGAACCCCAAGTCTATTCATGAGCGTATTTCGCCTAATTGTGCCTCTCTATCAAATGAAAGCACAAATATGGCCATTGTATATGATGATATTCGGCCTCGTAGAAACTGGAGTAGTAGTCGTACTAGTTCTATGGATAATATTGCCTTACCAATGCAGGAGCTTCGCATAACAGCAAGCACTTCTGCCGATATGAACATAGATGGCGGAGGTAATAAAGCAGGAAGTGTCCTTTTCAAAAATAGTAATGATCAGGTTGAAGAGCATAAGTGCTCCCAGAGCTGTGATATGGATAATACGGATAAATGCGCACACCCTGCTTATCGCTGTTTGGTTGCAAGGATTAAGACCTATAAGCACTGGCCTGTTTATTTAGAGCAGAAGCCAGAGGAGATGGGAGAAGCGGGTTTTTTCTTTACAGACTCACTTGACTATGTTTATTGCTTCTCTTGTGGCGGTCGTTTAAATCAGTGGATGAGTGATGATAACCCTTGGGAAGAGCATGCTCGATGGTTCCCCCGTTGTGGTTATTTACTGAAACGGAAAGGAGCAGATTTTGTGGTTGCTGTTACCAAGAAAAAAGAAGAGGAGGATGCGCGTAATGCAGCAGGTGACCAGCAGTCTTTAAATCCTTCTACAAAACCAGATAATGGTATTTCTAACAGCACTCTAACTAAGACGCCTTCACCTCAGCAGCAATATTCTCAGATAACAGAAAATCAAAGTTGTTCTCTCAATATGACTCACACTACACGTGATAACACTGCAGAAAACGCCCTAGTCAAGAATTGTAATAATCATATTACAAAAAAATTAAAATATCCTACGTATAGCCTCCTGAATGTAAGAGTGAGTAGTTATTCAGGTTGGCCTAGTTATCTAGATATAAGTCCACGAGCTATGGCAGATGCTGGTTTTTTCTATGCAGGTTATAGTGATTATACCCGTTGCTTTGATTGTGGTGGAGGGTTGCGTAACTGGGAATCTGGGGATGACCCATATGTAGAGCATGCCAGATGGTTCCCAGATTGTTCTTATCTACTGGAGAAGAAAGGTAAATATTTTGTAGATGCCGTTCGCAAGAAACAAAAAGAGTATGCGCGTAATGAAGCAGGTGACCAGCAGTCTTTAAATACTTCTACAAAACCAGAGAATGTTATTGCTCACACTGCAAGTAATAACACTGCAGAAAATGCCCTAGTCAAGAATTGTAATAATGGTATTACAAAACCGTTAAAATATCCTGCGTATAGCCTCATGATTGACAGAGAGCTTACTTATACAGGTTGGCCTTCTTATTTAGATCAAACTCCACAAACTATGGCAGAAGCTGGTTTTTTGTATTCAGGTAAGGAGGATTATGTCCGTTGCTTTGATTGTGGTGGAGGGTTGCGTAACTGGGCAGCGGGGGATGACCCATATGTAGAGCATGCCAGATGGTTCCCACGTTGTTCTTATATACTGGGGAAGAAAGGTAGAGATTTTGTGGCTACTGTTATCATGCGACATGAAGAAGATGTGCGTAATGCAGCAGGTGACCAGCAGTCTTTAAATCCTTCTACAGAACCAGAGAATGGTATTTCTCACAGCACACTAACTAAGACGCCTTCACCTCAGCAGCAATATTCTCCGACAACAGAAAATCAACGTTGTTCTGTCAATCTGATTACAGCCCCAACTAATAACACTACAGAAAATGCCTTAGCCGAGAAGAAGCAAGCAGGTGGCCAGCAATCTTCTCCAAACCCAGAAAATGGCCTTTCTAACAGCCCTCTAACTAATACGCGCCTGCCCCAGCAGATATATCCTCATATAGCAGAAAACAAAAATTGTTCTGCAAATATGACTAATATTTCAAACAATAACACTGTAGAAAATCGCTCTGCCAACAATCGTAATAATCCTATTATAGGATCTAATGGCTCTGAGAACAGTGGTATTAGTGCGATAAGCAATGAACACGGTAAAGAATATAACCACTATTATGAAAGTGTCTTGAATAGATCTGATAGCTATAAAACATGGAGTAATATATGTCAAGATCCAAAGGGTTTGGTCGATGCTGGTATGTTCTATATGGGCACTGATGATCATACTCGTTGCTACTGTTGTGCTCAGGGGTTCAAAAATTGGCTGCAAACTGATGACCCTTGGGTGGAGCATGCTCGCTGGTCACCAGCATGCAAGTATGTGTTGGAGAAGAAAGGAGCGGATTTTGTATCTAGCGTTCAGCAGACAATGCTGAAAAATGGGCAAGCGTTTGTACAATTGGCTAAAAGCAGACCAATAGAGCCAAGCCGCAGTGAGGCGCTACCGCAAGCAGGAAAGCAATCTGTATTGGTTACTGACCATCAAAAAGATAAATTGTCTCGCTTGATCAATAACGGTATTAAGGCTTTAGATACACTTGATCTATCTGAGCGACACATGGCCAACGAGTTTGCTAAACACTTAAAAGATACATTGTTACAGCGTAAGGATCTAGACAATTGCATTGAGATATTGGAAAAGGGGAGTGTAGGAATATATCTTTATGCAGGTGCTCTCAGGATGAAAGAAAAGAACTCTATAATTGAAACATTCACAAACGATATCGATATAGATACCGATATCGTTAAAGTAACAATTAAGAGTTTTAACGATGCAAAGCCACGGTTTGCTCAGCCAACAACTATTGCTAGTAATGCCATTAGTGAGATTATCAGTGACATAAAGATAGAACGTAACGGCTTTGCCTCCAGTACCGGCGTGGGAGCAAAGCCCAAGTCAGCGGATGAAGAGATAATATCAGAGAAGGAATATGATGAGTTAACGCAAGAAAATAGGGATTTAAAAGAAATTTTTACATGTGTAATATGCACGGATGAACCTAGTAATACCGCCTTCTTACCATGTATGCATTTATGCTGCTGTTATGATTGTGCATCAGCCATGACAAAATGTCCTAAGTGTAAAGACAAGGTTAAAGGCACAGTTAGAGTTTATATACCTTAATACTTGTGATGAGCAACCGATCTATACCCAAAGCATTTCAAATTTCTACTAGGCAGCAAGTAAGCTAAGCCCCGTGAGCCTACGAGTAGTAGGTGATTGGGGTGAAAACGCAGCCAACAACGTAGCAAGTAAGCGAAGCCCCATGAGCCTACGAGTAGTAGGTGATCGGGGTGAGCGAGCGCAGCCAACAACGTAGCAGATTGAAAGGCGACGGGTATATACCTGTTATCGCAGAAGGTGGGGGTTAGCGAGAGTAGTTAATAACCCATTGCCATTGAAGATGAGTTATTTGAAGCTATTTTTCTACATTATCTGTTCATGCCAAAAATTACTCTGAGCTGATAGTAAAAACAGACTTGGAGTTACGCCTGAAGAAAATGCGTGATGTTCGAAAGTGCGTCCGCATTAAGGCGGCATTGTTGAAGTAGGAAGATTTGCTTGTATCCTCTATTGCTAAAGCTTTGAGAAACAGTTAGTCCAGCATAAGTCTATCTGAATGACTACCTGAAAAAGGAAAAGCTGATTACTGAAAGTGGTGGCAGCAAAAGTAGCTTAAATGACGAGCAAGCGTGGCAATTGATCGATTATATCTCTGAGCATACCTATGCTTACATCCACCCGATTATCGCTTATATCTCTGAGAAATGAGACGTGAAATATACCGTATCCGGTCTAAACAAATGATTTTTTGTTAGAGGAGACCTCAGTATAACCAACGACTTTGGTCACGGTAATTGAACTTTCCAAGTTTTATCAGCCATTACGAAGCTTTCTAAGGCATTGAACATCAAATTATTTGTTTTATACACTAATTTTAGTGCTTCTGACTGACTTTGAACGTACCAATCCTGTATAACATGGTTTTGACACACCATAGAGCACCAAAAGCTTAGTACCTTTACGAATGTTCGCAGCAATAGCGGCCAGCCCATAAATTGTCGCATTTCTGGCAAGGCCCATGAAACTAGTTCTGGCAAGTCCGTAGTGTCTTTTATAGGTGGCAAAAGGACGCTCACCACCCGCCCGTGTTACGGCTATTTCTTTTTTACGAGTTCTATCTTCTTTCGATAGAGGCTTTCCTCTGTAGCCCTTACGTTGAACTTGATCTTTAATACCTAGCTGCGCTAATTTCTCTCGGGTCTGCTCAGAGCTGTAAGCGGAATCGGCATACAGTGCCATTTCATCCCCCTGTAGCAGGGTATCACGTTCCTGAGAATCATGAACATTGCCAGGCGTTACGCTTTGCCTATGAATAAAGCCACCTTCATCGACACCGATATGAACGGAAAAACCATAGGTGCTTTTTTTGTTACCACGACTGTCATTCTCGGCGGAGGTTTACTTTGCGCACCCATGAGCAAGGGTTATACCCGTCGCCTTTCAATCTTCTACGTTGTTGGCTGGCTCGCTCACCCCGATCACCTACTACTCGTAGCCTTATGGGTCTTCGCTTACTTGCCGCCTAGTAGCAACTTGAAATTCTTTGGTATAAATGAGAACACCAATGGCTTGCTACGACAATATTTTCCAAAGAATACAGACTTCAAGAAGGTCGGTCAGATAGAGGTGAGGCGAGCATTGATGCGGCTTAATTCTCGGCCAAGAAAAGGTTTGAATTTCAACGATAATGGGTGAACACAGGGCTGCGTTAGCAGATTAAGCTGTGATGGACTTGGAATTTGCATCCGCTGTTAATAGGAAACCTGTTTCGATTATTTTATTATTTAAATCAAGACCTTAATCTGATATTGTTCATCTCTAGTTAGCTCTTGTCATAGATTATATCTATTTAGCTTAGCTGTAAGTATGAGAGTAGATACTTATTGACGCTTTGTTTCGGCAACTTATCTATGTATATTGATCATAAATTCAATCGTCATAGTTTAATTTGCACAACTTTACTTGACCAAACATAAGTGGTTAAATAATGAATACTATTAATTATGAAATTAAAAAAGCTTTGATTTTACTTTTACTTGTCTTACCTATGCTAATAAAATCAGAGTGTCAAGCTACTGGAAGCACTGATATTGAAACTGTTTACCAGCAGGATGGACTCGAAACAGTGAAGTTACTCATGCCGACAGGAATGAGCTCAAGAGCTAAAGAAAGATGTCTAACGTGGGGGAGCTATATTTATGAAGCTTGCGTTACTGCAGGGTATGCAGGTTCGATAATACAAATAGTAGCTGATCTTCCCGGATTATCAACTGTACTAGGAACAACTTTACTTACTAATGGCTCATATAAGGTGCTAGAGGCAATACTAACCGATCACCCAGACAATAAATTATATTTCTCTACCTTTAGTGATGGCGCAGCTCATCTGATCATGGGAGTGTATGTACTAACTTCCGTTGGTATACTGTATCAAATTTCTGCTTCTGCATTATTCGCATCTATTTGTCTTAACACATTATGTACACCAAATAAACCTATGAATCTGGTCGATAAGGTCAAATCTATAGTCAGCTTGGGTCTTGGATCTACTTTAACTGTAAGCGCTTTTTCTTCTGGCCTTGCCGCTAAATATTATCTTATTGCAGGCGTTGCTTGTGCTGCACTGGGAACACCTGGATCACTCTATGATTACGCGTCTAGAAAGTTTAATGCTTTTATAGAAAGCCGGAAATGCAAACGACAGCATATAGAGAGTTTGACTCTGAATAGTAATGATCTCTTTACATCTGACCAGGCTGCACAAACAAAATTGTAATAGTCGACCCTAAAGTTGTTTTTTGTCAGCCTTTATCTTAATAATGATGACTTCTAATTTTCTGCGGAGAGAAGTGCTGTGGATATACAACAACATTTCGATTACCTGGTTATTGGAGGAGGGAGCGGAGGCATTGCAACGGCAAATCGTGCAGCTATGCACGGTGCTAAGGTTGGCTTGATTGAAGCCGGGCCTTTAGGGGGAACATGTGTCAATGTTGGCTGTGTTCCCAAGAAAATCATGTGGTTTGCAGGGCACATTATTGAAGGAATTCGTTATGGTGCAGACTATGGTTTTAGTATTAACTGGGAAAAAAGCATAAAAACATTTAGCTGGGCAAAGTTGGTGGAAATCCGACAAGCTTATATCAGTAGAATTCATGCTTCCAATGAACGAGTGTTAAGTAACAATAATATTACAGTGCTTAGAGGGCATGGGTGCTTTGTCAATAGTAAAGTAGTGGAAGTGAATCGACTCAATTATAGCGCAGACCATATCACTATTGCTACTGGGGGGCAGCCTTCCAGACCCAGCGTGCTAGGCGCCGATCTCGGAATAGATTCTGATGGTTTTTTTAAGCTAAATGAGAGACCTGAGCGTGTTGCTGTTGTTGGGGCTGGTTATATTGCTGTTGAGTTGGCAGGTGTGCTACACGCATTGGGCAGTAAAACTCACCTGCTTGTCAGAAAGCATAAACCCTTGCGTAGCTTTGACAACATGTTGTCAGACACCTTGATGGAAATTATGGCTGCTGATGGTCCTGAATTGCACATTAATTCTTCACTTATTAAAGTAGAGAAAGAGCTTGATGGTAGTACAACCGTTTACACTGAAAATGGTGTTACACTAAATGTTGATGTTGTGATATGGGCTATTGGTCGATCCCCAAAAACCGCAGAAATTAATATTGAGTCTGCTGGTGTTGAGATGGATTCCAGCGGTTATATTCTTGTTGATAAATTTCAAAATACTAGCGTGCCTGGCATCTACGCTGTTGGTGACAATATTGGCAAGGTTGAGCTGACCCCAGTAGCTGTCGCTGCTGGACGAAGACTTTCAGAGCGTTTGTTTAACAATAAACCCAATGCGCATCTTAGGTACGATAATGTGGCATCCGTTGTTTTTAGTCACCCAGCCATTGGCACAGTTGGTCTTTCTGAACAGCAAGCCAGGGAACAACATGGTGACGAGAATGTAAAAGTTTACACGACGCAATTCACAGCTATGTACAGTGCTCCTACGAACCATCGCCAACTTAGTCGAATGAAATTAGTCACGGTTGGAGGTGATGAGAGAATTGTCGGTATTCATACTATTGGCCATGGTTCTGATGAAATGCTTCAGGGCTTTGCTGTCGCTTTAAACATGGGGGCTACCAAAGCTGATTTTGATAATACCATTGCTATACACCCAACGTCTGCCGAAGAGCTTGTAACGATGTCTTAGATTGATAAATGTAAGCCATGGTATATACCTATTATCCTTGAAGGCGGAGCTATTGCTCACCCCAATCACCTGCTACACATAGGTTCATGGGGCTTAGCTCGCTTGCTTATAAAGCCGTCAATGGGTAATGAATATAAAAGTTTCTCTACCTTAAAGCTACTAATTCAGAGTTTAAGCATGGGTTTTAAAAAGTGGCCTGTATAAGATGCAGAGCATGCTGCAATCTCTTCAGGAGGCCCTGTAGCAATAATCTTTCCGCCAGCATCACCGCCTTCTGGACCAAGATCAACAACCCAGTCTGCTGTTTTTATAACGTCAAGATTGTGCTCTATGACCACAACGGTGTTTCCATGGTCGCGCAAACGATGTAGAACAATAAGCAGTTGCTGTATATCATAAAAATGAAGGCCTGTTGTTGGCTCATCGAGAATATAAAGCGTTTTCCCGGTGTCTCTTTTTGAGAGTTCCTTTGCCAGCTTGACTCTCTGAGCCTCACCACCAGACAGAGTGGTTGCATTTTGCCCTAGATCAATATACGACAAACCAACATCCATCAACGTTTGAAGTTTTCGGTTTACTGCAGGGATTGGTTCAAAGAACTCAAGTGCACGCTCTACAGTCATAGACAAAACTTCATGTATATTTTGACCTTTGTATTTTACTTCCAAGGTTTCTCTGTTATATCGCTTACCTTTACAAACATCGCAAGAGACATAAATATCAGGTAGGAAATGCATTTCCACCTTGATCACACCATCACCTTGACAGGCTTCACAACGGCCACCCTTCACATTAAAGCTAAATCTACCCGGTTTGTAACCACGAGATCTAGCTTCTTGAGTGCCTGAAAATAGCTCTCTGATAGCAGTAAATATACCTGTATATGTTGCCGGATTCGATCGAGGAGTTCTTCCAATAGGACTTTGGTCAATATCAATGCATTTATCCAGAAGAGATAGCCCAGTAACTTTTTTATATGGTGAAGCAGAAAGAGTCGTTGCTTTGTTTAATTGCTGAGCGGTAATAGGATATAGGGTGCTGTTTATGAGTGTCGATTTTCCGGAACCTGAAACACCAGTAATACATGTCATTAGGCCTATAGGTATTTCCAGAGTAACGTCTTTAAGGTTGTTGCCAGTACAACCTGATAGAGTCAGTATTTTTTCCTTATCTACAGGAAGGCGAACGGTAGGAATAGCAATTTTCTTTATTCCTGAGAGATATTGTCCGGTGAGAGACGCCTGGATGTCCATTACTTGCCTGGGCGTGCCTTGAGCAATAATGTTGCCTCCATGAATGCCGGCCCCAGGACCGATATCTATCACATGGTCAGCAGCTAGTATTGAGTCTTCGTCATGCTCTACGACAATAACGCTATTCCCTAAATCCCTTAGTCTGGTTAAGGTGCGGATAAGACGTTCGTTATCTCGCTGATGCAGGCCAATACTGGGCTCGTCTAAAACGTACATGACTCCAACTAATCCAGCACCAATCTGGCTGGCTAGTCTTATTCTTTGAGCCTCACCGCCAGATAGTGTGTCAGCACTGCGATCAAGGGTAAGGTAATTTAGTCCAACATTGACCAAAAAACTTAGTCGATCGCAGATTTCCTTTAAAATTTTGGATGCGATCTCTCCTCGCTTTCCTGGTAGCTCAAGACCTTGAAAGTAAGCTAATGCTTTTTCAACTGGTAGCTTCACTAATTCTGGTAAGGTTTCATCTTGCATAAAAACATTGCGAGCCTCCGTACGCAATCTGGCACCGTTACAGTCTGGGCAGGCTTGAGTATTGATGTACTTTGATAGTTCATCGCGAATAGATTGAGACTCTGTATCTTTATAGCGTCGTTCAAGATTTGGGATAATACCTTCAAACCGATGACGCTTTCGGTAAATATCACCTCGATCATTAATATAGCTGAACTCTATTTCTTCATCACCAGAGCCATGTAAAATAATTTTCTGGCTGCTTTCAGCTAAATCTTCAAAAGGCGTATCAAGGTCGAATTTATAGTATCCTGCTAGAGATTTTAGTAGATGGAAGTAGTAAACGCTTCTGCGATCCCAGCCTCTGATAGCTCCTTCGCCAAGTGTTAGCTCTGGATCTTGGATAATTCGATCCTGATCGAAAAACTGTTTTACTCCGAGACCATCACAGCATGGACAAGCTCCAGCGGGATTATTAAAAGAAAATAGGCGAGGCTCGAGTTCATCAATGCTATAACCACACTCAGGGCAAGCAAATCGAGAGGAGAAAATTTGATCATCTTGATCTCCATCCATAAAGCTAATCGCAGCAAGTCCATCAGTAAGTCCTAGCGCGGTGTCAAACGACTCTGAAAGTCTTAATTGCAAGCTTTCTTTAACTTTGAATCGATCAACGATAACTTCTATTGTGTGTTTTTTCTTTTTATCTAATATTGGGGGCGAGTCAAGATCAATAGCCAATCCATTAACCCTAGCACGAATAAAACCTTGGCTTTTTAGATCATTGAATAAATGTAAATGCTCTCCTTTACGATTTTTGATAACCGGAGCAAGTAGCATAAGCTTAGTACCTTCAGGTAAGGCAAGCACTAAGTCAACCATTTGGCTGGTTGTTTGCGCCTCTAGCATTAATTTGTGGTTGGGGCACTTAGGAATACCTGTTCTGGCGAACAGTAATCTGAGATAGTCGTATATATCAGTGGTAGTGCCAACGGTTGAGCGAGGATTGTGGCTGGTTGATTTTTGTTCGATAGATATAGCCGGTGACAAACCCTCTATGTGGTCAACGTCTGGCTTTTCCATCATTGACAGAAATTGTCTAGCATAAGAGGATAACGACTCAACATAACGTCTTTGTCCCTCTGCATAAAGAGTATCAAAGGCTAAAGAAGACTTTCCTGAGCCTGATAACCCAGTGATTACCACTAGCTTGTCGCGAGGAATCTCTAGACTAATATTTTTTAGGTTATGGGTGCGAGCACCTTGAACCGTAATTTTATCCACGTATTGCTACTCCGTCCCTTAGAGTCTTGTTAAGGAGTGATATCAGACCCATATGCGAAGACATATTATATAGGACGAATGAGCTTAGGTATAACAGAGAGGATAAAAAAAATAAGGTTTAAGTATTTTAAGTTATACCAGCTCTCTATCTGACCGACCTTTTTGAAGTCTGTATTCTTTGGAAAATATTGTCGCAGCAAGCCATCGGTGTTCTCATTTAACCCTAGCTCCCAAGAGCTGTAGGGGTGCGCAAAGTAAACATCTCAATCAGCTGACCACTTTAATAGTGCTATCATTTGGGTGATTTGGCTCAGTGGCTGAGACGAAGAGCCTGAATTGTGTTGTCACGGATTGTTGCATACAGGTGTTTTACCAGAATATGACCGGCTGTATTGAGTCTACTGAGGTTGCATTTCATAAAATAAAAGTACTGACTTCTGTAAAGACCTCTATACAGTACTACCCTTTTTCTTTGGAATCCCTAAACGATGACGGCGCTCCCAAAGGGTTTTTCGACTAATACCCAGTTTTTGAGCGAGCTTGGTTTCTGTCATGTGCTCTTGATGCTCTAAAACAAAACTCTGAAAGTAGTCTTCGAGAGTCAAATTACTTTGTAGTTCACTATCTCCATCTGATTTGAACGTTATTTGGCGGTCTCGCACTTCAATATCTAGATTTTCTGATGCAATTATATTGTCTTCAGATAGTATTACTGCTCGCTCTATAGCATGCTGTAGCTCACGAACATTACCGGGCCACTGGTGCTGACTAATAGTAACCATAGCTTCAGGCGAGAATGAATACGGCGTCTTCCCCATTTTTTCGCAACTTATCTTTAGCAGTGCGTCCGCCAGCAACAGAATATCCTTCCCTCTTTCACGCAAAGGAGGTATTCGTAGTTCAACAACTTTTAATCGATAGTACAAATCTTCTCTGAATAATGATTCTCCAGAGAGTTTATACAAATTTCTATGAGTTGCGGCCAGCACTCGAACATCTACGGTCTGAGATGTAACTGATCCTACACGACGTATCTCGTTTTCCTGTAAAACCCTAAGCAATCGAGCTTGAGCTTCTAATGGTAGTTCGCCAATTTCATCAAGAAATAGCGTGCCACCATTGGCGGCCTCTATTAAGCCTGTACGGGCGACTGTAGCGCCTGTAAATGACCCCTTTTCATGCCCAAACAGTTCTGATTCAATCAGTGTTTCTGGAATGGCGGCACAGTTTACTGAAATCATGGGTCCTTCGGAGCGCTCACTGTGCGTATGTATTGCTTTGGCCACAAGCTCTTTACCAGCGCCAGATTCTCCATGAATAAGTACAGAGGCAGTCGTCGGTGCAACCTTTTTGATACGCTGATATAGTTGTTGCATAGCAGAGCTATTACCAATCATGTCGCAAAAGCCATTGGAGTTATTTTCTGGTTGATCAGATGTTACAGATGGATCTTGTTCTGTATTGTGTATATTTGTCTCATACTTCGTCAGGGTTTCCTTAATGCGCTGTACCATTTCTCCGTGATCAAATGGTTTCGCAATATAATCGACGGCACCTTGTTTCATAATACTAACGGCAGAGTTCAGGCTTGCGTAGCTGGTCATAATTAGTACAGGTATACCCTGTGCCAAGGTTATCATTTCGGTGCCTGGCAACCCTGGTAATCGTAGGTCACTTATAATCAGGGAAAAAGCATCAAAGCTGTATTTCTCTTGGGCTTCATTTACTGATCCTGCTTCGCTGACAGTGTAGCCGTTGCGTTCCAATAATCGCCGCAATGAAGATCTGATAATAGCTTCGTCCTCAACGATCAGGATGTGTGCTTGGCTCATACTCTTTCTCCTAAAAGCTGAAAACATGACTGCTGTCTAATATTATTAGTCCTCCATAATTGGCAAAGAAATAATAAAGCAACTACCTCTTTTGCAGCTCTCCTTAGTTGGACTTATAACTCGAATAGTACCACAATATTCTTCGATAAGGTTCCATGCTAAGGCTAGTCCTAGCCCAGTCCCTTTTCCTGCTTCCTTGGTAGTAAAAAACGGGTTAAATAATTTTTCTTGTACATCCTTTGATATCCCATGCCCATTGTCTTCTACTTCAATGTTGATTGAGTGCTCCATTATCTTAGATATAACAGTAATCTCTCCTCCGCTATCTGAAGCATCAACAGCATTGCTTAAAAGGTTAATAAACACCTGCTGAAATTTTTGGTAATTCCCCATGATTTTATGCTCAGCAGGGCAGTTGTTCTGGAATTTTAATGAGTCATTTTTTTTACTTAATTTTAGCAGGCTAATAGCTTCATTGACACAGTCTTGAACGGCAACAGGCGCTAACTGCTCGCTATTTTGCCGTAACTGGCCACTGTGCGCATAACTAACCAACATTTGCACAATGCTGGTTACTCTTTTGGTCTGGGCCAGTATTTGCTGTGCAGTATCTTTAACATCTGGCTCTGACGAAAGAGCTTTAAGCTCCTGAGCCAAGCAATCAATTCCTGTAATAGGGTTGCCAATCTCATGAGCTACTCCTGCCGCCAGTTGGCCAATGGAAGCGAGTCTTTCGCTATGGATCAATTGCTCTTCAAGCATTTGATTTTCTGTTACATCTTCCATCAACATAACCTGACTGCCCTCTGACCCCAATATTGCAACATCAATACGTGCCTTATGCAGGCTAAAGAAGCGAGGTAAACCATTAACCTCAATATGGTGCTTGCCTAAGTAATCAGTATCACTAGTCATAAAGTCATTAAGGAATTTTGACCAAGGCTGCGGGATGCGGTCCAATGGCGCGCCTAATACGCGAGAAGCATCCACATTTGTCATCTGTGTAAGAGCGTAATTCCATAGTGTGATGTTGTTGCTGCCTATAGCGCAAACACCTAACGGAATGCTATTCAGTGTGTCCCTATGATAACGTCGAAGACTGTCTAACTCCGCAGATAACCCGGTAAGCTCAGAGTGATATGCCTCAAGTCTAGTCTCAAGAAAGTGGAAATCCTGAGTGACAAATTTTTTATCACTGTCCGTAGGTAGGCATGTGCTAATAATTTCATGAGCTACTGTAGGCCCCATCAAACCAGAAAGATTAATTTCAAGCTTATCTCTGAGCCTGGCCAAGGCATGAGGGTGACAGTTATCAGCTTTCATACCTATATCAACTAGCGCCCTGCTTACCTCTTTTTGTGCAGCCTCCAACCCTAAAGGTATGCTCAGCTTCTTTTGGAACTCTATAGCTGAGTGTGCGTGCGGTATATTATGCACACCCAGCTTTACATTTTGCACAAGACAGGCTTTAGCCACACGGACTTCAGCCTCACGGGATTGGGTTAAGCTGGAAACAATGTAAAAGACGATTATATTGATGGCTAATGAACCCATAGCAGCAATATTCCAATTATCCATTATAAATATTTTGTTATACACACCATCGGAAAATGGCAATAATGGTTCCAGCGACAAAGGCATCATGAGCATTAAAAACCAGCCCGTTGCACCCATTAGAAGTCCTGCTATAAATCCCTTATTATTGCCTTTGTCCCAGTAAAGAGTACAAAGTGCTCCGGGTAACAATTGAAGGGCGCCAACATAAGCAACAATGCTTAGGCTGTATAAATCTCGGTCATCATGTAAAAATCGATAAAAAGCATAGGCAGCAACGATCAGCGCAATGATAAGTAAACGCTTTAGCCAAATCAGTCTTTGATAGATGTTCACCTGAAGCTGAGCTTTAGCAGTAGGTTGATACCATGGCAGAACTAGGTGATTTAGCATCATGGATGATAAGGCTAGCGTGGTCACAATAATTAATCCGCTAGCTGCGGAAAGACCGCCCAAATAACCGATAATGGTCAGCCATGGATTATTTAGCGCCAGACCCAGAGCTAGAGGGAAATATTCCGGGGCCGTATCCACGCCCAACTTAATGGCAGCCCAAAGAATTAATGGTGTAGATATGCTCAGAAACAACAAAAATAAAGGAAGCCCCCAGCTGGCAACATGCAATGCTCTACTGTTATTGTTTTCCGTAAATGTCATATGAAACATATGAGGCATCACTATTGCTGAAGCAAAAAACATCAATAATGTTGTTCTCCATGGGCCATTTTCTAGAGAGTCCCTCATTCCTATGAAATTATTACCATTCACTTTCAGCCACTGTTCAACTCCGGAAGGGCCTCCCAATACATGGAATAGCGCAACGCCACCAAGAACAAGCATGATAATAAGCTTTAATAATGACTCTATTGCAATAGTAAAAACCAACCCTTGATGCTGATCACGGCTGATAATATGACGAGTGCCAAAGAGAACGGTAAAAAGCATCATCAATACACAAAATACTATTGCCAGAGTTTCTGGGGAAGATTCGCTGCTAATGATAAGAATGCTATCCGATACAGCCTGAATTTGCAGGGCGAGTAAGGGCATTACAGTTATCAACAAGAGCAATGTGCTTAAAACTCCTGCGGCAGGACTACGAAATCTGAATGCAAACAGATCCGCAAGGGAACTTAGCTGATTGCTTTTGATGATTTTTAAGATGGGGCTCAACAGTACTGGAGCTAATAAAAAGGCGGCGCTAAGCCCAAAATAAAAAGCAAGAAAAATATAGCCACTCTCATGGGCTATGCCGATGCTTCCATAGTAAGCCCAGCTACTAGCATAAACGCCCAATGAAAGAACATAGATTAGAGGGTGTTGAACAAGCGACTTGGGAACAAATCCTTTTTCGGTAGCCCATGCGCAAAGAAAGAGAGCCAGAAGATAAACCGTGCTATAAACAACCAGAGACTGGAGGTCAAGCATCATCCGACCTCTCTCTGGGCTGCAATACAAAAGCAACTACAACCATAATCAACCAAAGAACCCAAGGTTGATACCAGTGTTTATCAAAGTTAAGCCACCAGCCCATAATGGCTGGTGAGAATAGGTATATACCTATGATTAAAAGTACTACAAGACGATTTATGTACATACGACCACAGTTCAAATTCCCAGATGGAGTCTACCAGCTGGAGTCTCATGGTAATGGGTATTGTAACAAACTGTAAAGTAACTTTATAAAGATAGGCGTCTTTGGTTGTATATTTGTTATAGCTTTAGGTATGGATAGACGACAAACTAATTAATTTCCGCTAGCTTGCGAGTAATAGGCAGCTGAGGAGAGAGAGCAGCAAACAACCCCACACCAAGGGGGTGGGTATACATACCTTATCATTCCAAGTATGGCGCTTAATATGTTACCCATAACACCATATTACCTGGGCAATCTGTACCCAGAATAGCATGCATTACATCTGTTACTTTAATTCTACCTTTTTTACTCAGCCAAATATTATCCAAAGCACCTTCTTCTAGCATCCAGCTGGGGATGGAGTTTAAAGTCCGATCGTAAATTGCTGCAGGAAGGACTAAGTCTTTTGGAAGCAGGGGTTTTTTAGCTTTTAGTGCCATATTGCATTGAGATACTAGACTATGAGCCATATGTGTTCTTCTCTTGATATAGCCTTTAGCATCACGACGATAGCGTTCATCGTAGGGTCCCATCAGCCCTTTGTAGAGTTCTTCTACACAGATATCATAATCTACCTTATTTCTGAACTCTTCAAATTTTACGCTTCTACAAGCGTTAACGGCTTTATCCATATTTTTTTTGCTTAAACCAATATGCCATGAAGCGTGAGGGCCGAGAATAATTTGGGCTTCCTGATTGGCCGTAAATAATAAGTGTTCTTCTGAAGAAAAACATAGGGAGGAGTCATCCAGACGCACTAAACTGCGTGGTTCTAAATCAGGACTAATACGAAGATTTCGCTCTCTTTCAGCCCGGATATTCTTACAGAAAGGTAAATTCTTATTAACCTGGTTTATTTCCTCTTTGGGTGGAGATTTGGTTTTTCCAATATCAAAGGGATTTGCTGGCGCCTCCACAGATAGCCGCGAAGTAGCAAATGAACTGGCAGTGATCGTCATCAATAAGAAAGATGCGATCAATTTGTTTTTTGTAGACATATTCGCTCCTTGAACACGTCAAATATTAAATATCAGATATCTATGTATAACATTATTACACGCTATAGGGAATAATTTTTTAAGAATTATTGCTGTTGATCATTGAGTATCGGTGATTATAGGCACAGAAATAGCGTTGATTGCAGGCACTGCATGAATATCCCAATGATCAATACCCCATTGAATAATATGGGCTACAGAGGTATCTCTGAGTTGGCTATCGGGATTAAGACCCAAAACTTCCATTGCTTTTACTAGTAATGGGCGAGGCTCATCAAGAGGAAGCGATAGCGCCTTATTTTGCTTGCTAAGCTTTTCGCCTCCGTCTATCTCTGTAATTACAGGGATATGGGCATAATTAATACGACGATAGTTAAGAGCTGATTGCAGATAGATCTGCCTGGGTGTTGCATCAAGTAAGTCATAGCCTCTGACTATATTAGTTATTTGCTGAAATTGATCATCCACACAAACGGCTAGCTGGTATGCATATAATAAATCTTTACGCAGCAATATAAAATCACCGAGTTGAGAGAGGTCAAACTTTTTTTCCCCTTGAATGATATCTTGAAACTCTATCTGAATGTTTGGGCATTTTAACCGTAATGAATACAGGCTTCCAGTAGGTGGCGTATTATTCCTACAGTAACCAGGATACGCGCCATTGAGGCCAGACAGTTTTTTGCGTGAGCAAGTACAGGGGTAAAGCAATCGATATTGTATCAAGTATTCTAAGGCTGCCTGATAAGCTTCATGGCGACGACTCTGATATATAACATTACCATCCCATTCCAACCCATAAGCTTCGAGCGCATAAAGAATAAGGTCAGCAGCTTTTGGCTGCTCACGGGGAGGGTCTATATCCTCTATTCGAACCAGCCAGATACCTTCGTTTGCTCTAGCATCTAGATAACTTGCAAGAGCAGCAGTTAGTGATCCAAAGTGCAGTAATCCTGATGGTGACGGGGCAAATCGCCCCCTGTAGAGTTTCGATCCCATGAATAAATGACGTTCAGTGTGATTACGAGCAAGAAATATAACTGATCATAACGGCTAAAGTGCTCCAACTACTGCGTGCAAGTTAAGCCCGAGAAGCTACAAACGCATAATAGTTTGTAGCTTTCAACATTTATCATTAACCCAGCTGTCGCTCTTTGATTTCAGCAAGTGTCTTACAGTCAATACACAAAGTTGCTGTTGGACGAGCTTCTAGTCTGAGAATACCGATTTCGATACCACAACTATCGCAAAAACCATAATCGCCATCTTTTAGACGCGCTAGGGTATCGTTAATTTTTTTAATCAGCTTTCGCTCACGGTCACGGGTTCGCAGCTCAAGGCTAAACTCCTCCTCTTGGCTAGCTCGGTCTGCCGGGTCAGGGAAGTTTGCGGCTTCATCCTGCATATGGTTGACAGTCCTATCTACTTCTTCCATTAATTCTCGCTTCCAGTTGTGCAAGATGCTAGTAAAATGCGCTATCTGCTGGTCGCTCATGTATTCTTCACCCTCTTGCTTTTTATAGGGGGTAAAGGATTTGAGAAGATTTTTCTGCTCTGCTGTATTATTTGCTGACATGGTTACAGTCTCATCGCCTTCTTGTAAATTAATCATAAATATTCATGGTCTTGCTATTTACCTGCCTGAGCAAAGGTTTATTGAATGCTGAGACCAGTATTATGGGTGCATGCTGACGAACACAAAGCTTGATGTATACCGGTGTGGAGTCGTTGATCGCTCTAACTCACTCTCACGACCTACTACCCTAAGGCTCATGGAACTTCACTCACTTGTCGCCTAGCTACCATACCGTCAATAGAAACAGTATATGTATTTAACCATCCTCATTATAAGCAAAAAATGACCAAACCTTGCGAAAAAACGCCACAAACGTTATTTCCTCATTTATGCGGAAGTACCTGAAAGTCTAGAATAATAGATAGTAAAAGCATCCTTATGTCAATGTATTGATGTATTTAAATAAAGACTGGAGTATATCTTATAGAGGTTATGTTTGGGTTAAATATGTGACCTTTTCCCTACTCCTAGTTTCATATGATAAAATTTCATCATAGAATATCAAACATTAAATTAATAAAGTTGATAATGAATTACGCACACACCCTTTTTGAAGGCTATATGATAAAGCGTCATAAGCGCTTTATGGCCGATATTGAAAAACTGGATGGCACCCAGCTCACTATTCATTGCCCCAACACAGGCTCAATGAAAAACTGTATTTATCACGGAAAGAAAATATGGTATTCAGACTCTAAAAATCCGAAACGGAAATATTCCTGCACCTGGGAACAAGCCGAAGTCTCTGTAACTATCAATGGCAAAGAGCAAGCAGCAAAGGCTGGCGTAAATACTGGCAAAGCTAACTGGTTAGTAGAAGAGCTCTTGACCAACGGCGGTGTGCCTGAGTTGACAGGCTATAGTGATATGTCAAGAGAGGTACGCTACGGACATGAAAATAGCCGCATTGATTTGCTATTGCAGTCTGACGAACAGTCAGACTGCTTTATCGAAGTTAAAAGCGTGACCTTGGCTGTAGGTGACGGGCTTGGCCTTTTCCCTGACGCCGTAACTACCCGTGGAACCAAACACTTGAGAGAGCTCATTAGTATCCGCAATGAAGGTAAGCGTGCTGTCCTTTTTTTCTGCGTCCAACACACTGGCATTGAGCGGGTAGGGGTGGCGGAGGAGATAGATCCTGAGTATGCTAAGACACTGCGTCAGGCCGTAGCTGCAGGTGTCGAAATAATAGCTTGGGGTATGTCAGATATGTCACCTCAAACAATTGAGCTCACTCGGCCACTACCTGTTGTTTTATAAAAACATTGGCGTGAAATCTCTTGGCATCAAAACCTCAGAATGACCATTACTATTGAATGCGTAAGCAGGATATATGCGAATGCATCCCCATGAGCTTACGAGTATCAAGTGATTGGGGTGAGTGAAAGTAGTCAACAGTCCAAGGCTTTCAAGGAAAGTGGGTATAAACGAGCATAGTCACCTGCTAGCCTATGCATTGACCGAAAGACAGTTAGGATTGGCGCTTTCTGCAATATTTGCATTTTTAACCAAACAGTAGTCTAAAAATAAATTAAATTCTCATTCGCATCAGCAATCATAGAGTTCATAACTTTGTTCTCGCTATCCAATTATCACTGGCGGGTTCATATCTGAAGTGCATCACTTGACTAGGTAGAAGAAAGGGCCAGCTGAAGGTAAGCTCCTACCCTTTTCTCCGGCAAGAAATGAAGTGATGACGATAACTTACCAACAACGGGCTTACGAACAGCGATGCCAGATTTCCGCACTAAAGAAAAGCGGTTGCAGCCAAAGGGAGATAGCGGAGATCATTGGCACCAGCCAGTCCACGGTGAGCCATGAGTTGGCAAGGAATACTGGCGAACGTGTATATAGCCATAGGCAAGCACAAGGCCGAACAGATAGCCGGCGTACAGAGTTGGCTCGGCCGAGTAAAATGAGAACACCAATGGCTTGCTACGACAATATTTTCCAAAGGATACAGACCTCAATAAGGTCGATCAGATAGAGGTAAAGCGAGCATTGATGCGGATTAATTCTCGGCCAAGAAAAGATTTGAATTTCAAAACACCCGCCCTGATAATTGATGAATACAGGGCTGCGTTAGCAGCTTGAGCTGTGATGCATTTGGAATTTGAATCTGCGACTCTTTAAATAGCGTCTTCCCCAGCCTCACCGGTACGAATGCGAACAGCTTGCTCTAGAGAGGTTACAAAAATTTTACCATCACCAATTTTGCCTGTGTTGGCGGCTTTCGCTATAGTTTCAATCACCTGTTCAAGCATTTCGTCAGGTATCGCCACGTCAATCTTGATCTTAGGTAAAAAATCAACCATATACTCTGCCCCACGATAGAGCTCAGAATGCCCTTTCTGTCGACCAAAGCCTTTTACCTCAGTTACGGTCATACCCTGAACACCCATATCAGAAAGCGATTCGCGGACATCATCCAGCTTAAACGGCTTAATAATGGCAGAAATTAATTTCATAAAAACACCCTGCTGAAGCGTGTACACTGAAAACTGTCCATTGCAATTAAACAGTAATATTAGAAGATAAGCTAGACTGATTTAACTCATCAGTATTTTCTCTGCAGTCAACTATGCCCGTTACCGTTGAAAATTAGGGTGAGCGCGCCCACCTTCAAGGATAATTGGTATATATGAAAAGTTGGTTATAAAACTGCTTGGTAAGCGCTGTGCGAAATAGCATTTATACCCGTTACCATTGACCTAGGCTCATATGGTTTAGCTAGATTTTCGCCAACTCACGCCTTCATTGGCAACGAGTACAGAGTGTCGATTGCATTTATCTTGAATTCACTCCTCGCTGCTGGATCGTGCTTATTTTCTAGCAAAGTAAGTAGGTTGAATGCTTTTCTGTTCAGGCATCGCACAATGAAGTAACTTCGAATTTACCGGAAATCAATCAATGATCAACAAAGTCACACTCATCAATACTATTGCCGAAAAAGCGGGGAAATTACTGGGAGTAGAAAAAAGCCAGGCTCGAGAAGATATTGAACATAATATCAAAGCAATTGTTTCTAGCGCTCTTTCCCATCTGGATCTGGTTAACCGAGATGAATTTGACGCTCAAGCTGCCATATTGCGACATACTACTGAGAAATTGAAGACGCTAGAGTCCGCAGTAGCAGATCTAAAGCGTGGTAACAAGCCAAAAAGCAGTGACTCATAACCTGCTGGCACAATATACTAGTGTTCATGGAAGATATGAGGTTGTTAACCGCTATCACTCATCTCAATCACTATTACCCATGTACCCGTTACCATTTAAGTCGGGATAGGCGACAAACAAGCGAAGCCCCATGAGCTTACAGGTAGTAGGTAGTTGGGGTGAGCGAAAGCTGTCACCTGCCCCAGCCTTCAAGGTAATGGATATAGGCTGCTACACCTTCAATGGTCACGAGTATATCTCCATAACCAATGTGTTTAAAAGTGGTTCGGTAACAAGGGGCTTCCATTGTTATCGAGCCCTTAGGTGATACATCCCCCCCCCAGTTGTCGTCATATAGGAATATGAACCATAACCTTACCTTGCTCCTCCCAGGATAAACTAAGGACTCGGCACACTTCCTTTAAACCTGCTACTCTTCTATGGCTCATGATTGATTTTATCGGGTGATTGGCAAGAGTTTTGCCAAAACAAACACCGATCTATTACACAGGGTCATTAATAAGATGTTAAAACTGGCACTGGTTCATACTCGGGCACAAGTAGGATTAAAAGCACCTCCGGTATCTGTTGAAGTTCACCTCTCACCCGGCCTACCTGCCTTGAATATTGTTGGCCTCCCAGAGGCTGCTGTGAGAGAAAGCAAAGAGAGAGTTCGCAGTGCTTTAATTAACAGCGGTTTCGACTTCCCCTCCAATAGAATAACCATTAATCTAGCTCCTGCAGATCTACCTAAAGATGGAGGCCGTTTTGACCTTCCTATTGCTCTGGGAGTGCTTGCAGCGTCAGGACAGATACCAGTTGAAGCACTTAAAAACAAATCATTTTTGGGTGAACTTGCCCTTTCTGGAAGCTTAAGACCAGTTACCGCTGTACTTCCTGCGACCATTGCCTGTGGTGAGGAAAAGCAAGAGCTGATAATACCCCATGCCAATGCCAAGCTTGCATCGCTGATAAGTCAGACCCAAGTAATTGCCGCTAATGACTTGCTAGAAGTTTGTGCCCATCTATCCTCTCAAACCATTATCCCTCCACTGCAAAAAGAAATTTCACTAAAATCTACGGAGCATTCATATCTTGAATTCGCCGATATAAAGGGGCAAGCTCAGGCCAAACGAGCCTTAATAGCAGCTGCTGCTGGTGGACATCATATTATTCTTTTTGGCCCTCCGGGCACTGGCAAAACCATGTTGGCTAGTAGATTACCCGGCATTCTTCCGCCTCTTGAAGAATCTGAGGCTATTGAGGTAGCACTAATACAGTCATTGGCATCCACTAATACCCCCATTCATTGGGGATTGAGACCTTTTAGAAGTCCACACCACTCTTCATCTCCCGTATCCCTTGTGGGAGGGGGAAGCAAGCCCAAGCCTGGAGAAATATCTTATGCCCATAATGGAGTTTTATTTCTGGACGAAATTCCCGAATTTCAAAGGAATGCTCTAGAAATGCTAAGAGAGCCTCTTGAAAGTGGCTCAGTTGTTATTACCAGAGCTAAAGCTCAGGAATGCTTTCCGGCCTCATTCCAACTGGTAGCAGCCATGAATCCATGCCCTTGTGGTTATCTTGGAGATAGTCGCAGGGCCTGTAGATGCACTCCAGATCAAATCAGTCGTTATCGTAATAAGTTATCCGGACCTCTACTGGATCGTATTGACCTCCAGGTAGAAGTTTCCTCTCAGGGAGCCCAACAATTGTTTGAAGAATATTCTCCGAAACCAGAAGAAAGCTCAGTATATATTCAGGGGAAAGTGACGGAAGCAAGAAAGCGTCAAATAGAGCGTCAGGGTAAACCCAACTCCCAGCTTCAATCAAAAGAGTTACAAGTATTCTGTAAAATTGGCATTTCTGATCAGCGTTTTCTTCAGGATATTTGTGATAAATTCGCTTATTCAACTCGGGCGATTCATCGTATTCAGCGAGTTGCCAGAACTTTAGCTGATCTTGATTCAGTAGAACAAATACAGAAACATCATTTGGCAGAGGCTGTCCACTACCGCAAGCTGGATCGATAGAGATTATGCATCTCTTTTGGTCGTTAGACCCATTCACCTCGAAGGTGTGGGATTGTTGACTGCTCTTTATTACCCCAACTACTATTATGCGTAGGTTCATGTTAATTAATTCGTTTGCCACCTACCCTCACCTTCAATGGTAAGGATATATACCCGTCGCCTTTCAATCTGCTACGTTGTTGGCTGCGCTCGCTCACCCCAATCACCTACTACTCGTAGACTCATGGGACTTCGCTTACTTGCCGCCTAGTAGCAACTTGAAATCCTTTGGGTATATACCAAAGATAGTTCAAGATGAAGCTTGAATAATCTTAAAATTGTCATTAATTCTACTGATAAATGAAACACAAATTTTGGGTAGAGTGTCACAGAAGGAGTGATCTTAATAGTTACGCAGTATTCATTATTTCTGGCATATTCATTCGTGACCTTTCATAATCGCTCAATATGTGAAAATCATCGTACAAGTTAGTGGATAGGATACGAAGTAAGGCCAGTACAAACTGTGTAATGAAGGTAATCATAGCTGGATGCAGTAATAGATGAGCCTTAATCTTCTCGGCCAATGAGTTGACGTCTTTCATATTAAACAACCGCAAGCTACTCATTGGTAAAAGATCGTACAGGTTACTTTATCTGGGAGTCACCTCATACTAATTATGCTTTGGAAATAGTGGGGTGCAGGTTTTTTGCCTCCTACATAGATCATTCTGATTTAATGCTTGTTCTCTTAGCATTAAATACGGCCATTCATAGTAAACAAACGATCAGATTCTATATCTGTCGTCTTTTAGTCTTACTGGCTATATCCAAATCCCGAAGCCTGTCTAGTTTGTCCCGGATTTTAATTTCTAACCCCCGCTCATTTGGTTGATAGTAATGCCTGGGTTCCATGCTTTCCGGGAAATAGCATTCACCGGCAGCGTAGGCATTGGGTTCATCATGAGCATAGCGGTAGTCATCTCCATACTCAAGATTTCTCATTAACTTTGTGGGGGCGTTGCGAAGATGCAACGGCACTTCATGTGATGTTGCTTCACGGGCATCATTTAGAGCTGCTTTCCAAGCCTTATACACGGCATTGCTTTTAGGCGCACAAGCACAATAAACCGTGGCGTGTGCCATGGATAATAATCCTTCCGGAGCTCCTAAACGCTCAAAAGATTGCCAAGCATTGATGACTATTTCCAAAGCCCTGGGGTCGGCATTACCGATATCCTCACTGGCAATGGCTACAAGCCGTCGTATTATGTAAAGAGGATCACCTCCTCCATCGACAATACGGGCTGCCCAATAAAGCGCAGCATCTGGGTTTGATCCACGAACTGATTTGTGGAATGCCGAAATCATGTCGTAAAATGCATCACCGTCTTTATCAAATCGTCGACCGCTGTCGGCCAAAATAGCCTGAACTGTGTCACTGGATATCACGCCGTCTTCTGCCAGATCCGCTGCAATTTCCAGTGTATTCAACGCCTTTCTGGCATCTCCGTCGGAGAAGTGAACAAGGATCCTCAGACCCCCTTCGTCAATGGATATATTCCTCCTCCCAAGCCCTCTGGACTTATCATTAATGGCCTGATCTATCACTTGGCTGATTGCTGATTCATTAAGTGATTTAAGGATATAAACTCTGGCTCTGGAAAGCAGAGCATTATTTAATTCGAAAGAGGGGTTTTCCGTGGTCGCACCGATAAAAATCACTGTCCCATCTTCAATATGAGGCAGAAATGCATCCTGTTGGGATTTGTTGAACCGGTGTACCTCATCCACAAATAGCAGCGTTTTACGATGTCTGAACTGTTGTTCATCCTTGGCCCTAGCAATAGCTGCGCGAATATCCTTGACACCACTTAGCACCGCAGACAATGCTTCAAAGTGGGCATCGCTAACCAGAGATATCAACCTAGCTAAGGTGGTTTTGCCTACACCTGGCGGCCCCCAGAAGATCATAGAATGCAGTATTCCCTGTTCAACAGACTCCCTAAGAGGCCTTCCCTTAGCCATAATATGTTCTTGGCCCAGGTATTCATCCAGATTACGGGGTCTCATCCTAGCAGCTAGAGGCTCGTACAGTAGAGCTTCAGGCGATGACTCTGAATGCGTATTAAACAGCGAATCCATAATGCTCTCTTTAGCGACTATGCACGTTAACTTGCGTGTGGGTCGGCGACAAAGGAAGGAGTTTCCATGAGCCTACAAGTAGTAAGTAATTGGGGTGAGCGAGAGCAGTCAACAACCCGGCACCTTCAAGGGGGAGCGAGTATAGAAGCCTATCTTACTTACCATTAGTGCACAAACCTATTGTTACTGCCTATGCTCCATATACGTTCATGGGCCACTAGGCACTGCTAGATTTATCGGCTCGTCATATCGCCAAACTACGCAGATTAAAGACAGTTATACAGAAACTGACTTATCACGCAGCCCGTCTGGTAAAGTCGAGTAGCCAATATGCCTTTCGCTTTAGCAGGCAAAGCCCAGAAATGAGGCTGTAAATAAAATTGTGTAACTGCTCATTATCTATAACCTAGAGCAAAGGTAAAAATAATTAGTAAGACAATGGATCAAGATAAGCTTCAAGCACTGGCTAACGAGCTAGCCAAAGATGTTAAAACTCCCGAAGATCTCAGCACGCTTAGCGCCTTCCTGACTAAACTCACCGTTGAGGCAGCCTTGAAGGGTGAGATGAATCATCACCTAGGCTACGACAAAAACGACCAGATAGGCCATCACAGCGGCAATAGCCGGAACGGATACTCCTCTAAAACCCTAAAGGGTGTTCAGGGGAGATCGACATTCAAACTCCTCGTGACCGCAAAGCTAGCTTTGAACCCACGCTAATCAAGAAGGGACAAACGCGGGCTACCGGTACGGATCAGCCGCAAAGGGCATGAGCACCCGTGATATTGTCGCCGCTTTTCAAGATATGTACGGCGCTGACATCTCCGCAGGACTCGTCTCTCAAGTCACCAATGCGGTTATCGAGCAAGTGATTGAATGGCAAAATAGACCACTCGACAGCATCTACCCCAACGTATATTTGGATTGTATTGTCTTGAAAATTCGTCAGGATAAACGGGTTATCAATAAAGCGATTCACCTCGTCTTGAGCGTTAACATTGAGGGTCATAAAGAGCTTTTTAGTACGTGGATTTCTGAAAATGAAGGGGCTAAATTCTGGCTTTCTGTGCTCACTGAGCTACAAAATCGCGGCATACAACAGATGTTAATCACCTGTATAGACGGCCTGAAAGGTTTTCCCGATGCAATCAGTGCAACCTACCCTAAAGCTAAAATTCAGTTATGTATCTTGCATCTGGTACGCAACGCGCTGAAGCTTGTGCCGTGGAAAGATTACAAAGAAGTGGCTGCCGATTTAAAGATTATTTATCAATCGGTCACTGAGCAGGAGGCTGCTTTAGAGCTGGATCGCTTTGCGGATAAATGGGATGAGAAATACCCGCAGATCAGTAAATCCTGGCGATCTCACTGGGACAATCTGACGACTATTTTTGATTACCCGCCGACATTCGGAAGGTGATTTACACCACCAACGCCATCGAGTCTTTGAACAGCGTTATCCGTAGACTCACAAGGTATTTCCAAGCGATGAGGCTGCACTAAAAGTTATTTATTTAGCCGTTGAGGCCGCATCCAAAAAATGGACGATGCCGATCAGGGATTGGAAACCAGCGCTAAATCGTTTTATGATTGATTTTGAGGAGCATCTAGCTCCTCATATCTACACGGGCAGTTACACAGTTTGTTTTACAGCCTCTACTTCAAATGCCTATTCTTACCAATCAGCAAAATTAAGAATAGGCAGCGTACAGATTCAATTACAGCTATTCAACTGCACCTGAAGACTCAATCAGACTCATACGTTCTTCAGGTATTTGTTCAACTGGCAAGGATATTTTTGCTCTAGGTTCTTGTTCATATTGTCCGTTTGCTTCAGATTTTTGTTTATCTATCAAGGATCTACTTGCTTCAAGTTTTTCTTTATCTTCAAATCCAGTTGAGAATCCACAATTTGAATCAAGGTCTAAACTTGCGTTCAATGAATAATTATCACCTGTAGCATCTTGTTTGTTTGCTCCAAGTTTTTCTTCATATTCAACGCTAGCTGAGAATCCACCATTTGGACCACAGTCTAAACGTGCGTATGGACCAATATCATATGTAACATCTTGTTTACTTGCTTCACATTTTTCTTCATCTTCAAATCTAGCTGAGACTCCACCATTTGGAGCACAGTCTAAACTTGCGCATGAACCAGTATCACCTGTAGCATCTTGTTGTTCGCCTGTATTGCTACCATCTTCTATAGCCAGATCACTAGGATCTGAATCAAGATCATCTTCATCAGTGTGCTTTTTATAGCAATAAAAACCACCACCAACAGCAGTAGCGGCCATAAGAATAGCACTAGATACTCCAAGTGAGGCTGTAGACACTCTGTCTACATAGACTGGTGTTTTTATTACGCAAGGTGTATTCCATGCCATCATAACAGGCTCTTTATAACGTCTATATTCTTCTGGTTTAATTTCACAATCTTTCCCTATAAAAGGCAACTTACTCCATCTACATTGATTAACTAAGTTCATATTATACTGTTGGCATGAGGATGCGCTCGCATCATTGCAAGATGAGTTATCTGATAGCTTTTTAGTTTCATCAAAGTCACATGTACTACTTCCATTATTGTATCCCATACAAAACCCTATTTTTACATTTTCCCCACGCCTTTCAGATTGTACATTGCTCCTGCTTAACGTAAATCTTGAAACAGAAGCGGATTCCATAAACCCAACAGCACCACCTATATTTGCATCATTTGCCATCTTAATACCGATAAAGCTTTGACTAACTGCAAGCTGTTCATATGCACCACTTCCCTTCATCTTGCCAGCCCCCCATCCAGCAGACAAAACACCATCATCTCCAACTATACACAGGTTAGTTTTGATGATCATTGTATTGGAAAATTGTACGCCTGAATATGACTTTCCAAAACCACCGCCAACTTCTGATATACCTTCTGAGGGTGTGATAACAACATCAATAACAGTATCAATAACAGTAAGGTCTACAGCAGTAATAGCATTAGCAAACCCTATTCCGCCCCCAGCAGAAGGACTTGCAGCATGCGCAATAATAGTAGAATTAGCAACTGTAGCATTTTTCATTTCACTGCTTTCACCAGATCCGATCACCCCACCTACAAAACGACCATTTGCTTCCGTCCTAATAACATGACAGGTACTAACTTTATCAGAATTTGAGTAACCTACTATTCCTCCGGCATGGTCTCCAGAAATATTCGAATCTATAACGGTAACCTTCTGCATGTCACTACCATCGGAGTATCCAGCAACACCTCCAACACAACTTGATTGACTCGAGCCACTTACAATAGTCTTGCCGATATAAACTTCTTTAATTACCACCCCTCGCATCTCTCCTGCTACCCCACCGACAAGTGCATCATGGTATGAGCCAGTAATATTGACATTTACTATTATTACCTTAAAAACTTCATTCTTACGATTATATGCTGATCCTGCTACCCCACCAACATATTTAACCCCACTAAGGCCATTAAGAGTGCTATTTTTTATCATCACATTATTACAACTAGATGCCGACCGCATAATATTAGAGACCATACCTATATTACTACCGTTACCAACCCCTTCAAACTGACCATTCTCAATTTTGATAAATCTAACTATGGACATATCATTCATAGTATTGGCAACTGCTGGATCACATGTTGCGTTCCTAGTGTCAACATTATTGAGGTTTATGTTTTGAACGATTCCATTACCTGAAAGCTTGTCTATCAAACAGCATGGCAGCTCGTCAAGGGTTTCACAATTTCCATTTAAATCACCTGTAAACTCCGGTATTGGTCTGGTGAAGTTTTTTACGTTAAAGCTTGCAGTTAGTTTATAGCTGCCGTGACTAGGGTAATCTGCATGATTGCCAATTAAGTTCAACTCTGTGACATTACTGATGCCAATAACATTAGAAGCAGAGGCTGAACTCACATCCCTAATATGACGAAAATGGTTACTATTTAAATTTGAGCTATTGTGTGCTTGGGTATGGTTCTTAAAAAATGCCTCAGCTTGAGGAGAGCTTGCTGCTGTAGCAGAGTCCACAACAGCTAAAACACACAAGCCTACAACTGTGCCCATAAGAAGCCTATTGTAAAACGATGAATTATAGCCAGATCCTATCCACACAGTCTTGCACTGGCCTCTTGCTTGCTCTTCATTTTTTTCTTCACAATCTAGATTAATAAAACACCAATCTACGTGCAAAGGTGATGGTTCAGTTGTATTAGTACCATCACTTTCATAACTCCCATCAGCTTCATTATACGCAACATCATTTTGTGATTTACTTTTTTGTAACGTATAGTCGTTTGTTGGCATAGACAACCAATCTCTATGCTTTTCTTCAGCACTATTGTGTTTCGCAAAATCATTACCACTTGCTGGAATATCTATTGGCTGGTCTGCTTGCTCATATTGTAACTCACAATCATTAGCATTTTTATCTGAAACAGCAGTAACAAGTGGTTGGTAGCAATATGTTTTTTGTCGTATATCTGCTTTACGCTGTAACCCTGTTAACAGGGTAAATGCTTGTTCTTTATCTGAGCTAGTAAAATCCTGTGCAACCAGTATAGTTAAAGCATCTTTTATGGTTATATCTCCTTCTTTATGCAGGCTATCTATTTTTATCAACTCTGCCATAACCAATTGTATGCCTTTATTATCTGAGTTATCTGTTAAATGCAAGGCATTGTTTTGTACCATATTAACCCAGGCAGCCATTATTTTTTTGCTTTGCTCTTGGTTGGTTGGTGATGCCGTAAAGCCATTTTTTACAACATTAAATACATGGTTAATACCAGATGCAACCTTACCCAAAAGACTGTCTTTCATGTTTTTCTTTAGACCTTCCTCTAGGTATTCATCCCAGTCTTCTTGGCCAAATGATCCGTTTTGTTTATCTTTCTTTGTTTTAGCTTGGTCCTCTGGGTTAAGGCTTTCTTGTTGTTCTAGGTTGCTATGCATTGCATCTAATGCCACAAATCCAGACTGATAAATGACATTTAATTGTTGTACTGTTTTAAACTGATCACTTAAATTTTTTATAACATCGCTAGCTAATAAAGTATTAGCAATCTCTCTGGCTTCACAATCACGTAAAGACTCATTTGCACCACGCCATACCTCGGTTACATCTTTTGAGTTGTAATGCAAATAGGAGAAAAATACTTTTTCCTCTGCGCTTATGCCATTTGTTTTGTTTTCTTCTGCAGTCAAATGATAATCTTGCGTAACCCAACGTTTGCTATCATCTAGTAATTTGCTTATTAAGCTATCGGAATTACGCGCACCCCAATTCACCAATGCTTCTAATACTGGATATTGTATCTCTGATGGCGTATTACTTGTTGTAGCTACTACATAATGGGTTGATAATACATCCACTAAGTTACGCGTTTGCTTCAAGACAACCTCATTTAAGAAGTGCGTATCATTTTGTGCTCTTAACATCAGCGAACTTACTTGTTCATCTAATTTTGCGCAAATTAGTGGGCTAGCGTTACTCGTCTTAACCTTATCTTGCCACAAGGTGTGAAGCTTATAAAAGCATTGCTTTGCTCTAGAATTCAATACCTCTGCAACGAACATTTGCTCTTCTTTAGTGAGCTGTGTAAACGTTGTTTTTGTACTTTTTGGCAGGCGGAAACAAGCTCTCTTCTTTATTTCTTGGGTGATACCGCTAAAACCTATCATCCAGCTAGGTGATTCTAACCCAGCGTTAATTATGTCTTGTTCAAGCTCACCAACTTCTAGCAAAATACTTACATATACCATAGCAAGCACTTCAAACACGTTTTTTCCCTTAAATGCTTCTAGAGTAACAGAAAGATCGTTGTCATCTAGCACATGTTGCAAGCAACTAATACTATTATCATGGCTTTTGCCATATTCAGCGCCTCCTAATAAGTTGCTTCCACTAACCCCCCCCCCAGCTAAGTTTGCCTCTCTATCAACATGACTATGAGTCCAGCTTTTTTTGACTGGCTGTTCGGCACCTTGTTGGTGCAACTGCTCTACTGGTGACGTATAATCTTGCGCTGAACTTGCACTGCAATCACAGGCCAATATCAACAGTAAAAAAACACTTTTTACATATTTGCAACAGAATGGCATTGAATAAGATTCAAATGAGATAAGCATAGTGCTATGTACTCCTGATTATATGATGTTTTTACTGATGCAACACGTTAACAGATACCCAAATGATAAACAACACAAACAACCTATGTACTGGACAAAATATTTAGCAGATCTAAAAAAGACGTCAGTTCATTGGCCAAAAAGCTTAAGGCTAATCTACCCCTGCATTAAGCTAGGATCACCTTCATTGCACAGTTTGTGCGTAGTCGTTCCGCTAACTTGTACCGTGTAGCCGAAGAGTTTCAGACGAAGGCAGACAGCGAGTCCAGTTATCGCCGTATATACCCGTCGCCTTTCAAGTTGCTACGTTGTTGGCTGCGTTCGCTCACCCCGATCACCTACTGCTCGGAGGCTCTTCGCTTACTTGCTGCCTAGTAGCAGGCAAGTCGTGAGTTTATAGGCCACGAATGGTTAGACTGGTTACGTCAAAACAAACTGTCATGCAGAATTAGAGTTAAAAGTAATAATGTGGTGGAACATCGAAGCAAAAAGATTGCCACTGGCAAGCTATGCAGAGGCGTTAGTATCAATCAAACAGTAACGTGGCATAGAAAAAGAAAGTATCTGGAGTACCACTCTATATTGAAGCTCGTCGAACTCTGAAAGGATTGTTGATCGTAAAAGCCAGACAGCATAATAGATGACTATAGTAAGCGCTGGAGTATTGAAACCATGTTTGCCAATCTAAAAAGTCGGGGCTTTGACTTGGAGTCCACACATATGACGAACCTTGACCGGATGGATAAACTGATGGGACTACTGACTATTGCTGTTGCGTGCTGCGTACTAATAAGGCACTGGTGTTATGGGAATACAAATCAATTGCCGCTGAACAAGCATTACCGTCCTGTCAAGAGTCTGTTTCGATTAGGATTAGATAGGCTTAGACGGGTACTCAAGAACAGCTGTGCAAAAAATAATCAAACCACTTTCATGTCCAACAACCATATCCTATTCTGGGGTAAAAGACCGTGCCGGTTACCTTGCCTGAGAGTCACGTCATACTAAATTATGCCTTGAAAATCAAGGTCTTCAGGTTTTTTTGTCCCGTACATAGCTCTCCATGGCCACACCCGTTGTTGTCGTCTTCCCAAATGATGCAAGAGATAATCAAAGTACAATTCAATCAGATCGTTTTTCATGCCGATTATAATATCGCACCTTCAACAAGGTGCGTAACTTGAGTGAATAATCGACCAACTGACCGAAACTAAAAGTCAATCTAAGGTGGATTCAAATCTGAAGTGCATCACTTGACTAGGTAGATGTCCCATATCTAATTAGACTAGCCGCATGTCAACTCTTTATCATTTTCTACCACCTAACAGAGCTATTGTAAGTGCTCCTAAACCTTGGCCGAAGTCTGTTGCAACATTGAGGACGGCGTTAGGAATAGATGCTGCGTAATGTAAGGCGTCAGAAGCTTTGGCACAAACACCGTCAACCGCGTCCAAAATAGGGTTATCTTCATTGGAAGTGCCCATAGAGTATCCTCCCAAAAGGCAAGGCAGGCCTAGTCTTTGCATAACTAGATAATTAACATATGCTCCAGAACCATACGTCGAGAGATCACAAATCTTTTGTAGTTGGTGATTGGTTTTAAATAGATGCTTGTCCTTAGCTCTGTAGATAAGCGTCTCTACATTTTTAAAGCTTTCCAATACTATGGATTTAATATTCTGATGATCTTTTTCGTAGATACAAGTGTACGCTTCGAGGATTTCATTTAATAACTCGTTGTCAGGTGAATAAGGTTTTTTAAGTACTGCCCATAATTCATCAGAACTAGAATAAATGTTCGCCATCTTTTTGAGCGTAAGCTTAGAAGCAATTTTTCTGTCCTCGGTGATATTTGCTGTAGATGCATGTGAGTGCTCGCTATTATCTGAAGGATCTAGCGTATTCTTTTGCTTGATTGAGTTGGAGCAAGGCTTCGAAGGTGGCGTGTTACTTTCCTGATGTTTATGTCGCTTTGCACCAGTACCGTGCTCAGCGTGGGGTGTAGCGGAGCGTTTTTTTCCGTTGGTTGTAGTGGTTGTAGTGGTTTTAGTGGTTGTAATGGTGCGATTGGTTTGATTTATTTTATTGGTGCGATTGGCTGCTGGGATGGATGAAGCACGGGGTCTGGTCTGGTTAGTTGTGCGTCCATTGAACTGAGCGTCTATCGGGTTATCCGTTGAATCATCTGGCCCTGTAAGATCTACTATTTCGTATGTGGAGTGCCCTGTAATTGTTGGGTATATTGCGTTCATGATACGTTTCCTTATATTTTTTATTGTTTGTTGTTAGATAGTAGTTCCGTGGATTTATTACTATTTCATCTACATCTGAGTATACAATATTCATTTGCGCCCCCTATACAAGGCAATATTAAATATGTAAGTTATATAAGACACTAATAGCGATATGAAGTTTTATTATAGTTAGCGTTGTTGACATGCTGGTTAGTTAAGCTCAAAAAATTGTTGATGAATTAGATATGGATTATTTATGAATTTAGGTAATAGAGCAAATGATATATGTTAAACTTCATGCTAAATTTTTTGTTACTAAAATAGTAAGAGAACCACTTGTTTGCTGGGAAGAAAGATGGAACTCTTGATTTTCAATGAGGGTTAGTATGAGATGGTTAAACCGTAAGGTGTGAATAAAGTGAAGAGGTTGAATTGAAAATTAATAGGTGTACATATTAAATTAACGATCGTTAAAAAGTAATTTACGCAACATTCAGCTTTGTACACAGGGTGCATAATTCAACGAAATATGCACCACAAAAAATACAACATGATCGTATCTATTTGAAGCAGCTCTTAAACTACTGCTTCTAAACTACTGCTTCATAGTGACGTATTTTATTGAGTAGAACACGGCGATATTGTTTTGAAGTATGTGACTATTTCTTTCTTTCCTTCGTCTTTTGCCACGTCAAATGGACTTTTGTTGTTATCATGCTTATTGTTGATATCAGCACCGTTTTCGCATAAATATTTGATGACATCCATATCCCCATTCAGGACAGCAAGATGAAGAGGACTAACACCATCAACAATCTCATTAATCAAAGCTTTATGATCGATCAAGCATTGAACTACGCTACAGTTATTTTGGGACACGGCCATGAAGAGAGGCTTAGACTTATTATTGTTAAACCATGAAAATTCATTGACGTTAGCTCCATGTTCTATTAGATAATCGACCATTGTCGCATTATTACTAGTAATGGCTGTTGCGAGGGGAGACGGCTGACTACTAAAAGTATAATTAATGTCCGCACCAAGATCATCTATCAAATATTTAACTTTTTCAAAGTTATTCATGTATACAGATATCTGAACGAGATTAAGTCTACCGCTAATACCCATATTTTTTTCAAGACTCAAGTATTTGATCAACTGGCAATCACCGATTACTACTGCAAGTTGAAGACAATTTATATTATCATCAAACAATATATCATTCCAGTCTATATTTTCAAATACGAATTTGAATAAATCCAGATCGGCCATACCCATGATGCTACCAACCAGTTTCATGTCATTGGCATCAACGTAGGCGTTATAGCCTAACAAAAGTTCGATTATATCTTTACGACCATTTTGGGCCGCTACTACGAGCGGACATTTTCCAAATCCATTCTCAACATTAACTTCAGCTCCTTGCTCTAACAAATATTTGACTACCTCTACCTGATTAGACATGATGGCTGTATGGAGGGGGAAGGGTACAACATCACTAAATGAACAACGCTGCATGACTCCATCCAGCCTAGCTCCCTTACTTAACAGAAATTCTATTATATGTTTATGTTCAGTCTCGCAGGCCACTCTAAAGGACTCTGTTAAGTAATCAATAGTAACTTCATCTGTCTTTTCCAACAGCAATTCAGCTGTTTTCTGATGCCCCGTTATGCAGGCATACTGAAAGGCCGTGCACCCAGAATTCGTTTTATCATCCCTTAGAAATCCTTTCTCCAATAAAAATTCTACAATTTCTTTATGCCCTCTTCCAGCAGCATGATGCAGAATATTAGCCTTACGCTCATTCACAGCATGAACATCTACAGCATACTTAAACAAAAGTTTAACCATATCCAGATGCCCATTGCATATAGCATAGGCTAAGGGCATATCTCCATTATCATCCTTGTCATCCGCTTTAGCTCCATTTTTTAACAAAAGCTCGGCAATGGCTAACCCATTAAAGAAGCAGGCTACGTGCAAGATTGATCTTTGTAAATAGTCAGTGCTATTAACATCGCTGCCATATTTTATTAAGAATTCTGCAATATTTATATACCCATGTGAAATAGCCAAATAAAGCAAAGGGTACTGTTCACCGTCATCAAATGAAAGGAATTTCTTATTACAAATAGTATGGTCTTGCGCATACATGTTTTTTAACGCTTCAAGATTACCATCTACACAGGCTTGCGCAGGATTATAATAAAGTTGTTTACTATCATTATTACTCGCATACCTCAATGGTAATAGCTTATTATCTCTGCAAGAAGGACAAGTCTTCTCTTTCACGCCTTCAGTTGCTTTCTCCAATTCAAACCATGTAGCTATGCAAGATTTATGATATCTATGATTACATGTAGTCACTACAACTTCCCTTTGATCAATGAGGCTGTTTTTGCAAACATAACACATCACGTAACATTCATCTTTACTTTTTTCTCGGATATCTAGCTCCTTTAATTTACAGAGTGCCTCCTGCAATTCAATACCATTATTGCTAAAAAAAAATGCCGCGTAAGAAGGGGGTGAGTCATCATCTGTAGTGCCTTTCACACTGCAGGGGATGTATAATACAAACCTATAACTACTATTTTCCGCTAAAGGTAAGAGATCTTTTTCTAACAGATCTATAGAGGTGTTATTTATATCAAATATACCATCTTGTGCTTGTTCGTCTACCTTCCTTTCTTTAATAGATGTAAATGAAAACATCTCTGTAAGTGATAATGTTTTTTGCACAGAGACAAAGCCTGCCACTGGCTTTACTTTAACAGGGTGAATCTTTAAGCATTCTGTATTAGATTGTTTTATAACAACAAAATCGAAACCATCTTTCTGAAGTTTATTTACTGTTACCGGACATGTATCACAAGCATTAACAGTATCAATTTTATTGTTTAATCCAGCATTCTGAATTTCATCTCTGTTTTCATTAGATCCATAAACAAAACTAAACACCTCCGTCAGCATACCAGTAGGCACTTCTATCCCATTGATATCAACCATAGCACCCACAGAATCCTCATTATGTAGAGTTATTGGCACTATAATTTTGACCGTATCATTATTAGCCAGAGTCCAGCCCACAGGCATAACTTGATCTACTGCATCAAGTGTAGCCATTCCTCGCTGAATAGGAAAAAAAACTAAAAGCATCATAACCGATAGTACATGTTTCATAATTCATAACTCATCATTGATAACTAATTGTTCCAACATAGTATATTGTATATTTGCCTAATGCAAATCTCACCCACTTATACACAATACACTTTTTGTATGCATATTCTATATACGAACTAAAGCTGGATTCAAGCAATAAGTGCAATCGGCTGTCCTGTGTAGGCTTCGAGTGGTGTCCGCCCTCCTAAAACCTTCCTAGGCATGGTATTATCAATATTTCCATTGTCCTCACATCGTCTTCTGTTAGATGACTCAACGCCATTTTTTTAGGCGAGGTTCTCCGAATGATGCCATTGGTATTTTCGTTAGTTCCCCGCTGATAACTAGCATAAGGCTTGGCAAAGTAGATATCTGCATCCATTGCTTTTGCTACCTTCTCATGGGCTGCAAACTCACCACCATTATCTAGGGTGACTGTGCAGACCTATGACACCCGCTTCAGAAGCTTGATCATACTTTCAGCAACAACTTCGGCGTGTTTTGTATCAACTTTTCCTATTAAAGTTAACCGACTCTTGCGGTCTACAAGGGTGACCAGATGGGCGTCCTGTCCATAAATAGTATCTCCCTCCCAATCGCCTAGACGAGACCGCAGATCAACAACTGCGGGCCGATCGGAAATATCGACGCGGCCTGGGATCGTGATACGCCCAGCCTTACGCTTACCACCTTTGCAGCGCCTCTTGCCAAAGCGGGGTAGATTCTTATACAAAGAGCTCCTAGCACTTTGTTAGTAGCAACACGTTTATAAACAGTGGTGTGGCTGAGTGCGATGTCGGGCACTTCCACCTTCATCCGGAAACTGATATTTTCAGGAGACCAACCAAGCAATAGCCCCTTCTTTATTATGGGCATGTGTCGCTCATCTATTTTACTGAGCTTTGTAGCTGTCACTCTACGCTGACTGGCTAGTGCGTGGGCGCTTTCAGCACCGTAGCCATCATCATTAGCATTTAGCTTTGTACACAGAGTGCATAATTCAACGAAATATGCACCACAAAAATTTACAACATGATCGGTATGTCTTTGAAGCAATTCTTAAACTACTGCTTCTAAACTACTGCTTCATAGTGACGTGTTTTCTTGATCAGAACGCAGCGATATTGTTTTGAAGTATGTGACTATTTCTTTCTGTCCATAGTGTTCTGCCACGTCAAATGGACTTCTGTTGTTATCATGCTTATTGTTGATATCAGCACCGTTTTCGCATAAACATTTGATGACGTCCATATCCCCATTCAGGACAGCAAGGTGAAGAGGGCTAACACCATCAACAATCTCATTAATCAAAGCTTTATGATCGATCAAGCATTGAATTACGCTACAGTTATTTTGGGACACGGCCATGAAGAGAGGCTTAGACTTATTATTGTGAAACCCTGAAAATTCATTGACCTTAGCTCCATGCTCTATTAGATAATCGACCATTATCGCATTCTTCATAAAAATGGCTGTTCCGAGGGGAGACGGCTGACTACTAGAAGTATAATTAATGTCCGCACCAAGATCATCAACCAAACATTTAACTTTTTCAAAGTTATTAATGTATACAGATATCTGAACGAGATTAAGTCTACCGCTAATACCCATATTTTTTTCAAGACTCAAGTATTTGATCAACTGGCAATCACCTTGTACTACTGCAAGTTGAAGACAATTTAGATTACTCTCAAGCAATATATCATTCCAGGCTATATTTCCAAATACTAATTTAAATAAATCCAGATCGGCCATAACCATGATACTATTAATCAGCTCCTCGTCATTGGCATCAACATAGGCGTTATAGCCTAACAAAAGTTTGATTATATCTTTATGACCCTTTTTGGCTGCTACTAAGAGCGGACATTTTCCAGCTTTATTCTCAACATTAACTTCAGCTCCTTGCTCTAACAAATATTTGACTACCCCTACCTGATTAGACATGATGGCTGTATGGAGGGGGGAGGGTACAACATCACTAAATGAACAACGCTGCATGACTCCATCCAGCCTAGCTCCATTACTTAACAGAAATTCTATTATATGTTTATGTTCAGTCTCGCAGGCCATTCTCATGGACTCTGTTAAGTAATCAATAGTAACTACATCTGTATTTTCCAACAGCAATTCAGCTGTTTTCTTATGCCCCGTTATGCAGGCAAGCTGAAAGGCCGTGAACCCATTATTCGTCTTGCCATCAATTATAAATCCTTTCTCCAATAAAAATCTTACAATTTCTTTCTGCCCTCTTCCAGCAGCATGATGCAGAATACTAGCCTTACTCTCATTCACATCATGAACATCTACAGTATTCTTAAACAAAAGTTTAACCATATCCAGATGCCCATTGCATATAGCATAGACTAAGGGCGTATTTACATTAGTATCCTTGTGATTCGCTTTAGCTCCATTTTTTAACAAAAACTCGACCATGGCTAACCTATTATGGAAGCTGGCTACGTCCAAGATTGATATTTGGAAATAGCAAATGCTATTAACATCGCTGCCATGTTTTATTAAGAATTCTGCAATATTTATATGACCTAGTGCACTAGCAAAATAAATCAAAGGGTACTGTTCACCGTTCATAAATGAAAGGAATTTCTGATTACAAATAGTAGGGTTTTGCGTATACAGACTTTTTAACACTTCAATATTACCATCCATACAGGCTTGCACAGGATCGTCCTTAGAATAAAGCTGGTCACTATCATTATTACTGGCACACCTCAATGGTAATAGCTTATTATCTCTGCAATAAGGACAAGTCTTCTCTTTCACGCCTTTAGTTGCTTTCTTCAATTCAAACCATGTAGCTATGCAAGATTTATGATATCTATGATTACATGTAGTCACTACAACTTCTCTTTGATCAATGAGGCTGTCTCTGCAAATAGCACACATCACGTAACATTCATCTAGCTCCTTTAATTTACAGAATGCCTTCTGCAATTCAATACCATTATTTCTAAAAAAAAATGCCGCGTAAGAAGGGCGTGAGCCATCATCATCTGTAGTGTCTTTCACTCTGCAGGGGATGCATAATACAAAACTATAACTACTATTTTCCGCTAAAGGTAAGAGATCTTTTTCTAACAGATCTATAGAGATGTTATTTATATCAAATATACCATCTTGTGCTTGTTCGTCTACCTTCCTTTCTTTAATAGGTGTAAATAAAAACATCTCTTTAAGTGATAATGTTTTTTGCACAGAGACAAAGCCTGCCACTGGCTTTACTTTAACAGGGTGAATCTTTAAGCATTCTGTATTAGATTGTTTTATAACAACAAAATCGAAACCATCTTTCTGAAGTTTATTTACTGTTACCGGACATGTATCACAAGCATTAACAGTATCAATTTTATTGTTTAATCCAGCATTCTGAATTTCATCTCTGTTTTCATTAGATCCATAAACAAAACTAAACACCTCCGTCAGCATACCAGTAGGCACTTCTACCCCATTGATATCAACCATAGCACCCACAGAATCCTCATTATGTAGAGCTATTGGCACTATAATTTTGACCATATCATTATTAGCCAGAATCCAGTCCACAGGCATCACTTGATCTACTGCATCAAGTGCAGCCATTCCTCGCTGAATAGGAAAAAAAACTAAAAGCATCATAACCGATAGTACATGTTTCATAATTCATAACTCATCATTGATAACTAATTATTCCAACATAGTATATTGTATATTTGCCTAATGCAAATCTCACCCACTTATACACAATACACTTTTTATATGCATATTCTATATACGAACTGAACTCATAACTTTATGATATATTAAAGGTATATCTTCATAATTAAGAATGCCTATTCTGATCGTAGCCTTGAAAAAACAAGTAGTATATAGTAGTGCTCAATGTTTGGCAACATATATTCTGACTGAATGAACCTGGCGCTTTAATAATCGATAATACTTATCAATTACTGGAGTGTTGTTTGGGACAAGAATGCAGTTACAAAAGCTTCATGCAACACCCGATAAAATGCCCATTTATACACCATGCGTCATCCTTCATTCGCCAAGGTTGGCACAAGTTGTGCTTAATGGTTATTGATAAAAATATTCTTTCATTGCTGGATTTGTTCAGAAAACAAACCTCTTTTATGACAGTCTTCAGCCAATTCTATTTCATTCAACGTAGCCATTTCAATGATCACTACCAACTAGTTGCAAGATTCCATTGATCTGGATTTTTACCATCACCAAGCACTAGCATTCCTTGAGATAACTTTGTTTTTTTCGCCAATTGTACGTAGCCACCAGAGATACCAGAAACACCAGAGACACCAGTGGCACACACCAATTAACCGAATGACACATTATTGGCGGCATCATTTAGCTTTGTACACAGGGTGCATAATTCAACGAAATATGCACCACAAAAAATACAACATGATCGGTATGTATTTGAAGCAGCTCTTAAACTACTGTTTCTAAACTACTGCTTCATAGTGACGTATTTTCTTGAGTAGAACACTGCGATATTGTTTTGAAGTATGTGACTATTTCTTTCTTTCCGCAGTCTTTTGCCAAGTCAAATGGACTTTTGTTGTTATCATGCTTATTGTTGATATCAGCACCGTTTTCGCATAAATATTTGATGACGTTCATATCCCCATTCTGGACAGCAAGATGAAGAGGACTAACACCATCAACAGTCTCATTAATCAAAGCTTTATGATCGATCAAGCATTGAATTACGCTACAGTTTTTTTTGGACACGGCCAGTAAGAGAAGCCCAGGCGATGAAGCTTTATCGATCTTAGCTCCATGCTTTATTAGATGATCGACCATAATCGCATTATTACTAGTAATGGCTGTTTCGAGGGGAGACATCTCACTAATAGAAGCACAATTAATGTCCGCACCAAGATCATCTATCAAGCATTTAACTGTTTCAAAGTTATTAGCGAGTACAGCCATCCGAACGAGATCAGGTCTATAGCTAATATCCATATTTTTTTCAAGACTCAAGTATTTGATCAACTGGCAATCACCGCTTACTACTGCAAGTGGAAGACAATCTATACCTTTAGCAGGCAATATATCATTCCAGTCTATATTTTCAAATACGGATTTGAATAAATCCAGATCGGCCATACCCATGATGCTACCAACCAGTTCCTCGTCATTGGCATCAACATAGGCGTTATAGCCTAACAAAAGTTTGATTATACCTTTACGACCATTTTCGGCCGCTACAAAGAGCGGACATTTTCCAGCTTTATTCTCAATATTAACTTTAGCTCCTTGCTCTAACAAATATTCGACTACCCCTACCTGATTAGACATGATGGCTGTATGGAGGGGGATAGGGGGGGCTCCATCATCACTAAACGAACCACTCCGCATGATTCCATCCACCCTAGCCCCCTTGCTTAACAGAAATTCTATTATATGTTTATGTTCAGTATCGCAGGCCTTTTCCAAGGATTCCGTTAAGTAATCAATAGTAACTACATCTGTATTTTCCAACAGCAATTCAGCTGTTTTCTGATGCCCCTCTATGCAGGCAAGCTGAAAGGCCGTGTACCCAGAATTCGTTTTAGCATCAATTATAAATCCTTCCTTCAATAAAAATCTTACAATTTCTTTCTGCCCTTCTTCAGCAGCATAATGTAGAACACCAACCTCATCCTCATTCACAGCATGAACATCTGCAGTATTCTTAAACAAAAGTTTAACCATATTCAGATCCCCATAGCGTGCAGCATAGGCTAAGGGCATATCTCCATCAACATCCTTGTGATCAGTTTTAGCTCCATTTTTTAACAAAAGCTTGACCATGGCTAACTTATTACGGCAGCAGGCTACTTGCAAGAGTGATTGGTTTAAATAGAAATCGCTATTAATATCGCTACCATGTTTTATTAAGAACTTTACAATATTTATATGCCCATGTGAAATAGCAAAATAAAGCAAAGGGTACTGCTCACCGTCAGTAAATGAAAGGAATCGCTGATTACAAATAGTATGGTCTTGCGCATACATGTTTTCTAACGCTCCAAGATTACCACCTATACAGGCTTGCGCAGGATCGTCCTTAAAATAAACTTGGTCACTATCATTATTACTCGCATACCTCAATGGTAGTAGCTTATTATCTCTGCAATAAGGACAAGTCTTCTCTTCCTCACCTTCAGTTGTTTCCTTCAATTCAAACCATGTAACTATGCAAGATTTATGATATCTATGATTACACGTAGTCACTACAACTTCTCTTTGATCAATGAGGCTGTCTCTGCAAATAGAACACATCACGTAACATTCATCTAGCTCCTTTAATTTACAGAATGCCTTCTGCAGTTCAATACCATTATTTCTAAAAAAAAATGCCGAGTAAGAAGGGTGTGAGTCATCATCTGTAGCGTCTTTCACTCTGCAGGGGATGTATAATACAAAACTATAACTACTATTTTCCGCTAAAGGTAAACGATCTTTTTCTAACAGATCTATAGAGAGGTTATTTATATCAAATAGACCATCTTGTGCTTGTGCGTCTACCTTCCTTTCTTTAATAGGTGTAAATAAAAACATCTCTTTAAGTGATAATGTTTTTTGCACAGAGACAAAGCCTGCCACTGGCTTTACTTTAACAGGGTGAATCTTTAAGCATTCTGTATTAGATTGTTTTATAACAACAAAATCGAAACCATCTTTCTGAAGTTTATTTACTGTTACCGGACATGTATCACAAGCATTAACAGTATCAATTTTATTGTTTAATCCAGCATTCTGAATTTCATCTCTGTTTTCATTAGATCCATAAACAAAACTAAACACCTCCGTCAGCATACCAGTAGGCACTTCTACCCCATTGATATCAACCATAGCACCCACAGAATCCTCATTATGTAGAGTTATTGGCACTATAATTTTGACCATATCATTATTAGCCAGAATCCAGTCCACAGGCATAACTTGATCTGCTGCATCAAGTGCAGCCATTCCTCGCTGAATAGGAAAAAAAACTAAAAACATCATAACCAATAGTACATGTTTCATAATTCATAACTCATCATTGATAACTAATTATTCCAACACAGTATATTGTATATTTGCCTAATGCAAATCTCACCCACTTATACACAATACACTTTTTATATGCATATTCTATATACGAACTGAACTCATAACTTTATGATATATTAAAGGTATATCTTCATAATTAAGAATGCCTATTCTGATCGTAGCCTTGAAAAAACAAGTAGTGTATAATAGTGCTCAATGTTTGGCAACATATATTCTGATTGAATGAACCTGGCGCTTTAATAATCGATAATACTTATCAATTACTGGAGTGTTGTTTGGGACAAAAATGCAGTTACAAAAGCTTCATGCAACACCCGATAAAATGCCCATTTATGCACCAAGTATCATCCTTTATTCGCCAAGGTGGGCACAATTTGTGCTTAATGGTTATTGATAAAAATGTTCTTTCATTGCTGGATTTGTTCAGAAAACAAACCTTTTTTATGACAGTATTCAGCCAATTCTATTTCATTCAACATAGCCATTTCAATGATCACTACCAACTAGTTGCAAGATTCCATTGACCTGGATTTTTACCATCACCAAGCACTAGCATTCCTTGAGATAACTTTGTTTTTTTCGCCAATTGTACGTAGCCACCAGAGATACCAGAAACACCAGAGACACCAGTGGCACACACCAATTAACCGAATGACACATTATTGGCGGCATCATTTAGCTTTGTATACAGGGTGCGTACTTCAACGAAATACGCGCCACAAAAAATTACTAAAGGATTGGAATGTATTTGAAGCAAGCCTTAAACTACTTCGCCAAAATGCCGTGTTTTCTTTATCAGAACGCAGCGATATTGTTTTGAAGTATGTGACTATTTCTTTCTTTCCTCAGTCTTTTGCCAAGTCAAATGGACTTCTCAAAAACTTCTGTTGACAGCATCCGGATTGTGGGTATCAGCACCGTTTTTGCATAAACATTCGATGACGTTCAGATCCCCCATCCTGACAGCAACATAAAGAGGACTAATACCACGAACAACCTCATTAATCAAAGCTTTATGATCGATCAAGCATTGAATTACGCTACAGTTTTTTTTGCTCACGGCCTCTAAGAGAGGCCAAGACGCTGAAGTTCTATCGATCTTAGCTCCATGCTTTATTAGATGATCGACCATCATCGCACTACCCTTATCAATGGCTAAGTCGAGGGGAGACTTCTCGCTACCAGAAGTATAATTAAGGTCCGCACCAAGATCATCTACCAAGTATTTAACTTTTTCAAAGTTATCAGTGAGTACAGCCATCCGAACGAGATCATGTTTATAGCTAATATCCATATTTTTTTTAAGACCCAAGTATTTGATAAACTGGGAATCACCGCCTTCTACTGCAAGTTCAAAACAATCTCTACCATTAGCAAACAATATATCCTTCCAGTCTATATTTCCAAATACGAATTTGAATAAATCCAGATCGCCCATAACCATGATACTTTTAACAAGCTCCTCGTCATTGGCATCAACATAGGCGTTATAGCCTAACAAAAGTTTGATTATATCTTTATGACCATTTTCGGCCGCTACAAAGAGCGGACATTTTCCAGCTTTATTCTCAATATTAACTTTAGCTCCTTGCTCTAACAAATATTTGACTACCCCTACCTGATTAGACATGATGGCTGTATGGAGGGGGATTGGTCGTGCTCCATAATCACTAGATGAACCACTCTGTATAACTCCATCCACCCTAGCCCCCTTACTTAACAGAAATTCTATTATATGTTTATGTTCAGTACCGCAGGCCTTTTCCAAGGATTCTGTTAAGTAATCAATAGTAGCATCGCTACCATGTTTTATTAAGAACTTTGCAATATTTATATGCCCATGTGAAATAGCAAAATAAAGCAAAGGGCACTGCTCACCGTCAGTAAATGAAAAGAATCGCTGATTACAAATAGTATGGTCTTGCGCATACAGGTTTTCTAACACTCCAAGATTACCATCTATACAGGCTTGCGCAGGATCGTCCTTAAAATAAATTTGGTCGCTATCATTATTACTCGCATACCTCAATGGTAGTAGCTTATTATCTCTACAATAAGGACAAGTCTTCTCTTTCACGCCTTTAGTTGTTTCCTTCAATTCAAACCATGTAGCTATGCAAGATTTATGATATCTATGATTACATGTAGTCACTACAACTTCTCTTTGATCAATGAGGCTGTCTCTGCAAATAGCACACATCACGTAACATTCATCTAGCTCCTTTAATTTACAGAATGCCTTCTGCAATTCAATACCATTATTTCTAAAAAAAAATGCCGAGTAAGAAGGGTGTGAGTCATCATCTGTAGCGTCTTTCACTCTGCAGGGGATGTATAATACAAAACTATAACTACTATTTTCCGCTAAAGGTAAACGATCTTTTTCTAACAGATCTATAGAGAGGTTATTTATATCAAATAGACCATCTTGTGCTTGTTCGTCTACCTTACTTTCTTTAATAGGTGTAAATGAAAACATCTCTTTAAGTGATAATGTTTTTTGCACAGAGACAAAGCCTTCCACTGGCTTTACTTTAACAGAGTGAATCTTTAAGCATTCTGTATTAGATTGTTTTATAACAACAAAATCGAAACCATCTTTCTGAAGTTTATTTACTGTTACCGGACATGTATCACAAGCATTAACAGTATCAATTTTATTGTTTAATCCAGCATTCTGAATTTCATCTCTGTTTTCATTAGATCCATAAACAAAACTAAACACCTCCGTCAGCATACCAGTAGGCACTTCTACCCCATTGATATCAACCATAGCACCCACAGAATCCTCATTATATAGAGTTATTGGCACTATAATTTTGACCATATCATTATTAGCCAGAATCCAGTCCACAGGCATAACTTGATCTGCTGCATCAAGTGCAGCCATTCCTCGCTGAATAGGAAAAAAAACTAAAAGCATCATAACCGATAGTACATGTTTCATAATTCATAACTCATCATTGATAACTAATTATTCCAACATAGTATATTGTATATTTGCCTAATGCAAATCTCACCCACTTATACACAATACACTTTTTATATGCATATTCTATATACGAACTGAACTCATAACTTTATGATATATTAAAGGTATATCTTCATAATTAAGAATGCCTATTCTGATCGAGCTTGAAAACAAGTAGTGTATAGTAGTGCTCAATGTTTGGCAACATATATTCTGACTGAATGAACCTGGCGCTTTAATAATCGATGATACTTATCAATTACTGGAGTGTTGTTTGGGACAAAAATGCAGTTACAAAAGCTTCATGCAACACCAGATAAAATGCCCATTTATACACCATGCGTCATCCTTCATTCGCCAAGGTGGGCACAATTTGTGCTTAATGGTTATTGATAAAAATATTCTTTCATTGCTGGATTTGTTCAGAAAACAAACCTTTTTTATGACAGTCTTCAGCCAATTCTATTTCATTCAACGTAGCCATTTCAATGATCACTACCAACTAGTTGCAAGATTCCATTGATCTGGATTTTTACCATCACCAAGCACTAGCATTCCTTGAGATAACTTTGTTTTTTTCGCCAATTGTACGTAGCCACCAGAGATACCAGAAACACCAGAGACACCAGTGGCACACACCAATTAACCGAATGACACATTATTGGCGGCATCATTTAGCTTTGTATACAGGGTGCGTAATTCAACGAAATATGCGCCACAAAAAATTACTAAATGATTGGAATGTATTTGAAGCAAGCCTGAAACTACTTCGCCAAAATGCCGTGTTTTCTTGATCAGAACGCAGCGATATTGTTTTGAAGTATGTGACTATTTCTTTCTTTCCTGCGTCTTTTGCCAAGTCAAATGGACTTTTCACTAGATTGCCGTTATCATGCTGTTTGTTGATATCAGCACCGTTTTCGCATAAACATTTGATGACGTTCATATCCCCACTCAGGACAGCAACATGAAGAGGACTAAGACCTGCAATATCCTCATTAATCAAAGCTTTATGATCGATCAAGCATTGAATTACGCTACAATTTTTTTGGGACGCGGCCAGTAAGAGAAGCTTAGGCGATGAAGCTTTATCGATCTTAACTCCATGCTTTATTAGATGATCGACCATCATCGCATTATGACTATTAATGGCTGTTGAGATGGGAGACCCCAGAATACTAGAAGTATCATTAATGTCCGCACCAAGATCATCTATCAAGCATGTAACTGTTTCAAAGTTATTAGCGAGTATAGCCACCGGAACGAGATCAGGTTTATCGCTAATATCCATATTTTTTTCAAGACTCAAGTATTTGATCAACTGGCAATCACCGCTTGCTACTGCAAGTTTAAGACAATCTATACCATGAGCAAACAATATATCATTCCAGTCTATATTTTCAAATACGACTTTGAATAAATCCAGATCGGCCATAACCATGATACTTTGAACAAGCTCCATGTCATTGGCATCAACATAGGCGTTATAGCCTAACAAAAGTTCGATTATATCTTTATGACCATTTTTGGCTGCTACAAAGAGCGGACATTTTCCAGCTTTATTCTCAATATTAACTTTAGCTCCTTGCTCTAACAAATATTTGACTACCTCTACCTTATTGGACATGATGGCTGCATGGAGGGGGATGGGTCGTGCTCCATAATCACTAGATGAACCACTCTGTATAACTCCATCCACCCTAGCCCCCTTACTTAACAGAAATTCTATTATATGTTTATGTTCAGTACCGCAGACCTCTTCTAAGGATTCTGTTAAGTAATCAATAGTAACTACACCTGTCTTTTCCAACAGCAATTCAGCTGTTTTCTGATGCCCATCTCTGCAGGCAAGCTGAAAGGCCGTGTACCCAGAATTCGTTTTAGCATCAATTATAAGCCCTTTCTCCAATAAAAATTCTACAATTTCTTTCTGCCCTTTTTCAGCAGCATAATGTAGAGCACCAAACCCATCCTCATTCACAGCATGAGCATCTACAGTATTCTTAAACAAAAGTTTAACCATATTCAGATCCCCATAGCGTGCAGCATAGGCTAAGGGCATATCTCCATCAACATCCTTGTGATCAGTTTTAGCTCCATTTTTTAACAAAAGCTCGGCAATGGCTAACTGATTACGGCAGCAGGCTACTTGCAAGAGTGATTGGTTTAAATAGAAATCGCTATTAATATCGCTACCATGTTTTATTAAGAACTTTACAATATTTATATGCCCATGTGAAATAGCAAAATAAAGCAAAGGGTACTGCTCACCGTCAGTAAATGAAAGGAATCGCTGATTACAAATAGTATGGTCTTGCGCATACATGTTTTCTAACGCTCCAAGATTACCACCTATACAGGCTTGCGCAGGATCGTCCTTAAAATAAACTTGGTCACTATCATTATTACTCGCATACCTCAATGGTAGTAGCTTATTATCTCTGCAATAAGGACAAGTCTTCTCTTCCTCACCTTCAGTTGTTTCCTTCAATTCAAACCATGTAACTATGCAAGATTTATGATATCCATGATTACATTTAGTCACTACAACCTTTCTTTGATCACTGAAGAGGTCTCTGCAAATAGAACACATCTCGTAACATTCGCCTTTACTTTTTTCTCTGCCATCTAGCTCCTTTAATTTACAGAATGCCTTCTGCAATTCAATACCATTATTTCTAAAAAAAAATGCCGAGTAAAAAGGGGGTGAGTCATCATCTGTAGTGCCTTTCACTCTGCAAGGGATGTATAATACAAAGCTATAACGACTATTTTCTGCTAAAGGTAAACGATCTTTTTCTAACAGATCTATAGAGAGGTTATTTATATCAAATAGACCATCTTGTGCTTGTTCGTCTACCTTACTTTCTTTAATAGGTGTAAATGAAAACATCTTTTTAAGTGATAATGTTTTTTGCACAGAGACAAAGCCTGCCACTGGCTTTACTTTAACATGGTGAATCTTTAAGCATTCTGTATTAGATTGTTTTATAACAACAAAATCGAAACCATCTTTCTGAAGTTTATTTACTGTTACCGGACATGTATCACAAGCATTAACAGTATCAATCTTATTGTTTAATCCAGCATTCTGAATTTCATCTCTGTTTTCATTAGATCCATAAACAAAATCAAACACCTCCGTAAGCATACCAGTAGGTACTTCTATCCCATTGATATCAACCATAGCACCCGCAGAATCCTCATTATGTAGAGTTATTGGCACTATAATTTTGACAGTATCATTATTAGCCAGAATCCAATCCACAGGCATAGCTTGATCTACTGCATCAAGTGCAGCCATTCCTCGCTGAATAGGCAAAAAAACTAAAAGCATCATAACCGATAGTACATGTTTCATAATTTATAACTCATAATTGATAACTCATAATTGATAACTAATTATCTAATTATTCCAACACAGCATATTGCATATTTGCCTAATGCAAATCTCACCCACTTATACACAATACACTTTTTATATGCATATTCTATATACGAACTGAACTCATAACTTTATGATATATTAAAGGTATATCTTCATAATTAAGAATGCCTATTCTGATCGCAGTCTTGAGAATACAAGTAGTATATAGTAGTGTTCAATGTTTGGCAACATATATTCTGATTGAATGAACCATGCGCTTTAATAATCGATAATACTTATCAATTACTGGAGTGTTGTTGGGGACAAAAATGCAGTTACAAAAGCTTCATGCAACACCAGATAAAATGCCCATTTATACACCATGCGTCATCCTTCATTCGCCAAGGTGGGCACAATTTGTGCTTAATGGTTATTGATAAAAATATTCTTTCATTGCTGGATTTGTTCAGAAAACAAACCTTTTTTATGACAGTCTTCAGCCAATTCTATTTCATTCAACGTAGCCATTTAAATGATCACTACCAACTCGCTGCAAGACTCCATTGACCTGGATTCTTACCATCACCAAGCACTAGCATTCCTTGAGATAACTTTGTTTTTTTCGCCAATTGTACGTAGCCACCAGAGATACCAGCGATACCAGTGGCACACACCAATTAACCGAATGACACATTATTGGCGGCATCATTTAGCTTTGTATACAGGGTGCGTAATTCAACGAAATATGCGCCACAAAAAATTACTAAATGATTGGAATGTATTTGAAGCAAGCCTTAAACTACTTCGCCAAAATGCCGTGTTTTCTTGATCAGAACGCAGCGATATTGTTTTGAAGTATGTGACTATTTCTTTCTTTCCTGCGTCTTTTGCCAAGTTAAATGGACTTCTCACTATATTTCTGTTATCATGCTGTTTGTTGATATCAGCACCGTTTTCGCATAAACATTTGATGACGTTCATATCCTCCATCATGACAGCAACATGAAGAGGACTAAGACCTGCAATACCCTCATTAATCAAAGCTTTATGATCGATCAAGCATTGAATTACGCTACAGTTTTTTTGGGACACGGCCAGTAAGAGAAGCCTACGCGATGAAGCTTTATCGATCTTAACTCCATGCTTTATTAGATAATCGACCATCATCGCATTATGACTATTAATGGCTATTTCGATGGGAGACCCCAGAATACTAGAAGTATCATTAATGTCCGCACCAAGATCATCTATCAAGCATTTAACTGCTTCAAAGTTATTAGCGAGTATAGCCACCGGAACGAGATCAGGTTTATCGCTAATATCCATATTTTTTTCAAGACTCAAGTATTTGATCAACTGGCAATCACCGCTTGCTACTGCAAGTTTAAGACAATCTATACCATGAGCAAGCAATATATCATTCCAGTCTATATTTTCAAATACGAATTTGAATAAATCCAGATCGGCCATACCTATGATGCTACCAACCAGTTTCATGTCACTGGCATCAACGTAGGCGTTATAGCCTAACAAAAGTTTGATTATATCTTTATGACCATTTTGGGCCGCTACTAGGAGCGGACATTCTCCAAGTTCATTCTCAATATTAACTTTAGCTCCTTGCTCTAACAAATATTCGACTACCCCTACCTTATTGGACATGATAGCTGTATGGAGGGGGATGGGGGGGGCTCCATCATCACTAAATGAACCACTCCGCATGATTCCATCCAACCTGGCCCCCTTGCTTAACAGAAATTCTATTATATGTTTATGTTCAGTACCGCAGGCCTTTTCCAAGGATTCTGTTAAGTAATCAATAGTAACTACATCTGTCTTTTCCAGCAGCAATTCAGCTGTTTTCTGATGCCCCTCTTTGCAGGCAAGCTGAAAGGCCGTGCACCCAACATTCGTTTTAGCATCAATTATAAATCCTTTCTTCAATAAAAATCTTACAATTTCTTTCTTCCCTCTTTCAGCAGCATAATGTAGAATACCAACCTCATCCTCATTCACAGCATGAACATCTACAGTATTCTTAAACAAAAGTTTAACCATATTCAGATACCCATAGCGTGTAGCATAGGCTAAGGGCATATCTCCATCAACATCCTTGTGATCAGTTTTAGCTCCATTTTTTAACAAAAGCATGACCATGGCTAACTTATTACATAAGCAGGCTACTTGCAAAATTGATCTTTGTAAAGGGCAAATGCCATTAACATCGCTGCCATATTTTATTAAGAACTTTACAATATTTATATGCCCATGTGAAATAGCAAAATAAAGCAAAGGGTACTGCTCACCGTCAGTAAATGAAAAGAATCGCTGATTACAAATAGTATGGTCTTGCGCATACAGGTTTTCTAACACTCCAAGATTACCATCTATACAGGCTTGCGCAGGATCGTCCTTAGAATAAATTTGGTCACTATCATTATTACTGGCATACCTCAATGGTAGTAGCTTATTATCTCTACAATAAGGACAAGTCTTCTCTTTCACGCCTTTAGTTGTTTCCTTCAATTCAAACCATGTAGCTATGCAAGATTTATGATATCTATGATTACATGTAGTCACTACAACTTCTCTTTGATCAATGAGGCTGTCTCTGCAAATAGCACACATCACGTAACATTCATCTAGCTCTTTTAATTTACAGAATGCCTTCTGCAATTCAACACCATTATTTCTAAAAAAAAATGCCGCGTAAGAAGGGCGTGAGCCATCATCATCTGCAGTGCCTTTCACTCTGCAGGGGATGTATAATACAAAGCTATAACGACTATTTTTTGCTAAAGGTAAACGATCTTTTTCTAACAGATCTATAGAGAGGTTATTTATATCAAATAGACCATCTTGTGCTTGTTCATCTACCTTACTTTCTTTAATAGGTGTAAATGAAAACATCTTTTTAAGTGATAATGTTTTTTGCACAGAGACAAAGCCTGCCACTGGCTTTACTTTAACATGGTGAATCTTTAAGCATTCTGCATTAGATTGTTTTATAACAACAAAATCGAAACCATCTTTCTGAAGTTTATTTACTGTTACCGGACATGTATCACAAGCATTAACAGTATCAATATTATTGTTTAATCCAGCGTTCTGAATTTCATCTCTGTTTTCATTAGATCCATAAACAAAACTAAACACCTCCGTCAGCATACCAGTAGGTACTTCTATCCCATTGATATCAACCATAGCACCCGCAGAATCCTCATTATGTAGAATTATTGGCACTATAATTTTGACAATATCATTATTAGCCAGAATCCAATCCACAGGCATAGCTTGATCTACTGCATCAAGTGTAGCCATTCCTCGCTGAATAGGAAAAAAAACTACAAGCATCATAACCGATAGTACATGTTTCATAATTCATAACTCATCATTGATAACTAATTATTCCAACATAGTATATTGTATATTTGCCTAATGCAAATCTCACCCACTTATACACAATACACTTTTTATATGCATATTCTATATACGAACTGAACTCATAACTTTATGATATATTAAAGGTATATCTTCATAATTAAGAATGCCTATTCTGATCGCAGTCTTGAAAATGCAAATGGTATATAGTAGTGTTCAATGTTTGGCAACATATATTCTGATTGAATGAACCAGACACTTTAATAATCGATAATACTTATCAATTACTGGAGTGTTGTTTGGGACAAAAATGCAGTTACAAAAGCTTCATGCAACACCCGATAAAATGCCCATTTATACACCAAGTATCATCCTTTATTCGCCAAGGTGGGCACAATTTGTGCTTAATGGTTATTGATAAAAATATTCTTTCATTGCTGGATTTGTTCAGAAAACAAACCTTTTTTATGACAGTCTTCAGCCAATTCTATTTCATTCAACGTAGCCATTTAAATGATCACTACCAACTAGTTGCAAGACTCCATTGACCTGGATTTTTACCATCACCAAGCACTAGCATTCCTTGAGATAACTTTGTTTTTTTCGCCAATTGTACGTAGCCACCAGAGATACCAGAAACACCAGAGACACCAGTGGCACACACCAATTAACCGAATGACACATTATTGGCGGCATCATTTAGCTTTGTATACAGGGTGCGTAATTCAACGAAATATGCGCCACAAAAAATTACTAAATGATTGGAATGTATTTGAAGCAAGCCTTAAACTACTTCGCCAAAATGCCGTGTTTTCTTGATCAGAACGCAGCGATATTGTTTTGAAGTATGTGACTATTTCTTTCTTTCCTCAGTCTTTTGCCAAGTCAAATGGACTTCTCAAAGACTTCTGTTGATAGCATGCTGATTGTTGATATCAGCACCGTTTTCGCATAAACATTTGATGACGTTCATATCCTCCATCATGACAGCAATATGAAGAGGACTAAGCACCATGAACAACCTCATTAATCAAAGCTTTATGATCGATCAAGCATTGAATTACGCTACAGTTTTTTTTGGCCACGGCCAGTAAGAGAGGCCAAGACGATGAAGTTTATCGATCTTAGCTCCATGCTTTATTAGATGATCGACCATCATCGCACTATCACTATCAATGGCTAATTCGAGGGGAGACTTCCCAGCAACTAGAAGTATAATTAATGTCCGCACCAAGATCATCTATCAAGCATTTAACTGTTTCAAAGTTATTAGCGAGTACAGCCACGCAGAACGAGATCAGGTTTATCGCTAATATCCATATTTTTTTCAAGACTCAAGTATTTGATCAACTGGCAATCACCGCTTGCTACTGCAAGTTTAAGACAATCTATACCATTAGCAAACAATATATCATTCCAGTCTATATTTCCAAATACGAATTTGAATAAATCCAGATCGCCCATAACCATGATACTTTTAACAAGCTCCTCGTCATTGGCATCAACATAGGCGTTATAGCCTAACAAAAGTTTGATTATATCTTTATGACCATTTTCGGCCGCTACAAAGAGCGGACATTTTCCAGCTTTATTCTCAATATTAACTTTAGCTCCTTGCTCTAACAAATATTTGACTACCCCTACCTGATTAGACATGATGGCTGTATGGAGGGGGATGGGTCGTGCTCCATAATCACTAAATGAACCACTCTGTATAACTCCATCCACCCTAGCCCCCTTACTTAACAGAAATTCTATTATATGTTTATGTTCAGTACCGCAGGCCTTTTCCAAGGATTCTGTTAAGTAATCAATAGTAACTACATCTGTCTTTTCCAACAGCAATTCAGCTGTTTTCTGACGCCCCTCTTTGCAGGCAAGCTGAAAGGCCGTGTACCCAGACATTCGTTTTAGCATCAATTATAAATCCTTTCTCCAATAAAAATTCTACAATTTCTTTCCGCCCTCTTTCAGCAGCATGATGTAGAGCACCAAACCCATCCTCATTCACAGCATGAACATCTACAGCATTCTTAAACAAAAGTTCAACCATATTCAGATGCCCATAGCGTGCAGCATAGGCTAAGGGCATATCTCCATCAACATCCTTGTGATCAGTTTTAGCTCCATTTTTTAACAAAAGCTCGGCAATGGCTAACCTATTAAATAAGCAGGCTACGTGCAAAATTGATTTTTGTGAAGAGCAAATGCTATTAACATCGCTGCCATATTTTATTAAGAATTCTGCAATATTTATATGCCCATGTAAAATAGCAAAATAAATCAAAGGGTACTGTTCACCGTCCGTAAATGAAAGGAATCGCTGATTACAAATAGTATGGTCTTGCGCATACAGGTTTTCTAACACTCCAAGATTACCATCTATACAGGCTTGCGCAGGATCGTCCTTAAAATAAATTTGGTCACTATCATTATTACTCGCATACCTCAATGGTAGTAGCTTATTATCTCTGCAATAAGGACAAGTCTTCTCTTTCACGCCTTTAGTTGTTTCCTTCAATTCAAACCATGTAGCTATGCAAGATTTATGATATCTATGATTACATGTAGTCACTACAACTTCTCTTTGATCAATGAGGCTGTCTCTGCAAATAGCACACATCACGTAACATTCATCTAGCTCCTTTAATTTACAGAATGCCTTCTGCAATTCAACACCATTATTTCTAAAAAAAAATGCCGCGTAAGAAGGGCGTGAGTCATCATCTGTAGTGTCTTTCACTCTGCAGGGGATGTATAATACAAAACTATAACTACTATTTTCCGCTAAAGGTAAACGATCTTTTTCTAACAGATCTATAGAGAGGTTATTTATATCAAATAGACCATCTTGTGCTTGTTCGTCTACCTTACTTTCTTTAATAGGTGTAAATGAAAACATCTCTTTAAGTGATAATGTTTTTTGCACAGAGACAAAGCCTGCCACTGGCTTTACTTTAACAGGGTGAATCTTTAAGCATTCTGTATTAGATTGTTTTATAACAACAAAATCGAAACCATCTTTCTGAAGTTTATTTACTGTTACCGGACATGTATCACAAGCATTAACAGTATCAATATTATTGTTTAATCCAGCATTCTGAATTTCATCTCTGTTTTCATTAGATCCATAAACAAAACTAAACACCTCCGTAAGCATACCAGTAGGTACTTCTATCCCACTGATATCAACCATAGCACCCACAGAATCCTCATTATGTAGAGTTATTGGCACTATAATTTTGACAGTATCATTATTAGCCAGAACCCAGTCCACAGGCATAGCTTGATCTACTGCATCAGGTGCAGCCATTCCTCGCTGAATAGGAAAAAAAACTAAAAGCATCATAACCGATAGTACATGTTTCATAATTTATAACTCATCATTGATAACTAATTATTCCAACATAGTATATTGTGTATTTGCCTAATGCAAATCTCACCCACTTATACACAATACACTTTTTATATGCATATTCTATATACGAACTGAACTCATAACTTTATGATATATTAAAGGTATATCTTCATAATTAAGAATGCCTATTCTGATCGTAGCCTTGAAAAAACAAGTAGTATATAGTAGTGTTCAATGTTTGGCAACATATATTCTGATTGAATGAACCAGACACTTTAATAATCGATAATACTTATCAATTACTGGAGTGTTGTTTGGGACAAAAATGCAGTTACAAAAGCTTCATGCAACACCAGATAGAATGCGCCTTTATGCCCAAGTATCATCCTTTATTCGCCAAGGTGGGCACAATTTGTGCTTAATGGTTATTGATAAAAATGTTCTTTCATTGCTGGATTTGTTCAGAAAACAAACCTTTTTTATGACAGTCTTCAGCCAATTCTATTTCATTCAACGTAGCCATTTAAATGATCACTACCAACTCGCTGCAAGACTCCATTGACCTGGATTCTTACCATCACCAAGCACTAGCATTCCTTGAGATAACTTTGTTTTTTTCGCCAATTGTACGTAGCCACCAGAGATACCAGCGATACCAGTGGCACACACCAATTAACCGAATGACACATTATTGGCGGCATCATTTAGCTTTGTATACAGGGTGCGTAATTCAACGAAATATGCGCCACAAAAAATTACTAAATGATTGGAATGTATTTGAAGCAAGCCTTAAACTACTTCGCCAAAATGCCGTGTTTTCTTGATCAGAACGCAGCGATATTGTTTTGAAGTATGTGACTATTTCTTTCTTTCCTGCGTCTTTTGCCAAGTTAAATGGACTTCTCACTATATTTCTGTTATCATGCTGTTTGTTGATATCAGCACCGTTTTCGCATAAACATTTGATGACGTTCATATCCTCCATCATGACAGCAACATGAAGAGGACTAAGACCTGCAATACCCTCATTAATCAAAGCTTTATGATCGATCAAGCATTGAATTACGCTACAGTTTTTTTGGGACACGGCCAGTAAGAGAAGCCTAGGCGATGAAGCTTTATCGATCTTAACTCCATGCTTTATTAGATGATCGACCATCATCGCATTATGACTATTAATGGCTATTTCGATGGGAGACCCCAGAATACTAGAAGTATCATTAATGTCCGCACCAAGATCATCTATCAAGCATTTAACTGTTTCAAAGTTATTAGCGAGTATAGCCACCAGAACGAGATCAGGTTTATCGCTAATATCCATATTTTTTTCAAGACTCAAGTATTTGATCAACTGGCAATCACCGCTTGCTACTGCAAGTTTAAGATAATCTATACCATGAGCAAACAATATATCATTCCAGTCTATATTTTCAAATACGGATTTGAATAAATCCAGATCGGCCATACCTATGATGCTACCAACCAGTTTCATGTCATTGGCATCAACGTAGGCGTTATAGCCTAACAAAAGTTTGATTATATCTTTATGACCATTTTGGGCCGCTACTAGGAGCGGACATTCTCCAAGTTCATTCTCAATATTAACTTTAGCTCCTTGCTCTAACAAATATTCGACTACCCCTACCTTATTGGACATGATAGCTGTATGGAGGGGGATGGGTCGTGCTCCATAATCACTAGATGAACCACTCTGTATAACTCCATCCACCCTAGCCCCCTTACTTAACAGAAATTCTATTATATGTTTATGTTCAGTACCGCAGGCCTTTTCTAAGGATTCTGTTAAGTAATCAATAGTAACTACATCTGTCTTTTCCAACAGCAATTCAGCTGTTTTCTGATGCCCCCCTCTGCAGGCAATCTGAAAGGCCGTGTACCCAGAATTCGTTTTAGCATCAATTATAAATCCTTTCTTCAATAAAAATCTTACAATTTCTTTCTTCCCTTTTTCAGCAGCATAATGTAGAGCACTAAGCTCATCCTCAGTCACAGCATGAGCATCTACAGTATTCTTAAACAAAAGTTTAACCATCTTCAGATCCCCATACCATGCAGCATAGCCTAAGGGTATATCTCCACCATCATCCTTGTGATCAGTTTTAGCTCCATTTTTTAACAAAAGCTCGGCAATGGCTAACTTATTACGGCAGCAGGCTATTTGCAAGAGTGATTGGTTTAAAGCGAAAACACTATTAATATCGCTACCATGTTTTATTAAGAACTTTGCAATATTTATATGCCCATGTGGAATAGCAAAATAAAGCAAAGGGTACTGCTCACCGTTCATAAATGAAAGGAATCGCTGATTACAAATAGTATGGTCTTGCGCATACATGTTTTTTAACGCTCCAAGATTACCATCTATACAGGCTTGCGCAGGATCGTCCTTAAAATAAATTTGGTCACTATCATTATTACTCGCATACCTCAATGGTAGTAGCTTATTATCTCTGCAATAAGGACAAGTCTTCCCTTCCTCACCTTCAGTTGTTTTATTCGATTCAAACCATGTAGCTATGCAAGATTTATGATATCCATGATTACATTTAGTCACTACAACCTTTCTTTGATCACTGAAGAGGTCTCTGCAAATAGAACACATCTCGTAACATTCGCCTTTACTTTTTTCTCTGCCATCTAGCTCCTTTAATTTACAGAATGCCTTCTGCAATTCAACACCATTGTTTCTAAAAAAAAATGCCGCGTAAAAAGGGCGTGAGCCATCATCTGTAGTGTCTTTCACTCTGCAGGGGATGTATAATACAAAACTATAACTACTATTTTCCGCTAAAGGTAAACGATCTTTTTCTAACAGATTTATAGAGAGGTTATTTATATCAAATAGACCATCTTGTGCTTGTTCATCTACCTTCCTTTCTTTAATAGGTGTAAATGAAAACATCTTTTTAAGTGATAATGTTTTTTGCACAGAGACAAAGCCTGCCACTGGCTTTACTTTAACATGGTGAATCTTTAAGCATTCTGTATTAGATTGTTTTATAACAACAAAATCGAAACCATCTTTCTGAAGTTTATTTACTGTTACCGGACATGTATCACAAGCATTAACAGTATCAATTTTATTGTTTAATCCAGCATTCTGAATTTCATCTCTGTTTTCATTAGATCCATAAACAAAACTAAACACCTCCGTAAGCATACCAGTAGGTACTTCTATCCCACTGATATCAACCATAGCACCCACAGAATTCTCATTATGTAGCGTTATTGGCACTATAATTTTGACAATATCATTATTAGCCAGAATCCAATCCACAGGCATAGCTTGATCTACTGCATCAAGTGTAGCCATTCCTCGCTGAATAGGGAAAAAAACTAAAAGCATCATAACCGATAGTACATGTTTCATAATTTATAACTCATAATTTATAACTAATTATTCCAACACAACATATTGTATATTTGCCTAATGCAAATCTCACCCACTTATACACTATACACTTTTTATATGCATATTCTATATACGAACTGAACTCATAACTTTATGATATATTAAAGGTATATCTTCATAATTAAGAATGCCTATTCTGATCGCAGTCTTGAGAATACAAATAGCATATAGTAGTGTTCAATGTTTGGCAACATATATTCTGACTGAATGAACCTGTCGCTTTAATAATCGATAATACTTATCAATTACTGGAGTGTTGTTTGGGACAAAAATGCAGTTACAAAAGCTTCATGCAACACCCGATAAAATGCCCATTTATACACCAAGTATCATCCTTTATTCGCCAAGGTGGGCACAATTTGTGCTTGATGGTTATTGATAAAAATATTCTTTCATTGCTGGATTTGTTCAGAAAACAAACCTTTTTTATGACAGTCTTCAGCCAATTCTATTTCATTCAACGTAGCCATTTAAATGATCACTACCAACTAGTTGCAAGACTCCATTGACCTGGATTTTTACCATCACCAAGCACTAGCATTCCTTGAGATAACTTTGTTTTTTTCGCCAATTGTACGTAGCCACCAGAGACGCCAGAGACACCAGAGACACCAGTGGCACACACCAATTAACCGAATGACACATTATTGGCGGCATCATTTAGCTTTGTATACAGGGTGCGTAATTCAACGAAATATGCGCCACAAAAAATTACTAAATGATTGGAATGTATTTGAAGCAAGCCTTAAACTACTTCGCCAAAATGCCGTGTTTTCTTGATCAGAACGCAGCGATATTGTTTTGAAGTATGTGACTATTTCTTTCTGTCCATAGTGTTCTGCCATGTCAAATGGACTGCTGTTGTTATCATGCTTATTGTTGATATCAGCACCGTTTTCGCATAAACATTTGATGACGTTCATATCCTCCATCATGACAGCAACATGAAGAGGACTAAGACCTGCAATACCCTCATTAATCAAAGCTTTATGATCGATCAAGCATTGAATTACGCTACAGTTTTTTTGGGACACGGCCAGTAAGAGAAGCCTAGGCGATGAAGCTTTATCGATCTTAACTCCATGCTTTATTAGATGATCGACCATCATCGCATTATGACTATTAATGGCTACTTCGATGGGAGACCCCAGAATACTAGAAGTATCATTAATGTCCGCACCAAGATCATCTATCAAGCATTTAACTGTTTCAAAGTTATTAGCGAGTATAGCCACCAGAACGAGATCAGGTTTATCGCTAATATCCATATTTTTTTCAAGACTCAAGTATTTGATCAACTGGCAATCACCGCTTGCTACTGCAAGTTTAAGACAATCTATACCATGAGCAAACAATATATCATTCCAGTCTATATTTTCAAATACGGATTTGAATAAATCCAGATCGTCCATACCCATGATACTTTGAACAAGCTCCATGTCATGGGCATCAACATAGGCGTTATAGCCTAACAAAAGTTTTATTATACCTTTATGACCATTTTGGGCCGCTACTAGGAGCGGACATTTTCCAGCTTTATTCTCAATATTAACTTTAGCTCCTTGCTCTAACAAATATTTGACTACCCCTACCTGATTAGACATGATGGCTGTATGGAGGGGGAAGGGTACAACATCACTAAATGAACAACGCTGCATGACTCCATCCAGCCTAGCTCCCTTACTTAACAGAAATTCTATTATATGTTTATGTGCAGTATCGCAGGCTATTCTCATGGACTCTGTTAAGTAATCAATAGTAACTTCATCTGTCTTTTCCAACAGCAATTCAGCTGTTTTCTGATACCCATCTCTGCAGGCAAGCTGAAAGGCCGTGTACCCAGAATTCGTTTTAGCATCAATTATAAGTCCTTTCTCCAATAAAAATTCTACAATTTCTTTCCGCCCTCTTTCAGCAGCATGATGTAGAGCACCAAACCCATCCTCATTCACAGCATGAACATCTACAGTATTCTTAAACAAAAGTTTAACCATATTCAGATTCCCATAGCCTGCAGCATAGGCTAAGGGTATATCTCCATTAACATCCTTGTGATCAGTTTTAGCTCCATTTTTTAACAAAAGCTTGACCGTGGCTAACTTCTCACATAAGCAGGCTACTTGCAAGAGTGATCTTTGTAAAGAGCAAATGCCATTAACATCGCTGCCATATTTTATTAAGAACTTTACAATATTTATATGCCCACGTGAAATAGCAAAATAAAGCAAAGGGTGCTGCTCACCGTCAGTAAATGAAAGGAATCGCTGATTACAAATAGTATGGTCTTGCGCATACATGTTTCCTAACGCTCCAAGATTACCATCTCTACAGGCTTGCGCAGGATCGTCCTTAAAATAAATTTGGTCACTATCATTATTACTCGCATACCTCAATGGTAGTAGCTTATTATCTCTGCAATAAGGACAAGTCTTCTCTTTCACGCCTTTAGTTGTTTTCTTCAATTCAAACCATGTAACTATGCAAGATTGATGATATCTATGATTACATTTAGTCACTACAACCTTTATTTGATCAGTGAAGAGGTCTCTGCAAATAGAACACATCTCGTAACATTCACCTTTACTTTTTTCTCTGCCATCTAGCTCCTTTAATTTACAGAATGCCTTCTGCAATTCAATACCATTATTTCTAAAAAAAAATGCCGAGTAAAAAGGGGGTGAGTCATCATCTGTAGTGCCTTTCACTCTGCAAGGGATGTATAATACAAAGCTATAATGACTATTTTCTGCTAAAGGTAAACGATCTTTTTCTAACAGATCTATAGAGAGGTTATTTATATCAAATAGACCATCTTGTGCTTGTTCATCTACCTTACTTTCTTTAATAGGTGTAAATGAAAACATCTTTTTAAGTGATAATGTTTTTTGCACAGAGACAAAGCCTGCCACTGGCTTTACTTTAACATGGTGAATCTTTAAGCATTCTGCATTAGATTGTTTTATAACAACAAAATCGAAACCATCTTTCTGAAGTTTATTTACTGTTACCGGACATGTATCACAAGCATTAACAGTATCAATATTATTGTTTAATCCAGCATTCTGAATTTCATCTCTGTTTTCATTAGATCCATAAACAAAACTAAACACCTCCGTCAGCATACCAGTAGGTACTTCTATCCCATTGATATCAACCATAGCACCCGCAGAATCCTCATTATGTAGAGTTATTGGCACTATAATTTTGACAATATCATTATTAGCCAGAATCCAATCCACAGACATAGCTTGATCTACTGCATCAAGTGTAGCCATTCCTCGCTGAATAGGAAAAAAAACTAAAAGCATCATAACCGATAGTACATGTTTCATAATTTATAACTCATAATTTATAACTAATTATTCCAACACAACATATTGTATATTTGCCTAATGCAAATCTCACCCACTTATACACTATACACTTTTTATATGCATATTCTATATACGAACTGAACTCATGACTTTATGATATATTAAAGGTATATCTTCATAATTAAGAATGCCTATTCTGATCGCAGTCTTGAGAATACAAATAGCATATAGTAGTGTTCAATGTTTGGCAACATATATTCTGACTGAATGAACCTGTCGCTTAAATAATCGATAATACTTATCAATTACTGGAGTGTTGTTTGGGACAAAAATGCAGTTACAAAAGCTTCATGCAACACCAGATAAAATGCCCATTTATACACCATGCGTCATCCTTCATTCGCCAAGGTTGGCACAATTTGTGCTTTAATGGTTATTGATAAAAATATTCTTTCATTGCTGGACTTGTTCAGAAAATGAACCTCTTTTATGACAGTCTTCAGCCAATTCTATTTCATTCAACGTAGCCATTTAAATGATCACTACCAACTAGTTGCAAGACTCCATTGACCTGGATTTTTACCATCACCAAGCACTAGCATTCCTTGAGATAACTTTGTTTTTTTCGCCAATTGTACGTAGCCACCAGAGACGCCAGAGACACCAGTGGCACACACCAATTAACCGAATGACACATTATTGGCGGCATCATTTAGCTTTGTATACAGGGTGCGTAATTCAACGAAATATGCGCCACAAAAAATTACTAAATGATTGGAATGTATTTGAAGCAAGCCTTAAACTACTTCGCCAAAATGCCGTGTTTTCTTGATCAGAACGCAGCGATATTGTTTTGAAGTATGTGACTATTTCTTTCTGTCCATAGTGTTCTGCCATGTCAAATGGACTGCTGTTGTTATCATGCTTATTGTTGATATCAGCACCGTTTTCGCATAAACATTTGATGACGCTCATATCCCCATTCAGGACAGCAGCATGAAGAGGGCTAAGACCTTCAATAACCTCATTAATCAAAGCTTTATGATCGATCAAGCACTGAATTACGCTACAGTTATTTTTTCGCACGGCCAAGAAGAGAGGCGTCGTATGCGTATCAGTGTAAAACGATGAAGCTTTATTGATCTTAGCTCCATGTTTTATTAGATGATCGACCATAATCGCATTATTACTATTAATGGCTAATTCGAGGGGAGACCTCTCACTACTAGAAGAACAAAAATAATTAGCGTCAGCTATGCCTTATCTGAATATGTTGATTTTTCTGCATTCAAAATAACTAAGCAATTCATGGCACCTTTTGACTGGGGGGGGGAAGCAGAGGTGTTTATTCAGGAAATTATTTGACACAATTAATTATATCATCGGTATGCATAGTAGCAAGCTCTACAATCGTTTTTCTGTCATTTCTTTTAACGAGGCTTCCGTATAACCAACGCCTTGAGTAACCAGCTTGATTATACTGAAGTCTCATAACAAAAACTACAACTGTTAATGATTATTAAAATATTACACTCCCCCTCTGCTTAAGCTGGAAGAATTAGAAGAGGTGACAACTATGCTGGCCAAAAGGAGATTTATTAGCGCTCACTTAGATCTCCTATCCTTCATCCATTGGGATGATATCATAAATTGGCGATGATACAGTTAGATTTATATATAAGCTTCGGATGAGACGTTTTCCTGCGCATACAGGTAATGGACATAACTCAGCTTTTCACATATATCAATTAGGATTTGTTTTAAATTGGTACGGTCCATTACGTACATGTTCCAGCGTTTCCTCAGAATTACCTTGATAGTCTTTTAAATCACTACTGCCACCTTTTTCAGCATAGGAACCGTCATCATATTGAAGCCCCGGCTCGTCAGGATGTTGTGCAAAAAAATGTATTAAATCTACAAAGCTTACAGCTTCTTTTTCTGGTATATTACCCATTTGAAATAATTCAGTAACCATGCTTTTAAAATCTTCACCATTCATATCTGTAAAGTCTATTTTTTTATGAGTATGCGAATCAGTTGGTTGCAATCGTTGATGCATAGATGGCACATGATCGTTGTCGCTTCTACGAATAAACATTTTTTCTTTATGCTTTTCTGGATTCTTTCTTATGTTTTCGATAAGTCCATCCAGCGCACTTTGATTATCCTCATCAACAAAGAAACTTAATACGCAAGAACTGGCATTTTCATTAATATGGAAATTAACAGAATTAAAGCCGTGCACCTTAGAGTTATTGCTTTTTAAATAGTAAGTGAAGTCAACGGCATCTTTCAAATATTGTGATGTGCTTAGATTATGTAGACTTTTTACTTCACTCATTTTTATAGGGACTTGGGCTTGTTTTGATATTGATCTATCACAAGCATTAACAGTATCAATATTATTGTTTAATCCAGAATTCTGAAATTCATCTCTGTTTCTATTAGATCCATAAACAAAACCAAACACCTCAGTAAGCATACCAGTAGGTACTTCTATCCCACTGATATCACCCATAGCACCCACAGAATCCTCATTATGTAGAGTTATTGGAATATCATTATTAGCCAGAATCCAGTCCACAGGCATAGCTTGATCTACTGCATCAAGTGTAGCCATTCCTCGCTGAATAGGAAAAAAAACTAAAAGCATCATAACCGATAGTACATGTTTCATAATTCATAACTCATAATTGATAACTAATAACTAATAACTAATACTGGCACAGAGGGAGAGCTCGTTCGCCACATTCGCTTAGAACCCCTAATTCTGTGCCTTAACTAGCTTGCCGTTGCGTAGCCACTCAAAATCCTTTGAGTATATACAGCATATTGTAACGCTAAATTAAATGCATTGTTTGAACATTCTCGTTAATGAGCAATACTTTTACTCTGCTTGCTCATTAACGTTATGGGAAACAACATTTAATTACGCGCTGAACATCCTCATTACAGAGAGGGCACCTTCTCACAAAGGCCACACAAAATGAACAACAACATAAATGCCCACAGGGAACTAAGGTATGAGATACTTCATATACATTGCATATTTTACATATATACATTTCTCGAAGCTTTTTATTTTTTATCGCTAGCTCTGCGCACTCTTGAGTATCTAAGGGTTTTCCCTTGGCCTCCAATTCTGAGCTATTATAGGTATCCAAACAGATCTGAATACTTTCTGCAGTGTCACTTCCCGAAGTGTGAGCCGAACAAGAGCGGTTTACAACTTCAGAACACTGCCTCTGAAGCAAGGAATTATTAGTTATAGTGCTATAAGACATGCCGCCCTCTGTATTGGTAGGAGCACGTAAAGACTGCTGAACACTCTCGTTGTTCCGAGCCTCTCCATTTGACTGGGCACCAGCTACAGCAGCCACTTCTTTCTTCTTCAATATATACCCACATTGTGGGAACCATCTGACATGCTCTAAATATGGATCCTCTCCTTCCTCCCAGTTACGCAACCCACAGCCACAATAAAAACAACGAACTAAGTCTTCACAGCCTGTGTAAAAAAAACCCGCATTTACCATACTATATGGCGTTTGAGTAAAACCACTTGGCCATGTTAGGAAGGATTTCTCTCTTTTTGAGATATCAAGAAATCCAGGATATTTGACTTGTTCTGCGCTAATACCCTCCTGACCACTACAGCTGCTCTGGCAAAATTCATGCTCTTTAGTAAGATTATTACTATTTTGGACAATGACACTTTCTGTTATGCTACCGATCATATTGGCAGAAGAGCTTTCTGTTATGCTCCGTTGCTGCAGGGGTAAGGCCATATTAGCTAGAGAATAACGAGGAGCGTGAATAGACCTACGAGGCTTCATCTTATCATCGTCATTCATGGGAATATTTCCGCTTTCTTCACCTTTTATATAAGCACAATTAGGAGAAATAAAGTTATGAATTGCATAGGGTTCATCACCTTCCTTCCAATCTTTATAAGTTTTCTCACAACAAAAGCATTTGCATTCAGCCTCCTCTCCTATATTCGTATAATAAAAACCTACTCGCGCCAGATCACTAGGATATATGGAATAAAAACGAGGAAATGAAGAAAAAGAACTCAGCCGAGCGAATTCAGTTTTCATCAAATCACTAGGCGCACGTTGCTCGATTTGCGTTTTTGATAGACCGTTTATATATGCACTAAATTTATCATTATGAAAGACATGAAAATGTTGCCCCGCTGGTGGAATAATCGGCCGCTGATAGTGCCTTTTGGATAAAAACTTTTGACTATAGCTCTTCTCTAACCATGGTAGAGCGCTATTAAGCTGATCTCTCAATGAGTGCTGTCTTATCAGTGCTTGCGGATACATCGTTATTTTTTTGTTCTCTTCTGTATTTTGCATAATGTTACTTAATGCACTCGCTACCTCCATCTCTAGATTACCATACTTTCTGTTGTTTCCGGTGAAACATAATATTGTCTGACCACACTCACTTGGAAGGTATGCATCATGACTATGCCAGCCTGACAGGGCCGGGACGCAATGACCTCCAGCAGGAATGGTGATAGTCGCAACTCCCCTACCAGTTAGTAACAAACGCCATTTCCACACTTTCTTGACGCTACCTAATGGCGTGATAATGATACTTCCCACTTCCGGGGGAAAACTTACCTTTTTGTAAGAAACTTGTTTTGTGTCTGCGTCTTTCTGAAGAAAAGGGGCGGCAATAAGCGAGTCATCGTCATAAATTACTGAAAAAACAAACTCTTCGTTTAACTCTGCCGGCACATCCCACTCCAACTGACCACTTCCAGATTCAAGAGTATATCCAGAGATAGGAATATATTTACTCTTACTAAGGCCATCAGAAACGAAGCAGTTTAGCGGATCGAATCCAGTGATTTGATCTTCACTAAAGCTAGGAGTACTAGAAGGAGCGCTTAAAGTATATCGATATGTCCTCAGACGCTCCTTGTTTTTAAGAAATGTAATTTCTGACAATAATTCCTGAGAGTAAAGACATGACATAGCCAGAAAAAAAAACTCTCTGAGTGAGCTATCATCTTTATTGTTATCTGCCACAACACTGCAAGACAAACATAACTTAAAAATAAGCAATAACACAAGAATGCTTATAGATTTGATTTTAATGTTAAGATTCATAGCTTTAACTCTTATACCAGTATTGTTTATTGAAAAATAGTGTACTGCACTTGTTTTCACCAATGTTATACGCTCATTCTCATTGAAAGTGAGAACAGCCAACAACCTCAATCCTTTAAGGAGCGAATCACTCTAATCATTAATTTCCTGTGTTTGATATTTTTACTCTCTCACAATAAAATAGAAATCCTAACATCTAGGCTGCCGCCATAATACAGAAAGAAAGTCAGAGTGTTAAGTAATTCTTGACAATTAAAGTCATCCACACTTTTTCAAAAGACATAAGTAAGCTTTATACAAGGCGGATTCAAATCTGAAGTGCATCACTTGACTAGGTAGAAGAAAGGGCCAACTGAAGGTAAGCTCCTACCCTTTTCTCCGGCAATAGATGAAGTGATGCTGGATTCAAGCAATAAGTGCAATCGGCTGTCCTGTGTAGACTTCAAGTGGTGTCCACCCTCCTATACCCATCGCCTTTCAATCCGCTACGTTGTTGGCTGCGTTCGCTCACCCCGATCATCTACAACTCTTAGGCTCACTGGGCTTCGCTTACTTGCCGCCTAGTAGCAACTTGAAATCCTTTGGGTATAAAACCTTCCTAGGCATGGTATTGATCAACATTTCCATTGTCCTCACATCATCTTCTGTCAGATGACTCAACGCCATTTTTTTAGGCCAGGTTCTCCGAATGATGCCATTGGTATTTTCGTTAGTTCCCCGCTGATAACTAGCATAAGGCTTGGCAAAGCAGATATCTGCATTCATTGCTTTTGCTACCTTCTCATGGGCTGCAAGCTCACCACCATTATCTAGGGTGACTGTGCACACCGATGACACCCGCTTCAGAAGTTTGATCATACTTTCAGCAACAACTTCGGCGTGTTTTGTATCAACTTTCCCTATTAACGGTCTACAAGGGTCACCAGATGGGCGTCCTGTCCATAAATAGTATCACCCTCCCAATCGCCTAGACGAGACCGCAGATCAACAACTGCGGGCCGATCGGAAATATCGACGCGGCCAGGGATCGTGATACGCCCAGCCTTACGCTTACCACCTTTGCAGCGCCTCTTGCCAAAGCGGGGTAGATTCTTATACAAAGAGCTCCTAGCACTTTGTTAGTAGCAACACGTTTATAAACAGTGGTGTGGCTGAGTGCGATGTCGGGCACTTCCACCTTCATTCGGAAACTGATATTTTCAGAAGACCAACCAAGCAATAGCCCTTTCTTTATTATGGGCATGTGTCGTTCATCTGTTTTGCTAAACTTTGTAGCTGTTACTCTACGCTGACTGGCTAGTGCGTGGGCGCTTTCAGCACCGTAGCCATCATCATTGGCATTACGACTCAACTCTCGTGATAAAGCACTCTCACTGATACCTACTGACACTGCGATTTCTTTCTGCATGTAGTCTGTTCTAAGAAGAGCCTCAATCTGATACCGTTGCCCTTGAGTCAGCTGCCTGTATTGTCTGGTTTGAGTATTCATTCTTGGCTTCCATTTTTAGGGTGATAGCTACAAATATACCGGCAGCTGGCTCACCTATAAAATTTTAGTCAATTGCACTTATTATATTAATCCAGCCTTAGCCAATGAACTGACGTCTTTCATGTTCAACAACCATAATCTATTCTGGGGTAAAAGACCGTGCATGTTACCTTGTCTGAGAATCACGTTATACTAAATTATGCTTTGAAAATCAAGGTCTTTAGGTTTTTTGTCCCGTACATAGCTGGAATGCTTTACACAATTTTGAGTATTGTTTGTAACTACATTTACGTCCAAAAATAACACCCCAGCAATTGATGAGCATTGCCTTTTATTAAATCGTTCGATTCATTCAACAAAAACAGGTTGCGTTAGTTCTATTGCGCAGATATGTGGATGCCAATTAATTCTTTAGTATAAAGAAAATTATGACTATGCTAAGTGCACCCTAATAAATAAAAATTGTCTTTAGTAGCAAGTCATGTATAATATATCGAATGCACTTACATAATTTAAAGGGGGGTTTATGCAAAAAAAAACATTTCTATTTTTATTGCTACTGTCAGTTCAAACAACTGCTTTTAACAGTACTTTAGATGATGATTCTTCTGGCGATGCCGTAAGAGAGTTTATCTCTTTAGATCAAAAAGCTAATTATGAAGAAGGCAGTGTTCTTATAGATAATACAAGTAGCACCCTCTCTTATACAGGAGTCTTGTCATCTAGAGCAGATACACACTATCAGCGTATTGGCTTAGCTCTTATGCGTGAAGGAAATAATATTCCAATAGTTATTATGTCTACTGAAGATGGAGAAATTCCTGACTTTGAAACAATGGATGTAAATATTCCTAATGCACTCAATGGATATCATTGTAACCAGATAACTTATCAGGAAAAAGCCTCTACAATAATACAGGATTCAACAAATATTGAATTAACAGGCAAAAACTGTAACGGTAAAGGTAGTAACTCAGGGCTTACAAAAAAAATTGAAATCAAAGTTACTGAATCTATGCTCAATGCTGGAACTAGCGAAATATACATAGAAAACAATAATGCTGTACTTAATACAGAAAGACAATTAACAACCGAGCTATTTCTTAATGGTGGCCTAGGAACAAGAGCTTACAACCAAATATTTGATTTGATTAAAAACAACCATAAAGTAACAACAATAATTGAAGATCAAGTATCAGGTTCTATACATGATGACATTAATATGCAAACAGGCAGATTGATTAGAAATGCAGGCTTATCTACACATATTACCAACACAAGTTATGTTGCATCAGGAGGTGTAGATTTATTCTGTTCTGGTAAAGCTAGAACCATGGAAGATGGTGCAAAACTTCTTGTCCATTCATGGTCAGGCGATGACATAGAGGCAGGGAATTTACCTGTTGATAGTCCTTTACATAATGACCAAATCACATATTTTAATGAAATGCTTGGGTCTCCAGAGGGTAGGGATTTTTATTTTTTCACCATTAATGCAGCTACTGCAGCTGACATACATGAAATGTCTAAACTGGAAATCAAGACTTTCGGTATTATAACAGGCAATTGATACATAATCGTCTATAGATTATTGTGTATCAATATACGTACTATAGACAATATAGAATATCCACATATTAAACTAAGCATGTTACTCTTTGATGTGAAAATATAAGTATAACCACATAGACCTATGTACGGGGCAAAACATTTAGCAGATTTAAAAAGTGGTGCTGGATTAATATAATAAGTGCAGTTGACTGAAATTTTATAGGTGAGCCAGCTGCCGGTATATTTGTAGCTATCGCACTAAAAACTAACAACTGGCGAATTCAAATCTGAAGTGCATCACTTGACTAGGTAGAAGAAAGGGCCACCTGAAGGTAAGCTCCTACCCTTTTCTCCGGCAACAGATGCACTTCAGATTTGAATCCACCCACCACAGAGAATGAGAAGAAGAATATTCCCTCTTGTATTTAAATGTTTTTCCTTGAAGGTTTAAATAATTTCAAACGGTTGGCGTTTAAAACAACTGTTAAAGATGATAATGCCATGGCTGTACCAGCAATAACTGGGCTTAACAATCCTCCCGTGACAGGAAAAAGAATCCCCGCAGCTATAGGAATACTTAATGCGTTATACATAAAAGCACCAAATAAATTTTGTTTAATATTAAGCAGTGTCGCACGAGATAATTCGATAGCATCTGCAAGGCCATGCAAAGATGAACGCAACAACGTTATATCTGCAGATTCAATCGCAACATCCGTGCCTGAGCCTATGGCAAAACTAACGTTAGCCTGGGCGAGCGCTGGAGCATCGTTAATACCATCGCCGCTCATACCCACTATTTCACCTTGCTGTTGAAGCTGCAGAACATAGTCGGCCTTATCTTTCGGAAGCATATCTGCAATAAAGTGATTGATGCCAGCTTGTTGTGCTACAGTGCTAGCTGTAAGCACATTGTCACCAGTTAACATGATCACCTTGAGACCAAGGCGGTGCAAGCGTTTAATTGCATCCACAGAGTCATTGCGCAGAGGATCGGAAATAGTCATTAACCCTGCAAGCTGATTATCTATTGCTATATAAACCGGTGTTTGTCCTTGTGCAGAAAAAGTTTCAGCCTGACGTTTTAGGGTACTGATAGAAACGTCTTTAAAGCTCATCAATTTTTCATTACCTAATATGATTTGTTTTTGGTTCGCTCTTCCTACAACACCATGACCACTTATAGCATTAAAATCCACCACAAGACTCAAAGGCAGGCTACGCTCCCTAGCTGAAACCAAGATAGCTTCTGCTAGCGGGTGCTCTGAAGCTTTTTCAATGCTAGCGGCTAGCGCCAGCAGTGCATCTTCAGAAAAACCATCACAACAAACAATATTAACTATCTGTGGACGTCCTATTGTTACTGTTCCAGTTTTATCCACAACAATTATCGTTATCTTGCTGGCCTGTTGCAAAGCCTCCCCCTTACGAATAAGCATACCGATCTGAGCAGCTTTGCCAACTCCAACCATAATCGACATTGGTGTTGCTAGCCCTAACGCGCAAGGACAAGCAATAATCAGCACGGTTGTTGCCACAACCATCATATAAGCAACTTTTGGTTCTGGGCCAACTATGTACCAAACTAATGCCGCCAGCACTGCAATCCCTATCACGACTGGAACAAATAGACCGGATACCTTATCCACCAGCCTGGCTATTGGCATTTTAGTATTTTGAGCCTTTCTAACCAGAGTAATGATGCGCGCTAAAGCGGTATCTTTCCCAACCCTTTCCGCCCTATATAATAAGCTGCTATTTTTATTAAGAGTGCCTGCAGCAACACTGTCTCCTACTCCTTTTCGAACAGGACAAGGCTCTCCAGTTAACATTGATTCATCAAGAAAGCTTGCTCCCTCGATAACAGAACCATCAACAGCAATTTTTTCTCCGGGCCGAACACGAATAACATCACCTTTTTTTATAAAGCAAATGGCAATATCAGTATCCTGATTATCTTTTACGACTCTCGCCGTCTTAACCTGAAGACCTAATAGCTTTTTAACGGCCTCACTGGTTTTCCCTTTGGCTTTCAGCTCAAGAGCATGACCAAGATTAATTAGACCAACGATCATTACAGATGCTTCGAAGTATACGTGCCTGGCACTGGCAGGCAGACTCTCTGGAAAACAGACAACAACCATTGAGTAAAGCCAAGCAATACCTGTACCCATTGCAATCAGTGTGTCCATATTAGCACTGCGGTATTTCAATGATTTCCACATACCTTGAAAAAAATGCCTACCTGAAACCACTAACATTAACAACACTAACAACCCTACAATGCCCCAAACCAACTGTCTTGTCGGACTGCTAACCTCCATATCACCAGTTAGCAACCCCCAAACCATCAGGGGAATACCTAACGCTAAAGCAATAGTCGCATGTTTCAGTAAATGACGGTAACGTAGCTTGTCTTCCCATTCGCTATGATGAAAATGATAATTTTCAGAGTCTATAATAATACCGGGATATCCAGCTTTATTAAGAGCATCTAAAACCAATACAGGGTTCACCGGACCCTCGACAGTAACCAACTTATCAACAATACTAACGTTAACAGTTTTAACATCGGACAAAATACTAACGGCCTGCTCAATTGCGCTAAGGCAAGATGCGCAATTCATTGAAGGGATAGAAAATTGTAAATATATGGGTTGAATTATGCTGGCTCTATAGCCTACAGATTCAACAGCAGTAATCAAATCGCTACTTAATACTTCCCCTATAACTGTAGCCTTCCAATCTGACAGGTTAACAGATACTTCTATCACACCTACTACGGTCGAAAGTGCTTGCTCTATTTTGATCACACCGCTGCTACAATTGGCACCAGAAATAAGTAGCTGAGTTTTGCTTTCTTCCATTAGATATTCGTTCCAGAGCTATTGCTTCAAGATCAAAAATTTTTTTTACTACTAGAGCAACACAATAGGCAGCATGATAAAACTTTAAATATACTCATTACCACTGAAGGTTCGGGGTTATTCACTGCTCGCACTCTCCTACCGATTACTATTCATAACCTAGCAGGACGCTCTCTTACCTCCGACTCACATTTTAAAGGGAGTTTGATGTAATCTATCTTCGCACTCAAAAACAACAGTTATAGCTTAGGCTCATTGCACAGCCAATGCCGCTGACATGCCATCATCGACCAAGCTCAAACCTTCATGAAAGTAATGTGAGCTCTTTTTATGGTCGTCCATGTGCGCAAGTAATATTCCTAGCTCGTTATAAACGTCTACACACTTTCTGAGCTGCAGGCTTTCTTCAAAGTACTTCAAGGCCTTTTCCCAGAGCTCGCTACGCATGGATAATCTACCTAGCGTCAATAAGAGATCAGGATCGTTAGTACGCTCACTTAATAATGCCTCAGCGGCTAGTAATTGTTTCTCGTTATCATTACTTTGAATTTTGCCATAAAGCTTAATTAAGGGGGGGCAGTAATGGGCAACCAAATTTTTCCGTAGTAAGCTCTCAGCTTTATCACCTGCGCCAAGCATTACAAGGCTCCGAGAGTAGCAAAGCAGTATTGAAGGATTTCTTCGTTGCTGGCTGCTAAGATTATTCCAAACCTTGTTCGTTGGCTTGATTCGCTGCTCGAGAGAATTTTGTACCCCCCCTTTCTTATAGGCTCGCTCAAACAAGGCCTCAATAGCTTGTCTTTCAATTTTATGATACTTTTTATCATCAACAACTTTATGTTTGTTTAGCTGGGGAAGTAGTTTTGCAACACCCTCCCAGTCGTTAAGTCGAACATAGGCCTGATTAAGAAGCTTTAATATATATTGGTGGTTTGGGGCCTTTTTATAAAGGTGCGTTAATGTCGCAAGAGCTTGCTCCAATTGCCCACCAGAGAGCTGCAATTGCGCTTGAGTAATACCAACGGCAATGTCAGAACCTAACGAGCTACGATCGGCATTGCGTAAATATTTTGAGCTTGCTTCCGTATTACCGCATTCATGAGCTGCACGAGCTGCCGCAAGGTAATTCGTCAGTGGTGACTCTCCGTCTTCTGCTGCTTTAGCCAATAATTTCTCAGCTTTTTTCCAATGACCAAGAGTCAATTCTGTTAGCCCTTTCGTGGAAAGACGTCTAGCGCGATTTTGCCTAGACACGCTTGACCATGGGTATACAACAGTGCTGACGTCCTTGAAAATACGCAGCAAACCAAGACTTATCCATATACTGCCAAGAGCTGCAACGATTAGCAGCAAAGCTCCCCACAAACTACTTTCAAAGGCCATATCATCATAAATCACAAGTAGATATCCGCTGTCGTTAACCATTGCGTTTGCTAACGCAAAACAAATGACAAGAGCTAACAGAAAAAGACTAAAGTTTTTCATTGTTGATTTCCTCCTCGCTTAGCCTTTTATCTATAGAGATATCAGCCTGAGATATGAATTCAGGCTTTTCCATGGAATAATTATTTAGCATCTTTTGTTGTTTGGATGATACTTCAGGCGTTAAATAATCAGGCTTCAGTTTCCTTATTGCAGAAGAACTTTGATTTTTTTGCGATGCACCTTGCTCTTGTTGAGGCAGGCCTCTCATTTGTAGCCTTGGTTGTAGCAAGTAATGCTTGAGCGCCTCTAGTGCCCCGTTAATACTTGGTAATTCCGAGTTAATACTAACCTGCGCAAGGAAAGTAAGCTCCTCCAGAATGCTGCGTGATGCCACACCATGCTGAGAAAAATATCGTCTTAACAATTTTTCAGCTTGCTTAACACTTTTTTGATATATAACTTGCTGCCGAGACATTAGAGCGAGTTTGCTTTGCTCAATCAGCAGCATTAAATGTTGACGAATCATACTCTCCTGCTCCGGTGTTACTAGCATGTCAACAGGTATCTCTCTACCTGAAGTAACACGAAACAGACCCGTAAAGTTGACCCAAGCTAGAGACAGTGCTGACGTTACTTTTTCTTGCCAGCTACCATCTTTTGGAGATTTCTCAATAGTACTGGGGGTTGGATCGCCTTTAAAACGATGAAACTGACTTACTTCGAACAATGGTAAGGCCTGCATATGATCACCCAATGCCGACAGCTGCATGTATAAGCCTTCCTGATCAAACTCTGCAACAGATTTTAATACTGCAAGATCTTCAGCTAGAGCTTCTCTTATTGGGTAGAGGTCGTAGTCATCTAAAATAAGCAACATATCATCTGCACTTATTAATAGGTTTTTTGCTCCACGGATATCTGATGACATCAGCAACCGCTGATTAGCGAGCCGCAGCAAATACTCTATTTCCGCTAAGTGCCAGCTAATTCGGCTTGTTCCTTCCAAGGATTTAACCTTATTTGATAATAGACTCATCCTGGAAAGTAAACGCTCACTTCGATGAGCCGTGTCGCTTACTTGCTCTTGGATGGGCGTAAGTTTTTCCTTGACTGTATTCAGTTGATTGTATTGATGACCGAGGCGCGCATCTAATTTCTGAGTCCGAGCCATAATATCAGGAAGTTGTTTCTCAATAGCTGTTCCTCGCCAGCCAATATAAAAAACTCCACCCATAGCTATGATGGACAGCGCTAGAGAAATAGTAGCCACAGGTTTAATAGAACGAATTTTCGTAAAGATATCTGAAGGCTTACAGTCGAGGTTGCCGGTGTTTGCAACTAACTCAGTACCATTGTCTGACTCAGTATTCTTTTGTTTTGTATTGCTCACAATAATTCTTCGCCATGTTACTTTGTTGTGCTCAAGGCTGCTCGCTGCTGCTCAAGTGTTGCTAGCGCTAACAGCATAGCATTATTGCCCGCTCCTTCTGCCACTACGATTTTCTTAAAAGACATTCCCATAACCTGAGACGCCACCCGTTGACTAGGAACAACCAAGTTTAAACAAGGGGTGTTATCTTCAGGAAGAATATTTAGTAAATTGATTATAGTTTCGCCACTGGCGCAAATAACGACATTGATATGCAGATATTTCAGTAAATCAGGCAAAATATTTGTCGGGTAAACTGGCGCTAGTCGTTGGTAAGCCTCAAGACACACTACGTTTGCTCCTCTGGTCTTGAGTGTCTGCTCTAACAAAAAGCGCCCCCCTTTGCCTTTAATAATCAGAATTTTTTCATCTCGTACATTGGCTAGAGACGCCATCGTTAACATGGATTCACTATTTACAATCCTTTGAGGCATTCTGGTATCTACGCCATAATAAGATAGAGTTCTGGCCGTTTTTGGGCCAATGGCATACCACTCAATACCTATGGGTAATTGTGGCCAATAGTTTTCTATGAGGTTAAGTCCGAGCCTAGCTGCATGGTGGCTGGTAACAATGATCTTGTTATATTGGTCGAGATCCAGCAGAGTATTGCGGATTGATTGATTATCTGCGATTGAAGCAATCTCTAACAAAGGTAAAGCCCAAGCCTGACCATCACGATTTTTGATAGCGTTAGCCAGAGACTGCGACTGAAGCTTGGGTCTGGTCACTAGAGCCCTAATTGATGACAAAAACATAATAGCCTAAAATCATGTAGGTGTAGCTATAATGACATGGGAATGACTTGCCAGCAAAGGACAGTGAAAAAAAGGTTAGTACGTCAGCTGTGCTAGTATCCGATCTGCACCTTGACCAATGAGAGACTTAGCCACTTTAACACCTGCTGCGTAATACTGCTCATGTGGATAGCTGGCTTCAGCCCTGACAACAATCGTGCCGTCCGGATTACCAACTAGCCCTCGCAAATAAATATTATCTCCTTGAAGCTCTGCAAAACTGGCAATGGGCGTTTGACAGCCTCCCCGTAAGTATTTATTCATTGCTCGTTCGGCGCCTACACAAATTGCTGTTTCTTCGTGGTGTAAAGGGGCGATAAGCTGGAGTGTATCCTTATCATCATCCCTGAGCTCTATACCTATTGCACCCTGCCCTGCCGCAGGCAAACTTTCTATTACTGACAAGCGAGAACGAATACGGTCTTCCATATTGAGTCGAACTAAGCCAGAGGCTGCAAGAATAATAGCATCGTACTGGCCTTGGTCGAGCTTTTCAAGACGGGTGTTTACATTTCCACGAAGGAAGTTAACGGTAAGTTCGGGCCTTAGAGCTAACAGCTGACATTGCCTTCTTAGGCTGGATGTTCCAATAACAGCATTTTCTGGTAGATCGTAAATATGTTCATATTGTTTGGAAATAAAAGCGTCATGAGGATCTTCCCTTGAACAAATGACGCCCAGTTGCAGCCCTTCTGGAAAATCCATAGGCACATCTTTCATGGAGTGAACAGCAATATCAGCATGATTGTTAAGTAATGCATTTTCTAACTCTTTAACAAACAGGCCCTTTCCGCCGATTTTTGCCAGCGGGACATCTAGTATTTTATCTCCTGTACTGGTTATTTTAATCAACTCTATCTTTATGTTGGGGTGAAGGCGCTTAAGGTGACTTTGCACATAATTGGCCTGCCAAAGGGCAAGGGCGCTTTTTCGGGTGGCAATTCGGATGATGTTCACAGGCATGCTATGGCTTTAAATTTACAAAAAGAATGCTTACCATACCAGATGCACATTTATTTTGCCTTGAGCGCTTGGCTAGGGGAGAACTAAAAGAAGAAAAGACAAATCCAAGCTTAAAGCGTTTCAAACCTGACCCTATGCATAGACCGTTATTTTTTTGAAACGAATGCGATATCTACCTGTTATCATTGAAGATGGAGGGCGGCGACAAACAAGCTAAACCTCATGAGTCTACGAGTAACAAATGATTGGGGTGAGTGAGAGCAGTCAACAACTTCGCTCTTTCAATGGCAACTAGCATGGTCTAGAGTAAAAAACTATGCGACAAGTACAAGCATGAAAACAGCTTTACTTGTGCAAAAGTCCGGTAAGAAAAAACCATTACCTTAACAAAAACGATAGAGCATAGATTTCGCTCGTTTGTTGCCTGCTCACACTTTAAATGGAAACTGGCATATTGCTACTTGAGTGAAAGGTGAATAAAACTACTCTTTGAGCAGAGCTGGAGTCCCATATGAGGATCTCTACATAAAAGAGTCTGGTTGAGGCTACTACCGAAAATGGACCTGTATTGTGGTACATTCCTTGACGAGACATCCATAGCTACTAAGGAATTGGCAGGAATACATAGATCTCCATCTACAGACTCAACAAGCCGAAGTGTTGGATTAGCATCTGCCTCCGAGCAATCTAACTGACGAAGAAGAAGAATAGCTACTGTATTCTTTTCAGAAGCATGAAGCGCAAAGTTAACAAGCGTGACATCTTCTTTGTCCGGATAGATAACTCCCACTTGATCCTCATTAATACCAATAACGTTAATTATCTCCCACTGCCCATCAAGGGTAACTTGCTGATTAACAGCGGAAGCGACAGTTCGGCTTTGTGACTCTAAAGATGGTACTTTTTCTGATGCATTTTCTTTTGAAATGGTTTTCTCATGTGATTTTGATTGTTTTGAAAGAAGCGGAGATGACTTGTTTTTGGTAGAGAGACTCTCTTGACTATCAGCAACAGCACTTGTTTTGGGAAGCCTAACAGTTAGACCCAGTAAGCGTGCATCGTCACTGAGACTGGCTCTGGCGCTACAGTACTGCTCTTGGAGGTCGGAGGGAATAGGAAGTTTATCCTTCAAAAATTGGTTTTGCCACTCATCCAAAGTTAATCCAACTGTTGTTGCTATAGGCAACAAAGAAAATAAGGCCATTAAAGAATGATTGCGTAAACCCACTATACCTCCCACCATTTTGTGTAAAGGCATAATTGTAGACTATTGAGAGTATTTCACATGCTTAATGACGGCCGTCATATCCTGAGTAACTTACGGCCTAAGCGGTAACAGCATGAATTAACACCTACAATTTAGGCACAATGAGTTTTTCACCCATTAAGAAAATCTATTATAACGAGACCTTTGCACGATTGTTATTTTGCTAGCTGGCTTCTTTAAAAGCGTACTAAATCGATCATTTACAAGCATAAATCATCTATTTTAGTGTGTGTTTTCCTCACCGACTAACAAAATTACGGCTCGTGCAAAGGTCTCATAACGTATATTGAAAGAGCTTGTTTTTTACCAGCCATACCTTCATACAAACAGGTATAGAGAAGCGCACTCCTCTAGCTCGTGAAATATAGGCATTATTTTTCTTGTTTTTTACTATTAAAATAGATTACAAAAGGATAAAATAGTTGCCGTTTTGAATTGATTAAATTTCAGGAGTTGTGGTCTTTATGCCGTCTCGCCGTGACATCGCTAACGCTATCCGCGCCCTTAGCATGGATGCAGTTCAGAAAGCAAAATCTGGCCACCCCGGAGCACCTATGGGTATGGCCAATATTGCAGAAGTTTTGTGGCGCGACTATTTAAGCCATAACCCGTCCAATCCAAAGTGGACGAATCGTGACCGATTTGTTTTGTCCAATGGTCATGGCTCCATGCTGCTGTACTCATTGCTACACCTTTCCGGTTACGACCTGACTATTGATGACATCAAGAGTTTCCGTCAACTTCATGCTAAAACAGCTGGTCATCCTGAGTACGGTTATGCTCCAGGTATTGAAACCACAACAGGACCATTGGGGCAAGGTATTGCAAATGCTGTAGGTATGGCTATTGCCGAAAAAACTTTAGCAGATCAGTTTAACCGTGATGGTCACACCATTGTTGATCACAACACCTATGTCTTTTTAGGTGACGGTTGCCTGATGGAGGGCATTTCCCATGAGACCTGCTCTTTGGCAGGAACCCTTGGGTTAGGTAAGCTAATTGCTTTTTATGATGACAATGGTATTTCTATTGACGGCGATGTAAAAGGCTGGTTCACCGATGACACTGTTATGCGATTTGAAAGCTATAACTGGCATGTGATTCCAAAAATTGATGGCCATGATACTGACGCCATCAAGTCTGCAATCGATCTGGCTTTGGCTGAATCTAACAGACCCACCCTGATTTGTTGCAAAACCATTATTGGCTTTGGTTCTCCAAATAAAGAAGGTAAGGAAGACTGTCATGGCGCACCCCTGGGAAATGAAGAAATAAAGCTAACCAGAGAGCGCTTAGGCTGGAGTCATGAACCATTCTTTATTCCCCAAGATATTTACGAAGCATGGAGTGCTCGTAAGAAAGGAGCATCGGCAGAGTCTACTTGGGGTGAAAAATTCACAGCCTATAAAGCCGTGTATCCAGAGCTAGCAGCAGAGTATACACGCCGCATTTCCGGCAACACCCCTTCTGGCTTTTCTGAACAAGCAACAACTTATATTAAAGAATGTCAAAATAAGGGAGAAAAAATTGCTAGTCGTAAAGCATCCCAAAATACTTTGAACGCATACGGGACTTTACTGCCGGAATTACTAGGAGGCTCCGCTGACCTTGCCGGATCCAACCTCACTATCTGGGGTGGCTCAAAGGGCATTAATAAAGAAGATGCCAGCGGTAACTATCTGTACTACGGTGTTCGAGAGTTCGGCATGAGTGCAATAATGAACGGCATTGCTCTCCATGGAGGCTTTATTCCCTATGGTGCGACTTTCCTGATTTTTATGGAATATGCTTGCAATGCATTGCGTATGGCTGCTTTGATGGGTCAGCGCAGCATCTTTGTTTACACTCATGACTCTATTGGCCTAGGGGAGGATGGTCCTACCCATCAGCCAGTTGAACAGCTGGCCAGTTTACGTATGACACCGAAAATGCACACCTGGCGTCCATGCGATACTGTAGAGTCAGCCGTAGCATGGAAGCATGCTATTGAAAGGGTCGACGGTCCCACTGCGCTTGCCTTCTCTCGTCAGGCTTTGCCTTGTATGAAGCGTGATGATCTGCAACTGCTGAATATTGCTCGTGGTGGCTATGTTCTGAAAGACTGTAAGGGCACACCAGAATTAATTCTGATAGCTACAGGCTCGGAAGTTGAACTAGCTATAAATGCCGCCGAGGAAATAACCAAGAAAGGACGTGAAGTTCGTGTTGTGTCTATGCCGTCTACGGAAGTCTTTGATGCCCAAAGTCCAGAATACAAACAAAGTGTACTACCATTAGAGGTTTCTGCCCGTATTGCAATTGAAGCTGCTTTTGCGGATTTTTGGTATAAATATGTTGGTTTAGGCGGTGCCATTGTGGCTATGACGACTTTTGGTGAGTCTGCCCCTGCAGGTGATTTGCTTCCATACTTTGGGTTTACTGTTGATAATATTCTTAGTGTTGCGGAAGAGTTACTTGAGTGACCACTCGTAGCAACTACCTCCGTTACCATTGAAGGTGTGGGTAAGCGACAAACGAGAGCAGCCCCCCGCTTTCAAGGCAAATGGGTATAACTTATTTTTTTGAGGAATAATAAGCACCATGACAGGTCACTCACAATTTACTTCTGAATCCGTATCAGAAGGCCATCCTGATAAAATTGCCGATCAAATTTCTGATGCTATTCTTGATACGATTCTAAAAGACGATATTGACGCAAGAGTGGCCGTTGAAACCTTGGTAAAAACAGGAATGGTTATTGTCGCCGGTGAGGTTCGCACCAATACCTACGTAGATATCGAAGATGTGGTGCGAAAAGTCGTCATTGATATTGGCTACAGCCACAGCGATCTGGGCTTTGATGGTAATTGCATTTCAGTACTAAACGCTATTGGTAAACAATCTGCTGACATTGCGGTGGGTGTTGATGAAACATCAGCCCGAGAACAGGGGGCTGGAGATCAAGGATTAATGTTTGGTTATGCCACAAACGAAACCTCTGCTTTAATGCCAGCGCCAATTCACTATGCTCATAAACTAGTGAAGCGTCAGGCAGAACTGCGCAAAAATGGTGCCTTGCCTTGGTTACGCCCCGATGCGAAGAGCCAAATAACTATGCGCTATAGCAGTGCCGGAAAGGTGGAATGTGTTGACGCGATAGTACTCTCAACCCAACACGATCCAGGCATTAGCCAAGCGCAACTACAACAAGAGGTAATGGAACATATCATCAAGCCAACAGTACCTTCTGACTGGTTACACCGAAATACCGAATACCACATTAACCCAACAGGCATTTTTGTTATCGGCGGACCAGTAGGCGACTGCGGACTAACTGGTCGCAAAATCATTGTTGACACCTATGGCGGCATGGCTCGTCATGGAGGCGGGGCTTTCTCTGGCAAAGATCCATCCAAAGTGGATCGCTCCGCAGCTTATGCTGTACGTTATGTTGCCAAGAACATCGTAGCTGCAGGCTTAGCAGATCGCTGCGAAATTCAGATTTCCTATGCTATTGGCGTTGCGAAGCCAACATCTATTTCTATTAACACCTTCAATACAGAAAAAATTGACAATAAAAAAATCATTAAGCTAGTACACGATCATTTCGACCTGAGCCCTCAGGGCATCATCAAAATGCTAAACCTAAAGCGGCCCACCTATCTTGCCACTGCCTCCTATGGTCACTTTGGTCGTGAAGAGGCCGAGTTTTCCTGGGAGCAAACGGATAAAGCTGATACTTTGCGATTAGCAGCCGGAGCTTAAGATTAACCTCCATAATAGAGAGCAGACTGTTCTGAAGGGCAACCTTGTTATTTTACAAGTACCATTAAAAGTCGTGCGCCGATGATAGTCATAATGAATAAGCTTACTAACCACACCTTCAATGGTAACGGCTATAATGCTTGCCCCGTAACTATTTTTAAGATTATCCGAACTCTCTAATGAGAAATCCTAGAATTTTTACGCCGACACCGTTAGCTGCTGGGTCAATAATTAATTTGCCAGAAAGCGCTGCAATTCATGTAAGTAAAGTTTTGCGGATGAAACCAAATGAGAGGCTGATTCTTTTTAATAACCAAGACGGTTCATTTCAAGGAAAAATCACGGCTACGTCTAACAAACATGTCTCTGTAGAGCTTATCTCTTGGATTGAGAATAATAGCGAGTCCCCTCTGCGCATTGAACTTGGGCAAGTTATAAGCCGGGGAGAACGAATGGACTATGCTGTTCAGAAATCTACAGAAATGGGAATTACTGAAATAACTCCGCTGTTTAGCCAACGCTGCGAAGTTAAACTAAGTACAGAGCGACAGCAAAAAAGGCTAAAGCACTGGCAACAAATTGCTATTTGCGCCTGCGAACAAAGTGGCCGGAATAAAGTTCCAACTATACTTCAGCCAACCACCTTGTCCGAATGGATAAAAAATAGAACCACCAATCTCAACTTTGTTCTCCATCACCGCACTTCAAAAAAACTGGATGATTATACTAAGCCTCAGTCAGTTTCTCTTTTAATCGGTCCTGAAGGAGGCCTTGCTCAAAATGAAATTCAGCAGGCTGAAGCCAATCACTTCAACCCACTATCCATTGGACCACGAGTGCTGAGAACAGAGACAGCTCCCATTGTAGCAGCAAGTATAATGCATTATTTGTGGGGTGATTTTCGATAACACCATCGCACCTTCAAGTACAATAAGAAAACTATTTAGCAAGGCTATTTGAGCGCCCACTAAAAAACATCAATTCTTTTTGCGCAATATATAAAGACGCCAACACAATGATTGAAGCACCTAACCAAAGCCTACCTGGGGGTATCTGATTGAAAAAAAACCAACCTGCCAACACGTTCATGGGAAGCTTTACGTGATCAAATGGTTGAATATAAGAAGCATCGGCTGCCTCATAAGCTTTAACTACCGCCATTTGGGCGATTCCTGTGAGTAGCCCTGCGGCCAACAAGAACAACCATTGCTGTTCTTGGGGCCAATCAAAAACAGGTACTGCCAAAATAGCGTTAAATGGTGCAATTAAAACAAGAAGATAAAGAACAATAGTCGTCGGGTCTTCTGTGCGAGATTGATACTTCACCATCAAAGAATAGCCAGCCCAGAAAACAGCGGCAATAACAGGAAGCAATGATGCCAAGTTAAAGTCTTCCGTCCATGGTTCAACAATGATCATAGCACCGAAAAAACCCACCAAAGTTGCTCCCAAACGAGCAGCACCTATTGTTTCTCCAAGGAAAATACCTGAACCAATAATGGCTATAAGAGGTGATAACATCAACAACGCAATACCTTGCCAGATAGGAACAGGCCAAGAAAGAGCCCATAACCAACACTGAACACCCATAACAGCAAACCCCACCCTTAACAAATGCAGCCAAGGCTGGCGAGTTATTAACAGGCATCCCAAGCCCTTTTTTATCATCCATGGCAATAAAATAACTACCGCTATCATATATTGGATAAATGCAACACTGGGAGAAGGCATGCCCATTATATAACTAAGGTGTTGTCCTATACTATTAACGCCCGCAAATGCAATACCGGCAATTAACATCCAAGCCGCGCCAAGAGCTGGTTTATGAAGTTTCACTAAGCTCATGCCTGCTCACTAGCTTATTCCACCATTGAATATGCGAGATTGTTGTCTACCCTCACCTTCAATAATAACGGATATTTGGACACGTAGGTACAGTGCTCGGTAAGAGAAAAAACCATAACCACATACTGTACATACGACGGAGTATCAAAATGAGATCAAGTAATTAAAAAGCTGATAAATGCTCTTCCAAATCTTCTAGGTCTGGGATGACTGCCGATAATTCTCTAACAATAATTCGTGACACTTCACCCGGCCCTAGATCATCATTAGATGGGTTAATATCACCTCTAGTTAGCACCAGTGACTGGGGCACACCCTGAATAACCAAACCATAAAAACCGTATTTTGAAGTCTCAGAAGTTTTGTTCATTATTGCTATTTTAGCAGTAGCAGTATATTCAGTAATTTGATTCTTATTAAACCTCTCAAAAGAAACAAGAGGAATAGTCATTCCTCGCCAGTCAAAGGTTCCCAAATACCAATCACCGTTATCAGTGATATCGTTTGGCCTTAAGTATTCAATTACTTCTGCCAAACAAGCCAGCGGCAACAGCAAAGGTATTTGCTGCATGGGGATCAACAAAGATTTTATTTCCTTTACACTGACAATGGAGTCAATCATATCAGCCACCTGATGATGCTGTTAAAATTAGCGTTTTGATAGTTTTTATCAGCTCAACTTCCTGAATAGGTTTACTAATATATTCATTGATGCCTAGAGCCTGCGCACGATTATGACACTTGACTCCAGTTCTGGATGTGACCATAACAATAGGCAAATTCTTTAGTGCCGAGCTACTTCTTATAGCACTAGCTACTTCGAAGCCATCCATTTTAGGCATATCCACATCCAAAAGCACTAAATCTGGACGTTTTTCACTAATTTTGTTCATGGACTCTACGCCATTGCGAGCGGTATCAACATGATACCCATGAAGAGCAAGCAGCTGACCTATGACTTTCCTCATTGTAATGGAGTCATCAACAACAAGCACTCGATAAATTTTTTGAACCGAAGCTACACTTGACAGCTCTGAACTTTCAGGTCTGCTAGATAATTGCTCACTGTGTTTTCTGATCATTTCTACTGGATCAATAAGAATAACAACCTGACCATCTCCAAGAACCGTAGTTCCAATAACACTTGTTACGTCTTTAAACTGAAGACCTAGCGACTGAATAATAAACTCGCGACCAGCAAAAACCGTGTCAACATGAAGGGCGACATTATCACCTCCGCGCTGAGTAATAATAACAGGGCATTGCTCTGACTGAATACTAGTCGGTGGTAGGCCTAACAATCGCCCAAAGGAAATGAGCCGATGCTTGATGCCAGCATATTCAATAGCTTTTCCTTTATAGCCATCAAGCACCTCTTCTAGGCTGAGCGTGATAAGACCATCAATTAATTGCATTGGAAAGGCATAAAGATTACCTCCTTCTCCAACCATCAATGCCTGACTTACAGATGATCTCAATGGTAGCTGAAGGCTAAAACAAGTGCCCTGTCTTGACTTACTTTCTATTTGAACACTCCCCCCTAGCTTTCTAACCTCGTCATTAACAACATCCAACCCCATCCCCCGGCCCGCAGTCTGGGTGACTTCATGCGCTGTAGAAAACCCTGCAGTCATAATTAACTTGAGCAATGTTTTTTTATCAGGCTGTACCGCAGAGGAAATTAAATCTTTTTCTATAGCTTTATCTCTAATAGCCCGGAAATCAAAGCCACGACCGTCATCCGTGATCTTAATGGTGATATAAGCCCCTTTACAGGATAACTCCAGAAGCAACTGACCTGTTGCCGGCTTTCCTGCTTCCACTCTAGATTTAGAATCGCCTTCTACTCCGTGGATAATAGAGTTACGTAATATATGCTCAATAGGAGCCACCACTTTATCTAGAATTGCTCGATCTATTTTAACACCAGCATTCTTAATAGTTAACTCAACAGGCTTACACAGCTCTTTCGACAACTGACTAACTGTTTTTTGAAACCTAGGTATCAAATGCTTAAAAGAAACTAGGTGAAGCTGCAACAACTGAGTTTGAAGCCGAGATTGAGTTCTTGACTGATGCAACAACAGAGCTCCGGTGGCTCGACTTTTCCCCTCTAGGGATTGATGAAGATCGGCAAGGTCCGAGGCCGACTCCATAAGCCCATTGAAAAGCTGTTTTAATTCTGAGTCTTGATTTACTTCCAAGCCAGCAGGAACAGATTTTTGTTTTACCACCTCTTCATTTGTTGAGGTGGTTTGAATTTTCAGATGCCTTAACTGTTCCCTAAGCCTGAGAATAGTGCTATCCATCTCACTCAGGTTTGATGCTATATCCTGCACTTGCTGTTCAATCTGAGAATGATGAATACTGGTTTCATCAGTAAGATTAACCATTTGCTCAATTATATCATTGGTAACCCGTGCTTTTGCGTCTGCTAGAGTAGAATGAAGTGGCACATCAGTAACTTTAGACCGTAAAGGGACAGCCATATTGACGTCAGCATAATTTTCATGCTCCCGTTCTGGCACTCGCTCCGGCAATACATCTATATCTTTTATCGTTTTTGACACCAAACTGCTGAGCGGTCCAATGCTTGACGTTCTGCCAAGATAGTCAGGCAGGGGCTGCGCGGAATAACTTACATCACCAGTACTACCAGAGGAATGATTAACTTTTTCACTCCAACACTCAAGCTGTACCACCAAGTGTTGTGCAGAAGGAGACGCGGCACCGCTACTTATCATCTGAATCATAGCATCAACAAAGTTATGGGCTTTCTTCATTAGATCCAAAGGCACTTCCGATGATTCTATTCGACCTATAATAATTGCCTCATAAACACTCTCAAGAGCATGACAAAGATTACCAATCTCTTCAAATTCAGCCATTCGTGCACCACCTTTGAGTGTATGCAAATATCGCTGTATCTCGGTTACTGCCCCAGAACTATTATCATGGTATAACCATCTATCAAAAGCCTGGGCGCAACTTTTCAGAAGGTCAGAAGCCTCTTCCAAAAAGAGATTAATAATCTCTTTATCCTGAGCACTGTCATTACCAGTACTTTTGTTCTGGACAATTCCCTCAAATGTATTCTTATCCCCAGATAATAACTTATTATTTTTGCGCTTGCGCCTATCCTCTAATAACGACTCCAGAGACTTCTTTATTTGACTAAATACAGACTGGGGAGCCACGATAGCCTGCTGGCTTAAAATATCAACTAAAGCATCAAAACCATCCCGAAGGGGTGCTAAAAGCGGCAAGGGAAGACACTTTTCATGGTGACTAAGATACTGACAAACATCAGTCAACACATTACAGAGCAACACCAAAGGCTCTAACGTTGCCTCCACGGCTCTATCAGAGAGTATTTTTAGTTCTTTTTCAAAGAGCTTAAGCTCCTTTGAAGAAATTACCTCAGTCCAGCGTTTCAAGTAACTGTCCGCGGAGAGCAACACTTCAATATCACTAAATAAAACAACGCCTGTCCCTGAAGATGGTATTAACTCCACTGCTGGCTCTGCGGCCTTACCACCTGTATCAATAACAGCTAATTCCGCTTCTTTAATTCCTTCTAATTCTTCAGAGTCAAAGAACTCATCACCTCTCGCAAGATCGTCAGCTTGCTCCATAAGTAACAGCACTTCAGGTGTCAATAGTTGATTATTAGATGCAAAATCTTTTGCTAAATCAGGAAGCTTAGCAATAATATTTCTGAGCAAGGATGCTATACCATTACTGGGCTTAACAGCACCACTTAACAATTGACTTACCAAACCCTCAGATGCCAATGCCAACTCACCAATAACGTTAGCCCCAGACACCCTTGCACTATTCTTCAAAGTATGAAAAGAGAGATGTATAGCTTTCAAAGCATCATTATTAGAAGACTGCTTAACCCAGCAGGCAAGCTTGATGCTTAACTCCTGCTGTACAGCACTGATGGCCCCTAAAAATATGGCAATCTGATCTTCAGCCGACTCTTCATCACCAGCCACAAGAGTATCTTTTACTGCTTCTTTTACTGTTTCTGGTTCCACTTTTTCTACAGCGGTACCAGCTTGTGCCGCAAACTCAAAGCTAAGTTTCTTTTTAGTTAACGTCGCTTTAATATTTTTTTTCTCTTTCTTGTGAGGGATAACCTGTAAATCTTTAAATGCCATACCAGCCAAAGACTCTCGCTGCAGAAAAAAGGACTGCGCTTCAATATCCTCCAAGCTCTTTAAAGACTTTTTCGCCAGCTCAAAACTGAGATCTGCCTGTTGAACATCTCCCTGAAGAAGATGCTTGAAATAATCATCAAGAAAAGTTAGCCCTTGAATAGCCCTATTCAAATGCTCCTGCGAGGGCAGCAGACCATCAATCATCCAAGTTAATTCAATGTGTTTAACAAGCTTACTGATTATTTTTGCAGACGTTGTTAAAGGATCCATATTCAACGTGCTATAGGCACTTTTAAGCAATATAGGTATTTTTTCCAAATACTCAATATTTCTCTTACTATCCAAATAGTCTGTCATTGCCCGCTTAACCTGTACTATCTCATCCCTAGATTCAAGTAAAGCAACTTTATGTAGATTATCAAGAGCTACAAGAGGTGATTCAGATGAATCCTTATCTCGCTTCACTTTGACCGATACAGATTTAGGAGTTTTTTCTGATACCTTAGTATTTAGTAGCTCATCTTCAGCAAAGCTAAGAGGAATGGCAACTTCCAGTTTATAGCGCTTTTTTAATGCATGAATAATATGACTGTCACTCTGGGAGATAGCGATAAGGTACAGTATTTTTTTCAGGAAAGGCTCGCTTGGCGGCTGGTTAATTTCCAACCCCTTACTTTCAACCAATTGCTTTAACTGACTATCTAACTCTTTTAATAAGCTATTGCTGAGATTACTCGACTTTATTGAACCCTCCCGAAGCCCTTCAACAAATGCACTACTAGCATCCCAGAGGGAGGAAGAGGGTGAGCCCCAAGATAGGTTCTGAAGCTTACCAAAAAGTTTAGCCATCAAAACCAAGCTTTTTTCAGGCTCTTTTTGACGTAAGTAACTTGTCAAACATACTTGATATTTATGGCGGATTTTTCTGATTAACTTGATCGCACCTGATTGCACAAACTGATCTAACTGAGACTCATCAAGAGGCTGAATTCTGTCGCCATAATCAGGCTGAAAAAAATCTAGCCCTGTCAACGGCTGACAGTGCCTAAGACCTCGCATAATATTCAAAAGGCTAAGCAGTTCTGCAGATTGTACAACAATCCTTTGTGTAGCATCTTCTGCATAAACAGACAACTGAATCACTCCCAGAAGAAGTGTTTCCGCCGCCATTTGGCCATTTGTTGTCTGACCGCTAATCAAAGCATCGGTGACTGCCAGCAGCTCTTCTGCCAAAAGAGACGCACCTTTCTGGCGCAACATTGTTAGAGAGCCTTGTATCTGATAAAGCCGAGCTCGACAGAAAACCAACCGCTTTCTGTCCGCCGGATTCTCCAAATATAAGTCTAATGACTGCTTTATCTCGGACAGAGCTCTAGTAACTTCTACCCTGACCCAATTTAAATCAATAAAATCTTCTTGCTCAGCCATGAAAAACACCTTCTTTCATGAAGACATTAACGTTCTGTTTCGTGCAGCCTAAAGCCGGACACCGATTCACGCATCTCCAGTGCCATGCCTGTAAGATTACCAATAGAGCCAGCTGTTGCATTAGTAGTCAATGATGTACGTACAGTTATATCGTGAATAACTTTCATGCGACTGGATATGTGTACTACAGATTTTGCCTGGCCTTTCACTGCATCTGAGATATCATTAATCAACTTAGCAAGCTTAGTAGATATACCTTCTATCTCTTTCAAAGCAAGCCCAGCACTCTGTGCAAGTTTGGCGCCATTAACAACCTCAGTTGTTGTTCGCACCATTGATACTATAGCGTCATTGGCGCCAGACTTAATGGCAAGCACCAATATTTCCATTTGTTTTATCGCCCCTGCAACTCTTTCTGACAACTGCTGGACTTCATCAGCAACAACCTCCACTAACCGACCAGCAGCCTCTTCATTAGCAACCTTCTAGATACCAATGGCAACATCACCGCTCATCATTCCTACCAAAACCCTAACAAAGAGCTTTGCATCACGACCAGGACGATCGACAGCAACAATAGACGACTCACCAGCATTGATTACACTTTTAGTACTATTACCAATTCGCTCGGCCAGCCAGGATTGCCTCTGAGCAACAGCTACTTGATCGTCTGCTACTTTACTATCCAACAACAATGCAACAATTTCACCATATTCAATCTGAATCTGCAGAATTGCTTCTTCCAGATGCATAGTCAGCCTATGTAAAGATAATACTCGCTCCTCTGCTAAAAGAATACTATCCACTTCAAGCTTTAGGGCCGACCAAACATCTTCGATAGCCCTAACTGAAGGCGTTATCTGTACACTCTGAACCATCGAAGCAGGAATGACTGAGAATGACGATTGTTTCAGCTTGCCAAGTGCACTGTCAAATTTATCCCTTGCATCCTTAAGAAAAATAAAAGCTCCTACTTTACCTGCCGCTGCTTATTTTGCATTTTTGACAATTTGCTGAGACAACACCCTCAACTCATTAGTACCAGATATATACGACCTATCAAGTTTTGCCTGTTTATCCATAAAGACAAATGCACACACCAAAATAACAAGGGACACTGTAATAATGAAATTGGCACACATTTCGAGCTATTTAGTTTTTTCATCTGGGGAGGGCTACCGGATCCACTCATCATTCTCCCTATTTCTGATGACTAACCATCAAGCCAATAAATGCCTGCTTATTACTTCTTATACTCATGACTCTTCGACAACGCAGATAAATCGCTGATCTTTAACTAACTCATTCGTACTAAAAACCATGTGGTGCATATCCTTATAAAAACAACCTACAATGAATGGCCGCATTACGGGCGGAAAGTTTGCAGGGATATTATTTTCATCACTTATAGAAGAAAACTGTATCACGCCCTGAACGTCATCTACGACAAGACCAAAGATAATATTTTTTTTCTCAACTAACATAACACGCCTTCTTTCGAAAGCATTATTCTCATTTTCTCCAAAAAAAACACTCAAGTCAAAAATAGGTATTACACGCCCTTTAATATTTGCAACCCCATGAACCCAGGGCTGAACATTAGGCAATGGAACAACATCTGGCACAAGAAGCACTTCAGATACCTCCCGACTATCCACCACTAAAACCTGCTTGTTTAAATGGAATTTGACACCACTCCAGTAGGTTTTATCTTCCTCTTTAGGAAAGCGATGCGCAGCATTTCTTGCCTTATTTTCCAGTTGAGCTATCACGTCAAATGAATGCAGGGGAATCATGCCAGCCCCTCCCTAAATATTTCCAGCTGTTTTTCAACCAGAACGCACCTATCTTCTATAAAAAGAGTAACGCAAATACAGACTCTATTTTTGCTGCCACATTGAATCACGTTATTATTCATGGTTATTTCTATGGTTATTATTGTTTTTATATCATCCATTATCGGACACTTTCAATATAATTTGCTGTCTCTAATACTTTATATCCAAAACGTATTACAAACAACAAGTATATGACCTAAAGACTTTAAACACCTCATTTTACCCACCAATAAAAAAACTTCTTGACACTTAATATAAGCGACACACATATACCTACCAAAAAGCAAATCGCCGCCTAGGTGCTTAATTCCTTTCTCGTCCGTGTGTTAGCCAAATTATGTTAGCTCACTTATTGTTTGAACAATCCACATACTTTATACATCCAAAAAAATAACATCATAGTAAATAGCCAATATTGTAGCCCAGCCCTCTAAACCATAAATAATAGATCTTCGCAAATTAAATTGTACACTTGAAGGCTTTAGCCTACGTACAGAACAAAAAACCTTCATCACATAGTTTTCAATACGGCGGATTCAAATCTGAAGCGCATCACTTGACTAGGCAGAAGAAATGGCAAGCTGAAGGTAAGCACCTACCCTTTTCTCCGGCAAGAGATGAAGTAATGACGACAACTTACCAACAACTGGTTTATGAACAACGACGCCAGATTCCCGCACTAAAGAAAAGCGGTTGCAGCCAAAGGGAGATAGCGGAGATCATTGGCACCAGCCAGTCCACGGTGAGCCGTGAGTTGGCAAAGAATACTGGCGAACATGGATATAGGCATAGGCAAGCACAAGGCCGAACAGATAGACGGCGTACAGAGTCGGCTCGGGCGAGTAGAATGTCACCAAAAATGATTACTGTGACTGAATCAAAGCTGCGTGTAGAGCGGAGCCAAGAGCAGATTTTAGGTTGGTTGCTGAATGATCAGGAACGACTGATTATACCCGTCGCCTTTCAAGTTGCTACGTTGTTGGCTGCGTTCGCTCACCCCGATCACCTACTACTCGTAGGCTCACGGGGCTTCGCTTACTTGTTGCCTAGTATCAATTTGAAATGCTTTTGGTATAAACGCTGCGTAGTCACACTGGTTGAGCGAAAAACCGGTTACACATTGATAGGCCAGTTAAACGATATAACGACCAAGTCAACCAACAGGCGAACGATAAAATTAATGAGTAAAATGGGATGTGACGTATACTGTATCCGGCCTAAACAAATGACTTCACCAACAAGGCTTCACCTACAACAAACCGAGGGGCGCACCCCGCAAGCTCAACGATGAAAAATAGGCTGGATTTGTGGAACATCATAAAGCCTTGGAGACCTCATTGCCTTAGAGCTAGACGTTACTTTTCATAGATGCTGCTCACCCAATACAGACGACACAAGCCCACTAATAATGGGTTGAAAAGGGATTGATAAAATCATCAATACGACGAGAAGCTGCACTCGGATAAATATCTTTGGTACAATTGAGCTGGGCAATTTGTCAACAACTATTTTTTATCTATTCAAGACCGTAATAGCATGGATATTATCGATTTCCCCCACAAAGCGAAGCGCTTATACTTCAATGGAAGTTACTTACATAGCTCTTGATCGTGCTAGCTATCATTGCTCAAAAGAGTTGGTTGAGGCAGCCAAAATTTGGCAGTAAATCTACACCATCTTCTCTTTACAGCCAAAATTTGAACCATATTGAGCGATTATGGAAAGTCATAAATGAACATTACCGAAACAATAAAGACTTCGTAACTACTAACAAGGAATTTCAACAAAAAATAAATAACCTCCTTTATCAAACTGTATCCAAAATGAACACTTCATTGATCAGCAAGATTCATGATAATTTTGAGATAATGCAATCTGCATCTCGAACTATCCTAGGTAGAGATTGTGCTATCCGCTGGGTTTACATGGAGGCGGGGCAAAGCATAAGGCGGCCACTAGCTCAGGGACCCTTAAGCGACGGATAAATAAATATCTTCCCAAAATCAGCAATATACTGACTAACAATAGCAAAGAGTTTACGGATCGGTTTACTGCAAATGGGGAGCAGGAGTCAACAGGCAATAATACGCTTGATCATGTTTGCGCCGAACATGATATCGAGCCGCCTAAACCGAAGCACCCACAAACCAACAGTATGGTCGAGCACTTTAACGGTAGAATAAGCGATATACTGAAGACGACTCACTTTCATTCGTCAGGAGAATTGAGAACGACTTTAATAAGGTATTTGAAAACATATAATAATCACATACCTAAGAAATACTCCACCTACCCACCCCCTAAAAAACTAGAAGACAAAATGGCCTAAAATATTCACAGCCGTATTTACAATCAGCCGAGACTCGACAACTAGCACAAATCAAGCTCAAACACCTAGTTATGGCGAGGCTATGATTACGCTATCGCTGAACCAGATTGTACTCCTCGCGCTTGAAAAGGCAGGACTACTGACCACACTTTCGCATACCAATTACTTAGTTTGCTAAGTGACTGAAGGAGAGTCCCTTTGTTTGCCTGCACCTCCCATTACTTTAGTAGACACGCTTAATGGTGCGCAGACCTTTTAATATCACTTAATGATCTTAACAACAACGCCAGCACCTACAGTACGACCACCCTCGCGAATAGCAAAACGTAGACCTTCCTCCATCGCAATAGGGTGAATTAGGGTAGCATTGACATTTATGTTGTCGCCAGGCATTACCATCTCAACACCTTCTGGCAGTTCTACAGCACCTGTTACATCAGTAGTTCGAAAGTAAAACTGAGGACGATATCCTTTAAAGAAAGGAGTGTGACGACCGCCTTCGTCTTTCGAAAGAACATATACTTCTGCCTCAAAGGTAGTATGAGGTTTCACTGAACCTGGCTTCGCCAAAACTTGACCCCTCTCAACCTCCTCACGCTTGGTGCCTCTTAACAGACATCCTACGTTCTCGCCAGCACGCCCTTCATCCAGAAGTTTACGAAACATTTCTACGCCGGTCACGGTAGTTGTAGTGGTGTCCTTAATACCGATAATCTCTATTTCTTCACCGACTTTAACAACACCTCGTTCTACACGGCCAGTAACAACTGTACCACGTCCGGCGATAGAGAAGACGTCCTCTATAGGCAACAAAAAAGGCTGGTCAATTGCACGAACAGGATTTGGAATATACTCATCCAAGGTTTCAACCAACTTTTTAACAGCTGTAGTTCCCATTTCTTTATCGTCTTTACCTTCTAGAGCCATCAAGGCGGAACCGATAATAATGGGGGTATCATCACCTGGAAATTCATACGCATCCAATAACTCACGAACTTCCATTTCTACTAGCTCTAACAGCTCTTCGTCGTCTACCATGTCTGCTTTATTAAGGAAGACTACGATGTAAGGAACCCCTACTTGACGGGCTAACAATATGTGTTCACGGGTTTGAGGCATGGGGCCATCAGCCGCAGAACAAACCAAGATCGCACCATCCATCTGAGCGGCACCAGTGATCATATTCTTAACATAGTCTGCATGGCCAGGGCAATCTACGTGTGCGTAGTGTCTAGCTGGAGAATCATACTCTACGTGTGCAGTAGATATGGTGATGCCTCGCTCACGCTCTTCCGGAGCATTATCGATTTGATCGAACGCCTTAACCTCACCTCCACCCCACGCTTCCGCACAAACGCGAGTTAACGCAGCAGTCAGAGTTGTTTTACCGTGGTCAACGTGACCTATGGTACCGACATTTACGTGCAGCTTGTTACGCTCAAATTTTGCCTTAGCCATTTTTTTAACCTTCAATATCAATCAATGGATCGGGGGTGGTTAACCCTGTTTCTTGATTATTGCTTCAGCAACACTGTTAGGTGCTTCAGCATACTCATCAAATTCCATGGAGTATGTCGCTCGCCCCTGAGTTGCTGAACGCAGATCAGTGGCATAACCGAACATTTCACCTAGCGGCACCTGAGCACGGATGACTTTGCCGGAAGTGCTATCATCCATACCTTGGACAATACCGCGACGACGATTTAAATCACCCATAACATCCCCCATATAGTCTTCAGGCGTTATCACCTCAACTTTCATCATAGGCTCCATTACTACAGGGTTAGCCTGAGGCGCGTACTTTTTCAAAGCCTGCGAAGCTGCGATTTTAAATGCCATCTCACTGGAGTCAACATCATGGTAAGATCCGTCAAACAGGCGAGCCTTTAAACCTAGCAGAGGATAACCGGCAATAACACCGTTTTTCATCTGCTCGAGGATACCTTTTTCAACGGGGGCAATGAATTCTTTGGGAATAGCACCACCAACAATCTCGTTAATAAACTCCAGACCTTCGTTTTCTGCAGGGGAGAATTCGATCACAACGTGCCCATACTGACCTCGTCCACCAGACTGACGAGCAAACTTATGGTTTGCCTCAATGCTGCTTTTAATTTTTTCACGGTAGGCAACCTGAGGTTTGCCAATATTTGCGTCCACATTGAACTCACGTCTCATACGATCAACAATGATATCCAAGTGCAACTCACCCATACCAGAAATAATAGTCTGGCTACTTTCTTCGTCAGTGTGCACGCGAAAAGAAGGATCTTCTTGAGCCAACTTACCTAATGCAATTCCCATTTTTTCTTGATCCGCCTTAGTTTTAGGCTCAACCGCTACCGAGATAACTGGGTCAGGAAAATCCATACGCTCTAGCGCAATGACATTATTCAAGTCACACAGAGTATCACCAGTAGTCACATCTTTTAGACCGATCAGAGCTACGATATCACCCGCTACACACTCTTTCAGCTCCTCACGGTTATTAGCATGCATCTGCACCATACGGCCAACACGTTCTTTCTTCTGCTTAACCGAATTATATACGAAGTTTCCAGACGCCAGCACACCAGAGTAGCTTCGAATAAACGTTAGGCTTCCAACAAAAGGGTCAGTAGCAATTTTGAATGCAAGCGCAGAAAATGGTTCGCTGTCGTCAGCTTTGCGAGTGGCCGGGGTGTCTTTTCCATCATCAAGAACACCTTCAATGGGCTTAACCTCAGTAGGGCTTGGCATAAACTCGATAACAGCATCCAAAACAGCTTGAACACCTTTGTTTTTAAATGCAGAACCTCCGAATACAGGAACGATTTCATTTGCTAAGGTTCGCGCACGTATACCCGCTTTGATTTCTTCTTCTGTCAGCTCACCATCTTCAAGGTATTTTTCCATCATCTCTTCGGTGGCTTCAGCGGCAGCTTCTACTATATATTCACGCATTTCCTGACAAATTGTCTGAAGGTCAGCGGGGACATCTTCGTAAGTGAAGGTCATACCTTGGTCGCCTTCATTCCAGATAATGGTCTTCATCTTAATTAAATCAACAACACCTTTAAACTCGTCTTCAGAGCCGATGGTCATCTGCATAGGTACAGCATGTGCTCCCAAGCGATCACGCAACTGGTCAATAACCATCTGGTAATCAGCACCTGTACGATCCATCTTGTTAACGAATACTAGCCGAGGTACTTCATACTTGTTAGCCTGACGCCATACAGTCTCAGTTTGAGGCTGTACTCCGGACGAACCACACAGTACAACAACAGCTCCATCCAAAACGCGAAGCGAGCGCTCCACCTCGATGGTAAAATCAACGTGCCCCGGGGTGTCGATAATATTAACGCGGTGCTCATCAAATTGAGCATCCATACCTCGCCAAAAACAGGTTGTAGCCGCAGAAGTAATGGTAATGCCTCGCTCCTGCTCCTGCTCCATCCAGTCCATTGTTGCTGCACCGTCATGGACTTCACCAATCTTATGACTCAGACCGGTGTAAAACAGAACACGCTCTGTTGTAGTTGTTTTACCCGCATCAACATGGGCACAGATTCCTATGTTGCGGTAGCGTTTGATCGGGGTTTTACGAGCCACGACTCAATCCTCTGAACTTAGAAACGGTAGTGGGAAAATGCCTTATTGGCTTCAGCCATACGATGCACATCTTCACGCTTCTTAACGGCAGAACCCTTGCTTTCAGTAGCATCCAACAGCTCACCAGCTAAGCGTAATTCCATGGACTTTTCACCGCGCTTACGGGCAGCATCTACCAACCAACGCATAGCCAAAGCTGTACGTCGAGACGGTCGAACCTCTACAGGCACTTGATAAGTTGCGCCACCAACACGACGAGATTTAACTTCAACCGACGGTGCTATCGATTCCAGAGCTTTTTCAAACTGCTCTAATGGATCTTTTCCTGAGCGCTCCTGAACCTTGCCGAGAGCACCATATACAATTTTCTCTGCGACAGACTTTTTACCACTAACCATGACATGATTAATGAATTTGGTTAGGGTTTTGTTGCCAAATTTAGGATCTGGCAGCACTTCACGCTTTGCGATAATTCTTCTTCTAGGCATTCATAAGCCCTCAATAATTGCGGCATTCAGGTGGCCCGAGATCAAAATGACTCGGCCTTACTTTCAATCAACCGTTTTCCCTATAAAGCACGAGAAAAGATAATATCTTTGCTCATGGCTACGGCTAATTCAATCAACATTATTAAAGCGACTAATAAGCTAGACTATACCCACTCTCATTGAAGATGTAGGTTGTTGACTGCTTTCTCTCACCCCATCCACCTACTACCGTGTAAGCTCACTGGGATGCGTTCATTTGTCGCCTACCCACACCTTCAATGGTAACGGGTATGTAAATGCTCGTTTCTGCTCAGCCATTCTATACGCACCCTCAACTACTTTAGGTAGCTCTTATATCAAAAGCGAGGGCTAACGTTAGCTTTCTTTATTTTTTGGGACGTTTGGCTCCGTACTTAGATCGAGCCTGTTTGCGATCATTCACGCCTTGCGTATCTAAGCTACCTCGAACTGTATGGTAACGAACACCAGGCAAATCTTTTACTCGACCACCGCGAATCAAAACAACACTGTGTTCCTGTAAGTTGTGACCTTCTCCACCAATATAAGAAGTTACCTCAAAACCATTCGTCAAACGCACGCGACAAACCTTCCTCAGTGCAGAGTTAGGCTTTTTTGGCGTAGTAGTGTATACGCGTGTGCAAACACCTCGGCGCTGCGGACAAGACTGCAGAGCCGGAACGTCGCTTTTTGCGACTTTGCGCTTTCTGGGCTTCCGCACCAGTTGGTTGATAGTTGCCATTCGGCGAGCTCCAATCGTTTCTAAAATATATACCGTTGTCCTTGAAAGTGCAGGGTTATTGGTAACCATACCTACCCCTATTGAAGTGATACTGTTACCGCTCTCCGCCATCGTCGACTATTCGCAGGCTCATAAAGCTTCGCTCATTTGTTACCGACTCACACCTTCAATAGTAACGGGTATATCCACTCAACTTTTTAAACACTGCCTGCTTACATCAGCAACGCATTTTTAACGCTGCACGATAATGGCAAACAGACAGCAAGATAAGAGCTATCTGAGCGCCAGGCAAAGCTATACCATCTGCTTGATAAAATAGCACTCCTATGTGATATCAGCAATACAGGCCGCTAAAATGCCGACACCTCCCCTTCGAAAACAGGGAAAAGCCAAGGACTACACAAGGCGGCCAAATTATACAGATATTAGTTTCTTCCGTCAAGAATAAGTTCTAACCTAGCGTCAACCAAAAACAAGAAAGCTTAGACAAAGCCATCACTTAACCTCTGAAACTACTAGATAGTAGTATGTTTATCGTATTTTGAACATGTAGAGACTGCGCTGGCTGCTCATACAGCTCTCCAACTACGTGATGATAACTATCTATCATCTATAAACTTTAACTACCCAAGCTTACCTATAGCCTCAAGGATACAGCAAAAAAACTATTTCAATGGAGAAGAATACAGCAATTGAGCCAAAATATCCAAATTCAATAACACCCGCTGCCTAACTGTGCGAGAGACAACTTAATTTTTGATCACTTTTTGGTGAAGATGCTAGATATTCGATGGGGCAAGTCAGCAATTTATCTATAGAAAGCAATCTCTACCACTGCAAAGAATGCAAGACTTTAAGATATCCATACTCACCCCATTGCAAGCATGAAACTATTGAACTATCACTCAACTCAATCACTCATAATCATCGGATCTTAGGGATTAGCTAGCTTGTCGCCGACTAACACCTTCAACGAAAACGCGTATATACTAAAGATTAGGAGTGCCATACTACCTCTGCCAGCAAGCTTGGTTCTTTTCAATCTACTTTTTCACTATAATTAAAATGCATGGAAGCCAGCAAAGATGCAACATAACCGGATGCTATCCCTCTTTATCCTGCCGAATTCATATACCAAGTGCGACACCCAGTTTAATAAAAACGATGAACTTCGATACCCTTAGTTTTTTGCTCCAATCACGAAGTAAAAACCTATGAAGTATCAACAGCTCACCGAGGGTGATAGATATATGATAGTCGCGCTAAAATGGCAAGGATTAAGTTTTACGGACATTGCCACAGCTATCGGAAAACACCGAAGTACCATATATCAAGAATTTCAACGCAATACTTGTTGGCATAAGGGTGATTCATATCGACCCATCAGGGCACAGCAAAGGACAAAAGCTCGACGTCGAAGCTCAAGGAGAAACCAACATTTTACAGAAAAGGATTACGTGATCATTAGGCAACTCTTACATAAACAATGGAGTCCTGAACAGATTACGGGTTACTTAAAACGGATAGGTGTACTTTGCTTTAGCCATGAAACTATTTGTCGATATATTTGGCGTTATAAAAAGAAAGTCGGCTTGCTATGGAAGCACTTGCGTTGTGCTCAAAAGCGAAGACGTAAACTCGCTTATGGTCGTCGAGGCGGACAATAAGCGCAATATAGCAGACCGACCTGCTGAAGTAGAAACGCGTGAAACACTAGGTCATTGGGGAATAGATACCGTGATGGGTAAAGTGTCTATACCCGTCGCCTTTCAAGTTGCTACGTTGTTGGCTTCGCTTACTTGCCGCCTAGTAGCAATTTGAAATGCTCTGGGTATATAAGAAAGTTAAAGAAGTGACTAATTGCCCTTATTACTTTGCCAACCCACATCACTCATGGGAACGTGGTACGAATGAAAATACCAATGGTTTGATCAGTCAATACTTAGCTAAGGGAACATTAATGGCAGGACTAACTCAGCAACGATGCAATATCATCGCGGCCAAATTAAATACAAGACCAAGGAAGCTGTTAGCTTATAAAACACCGGAGGAATGCTTTTATGAATAATCACTTTTGTCTCACTTCAAACTTGATACTAAGCCTTCTAGCTTTAATACTTAGCGACCACCTATTGGCAGAATATGAGTACTATCCTCAGAAGGAAAATTGGTATCAAGAGGTATGGTGCCAAGGTCAGGAGGGAGTGACAGAATACAGGATCAACGGCGGCCGAAGAGTTGACTGCCTTACGGATGAGCATGCGATAGAAATGGACTTTGCGCGAAAATGGTCAGAAGCTGTTGGTCAATCTATGGACTACAGTATGTTGACAGGAAAAAAAGCAGGTATTGTTCTTATTTTGAAAAAAAAATCGGATTACAAATACTGGAAGCGTCTTAAGAAGTTAATTGCTCATTACCAGCTACCAATTACAGCTTGGAAGCTGGGCCCATAATAATATACCAACTACCCATTAAAGGCATGCAATCACTTACTCACACCTTCAAGAATGATAGAGCTATCACTGCACAAGCCTCATAAATTAATGTACGCAAGGAAGAGGATAATACTTCGCTAGACCTTGAATGCCGCACACTTCATAGACAACTTAGTATCAAGTTTGAAGTGCGACTAGGCAGCAAGTGGTTTTTTCTAGCACGTGACTATGGCGCTAAGCTGAAAAACGAGAAAGAACGCCAACAAGTTCTCGATTATTTATCTTCTCTTCCTCCGGAATCATTATTTGAAGATATAGGAGTCTTTGAGGGGTTGTTTAAGAATAAGATGCCTGTAGAGGAGTATTTTAACAAAGCGTCCTTGCTTGATGATATAAGCTCAACTGGAACAGCCGCACTCATTGACGTTATTATGATTGACGCCATGGATGACGCCCTGCTTGAAGCGTTAAAAAGCAATGAGTTAACTGACAACAAAATGGATGCGTTTTACTCGAAAGGGAAATGGTTTGAACCCTTTTTAGCCTTTAATGGTTTTACCAAAACGCTGGCTTGGCGACTTAATAGTATGGATGATAAAAAAGCGCTTGCTGCAGTAACAAAAATTGACCTACAAGGTAACGATCTATTAATTGCAGCAATCAAAAGCCTTGATGAAAAAGCAGTCGACGCCATTCTTAAGGTATCAAATGCTAGAGTCAATGAAATGATTGCTGACGCTCCGCATCACTACAGCAAAGGCAAGCGCCCCCTGCACATCGCTATTCAATGGGACGTTCCTGTTTCCATATTCAAGCTGCTGATTTTGAATGGTGCAAACCCGAGCCTTCCCAATTCAAGTGGTACCAGTGCCCTGCGGTTACTTTGGTACTATGAAAATGAGTGGAAACATCAACCTGAAAAATTTAATCAAGTTCGATATCTGCTGTCATATGTTTCTGGCGTTAGCCTTACCCGAGACCTTAAAAAACCAGGTTTATACCCAAATAATTTCAATATTCTACTAGGCGGTAAGTGAGCAAAGCCCATTAGAAAAGGCTTTCTGACATCCCAAAGACAAATAATATTCATTGAGACATTTGCATCCGGTTAACTACCATCCATCTAGCTGGAGCTTTTGGCTGATTTTCAATAACAAGTCTTACCAGCTATCCGGAAGACTAAAGCCCGAGAATACGCTAAGTTTTGCCAACTGCTCCCTTAAGGACATCTCCACCTGACTCCAATAAAAATAGGTCGCCACTCCCGTCGCAACGACCAACAACAATGGAACATAAACACCAAGCATTCGTGTCAAAAGGCTTGCTTTATCCGGCGAAGGCCCAAACCTATTATCATGCTTATTTCCTGGTAATAGCATCAAGATAAGCAGTAGGAAGACATTTATTACAGGGAGAAACAACAAAATACTCAACGCACCCCTGCGATTAAAATCTCGACAGCGCATACTCGAAATAAGCATTAACACTACAGGCCAGCTATATGAAAGCCCAGCTGAAAATACATACTCTCCTGAATAGTCTGACCCTGAGCTAGAGCTCTGTAAATATACTCTGGCGCATACTGTGCTGCCACCTCAAAGAACACCACCACCCACAACCAAGCTACAAAATACGACCTATTAATCCGAGGCGCTAATGAAAAACGTGCCTCCTCCTTGTCTGCAACCTTATTCTCACCGACAAGGTCATTGTCATTTTTGGTACGCTGCTTATTTTCACTTAATACAGTACCCACAACTACACCCCAGATCATTATTTTTATTTTTGGCAGAGATGACCTGCAACGGAACAAAGTGAGCTTTACCTACCACGGAATGCTGCAATATCAATCAAAAAGGCTTAACAACTGCAAGAATAATAATACCCACCAAAAATATCACAGGAACTTCATTAAACCAACGAAAAAAAGTTTGGGACTTCCCATTTTTATCCTCAGCAAAGGCCTTCAGATAACGCCCACACAGATGGTGATAACCCACCAGCAGAACAACCAAGGTAAGCTTGGCGTGCATCCAACTTCCGGCCATATACCCTGCAACGTTATAACTTAATAACCAAATCCCAAAGAACAATGTGGCCAACATTGCCGGTGTTGCAATCCTTCTATAAAGATTGCGCTCCATTAACTTAAATCGAGCATTACCATCGTTATCTGAAGCGAGAGTATGGTAAACAAATAATCGCGGAAGATAGAAAAGTGCAGCAAACCAGCAAACTATCGCAATCAGGTGTAAAGCCTTAATCCAAAGCATATAAATTCCTGTAATTGACTGATAAAAATTAGTCAAAGAGCATTATATTATTGATACTTAGCACACTTGAAGGCTCGGCGTGGTTAATTGCCTTCTCTCACAGTGACGCTTGAGCCTATATTATACCCGCTTTCCATTGAAGGCGTGAGCAGGAGATAAACTAGCTAAGCCCAAAACCCATAAAAAGAAGGCGACTGAGAATAGCCAACAACCTCAAACCTTCAAGGGAAATAGATGCAACCCCAGTCTGGCTAACAAGTCCATGTCAGAAGCATGCGCCGACTCGTATTTGTTGATACCTTTAACTGCTCTCTCCTGAATTTGAGCACTTAATATACTAGTTTGGACCGAGCACCATAAACCTTACTTACATTACTGATAAGTACCGGCCTTTTATAGAGAAGGTGGCACCTTCATACTTTTCTGCATCGACCACGTCATCAATATCAAAGATTCCCGCGACATTTACCAAACTCCAACAATCCCAGTACCTACAGCGAAGTACGAATTTAATGATTTCGCACTACCTTTAGTTTATCTTGGTCAGACTAATTTCATATAGCTTACTTAGCGAATGGCCTATCTTCTTCAAAACAACAGAAAGAATCTATCATGCTGGCAACATGATCAGCTTGATTTCTGAAGATTTTAATAGCACTACAGATCACCGGAAAACGTTGATACAAGAAAGGTTTCTGTTCCCGATGCGTCAATGTCTGTTTTTGCTATGCTGCATTTAAAATACCCCTCTCTTCTCTCCTTTGATCGTGAAAAAACAGACCCTACAGTGAGGCATAATCTTAAACATTTATATCATGGGCGGATTCAAATCTGAAGTGCATCACTTGACTAGGTAGAAGAAAGGGCCAGCTGAAGGTAAGCTTCTACCCTTTTCTCCGGCAAGAGATAAAGTGATGACGATAACTTACCAACAACCGGCTTACGAACAACGATGCCAGATTTCCGCACCAAAGAAAAGCGGTTGCAGCCAAAGGTAGATAGCGGAGATCATTTGCACCAGCCAGTCCACGGTAGCCGTGAGTTGGCAAGCAATACTGGCGAACGTGAATATAGGCATAAGCAAGCACAAGGCCTAACAGATAGGCAGCGTACAGAGTCGACCCGGTTACGAATGTTCGCAGTAATAGCGCCCAGCCCATAAATTGTCGCATTTTTGGCAAGGCCCATGAGCCGAGTTCTGGCAAGTCCGTAGTGTCTTTTATAGGTGGCAAAAGGACGCTCACCACCCGCCCGTGTTACGGCTATTTCTTTGTTACGAGTGCCGAATTCATATACTCAGTGCGCTTTTCAATACCCCGTAGCAATAAATATTGAAAAACAACTCCTATATCAGTACGCAAATATACTCACACCCATTGAAGACACTTGTTTTTTTCGCTCCTTTTCTCCAATATACCTAACATTGTGCTATATAAGGTAAGATCTTTACACGAATCAGCAATCTGGTTCGATACAAGACCTTTCCACGCTACTTTTTGCTTCATCCGCTTTGCTTTGATTGCGATTACATCTAATAGAATCAAACAACGGCTCCTGCAAAAACTTCAAGGATCTATCACTATGTGTGAACACTCAAAGCAAAGCACTCTCAGCACTGCTCTCGTATTATTGCTTGCAGGGTTGCTTGGCTTGCTATGCGCCTGGCTAAACCATCCTTTCATCAATCAAGCTTGTGAGATTGTTTCAGATATATTCATCCGACTGTTAAAGCTGGTTAGCCTACCAATTATATTTTTTTCGTTACTTTCAACGCTTTCTGGCATGGGAGGAATGACTGACGCCCGTCGTCTCGGAAGCAAAATTTTAAAATACACCCTGCTAACAACTATTATGGCTGCAGGCCTAGCGCTAACACTTTACATAATCATTGACCCTGCTGGCTCTGTGAATAGCGTAAACTTAATGACATCAGAAACACAGGCTCCGGTAGAAACTATGAGCTACTGGGGCTTCTTACTTGGCGTAATCCCTTCCAACATTATTGATCCGTTTTATAATAATAATGTAATTGGGGTTCTGTTTATTGCTCTATTGCTTAGTGCCGCAGTTCTTTCTCTGGAGAAGGAGCATAAAACAGTATTACACAGCTTATTTGCGAGCTTGTTTGCTGCAATCATGAAAATGACATTGTTTATTCTAAAATTGATGCCGCTTGCAGTTTGGGCATTTGTCACCCTTTTTGCCAACGAGCTAAAAAATCAGGATGTCTTACAAGGACTTGTTCTCTACCTTACCTGTGTTTTGCTAGCTAACCTAATCCAAGCACTGTTTATTTTACCAGTCTTCCTGAAAATAAAAGGTATTTCACCTTGGGTGGCTCTTAAAGCTATGTGGCCAGCTCTAGCAATGGCTTTTTTTACTAAATCATCCAGTGCTGCTTTACCTGCCGCCGTTGACTGTATAGAAAAGAGGCTTGGGGTTAGTAGCCGTATCTCTAGGCTTAGCATGCCTCTGTGCATCACCATCAACATGAACGCTTGCGCGGCCTTTATCCTGATTACCGTTCTCTTTGTATCTCAAAGTAACGGTGTTCAATACTCATCTCTAGAGTTGATCTCTTGGATATTTATCGCAACACTGGCAGCCATAGGAAATGCGGGGGTGCCTATGGGGTGTTATATGCTGTCTAGTGCCTTTCTTTCTGCTATGGGTGTTCCCTTGCAGCTACTGGTTATAATTCTTCCCTTCTATGCATTTATCGATATGTTGGAAAGTGCTATTAATGTATGGTCCGATGCTTGCGTCACCGCGGTTGTCGATAAAGACATGCAGGCAGATGATCAGGATATACCAAGAGTCACCAGCAATTATTCATAATGAACATTGAATTGATGATAGAATTTATACCATCTTTCCTTGAAGGCGTGGCTACACGACAAACAAACGAATCCCTATGGGCCACGTGTAGTCAGTGATTTGGGACAAGAGCAATCAACAGCCCCTCATCCCTTCAAGAAGAGTTGGTATAAGTAGAAACAACGTCAAGGATGCCAACACATAGCCGCTCCAAATCAGCATCACTAATAATATAAGGTGGCATAATATAAACTAGCCTGCCAAAAGGCCTAACCCAAATCCCTCGTTTAACAAACTCTTGCTGAATGTCGGCCAAGACAACAGGCTTTTTCATTTCAACAACACCAATTGCACCCAGCACCCTAACATTGGCAACAGCAGATAAACCGGAACATGGCTGCAAGCCTCTCTGCAAATGCCGTTCAATATTTTGCACTTGCTCCCTCCAAGCGCCCGTCATCAAGATATTCAGACTGGCGTTAGCTGCTGCGCAAGCAAGGGGGTTGGCCATAAATGTTGGGCCATGCATAAAGGCCCCTTGCTCAGAAATCGTAGTACTGATGTTTTTTGTGCACAGGGTTGCAGCCAAGGTCATATATCCCCCGGTTAACGCCTTTCCCACACACATGATATCAGGGATAATATCCGCATGTTCCATTGCAAATAGTTTACCTGTCCTTCCGAAACCCGTAGCAATTTCATCGTGAATCAACAGTACAGAGTATTCATTACATAGTGACCTTAGTTTTCTGAGATAGTCAGGAGAGTAGAAATACATACCGCCAGCACCCTGAACTATAGGCTCAATAATCACCGCTGCAATTTGCTCGTTCTTATTTTCAAGCTCTTTTTTCAGTTCCTCGGTATGCTCTTCTTCGCAAGAGCCAGCAAATGTACAGAGAGGACGAGACAGAAAATGATGCTTGGGTAAAATACCAGAGAACCAGTGATGCATACCATTATCAGGATCACAAACTGCCATTGCTCCAGAGGTATCGCCATAGTACCCACCTCTGATTGTCAGCATTTTATTTTTTCCAGACTGCCCCCTTGCCTGCCAGTATTGCATAGACATTTTGATAGCGATTTCGACGGCTACAGAACCTGAGTCAGCAAAAAATACTGTATCAATGGACTTTGGTGTCATATTAACCAATTTTCGAGCCAAGTCTATTGCAGGCTTATGGGTTAAACCACCAAACATCACGTGGGCCAGCTGATCTACTTGAGTTTTGATAGCAAGATTTAGCTCAGGGTGATTGTAGCCATGCACTTTACACCACCAAGAAGACATACCGTCAATCAGTTCTCTGCCATCACTTAATTTCAACCTTACTCCCTTGGCACTAACTACTGGCAATACCTCTGTGCGGTGTATCATTGAACTATATGGATGCCAGATATGATTGGCGTCGAATGTCATATCCTGATCACTGATCATTTTGTATAAACATCTCTCTTTTCTGATACACTCATCTTAGGAGTTTACACCAGATTTCTTCGAAAATGCAGAGGGCTTGCTGGCTACCTTGACTCAACTAATTCACTTAGTTATACCAGATTCCATTGAGTGGGCGGGTAAGCGACAAACTATATAAACCCCATGATCCTCTAATTAAGGTGAGTTAGAGTAGTCCTCGCACCACATCTTAAAGGCAATGAGTATATATAAAATAACTCTCATGCTAACATGAATAAACAGTAACTTTGCTGGCCCTCAACAGAGTTGAATCAGCGTAGAATTCTGCTTCTCTTTACATAAACCAGAAATATAATGCCTTCACTTTTTATCAACCAGTTAACCACCTTAGATTTTAGCTACCTTTGCCATGAGCGGGGCTTAGTTGGAGAAACCTGGATTGTTGACGCAGTTCTAACCGGCGATCTGAACGAACAAGGCATGATCTTTGACTTTGGTCATGTCAAAAAACAGATAAAAATGGCTATTGACGCTATTGCAGATCATCGACTCTTAGTTCCAGCAACCAATCCGTCTATTGACATTAGCTCTACCAATGAACAGCTAAGTGTACAATTACGCTCATCCAGAGTTGGCCATATTGAATGCAAAGCACCAGCTGAAGCTATTTTCTTAGTGATGGCTGATGCCATCACGACCTCGACCGTAACCCCTGTACTGGAGCAGGCACTATTGGACATTCTGCCACCTAATACTACCGGAGTCAGTTTAAAGCTCTACTCAGAAGCTATAAACGGACATTATTACCATTACAGCCATGGCTTGAAGAAGCATGATGGCGATTGTCAACGCATTGCTCACGGACATCGATCAAAAATACTTATCTCTGCCAATGGAAAGCATGCCCCGAAACTGGAAGCTGAATGGGCAAAACGATGGCGTGACATATATATAGCCACACAGGCAGACCTCTTGGAAACTGTTAGTAAAGATGGTTGTACTTACAATAGATTTGGTTACAGCGCAGCTCAAGGATATTTTGAACTTACAATAGCTAGCCGCAGCTGCCACCTTATTCATACGGATAGCACCGTTGAGTTGTTAGCAGAGCATGTAGCACATCAGCTAGCCTCAGAAAACCCAGGGCAGCATATACAGGTTGTGGCTTACGAAGGATTCAATAAAGGAGCTATATCAGAAGCTCTCTTAAACAAAACTAAAAAAACACTTACCACGAAACATCAACATAGCTAAATTGTTTATCCTAAACACCAATCAATGCCTTTGTTGTAAAGCGATAGCCACCACTTTTTTAATGTTTTTGTTAAAAGAGTCACCTAAGTAAACCTAATCCATTCTCTATACCCATTACCATTGATGGTGTGGGTCGGCTACAAACGAATGAATTTCTATAAGCCTACAAGTAGCAAGTGGTTGGGGTAAGCCAGAGCAGTTAATACATCCACACATCCACACATCCAAAATCAGCTTAGCATTGAGTTCTAGCCTGACATGTGGAAGTTCACTTACAACTACATATTACTGTCAAGAAAGGCTGTTAACTGCGACTTGGTAAGAGATCCAACCTTTGTGGACTCCACACTCCCACCCTTAAACAACATCAGCGTAGGAATACCCCGTACACCATATTTAGATGGTGTTTCTTCATTTTCATCGATGTTCAACTTACACACTTTCAGCTTGCCATCGTAGTCCCTAGCTATTTCATCGAGCACTGGAGCAATCATCTTACATGGACCACACCATTCAGCCCAATAATCAACCAGAACAGGGGTTTCTGCTTTTATAACTTCTTCTTCAAAGGTCAGGTCTGTCACATTAATAATGTCACTCATGATTTAGGTCTCCTAGTCATTCTATTTTGGATCATCGCGCCATGATAACAAATATCACGTCCATGGGACAGATCAAATAAAATGCAAAACTAGCTATGGCGGATTCAAATCTGAAGTGCATCACTTGGCTAGGTAGAAGAGAGGGCCAGCTGAAGGTAAGATCCTACCCTTTTCTCCGGCAAGAGATGAAGTGATGACGATAACTTGCCAACAACTGGCTTACGAACAACGATGCCAGATTTCCGCACTAAAGAAAAGCGGTTGCAGCCAAAGGGAGGTAGCGGAGATCATTAGCACCAGCCAGTCCACGGTGAGCCGTGAGTTGGCAAGGAATACTGGCGAACGCGGATATAGGCAAGCACAAGGCCGAACAGATAGGCGCGTACAGAGTCGGCTTGGGCGAGTAGAATGACGCCAAAAATGATCGCGGTGATTGAAGAATGGATCCCAGAGCAGATTTCAGGTTGGTTGCCGAATGATCAGGAACGACTGATTACACCCGTTGCCTTTCAAGTTGCTACGTTGTTGGCTGCGTTAGCTCACCACTCGCAGGCTCACTGGGCTTCGCTTACTTGCTACCTAGTAGCAATTTGAAATGCTTTGGGTATAAATGAGAACACCAATGGCTTGCTACGACAATATTTTCCAAAGAATACAGACTTCAAGAAGGTCGTTAAGATAGAGGCGAAGCAAGCATTGATGCGGCTTAATTCTCGGCTAAGAAAAGATTTGAATTTCAAAACACCCGCCCTGATAATGGGTGAACACAGGGCTGCGTTAGCAGCTTAAGCTTTGATGCGCTTGGAATTTGAATCCGCGTATCTTTTATGCTCAACAACGAATATTTAAGAGATATCTTTACTAACATGCTTCAAGGGCTTCATTACTAGAGAATGGGATATTTCTTTTTAAAAACACGGTTCACTAAACGCAAGCGATAAAAATTGATGCTTCGTTGACCAGCAGAATGAAAAACAATTTTGAGATTATCAAACATGCATTTTGAATTAGCTTGAGCATATAGCTGAATACGTTTAAACCTTTTTGATAAAGCTATCGTTACCATTGAGGATTAGAGCATTCAACAACATAATATTTACAATCGCAGTAAGCGCATATCATCTCCTAAGCTTTCACTACGGATAGACGCATAGCACTTCCTCCCAAATTTTACTCACGAAACTCTTCTTTGTCTCTAGTGAGCATAATCACGGCACCATCAATAAGGCTTGTGCACGCATCGTGCACATGAGAAATGTCATTAAGGAGTGAGCTGGCCATATAAGAATCCACCTGCTCTAACCTGATCAGTTTGTTGATAATGCTATTAGTTTTGCAATCATGCTCCTGTAACTCAAGCTTTAGCTGAGCCGTACGTTCCCGAATATGATCATAATTTCGCTTAACACCAAGAATGTCAATTAACTTTAAGGTCGAGGCAAGACATAACCTTAACTGATTATACTGATGACGAATTTGCTCGTTGTCTGATTCTATATAGTGACCCATATTTTTATAGATGTGCTTTACATGCTTTATGGCCTGAACAAAGTTCCTACAAGCAACTTTCAGGGCAAATAATTCCTGGGCTTGTTGCTTGGGTAAGCTGCCCTCAAGGGCTCCACCAAAATGAATGATGTCAGCATAAATACCTTTAATATGCTTTATATACAGCTCTTTGATCGACCACTGCTGGTCTTTATGTTGCCAGCGATCTACTAATTCAGACAAATTATCCGTAGCTCTCAGCTTTTCTCCTGAAAAATAAGTACCATAACAAATCAACTCTAACGTATTCCGGTAAAGCCGAGAACACTCTTTTGTCATCGCTCGCATCGCTGCGTCTGGATAGGTTAATACTGCCGGATTAAGATAAATTGCTCGCTCCACCACAGATACATCAGCCTGAGCAAGGTTTAGAGGCTCCTTACTAAATGAGTCGGAAAATAACGTGTTAAGTTTTTTTACCAAAAGATTAATGAATGGCAAAAAGATAATAATCCCGATAACATTAAACAAGCTATGGAAAATAGCTAACTTGAGCGTATATTCGTCGTCATTTAAGCCTACAAAGCCTGCGACACTATCAACGAGCGCCAACAAAGGATTGAATAATATAATAGCAATAGCACCTATGACTAAGTTGAAAGCAAGGTGCGCCACCGCCAACCTTTTACCCTGCTCATTAGCCCCAATTGCTCCTAGAAGAGCCGTAACAGTTGTTCCTATGTTTGAGCCAATAGCAATTGCTACGGCATTATCATAACCAAGCTGTCCTGCAGCTAACGCCGAAAAAACCAGCACCAACAAAGCATTGGTGGACTGCATGACGATAGTTGCAACAATGCCTACCAAAGTGTACATCAGTACACCATAGAAACCATCCAACTTAAACTCAGTAAGACTAATAGTGCTTTGGAAGGCATCGAAGCCCTCTTTCATGTAATGGATACCCAAAAAAACAAAGCCAATCCCTACAAGAATATATCCCGCTCCCTTGGAGGACTTCTGATAGCGGCTATTTAGCATAAGTCCAAAAACGAGCAGCGGCATAGCATAAGAAGACAAATTAATCTTTAGGCCAAAGAGAGCAACTAGCCAAGCTCCGACGGTACTCCCAAGATTAGCCCCAAAAATAATACCTACTCCTGACTCAAGGCCTATCAATCCTGCACTTACAAAGGAAATGACAATGACAGAGGTCAACGAGCTTGATTGTAATAATGAAGTAGTTATACAACCAAAGCTAATGCTTTTCCATAAGGTGTCAGTGGTCTTTTTCAGAATATTTTCAAGAAACCCTCCAGTGTAAAGCTTAAAGCCTTTTTCAAGATAAGCCATACCAAGAAAAAAAACAGCCGCACCTGCAGCGACAATCGTAAATTCTGAGCTTATCCAAAAACCATAAAACAATAGGAAGGATACAACGGGTAGAAATAATCTATTTATCATGCTAGCTTCCACGCACTTTTTGGAGCAGACATTCTTAGCCGCAGCCTCATTAGCCTGATATTAATTTATTTCTCCCTGGTAGGAAAAATGCCAGAAAGTCTTCATATATACATATCGGCAGAGGCAAACAGGTTTTTATAATAGGAAAAATATTAATCACCAAACTTGAAGACAGAAGAATATACTGCTACCTTTTAATACGATGATTAGAATTGGCGATCTGGGACAATAGTTAATAGAGTATTAGCAACTAAAAAGAGTAAGTATCTGTTTAAAATAGTAACACTCTAAATAATGCCCAACCTCAAAATATTAACTACCAGGTTGTCACGATTATGTGTAGCGGTAAGCTATTCACAGATCTAAGCATTTATCGCAGTACTTTTATACTAGTGACTGGATGTGCCGGTAAGCTAAAACTGAGAGTGCTGCTATGAGCTTAGATATATAAGTAACTAGTGGCAAGTGGGCGCAAACAATTTTATGTTTTCATTTTGATGATGAGAGATGATTATAAAGTAGTGCAGGAATCGTTATTAGATAAGCTGCATTAATAATAAATTACAACCATAACCTCTCTGGTCAGAGATGCACGCCCCCTTGAAAATAGTAGTGTTATGGCTTATTAAGTAAAAAGCCACTCTAAATATATTAACTAAAAAAGGATTAAAAAATGAATATTTTTGACGACCTTCTGTCTCTATTACATAGCAAAACAAGAATAAGGTCACTCTTTCGAGACATTGATAATGATGAGATGACCAGAATAATAAATCGCATGAGTAATGTTCTTGATGAAAAAATAAAACTTAAAGACAAGGAAAGTGAAAAAAGAGCAGAACGTATAAAAATGCTTGTAGAAATACAAAAAAACATGAAAAATCACGGACTATCCATTGACGATCTTTATGGAACTAGTGGCACTTCATCTTCCCGTGACACAAAAAAACAAAGAGAAAGGTATTCGTTTCAATATGACACCATATCAGGAGATACTGTACTCTGGTACGGATCTGGCGTTGGGCGCCTTCCGAAAGACTTTCTGCTTTATCTGGAAAGAACCGGCAAAAAAAGAATGGACTGTGTCATTTCTGAAAATGGTACTGAACTTAAAGAATAGGTAATGCCTAATTAAGTACTGAATGAGAGCTGTATTACTTCTGACTCCATAGCCGCTGACCTTCTGTAATAACTGCTCCAGATACTTTCTGCTAACATTGCTCAAACGCTCGTGTCGTTAAAAAAGTAACACTTATACTAAACGCCAGAGCTTTGGCAGCAATGATTGTAGAAATAATTTCCGCTGGAGCTTGTCCCTGTATACGGGGTCAAGAATATAGCAGATCTAAAAAAGGACTTTAATCGTTGTTTACATAATTTCTTTTGAGTACCTGTCTACGCATATTCAATCCTAACTAAAAAATACTTTGGGGTGGACAATAGTACTTCCTAGACTGCCACCATAATTGACATACTCCTGCCAGATAATAATTCAATTTACTGAATGTAGTTGAAGAATTTTTACGGCCTATTTTGAATTCAAAGTTGAGATTTATCGATTCGTTTTTCAGAAATATGCCAATTTTATTTCATTCGAGAAGAATAATCACAGCAGGCTCAAGAGCCTATAGATTACCTCATCCTGCATCCATAACTTACTGATTACCGTCACAATTTTCGTGCTTAGTATCAAGCTTTAAATGCGACAAAACCTCCTGCGTCAGAATAGTTGTCGCCTATTCTTATTTTTCCAACTTAAACAGGGTGAGCGAGGTCGGAGAGCAATCAATGCCAAGCTATTCAGAAGAGCTCAAAGCGTCCATAACCCAGAAAACAAGCCACCCAATAATGTGTCAGTCGCTCAATTGGTAGCGTGCTCGGGTCTAGGATGTGATGCTGTACAGCTGGCGAAAGACAGCGTTATCTCAAAGAATGCCAGTGCCTGTTAATGGTAAAAATCCAAATCAATGTAATCCTGAAACTCAGTTTTCCGTGATCATTGAAACGACTGCGTTGAATGAAACAGAATTGGCTGAATACTGTCGTAAAAAAGTCCTGCTTTCTGCACAAATCCAGCAATGGGAAAACATTTTTATCAATAACCATTCCGCCAAATCGGGACAACAAAAGATCCTGCCTGATGAACTCAAAAAAGACAGAAAGACCATTAAAAACTTGGAGCGTGAGATCACGGGCAAGAACAAGACGTTAACAGAATCTGCTCTCACAAAAAAGACCCAAGAGATCTGAGAGAGCCAGAGGACAATTAATCGCCCCTCCGGATCGGCAGGCTGTAGTTAGCTTGATCAAACAAGTAGTAAACGATGAGGCTCGTCAATCTAAAGCCTGAGAAGCCCTTGATCTACCAGAAAGAACGCTTCAACACTTGGTGCAGCCTGGCGATGTGTTACTAAGAAAGCGAAAAAACGCCTACAGGCCAGCGCACAGCAACAATATTCTCGAAGCGGAACTTCAGGTGATTATTGACATCAGTAGCAGTGATCGCTTCAAGAGCCTTCCTCACAGCCAAGTTGTGCCAACACTGCCGGATGAAGGATGATACTTAGCGTCTAAAAGAACACTTTATCGAGTGTTGCAATCATTAAGCTGGTCAGCAGCACCCTCGGACCGGCTACTCGTCCAAGACGCCATAGCCCGACGTCGTATTGTGACACTGAACCCAATCAGATCTGATCTTGGGACATAACATTTTTGCGCTCTTCTATTAGAGACCGGTTTTATTGCCTATATCCGGTGATAGACATCTACAGTCGCAGAGAGAGTTGTAGATGGGAGCTTCATCAAACGGAGTCGACTGAGCATGCTTCAGAAATGATCACTAAATCCTGCATACGATATGACATCGCCGTAACCAGTACGCCATGGGTGCTGCATTTGATGATCTATTAATCAGAAAAAATATATCTCCCCCTTAAAAGTATGAGTCTACTAACGCCATCATATTCAAGGATAACGGATATCATCTTTTGGGCCTAATCAAGTGCCAGCTCCCAACTTTTCTCAGCACTCAATTATATCTACTATTTCTAACCTTAAAGATGGCATCAAAAATATATGATCACACTGTTAGATCTACAGGCTCATGTTTTGAAGTTTCATTTCCTTTATATCTTCGATCAAGCATTCCACCCCAAGTAAGAACCGTTCTTTTGTTTTCTGGTATGTTTCACACTCTCCTTTTTTTATAGAATGAGCAAGGTCAATGAGTTTTACGGTTGTATTATCAGGATTCTTTTCGTCAATAACAATAAGAACGCTACTAGCAACAAATGTAATATCCGCCTCTACTAAGATGCTGTGAATGTTTCTTAACTCATTAATAACTTTTCCAATGTTTTCAGAGCGCTTATCTCCTGGAATGTTGAGAGCATCATAAATATTATTAACCGATTCACGGCTTAAGGAAATGCGCGACATACTCGGCTTATTTCCATTGATACTCATCCCCTCAAGCCTATACTGGTTTTTATTCGATTTAGTTATAGCATCAAGGATTTGATGCCTTGCTTTCTTCATTCTAGCCTTTAATTTAGGGCTACCAGTATGCTTAAGCTGTGCTGATGATGCTGTCGAAGACCCAATTTTTATATCTAATTCTCGCTTGTTTTTATTAGCAATTATTGCTCCGGCTTTCTCCATAATCAACATCTTTTCATTTTCACCTACTGCGCCCTCTAAGTTTTTTACTGCACGCTGCTCATCTAGCGTCAAGTACTCTGCAAGTTTTGTTTTTGGTATAATCGCATCTAACCCATTACTAGCTCTATTTTGGTATACGTCATATTCTGCTTCTGCAGTAACTTTTGCGATACAACTGCCTGATGATACAAGTTTATCAGCATGACCAGCAACAGAGTCTCTCGTTTGTGTATTCAACAGCTTATTTTCGGGCTTTTCTCGCAATACTACTTTATTCTCTTCATCATCAGCATTTATGCTGGAAAATCTGGGTTGAAGTGGATTGCAGTCTATTTGTCTAAATGACAAAGGTTTACATGGATCAGTTCTTGCCTTTTCTCCATGCTTCTCGCTAACTATTACAGAAGAAGTTTTTAGAGAATATGACTTGCTAGAAGAAGTTACGCTAACACTAAATTTCTTCCATAGCTTCTTAACAAAACCTTTCAGTTTAGATGCAAAATTCTTTCTATCATATGAATCAATTACTTTAGTAACTTTTGAAATATTCATTCCCATTCCTCTTACAGGTGTGAGTTTGCTAACTCCTCTCATTCACGCAAACCACCTACTATGCGCAGTCTCGTGGGACTTAATTCGTCTATATCCATCTTGCAGATATGATACCTCACTTGCCCCACACATAAATGAATGCACATATTATGCCATCAATATCATCTATCATAAAAGGTTACATTCGACGACAAGCTCGTGCAACTCCCATGAGCCTAGGAATAACAGGTGATTTTGGTGAATTCGAGAGGTCAACAACCTCATGAATTTAAAGGTAATAAATATATAAAGTTTTTGTGTAAATAGTTTGATGGTTTACGGATTGAAGAAATGAGGGGGCCATGTGTATTATAGATCTCACTACTAGCAACCAAACGTAACACTTTTCATTATCCTGCCCACTTGTTAGAAACAACTTAAGTATTGCAAGGAGTTGCCGTATCCGTTGCACGTAAAAGTGTAATAACTATAACATGCCCTCTATCCAGCTTCAACCTAGGTAAACAGTGGTAGTTTTTTTGTTTCTCAAAAAAACTACCACTGTTTAGCGTTAAACTAAAAGCATTGGTCAGATACTCGGTAACGTTAATAGTGTTGATATGCCACGAATACTCGAATCACCATGAGTTCGAGTAGTAAGTGATTAGGACGCCTTAAAATAGTCGGCAGCCTCAAACATACAAGGTAATGAATATAAATAAACACTGAGCAAGTTAAGGCACTATCCTTTGATATAATCAAAGCCATTAAAGCACCATGATAACTTAAGTGCATTCAGTTCCTAGCCTACTAAAATAACCGTTTATACCAACTTTCCTTAAATACAGGGTGGGTGCCGACTACTCTCGCACCCCAATTACCTACGCCCCATAGGATCATAGGGCTTCTCTCGCTTGCCACCTACTTACACCGTCTCCGACAAATGATTTACATGAGCAACTACTCCATTGAATTACTCACAAGCGTGTTCCACACGCCTTTCAAGGCCAGACGACTCTTCCCTGTGACAACTTTGCAGTCAAAGTTGCTTACCTTTCTATAAAAACAGTATCAAAAAAATTGCCGGTCCCGCAAAAGACTAAAAAATGACATTGAGTAGCTTTATGGTCAAACTCTAAAAGAGCAGCCGACTGCTCCTATTAAATATTGCGACTACATCGAATTATTTACATACTTTTTTATTCGTGAGCAATAGACTCCTCCTCGCATAAAGAGTCTTGTAGCTCTTTATCAAAGCTAGGATCTTTTTTCCTAATCCACTCAAGTACCATTGCTGCATGCTCTTTTCCCTCATCTCGATTAAGAGCAAAAATTTCTCTTAGATCATCATCTTTACAAGAATCGACTCGCTTATTATACCAACCTACCGATTCAAGCTCTTTCATCAACGATGTAGTAGCTCTGTGCATATCTCTTGTGTCGTGTACAAGCTCTTCTACAGGCTCGGGATAACCTTCATCTGACATGATTACTCCTTAATAATTCAATCATTATATTGTGTATCATGCCATATTTACTGACGATAAGTGATCATAGTTTCGGTATAAAATATGGCGGATAAAAACACAAAAATTAATAGGCGCTTGCAGACGACAAGTAAGCAGATCAATACGAGCCGAAGAATACTGGGTGATTGGGCTATGTACGAGACAAAACATTTAGCAGATCTAAAAAAGTGGTTTGATCATTTTTTGCACATCTGTTTTTGAGTACCAGTCTAAGCCTATCCAAGCCTAATCGAAACAGACTCTTGGCTGGACGGTAATGCTTGTTCAGCGGCAATTGATTTGCATTCCCATAACACCAGTGCCCTACTAGTAGGCACCACACAACAGCAATCGTCAGTAGTCCCATCAGTTTATCCATCCGGTCAAGGTTCGTCATATGTGTGGACTCCAAATCAAAGACCCGACTTTTTAGATTGCCAAACATGGTTTCAATACTTCGGCGCTTACTATAGCCATCTATTATACTGCCTGGCTTTTTAGTAGCTACCACGATCAACAACCCTTTCAGGGTTCGACTGGCTGCAATATAGAGCGGTACTCAAGATACTTACTTTGTGCTATGCCACGTTACTGTTTGATACTAACGCCTCTGCATAGCTTCCCAATGGCAATATTTTTGCTTCGATGCTCCAGCACATTGTTGCTCTTAACCAGAATTATGCATGACAGTTTGTTTTGACGTAACCAGTCTAACCATCGTGGCCTATAAACTCACGATCTGCCAGAAGGTTATCAATTCTCTTTCTGGGAATGATATTTAGTACACGGTCCATTACCGCTATGCGCTCATCGGTATTGAAGTTTCCTCCTTTTTTGTCAAGACCTCCCAAACAATGGGAACTGAGGTTCCTTGCCAAGCAATTGATACCACCAGATAGTTGACGTTTTTGGAGCCATGCTTTCAGTTGGTTCTATACATGCACAGGGTAAAGCGATCTATGTCCAGGCAGCTCAGAATCAGCTCACCTGGCTGCTCAAAACTGTAGTCATAGTCAGCAAAAAATCGCTTTATACCCAAAGCATTTAAAATTGCTACTAGGCAGCACGTAAGCGAAGCCCCCGTGATCCTACGCGTAGTAGGTGATCTGGGTGAGCGAACGCAGCCAACAACGTAGCAACTTGAAAGGCGACAGGTATATACGGAGATAACTGGACTCGCTGTCTGCCTTCGTCTGAAACTCTTCGGCTACACCGTACAACTTAGTGGAACGGCTACGCAGTAAGGCCGTTACAAACTGTGCAATGACGGTGATCCTAGCTTGATGCAGAGGCAAGTGAGCCTTAAGCTTCTTGGCCAATGAGCTGACGTCTTTTATGTTCAACAACCATAACCTATTCTGGGGTAAAAGACCGTGCAGGTTACCTTGTCTGAAAGTCACGTCATACTAAATTATGCCTTGAAAATCAAGGCCTTCAGGTTTTTTGTCCCGTACATAGCTCATGATGATTACCTGCGTAGTATAAACAATGGGAACTACGAACATGTTTTGAGCTTAACTATAAACGCCTACTTTATCTTCGCCACCGCCAAGTATATCAACATGTACCCAGTGGTACACTCACTTGCAGTTTCAGTTCAGCTAAGAACTGACCTAATTATACCAAAAATAACATTCATAGCTATCCGATAAAGCCTTCTTAAGTCATGAGTAAATATATACCAAAGTTACAATAAAATTAAAATTGAGCACGTTGAGAAATCCTTCTTCAGCCATTTGTGCAATATTTACTCAACACCAAAAGCTTCACACTTCAACAGCAAAAATGTTAGCATACTTAGATGTCTAACCTCAAACCTTATAAAATCAAACAAAAATGTCAATTCAAAATCATGTACTTAAAGATGTATTTGTTGCATTTCAAATTATACCTCGACTGAAAGAAGGGAATAACTTTGAAGTAGTAGATAAGGCCATAGCAGTAGTTAAAGCTGCCAATGTCCCATACCAAGTTGGCGCAATGGAAACAACCATGAAAGGCGAGTTAAATCAATTACTTGATATTGTGAAAAATGCTCAACAAGCCTGTTACGACGCTGGCGCCTTGGAAGTCATTACAAATATTAAAATTCATAGCAAAACAGAGTCAGTGACCGACACTTTTTGTACCTACGATCGTGGATTAACACCTTCCAACCATATGTTTGTTAATAAGTAGCTCCCTACATTTCCAGCATAAGTGGCACACCCTTGCCCGATAAAAACCCAGTCAGATTAAGATAGCTTAAGGCTATTCGCGGTCTCATGTTGATTACACCCAAAAAATGTGACGTTACTACGCGACGGCAAATGAGCAAAGCCACAAAAGCTTAAGAGCACTAAGTAACTGCAGTAAGCCTGAGCTGACAGCAACGTAGCGACTTCAAAGACAACGCGTATATACCCAAGTGAATTTAAGATGCAGAGTTGTGTCTCTGAAAATTGTCGTTAATTCTACTGACTAACGAAGCCCCAATTTTAGGCAACGTATCATCAGGAAGTTATTTATTTTCTGTCGAAACTCCGCCGGTTTCGAGAAATATTCATTATTTCGCGCGTGCTCACTCATTACTTTCCACAGTCGCTCAATTGGATTCAAATTTGGACTATACGGAGGTAGGTAATAAAGCTTTATACCTTGTTTTTCAGCTTCTTCAACCACCTCCTTTGAGTGGTGATAACCCGCACCATCAAACACCATATGAATGACGGCCATTGATATATAAGAAGTCCGTACTTTTTTGAAAAATTGGATAATAGCTTTGCCGTTAACTGTCTCAAATTGTTCAAAAACAGCAGCTGACAGGTTGTTTAACTCAATAGCCCCAATAATATTTAGCCTTGTCCGGCTACCGGTTGTATTGATGACTTTATCAACTCCTTTGCGAATCCATCCTGATGTGATCTTAGTCGCTTGAGTTGGATGTACTGCGTCCATGAACAGAACCACTTCATCCTTTGGTAGCGAGGCTTTCAGCTCTTCATAGCGCTTGCCTGTTTATCCGCATCTGTCTTATAGGGAACACCCTTGGGTTGTTTATAGGTGAACCCTTTCTGGTGTAGCCACCGATTCATACCTGACACACTATATTGAATTTTCCGGCGCTCAGCAATATAAGCGACAATTTGATGGGTATGAGCGTAGGTTTTCTCAGATACATGTTCAATCAATTGTTGAGTTTGTTCATCATCTAGCTGGCTCTCACTGCCACCATTTTCAGGTTTAAGTTTTTCTTTTTTTATGCAATCTTTGATGTGACGACTGATCGTGAATTCACTTTTTCTCAAAGCCTGAGCAATAAAAGTTATTGACCACCCTTCAGACCACAATAGTATCGCTTTAATACGGCTACACTCTCGTACATCTCGCAATATTTTATGGCGAGATTCCAAGTCGATTTTTTGCTGCTGGGTCAGGGTAAATTTTGACATTAATGTAGTCTGAAGAAAAATCACTAAAAAATCGAGCATCTTCAATACACTTTGGTATAAATATATGATCGTAGCGCCAAAATGGCAAGGATAAGCTTTACGACGTTGCCACAGCTATCGGAAAACACCGAAGTGCCATATATCGAGAATTTCAACGCAATACTTGTTGGCATAAGGATGGCTCATATCGACACATCAGGGCACAGCAAAGGACAAGATCTCGACGTCGACGTTCAAGGAGAAACCAACATTTTACAGAAAAGGATTACGTGATCATTAGGCAACTCTTACATAAACAATGGAGTCCTGAACAGATTACGGGTTACTTAAAACGGATAGGTGTACGTTACTTTAGCCATGAAACTATTTATCGATATATTTGGCGTGATAAAAAGAAAGGCGCCTTGCTATGAAAGCACTTGCGTTGTGCTCAAAAGCGAAGACGTAAACGCTACAAGACTTATGATAGCCGAGGCAGGATTACCAATAAACGCAATATAGCAGACAGACCAGCTGAAGTAGAAACGCGTGAAACACTAGGTCATTGGGAAATAGATACCGTGATGGGTAAAGGGTCTAAACACTGCGTAGTCACACTGGTTCAGCGAAAAACTAGTTACACATTGATAGGCCAGTAAACGATAGAGCGACCAAGTCAACCAACAGGCGAACGATAAAATTAATGAGTAAAATACCTGAGCAATTTAAAACCATTACATCAGAAAAGGGCACCGAGTTTCACCAATATAAGAAAGTTGAAGAAGTGACTAGTTGTCCTTATTACTTGGCCAACACACATCACTCATGGGAACGTGGTACGAATGAAAACACGGTTTGATCAGATAATACTTAGTTAAGGGAATATCAATGGCAGGACTAACTCAGCAACGATGTAGCATCATAGCGGCCAAATTAAATACAAGACCAAGGAAGCGGTTAGCTTATAAAACACCGGAGGAATGCTTTTATGAACAACTACTTTTGTCGCACGTCAAACTTGATACTAAGTTGCCTATTTCGCCAAATCTGACAAAAAAGAATCTAACTCACTTTTAACTTTGTCTCGTTTCCCATTAAACATATTTTCAAATATTATCATTTGAGCACGTAAAAATTTTTCGCGAAGTTTATCAGCGTCCATGTTCTTCAATAAACAAGCAGAATTACTGTCATGCCGTAAACGTTCAAGATCCTTCTGTGACACTACGTCTGGCTCACTGAAGTCAGAACCAATGATTATATCGTAGCACGGCAAAGTAGAGATAAACTTTTTCCACGCCCCATTCTCAATCAATGCATTTCTTATAATCTTATCTAAATCTTCCGGTGTACTTGCTACTCCTTCAACGTCCTTAATAAACCCGTCTCGCCATGCATACCATTTCTCAAGAATTTCATCAGCGGTTCCAGCTGGCACACTTTGGATTGCGCTATGAACCTCTCCCAACTTATCTGTAAATGGCAGATCATTACAATTAATTCTCTCAAAAACTTTAAGCTGTTGATGATATATCGTGAATACATTTGAAAAGCGCGCCACTACCTCCTGAACACTATTGCGCATCAACGCTTTTTGATGAATGGCATGATCTTTACCCTCCAACTCTCTGCTTACAGCCTGCTGAATCTCATTACTATAAATGCTGCCATGCTCATCGCTGCTATTCCCAGAACTAGTATCAACGTCACTAGATAATTCACGCTTTAGTACCAAGTTATGGACGATACCAGCATTACCTTTTCTGCCCACTCTTCGATTCTTTTGCAGCTTTGCACGAGCACTGGGAGGAATGCCTACAGATATCAACACAGCATCCTTAGCATCAAAATTGAAACCTCTTGAACAGGCATCCGTAGCGTTAATAATATAACCTTTTTTCCTTGTGTCCGCATCTTTACCAAAGGATGTGTTAAGGCTTCCAACACGATTCTCAAATACCTTATAATCTGGCGTCTCAGTAAGATTGGCCAGAGTTACTACTGAGGCTTTTTCAGAAAAATCTTGTACTTTACCTGCATAAAGACCAAAAGCCTTATCTATTGAAAAAACATCAGCCTGCTCACTGCATAAAATAATTACATCCTTTTTTTGATCAATATAATAATTAGCCATATTTACGACATTATCATACAGATGAGATTGCTCATCAAACACTTGAGTGGTGTGTTCAGTCACATTCAATTTGTAAGGTGATTCATAATAAATATTAGTTGTTCCCATTGGCACTAGATCATGTTGCATCTCTTTATCACCATATGTCGCAGTTAAAGTGATCATTCCATTAGCTTTAAATTCTTCATTGAAAAAAGTATTTACGGCAGTAGATGCCACAGTCCGTGTCGGCATAGTCAGTGGCAATCCGTGCATATAGGCTAAAAAATTTGAAGCATTTTCAGTAAAAGATGAGTTCTTAACAATTTCTGCTGTCGTCCGATTAATTGGATATATTTTCAGTTCGTGCCCTTGTTTTTTATGCTCCTGAATTTTATTTTGACTTGGGTCTTCTATGACGACGACCACCTTATCAGATGCATTATCAGGATTATTAACTTCGTACCCAATAGTATATGTTTTTTGTAATTGGTACTGATCCTTTCTCTGTATAAATTTAGAGATATTTTTTATGCAGAGTTCCCAGTCAGCCTGAGTCATAGACTGCAGCTTTCCAAGCTCTATTTCAATATTATTGTTAGCCTGAGGGTTATCCTGAGGGTTATCCTGAGATCTTTTTTTATTTTCCAGCTCATTGATCATTTCTTGTTTGTAATCATTCCAGCCGACACCATCTTTACCATGTAGCTTTCCAACCACATCAAAAAAAGCAGCATAAGACTCAACCTTCCAATTATCCGCCACATTTAAAGACTGTTCTGATATAATCAAAGCACCTGAGCAATCCTTGTCTTTAGAGGTATCAAATTCATCAAAAACAATGCCTCGATTAAATCCATTAGTGTACAATTCTATAACTTGATCGTTGGAGCATTTTCCTGCTGGTTTCAGCTGTAAATCTTTATCTATTAAGCGGCTTGTTATATCTAGAGTATTGAGCCTTGTTTTATCTCCCATTACTGTTTCTGCTGTACCAAACAGCATTGCACCGTCTCTAGAATAGCTCTCTATATTATCCTCAAAATTATTTTTTAGCATTATCACCGGCAAGTGAAATATCTTACCCCAAGGTCTAAAGTTTTCATAATCTTGCTGCAACAAAGTATCATTATTGGTAACAAAAATAGGGAGTTGCTTATTTTTATCACCAATACGTCGCGCCAATGTAACTGCTTGATATATATAGACAGATTTCCCTGACCCAGGCTCAGCGCATATAGCTAATGATTTCCCTTTGGAGTTAATTGCGGCTAACAAAGCAGCCGCTTGAGATGGTTTCGGTGTAGACATATTATTAATTAAAGCAAATGCAACATGAATTATAGCTAATGCTTTTATTTTATCGTCAATACTTCCATTACTTTCATTCAGTAATTTATCGTATTCTAAAGCGATACTATCTGGACCTTGGTCAATAAAATACTTAGTATATGAATCAAGTAGATCTACTTGACGAACAATTTCATCTTCGTCAACAATAATGCCATTAGCAGATCTAAGTTCTTTTAACTTATTTTCATGTTTACTTATATCAGAAGATGTGCTTGACGTGAATTCTTTGGATCTTAGCTTTTTAATTTTATACTTAATAGCATCAACTTCTTCCTTGTTTTTTATTGGTGACATGCTTTTGAAACTTTCAACTATATCCTTGGCACTTAACTGTTTGGCAAATATATTGCGAAGATTGTTTTTAACATTCAACGTAGCCTTTCTTTTAGTTACTATTGTGTCTATGGTGGAATTTATAAAACTCTCCAATGCTTCCAATGATCCATCACGAACAAGCTGAATACATTTTTCTTCATTATCGCATGATATTATCGTTGCAGCCTCATTCAAGTCTTGCAACGGCAAATAGAAACCATCCTCTTTAAGACGACCTAATTTCTTCATGTAAATACTCATGACTTTTTCCGCCGGATAAGCATCATGCTTTTCGTTATCATATTTCGTATATGCTTTCTGTACCCTGCGTAATTCATCAGTATATGCTTGTATTCGATAACCAAGACCGTGAAAACCACTAATTCCTTTTAAACAACCTAATTCTTCAGACTCTGACACGAATCCTTTACCGGCAAAAATCTTACCAACTTTTTCCTCTTTAGAATAAAGACATAAGCCATCATGCATTATCATTTCCTTTCCTGCTATATTACCATCTCCACCGAAAAAATCACTGATATTTTCTCTGGTAAAAACCACCCCAGAAAACATCTTGTTCAAGACAGCTATATATTGATCTAATGTATTCTGATCTGCTTCGTTATATTCTATTTCATCATGTTCATCAATAAAGTTCTCAATTTCATTAACTTTTTGATTGATTGACATTAACTCTTCATACTTTTGATCTATAGCACGTTTTTTTCTATCCGTAATCGCTCGAGATTCGGCGGACCCTTTTTTACCTGTTACCAATATTTCCCATATGTTAAAATCATTTTTACAGTTTACTTGAGCACCTTTCTGATTCAGTCCAGCTGTAGTATAGCGAAGCGCATCCAATTGCGTCTCACCAGAAAGCCCAGTGAAGTTATGACCGTTAGTCATACAATTAATACCATCTATGCATATATGAGCATCAGGTCTATATGTAGAAGTAGATAGTATTTGCAACGCAGCTGCCTTAGCAGAAGTTAGTGCAACCGTATCAACAACATCATTGGGTCGATGAGCCCCCAATAGATTGATAGCACCAGTTAATTCTGAAGTGGACATCTCTAGAGCTGTTATTTTGTCTGCATTATCGACCGCAACATATTCTCTATAATCATTTGAGCATAGGGTAATAAACGGCATTTCCAATCCCTGAGTAGGTATAGACTTAGAGCCATTCGATCCCCTATAGTTCTCTATTTCAACGTCACTACTTAAAATCCCCTTTAACTTCTCAGCATCACTTTTGCATTCATCTAAAAGAATCCTTTCTGAATTCGTTTTCATTGCCGCAAAATCAAACTTCCATAAATCGTCCATATGAAATTGATAATCAGGTCTATCAATATTCAATATTTTACGAACTTTACTTGAGTCAAGATACTCTCTTACGACGTCTTCTTCGATCTTTTTGTCTCCCATTTCCGGCAAAAATAAATCTTTAGGTATAGCATGACCCATATCATCAAATTTACTTGCACTAGAGATTTCTGTCAGCTTATTTCGCACATAATCTTTATCACTGTCCTTTCTTTCACGATATTTTTGAATGCATGGAACAATTTTTTGTGCACTTTTTTTTGAACGTGTAATCCCAGAATCATAATCCATACTACGACCACCTTTTGCATCCACCCGTTGTCGCGTATATGCTACATGAAACGGATTCCCGTGTTTCTTTAGCAACATTTGTTCAGAAACAAATGTATTTGGTTCTTCCGTTAAAATTTTGGTATCAGCTTCAAGACTTCCATCCTGTAAAAACATGCATGCGGGATCATCAATCTGTTTCTGACAAAGAATTTGGATTCCCTCACAATGGTTTTTATGGGCTTTTACGTAATTAACTAAAATATCCCTACGACTTTCGAAACTATACTCCTGCTTTTCTGTCATTCTGGCACCAGGCATATTCTCATGCATCATATGCCTAACCTGTAAAATAGTACTAGCTGCACGATCCATATTATTATTTGATGCTTCTAAGGCTACCTTCACTAAAAAAATGGCTGAGCTTAATGAATTCTTTATTTTTTGTGGTGGTGTATAACTTTGTTTTTTTGCATTAGACAAACTCATAGTTAGTTCAAACACCAACGCCCTTTCTCGTGGTAAGAGGTCCTTATATTTGTTTATTAAACAAGTTTCTTCCTCTAGAACACTTTTCCACTTAGTTCGTTCAGCATCTGTTTTTGGCGAGCAATGCTTCATTGCATCCCAAGACATAACATTAAGACCGTGAATTCCATATAGGTCATTCCCGGCAGAGGTCATAACAACATCAGGACGGTTACAGTAATCTGTGTTTTTAACCAGAGCTCGGCTTTTAAATTGCTCAGCACTTTTCGCATAATCATGCCATTTGGTATCTAAATACATAATATCATACTCAGATTCTGTAAGAGGCATTATTGAATCAGTTTTATAACTGTAGTTCATTAACAACCATTTTGATTCATCATCCTTTCTTGCCACAGGTATAGTTATATAATCATATGACGCATAACCTTTTGTTGAGCCATCCTTTGTTTTTTCCATATAACCGTACTCCCCTAAACCAGAATTACCTGACCTAAGACCTGTTTTGTTTGGATGTTTAAAAGGTTTTAAAACCAAACCTCCCCTAGCAAGATTGTCTCGTATAATAGGAAGTGCATCCATTTTTTCATTATCATCAGCATTAGCTTTTTTTGTTTCATATGGATTTCCTGCAGGATTTATATAAAATGCTTCGTAATCATCAGTATGTATTTCTGTTTTACAGGAATCCATAGAGGCAAGTAACTTCAAATGCTCTTTAATACTTGGTTTTAATTCGCTTTTTAACACGCCTGTTGTCAACAAATCAAGAATGCGTCTCCCATTATTGTAAATTATGTACGCGTAGGATTTGCTGCCAGCATCATTCAATGTTTTGCAATAAATATTTTGCTCATCCCCATTGCTGTCAGCCCATTTGAAATTTTGTTCTAACGCTTCTTTTGAGAGTAAACTTGCAATCTGCTCTTTAATATCAGAATACCCCTCGTCGACCAGTCGCATAACAAGTTCCGTGGTCTTTTTCGCCATTTCTTTAACGTTATCATGTTCTGAATACAAAATGCTTTCATAAGTTTTAAAATTAATGTTTGTACTTACCAAAATGTTCTTCTGCATTTGGCTACTATACTTTTTCTTAAAATCTGTTAGAATGCACAACTCATTGTTAGCTAACTCATGAACACCACGTTCCTGATAATTCCACGACATATCATTTATATAAAAATGAGCATCGTTAGAAGTGCCATAACTTTTAATAAAAGCATTATAGATTCTACGATCGTTGTTCTCAATCTTACCCATTAGGAACTCGGTACTTATAGCATCGCCATACTCGAGCTTTGCCTTTGATAGCACGTCATCAGAAGACATATCTGGTCGTTTTTCCTTGCATATAGCTATGTGTTCCTGAATCTTTGTTGCCACTTCTAGTCTCATTTCTTTTAATCTATCGCTCGATTGTGGTTGCCACAATTCTGCCATACTGCTGTTATAGCTTTTGAAACAACTCTTGAGGCTCTCAGGAAGATCAGTTGGTGGATATAAAAAACTGTACTCACGCTCTCCTCCAAGATAAAACTCAACACTGTCTTCACCATATTTTAATGACACATGAGGCTCTGGAATAAGACCAGGTATATTTTCTGTAAAAGGAACTAGTTTTGTCTCACCAAGCTCAGTGCTATTCTGATGACAATAATCATCCTTGTAGCATATATATACTTTTCTTGGCGTATCTTTATTTTCATCAAGAATAATAGAAAAGCCTTTATATACATTATCAAAAGACATATTCTCTGATGCAGCTACGCTTAGCACTGCCCCCCCAGCATACCGATCTCCAATATGTGTTATATAATTAAGCTGCCCCAAACGATAGCTATCAACACTGGTGCCAGGGAAAAATGTATCATGATATTTCTCCGCAGCTTCCTTACTCACGATTACATTATATTTTTTAACGTCTGGGGCGCAATTTAAAGTACCAGACCTCCAATAATCAAATAAAGCATCAAACCCACCATTATCTCTTCTTATTTTAGCTCCATCAATCTGAGACTTGAAACCATCTATTATTATTTTGTCACTCTCAATAAAGCTTGTCCAGTCTTTTGGCTTTTCTTGAAACTTACTCTTAACTACGTCAATTTCTTCCGATATATTTCTTGCTACAGAAGAGAAATTAGTTTCAATCTCAGAGAAAGTTTGCTGATCAACGTTTGTTGTTATATTTACATTTACATTAACATTTAGATGATATGCCAGTTTTTCTCCTGCTGACTTATCATTACTAATAACTGGCTTTACATCAGGTAGATGATTAACATAATATCCATCTCTATCCAAAATAATTCCTTCACCATTTTTTCGAACATCGTTTTCACAACCACCTGAAACTGCCACCCACGAATTAAACGGAGGAGCAGGTGAAACAATAGGACGCTCATTTACGCTCATTCCTGCTTTTTTCTCCAACAACTTTTCTTCAAGACCATTAACTAACGTTTCCTCCGTAATATTCATGCCACTTTTGTTACTACCTTTAGCTGCAGATGCTTCTATCACGGTAGCTACCGAGCTTAACGAAGAACCGTCACTCGAAACACTCTTTTCGTCATCATCACCATATTCTAACTCTCCCACCTCTTCTACCAGTCCTGTGCCTCCTGTGCCTCCTGTGCCTCCTTCCTTATCTACATTCTCTAACCACTGGCTTACTTTTGCTGCACTGGAGTTAGACGAACTTTTTAACTTCTCCGCTTCAAGGTTCAATAATTTTAGAGTCGCCTTGCTCTCAAAACCCTTTGAGTGGGCATTGCCGTTTTTTGAGGTATCTAAAGTACTTTCTTCATATTCTTTGATACTGGCCAAGCTTGAGGAAGACTTTAAGATCGAGCTTGAATCAGAGCTTGTGTCAGAGCTTGTGTCAGAGCCTGTGTCAGAGTTTGTGTCAGAGTTTGAGCTATAATCTAAGGAGGGAGAATGGAGCGTCGAACTCATCTTTTTAACAGCTTCTTTATTTATTATATCTTCCTGAAGGTTATCTTTTCCTTTTACTACAACCTCCTCTTCTGGATCATACTTTTCTGTTTTTTGCCAGATTACATCTTTTTTGTGAGCATAAATCATTTCCAGCTTACTTTTAAGCACGCCCACCTGTTTATAAGTCTTTTCAATATCTGCATATGCTAACAAAATACTGTCCATTTCTCCTTGAAGGAAAGGGTCTTTATAACCCCCAATCTCTACATACTTTTCTTCTAACGACTCCATAGTACTTGATAACTCAGAAAGTTTGCATACCCCCTGACGCGCCAAGTCAGACAAACTCTGTTCCATTCCATCTACCGCCTGATCAATAGCAGGAATGGCACTAGCATCACCTTGAGAATACGACACACCTAACCCCAATGAAGCATTAAATTCATTAACTTTTAGTTCGATGGATTTTATATTATTTTCAATATCAGAAATCTCTCTCTTACAATCCGACAGTCCAGAATTTATTTTTATTTTTATTTCTGCAAGGTTGTTTGCAAGCACCTTCAACAAGGCTTTTGAATTTTCTTTAGGAGTTTTTATGCTGCTTTTTACACCCTTTTCTGATGAAAGTTCTTCTTCCACGGAATATGGCATTCCTAACACATCAGAGATAGAGCCATCAATCAAAGCACTATTTGCGCCATCATGGTTGTTTCTTGGATCATTTAGCCAAGCGCTTACCATTGCGTTACTATGGGCGACCTCAGGTGAATCTATCACTTCCCAATTCTGTTTGCCCGAGTTAAATATATCCTGCACATTAAGAGGCTCTCTTGCATATGTATAAAACTCCTCGGCATCAATATGCTGGCTCTTCTCCATTTCTGGAAATGAATTCTGCATCCGCTTATTCCACGGTACATAACATGGGTTATTTAACCATACCATAGGTTCTAATGACGTAGGTACTATATAGAACCCAGGATTAACAAATTGAGAGTTTTGCTCTACTTGTCTTGTATAAATAGGAACTGCCGTTGTCATGGGTTGATATTGTAGAATGCCACCACCTGTATCTTGCTGAAATAGATGTGGCATTTGAGCCCTGCTATTCATGAGATCAGGTAGATATACAGGCTGTGGCCAGACAACAGGAGGCATAATAACCTGCATCAAGTTTGGAGCTGGCTGTAGATTACTAAGGGAGAGGATATTGATAATTTGTTGTTTTTGTGCCTCAATCCCCACCAATATAGAATATAGTATTTCGTTATTATATTGTTGAATCATGGCAAGTTGGTTATTATAAGATGCTAGGATATTTTGATTTATATTATTTGAATTAAAATCAACCTCAACTGCCGGCTGATTAGGATATTGTTGGTATAGTACTTTAAAACATTCAGGAATAGCTCCTCCTTGACCAAGGTAATGAGCACAAGAAAATGCTGAACTCTGTTGTGCCATCATATCATGTGCATTTCTTATATCTGGATGAATATTTCCTGGCTCCAGCATTGTCGTTAATGATCTTGTTTTTATAGGTGTGTTTGTAGGTGTGTTTGTAGGATAACCATGCCTTAGCTTGTTGCGTGACTCCTGGAGATGAGACGTTGCATCGGTGTCTTTTATTTTGTCAGATTCATTGCTTCTTATCTGCTCATCACCTGCTCTGCCCAGATGATTGTCATACTGAATTATTGTGTTTTTCTTACTCGGCGGAACAGGCATTTTATATCACTCATCATTACATTTATTATAATTAATATGGTGCATAACAAAACATCATTTAGCAAACACTCAAATACATCACTTTTTCAGAAAACGACTCCATACCTATTACTTTACAACAAATAAAGCCTTCTCTTATTATTTATTTAAATCTATTATATATAAATCGTTGTATGAATCAGCAATTCATTTCAATGAAAGACCTTCCTTCCACCTTTCGATTTACCATCTTTGTTTTCACTGTGGTTATTGTTTAATAAAAAAGATTCGTGCAAAGTTTTCACATATATACTCACGGAATTAGTTTATTGCTTTTTTTGCTCATGCGCCCAACGGGCTTCTTCCATTTTCAAAGTGTTATCTATAATCATTATTGCAGGGTCAATATAATTAATTACTGGTTGAAGCTTATGCATCAAGGCGCTTTTATCAAGATTTCCGCTTATGTGGCTTTTGACTGCTGCAAAAAGCTCACCTCGTTTTGTGTGGTACCCACTTAGTGTGGGCGGCAGGTCTTTATACTCAAGGCCCATGCTTTGAATATGCTCATCCTTTCTCGCAGGACTTGATAACTGGAGATAATCCATTAGCTCCTGAATAAGGCGGCTATCAGATGACAAAACCTGCTGTAGGCGACGTACGGCACCTTTGTTATTGGCCGATCCTGATGATTCAATAGAATCAGATCCTCCAATATTTTGAATATCTGTAGATGTATTTTGCATACGAGGACGTAAGGTGGTTTCAACAACTACGCTTGATATAATGGTAGACATCAGGGTTTGAAGCTCATGACTTAGGTTAGAGCCATCTCGCAAACCTTCGAATGTATTTTTTAATTCTTCAAACGTCACTTGATTATCAGTGCTTTGCTCTACATTTTCACTGACACTAATGGTTGGATGGCTATCTGTTATTGTTTTTTTGTGTGCTATATCATTACGAATCGCATCAGAATCATAGGCCAAAGTGTTCTGCCTGCTATCAATACTATTACTCATTCAATATCCCTATTCTTTCTACGATTAATACTAAAAGCTTAGCCTAAAATAAGAGAGAGGTAAGTGCATTCACTATTTTCTTGGTCAAAAATATGGAATATTGATGTTCAAGGAGAGACCTTTGCACGATCCGTAATTTTGTTAGTCGGTGAGGAAAACACGCACTAAAATAGATGATTTATGCTTGTAAATGATCGATTTAGTGCGTTTTTAAAGCAGCCAGCTGGCAAAAGAACAATCGTGCAAAGGTCTCAAGGAATTGTTAGTATGAGCTTACTTCCCCAGAAAACAACCTGCACTGTCTATACCCCCTTGACGGTATGAGGTTGTTAACTGCCCCCATCACTAGCGCGCCTTATGTGCTGTAGCCTCTCTCACTTGCCACCACGCAGCAGCTCCAAACCCTTTAGCCATAAATATGTATAGCCGCAGAGTTGTGACACGAGAGGTTCACCAAACGGAATCAGCTGAGTATGCAGCAAAAATGATCACTTAAGTATGCACCAGACATTGCACCACCACAACCAGTACTATACTCTGATAATGGCCGATCTATGGAAGCTGCAGTGCTGTTCATCTTGCAGCGCCTTGGTGCCTTGAGCTCATTTAATCGTTAAATCGTTAAATCGATGATAATCCTTATTGCAAGATTATAAGTACTGAACTAGCTACCAATGCAGGATATTTGCGTAGGTTGACACAACACAAAACTGGCTCCATGACTTTGTACGATGATACAGCGAACAACACAAGCACAACGGTTTGAAATTTATGCCCTCCAGCCAACGGCATCGAAACGAATCAGAAGCTCTCATGGGTAACCGCCTAAACGTTACAAACAGGCAAAACAGCTAACCCTGAACTTTGGAGTAAGATCCCAACAAAAAACTGGTTTGACTCCCAAAATCAAACTTCATCCAGGCAGATCGCTATCAAAGCATCTTAAGAAGACCGAGTGAGTGGAGGAGACAATTATGTTCACAAACGGCTCTAAGCATAATAATAACTAGCCACCAATCTACTGTGGTCACAGAATAAAGCGCTCGCCCGCAAACTCTTTTGATACATATCTGTAGATTTTTGAGGTGACACATCACCTTACACAGCACTTAAAATAGCTTGTATTAAAATTGATGGTAGTTTAACCTTAAAATTGATGGTAGTTTAACCTTGATTATTTTCTAACAAAAGATATAGACTGTTTGCTTAAGGGTGTGGGATTGTAGTTGCTCACCAAGAGCAGATTCTATGAAGCATCCCATATGAAGCAAACTCGCAGGCGTCGACTCGCGGCTCTCTAACTAAAATTAGATAAGTCGAACAATGTTTGATATCTTACAACGACGACGGCCACCCCCCCCTTCAATACAAGTAACTTTTTGCAAACTGTTATGCATCTTACCGAGCTGAAAAAAAAACCTATACCTGAACTACTGACGATCGCCCATGAAATGGGGTTAGAAAACCTCGCACGATCTCGGAAACAGGATGTTATCTTTACCATTTTAAAGCGTCACGCTCGTAGTGGTGAAGACATCTATGGTGACGGTGTTCTGGAAATATTACAGGATGGATTTGGCTTCCTGCGTTCTGCAGACAGCTCTTATCTCGCCGGACCCGACGACATCTATGTCTCGCCCAGCCAAATAAGGCGCTTTAATCTCAGAACTGGAGATACTATTTCCGGGAAAATCCGTCCCCCGAAAGATAGTGAGCGTTATTTCGCTCTTCTCAAAGTCAATGAAATCAATTTAGACCAACCAGAAAATGCTAGGAATAAAATTCTTTTTGAAAACTTGACGCCACTTTTTCCTGACGACCGTTTAATGATGGAAATGGGTAGCGGCTCTACCGAAGACTTGACTGCCAGAATAATTGATCTGGTCGCCCCTATTGGTAAAGGCCAACGAGGCCTAATCGTTTCTCCGCCCAAGGCTGGTAAGACGCTGATGCTGCAAAACATTGCAGCCAATTTGGCACGAAACAATCCTGAATGCCATTTGATTGTTTTATTGATTGACGAACGCCCTGAAGAAGTGACGGAAATGTCACGCTCTGTTCGTGGCGAAGTGGTTGCTTCCACATTCGATGAACCTCCATCACGACACGTACAAGTTGCAGAAATGGTTGTAGAAAAAGCCAAACGTTTAGTTGAACACAAAAAAGATGTCGTGATTCTTCTAGATTCAATCACTCGTCTAGCTAGAGCCTATAACACTGTTGTTCCTTCTTCTGGCAAGGTTTTAACGGGAGGGGTAGACGCCCATGCACTAGAGCGTCCAAAGCGTTTCTTTGGTGCTGCACGGAATATCGAGGAGGGTGGTAGCCTGACCATAATAGCAACAGCTTTGGTTGATACTGGCTCTAAAATGGATGAAGTTATTTTTGAAGAGTTCAAGGGTACTGGTAATATGGAATTGCATCTAGATCGTAGATGCTCAGAAAAACGCGTATTCCCTGCCATTAATATCAATAAATCAGGTACACGCCGAGAAGCAATGCTAACTTCAGAGGAAGATTTGCAAAGAATGTGGATTTTACGCAAGATACTGCACCCAATGGACGAGATTTCTGCAGTAGAGTTTCTTCTGGATAGGATGAAACACACCAAGACAAATAGCGAATTCTTTGAAGCAATGAAAAGAAAATAAGGGTCATAACACCCTTATTTTAGTTATTCACACTGCGAAACCGTTCAGCCTAGTACGGTTTCTACTCAAAATATTCCGATGATGCCTAACCTAGCCTAGCAACTGCTAGCTTGGACTACCTATACCAGCATCTACTGAAGACGCCGTTTGCTGGCGCTATTACTCATCTCAATCATCTAGTTCTCGCAGAATATCATAGAACTTCGTCCATTTGCCGCCCACCAACACCTTCAACGGGAATGGATATAGAAGCAATACTTTTATTTTCACTTATTTCGGAAAACCTCAAAGAGACCATATATTGTAAAGCCTATGAAAAACAGCAGAGTCCAGCCAGGTATCGTCAAGCCAATAAAAGTCCACTGCACTTGAGCGCAGTCACCCGTGCCTGTCAGCATAACCTTAACCAACTCCGAAAGCGGCAACACATCAACCAAATATTCCAATCCTGCCATACAAGCTGGAACTTCATCGGCCGGCAAACTCTGAATCCATAACTGCCGACTGGCCAGCATTGCTCCTATCATGCCAAACAAAACAGTAGCACCACCGTACACCCTATAACCAAAACAGCCAGGATTATGAATAACCGCCAGAACAACAACAACCAACAAAATAAAAACAACAATCCGCTGAGATATACACAGCGGGCACGGCTCCAGCATTTTTATATGTTGCAGAAAAAATGCAGCCCCAATTAACGCAGCACATACCACTGCAGCTAGAAAAAACAGATACTTCGATTTTGATAAATCCATTATATTATCTTTTTACCTTTGGTATATTTTTCGACCTAGGAAATCAGACAGCTCACTAGCCATCTCCCCCTTAAAAATGAAGGGTTGTTGACTACTCTAACTCACCCCAATCTTATACTGTTTTATAGGATCATTGGACTTAGCTCACTTATCTTCTGATTACACGTTCAATCTAACTGATACATAATGCTACAAAATATTCTGTAAAAAATCATCAAACTCTAACGTATCAGCATTTTCAATAGCAATCTGGTCACGCCTTGACTGCTCTGCAACTTGCAAAAAATAGTTATATCTTTCCGGACTCAATGGATTTGCTTTAAATTGATTATGATGCTTTTTTGATAGATAACTAATCAACTCGGTATAGCTAAAGTTACGTTTTTTCATTTCGGTCATTAATTTAGCAGAAGGCGTTTGATCAACATCGGCGAGCTTTACTTTTTGCACACTGAGACTATCTATATAGCAGCTAGAACCAGTTATAGAGCTCATAAGCTCAGCAATCGGGCCCATCATTTCAAGTAGTTCATTCCCCCATGCTGATAACAAAACAGAGTCACCCATACGATCCAACAACAACCCAGTAAAACGACCTTTCAATACTGATTTTCTGAAGTTTTTCGTTACACTCCTGCTTTCCTCCTCAGTCATAGAGTTGCTCTTTTCAAGCGCACAGTAGACAAGAAAGACATCCAGAAAGTGCGCATCATAATGGCTGATACCAATTCCTTCAAAAGGGTTCATATCTAGACAGCGAACCTCAACATACTCAACCCCCCCCCTACTCAGAGCCGATATTGGCCTCTCTCCTAAGCCAGCGTTTCTCTTCGGGCGGATAGTACTGTAATACTCATTTTCTATCTGCAATAGGTTGGCACTTAACTGCCGGTACTCTCCATCAACTTTCACCCCTGTTTCCAAGTAAGGGCCATATGGAGTCTGTATGGCTTTCCTAAGGCTATCTACATATTCATCAAGCGTGTTGTAACAAATGTTCAAAGACGACTGGGTATTGTTAATATAACCCATATCACTCATTCTCAGTGATGTAGCGTAAGGCAGGTACAATGTTTCAGAATTGAAAACTTCAAGCCCTGACCCTATACCTTCATCACCAAAAAAACTTTTACTAACTGCTGGTGACGCACCAAATAAATACATCAACAACCATTCATATCGTCTGAAATTTCGAATTAAATCAAGATAGCCCTGAGACGACTCTCGACCAGTCAAGAACCAAAACTTCGCAGGCAGCGAAAAATTATAATGCAAACCCGCAATGGTTTGCATCGCTGCACCATAACGATGTGATAATCCCTTCCGATAAACAGATTTCATCCTACCAATATTAGACTTACCGTAGTCTGCAATAGGTATTTGTCCTTCACCTTTCAAAACACAGGGCATGCTACCCACCCAAAGTAACTCCCTCCCAAAGTGTTGAACGGTGAAGCGGTGTAAATCTTCCAAAAAGGTTAGAACATCATTAACCGCACCATAAACTGGCGTAATATATTCCAACAATGCTTCAGAAAAGTCGGTTGTTATATACGGATGAGTCAATGCTTTTCCAAAAGCTTCAGGGTGGGCCTTCAAAGACAACTCTGCTTTTTTTGAAACCCTCAATCCTTCTCGCTCTATCCCATGGCGAACACCACAAAGCAGATGTTGATTTACAGAAAGTCCTAGCAGCTTTAAACGGGACTGATAAAGAGTTGTCAACATAGATTCCAATATCTTCTGGATTGAGGATAAAACTGCACCGACATATACTCATAAACCTTCTACACTACACAATGATAACTATCATTCGCTGCACTTAACGATATACTCGACAGTGCGAGGTTTTTGACCAGGCCTCAACCACCTACTTCTCGTAGGCTTATGACACTTCCCTCATTTCTCGCATACTCACACCCAAGAGGCAAACGTTTAATTTACATTACTTACGCATCTTCTTTGCCCCAGCAAACAGCTCAGCGAAAGTACCTACAGCAATTTCTGTTTTTTTCTGCGTACTCTTACTACGATTATTACTCGGCGAAACTTTTTTCGATGCCCCCCGATCTTTGCCTTTTGACCCGCTTTCAACGCGTCCCTCGGCAGAATCAGCCATCCGCATCGTCAGCCCTATTCGCTTCCTGCTGATATCAACTCCCATGACTTTCACCTTGACGATATCTCCCGCTTTAACCACCTCTCTTGGGTCCTTTACGAAACTTTCAGACAACGAACTGATATGAACTAAACCATCCTGATGTACACCAATATCCACAAATGCACCAAAATTAGTAACATTGGTTACTGAGCCTTCCAGTTCCATATTCAGCTTTAAATCTCTAATATCTTCAACGCCTTCCTTAAACTCCGCAGCCTTAAACCCTGGTCGTGGGTCCCGACCAGGCTTATCAAGTTCTGAAATAATATCTATTACTGTCGGAACACCAAACTTATCATTAGTATAATCACTAGGCACCAGCGCTTTTAAAAATGCACTGTCGCCAATTAAACCCCGAACATCTCTCTCATAACGTGCTGCAATTTGCTCTACAAGAGGATACGCTTCAGGGTGAACAGCTGAACTATCCAAAGGATTGTCGCCGTTCATCACACGTAAAAAACCTGCCGCTTGCTCAAAAGCCTTAGGACCAAAACGATCAACCTTCTTCAAATCTTCACGAGTTTTGAAAATACCGCTTTTATCCCGGAGAGAAACAATATTATCAGCAATAGTTCGATTTAAACCAGACACACGAGACAGTAAAACTCCTGATGCGCTGTTTACGTTAACTCCTACCGCATTTACGCAATCCTCAACAACAGCCTCCAAAGATCGAGAAAGCTGTATTTGACTTACATCATGCTGATACTGTCCAACACCGATAGCTTTAGGTTCTATTTTTACTAGCTCGGCAAGCGGATCTTGCAATCTGCGTGCAATAGAAACAGCACCACGGAAAACAACATCCAAGTCAGGGAATTCACGGGCAGCCAGTTCAGAAGCAGAATATACAGACGCGCCCGCCTCACTAACAACAATGCGCGTTAGACCAAGCTTAGGATAACTTTTCATGAGCTCCGCCGCCAGCCTATCTGTTTCCCTTGATCCCGTTCCATTACCAATACTTATAAGCTCAACTTTGTGAGTCAGGCATAGAGTTGCCAGTACTCCCACAGCCTCCTTCCATTTTTTCCGAGGAGCATGAGGAAAAATAGTCGCATGCTCAACTAGCTTTCCAGTACCATCCACAACAGCCAATTTAACACCGGTACGCAACCCAGGATCCAAGCCAATTGTTGGGCGCAACCCCGCTGGGGCAGCAAGTAGCAAGTCTCCCAAGTTTTTTGAAAACACAGTAATGGCTTCGCCTTCAGACCTCTCCCGCAATCGAGTCATTAACTCTGTTTCCATCTGACTTAGCAGTTTAACCCTCCAAGTCCAGCGTACCACTTCTTTTAACCAAGCATCTGCAGCACGCCCTTGATCTGAAATACCCCAAAAATCCGCAACCATCTTTTCACAGGGGTGGGCTTCACTTCTGTCTTCTGGCTCTCCTTTAAGGTGAATGCTTGCCTGCAAGAAACCTTCATTGCGACCACGGAAAATTGCTAATGCACGATGAGAAGGTACAATTTTAATCGACTCATCATACTCAAAGTAATCTCGGAACTTGGCCCCCTCTTCTTCTTTACCCTCAATAGCAACGCTTTTCAGCAAGCCCTCATCCCACAGGAACTCACGTAATCTCCCCAAAACTTCCGCACTTTCACTAAAGCGCTCCATCAAAATATAACGCGCACCTTCTAGAGCGGCTTTGACATCTACGATTCCTAGATCTTCATTAATATAACCCACCCCCTCCTCCTCCGGAGACAGTGTAGGATTATCAAATAACGCATCAGCCAAGGGCTCCAGCCCAGCCTCTCTGGCAATTTTGGCTTTAGTGCGCCGCTTGGGCTTATAAGGCAAGTAAAGATCTTCCAAGCGAGTTTTAGTATCCGCAACCTGAATATCTCTTTCCAGTTCAGGTGTCATCCTCTCTTGCTCAGTAATGCTTTTGATAATAACCTGACGTCGCTCTTCCAGCTCCCTTAAATAACGTAACCGCTCTTCAAGCGTTCGCAACTGAGTATCATCTAATCCTCCCGTTGCTTCTTTTCTATATCGTGCAATAAAAGGCACCGTAGAGCCATCATCCAGCAGATTAACTGCGCAGATCACTTGGGGCTCATTGACACCCAACTCTTCGGCAATACGCTGAGAGATGATATTCATAAAACTTACTCATACTCGCTGAGAAGTGAACGCTACACCAATGCCAATTGAAGGTATGGGGATTTCTAACCCTCCTACTACTCTCAAGCTCATGGGACTAGCTAGCTTGCCACCTCTCACACCTTCAATGGGAACGGGAATTCTCTACAAACTTAATCAGAAAAACCCACCTCTATCGTACAACTGTATTTAACTCAGTACAGCTCTTCCCTCGCACCCAAGGAAAAAGACTTCCTTGCCTTTCCAATAACTTTTAGCACCCAATCCCAGTAACATAATGCTGTAATCGCAAACAATGATCAAACAAGTTTAGGGCCTGCACTCACCAATGCCAACCCTTCTGGCGTGTCAGTAAACTTCACAAAATTGTCAATAAAAAGCGCGGACAGCTCCCTAGCTTTGCGATCCCATTCGCTTTTATCCTGATAAGTATCCCTAGCATCCAAAATCGAACTATCAACGCCATTTACACTCTTTGGAATATGCAGGCCAAAATACGGCAAAACAGATGTTTCAACATCGTCAATAGATCCATCCAAGATAGCGTCAATAACAGCACGCGTTGCATGAATGGAGATACGCTGCCCAGTGCCATTCCAGCCGGTATTAACCAAATAAGCCTTAGCACCATTGGCCTCCATTTTTTTAACTAATTCATGGCCATATCGAGTAGGATGCAAGCTTAAAAAAGCTGCACCAAAGCAAGCAGAAAAAGCTGGTGTAGGCTCGGTTATGCCACGCTCAGTCCCCGCCAGCTTCGCAGTAAAGCCTGATAAAAAGTGATATTGCGTTTGTTCTGGCGACAGTTTGGCAACAGGAGGTAAAACACCAAAAGCATCAGCAGTAAGAAAAATAACTTTTTTTGCATGGCCAGCTCTGGAAACTGGCTTTACAATATTTTCAATATGATAAATAGGATAAGAAACCCTGGCATTCTCTGTTTTCGAGGCATCATCAAAATCAATTTCACCATTATCATCTACAACGACGTTCTCCAATAAAGCATCTCGCCGTATAGCCTTATATATTTCTGGTTCAGTGTTTTTATCTAGCCTAACCGTCTTCGCGTAACATCCACCTTCAAAATTAAAGACTCCATTATCATCCCAACCATGCTCATCGTCACCAATCAGTGCCCGATTGTGATCTGCAGACAATGTTGTTTTTCCCGTACCAGACAAACCAAAAAAAATAGCAACATCTCCTTTTCTGCCTACGTTAGCGGAACAGTGCATAGACGCCATTCCCCTTAAAGGCAGCAAGTAGTTCATCATAGAAAACAGCCCTTTCTTCATTTCACCGCCGTACCAAGTACCTCCTATCAGCTGAATCCTTTTTGAAAAGTTGAAAGCTACAAAATTTTCCGAGTTCAATTTCTGATCACGCCAGTCTGGATTAGTACACTTTGCACCATTCATAACCACAAAATCAGGCTCAAACATAATCAACTCATCTGGAGTCGGACGAATAAACATATTCTTCACAAAATGAGCCTGCCAAGCCACCTCGGTAATAAAACGCACTTTCAAGCGAGTATCTAAGCTAGCACCGCAATAACCATCAAAAACAAACACTCTCTTACCAGATAATTGCTTGGTCACAAGCTGATGCAAGTGACTCCAGACCTCATTATTAATAGGCTTGTTATCATTCTCCCCCTGATCGGACCACCAAACGGTATTTTCTGTAAGTTTATCCCGAACAATATATTTATCTTTCGGCGAGCGCCCAGTAAATACTCCAGTATCAACAGCAACAGCTCCTAGATTCGTGACAACACCTCGCTCAAAACCTTCCAGCTCTAGCTGCGTCTCTGCCGCAAATAATTGTTCGTACGAAGGATTATACACAACCTCCTGAACATTCTGAATGCCAACTTTACCAAGGGCTAACGCATGTTTTTTAAACTGTATATCTTCTTGGCTCATAACAAGAAACACCCTAGTCAGATGAGTATTATTCTAAATACCACGTAAAAACATGGTCAGTGTAAACGTAACCAGAAGCGAGTGAAAATTTTTATAATATCCTTACCTTTGAAACTATACCCAAAGGGTGTTGAGTTGCTAAGCGGCAAGCGCGCGATCACAGTAGCTAGGAGTACGTGTTGAACGAGCTCTAACTACAAAGTAACAATTTCCAACGCGACTGGTATTACTGCCTATTGCAAACTTGCCAATCATATCCGCGCGACCCTTCCTATCTGCCAAAAATTCTTAATACTTATTCACTTCATATAAAAAAGATACGCGTATTTGAGTATATACCAATACCAGCTACCATTGAAGGTATGAGGAAGCACAAAACCCCATAACCATACGAGTGGTAAATGATTAAAGGTACGTGGGAACAGCCAGCAACCGCATACCTCCAAAGATAATGGTCATGCTTTGCAATAAAGACTACGCCAAAGAAATTGACCATGTCGATCAGAGCTTAAAAAACGGCCTTAAACCGACATCTCATCGAATCTGAAGGCCACTTAGCCAATTACGCTTCAACCTAGCAGTTACACATAATTATTTACATGCTCTTTTTAACACACATTCCGATCCACCTTATTTCATGGTTTTAATTTAGTTCACTGTCTTTCCAGTATTTTGTGCCTTTAATTGTTGCCTGCAAAGCAAGTCCAACATCGGTCATTTGGTATACAGTAATATCGCCAATGGTTACCCCACCCCCAGCCTCTCCGCCTTTGTCGGACGTTTTTGCTGCGGCATCCGCTTCTGCACCAAATACCCAACCTTTATCGACAAAGTTCCTGTAAGCCATTTCCGTATGAAATACGAACAGCGCTCGAAAATCTTTTACTCCCAACCCAAGACCCACTCCAGCTTCACCCATTTTCATGTAGGTGCTTACTCCGTTAGACTTGGCAACGCCAAAACCTGTACCAGCAGAAACAAAAAGCAAATTGATTTGTGCATTGCTAAACACTGCGTAACCAGCACTAGAAGATACGTCAGATTTTGCTTTTGATGATTTTGCATAAATTTCTGAAAGGACCTCATTATGCATCGCGCTTATTGACCCTCTCTTATCTTCTGGAGAGATCCCTTGTGCAGAGCAACCGCTCAACAATACAAATATGAGTAGCGCAGTAATGGGATTGTTCATCTTTTTCGTCTTCCTTCATGGTAGCTAAATAGAAGTTAAAGTCTGACTACAAAGCTTCGCTTCCTAGACTTTTAATTGTAAAGTGCATACTTGCACCCCTTGAGGGTGCTCGGTTGCTAACGGCTCTCATTCACCCCAGCCGCCTATTACTCGTAGCCCATGAGGATCAGCTAGTTTGTTACCTACACCCACCTTCAATAGCAACGAGCATCTACTCAAAGGATTTGAAGCAGATACTCGGAGGCAAGTGCGCTAAGCCACAAAACCTAATGGCACTAAGCGACTGTGGCGAGCAAACCCTGACAACAAAGCAGAAACTTCAACCGCGGCGGATATAGACCGCTAAAGTACTGCTGTAACCTTACCCTAAGATTAAATCTACTGGAAGTCTTTAGGTGATGCGTTCGTACTTACTCTTGCCGAAACTCATTCGCGTATCATCTGCAATACTCAGCAACTCTATTCAGCACTGTATCCAGAGGATCTGGAGTCACGCTGGATTCAAGCAATAAGTGCAATCGGCTGTCCTGTGTAGACTTCGAGTGGTGTCGACCCTCCTAAAACCTTCCTAGGCATGGTATTGATCAACATTTCCATTGTCCTCACATCGTCTTCTGTCTGATGACTAAACGCCATTTTTTTAGGCCATGTTATCCGAATGATGCCATTGGTATTTTCGTTAGTTCCCCGCTTATAACTAGCATAAGGCTTGGCGAAGTAGATATCTGCATTCATTGCTTTTGCTACCTTTTCATGGGCTGCAAACTCACCACCATTATCTAGGGTGATTGTGCAGACCGATGACACCTGCTTCAGAAGCTTGATCATACTTTCAGCAACAACTTCGGCGTGTTTTGTATCAACTTTCCCTATTAAAGTTAACCGACTCTTGCGGTCTACAAGGGTCACCAGATGGGCGTTCTGTTCATAAATCGTATCGCCCTCCCAATCGCCTTGCCGAGACCGCAGATCAACAACTGCGGGCCGATCGGAAATCAAGCATTAGTCCTTTCTTTATTATGGGCATGTGTCGTTCATCTGTTTTGCTGAACTTTGTAGCTGTTACTCTACGCTGACTGGCTAGTGCGTGGGCGCTTTCAGCACCGTAGCCATCATCACTGGCATTACGACTCAACTCTCGTGATAAAGCACTCTCACTGATACCTACTGACACTGCGATTTCTTTCTGCATGTAGTCTGTTCTAAGAAGAGCCTCAATCTGATACCGTTGCCCTTGAGTCAGCTGCTTGTATTGCCTAGTTTGAGTACTCACTCTTGGCTTCCATTTTTAGGGTGATAGCTACAAATATACCGGCAGCTGGCTCACCTATAAAATTTCAGTCAATTGCACTTATTGTATTAATCCAGCGTGACGCCCACTTCAATCCTGAAAAATATAATTTTGAGGATAATGAATGGAAAAACAAAACCTCATAAGAAAAACGATAATCACCTTAAAAGACACCGCAAATTATGAATAAAACACTTTATTTTTATCGTAAAAACTCCTAAACCACAATTCAAGACTCACTATTGCTCTAAGCTCCCTAGTATAATCCTTTTTATTTTCAAGATGTTCATTTAGCATTTTGCACAAGTAATCATGATCGAAAATATTTCTATTTTTTAAACTGTCACTATTTATTATATCTATAATATAGTTTTTTAATTTGGTTCTGAACCACTCACCTACAGGAACAGTAAACATCTGTTTTTCTCTATAAACTATATTATATGGTAAATATTTTAAAGCAAACTTTTTTAAAATATACTTAGTTTCATTATCACTTAATTTAAATCTTCCTGGCAAACTTTGCATCAATTCAAACAACCTATAATCAAGCAAAGGACTTCTCGCCTCTAAAGAATTTGCCATGGCCATTTTATCTGGTTTCACCAGGTTGTTTCCAGGCAATAAATGTCTTGTATCAAAATGCAAAATCTTATTTACATTGTCTTTACTAGACACTTCATTAATAGTATTATTAAAGATATTCAATGGCTCACTATAATCAACATTCATTTTAAATGTATTTTGATAGAGTGCGTCAAAAATCTCATCATCTTTTATCAAGGATATATCATCAAAATAGTCATTCAAGCTATTATCCAATACAGAAAAATATTTCATGTATCCACCAAATGCTTCATCTCCACCATCACCAGTAAAAACAAGCTTATGGTTTTTTGCTGCAAATTTTGATAATATATAGGTAGGAATAAATGAAACATCACCATGTGGTTGATCATTGTGCCAAGTTGTTATATTCCATAAGTAGATAATATCACTTTCTAATACATGTACAGTATTACTTAAACCACAAAAACGTGCCACCTGTTTTGCCCATATTGATTCATCAAACCTTTTCTCTGCAAACCCTATAGAGTACGTATCAAGAGAGACATCAAAATTCTTTTTTGTCATAGCACATACCAGGCTAGAATCAAGACCTCCACTCAAAAATGCCCCGATCCCTACATCACTCCTAAGCCTTATTCTTATAGCATCAGTCAAGAGGTAATCAATTTGTTGCAGAACGTCATTTTCATTTATATCTTGTTTTTCTTCAATATTTAGAATACTCCAATATTTTATCCTTTTTATCTTAAGAGTCTCTATATCTATCTCATAAAACGAAGCCGGTTCAACATGTTTGACAAACTTGTAGATAGTATTTGGTATAGGGATATAATTGAGCTTTAAAAAATTGTGAATAGACTGATTATCTATTCCTTCATCAAACCATTCATACATTAAAAAACTTTTTATCTCGGAAGAGAAGTGAATATCACCCTCTTTTTGGTAAATGTATAACGGTTTAACTCCTAGTCGATCACGACCAAGTATTAACTTACTTTTGTTTTTGTCATAAATTGCTATTGCAAACATACCATTAAATCTTTCGAAACAAGTTGTTCCATAATACTCATAAGACCTTAAAATAACTTCCGTGTCACTGCGTGTATTAAACCTTACGCCTTTTCCCTTCAGCTCTTCTTGTATTTCAATGAAATTATATATTTCACCATTTTGAACTACTACTATATTCTCATCATCAGATATAAAAGGTTGCTGTCCATGAGCTACATCAATAATACTAAGCCTAGTGCTTAGTAAACATATATTTTCTTCTAGAAATATACCACACTCATCCGGCCCCCTATGTTTTATGCTATCTATTACATTCTTTATATACTCATCTTTGTCATACTCCTTATCTTTAGAGACAAATCCAGCGATACCACACATACTAATAGCTTCCTTTTTTTAATGCTTTTAATGTATAAAAAATAATTCTAATATCTAAAATAAAACCAATGTTATTATTGTAAAAAATGTCATATCTCTTTCTTGCACTATTGCTAAGGTTATGTCTATTACGAGATTGAGCTAAACCTGTTATTCCTGGCAGCACCTGATGCCTTTTTATAAATTCATCTTTTGTATAATTTACTTCTTGGGCAGGTACATCTGGTCTTGGACCTATTAGACTCATATCTCCCAAAAGAATATTGAGTATTTGAGGAAGCTCATCCAGACTTGTTTTGCGCAAAAAAGCACCGACCTTAGTAATACGGCTATCATTTTGGGCGGTGCTAAAAACTCCTGTTTGATCAGCATTTGAAACCATAGTTCTAAGTTTAAATATTTCAAAACTATTTCCTTTTCTTCCAATTCTTGTTTGCCTATAAAGTACACTACCTTTGGAGTCAAGTTTAATTAAAATAGCTACAATCATAAAGGGTATAATAAATATTATAAGCAAAACCAAGGCGCTAATAAAACTTATAAATCCTTTAAATATATATTTATACATGCTGTTTTTTCTTTCTCATCGTTGTAGCCATATCTTCAGCCAACTTCTGAAGCAGTAGTTTATTTTCTTCTAACGCATTATGACTTAACTTCTTAGCTTCCATTTCGACCTCTTGCAATTTCAGAATCTCTTTTTTAAATATAGTTTTATCTATCTCAAGATCTCTTTTAAATGTTCTTGATAAGATGACCATCGATGATCCAAGTCTTACATGCTCTTTTATCACTATATTTCCCTTAAGAACACCCTCATCCATACGAGCAACACCACCTATGCCAAAAGGAATATTTTTAGCTTTGATTTTGTGGCTGATGTATTCTACAAGACCATCACCCATAAGCTCAAACATAAAATCAAGCCCCATAGCCAAATGCAAGTCATTTAGTCCTATATGTATTTCATCTATACCATCTATTTCCAGTATGCAGTCTAGTCTTGCTAATGCCTGTGACGTTTCCAGAAGTAAGCAAGTTGTGGCTTTTTTATTAACATAATCAACAAACAACTTTACTTCATTTACTGTTTTAAACATCGGCAGCATTATAACATCTGCTCCATTATCAATAGATTTCATGATCTCAGTTGCACTATCCCTATAAATAGGATTTACTCTTACTAATAACTCTGCCTGATTAAGAATAGATTTTATTTTTTTGATATCATCTAAACTATGGCAGCTTATAACAGTATTTAGATCACCTTGTCTATTTTGCTTACCATTTACCTCAAGATCAATAAACACCCTATCTACACCGGCTTCGTCGTATACCCTTATATTTTCAATATTATTATCTATAATCATTGTTTTCATATTATAATTCCTTTAATAGTTTTATTATTTTTTTGACTGAATTTTTTGGCAAGAAATTAACATCTTGAATATGATCCCGTTCCTCATGATTAGACAGGTAATTATATAAGTTTTCATATAAGATATTAAACCCATCAGAAAATATAAATGGTTTGTGCATTAAAGCAGGAAAGCAAAAGGTTTTATCTAAATGATATTTAAAGGTAAAAACACATTTTCCAGATGCTATTGCCTCTAGACTGACAGTTGATGCTTTGATTCAATAATAAGTCACATACCGATATACTTTCCGCTAAGTCAATCACGTTATTTACATGTTTCACAAAAGGATACTTATCTAACCATTTTTGATAATCTTTTATATCTTCGTTTGGATGAATCCTTAAAATAATATTTATACTTAATTTTTTATTTAATTTATCAAATATTTCAAAAACATTATCATTGATAGTTTTATAACCAGAAAAACCAGCATAGGAAAAATCAGCATTACAGATAATTGGCTTTTGCGTTGCATATAAAATTGTAATATCATTTTTTAAATTGAGCTTCGATTTGATATTATTAGAGTCTAAAACGGCAACTCTATTTACAGTTTGCTCTATAGCTGGCTGACCTAAACAGTAATACTCTCTGTTTTTTAGGCCTTGTTGAACTAGGCTTTCTTTAATTCTTTTGTTCATGCAAACTATATGCTGGGCTTCTGGCAAAGGGTAAAACTCTCCAAACAAATCAAGTATCTCTACAGTTGTTATACCCAATTCATTCCCTGCAATTAAACTGGCTTGCTCAAATCTTGGTGCGGTTGTTGAAACAACTTGGTCGACATGTTCATATTCTAAAATCTTTTTCATGGTTCGGACAGGCAAAAAAGCTTGTCTTTTTCTTTTAGCATATAACTCTTTCGCCTTTTTCTCTCCGTATTTATCAGCCAAATCAAACATAGAAAGCCCTAAATATAGAATAGTATCTTCTTTAGATATCCCGCTATGTTCACTATAGTTATCTGCTAACAATTCTAATCCATATTCCTCTATTTGTGCAATATCTTGTTGAAACAAATCTCTATAATCAGATATTTTAGTTACAATACCGTATGGATACGCATTTACTACCTTGTTATACGCCATAGTAAGAGCCAAAATCTTAAACTCAAATTCCTTTTCTTCCAATAATTTCTGTGCTATAGGATTTACAATATTAATATGCCCACCACCATAGGCTACAAATAAGACTTTTTTCACTTCTTATTTACCTTTCGTATGTAGAGTAAACTTAAGTACGTAGTAGATAACACACTAATTAAAGATGTACCATAAGCTATATATTTTATATCTAATGAACACTTTACGGTTAGTGTATTTAAAATTACTTTACTAACCACCATAAATACCGAATAAAAAATTAAATTCTCATACCATTTGTAAGAGAAAATCAAATTCAACAATATACTATTTGTTCCTGCCATAACAAGTGTAATAATGTATCCATCTAAAACCACAGATATACTATCAATCACATGTTTATTTAAGTTTGCGACACCAAATAACAAACTTACAACCTCTTCGCTAAATATATATAATACACCACCGATGATGCATGAAATAAATAAGTTTAAACTTAGCGACTGTTGAAGGAAGGTTGTAATATCTCTTTTTTTGCCATTTGCCACAAGTTTTGAAAGATCAGGGAACATAGCAACTGCATAGGTTGTTAAGAATACAGATACTGGGAGCAAGTATATCTTTTCAGCATAAGAAAGAATGGCAACTGACCCCTCTTGAAAATATGCAGCAAATAGTTTATCTATCATAGGGTTAATAAACATAAGTCCATTTGCTAACATCATAAATATAATAGTTTTATATTTTAAAGTGCTACTTTGTACTTGTTTTAAAACTGATCTGTACGATATATTTGTATCGCCTAAATCAGAATATATCCATATCAATCGTATTAAACTAGCTATGATAACCCCTACAGAAAAGATAAAATACTGAACTTCAAATAGTAAGAATATAATTATGGTTATATTGAAAACTAGCGTATTGAGCGATTGTTTTTTAAACTTTTTTTCAAATTGTAAATACCCCGTAATAATAAATGTGTAAATGTTAGGGAAAACTGACAATAACGAAATTGCCAATAGTCCAAAAAGATAAAAGTCATACATGAAAAATATAATAATAACAACAACAATATAAAACATTAGCGTAATATAAAATAACTTTTTCGTAAATTCTGTTAAGACTTCTTCTATGTTATCAACATGTGTATTCAGTAAAGGAATCAACATCCCTACTATGGCACCACTAGCAAGTAGGTTGTTCAACAAATCAGGGATCGTGAGTATAAGCAATATATTATCAGACTGTTCTGTAGCCCCATACTTTGAAGCTATCACTATTTCTCTTATGTAGCCACTCAATCTTCCTATAAGGATACCCATACTTAAAATGAGAGAGTTTATAATAATTATTTTCGACACTTTAGGAAACTTTCAAGTTGTTTTTATTTAGGTACATATATATAAAAAGTATATACGCAGGTAATCCTGATGCTAAACTAGAAAGACCAAAAAGCCCTATAGCCAAGGAAGCAATAATCATAGATAAAGGCAATATAAATTCTTTATTCCTTTTCAAAAAACAAATGAACTTTACAAACAAAAATGATGCAATAAATAGTAAAACTCCAGTCACATAAAAGTAGTCTAAAACATATTTACCAAAGCCGTGATTTAACATACTAATCAAACTGCCGTCATAATAATCAAGGTTTTTATTAATCATTTGTAACAAAATAGGTGACATCAAGATAAGGAGTGCTATTAAAACAACAAATAAAATCAAAAATCTTCTTTGAATATATGGCCATCCTATGAGCATACGCAAAGAGCAAAAAATAATAATAGCACCTACAGCAACCGTAAATGTGCCTGAACTTACACTACAAAACCAGAGAGCTATCATAAGATAGATCACTAACTTCATAAAGTTCATTTTACGAGGGAAATGTATTCTAGTGAATAAGACATATAAAATAAGCGCATTCCCAAACATTGCAAATACTATTCTACCATGCATAAATAAACTCAAAATAAGTAAAAACACCAAAATAAAAAATGCCAAGTGCGCAACAGAATAAGATCTCAATATTGACAGTATAATCTTATACATTAACACCAGTAAAATAAGTACAGTTAAACTGTATAACGTTAGAACATTTATATTTAGTATATCTGAAAGTTGGAATATAGGGTAGATAAGTGCGATCCTAGTCGCATGAAAACTTTTATCTGCAAACAACTTAAGCACTGTATTCGATCGTTCATGAAAGGAAGACTCAAACAACAAATCACCAACTTGTGACCAAATAATGAATTCTCTATACCCTGTAATAATGAGCATTGCATAAATTAAAACAAAAGCGACCTCATAAATAAAAACCAACCGTACCCATTGTTTATGTTGATTATCATTATTAATCATTGCTGATGCTTTCCAGTTTGACTATATTTTTCACAGAACGAGCATACTTTTTATTATTGAAAATCTTGAGAAATAGTAGTTTTATGACATTATTGATATTCAATTCATGCCCTCCATGTAAAATAATTATTTCAATATACTTATCTTGAATTATATGATTTTTGAGTTTAAAGCCAGATACTAAATAGTTTTTTAAAACACTATGTTGGATTAACCTAGTATTTTGTGTGGCAAATTTATCTTGACCACCATATATCTGATCAAGCATCCCTCCATACTCATAAAACCTATAAGTCCTTTCTAGCGCATCATATTTTTTTGTTCTATCAGCTATTATAAATGCAGTGTTATTTTCAACAACCTCATTGCCTTTCATGTTTTGCAATATCGAGTCTTGCTTCAACCCATCAACAATATAGTTATAGTAAGCAGAAATATTATATGCTATAAATACACTTGCTAGCCCAACCAACATTATCTGCTTAACTCTTGTATTATAAAATAGATTAAATATAGACATAATCATAAATGACAAGCCTAAAGGAAATAATAAGAAATGTCTACTATCCCAGTCATAATATGACGGTGATGTATTTACTACTAAATAAGGATATATTCCAATATACAAGAAAAATATACCTAAGCTGAAAAAAACAATACTTCTCATCCTGCTAGGCTTGTTTTTTTCTATTATTGTTAAGTTTAATTTTTTTACTATATATATAATGGCAATAAAAACAAGAATTAATATCACTACATACACATGAGATGGCAATAATTCAAAAAAATGCATATAAAACTTAATGATAGCCTTACAACTATAAAAAAAAGATGATATTATTTTAGCTTTTGTTATAGCATAATATTCCATGTGTGAATCTTGAGGCACCAAATAAATAGTTTTAAAAATATAAAATATAAAAGGCAATATCCAAAAGTCAGTATATTGAAATATCTTTTTAATGTATTGTTTGCTATTACTCTTCCAGATTTGATATATAAAATAGATAAAAATGACCAAATAGAAAACCAATAATGAATTAATTTGAAAGCTCAGAAAAAACAATACCAATGAAATCACTCTATATTTCAAATCATTATTAGCAATATTCACAGAGAAAAAATAAAATGCAATAAAAAACACCATATTGTAAAAAGCATATGGAGAATCTATAAGAGCTATTCTTGCAAAATTAGAAGGAAATAATAAAAATACAGATACTAGTGTAATTCTTTCTAAAGTTGAAATATTTTTTATTGTCTTTAAAATGTTATTTACCATAAGTCCAGAAACAAAATACGTTGCAAACGTTAATATTTTGTATGCGTATATACCAAAGAACTCTAAAAGCACATAATGATAATAGCCAGTCAGTGGATTACCAGCCACTTCAAAAATACCCACTAAATCTTCTTTAGTTTGATTTACTAAAACCCAATCATCCCAGTATATAAAATCCAAATTAAGCAGAATCAAACCATAGGCAAGTATATATAGTAATAAGTAAAGCGTAACTTCATTACTTAACTTCAATTTATTAACAATATTCATTTATAGTTTTAACTACCTGTAATAACTCTTTATCTTTCATCCCATAATACATCGGCAACCGTATTACTCTCTCACTCTCTTTTGTTGTAAAGTTATCTTCTCCATTAAACATAGAAAATATTAATCCTGCTGGAGCACTGTGTAGTGGTACATAGTGGAAAACAGCGCCAATACCATTGTCATTTAGATTTTCAATAAGATTTGTCCTCGCCTTCAAATCAGCTACTTTTATGTAAAACATATGTGCATTGTGAGTACAACCTTCTGGTATAACAGGTATCTCAATAAATCCTTTATTTTGTAGTTCTACTAGCAATTTATAGTACTTGTTCCATGAAGACAGTCTATCATTATTAATTTCTTCCGCGTGTTCAAGCTGCCCTAATAAGTATGCTGCGTTTAATTCACTTAATAAATAGCTGCTTCCTAAGTCTACCCATGAGTACTTGTCTACTGCACCTCTGAAAAACTGAGCTCTGTTTGTCCCTTTTTCTCTGATGACCTCTGCTCTTTCGATAAATTGTTCATCATTGATGATTAGAAGCCCGCCCTCACCACCACTTGTATAGTTTTTTGTTTCATGAAAACTAAATGCTCCTAAGTGCCCAATTGTTCCCAATGCACGACCTTTATAGTTTGCCATCATTCCATGTGCGGCATCTTCTATCACATAAAGAGAATGCTGCTTTGCAATATCCATAATCGCATCCATCTCACAGGCAATGCCCCCATAGTGTACCGGTACAATGGCTTTTGTATTTTTGGTTATCGCTCTTTCTATTAATTTTTCATCTATATTCATTGTGTCTGGCCTAATGTCCACAAATATAATTTTTGCACCACGAAGTACAAAAGCATTGGCAGTAGACACAAATGTATAGCTAGGCATGATTACTTCATCACCTACTTGTATATCTATCAAAATTGCCGCCATTTCAAGGGAGTGCGTGCAAGAAGTAGTTAAGAACACCTTGTTACATTGTAACTGAGACTCAAACCATTGATGGCATTTTTTATGAAAACACCCATTACCACACAAACTTCTACTTTTTAACGCTTCAGCTATATATTTTTCTTCAGTACCTATTACGGCAGGTTGGTTAAATGGGATCACTTTTTCTTACCTATATAAATAAATCCAGAAGCTATATTTTTAGCCATTGGATGGTGTATTAAAAAATAATCTAAAAACTTTACTGGGAATGTAATCGATAACATTATTAAATATATAATCATATGTAATTTTTTATTACCAAATGAAAACAAAATAGATATCCATTCTTGAAAAATCCATAACATACCTGAAGTAGGCCCACTAAAAGGCTTAACCTCTATCTGTTCAAACTCATCATGGAGTACTTTTATACCTTCTTCTGTAACTCTGGTAAAATCATATGGAGATGCATGAAATCCTTGAATAAAAGGAAATGCCGTATAAATAATGCCATCAGGCTTTAAAACCCTATAGATTTCATCAATTACTTTCTTAGCATGAGGAACATGTTCTAAGACTGCCATATTTAATATAACATCAATAGAATTGTCTTTAAATGGCAGGTTTGAAATATCACATACAACATCTACATTATCATATGCAAAAATATCAACATTATATACACAGTCTGCAATCTTACTATTCCCACTACCGATATTAAAACAAAATTTATTTTCATTGACATATGAAGACAAAAACTTTTTTTGGCTATTGTCAATATAGACTGGGCTAATAACACTAATCAACCAACAATAAAACCTACTGAACTTCTTTAGCTTATTTTTTATTTTATCTAAATCATCTTCAATTGCAGAAAACTCTAATTCCTGAAAAATATATTTGCCATTTTCTAATTTAAAATCTAAACCTTCTTTAAATAACTTATCAATCAATTCTTTTTCTCCACTCAAAAACCATAAATATATTTAACGATACAAGGAGCAATCTTAAAAAACCAAATAGGTCTGGTTTTTAAACATATTAATTATTTGATTTTCTTCACTATAACTCTTTGAAAACCCAATATCTTCATCAATTCTCATAACATCTTTACACATAATTTTTTCATCAAACACAACATCAACTTTGTATTTTTTACATAGGATGTTATATCAAATATATTAATAAAATCAATAGATTTCCATAAAACTATTTCAGTGATTTTTTAGAAACAAAAAATTACTTTTTTTGAGGATACGGAGAGTGGGGGCAAAATACCAGAACATGATTCATATTGTATTATATAGTTCGGTGCACTATATAATATCAAGCTACTTCCTGCCAGACTTTTGTTTAATATAAAGATAGTATCTCCAACATAATCTATATGTCCCAACACATTATTACAAGAAATGAAATCGAGAATTATTTTCCGATTCCTACCATACTCTTTGTTATAGTTAAAGTCCACTTAAAAACATTCAGATAGATATTTAGCAAAATCTTTTCCTCATCATAATCCACAGTGTGCATAATTTGTTATGCAGAATTATTTCATATATAAGACTAGTGGCACTATACCAAACTCAGAACCAAACTCCAAAACACTTTGATTATGTTAGTCATATTCACTAATTGATTTTAATGCATGTAAGCCTATTCCAGCGGGATAAGAATATAACTTTATAGTTAGATATGATCACAGTAGGACATTAACTTCCACCTCTAAATTTCATAATTTATATTTTCTAAATCAAACACCATTACCCACCTTTACTTGATATTATTAAGCCAATAACTATAAACCCCAAACCCATAATTTTTTGCCAATTTACAGGTTCATTAAATAATATTACCGAAAGAGCAAACACACAAACAAAACCCAAGGCTGTAAAAGGATATGCATAAGAAATATCAAACTTTATCATTGCTACCATCCAGGTAATTCCAGATAAAAGTGTTAAAGTAAGAGATATAATTATATATGGATTAAAAAGCATTGAAAATGCAAATAGAAACTTATCACACATTGTTTCATAATGATCAAATGAATATTCAGACATTTGCCATTTAATTATTAATTGACTTGCCACACCAAATAATATCGCTAAAAGAATGTAAAAATGATTTATAATAAATTGCATATTAAGCGAAGCTCTTCATAAATTTAGTTACATTGCTACCCTCATTAAATATCAAATCCAACACACTAACCCCATGTTCAAAAGGCTTATGCAATTGTGTATACTCACTATATTCACTATACTCCATCCACTCAACTTTTATATCCTCTTCTCCAGCTAACTCTTCATCAAAATAATTTTTTGCTGCAGGTCCACTTATGTATATATCTGCATTGCAATCTTTACAAATACCAAGTAGTTTTTCGGTTTGACCATCTAGTAAATCAAACTCACTTGACCATCTTATTTTGGTATCTATACCAAGTATTTCACAAATAGCAACTATAAATTCATAATTTATTTTGCTTAAATACTCTTCTTCATTGTTTAAATATAACTCTTCAAATATATCTTTATAATCTTTAAAATAAAGAGCTTTTGAATAAGTATGCTTTATTGTATTCCAATGCTTTTTCCTCCAATCTTTTTCACTTGTTTTTGTTTCACTGATCTTCTGAAAATACTTGTCTTTTACTTTTACAGGAATAGAAAGCCATTTTACACCCTGTTGAGTCTGTATCTTATTTCTATTTCTCCAGTCTCTTTTAGTATATTGCATATCATCATAAAGTATAAACTCATCTACCATATTTATTAGGTCAAAGTAACCCTTCCATGGAATGTAATTTGATTGAAGTATTGCTATTTTTTTCATTTATTATTTTAAATAAATCTTAGATTTATAATCTATCATGTTATTTAGTAATTTTTCATTATTGTTGAATATATTCATCGCAATATAAACCCCATCAATAACATCTTGGACATTATTTTGATACTCATAAAAGATCTCTTTTATCTATATTATCATGACTACAATTATTTTTCTTCCAACACAGCAAGTCCAAATCCAGTTTTACCATAATCATTGCCGTTATAAAGCATATATCTTTTACCTTTATGATCAAAAACAAATGGATAGCAAATCATTTCACTATCCCACCCCTCTGTACTGACATCTATACCAACTTCATCATCTTTTCTGATCCAATCAATACCATTGTCTGATTCTGCATATCTTATTCTGTAGGTTGATATATCTTTTGTTCCTCTCGAAGAAAACCACATTTTATATTGGTTATATTCTTTAATAACTCTTGGAACTGAAATAGCATACTCAAACTCATCTTTAAAATCTATAGCTACTTGATTTTTCCTATCCCAATTGATACCATCCAATGAAGTTGCATATTTAATATGATAATGATGTGTTACTATATCATATAGCTTGCTCCATTTTGTACAAGATGAATACCATGTTTTATAAACTCCATTATCTTCTATAGTACAATTGCTTGTTGTAAAGTGTGGTTCTTCTTTTGTTCTATCCAATATAGGACCATCAAACAGTTTTTTATATGTCCGTCCTTTATCTGTACTTATAGCAAGCCCTATAGCATTTCTAAATGGCACGGTTTTCCCTAAATTCCAACCTATATAATACAAATACTTTTTACTATTTTTATTTAGTATGCAACTTCCCATAGCACCACTATCATCAAAAGTACCTAAGTCACCTTTTGATAATACCGCTTTTTTAGATATGTCTAATATTATATTCGGATGATTTATGTCTATAATTATATATCCAATTGACGACTCATTATTTTTATTTCTTGAACTAAAATAAATTTTAAATACATCATTTATAATATTTTCAGCAAATGGAACAGCAGAATAAGAATACATCCAGTTATGATTTTTGTTAACTTCAAATATTTTACCTAATTTTTTCCATTTCATAGGTTTATAAATTCCTCAGTCTATTGCTAGGAACTCTTGATACTTCGGTTGCTTTTTCCATATATACTTTATTATCTTCGGTATTACTCAATATTAAGGATCCTGCACCTATGACATTTGATTTACCAACTTTAATATGATCTCTTAAAGTAGCGTTTACTCCTATAAATGTATTTTCTCCAATTTCAACACCACCTGAGATAACAACATGAGAAGCAATAAAACAGTTTGCTTTTATGACTGAATGGTGGCCTATGTGATTACCGCTCCATAAAATACAATTATCTTCTATAGTCACAAATGGCTGTATTGTGTTGTCTTCAAAAACAAAGCAATTTTCTCCTATTGTGCTATTTGAAGCAACTGTTGCATTTGGACTTATGTAAGATATAAATTTATATCCTTTTCCTTTAGCTTCTAAAAATTTTTGCTCTCTTAGCTTATTAACTTTTATATAACTCAATGGAATAAACATTTTAAAATCTGATGGTGGATAAATACTATCAATATCTTCAAAAGCTACTACAGGCGAATTTTCAAAGCTTCCTTTTTCTAGGTATTCTTTATCAATCGTAAATGCAACAACTTCATAATTCTCATCGTGTGATAAATAAAACTTTGCAATCTGAGAAATATCACCTAATCCAAATACAATCACCTTTTCCATTGCTACTCCTTTCTTATTAAAATAGTAAATTCGTACAATTCATAATCATGAATCAAACTCACATTTTTTGAAAAATTTCTTTTACAATAATCAAATGCAAATAATGGATCGGCATAATATAGATCACTCCTCATAAACTCTTTATCTGAATATTTTGTAAGCATATTAAATGAAAATCCTTTTTTAGATTTTGCATTTAGTATCTCTAATGTTTCTAGAATATATGATAACCATTCAGCTTCATTATGCTGCATTTTCACACTAAATATTCCACTAGCTACACTAAAATCCTGCTGCATAATAGTTTCTAATTCTGTAACAACTTCAAAACTAACATTAGGATAATTCTTTTTAGAGTTAAGTATCATTTCTTTAGATAAATCATAACCATAATAAGAGTACTGTTTAAAATTCTGCTTCAAAAACTCAAAGTACTTCCCATAGCCACAACCTATATCATTAATTGAAAAATTATCTTTATTAATTATTTTAGATAGCTGCTTAAATCTGACAAATTGACCTGCATCACCATTCCAATCTACACCTTGAGGAGTAGCCCCATGTGTTTGTATTTTACTTGTGTAGTAATCATCTATATTTTTATATATTTCATTCATTAGCTATACTCTCATATTTTTTTCTTATTACTGTATATGGTCTTTGTTTTGTTTCTGTGAATATTTTAGATATATAAATACCAATAACACCTATAGAGAACAATATGAGCCCTCCTAAAAACCATATAGATACAATTAAAGACACCCAACCTTCTAATGAAACATCAAATATCAATTTCCTTAAAATGATAAATAATATATACAAGAAAGATATAAAACAAATCATCGACCCAGTATAAAAAATAACTTTTAGTGGAAAAATTGAAAATGATGTTAGTGCATAGAAAAGTAGTGATAATTTATGTCTGAAGCTATATGTAGTTTCACTATGAGAATACTTCTTAACAACAATTTCTTTTTGATTAAACCCACTTATTACCCATAATCCAGCTAAAAAAACCTCTCTTTCTTTATGTGATATTAATGCCTGATTATATTCTTTTGTAGTAAGCCTGCATGTGATAAGATTTCTAGGCAGTGTAACATAACTTATCTTATTAAAAGACTTATAAAATATATCACCACTCCATCGTTCAAACCAATTACCTTTTCTGCTTTCCTGTATACCATAAACAACATCTAAACTTTCTTCTTTGTGCAACTCTCCCCAAAACTCACCCAATAATTCAGGCTCCTCTTCCAAATCAACATCTATAAGAAATACAAAATCACCTTTAGCATGTGAAAGCCCTGTCATAATAGCTTTATGATGTCCAAAATTTCGTGAAAGCTCAATGACTTTTATTTTTTTATCTTTTTCATAGAGAGATATTGCTTTTTGTAAACTATCGTCAGGGCTTCCATCATCTACAAAGATTATCTCATATTTATTAGTAATCTTTTTAGCTTCTTTTGTAATGCGACTATAAAATTCATTTATATAAAGCGAAGATTGGTAAAGAGTTGTTACTATAGATAGTTTCATGTAGTCAACTTCCATATTTATTTAAGTAATACTCAATAGTTTTAACAATTCCAGAATCAAAATTTTCATCTGCTTTCCAGCCAAGTTCATTTTCTAATTTTGTCGCATCTATTGCATAGCGTTTATCATGACCTGCACGGTCCGCTACAAAAGTAATTAAATTTTTATAACTCGTCAGTTTTAAGTTACTCTGTGGTGGTACCTTTTTATCTAAGATAGCACATATAGAGTCCACTACTTGAAGGTTTGTTCTCTCATCTCTTCCACCTATATTATATACATTTGCCTCTTTTCCAGTATGATAAACCCTGTCTACAGCTTTACAATGGTCAAGAACATAGAGCCAATCTCTAATATTTTTACCATTACCATATATAGGGATTTTTTCTCCAGCCAATGCTTTTCTGATAATGGTTGGGATAAGTTTTTCATCATGCTGTTTTGGACCGTAGTTATTAGAACAGTTAGTTATTACAGTATTCATACCATAGGTCTCTTGGTAAGATCTTACTATCATATCACTAGATGCTTTGGAGGCCGAATAAGGAGAATTTGGTGCATACGGAGTCTCTTCTGTGAAGAAGTCAGTATCATTTAAAGTGCCATAAACTTCATCCGTAGAGATGTGATGAAATCTACACCATTTATGCCCAGCTTTAGAAGTAAATGGTTTATCCATCCAGTATTTATAGGCTACATCTATAAGAGTAAAAGTTCCATTTATATTTGTCTCTACAAACACACCAGGATTTATTATGGAATTATCTACATGAGATTCTGCTGCAAAATTAATCACTCCTTGGACGCTATACTCTGCAAATATAAACTCTACTAGTTCTCTATTACAGATATCACCTTTGATAAATTTATATCTTGGATTGCCTACACACTCTTTTAAATTTTCTAAATCACCTGCATAAGTAAGTAAATCAAGATTTATTACATTGTACTCTGGGTATTTTTCTAAAAAATAAGGTGCAAAATTAGAGCCTATAAAACCTGCACACCCTGTAACTAAAATGGATTTCTTCATTACTTTTCATTGAGTTCTTTTATCATATATTTCAATGTTGTTTCAATAATTGTTATGAGCTTTACTGTATAAAATAAAACTTCAGAAAAAACACCTGTCAAATTATCTTCAATATATACATGAGCTATAGTATTTCTTACATCTTTCATAATACCTAATCCATCTATGTCTTTCAATAAGCCTCTTTTGTGGGCATTATTAACAACATCAATAAGTGCATCCTGATTTTCAAACTCATATTAATCTAAAGTTCTAAAAATCTTTCTAACTAGAAAACCAATTGATCTACTTGATCTACTTGATCTACTTGATCTACTTGATACAGTTTAGAATCTACCAAACTCATCCACATTGTATTCTTGGTTAATCCCTATTTTAGCACGGTTATTAAAATAGTTTTCTATCCAAGTTAATTGTTTTTCAAGTAAAACCTTATCAACTAAAAGCTTTTTTCGTATCCTAATAAAATCACATCATTGAAAATTAAATTTACAAAGGATCTTAACATTTACCATTGTTTAGGATAATACCTATTTTTTCTTCTCCAAAATGCTTGCAGAATTCAATACTAAGTTCACATATATATTTTTTACTAAGCGTATCACTTACAATCAGCAGATCAATACCCCCACCTATTTTACTCGCATCAACCCTACTTCCAAAAAGATAAAGTTTTGCATGTTCAGATAAAGATATTAATTTATTTTTCATACGTTAATTTTATTTTCACTTAATCGCATTTTTCTATAATTCTTCCTCAGCAATCTCAAGAAGGTATTTATCATAATCAATTTTTTAAGTACGATTGCAATATTAATTAACTGATCTTTATTGATCCAACCATTTCTAAATGCTATCTCTTCAATACAGGCAACCTTATATCCTTGCCTATGTTCAACTGTCTGAACAAATTGACCAGCTTTCATTAAACTGTCAGGTGTTCCTGTATCTAACCATGCAAAACCACGACCAAGCAGTTCTACATTTAAAGTTCCACGCATAAGATATTCTTCATTGATTGAGGTTATTTCACGCTCCCCTCTGTGTGATGGTGTTATATTTTTTGCTATTTCCACTACATCATTATCGTAAAAATAGAGGCCGGTTACAGCAAAGTTACTTTTTGGTTTATCTGGTTTTTCTTCAATACTTATAGCCCTTTTATTTTTATCAAACTCTATTACACCAAAATGCTCAGGATCTTTTACCTGATATCCAAATACAGTTGCACCACTCTCTTGTGAAGCTGCCCTTTGCAGTATGCTGGTAAAGCCTTGGCCATAGTAAATGTTGTCACCAAGAACCAATGCTACACTATCTTCTTCTATAAAGGCTTCACCTAAAACAAATGCTTGGGCAAGTCCATCAGGGAAAGGTTGGACAATATATGAAAAAGACATACCAAGCATACTTCCATTACCTAAAACGTCTTCAAAACGTGACAAATCCTGTGAAGTTGTAATTATCAGCACTTCTTTAATACCAGCTAACATTAAAACCGATAACGGATAATAAATCATTGGTTTATCATAAATAGGAAGTAGTTGTTTAGATACGCCCTTGGTTATAGGGTAAAGTCTTGTACCTCTGCCGCCTGCTAGTATGATGCCTTTCACTTTTACCCTATAATCTTATTTGTCATATTGTAAAACCATCGTCAATAATTATATTTTGCCCATTAACATATTTACTCATATCACTGAGTAAATACACTAAAGTTCCTTTTAAATCATCTTTATCTAGCATTCCTTTATTGAGACACTCATTTTTATATTGCTTTAAAAACTGTTTGGGCTGAGTATTATACACCCCTCCAGGACTAAGAGCATTTACTTTAATATTCATACCTTTAAAATATTTCGCCATATATTTTGTAAGATGAATTAAACCTGATTTAATAGCTGCATACTCTACAGGTGTGGTCATTTGTGTGTCTTCATAAATTTCAAATTTAGGAGCAACAACTCCATAAATAGAAGATATATTTATGATATTCCCATAACCTTGGGTTTGAAAGAATTTTGCAAACTGTTGCGAAGTTATAAAATAACCTCCTAGATTCAAGCCTACGTTTTCAACAAAGTCTTTATATTCAACATCAAAAAAATGGTTGGCATAGTTTTCATTCCTAGGATAAGCATTGTTAACAAGAGCATCAATTTTATTATACTTATTGTCTAGATATTGGATGCAATATTGCAAAGAGTCTTTCGATGTTATATTCAGTTTTATAAAGTCAATATTCTTTGTGTTCAACTCTTTCGAAATATCATTTTTAACTTGCTCTCCAAGCTCCTCATTAATATCTGCAATGACAGCAATGCCACCTTTCTCAACTATAGCTTTTACAAATTCTTGACCAATAAGACCTGCTCCACCAGTAATTACAACAACTTGATTATTTAGCATTATTTTCCTTCATTATGAATTCAACAAATTTATAATCTAGCTCGGTATCAATGTCGATTGATCTTTCTTCTGGCATTACATACAAACCTGTTTTTTCTAAAAATAGTGTATTCGAGTTTAAAATAATATCTCTTTTCCATATATAAATAGAAGCATTCATATCATAACTTTTAGGTGCATCTTGTCTTCTGACAATCAAACTATCAATAGTTTTTGACAGATTCACTTTTCCTTGTGTATCAACCTCTACTAAATTAAAATAAGGACTTCTTCTCCCAGGCATAGCAGTGATAAGATTATCATTATTATTATTTAAAAACTGATTAAATGATTTAACAATATCTTCAACTTCCCTTAGTGGAGCAGTGGCATCTAAATCTATTAGATAGTCATATTTCTCACAATAATGCTTTTCACTTCTTGAAAATGCATCTTTTATTACATCCAGTTTGCCAGCAGTATCATTTGCCATTTCAATAGACCTTCGAAAAAAAACTTCTGCTCCATACTGTTTTGCAATAGTTGCGATATCATCTGAATCTGTACTAATGACAATGTGTTTAAACAATCCACTAGATTTCGCTTGCTCTACTGTGTATGCAATTAAAGGCTTTCCATTGATGGATTTAATGTTTTTATTTTTAACACCCTTAGAACCGCCTCTTGCACAAATTGTGCATAAAACTTTAAAAGTTTTCATTTATAACTCCTTAAATTCTATATTATCTATAATTTCAACTACTTTTTCACCTTCTTGAAAACTACAGATTGTTTTTATGTTATCATCCAATATAGATTGATGCATTTTTGTATATGTATAGTTTCTATCTATTGGTTTCATTTCAACAACTTCTACATTAGAACTTTTATCATAAATATGGATAATATTTTTTATCATATCAGCCTCTATCGTACTATTTTTTGTATGTATTATTAGTCTACGCATTGGTGTTTTACTAATATAATCCACTGTTAAGTTAATGATAGATTTATGATTAGTAATGGCAACTGCTGTGAAAATGTCATCTGAATTGATCTCAAGGTCACTTATTTTTGTATTGATAGAGTCCATCTTATCAATATCTCCAAATAACCAGTTAATATAATCCAGCTCATGACTAAGGTCTCTTAATACACCACCACCTTTGCTTAAGTCGGCACTATATGATTTTGTATAATCTTGGTTTGGTCGCCATGTAGGCAAATATTGACCACAAATTATATTTGCATAGTAGACTTCTTCTTTATTAAGCAGCTCTTTTAACTTTGTGATAACAGGATGAAATCTTAAATTATATGCAGTAAATATAAGATTATTACATTCTAGTTTTTCATTGCTCTTATCATACAATGGTTTCTCCACTAGAATTTTTTTATTGTTTACTTTAGAACATATATATTTCAATTGATCAAAATGTTTAATGGTCTCACTTGCTATAACAAAATAATCGTATATTTCCAGATCTGGAACTTGCTTTATATTTTTATAGGTCAAAACATCATCAACAGTTTGTTTTGTAACTAAATCTATTTTATTTACATTGCACGCAATGCTTAATATTTTAAAGTGTCTCTTCCCAATAGATCCATATCCTATAATTAAAATATTCAATTAAAACACCTTGTGATACTCACTATTTGCTTTTTTATACTCATCCATCTCTCCAATATCAAGCCAATATTCTCGCAAAAGAAAAGGTATTACATTTTTATTTGAACTAATAAGTTTTTCAAACAACGTAGGCATATCATAAAACTCACCTTGTGCGATAAAATCTATACATTGTGGGTCAAGTATATAAATGCCAGCACTTACGAAAAAACTATGAGTTGGCTTCTCTTTAATTGATGTAACTTTACCATCGGTAACATTTACAACACCATACGGAACTTGCAAATCATACTCTCTAACACACATCGTAGCCAGAGAATAATTTTCTATGTGATATTCCAGAAATTGCTCGAAATTTACGTTGGTAAGCAAGTCACCATTCATAACAAAAAATGGTTCAGTCGGTTTTTCTTTCAATAAACCAAGCGCACCTGCTGTCCCCATTCTTTGCTCTTCCTGAATATATTCAATATTTACACCAAATCTACTACCATCACCAAAGTAATCTCTAATAACATCTGATTTATAGTTGACACACATCACAATATTGGTAAAGCCATCGTCAGCAAACTTTTCTACAATAGTTTGCAGTAGAGGTTTACATCCTACGTGCAGCATCGGCTTTGGTGTTGTTTCAGTAAGAGGTTTAAGTCTTGTACCTAGTCCTCCAACCATCAAAACAACTTTGTTTTTTTTGGTTTTTTTACTGATCAATTCATCTAAAACCTCCAGCCCAACAAGATTTCCATCATTATCTACGATTGGGATTTGATGAATTTTTTTCACTGTACAAATATTTATAAGATGACCTTTTGAATCATTTACATTGGCAATGGTAGGTGTTTTGAAATAAATATTCTTAATAGACTCAGTTAAAGATACATTTCTCAACAAAGCTCGCCTTACATCACCATCACTTAGCGTTCCCAATAATTTTTGATCTTTATCAGTAACGATAACAAGTTGTTTTGAACTTTTATCAATAATTTCGAGCACATCTATAATAGACGTTTCCTCATTTACAATAATATCTTTGATATTTTGCATTAGCTATTTTCTTTCCAAATCGGTTGTTTTAATATCCATATCCCATTTGTTTTTTTCCAAAGGTGAGGTGATCTGAATTTTTCAATTGCATCATGATACTCTTGTAATGAAATGTTCATATAGTCACAACAATCTTTTATGTATTGGGATGGAAATTCTCCATCAAATCTTTTAATAAGTGCAATACCTTCATCTCTAGTAATATCCCCATTTCTTACCTCTTGAGCTGAATCATAGGTTGCTCTCCCAATACCAAATTTAATAGATGTAGTATGATAATGAAGCCAATCAATTTTATCATCAAGGGAACTGTATTTACTAAAACTCCCTTCCGTTCTATAGTCATTAGGCATAAAATCACTATTCTCTACAGAGTAATAGTATGTTTCTTGTGGATGCCATTTTACATAATATCCAAGATAATGCACTTCAGTTCCCGTTTTTTCAATCTCATATGGACTTGTTGGGAAGTAAGCCTCTAAATCTGATAGATCATAGCCGTAATCATCGATCAAGTCTTTTGCGGGTACACCGCCTAATATTAAATCTTTTATACTAAACTCAGCACTATAATACTTAAGATCTCTAGTAGGCTTTTCATTGTCCTCTATTGCATTTCCATATTCAGCTTCATTCTCGCCAAATATAACCAATGGAATATCTAATAAGACTGATAACTTCGGTGCAAGATTTTTTTGCCCTAAAATAAAGGGCTGGAAAGGATGACCTAAGTTCAAAAATGCAGCTTTTGTCAAAAACTTATGTAGTTTCTTATTTTGATTATAAGTGTAGTTGGGAAACCCTGCATTTAGCCAAGCATCAAAATTTCGTTTGCCTATGCCAGTATAAAGTGCTGGAGGCCATGTAATGAGGATAGGATTCATATTATATTTATATTTGAGAATATGAGCAGCCTGCACACTGTCTTTTCCACCACTACCAGGAACTACAACATCGTATCTACCGTCCTTTCTTCTGAAATCATTACAAAGCTCTTCTAGTGCTTCATGCCTTTCTTTCCAGTTTATAGATTTCTTTTTTTCTGCATATTTACAAGCTTCACAGATGCCATCTGCTCCAAATGCCAGAGTTCTTTTTTTTTCACCTTCACTCTGTTTAAACTCTACTGTAGATGATGGGCGCTGGTTACTCATCGTACATTTCTTACAAAATTTTACCTCTAACGGCAATCCATATTTTCCAAATTGCTCACTCATTTTATCTCCTGTAGTTCTATAAAATTTTTAAATAGTTTAATTCCGGCTTCACGACTTTTTTCCGGATGAAATTGCACGCCATATAAATTATCTTTTTGTATTGACGAAACAAATTTATGACCAGCATAGTCTGTAAGAGAAGTTATATTGGTATAGTTTACAACTTCATAGGAATGCATAAAATAAAACTCCTCATTCTCAATACCACTAAGTATTTTGTTGTATTCTACTACATCAATCTGATTAAATCCCATATGCGGAACTTTAGCATCAACCAACATTGGCTTTACTTCAGCATTGATTGCTCCTAGCCCCTCTGTTCTCCCGCATTCAAATCCAAACGTTGAAAGTATTTGCATACCTAAACATATTCCTAATGTTGGTTTGGTTTGAATAGCTTTTTGTAATGCATTTAATATTTTATTATTTATGATGCTTTTCAAGGCATTTCTGAAGCTTCCAACTCCAGGAATTACTATTTTATCAACACCTTTCATCTCTTCTATGGAATTTATTATTTTTACGCTTCCACCAGCTTTTTCAATAGCTTTTTTTATACTGTGTATATTACCTGCTGCCTCATAGTTTACTACACCTATTATCTTTTTCATATTGATACCGCTATACTATTTTCTTTTAGAAAAGATTTTATTTGGGCAATGGTATATTGCTTATAATGGAGTAAACTGGCAATAGCAACACCACTAGGCTTTGCATACTCTATCACTTCCTTTATATCTTCTAAACTACCAGCTCCGCTAGATACAACCACAGGAATACCTACAGACTCAATAACTTTTTTGCAAAGTTCCAGATCAAAACCTCCTTTTCTCCCATCTTTATCTACAGATTGAAGTAAAATCTCTCCCGCTCCTCTGTCTTCAACTTCTTTTGCCCATACTATAACATCTTTGCCAGATTGTATTCTTCCACAGTCTGTATAGCACTCCCAATAATTACTCCACTTCTTTGCTTCTATATTTACTACTACGGATTGACTACCAAATATTTGAGAAGATTCATTAATGATATTTGGATTTTCTTGAACAGCATGCGTATTTATCACAACTTTATCTGCACCTACATGAAAGAGCCTTGAATAATCCTCAATCGTTTTCACCCCGCCACCTACAGCAAAAGGAATAAACAATTTATTTGCTGCTCTTTCAATCTCATCAAATAATATTTCCCTTTGATATAAAGATGAAACTATATCTATATAGATAATTTCATCAGCACCTTGCTCATAATATTTCTTTGCGATATCTGATGGTAACCCAATTTTCCTTAAGCCTTCAAAGTGAACGGGCTTTACCACATAGGGAGGCTTAACATCTAGTTTGGCAATCATTCTAGTTTTCACGGTCTCTCCTTTATTATTAAGTAATTTTTTATCATTCATACCTAAATATCTATAAGTTTCTTAACTACTGATAATTTCATATTTAATAGTATATTTATGATAATATTATTTACCTAAAACCAAACCTCGTGAGTAAAACCCCATATTCTTGTTGACCTATTACATCAACGATCAATGGTTCTCTGTTTTGCATATTCGTAAACCTGTCGAGATTATCCATAAATACCTGTGAATTAACCACAATGCAGTTGGGTATCAGAAATTCCAGTCAGATTTGCTTGTGTTCTTCGTTGTACCATTGAGCAAAGCCATGTACACAGTCGTGCTACCTCAATATTTGCAAATGACCTTCATTGATAGCCAGCAGTTATGAAAATCACCTCAGAATAAAAATCATCCTCGATGACTCTTGTACGACTATACCAATTTTCATTAAATGTCCTGAGTATGCGACAAATGAGAAAAATTCCATGAGCATATATTGAGTAGTGATCTGGGTGAATGATGGCTGTCAACAATTTAACATAGTCAGATGGGGATAAGTGCTGACTCTATATTTCTTATGCCTTTTACCATATTTTGTAGTTCATGCCGGTTAAAGGGTTATTTTATAGCCAGGATCTTCCATGGTGTTATCAAATAATTTCATATTCTTAAATCCACAATGAAATTTTCAATATCTGTTTTATAATTTTGATTTATTAAGTTATCGATTTTACCTGTATCAATCCTTTCTATATTTTCTACTGATGGAATATCTGTATAGTTAACATTAAATTTAAAATCTAAAATACTTCCAAGTTTTGCAACTAGCTCCTTGATAGTTAATTGATCTTTACCCACAACATTATAAAGACCGACAATATCTCTACTCATAACTTCATGAATAATCAAAGCAAAATCTTCAACATGAAGATAATATCTTTTCAAATCACCATTATTATTAAAATATAAATCTTTTTTATTTGACAAATAACTTTTTATCACATAATTAATCACCCCTTTTTTTTGATTTCTCCCAAATAAATTAGAGACTCTCAATATAGTATAATTAGTTAATCTTGCTTCAACAAGATAGTCTGAAAAGTACTTCATACTACCATACGAAGTTTCAGGATTCACATTACTATCTTCATTTACATAATCTGCCGTACCATAGACAGACACCGATGAAATATGAATAAGTTTTTTATTGTATTTTGCCACTGCATCAACTATATTGGCAATGCCATCTGTATTCAATAACAAACACTGATTAATTGGACTTGTTATTTGCCCAGTACAATTAATAATTACATCATATTCTTTAATTATTGAGTCCAAGGATATACAATCTAATATACTTGCAACATATGCGGTAATGTTTTTTTCCGTATATCCAATGGGTTTTCTCGAAACAGCACCAACTAAATTATTTTTTTGTTTAAAAAAATCAACTAATACTCGTCCAAGCAGACCACTTGCTCCCAGAACTAATATCTTATTCATGAAATCTCTTTTGAATTATATTATCCAATGAAATGGTTTTTAAAATTTCAACTATCTTTTTAGAAGAATCACCAATTCCATAAGGATTTTTCGTATTACTATCTTTCCCTTTAATACTTTTGTAAAGTAATGCTTTCTCAATACCAGCCTTAATCTCAGCTTTATCATAACCAACATCTATAACATTCCCTGCTCTTTCCCTGCCTTGCTGTCTAGTACCTATATTAACAGCCATAATACCAAACATTGATGATTCATGTATTCCAGAGCTAGAATTACCTACAACTGCCCAGATATTTCTATATACATTCACAAATTCTTTCGTTGATAAACTCGGATACCAACTTAAACCAGATTCTTTTATTTCATCTATAATATCAGAAGATCCAGCATCATTATTTGGCAATGCTACTAAAGCTTGAACATCAAGTTCTTTAATGACTTCAATAGTTTTTAAAATTTGTTTTTTTGACTCATCACTTTCTGTTGTAACAGAATGCTGAATTAATAAAATTGCGGGCTTAGAAAAATCTATATTAAACTTTTTTTCTAATATATTCTTATCCATCATTGGGGTTTGAACTATAGTATCAATTGAAGGACACCCAACATTAAATACATAATCAGGATTTTCACCTAATCTAATCAATCTTTTCCTTGCATCTTCTGTTGCCGGAAAATGAATATGAGAAAACTTACTCATAGCATGCCTAATACTTTCATCTATACTTCCAGTAACTTCTCCTCCTTGGATATGAGCTACAGGAATATTCATATGAGCTGCCGCTATAGTTGTTGCCAAATTTGCGCCAATATCAAATCCGGTTAATACTAAATCTGGTTTGAAGTTTTCAATTTCTGTAGTTATGCCATACAGTACTTTCGCAAGAGCTCTAACCATTGACGCATTTGTATTTCTGGCATCTGCTTCAAACATTGGAATTTCTGCATTAATCGTAAACCCATCTTCTTTTATATAATAAATATCTTTCCCATGAATATCTAACAAGCAAACACCAGTAACAACTAAATAAACATCAAAAAAAGAATCTTCATATAAATTTTTTAATATAGGTCTCATTCTACTATAGTCAGCTCTTCTTTCAACTAACGTTAGAATTTTCATATTGTTTTTTTTACTCCTATCAATTGTAATACATTATTTATTTATATCACTCCAAGATAAGTGTTCATCAATCCCGACATCTTTAGTAGCTGTTTTTCCCAAAACGTCATAATAACCACCTGCTTTAATCCCACCTATTCCAGGTCTTTTTACCCAAATATTTTCTTTTGTGAATTTTTCATTTTTACTTATAGGTTTAATTGTTACAATTGTAGCAAATGCAAAATCAATGGTAACTTGTTCTTCTTTTGCTGCTTCTTTTTTACCACCTCTCATTTTAGCTATCTCCCCACTTCCTATAATTAGCTCTTTTAGAGCAATGGGATCCATAGAGTTTATGATATCTGGGCCACTTCTATCCATTTTATCAGTGAAATGTCTTTCAATAATAGCAGCACCAAGTGCCACAGCACCAAAACAAGCTAAGTTTGAAGTAGTATGATCCGATAATCCGATAATAGCGTTTGGAAATTCTTTTTGTAGCTCTTGCATTGCGCCAAATCTTACAAGGTGAGATGGTGTCGGATAAAGATTTGTCGTATGGAGTAATCCATAAGGTACTTTATATTTTTCTAAAATTTCAACAGTTTTTCTTATCTGTTCAATATCATTCATGCCTGTACTTACTATCATTGGTTTACCAAAAGAAGCAATGTGCTCTATAAGTGGATAATTATTGCATTCTCCGGAACCAATTTTATATGAACTCACCCCCATTCTCTCAAGTCTCTCCGCTGCTGACCTAGAAAAAGGGGTACTAATAAACATCATACCTTTAGACTCTATATACTCTTTCAGTTTTATTTCATCTTCTTCATTTAATGCGCATCTTTCTATAATATCATAAATAGATGCAGTAGCATTTGCAGGAATAATTTTCTTAGCCGCTTTAGTCATCTCATCTTCAACAACGTGAGTTTGATGTTTAATTGCTTCTGCACCAGATTTCCATGCCGCGTCAATCATTTCAAAAGCAGTTTCTAGACATCCTCCATGATTGATACCGATTTCAACAATTATAAAAGGAGGAAAATCAACTCCTATCTCTCTATCTACAATTTTAATACTGTTCATATTTCATCCCTTTACTACTTTTACATTTTTTCATCTAAATATTTACCGGTTTCCTCATGCCCAAAGTCCGGAATGCTTTTAAAAAAGAGTTTAACGATCTCTTCTTTGGCCCACTCTTTCTTTTCCTTCATATCATTAATAGTCGTTTCAAACTCATCCAGTAAAGTTTCTTTAAAAACTGATTCATTTTTTATAACGCCAATATTTTCGAACTTATCCATATTAAGTGTTTCTCTATCTGTAAAGAACTCTTCAAAATATTTTTCACCTGTTGTATCACTGGAAGTGAATAGACAAGGCCATTCCCCTTGTTGAGGAAGTGTTTTGGCAAGTTTTCTTGCTTCATTTTCATCTGAACATAAATAAGGCTTATAACCTTTTGCATTCAAATACTTGACTGCAATATCTGCAAAAGAGATAAGATGTAAGTATTCACTAAGTTTAGGAAAAAAAACATCTCTGTTCTCACCAAAAATGCAAGATATCAAGCACAATTCTCCACTCTCTTGTGGTGTGACAAAATAACGCTTTATATCACTAGGTGCGGCAATTGGTTGTTTTTTTAAGATGCGCTGATTAAATCCATGAAGAAGTGAACCATCAGAAAAAGCAACATTTGCAAAGCGAGCGGTAGAAATGTCGATACACTTACTTTTTTGAAGTAAATACATCTCCATAATACGCTTTGAAGCCCCCATCATACTTACAGGATTAGCCGCTTTATCTGTTGAAACACAAAAATATTTTTTAGCTCCTGTTGCAATCGCTAAATCAATAGTTTTTATCGTGTTAATAATATTTGTTTCAATCATCCGCATTAAAGTATATGGATCTTTTTCTGACCTCACATGCTTAAGTGCAGATAAATTTAAAACATAATCATAAGGGCCTTCCGCTTTAAACATCATTTCAAATTCAATAGAGCCACAATCAAGCGCAAAAGTTTGAAAGTCTCCGCTGATATAGCCAAAAGAACTACGAATATCTCGCACTAATTCAACAAGGTTGTTTTCTGAAATATCTACTACATGTAGTTTTTTAGGTGAACGAGCAAATATCTCTTTGACAACTGCTTGCCCAATTGACCCAGCACCACCAATGACACAAAAAGAGCTTTCTTGTACTTTTTTAGATAGCACTGGTTCAAAATTTTTAACATCCTCTCCAAGAAGAGGTTTTGTTCTACCTATTAGGTTTAATATATCCATAATACTTTACTTGTACCCTTGAAGGTGTGCGGGTGCTGACTGCTATCACTCTCCTCAATTACTACTTCTAGTATCATGGGGCTTCGCCCTCTTGTTATCTACCCACATCTTCAATGATAACGGCTATGGCAAAAGAGCATTATGATTTATTTTTGGCACGCTACCGCCCCAGTCTTTAGCTTACTATCGACGGAATATCTGCGTTTCTATGCCACGCTCCTTAAAAACATCAGGTTGCTGGCTACTCTCACTCACCCCAATCACCTAGTTTTACTAGGTCTCGTGGCTTTGCTCGTTAGCCTCCTCTTCACATTTTCAATGGAGACAGACGAGTAAAATAAACTCTTTATAAACAAGGCCCACATACATCAACTTATTTACGATGAAACATCCTACAACCATCAACGATATTGCTGCTATTGCTGTATTCTACGATGTACTAGACAAAATACAAGTAAAAACACAAATCTTCTAGCATGACGCTTGATTTGATTATACTGAAATATTCGGCCAGTCAGTATACCCCCCTTTGAAGGCGTAGAACGTAGCCTGGATGATACGGAAGCGCTGTGCTGAAATGGTCCGATATTGAGAAGTTATTATCCTCAATCTACACCTCTAACACCGGTCGCCCAGCTATCCTCTGCTGACCTTGTTTCGAGCCTTATTGCTTGGAACATGGTATCGCTTATCCGATGTACAGTTGGCTCAGTGCTTGTATATACCCGTCGCCTTTCACGTTGCTACGTTGCTGCCTGCGTTCGCTCACCCCGATCACCTACTACTCGTAGGCTCACAGGGCTTCGCTTACTTACTGCCTAGTAGCAATTTGAAATGCTTTGGGTATAGAGATCTTCTGTTTTGTAAATTTTGTCACCTTGAACTTGGTGGAGCCGTTCCTGAAGCCTACACCTTGGGACACTTTCGAACACGACTTGTCGAACACCGTCTGTGGGATCAATTACTGGCAGAGATTAATCATCAGCTTGAAGCCAAAAACATCATAATGAGCGAAGGTCGCATTAACATCATTGATGCTACACCGATAGAGGCAGCGCGATCAGGCTCGGGCCACGACAAAGGCGGAAAACCGACAAAAGATTCTGAAGCGGGCTGACACCTTAAGAATTACAGCCGTGGTCACAAAAAAAGCACCTATGGTTTTTCCGTTCATACCTGTGTCGATGAAGATGGCTTTATTCATAGGCAAAGCGTAACGCCTGGCAATGTTTATGATTCTCAGGAGCGTGATACCTTGCTGCTGGGGGATGAAACGGCACTGCATGCGGATTCCGCTTACAGCTCTGAGCAGGCCCGAGAGAAATTAGCGCAGCTAGGTATTAAAGATCAAGCTCAACGTAAGAGCTACAGAGGAAAGCCTCTATCGAAAGAAGATAGAACTCGCGGATTCAAATTCCAACTGCATCACACCTTAAGCTGCTAACGCAGCCCTGTGTTCATCCATTATCAGGGCGGGTGTTTTGAAATTCAAATTTCTTCTTGGCCGAGAATTAAGCCGCATCAATGCTCGCTTCGCCTCTATCTGACCGATCTTCTTGAAGTCTGTATTCTTTGGAGAAGATTGTCGTAGCAAGCCATTGGTGTTCTCATTTATACCCAAAGGATTTAAAGTTGCTACTAGGCGGCAAGTAAGCGAAGCCCTATGAGCCTACGAGTAGTAGGTGATCTGGGTGAGCGAACGCAGCCAACAACGTAGCAACTTGAAAGGCGACGGGTGTAATCAGTCGCTCCTGATCATTCAGCAACCAACCGAAAATCTGCTAGGGCTCCACGCTACACGCAATTTTGATTCAATCACCTCGATCATTTTTGGCGTCATTCTATTCGCCCGAGCCGACTCTGTACGCCGTCTATCTGTTCGGCCTTGTGCATGCCTATGCCTATATCCACGTTCACCAGTATTCCTTGCCAACTCACGGCTCACCGTAGACTGGCTGGCGCCAATGATCTCCGCTATCTCCATTTGCTGCAACCGCTTTTCTTTAGTGCGGAAATCTGGCATCGTTGTTCGTAAGCCAGTTGTTGGTAAATTATCGTCATCACTTCATCTCTTGCCTGAGAAAATGGTAGGAGCTACCTTCAGATGGCCTTTTCTCTACCTAGTCAAGTGATGCGCTTCAGATTTGAATCCGCCTTATATAATAAGGGAACTAAAATGAATAATGTTGTAGCTAATATTTTTTCACTTATTGCAGTATCAGGTATTGTTGCTGGATGTAGCACTAGCGGACACATGGTGAGCCCGGAAAGTGTTAGCAATAAAACCTGGGTATTAACGTCAAGTAATGGCATTTTATCCACAGATATGCCAAAGGTGACCATTGAGTTTAAACCCGTTAACACTGAACAGGGGCGAGTAAGTGGTGCAGGACCATGTAATCACTATTTTGGTGGTTATAAATACAAAGCAAGAGGTAAAACGTTAACCTTTACTCCCATGGGGTCAACGATGATGAGTTGCCCCGCACCTGCAATGCAGCGAGAAAGGGACTATTTGGTTGGATTGGAAAAAATTAGTAAAATGGCCATGAAAGATAGTGTTCTTGTATTGAAAGACGACAAAGGGGGAGTGGATCTAACTTTCGAGGTTAAAGAATCTGATATGGACATACGAGAAAAGGTTGACTCAGCAAAGGGAGACTCCCAAATAGATTTCTAGTAATTATACCCGAGATCATTGAATATTGTAATTCTGGAATTGTGTTGCCCAATCCTTAGGTCATGTCAACTCCATCTCAGCAAAAAGAAGACTTGGAATCACGCCATAAAAAAGTTCGTGATGTCTGAGCTTGGCTGCATTGATGAGGTCAGGAGGTTGGCATGTGTCACCTATTGCTCAGACTTTGATGCAGTGAATCTAGTATAAGATGCTATCTGAATGACTACCGGAAAAGGAAAGGCTAAAATCTGAGATTTGCTGTAGCACAAGTCACTGGTATTATGAGCAAGCGCAGCAGTTTATCTACTCAATTGCTATTGCGTATCAAGTGCTGTGGTGGGCATGGCTACTTCCAAACTGGTAGATGGAGGCTAAGTGTCTTTACCGCATTGAGAGGACTATTATCAATAAAATACCATTTTTGGCTATTGGTTAGCTTTTTTATCATTATTTCTTTTTGAAGCGCTGAAGATTGGTTATGACCAGTTTCTAGATAAAGAAGATATTTCGGCTTTCTTCCATGGAAAAATTTTGCTCCTCGAGTGCGTGTGTCATGCTGCATCCAGCGTCGCTTAATGTCTGTGGTGATGCCTGTATAAATTGACTGATCACTTGCCAGTATCATATAAACTAACCAGTGCATAATATGCCCCCAATATTTGAGTAATGGTGGTGACCGATGGCGAGAGATTGCTATTAGGCTTCCATCTGACTCTATAGGAAAGAGTTTGTATTATGGGCTGTATTAATTTTAGTTAAGGAGCTGTACTATTGCCATTATCATTGAAGGAGTGAGGTTGTTGACTGTTATCCTTTTCACCCAATAATCACGGTACTGTCCGGCTTAGTGAACTTACTAGATTGTTGTCGTGTAGTAATTCCAAACCATTCGAGCTTATAACCGTTACCTGAAGGTGTGGGTAGGCGACAAACGAGCTAGGCCCCATGAGCTTAGGAGTTGCTTTGAGTGAGCGAGAGAAGGAGGCAGCCACCCACCATCAAGGGGCATTATATAATTGTTAATGTTTGAGCTAAAGAAAGAAGGTGTTAAAGCATTCTGTTTAATACATTATTTTCAGGTTTGTCGAAAAACCTATGCTTTAGCACTCCAAGAATGTGTAAAGCTATAACACCTAGCAGAACATAAGGGATTACAATATGTATGCTGTGGAAGAGCTTTGCGAGCTCCGCACTCTTACTAACGATATTAGGCATAGTTAAACCAAAGAAAGGAATGGTTTTATCTGGTGCAGCTCCGGACATTAGGTAGCCACTAGCTGGTACTAAAAACATCAGCAAATAAAGAAACCAGTGTGTCAGATGGGAAAATGCTTTTTCATGCTTGGCCATTCCGTTAGGTAGCGCAGGATTTTTACCAATTAGCCGTGTAATAATTCTAGCGAAAACAAGAAACAAAACAAGCACACCAAAAGGTTTGTGCCACCCATAAATATCGTATTTAAAGCTAACACTGTCTTCTAGCTGTGTCATGTACCAGCCTGAGGCAATTAACGCTAGAATTACTAATGCCATTATCCAGTGCTGAATACGCATAATAAGAGAGTATTTTTGAGTAGTCATTGTTAATGCTTCTAGTGGCTTCTATTATGATGAGTGTTATAGTAAAAAATGATAGTTTTAAAATCAAGCTAATATGAAAAATTTGCATGATGTATGCCCGTTACTTTTGAAATTGCTACTTTATTGTCAGTATTTATGCGTTACCGTAGCTTAGTACCACTAATTCTTTTTGGCCTTCCTAGTTTGTCACCGTGTATACCCGTCGCCTTTCAATCTGCTACGTTGTTGGCTGCGTTCGCTCACCCCGATCACCTACTACTCGTAGGCTCACGGGGCTTCGCTTACTTGCTGCCTAGTAGCAATTTGAAATGCTTTGGGTATAAACACTGCGTAGTCACACTGGTTGAGCGAAAAACTGGTTACACATTGATAGGCCGGTTAAACGATAGAACGACCACGTCAACCAACAGGCGAACGATAAAATTAATGAGTAAAATGCCTGAGCAATTAAAATCATGACATCAGATAACGGCACCGAGTTTCACCAAAATAAGAAAGTTGAAGAAGTGACTAATTGCCCTTATTACTTTGCCAACCCACATCACTCATGGGAACGTGGTACGAATGAAAATACCAATGGTTTGATCAGACAAGACTTAGTTAAGGGAACATCAATGACAGGACTAACTCCGCAACGATGTAATATCATCGCGGCCAAATTAAATACAATACCAAGCAAGCGGTAAGCCTATAAAACACCGGAGGAATGCTTTTATGAATAACTACTTTTGTCGCACTTCAACCTTGATACTAAGCTATGCAAGAAATAGAAGGTGTTTTTCAAGCTTAAGCCTGATTATATATTAAACACAGAACGTTAGCCTACAAAGTCAGAGGAATAGCCATGATCGAACTCCCCTCAGCAAGAGCAGCCAGCTTGAAACAAAACTGCAACCTAATCGAAGAAATTGCCAACAGCATCACGCATGGACTTGGAGCTTTACTAAGTGTCGCTGGGCTCACAATACTGGTCACTTATGCCGCTTGGCAAAATGATGTTTGGAGGATTGTCAGCTTTAGCGTATATGGCACCTCACTCATTTTGCTTTTCCTATCCTCAACTATTTATCACGGCCTGTTGCATTGTCGTGCAAAGCAAGCATTCAAGCTACTTGATCACTGTGCCATTTATCTATTGATAGCGGGTACATATACTCCTTTTTTATTAGTGTCCATACGAGGAACAACCGGATGGATTCTATTTACCATCATCTGGCTAATGGCTCTTTTTGGCATAGCATGCAGGCTGATATTCCCCGATCGTTTTCGTAAAATGTCAATAGCCGCTTACATTTTTATGGGTTGGCTGGCTATCATCGTTAGCAATGAACTAATAACGAGCCTATCTATAAATGGAATGGCTTGGCTCTTGGCAGGAGGCATCATCTATACACTCGGAGTGCTATTTTATATTTGGAAGCAACTACCATTTAATCACGCTATTTGGCACTTGTTTGTATTGGGCGGTAGTATTTGTCACTTCTTTGCAGTATTTCTCTATGTATTGCCGACCACTCCTTAGTACAGAGTGCGCAGCCTAATTTATATACTAAGTACGACAATGAACTCCGACACCCTAAGTGCTCCGCTCCTACCACGAAGCAAAAACTTATGAAGTATCGAGAATTTCAACGAAATATTTATTGGCATCAAGATGGTTCATATCTACTTCTAAGTATTAAAGAGCAGCGAATGGCAAGAGCTAAACGTCAACGTTCAAAGCAAACCAACATTTTACAAAAAAGTATTACGTGATCGTTAGGAAAACCTTACATAAACAATGGAGCCCTTAACAGATTACGGGTTACTTAAAACGGATAGGTGTACGTTGCTTTAACCATGAAACTATTTATCGATATATTTGGCGTGATAAAAAGAAAGGCGGCTTGCTATGGAAGCGCTTGCGTTGTGCTAAAAAGCGAAGACGTAAACGCTACAAGGCTAATAGTCGAGGCAAGATTGCCAATAAGCGCAATATAGCAGACCGACCAGCTGAAGTAGAAACGTGTGAAACACTCGGCCGCTGGGAGACAGGTACCGTGATAGAGACTAAACACTGCATAGTAACATTTCTTGAGAAAAAAACTGACTACGCAATGATAGGTAAATTAAACGATCTAACTACCAAGTCAATCAACAGAAGAATGATAAAATCAATGATAGGAAAATAAACCCTGATGCTGTTAAAAACATGAATGGGTGAGTAAGAGCAGTCAACAGCCCTCACTGGCTCAAAGGGAGTGAGTATAAACCCTTAAATATTATTGTTTTTTCATGGACATATTTTTTTCTTGCGTAATCATCAAGGTTTGTGTAAATTTGCGCCATGATCAATTGCCAAGTAATAAATGTAGAGTATGAAATGTTCTTTGTTTTTTTTAATGAGTGTATTGATTTCCTGTTTGGCCCAAGCAGGGCTTGATGACGTTACTGCAAATGACAATGACGAAATACCAGTTTCTATTCCAAATATATATGAAACTATAAGTATTATAACCGCTGAAAACCTGCCTGATTGTTTTCAACTACCCGATGTTACTAGTTATCAGGAGCTAGAAAGGCATGCCTCTTTTCCAAAGATTAAATCTCAGTTCCTACATGACATTCAGGAACTCAAGAATCTGGCTCCCTACTTTGTTGGAGACGCATCCAATAAAAAAATAGACGTTTTTTATGAGAGAATACAACAACCTGATTTTTATTTTAAACCACATTTGTTAACACTATATAAAGAAATGCCATTTCATCTACGCACCTTGCTAACTACGCTTAAGCGCTATCAAAATGAATATCAAAAAAATGATATAGATTCTAAGCAAAAAAATTATATTGCAACTGTACTCAGTGGTTGCCTCGAAGGTATTGATCAATGCACTACTGGCATTTGCGCACGTTTTAGAAGCCATTTTATTGATCTCCAAGCGTCTGAATATGGGCTAAGTGGAAAGATTGTTGCGGCTAGAAAGGAGTTATTGCAGAACTGCATTAGTTCCTTTCTTACCACAATGCAGAGAACTCTGCAAACAACTACCCCGGGCTCAATGGATATCCACTATTTTAACTCCTATTACAATCTCGTTTGCAATACTCTAAAACTTACTCCTATTGAGGATCCATTCGCACAGTCCGAATCAGAATCATCCTCCGGCCCAAAACATGGTCAATTGTTTAAGTCTTTGGTACATTTTTCTGTTAGCAAATGTGCGATCCTTCAACATCTATCGAAGGGATGGTCTGATGAGATGAGCACTATTCTTCAACAAGAGGGAGTATCCACATGGGAAACTAAGGATATATCATTACCCGAACTAGCCAAGAGTATGGACATATTAGAAACTTTAGATAATAAATTATTCAAACCTATTAGCGTATGGCTAGGAAAAGAAGAAAAAAATGCGCTAAATATATGGTCATTAATGGATCAAAAAAATGATGACACTTATTCCTTAGCCCGTTATCAGGAAAAGTTATTTGCTTGGATAACAAGCAACTTGAGAGAATCAAAAGACGAGCCTTTAAACGAACCAAAAACAACAGTCTTTGCCTCTACTCCTAACACAACCAATATCAATCTGCATATAGGAACAATTGATAGCGTTTTCTTCTGGATTTTTAATGATACGCAGTCTCTTAAAGCTGGGGATCCATGTACTTTTGAATCTGACAACCACATTACGCTTGAGTTATCTCATTTAACCCAAGAGCACCTATATAGCAATCCTGAGACTCTCTATACTCTCGTGACTCAGGCATTGAAACACACTAGCAAGGCCGAAGATATTGCTTCGTTTTTTATGAACCCTGACATCAGTAAACAGCTCTACCAACCAATGTCACCGTTAACTCAGGAAATATCCAGTCAAATTACAGATAAATTAGCTCATCAAAAAGGTGACAAATTTCAAACAACACTATGCAAGTGTGTATGTGACCAAGTAATTAGCTCCAAAGCAACAGTCGTTGCACCAGAGGCTATAAGCTGGCTTATTGACACTCCTTTACTAAAGCTAGTATTACTAGAGTTACAGCAACATAAAATAGATATTACTCCAATCACAGAAAATTTGAGCAGCTTGCAGATTTCCGATTTTTCAGCAACCGATATAAAACACTTGCTCTCACCAGAAAGTTGCCATACGTTATGCATGGATGCATACATACTAGGTCAGGCTAAACTATTGTCTAAGATCTTATTAACAGGATATTGTGATGAAATAATAGAGTATTTGGATACTTATGAACAGGAAAAATCTCTGCTTTTCTTTGCACGCCACGGTATTTTGTATGGATTAAAAGCCCTATTAGCAAACGATGCCACAAATGTTAATTGCGCAGATCATCTAGGTAATACGCTTCTAAACTGCGCAACCAAAGCCAGCCACTTAGAGTGTGTTAAGCTATTATTGTCCGTACCTGGCATTCAAGTCAACGCTTCTTCTTACGAGTGCAGGGAGACGGCCCTGCATATAGCATCCGAGACCGGCCAGTTAGGGTGTGTTAAATTGTTATTGGCCGTTAACGGAATTCAGCTAGATCTTACAAATTCCGACCGCCATACGGCCTTAGACAATGCCGCCAAAAATGGCCACGCAGAATGCATGGCACTGCTGTTGGCCGCAGGCGCTAAGACCAATATGCTGGATAAAAATGGTAATACGCCCTTGCGCATATCGCTCAAGCATAACCACATAAAGTGCGCTGAGATATTGTTAGCCTCAGGCGCTGATGTCAATATACGGGATAGCCAAGGTGACACCCCCTTAAACCACGCAGCCAAAACCGGTAATGTAGAGTACGTTAAGCTCTTATTGGGCACTAAAGGAATTCTCCTAGAAACGCAAGATCTCACAGATTTAAGGGCCTTAAGCAATGCCTCCAAAAATGGTCATGTAGAATGCGTGAAAGCACTGTTGGCGGCAGGCGCTGATGTCAATACGCTGGGCTGCCACTGTTATCCTTTAAGCCTCGCAGCCCTAGCTGGCCATGTAGAGTGTGTGGAGGTACTGTTGGCGGCAGGCGCTGATGTCAATACGCTGGGCTGCCACTGTTATCCTTTAAGCCTCGCAGCCCTAGCTGGTCATGTAGAGTGTGTTAAGCTCTTATTGAACTCTAAGGGTATTAAGATAGACGCTAAAGATTGCGAACACCATAATACGGCCTTAGGCAATGCTGCCAAAAATGGCCAAGCAGAATGTATGGCGGAGCTGTTGACCGCAGGAGCTAAGACCAGTACGCAGGATAACAACGGTTATACTCCTCTACACCACGCAGCCAAAGCTGGCCATGCCGAGTGCATTAAGTTGTTATTGGGCGCTCACGGAATTCAGCTAAATGCTAAAGATAATCGCGGCAATACGGCCTTAGCCAATGCAGCCAAAGCTGGCCATACCGAGTGCATTAAGTTGTTAGTGGGCACTCACGGAATTCAGCTAAATGCTAAAGATAATCGCGGCAATACAGCCTTAGCCAATGCAGCCAAAGCTGGCCATACCGAGTGCATTAAGTTGTTAGTGGGCACTCACGGAATTCAGCTAAATGCTAAAGATAATCGCGGCAATACAGCCTTAGCCAGTGTAGCCAAACATGGCTTCGCATTATGCCTTGCAGCTCTTTTGCACGCAGGCGCTGAGTATGAGACGCAGAATGAACTCGGCCGCTCACCTCTGCAGATGACAACCACGCATGGCCACATAAGTTGCGCTAAAATGCTGTTATTCGAAGGCGCTGACGTCAATACGCAGGATAACAACGGTAATACCTCCCTCAACCTCGCAGCCAGCGCCGGTCATGTAAAGTTGATTAAGGTGTTATTAATCGATTCGAACATTCAGCTAAATGTTCCAGATAGTTACGGCCTTACGGCCTTGAGCAATGCCGCCAAGAATGGCCATGCCGAGTGTATAGCGAAACTGTTAGCAGCAAAAGCGGATATTACCAAAAAGACTAAAGAAGGCTATACAGCCTTGAGTCTCGCAGCCATGCACGGAAACGAAGTCTGCGTTTATAAATTGCTGGATTCAGCTAATTTAGATTGCCGTAAGGCATTAATGTTAGCCAAAAAATATAACCATAAGTCTTGCATAATACTGCTGGAAAAACATGCTTCGCGTACAAACTCCTCTCAACTAAAACCTGACGGACCCCAAACTTTTTATGAGAAGATCATAAAAAGTTGTACTATATCTTGATCCGTTATATTCACTTCCCATTCACTGTCATTCATCAATAGAAAGTTTCATGGATGATATAAATTACTCTTAAATGCGCGAGTAGAAGACTGCTAGGTAAGCACCATAAGCCTACGACTACTAACCAGCAAGTAATTAAAGACGAACGAGAGTAGCTATCACCCTTAACGGTTGTGGGTATATACCCAAGTGTATTGAAGATGCTTGGTTTTTCCGCTAATAAGACAAAAACAGGCTGAGGCATCAAATAGTTGTGCACTCGCACATACCACACTTGATTATCAATCTCAGCAAATAGCTACTCATGATACTTATTGAACAGATAACCCAATTGCTCAAACTTCTTACCTCGCAGGTATTGCTCAGACGACTCAGCCCAACGACCATAATTTGCTGCCAGTAACCGAAAGCCTGATACCCTCCAACCGAAGATTACGATAATGGCCGCCAAGCAAGTAAATACCATCGTACCCTCTGTAAAACCCCATCGCCAATCGACTGGATTTACATGTCCATCACTGAGAATTACTGGCGAACAAATAACGACCAATATCGCCACAACAGGCGTGCCAATCATTACTAAATCATCCATGAAATTCGCAGCCTAATATCTAGACGCTTTTCATCAGGAAGAAGACTATATCCAGAAATCAGGATAGCCAAGATTGTGAGCAGGCCAGTGGCGCCAATTAACTACCTCTCATACAGAAATTTCTGAAAGCCAATGAATGTATCCCTTATCACAGCTGGCGAACCAAACTCAGCAGCAGCATCACTGATTGTGTTGTACTTTAACTCAATTAAGCTGCGCATCTTATTTTCAGCCAACTCTCTCACACCAGCCACTAGTAACTAAATACCAAGATTAACCAGAGCCTAGTTTAATCGCTTCGCTCACTTAGAACCGTCCCTCCTTCCCCCCCTAGATCCGGTAAGACCTATTGGGTAAAACAAGTTATTAACCATCACCTAACTCAACCGCCACACTCACTCACCTCCTCAGGCTCACTATAGATTCTGTCCCCGTAATGCTTAGAATCCCTCTTCATTGTTGTTGGGTACTTTAATTTCGTCCTTGTTACATAGTGCCTAGTTACAGTTTTATAATGGCTCTTTACGCAGTGCAACGGCTGCGTTATCGGTATTCGATAAAAACGTATTTTTAATGACGATGGCGGCGCGGCCACCGGGTTTAAGCATTTTGATAAAGTGCTGCAAAAACAAGAAGGCGGTTTCACCGGTTTTAATGGGAAAGTTTTGCTGAACTTCTTTGCGCTCTTTGCCACCAAAGGGTGGGTTGGCCAGAATGACATCATGTTGCTGGCCCGGGCTAATATCACGTAAGTTTTCACCCAGGGTGTTGGTGTGAATAACGTTAGGCGCTTCGATGCCATGAAGAATCATATTCATAATGGCGATGACGTAGGCCAGTGACTTTTTCTCTTTGGCGTAAAATGTATCTTCTTGTAGGGTTTTTAAGTTGCTGGTGGATAGCTTCTTTTGCCCTTTAATACCTGCTGCTCCACCTTGACGTAGGTAATCGTAGGCTTCGCACAAGAAGCCAGCTGAGCCTGCGGCACCGTCGTAGATGGTTTCACCTATTTGGGGTTGCAGCACATCTATCATGGCGCGGATTAATGGTCGTGGGGTGTAGTATTCACCTCCGTTACGCCCAGAGTTACCCATGTTTTTAATTTTTGATTCGTATAGATGGCTAAGCTCGTGCTTTTCTTCCTGTGAGCGAAAACGCAGTTCGTCGACTTTTTCTAGGGCGTCACGTAATGAATAGCCACTTTGGATTTTGTTTTTGATCTCACCGAAGATTTCACCAATTTTGTATTCAATGGTGCTTGGGCTTTCGGCGCGCTGTTTAAAGCCCTTAAGGTAGGGGAATAACTCTCCGTCTACGTAGTCCATTAGGTCGCTGCTGGTTAGGGCGTTGTTGTGGTCAAAGTTGCCTTCTGCATCTTTAGGGGCGGCCCATGTGCCCCAGCGGTAGGCCTCGCCAATGATGTATTGGTATTGTTCCCCTAGCAGCTCGGCCTCTAGTGATTTTGATACATCATAGCTATCCAGATTGTAGCTAATATTCAGGGCATAATATGATTCATACAGTCTGGCTTAATCAAGCGGGACAGGAAGGTTATGGCTGTAATATATTGTATCTTTTTTATTCAATTAAAAACGACATTAAACGTATATCTTGCGGGAATGGTTGGCCCCCATGGGGCTTATAACACTGAGTCTCATCGCAGCGCCTGCTACTGCATAATACAACTTGCGTTTCAAACGCTAGCCCAAGTTCACAAGATAATTGTCCGTCCACTGGTTAATAAGCCTAATTTAGAGTCCTTATTCATGCAAAATTAAGCTTTAACCCACTACCATCTAATACGTAATGAAAAAACCAAATTCTTTTTTTATAAATCACTCATCATTCCAAGCCAGATTAAATTCCTTTGACAACTGCCCCAATGATGCAAGAATCTCATATCTTGAGAGTGAATCTGCATATGTAGATGTAATCAAATTCTTAGAAGCTTCAAACAACTCATTTTTAGCGTCCAACAAATCCAGCAAATCCTTTTTACCAATAAGAAATTGTTTCACGTAGGATTCAACCAATTCTTTAGCAGATAATTCTTGCTGGCGAAGGTAACCTATCTCTACAGTTATTAACTCATAATTATCCCAAGCACGTTGTAACTTTTCTTCTAACATTCTCAATATCGCTTCTTTTTCGGCACGACTCTCTTCTACCATATAAGCACTTTCTTTAACCAAAGACAGATCAGCTCCACCTCTAAACAGGTTATAGCTAATCCTTGCCATAGCAACCAGGTTTTCCGTTGTATCTTGCTGACCATCCACGTTTGTCTTCCAGCTCTGATCTATCTCTAAATCAAGTTTTGGAAGATAACGACTTTTTTGAGATGCATAATAAGCTTCCGCTGCCTGAATTTTATAATCTGCCTTAATAACATCTGGATGCTCATTACGTGATATCTTTAGAGCATCAGAAAAACTCTTAGGAATTTGCAATTTAGCAACATTAGGCGGAAGCAATTCTTCAGCTACCACTGCACCCACGAGAGAGTAATAGTTAGCGCGAGCATATTCAAGGTTAAGACGAGAGTTCACAAAATTAGCCTTGGATCTAGCCCTCTTAACCTCAATTTGAATCAAATCTGAGCTTCCAACAACTCCGCTTTCCTTCTTTTTCTTGATTTTCTTATATGTATCATCGTGAAACATCACATTACTTTTAGACAACTTCATCAATTCCAAAGACTCCAGTACGTTCATATAAGCAGTCGTAACTTTTAAAGCCAAGCCCTCAAGATTAGAATTCCTTTCATAGGCTTCCACAGAAGCTAAATGCCTTGCCTCCTCGACACTCTTTTGCGTACTAAATCCGGAAAATAAATTCTGCTTCAAAGATATTGTACCTTCTTTCCTAGTATAACTATTGTCGTGTGTTGTGGTAGGGCTCGTTTGCTGGCTAGGCGGAAGCCATCGTTTCTGCCCACCGACACCCATATCAATGTCCAACGTCGGCCAATATCCAGATAGTGCGTTATTAATCTTCTCCTTCCTTATTTGAACTTTTTTTAGCTCAACCAAAGTCTGGGGGTGATTATCTAACGCTTGCTTAACAACTTGCTCTAGGCTATCAGACCACGCAAAAGAACTCAACTGCAGGCTTCCCATTAAAACCCCTATTGCAACAAATTTATATTTACTCATAACAAACAAGACCCTTAAAAAGAATTATAAGTCTTTGCATAAGCAATCAATATAATAGCATTACTCACCAAAGAACCATGCAAAAAACAAACCTTATTTATAGTTAATTATTTCATAATAATTACTTATATAGCCCATTAAGAGCTTATAAAAAGCCTATAAATTTTTTTTATTTACTAACTTTATTACCTCATACAAAGACCATCAATAAAAGACAAGTCGGCACCGCTAGCAAATACTAAAGAAAAAAATAACCACCATAGAAAATATGATCACAAATAAAAACCATTATTTACACCTTCATAACTTATCATCAAGCTTTAAGTGCGACAAAAGTCGTTACTCATAAAAGCATTTCTAAGGCACCTTACAAGCTAATAGACTCCTTAGTATTGCATTTAACTTAGCAGCGATGATGTTTCATTGTTGTTTAGTTAGTCCTACCATTAACGCTCTCTTAGCTAAGTATTGTCGGGTTAAACTATTAATACTTTAATTTGCACCACGCGCCCATGAGTGATGTGACCTAGAAAAACACCAATAGCAATTAGTCGCTATTGGTGAAGCTAGGTGCCGTTATCTAATACCATCGCTTTAAATTACTCAGGTATTTTATTAATTGATTTTATCGCAGCCTATTGGTTTATTTGGTCGTTTTATCGTTTAATTAGCCTATCTATGTGCAATCAGTTTTTCGCTAAACCAGTGTGACTATGTAGTGATTAGGCCCCTTATCCATAAAGGTATTTATTTCCTAATGGCCTAGTATTTTACGCTTTTCTACTTAAATGAGTCGATCTGCTATATTACGCTGATTGGCAATCCTGCCTCGACTATCATAAGCCTTGTAGCGTTTACGTCTTCACTTTTGAGCACAACGCAGGTGCTTACATAGCAAGCAGGCTTTCTTTTTATCACGCCAAATATATAGATAAATAGTTTCATGGCCAAAGCAACGTACACCTATCCGTTTTAAGTAACCCGTAATCTGTTCAGGACTCCATTGTTTATGTAAGAGCTGGCTAATGATCACGTAATCCTTTTCTGTAAAATGTTGGTTTCTCCTTGAACGTCGACGCCGGGCTCTTGTCCTTTGCTGCGCCCTGATGGGTCGATATGAGCCATACTTATGCCAACAAGTATTGCGTTGAAATTCTCGATATATGGTACTTCGGTGTTTTCCGATAGCTGTGGCAATGTCCGTAAAACTTAATCCTTGTCATTTTAGCTCGACTATCATATATCTATCACCCTCGGTGAGCTGCTGATACTTCATAGATTTTTACTTCGTGATTGAGCAAAAAACTGAGGGTATCGCAGTTCATCGTTTATATTAAATTGAGTGTCGCTCTTAGTATATGAATTCGCAACAGTAAGTGGCTAGGGTGAGTGAGCAGCAAGCAATACCACTCAGTTAAGGGGGGGGAGTATAAAATATGATTTCACAGCTAAAAGATACCATTTACAGCAACGTTTATCATTCCCTGCAAGAAGACATGGTAGCAGATGATATTACAGCAGCTTTAATTCCTCCAGAAAGACAAGCAATAGCCCGAGTCATATGCAGGGAAAACGCTACTATATGCGGTCGCCTGTGGTTTGATGAGGTTTTTCATCAGCTTGACCCATCTATCCAATTAAACTGGCAGGTAAAGGAGGGTGAAAGAGTTCTCCCCAACCAAGAAATAGTTCAATTGAAAGGCTGTGCCAGAAACTTATTAACCGGTGAGCGCTGTGCCCTGAACTTTCTGCAAACCCTTTCCGGCACTGCTAGTATCAGCGCATATTATACCAACTTGGTAAAGGACTTGCCGGTTAAGCTACTGGATACCAGAAAAACATTGCCCGGACTTAGGCTAGCGCAAAAGTATGCTGTTAAAATAGGCGGCTGCTTTAACCATCGATTAGGGTTACATGATGCTTTCCTCATCAAGGAAAACCATATTGCTGCCTGTGGCGGCATTAAAGAGTCAGTGGCTACTGCGCGAGCAATAGCTCCGAACAAACCCATTGAAATGGAAGTGGAGAGCATTGAAGAATTCAGAGAGGCCAAAGCAGCTGGGGTTGACACTGTAATGCTTGATAATTTCTCTCTGACAACGCTCAGAGAAACAGTTTTACTAAATAAAAGCCTTGGTGGTAAAAGTTTATGGCTTGAAGCATCCGGTGGCATCACCGAGAAAAACCTGTTAACAATAGCCGCAACAGGTGTTGATTATATTTCTATAGGAGCTCTTACTAAAAATTGCAAAGCAGTTGATCTATCCATGGGGTTTATTAAAGCTAAATAATAGCCGTATATATCCGCTGCCTTTAAAGGTGATAGATGATTCGTTTGTTTGTCATCTACACCCAACCTTCAATGGTAACGGGTATAGACAAGCATAAAAAAGCCCCATGTTCATGGGGCTAAATCTCAGCAACATCCTAATTGTTATTATTTTTGTCTAAGGTGGCCTTCCTTGGCCGTTACATCCTTCCTAGAACCATACTGATCTTATTTGTCTTACATTTAAATTAATGCATATAGCATGCCACTTAGTTGAGGTTCTTTGTTTATAAGGGTTTGTGGTTTTTTTACTCTAAAACGAGGGTATTTCGTGGGTAGCGGGTATCATTATTCGTAACCTAGCGTAACACTTTACTACTTTTGATTCTGCGCGCATGTTAAAAAATGATTGAGCTATAACCGCTGGATTCAAGCAATAAGCGAAATTGACTGTCCTGTGCAGACTTCGCGCGGCACCCGCCTAAAACGTTGCTAGAAGCCTGTCGGATTGACACCGGTGGATGTTGTTATTTTCGCCAAAGCAATCCGAACTGCCAAAACGCTCGTTATGAGTGCGACGGCAGAAGTTATTTGTTAAGTATGTTTCGGCTTCATCCACTGCCTGCACCACAGTATTGGCCTGCTTTTACGACTATAGTGAAACATGTGCAAATGCAGCCAACAAAGTAGCAACTTCAAAGGCGACTGGTATAACCATTTCCCCACACCTTCAGGTGAATGGGTAAATTACAAAGAGTTTCTATATCCGTTACGAGTAAATATGCAGATGCGATAATTATATTTATTCTGTCTCACTGCTTGCGTTATTTATGAGCCTTATTGCTGTTTCGGTGATGGTGCTAACAGATTGCCAGTACAGGGATCTGGACTCTCTGTCAGTAGGCTCGTGTTCTTTGAATGGTAGTAGTGAGGCTTGTAACTCGGCAGGACAAACCGAACATCGAGGTGGTGACTTTTTAGCGGAAAAGCAATGCATAAACAATTTTGGCCAATCAAAGCAAAGACCGGGATCAGCTTTCCCTCGATACCCTGCAATGTGCTCATGCCCTAAAATTCGGTTAGGGTCTGTTAACTGAGGATAGTGTTTTTGTAACAATATAATAACATCAATTAGTGCAGTGTACTGGTTGTCACTAAAAGGGAAAATATTGCCATTGTAGTTAACCAATTCAATGCCTATAGAAAAGTCATTGAAGCGCTCACGAATACAATCTTCTCCGTTCCAGTAGCTTGGCCCTGCATGCCTGCTGCGGAGTGCTTTTCCGTCTAAGCAGTCAACAAGCTCATAGATAGAACCATCAACATCAATAACAATATGGGCAGATACTATCTTATCTGGTGTCGTGAAAATAGTGAGCGTATCCTGAAGATCAACAGCAGTGTAGTGTAAGACAAGGTATTCTACTGGGATTTCCCAGCTGTCTAAATTTTGCGTTGCCACTCTTGTCACGTTCATAGTATTCCACGCTTAGCAGGAGTTGACCCAAAGTAACCACACTTTCTCTATTAGTAACAAATCATAAGTTAGTGTACGGTGGATTCAAATTTCAAGTTCATAACAGCTTAAGCTGCTAACGCAGCCCTGTGTTCACCCATTATCAGGGCTGGTGTTTTGAAATTCAAATCTTTTCTTGGCCGAGAATTAAGCCGTATCAATAGTTGCTTCACCTCTATCTGACCGACCTTCTTGAAGTCTGTATTCTTTGGAAAATATTGTCGTAGCAAGCCATTGGTGTTCTCATTTATACCCAAAGCATTCAGCAACCAGCCAGAAATCTGCTCTGAACTCCACGCTACACGAAGCTTTGATTCAATCACCTCGATCATTTTTGGCGTCACTCTACTCGCCCGAGCTGACTCTGTACGCCGCCTATCTGTTCGGTCTTGTGCTTGCCTATGCCTGTATCCACGTTCACCAGTATTCCTTGCCAACTCACGACTCACCGTGGACTGGCTGGTGCCAATAATCTCCGCTATCTCCATTTGGCTGCAACAGCTTTTCTTTGGTGCGGAAATCTGGCATCGTTGTTCGTAAGCCAGTTGTTGGTAAGTTATCGTCATCACTTCATCTCTTGCCGGGGAAAAGGGTAGGAGCTTACCTTCAGTCGGCCCTTCCTTCTACCTAGTCAAGTGATGCACTTCAGATTTTAATCCCCCTTCTAAAAAGATCACTGTAAGGATGACCTTATGAAAGAGTTGATACTATTAGCAAGCTTTGCTTTGCCTGTTTATGCTGAAGAGACCAAGACTCTGTCAGAAATGAATATATGGCAGATGATAGCTCCTCTTATTATTATTATTGTTTTGATCTTTCTTTTAGCTTGGTGGGTAAAAAAAATAAGCCCTGGTCAGGCGCTAACAAGTAAAGGTATTACTATTCTTTCTTGTACTAGTATTTCAGGTCAGGCGCGCCTCTGCTTGGTTAGAGTTGGTAATAAAGACATTTTGGTGGGTGTTACTAATCAGCAGATAACACGAATAGAGACATTTAATGAGCCTGTGATAGAAAAAGAGACCGAGCCGGCAACAACTGAATTATCAAAAATATTTCGTCATATTTTAAAGCATAGAAAGGGGTCGTAAATATAGTGATATTTTAACAGAGTCAATAATGTTATCCATAAACTTACCCACAAGCACTAGTAGGTAATTAAAATCCTTATTACTGCTTATTTGTCATTATATAAATAAGTTGAAGAAGCTTCATTTCTGCGATGCAAACTTGCCGTAATTCTTCTTGTGTTTCATTACTAAGATCATTCAGTAGAACGGCTTGATCTTTCTGGTCATGCCATTTTTCCTCCTGCATGTAGTTAGGCCACGACTGGATTAATTTCTTCTGCAGCCCTTTAGTCTTAGTGCATAGCGACGCAAGCACAGCAATTAATAAGGGCGGAATATCGCCAACAATTGAACGCAGCTGAATATACATCACATACCATTTTACCATTCGTTCAGTGCTATTCTTCAAGCACAATAAGCAAAGGTAGGCTTCATCCTTAAAGCTTAATTTGGTGCTCATTAGGCCTCCTTTCATTGGTTTATTTTCTTTGGTATAATAGTTAAATTACCGGAGTCAGAATAAACATTTCCACAGGTAGACGATCAAGCTTTGGTACCTGTGGATAAGTTTGGTGTAGACTTATTTCTTGGTGCCCATTTATTTAGATTCTTATTTATCCTACTCGCTTACCTGCAGCATAGTAGCCTTCCGTATTGAGCAAACTTAACGCATCTTTTCCAGACCTAAATTAAAGCTGGATTAATGCAGTGAGCGCAAGAATCTCTTACACTTACCCGCTTAAAGGTGCGGGTTTGTTGATTACTCTCGCTCACCCCAATCGCTTACCACTATTAGGCTTATGGAGCTCCTCTTGCTTGTTGCTCACACCTTCAATGGAAACGGAAATAGGTTCACAAGAATGATTTTTTATCGCGCGCTCGCAAGGTGAAAATCATTCAGGCTACTTTTAAAGGTTCACAACTTCAAAAATAAATATCTTAGTTAGCTGACTAGCACGTCCTGCGTCATTATCATTCACCATTATCAGTGTTTTGTTACCGCCTGCTAACTCTGGACCCCAAGTAAGACCTTCAATGTTATAGTTGTTCATGACGTCTGAATCTATTGGGATTTCTTTTTTTATTACAGACATAGTTGGCAGTTCGCTTGATGAAAACTGGTCAGAAGAGTCAGGTAAGTTTATCAAGAATAGTTTATTGACTGAGCTAATGCTGCGGTTAATGTATCGGATCGCTGTGCGTTCAATAGTGATAAAGCTCCTGCGCTTATTATGAACAGCTAAGATATCGCTAACACCTGTTTTGGGATAGCCGGGTTTTACGACTGCTGCTCCTTCGGGAAGTACTTTGTCAACATTATAAGAGTAGTGCTCACGGATCATGACTTTATCTTCCATTCTATTACCACTCTCTTCCAGAGAAAAAAGAACAAAGCGGTTTAGATGTGCATCTTGCATTAAGGGAAACTCTGTGACTGCGGCATAGAGCCCTTCTTCTCCGGGGAGTAAAGCAATTCCTTCAAAGCCACCGTTTGGTCTAACACCAGTTTTTTGAGTGTTTTGGTTGCTCCAGTTTCTTTTAAAGCCAAAAATAGAAAAGGGGAAGGTATATTTATGGGTAACGAAATTTTGTGCGTCAAGATGTAGTACGGCAGGTGTGCTGAAAGTGAAGCCTACGACTTGCTCTTCCATCACAAGCCTTTCCTGACCACCAGAAAGTAGTTCAATTCCCTCAATATCAGATTCACACACTGGCGAAGAGTCAATAAAGAATGAGCCCACATAAAACATTGAACACCAAAGATTATTGCTATCTATCTGGTCTTGATTAAGGCCAGCTTCTGTAAATAAAGGAGGATAGTGAAGATCATCTCTCGTATAATTCTCCTCATACTGGCAAACCTCTCCATCTACATGATTGTTACATTCAATGGCCACATCAAACGTATGAGGCGTCTCAAAGATTCCGTAAGCATTTTCTACGGCACCAGTATCATCAGATAGCAGTATTAAGTTACCTTTACTAGGATCTGCTGACGGGAGAAAACGTATTGATGAAATACCTAGCATCTTTTGTTGATCGTTTTCAGCATCTAAATTCAGTACTTGCAGAAGCTTAAGCTCTATATTTAAGGCGCTATCATCTCCATATGCAGCTAAGCTGCAAAACATAAAGAAATAGAAAGCAGGAAGACAGCATAGCTTGCTGATTACAGCAGGAGAGATTCGCATATTATTCATTTATAAGTCCATTTTTATTAGTGTTATATATCAAACGTCCATTTGATATATTTCACTATACCAGTATTTTATTTAAAAGTGTTGAGTTATTTGTACTTAAATACTCAGCATGAACATGTTGCTTTTTATGGCAATTGCTATTGAGGGTGTGAAGTTGTTGGTCGCTCTTTCCCCAATCAATCACCTGATACTCGTAAGCTCATAAGAAAAGCCTGCCGTTTGTCGTCTATTTATACTCACTGTGCCAGCATAGTTGCCGACTCTTCTGATTTACTCAAATTAAACAGAGGCTGGGCCAGAGAACAACCAATGCCACGCTATTCAGGAGAGTTCAACGAGGCCATAATTGTGCCAACGCTAGCGAATGATGGACGATACTGGGCGTCTAAAAGACATTGTACAGTGTGTTGCATGAAGCAAGTCAGCAGCGCTATCATGGTCTGGACTGCTAGTCCAAGCCGCCTTATTGTGGCGCCTCGTCGAACCAGCTCTGATATTGGAAGATAACGTTTTTTCGCTACTCTATTCGAGGCTGGTTTTATTACTTGTATCTGGTGATAGATGCCTACAGTAGCAGAGTTGTCGCAGGGGAGTTTTATCAAACGGAGTCGACTGAGCATGCTCCAGAAATTATCACTAATGCCTGCATTCGACATGGCATCTCCACAACCAATACACCACTGGTGCTGCACTCTGACAATGATACTGCCATGAAAGGCCGTGTCATGCTGCTCACCTTACAGCGCCTTGGTGTAGTGAGCTTATTTAGTCACCCAAGATTTAGTGATGACAATCCTTATTCTGAGGCTATTTCCAGAGTCTTTAAGTGCAGGCCTTGCTTCCCAAGAAAGCCATTTGCGAATATTGAAGTAGCACGAAACAGAGTATATGATTTTGCCCAGCGGTGTAACGCAGAGCACAATCATAGTAGACTGAGATTTTTGACACTAGTTAAACTGTATCGTGGTGAGTCAGAGGTGTTCATGAGTAGCCGTGAAAGGCTTGCAAGCAGGCAAAACTGCGAAGCAATTAACGCTGGGGTAAGAGGCCAAAAAGAAATAGGGGCTTAACTCTCAAGGTCTGGATTAATCCAGACAGATCTTTATCGGATAAACTTAAGAAGGTCGCTTTCGTTGAGGCGACAACTTGAAATCCTTTGGGTATAAATGAGAACACCAATGGATTGCTACGACAATGTTTTCCAAAGAATACAGACTTCAAAAAGGTCGGTCAGATAGAGGTGAAGAGAGCATTGATGCGGCTTAATTCTCGGCCAAGAAAAGATTTGAATTTCAAAACACCCTCCCTGATAATGGATGAACACAAGGCTGCGTTAGCAGCTTAAACTGTGATGCACTTGGAATTTGAATCCGCGGACAAAAGACAATATAAGTCTTGCAAAATAGAGAGGTTTGGGTGTTATTATATTCTATAAAAACATGGATAAACTATTTTATGCAGACGTTTGTGGTTAGCCAACGATAATGGCTCATTACGGTATTATTCAAGGAAGAACAACTATGGGGCGACCAACTAAGGCGGTTATTAATCTTAATGCGTTGAGAAATAATTATTTTCTAGCCAAAGATATATCAGGCGGAAAAGTGGTAGCTGTAATAAAAGCTAATGCATACAGTCATGGTGCCGTTCGTTGTGCCCAAGCACTTGCTGATATTGCTGATGCCTTTGCTGTGTCTTGTATAGAAGAAGCGCTTGAGCTTAGGGAAGCAGGTATCACTCAACCGATTATTTTGTTAGAAGGTTTTTTTGATGCGTTAGAAATCCCTTTTATTGTCAAACATCAGCTGGATACTGTCGTACACTGCAATGAACAGCTAGAAATTCTTGAAAATAGTCAGCTCCAGAGTGGCATTCGAGTCTGGTTAAAAATGGACACAGGGATGCATCGGATTGGCTTTATGCCTAACGAATACAGGGATGCTTGGCGGCGTCTTAATGCTATTCAAAAAATAAATGATATTGTTTTAATGAGTCACCTTGCTTGTGCCGACGAGCCCGATATTAGCTATACCATGCGACAGCTGGAAGTATTTGAGGAGTATAGCGTTGGGTTACCTGGAAATAGAAGCATCTCTAATTCCGCCGGTCTAATCGCTTACTCTGGTACAAGTGCGGAGTGGTGTCGTCCGGGGCTTATGCTTTATGGAGTATCTCCTTTTTCTTGTCCTCATTCGCTAGAACAACGCCTGCAACCGGTAATGGAGCTTCATTCATCCATTATCAGCATTAAGGATATTCCAGCAGGAAGTGCCGTAGGTTATGGAAGTTCTTGGATAGCAGATACATCAGTACGGTTAGGGGTGGTGGCTATAGGTTATGCTGATGGCTATCCAAGGCATGCAGAAAGCAAGACTCCGGTAATGGTTAACGGTTTGCGAGTACCTTTGATTGGACGCGTTTCTATGGATATGCTTACTGTTGATCTAACAACTCAGCCCAAGGCTAAGGTTGGAGATAATGTCTTGCTTTGGGGCGAGCAGTTATTAGTATCGGAAATAGCACATCATTCAAATACTGTGGCTTATCAATTATTGTGTAATCTTAACCGAGTTTCTGTTGAGTATAGGAAGCAGGAACAATCTGCTCCAATAATAAATAGTAGAGAGAATTTTGCAGCCTGAATTTGCATACCATAGAAAACTTGGGTTAATGCCTAGCAACGGCACCAATTATGAAAGGTATACTCGTTACCATTGAAGGTGCGGACAGGCAGCAACTGCACTAAGCAACTAAGGCTAAAGGAAGTAAATGATTATGGTGAGTTAACAACACCATCAAGGGAATCGGTGTGGCCCTACTATCACTATTCATCTCAATGTAACAGTGCTAAACGACTCTCTTTTTGAGCGACGTATAACCCACCAACCTATTATCGCCGCAATAGATACAAATAGAATCATTAATGTTGCTAATGCATTAATTTTCGGAGAAACTCCGAGTTTAACTGATGAAAATATCACTATAGGCAAAGTGCTTGCACCGGGTCCTGAAACAAAGCTAGAAATAACAAGGTCGTCTAGTGAAAGAGTGAATGCTAACAACCATCCGGCAATCAAGGCTGACGATATAGATGGGATAGTTATCATTAAAAAAGTTTTCCAAGGTGTTGCTCCAAGGTCCAAGGCAGCCTCTTCAATAGAGATATCAATTTCACGTAATCGGGAGCCTACCACAACAGCAACATAGGAGGTGGAGAAGGTTACATGAGCAATCCAAATAGTCAATACGCCCCTCTCTACAGGCCAGCCTATTAAGTCTGACAGTGTGACAAACACCAATAACAAGGATAGTCCGGTGATGATATCTGGCATGACCAATGGAGCCGTGATCATACCAGAAAAAAGGGTTTTCCCCCTGAATCGGCGAAAGCGAGCCATAACAAACGCCGCCATTGTGCCTAGGATCACAGCCATGCAAGCGTTAAAGAAAGCAACACGGAGACTCACCCATACGGCATCCATTAACTGGCGATCTTGAAATAGTTCTAGGTACCATTTCCCAGAAAAGCCAGTCCAGACTGTAACTAACCTTGAAGCATTAAATGAATAAAAAACTAGCGTACACATTGGCAAGTATAGGAAGGCTAGTCCGGCAACCAGCAGTAGGGTGGAAAAGCTTGGCTTTTTCATCGAATATTTACTTCCAGCTCTTTGGCTTGCCGGTAATTAAACCAAGTAATAGGAATACATAGCAGTAGTAGCATTACCATGGCAAGTGCGCTAGCAAGCGGCCAGTCACGGTTGTTGAAAAATTCCTGCCAGAGTACCTTGCCAATCATTAGGCTCTCTGGTCCTCCCAGTAGTTCAGGTATTACATACTCGCCTACTGCTGGGATAAATACCAGCATGGAGCCGGCAATAATGCCTGAGCGAGATAACGGTAGGGTTACGGAAAGAAATGTTCGCCAAGGCTTTGCTCCTAAATCTTCAGAAGCTTCCTTGAGTGAGATGTCTAGCTTTGTTAGGTTAGCAAAAATAGGTAATATCATAAATGGCAAGTAGGCGTAAACAATGCCTATGTAAACTGCAATATTTGTGTTCAGTATTTGTAATGGTTGGTTAGTCACACCCAGCCACATTAATAAATTATTTAGCAAGCCATTATTCTTGAGAATACCCATCCAAGCATAAACTCTAATTAAAAAAGAGATCCATGAGGGTAGTAATACCAACAATAATAACAACGCCTGATGGGCTTTAGGTGCTTTTGCCATAGCATATGCCATTGGGTACCCTAGCAACAAGCAAAATATCGTAGAAATAAATGCCAGTTTGATCGATGTTAGATAGGCTGTCAGATATAGTGAGTCTTCTGCTAGGTAGAAATAATTACCTAAATTTAGGTTAACCAGTAATACCTCTTCCACATATGTAAAGACTTGGGTATAGGGCGGTATGGCTACGTCTGTTAGAGAAAAACTAATTTTTACGATAGTGGCAAAAGGCATTAGGAAAAACAATAATAACCAAACATAGGGGACACCGATAACTAAGCGACGCCCCCATAAAGCCTTTAAGGCTCTCACCCGATCTTGCAGTAATGCTTGCATTACTAAACCTCCAAAAGATTAGACATGCTTTCAAGTAATAAACATAATTCCATGATGCTGCAAGGTAGTATACTTGCAGCCCTAGAAGCAACCTGTTTGATGACATGCCGCCTCGAGTTTTCTAAGGTTATTATTTAACTTATTCACCACATAGTGTATTTGCTCATATGTCGTTTGGTTAAAGTTAGTGCCTTTTAATGGATGCTGCTTGATTAAGTCGTTTTATTTTCATTAAAGCCTATTTTCCACGCAGAGTAAGGGATCAGTAAGGTAAATATCCACTTCTAACCTTCTTGATGCGAGCTTATACTCGGTAAACTTTAAACTATTATCGAGGAGCTTCGTTTTCACCAATCCTTTAGGTTGCTCATATGCACATGTCTCCGATATCTAATAATATGTATGATTAACTATTAGGAGAGAAATCATTATGTAAATTGCTTCTTGAGTTGCAGCATAAGCCACTCACGCTTGCCAGATGATAACAACTCAAGATATACCAAGAGCCTCTGAAGTTGCTACATTGCTGGCTGTACTAGCTCACCTAAGTCACTAGTAAGTCTAAGCCCCTAGGGCTTCGCTCGTTTGCTCTAGCGTAACAACTCGAAACCCTTCGGTATATATACCCCGTTACCATGGAGGGTGAAAGCAGTCAATACCCCACACACCTTTGAGAGAGTGGGTATAGCTGAAAAGTTCATTATGGTTGAGCGATGGTATATACTCAGTTACATTAGTTGGTCTTCAGCTCCAGATCTAAGCTTTCTATGGCGAAAAGCAAAGGTCAGCTGAAGATTTATGTTAAACTTCCTGCCCGCCACAAATATGATGTGGTTTTTCAAGTCAGGTCAAAAGTCTCACTCATAAGGTTGAGAGAGGCGTCGGGCCAGATTCCTTTAAAGCCTACAACAAGAAAAGAGGAGATGATCATGGACATTGCAGTTAAAGAAAAACGCAGGTTTCCCCGCAAGCATCTGGATCAGACCTCCGAGGTCATCGATAATGATACAGATTCTATCATTGGAACACTGAAGAATGTCTCCATAGGCGGGTTCAGTGTTATTACCAAGCAAGGAATTAGGCTATCAGAAGTGAGACATGTGACACTAATGCTATCAGACTCTCAGGTGGAGCCATGCAAGGTATCTCTTGTTGCAAAATGTGTCTGGTGTCAAAGCTCCAGTGAAAGAAACAAATACGCTGTTGGTTTTATGTTGTGTGATATTCATGAGTTGGATGCTGTAACGCTAAATCACTTCATTCGGAGTCATAAAGTCTAATGTAAAAGGCTAAGTAGCAGGTATTGTTAGGGGGTCTTGTTTTGGCATTTTTTTGATTCTCTTACTGCTAAGAACTTGTCTTTTTTGCTTCAATTTCACCCTATGAAGTAGCTTCTAATGCCCATAGCTTCTATGCCTAATATGCTATGTATCAATTGGTAAAAGTGTTCAATATGCAGACACTAAACTCAGCAAAACTCAATCCTGCGTGAGAAGATGAGGTGGGCTATAATACACTGGCGTTCCTGAAAAAGAGCAAGCAAACTAGCCTCCCAGTACGGGGAGAAAATGTCGTGAAGCAAACTGACTGCATTATTACCACGTCTCACGCGAAATCCTTTTAACATAGATTTTTTTGTACCACCTAATTTTTCTCATCCTTCATCTATCTGTTACAAAATGGATGACTGCTGGCTGATTCCGTATAGTTGCTTATTCTTTACGATTTATTTAAAAGACTTCCAACGAAAGAAAAAATAGAAAACGCTCGCCTTGCTGTATGGTGTTTGTGCCTTCATGGCGGCTAGCTATATCCGTTATCACTAAAAGTGTGAGCAGCCAACAACCTCACAGATGCAAAGGGAGTGGGTATGGCGTTCAACAAACTTATGTCTAACAATATACGCTTTGAAATTATAGTGTTAGATTTGCGTTAAAATGAGGTGCCGCTAATGTCTATTACTTTAGACAGCTGTAACAAACAACCTTGTACTAATTTCTCGGAAACAGAGAATCTAGTTAGGCTTGATCGCGTAACGCGAATGTTCGGTGATATTGTTGCTGTGGATGGCGTTTCTTTGTCAATCAGAAGGAGAGAAATTTTTGCTCTTATAGGTGGTTCAGGCTCAGGTAAGTCAACTTTGCTGAGAATGTTAGCTGGGTTTGAAAAGCCAACAAAAGGGAGTATTTACCTTGATGGAGAGAATATAACTAGCCTCCCGCCTTACATGCGCCCGATTAATATGATGTTTCAGTCTTACGCCTTGTTCCCTCATATGACGGTAGAGAAAAATGTTGCCTTTGGTCTTAAACAAGACCGCATGAAAAAAGAGCAAATAGCTCAGCGCGTGGAGAGCATGCTTAATATGGTTCATATGAATAAATATGCGAGTCGCAAGCCTCATCAGCTCTCAGGAGGTCAGCGTCAACGTGTTGCTCTGGCCAGGAGTCTTGCCAAGAGGCCAAAGTTACTACTGCTTGATGAGCCAATGGGAGCTCTAGATAAAAAGCTCCGCTCACGTATGCAACTTGAACTTGTTGATATTATTAAAGAAGTTGGAGTTACCTGCCTAATGGTGACCCATGACCAAGAAGAAGCCATGGCAATGGCGCACCGAATTGGAATCATGGATGCCGGATGGATTGAACAGGTAGGAACACCTGTGGATATTTATGAAACACCCAACTCAAGAATGACAGCTGAGTTTGTTGGTTCGGTGAATATGTTTGAAGGTGAAATAGTTGAGGAGGCAGCGGATCACGTTATCATTCACTCACCTGATCTAGAAACTACCATTTATGTCGGGCACGGTATCACCACATCACTTGAAGAGCGAAAAGTATGGTATGCAATCCGACCTGAGAAAACATTAATGAGTACGGTTAAGCCGACAGAATCTTACAATTGGACCAGTGGAACTGTTATTGATATTGCTTATTTAGGAGCCCACTCTGTGTATCATATTAAGCTGCCTTCTGGAATGATAATTCAAACTAATATGGCAAATATCGAGCGTAGTGCTGACAATCCCACATGGGGGGATAAAGTTTATATAAAGTGGGATTCAAACAGTGGCGTTGTATTAAATAGCTAGCTCATTATTTCGCAATTTCTGATAATAAGTACAATTCCTGAGAAAGACAGACAACCGATATATACCCAAAGGATTTCAAGTTACTACTAGGCGGCAAGTAAGCGAAGCCCCATGAGCTTACGAGTAGTAGGTGATCGGGGGGAGCGAGCGCAGCCAACAACTTAGCAGATTGAAAGGCGACGGGTATAGCGTAACTTCAAGTCTGTTTTTTGCTGTGGAGATAGAGTAGTTTTTGACATGAACAGATAATGGAAAAAAACTTCAAAATAAAGCATCTTTAATGACCTTGGGTGTCTACCAGTTACCATTTAAGGTACTGGTAAGCGGCAAACTGGCTAATCCTCATGCGCTTACGAGTAGTAGGTTAATGCCTTTCACACCTTTATTGGTGTCGCCTATATCCTTCAGCATATTAGCTGCTCTGGGAGGCTCAGATTTGAATAAATAATAATGTCCCAACCAAAATTTTATGACTGCTTGCAGAGAGCATAGTAACTATGGAACTATTGTGGCATGAAAACACCTGAATTTTTATTAGATGACCCGGAACTTTCTATGGATAACGATATAACGATTGACTCCATGGAAGATGTAATTGAGCTGTTACGAGACAGAGCGCTAAATGTACCTGTGCCTCTAAAGCTGCCAGTAGACGATGACTTGCTTACCACGGAAGAAGCAATTCTAATGGCTCTACCTTATGATCTAAGAGAATTCCTTTTAATGGTAAGCGATGTAGTATATGGCTCGCTAGAACCCGTAACAGTATCCGACCCTTGTTCACACACCTACCTGCCAGAAATTGCTTCACAGGCTTGGAATATGGGTATGGAAAGACATTTAATACCAATTTGCCAAATTGATGATAGTTATTATTGTATCGACATCGAAGGAGAGATTTCTTTATGGTCGATAGGTGGTAACTTGTCAGACAAAACTTGGGAGTCTATTTGGCACTGGATACAAGATGTATGGCTGAATAGCTAAACGATCAAGTAACATGCTTGTTACTACTGAAGGTGTGGATAGGCGACAAGCGAGCAAAGCCCTATAATACCGAAAGTATTAGGTAATTGGGAGGTAGTTACAGCAGTCAACAATTTCATACTTTTAGTGAGAATTTGCATAGGTAACGACACCGTCTTTTTTGGTTATTCTACCAACTCTTGTCTACTCTGAATTTCATAGTAGTCATCAAGTCACGTTTATATTATTGGGTAATTTTCGATGAAATACTGGTTAGAATGTCTGGGGCTGGCTGCACTGATCACACTTATTAACAGCTACCCACTACCATTACCACTGCCAATTTTTAAGCAGCTTATTATCCCTATGGTCATCTTTGGGCTTTCTCTGATATTGGGCCTTCGCTTTCCTGATGTTGACCTGTATACCCCGGGGCTAAAACATAGATCAGCTGTTACTCACTCAGCCTTGCTCCCTTGGCTAGTAACCCTACTTGGCAATCCTGCAATATTAGCCGGACTATCAATAGGTATGGCTATCCACATTTTTGCCGACATATTTCCGAAAGCGTGGATCGGAGGAGCTTTGGTGAAAATGCCACTTTTTGGAAGTCTCGGGAAATTGTCACCTTACTGGTTAACGCTAAATTGTCTTGTTTGTCTCGCTATAGGAATGCAGTCCGTTAGCATTAATGGTGACTCGGTAAAATACGGAAGCCTATGTCTATCATTAATTATACTACTCTGGTATTTAATCAAGAAAGAAAAAAGCATGCCGCCGTTACTATCCGCTTTTATGATTATTGGCGTTCTGTGCTGGTATCACTATTTGCCAGACTTATCTTCATTTAGCTTAGACACACTAACAGCTGGTGCCGGTAAGAGCTTAAGATCAGCCGGTTAATTACAGCTTGTTTGTGTTTGCTCAAAAATACGCTCCCGAAGCCAATTATTAAATTGATATGGTTCATGTGGAGCATGTTAAGTTAAAATATCCGTTTTATATTAAACTAGCTTCCATACGCCTAATCAAATTCAAAAGACAGACTTCAATATTTCAAAGTTATCGTTAGTCTTGCTGTGCATCAGTCGTAAATGCTATTACGGAAGGCACAATACGTCTTATCATTAAAAGGTGTAGATAGGCGACAACCTACGAGCCTGGTAGTAGCAAGTTATTGGAGGGCGAGAACACCCAACAATTCCACGCCTTCAACGGAAATGGGTATAAATAAGGAAATAAGTGAGATCAAGGCCAAGATTTATATAGCGGAAAACTACATCGGATTTTAATGATGAGTCCGATGTGTTTTTTAAATAATTTTGATGCGTAATATCGTTACAAATATTACCTGCATCTATGCAAAGTCCTAACTTAGTGGCTATGAGTTTTGTTTGCGGCACTCACATGGTGACCGCCTATTTTGTTTCCTTCATTATCAGTGCTACTATCGCGGTTATTCTCACGAGACGAAAAGCTACGCCTACGATCACCACTACGACTCCGGCTACCATCGTCTATCCATGGTCGAATAGCAAGATTTTTATTTCTAATTTTAACCGATTTAAGGGTAGTTAGAGTGCGTTCATCCAATCCATCAGGTAAATAGATGGATGAACAGCTTTCAAACAATCGGATATGTCCAATGTTGCTCCCAGGGATCCCGCCTTCGTTAGCAATTGCGCCAACTAGATCTCTCGGACTTACACCTTGTTCGCGACCAAGGTCGACACGATAGCGAATCATCCCTTCTATAGAGCTCTCCCGCCTTTCTCTGCCACCCTCTCTACGGCTTCCAGATGGGTTTACCCTGGCATTATTAACAACTTTGTTGTTATATCCTTTACTTTGACGTGGCTCTGGTTCGCTAGCATCAGGAAATGGACGATTTTTCTGTGCCAAGTAGCACAGTGATGTTGCCAAGTCTTCAAAAGAAAGATTGTGCTCTTGCGCCAAAGAAGTGACTACTTCTTTAAACTTGGTAAGCTTTTCGCTGTCATGCATGCTTGCAATTACGTCGTCCTTAAACTGTTTGATGCGAATATCGCGCACATCACTCATGGAAGGCAGGGTCATGACTTCTATGCGTTTACGAGTAGCCCTTTCAATAGCTAATAGCATTCGTCGTTCACGGTGTGCAGCGAACAAAATAGCAATACCCTTACGCCCAGCCCGGCCAGTACGACCAATACGGTGTACGTAGGCTTCGGTATCATAAGGAATATCATAGTTGACAACATGACTAATACGTTCAACATCTAGCCCGCGTGCGGCAACATCCGTAGCTACCAGTACATCCAGAGATTCGCGCTTAATGCGCTCTATGACCTTTTCGCGAAGACCCTGACTCATGTCGCCATTTAGCGCAGCAACAGAAAAACCTCGAGCTTCAAGCTTCTCTGCTAGCTCAACCGTTGCTGTTTTAGTGCGCACAAAAACAAGCATTGCATCAAAGGGTTCAGTTTCCAAAATGCGCGTTAGCGCGTCTAGTTTATGGATACCTCGCACCATCCATACTTTTTGAGTAATAGTATCGACAGTAGCTGTTTTAGCTTTGACATCAACATAAGCTGGGGACTTAAGGTATTTATCCGCAATTTTACGTATTACTGTCGGCATAGTCGCAGAGAATAGTGCAATCTGACGTGATGCAGGAGCCCTCTCCATTACCCATTCAATATCACCAACAAAGCCCATGCGTAACATTTCATCAGCTTCATCCAACACTATAGCCTTTATGCCACTAAGCTTTAGGCTTCCTCTGCGGATATGATCCATTACTCGACCTGGCGTGCCAACAATTACATGGGACCCACGCTGCAAACACCTTAGCTGGCCTCGCATATCCTGGCCACCATAAATAGGAAGTACATGAATGTCGGACATATAGCGAGAATAGGTTTGAAATGCTTCAGCAACTTGAATGGCTAGCTCGCGAGTTGGTACTAGCACTAAAACCTGAGGATCTCGTTGCTTTATATCAATTCTAGACAGAAGAGGCAAAGCAAAAGCAGCTGTTTTACCAGTTCCTGTTTGAGCTAGTCCTAGTAGATCCTGCCCCTCCAAAAGATAAGGAATGCTTCGAGATTGAATTGGTGTAGGGGTGTCGTAACCTGCATCCTGAACTGCTTTAATAACAGCTGGTATCAAAGGAATGGCCTCGAAAGAGGTGACGTTTTCTGAAGATTCTGACATTAAGCGCTTTCCAATAAAAGATAAGTTTGTGTTCAGCGAGGCTGTCACAGGATTATTGGAGTACTGTATTGCTGCAAGGCAGCCACAACACGGTACAACACATTGCTATAGCTGCTTTAGTGTGCAGTCATAAACACCTGCTTGCTCTCGCACGATATCACTCAAAAATCGGGTGACTACCTAAGCAAATAGTCCATGACCGCGTTAGAAAGTCTTGTAGAAAAACAAAGACCATTGACTGCACGCTTAATTAAAGTATATGAGGCAATAAGCCCATAACTACTGTTAATTACCCGAAACTAAAGCTCGGGAGGTATGTAATACCATATGCAGTAAAAAGTACAACGAAGTGTTGGAACTTATTGCCGACTAAAAAGTCGTAAGAGTATAGCTCTGTTTTTCATCAATGTATACTATTTTAATGCGCCAACAGCATATATTCCTTAAGGGCTACAGTATATAACGCGGATTCAAATTCCAAGCGCATCTCAGCTTAAGCTGCTAACGCAGCCCTGTGTTCACCCATTATCAGGGCGGGTGTTTTGAAATTCAAATCTTTTCTTGGCCGAGAATTAAGCCGCATCAGTGCTCGCTTCACCTCTATCTAACCGACCTTCTTGAAGTCTGTATTCTTTGGAAAATATTTTCGTAGCAAGCCATTGGTGTTCTCATTTTTGGCGTCATACTACTCGCCCGAGCCGACTCTGTACGCCGCCTATCTGTTCGGCCTTGTGCTTGCCTATGCCTATATTCACGTTCACCCGTATTCCTTGCCAATTCACGGCTCACCGTAGACTGGCTGGTGCCAATGATCTCCGCTATCTCCCTATGGCTGCAACCGCTTTTCGTTAGTGTGGAAATCAATGATATTAAAGCTTTAATAAAAACTGGCATGCTTGCTATATTTATCTAGTAAACGGAGCAAACTCAGCAAGTGTGTCTAACAACTTATTTTCTTCAACCTTTTGCCCTGCATGTACGAATAATTACTAGTAAGATCATACAAAAAATCACTACTGGCCATGAGCCGCTGGTCATAAAAGGCGTATTACCAATCATGACTTTTGCGGTCCCACGCAAAACCCCCTGTTCGAATCGAGGAATGCTTTCCACCACCTGACCATGATTATCAATCAAAGCTGTTATGCCATTATTAGTCCCTCTGATCATATAACGCCCTGTTTCTATAGCACGCATTCGCGCCATTTGAAAATGTTGTTCTGGGCCAATGGATTTGCCAAACCAGCTATCATTACTGATGGTTATTAATAGCCCTGTATCTTGCGCCATTCTTGCGACAAAGTCCGGATAAACCACTTCATAGCAGATGTATGGTGCAATAACTGTCTTTCCCACCGTAAGTTCTGGCTGATTATCTGCGCCAGTTGAAAAACTGGACATAGGCAAGTCAAAGAAAGCAATTAGACCACGTAGCAGGCTTTCAAAAGGAACATACTCACCAAAAGGAACAAGTTTTTGTTTATGGTATTCTCCTGCCCCTTGCCCTAATGAAATAACGCCATTGTAGTATTGTGTATTGTCAGCTGAGAGATCATCAATAGGGATCCCTGTAATAAGTGTTGTACCTTTATATTTTGCTTCTCGATCCAGTAGCTGCAAAAAATATTTGGCGTTAGCATAGGAAATAGGAATGGCATTTTCAGGCCAAACAATTAAATCTTGTTGCCACTCTAAGCTTGTCAGGGTGCTATAGGTTGATATGATATCCTGAAGATAAGCCGAGTTCCACTTTAGACTTTGTGGGATATTACCTTGTATAGCGCTAAACTCCACCTTTCCAGTTGGCTTTGTCCATTGAGTATTAGCCAAATATAATGCCGCCAACCAACACCCTATAACAACCATAGCGATTGCAGCACTCCATAACATTTGCTTACCTTTTGATATAAAAAATGAAGCTGCAAACGTACTGGTTATAAGTAGTAAAAAGCTAAGCCCATAAACCCCTGTAACTGGAGCCCAGCTTATAGCTGGTGAGTCTAACAAGGTATAACCGACTAATAACCATGGAAAGCCGGTAAATAGCCAGCTCCTGACCCACTCAAAGAGTGTCCAGAGAACCGAAAATATTAAAGCTTGCTGCCATGCATGATGGATATGCCAACGCTTAACCAACTGACTATGTAGCCAAAAAGAAGGTGCTATAAATAGCAGAGAAATACCTCCAATAAAAAGAGCAGTAAGTAAGATCGCAAGAGGTATGGGCGCGGCACCAAACTGATGAATACTGACGTATATCCACGATGTTCCGGTACCAAACATACCTACGCCAAACAGAAACCCATTGATCGTAGCTTGTTGATAACAAGCATTTCTGACCAAGAGAAACACTGACGCCATAGCCAACATAGCTACTGGCCATAGATCAAAAGGGCTGAAGCCAAGAGTAAGGATTGCTCCACTCAAAAAGGAGAGGATATTCCTAATATACCTCTTTTGTTTTTCTTTCATAGGTAAGGACTAACCTGTAGCAACCTGATTCGGCGGCTATCCGCATTCAGTACATCAAATCTAAAACTACCAAGTATTATCGAATCATGTCGCTTAGGCACATGCCCGAATTCTTGCATAACAATGCCGCCAATGGTGTCGAACTCATCGTCATTGAATACGGTTTTAAAGTGAGCATTAAACTCATCAATTGGTGTTAATGCTTTAACCATAAATGTATTATCAGTGGCGTTCTTGGGTCTTATGAAGTGTTCTTCTTCAGTATCGTGTTCATCCTCGATATCACCGACTATTTGTTCCAATATATCTTCGATAGTCACCAGTCCGGCTACACCTCCAAACTCATCAACAACAATGGCCATATGATTTCTATTTGCTCGAAACTCTCTTAGCAGTACATTAAGTCGCTTGCTTTCAGGGATAAATGTTGCCGGTCTTAGGAGGTCTTTAATATTGAACTTGCTGTTTTGAATGATCAAAGGTAGCAAGTCCTTTGCCAGTAGCACACCGATGACTTCGTCTTTGGTGTCAACAATAACTGGAAAGCGGGAGTGTGCGTACTCAATGATTCTGGGTAAAAAATCTTTAGGTTCGTTATTTTCTTCCACACAAACCATTTGAGAGCGAGGTATCATGATTTCACGAACTTGCATATCAGCAACCTGAATAGCGCCTTCAATGATGCTTAACGCTTCCTCATTAATCATTCCCTTAGTAACGGCATCCCTCAGAAGTGACATCGCATCATTGAGTTTATGAGGAGTTTTTCTAAAAATCCGAGATACTTTTTCTCTCCATGTTACTGGAGACTTTCCGTCTACTGAGTTGTTATCACTTAAGAAGTTCTTGCCGCTCATTACCCTATGCCTTTTCCCGAGATTGACATCAATTGTTTATACTCACGTCCCCTGGAATATGAGGACTGCTTGCGCGTACTTCAATCACAACCTAGTTAGGATCATGGGGACTTCGCTCATTTTTCGTCTACTCATAACTTCAATGGTAACGGGTATATACCCAAAGCATTTCAAATTGCTACTAGTCAGCAAGTAAGAGAATCCCCGTGAGCCTACGAGTAGTAGGTGATCGGGGTGAGCGAACGCAGCCAACAACGTAGCAACTTGAAAGGCGACGGGTATAATCAGTCGTTCCTGATCATTCAGCAACCAACCTGAAATCTGCTTTGGGCTTCACTCTACACGCAGCTTTGATTCAACCCCCTCGATCATTTTTGGCGTCACTCTACTCGCCCGAGCCGGTTCTGTACGCCGCCTATCTGTTCGGCCTTGTGCTTGCCTATGCCTATATCCACGTTCGCCAGTATTCCTTGCCAACTCATGGCTCACCGTAGACTGGCTGGTGCCAATGATCTCCGCTACCTCCCTTTGGCTGCAACCGCTTTTCTTTAGTGCGGAAATCTAGCATCGTTGTTCGTAAGGCAGTTGTTGGTAAGTTATCGTCATCACTTCATCTCTTGCCGGAGAAAAGGGTAGGTGTTTACCTTCAGTTGGCCCTTTCTTCTACCTCGTCAAGTGATGACTTCAGATTTGAATCCGCCCATTAAGAATAATAACTACATCAGCAGTTATTATCCTGATACGGGTCAGGAAAGCCTATGCTCTTCATTATTTTTACTTCCAATGACTCCATAAGCCTCGCCTGATCATCTTCAATATGATCATATCCTAGCAAGTGTAATGTGCCATGAATGACTATATGAGCCCAATGTGCCTGTAGTGACTTACCTTGCTCTTTTGATTCCTCCTCAACAGTTGGTGCGCAGATAACCAAATCTCCTAGCAATGATAATCCAACTTCAACGGGAAGATCTGCAGGAAACGACAGTACATTAGTGGGGCCACTTTTATTGCGCCACTGCTGATTAAGTTTGGCTCCTTCAGTTATATCTACAATACGAATACTGATTTCTAATTCACTTGTACGCTTTATCAGAGCAGCTGAAACCCACCTTTCAATATCAGGTAAACTTGGAAGTTTACTACTTTCGCTGGCAATTTGCAGGTCAACGTGAATGTGGGGCATTATGCCTTTTCTCGTAACCGGTCATGGCGGTCATAAGCTTGAACAATCCGTTGCACCAGAGGATGCCGAACAATGTCTGTAGCAGTAAAATGAATAAAGCCGATGCCATGAACACCTTTCAGTACATCAATGCAGTTAATTAGTCCGGATAGTGTGCCTCTAGGCAAGTCAATTTGAGTGATATCTCCAGTAATCACCGCAGTGGAGCCAAAGCCAATACGAGTCAGAAACATTTTCATTTGTTCCTGAGTTGTATTTTGTGATTCATCAAGAATGATGAATGAATTGTTAAGGGTTCGTCCACGCATGTAAGCGAGTGGTGCAACTTCAATTATGTTTTTTGCAATGAGTTTTTCAACACGTTCAAAACCGAGCATTTCATAAAGAGCGTCGTAAAGAGGCCTAAGGTAAGGGTCTATTTTCTGTGACAAGTCACCGGGAAGAAAACCTAGTTTTTCGCCAGCTTCAACAGCGGGACGAACAAGCAGTATTCTTTGCGTCTTTTCTTCCATTAAAGCCTGCACAGCACATGCCACTGCGAGAAAAGTTTTCCCTGTGCCTGCTGGCCCTATACCAAAGTTGATGTCGTGTTTCAGAATTGACTTTACATAGCGTTGTTGATTCTCACCTCTAGGGGTAACTGTACCTTTCTGGGTATGAATGGGCATAGAAGGTGAGTTTTTTTCGTGCTGATCAGACATTGAGATAATGGCAGATTCCTGCAAAAAAAGATGAATAAGATCTGGTGTTAAATCTATTTGCTTGCCTGTTTCCTCATACAAGCGTCTTAGGACCTTTTTGGTTATATAGGCTTGATTTTGGCTTCCTGTGACGGTAAATGCATTGCCACGATTATATATATTTACACCCAAGCGCCCTTCAATTTGTTGTAGGTGCTGGTTAAATTGTCCACATAACTCGGCGAAGCGCCTTGTGTCATCTGGCTCAAGAGTGAATTTATAAACACTATCTTTAACATGCTCGGATACGTTCAAGTTGCTTAATAAGCCTTACTACAAATCATGCATGTAAGTATATACTTCTATTCACTTCATGCAAAGTAACAGGGTTGAAGTTAAATACAAATATACTCCTTTCCTTTAAAGCACTAGGCTATTGACTGCTCTCACCCTCAATGATAACGACTATAGATCTAGCTCTGAGCACTGCAACCTTCCTCGCAAAGAGTTCGGTAGCGCTTCTGTTATATCTATATCTGCAAACCTGCCGATCAGACGAGGGTCTCCGTACTGGAAGTTGACGATCCTATTGCACTCGGTTCTTCCCGTTAGTTGACCCGGATCTTTTTTGGAATAGCCTGTCACCAAAATACGCTGGGTACTCCCTGCTAGTCGGCGACTAATTTGCATTGCGTTCTGACTAATACAATCCTGAAGAATTTTTAATCGTTTCTTTTTAACGTCTACAGGCACTTCATCTGGCATATCTGACGCTGGAGTTCCAGGTCGGCGGCTATATATAAAGCTAAAAGATGTATCAAACCCCATACTAGAGATAAGACTCATGGTATCTTCGAAGTCTTTATCGCTTTCATTAGGGAAGCCAACAATAAAGTCTGAAGAGAGGCTTAATGAGGGGCGAATTTTACGGAGCTTCAGGATTTTTGATTTATACTCCAAGGCTGTATGATCACGTTTCATCATCGCTAACACTCTGTCAGAGCCGCTCTGTACAGGCAGATGGAGATGACTGACAAGCTCAGGAACCTCAGCATAGACATTAATCAGGCTTTCAGAAAACTCCACGGGATGGGATGTGGTAAAACGAATCCGGTCAATACCATCTATTGCAGCAACAAATATAATTAATTCTGCAAGGTCGCAGGTAGAACCATCATGCATTTCTCCAAGGTAAGAGTTGACATTTTGGCCCAATAAGTTAACTTCTCTAACACCTTTTTCTGCCAGGCCCAAGCACTCGGCCAAAACATCAGCCACCGGGCGGCTAACCTCCGGACCACGGGTATAAGGTACAATGCAAAATGTACAATATTTACTACACCCTTCCATAACAGATACAAAGGCGCTGGGGCCGTCAACACTAGGTTCTGGCAGCCGATCAAATTTTTCAATTTCTGGGAAAGTGACATCAACTACAGGTTTTAGGCTTATCTTGGATGCATCGATCATTTCTGGAAGTCGGTGCAAGGTTTGAGGTCCAAAAATAATATCAATGTGAGGCGCTCTCTTTCGGATAGCATCTCCCTCTTGGCTGGCTACACAACCACCAACACCAATCACGATATTAGGGTTTTTCTCCTTAAGACGTGTCCAGCGACCTAGCTGGTGAAAAAGTTTTTCTTGCGCTTTTTCACGTACTGAGCAGGTATTAATTAACAGTACATCCGCCTCTTCCTGATTGTCAGTCAGCTCCATAGAGTGAGTTGCAGCAAGAAGATCAGCCATACGGGTAGAGTCATACACGTTCATTTGGCAGCCGTGGGTTTTAATAAAGAGCTTTTTTGTTCTTTCAGACGACAAAGCGATAGCCTATTATTCAAGAATATTGTTCGGTAGGTAGATATTATAGCTTCGCTCAATTGAGAGTGGGTAGTCGAAAACCATGTTTTTTTGCATGGCTCGCTGTAATACCTAGTTACAACGCGTTATTTCTATACTTGTTACCATGAAGGTGTAAAATGAGCTAAGCTCGAATATCCTGTGTGTACTAGGTGGTTGAGGTGGTGAGAGCAGTAACAACCCCTCACTTTCAACAGAAATTTGTGTATACCAATTTTAAGACAACGCCGCAGTCCACGGACTTTTCTCCTGGCTGCTTGCCTTCATTTTCCATTATTTTGGGCATACGGCCGTTGTTAATATACACTTCAATCACAACCCTAAACTAGGTTGTGATTGAAATATGTGTATTATCCTTTTGATTTTGTGAAGGTATTTGATGTACCGAGAACAAAGTTCGATACCTTTTGACTAACTAAGTAGCTAGAGACTCAATGTCTAATAAGCAGATTTTTCGTGTCATTTTTCAAAATCAGGGTGAAATATTTGAAGTGTATGCGCGTCAAGTATTTCAGAGTGAGTTATGGGGGTTCATCGAAGTAGAAGAATTCATCTTTGGTGAAAGAAGCCGACTCTTGGTTGATCCTGCCGAAGAGAAGCTCAAAAGCACTTTTGACGGCGTCAAACGTAGCTATGTTCCTCTCGCATCGATAGTGCGTATAGATGAAGTCGATAAAGAGGACGTAGGCAAGGTTCTTGAATTAAAAAACGGTAATGTTAAACCGTTTCCAGTCCCCCCTACATCACATACTGTTTGAGCTATTTATTGTTTTTTATATTTGCGTTGGGTAAGATCAAAGCTCTAATTTGAAACGGGGGGGCAGAGCTGGTCAGAACCACAAGAAAATACTTCTGAGCAATACTGTGCATTGGTTGCTATGTGCATCTGGCTACGCCAAAAGCCTACAACCAGTAGATTATTTGGATGAGTGATGACAGTCAACAAGCCTACATCTTTAGAAGATGTAGCTATAGCTGCCCAAAAACACAGCACTTAAAAAACCACATAGCGAGGTGAAAAGAGGTGAAAAGAGGTGAAAAAAACTTTACTTTCCTCAGCGGAAAGGTTTTGCCCTCAAAACTTGGGCGATTAACTAATAAATATAGAGCAGTGCTAACAGCTGAAATTTTGATACACTCTGGACTTGAATTTGCATTTTTAAAGCATTAGAAATTAACAATGTAAGGCCATAATAATATGAATAGAATTAATCAAGTCAACGCGTCACTCCAGAAACTCAACCAAGCACTAGAGAAAAATGAAGCAACGCAAAAAACAAAGTGGACAGTACTTAAAAATATCAAGAACTTTTTTCGATCTTGCCTGCCAACTACCACAAAAAAACCTCGAAATACGCCAATAGCTAACAGACAAGCCAGGCTAGCTTCCCCCACTCAATATACCGCAAGTACTAGAGTAGAAGCCAAAACAAACAAGAGCAGAGTACCACCACATGGATCTCCAATAAATAATGCCACCTTATTTAAAAAATACGAAAATGCCTCGCAAAATTTACCCGATCTCAAGAGCATTATCTACTTTAAAAAAGACTTATACTCGGCTCGTAGCAGCCATAAGATAGATGATGCCCAGTTCACGAAATTGTCGGGTAAGGTCGCAACCGCTCTATTTAAGCTAGCTCGTAATCCCGGCACCGGCCTCATGCCTAGACAAACCATCATTACCTTGGTAGGCTCAAATAAAGCTTCTGAAATACTTGCTACTAACCAAAAAACAAACCAGAATCACACCTCTAAATTAAAAGCTACTCAAACAGACAAAAAAGAAGATATTAGCTTAACTGATAATCAAGCTCAGCAACTATTAGAGGGTCTAGATGAGATTAAGCAGGCCGCTTCTACCGTTAAAACATCAGATATTAGCCCCAGAGAGACGCAGACTAAACAACAGTTAAGAGGTCTAGATGACCAGGCCCTATCTACCTTGCCATTATCCAATTTAAGTAATATAAAAACCTTCAAACAAAAATTGCAAGCCTCCTACAGAACTGGAAGCATCAATGAAAGACAGTACAACATTCATAATTTTCAGATGAGTATAAAGTTGAAAGATTTAATACGTAGAGGTGAGACCAAAGGGTTGTCAGCAATGGTTTTAAAAAACCTTGTGCCACCAGATCAAGCTAGAATACTACAAAAAATGCTCGCTTTATCACTTCACCGCAGGAGATTTTAACCCTGTCGGACAAGCTTATGGGCGAGCAGTCTAGCCCGTATACGCAACTTCAAAAAACAATTTCATCCAGCGTTACCCTATTACACACCTGTATTCACTAAAGATCTGGGTCGTGGTCCAAAAAGCGACGTCACGTGAGCTTACCTGCAATAAGTCATCGCGGTAGCTTAAAAGCAGATTAGTTTGGCACTTAATTCCCTATATTTTCACAATAACAGACGCCCTTAGAGTGAACCGTAGAGTAGGCTGTTCGTAGGTAGTAATTCTCAAAAACGAACCAGTTAACCACGTTGAAAGTCTATGCTATTTGATAGTACTAGATTATTGACCGCCTTCCCTTCTTACTGGTTACACATTGATAGGCCAGTTAAGCGATAGAACGACCAAGTCAACCAACAGGCGAACGATAAAATTAATGAGTAAAATGCCTGAGCAATTTAAAACCATTACATCAGATAACGGCACCGAGTTTCGCCAATATAAGAAAATTGAAGAAGTGACTAATTGCCCTTATTACTTTGCCAACCCACATCACTCATGGGAAAGTGGTACGAATGAAAATACCAATGGTTTGATCAGACAATACTTAGTTAAGGGAGCATCAATGGCAGGACTAACTCAGCAACGATGTAATATCATCGCGGCCAAATTAAATACAAGACCAAGGGGGCGGTTAGCCTATAAAACACCGGAGGAATGCTTTTATGAATAACTACTTTTGTCGCACTTCAAGCTTGAGACTAAGAGGTGTAGGAATAGCACACTTACTCTCTCAATGGTAACGGATGTAGTAACCATGTATTTTCAATAGCCTCACCCCTCCCTTTCAACCCCCCATCAACGTTTATGCTATCAACTAGAGTAATGTCGTAGCGCTTTCCATACAGGAGGTGGATTTCTTCCTGAGTAATGGAAAAAGGGGGTCCAGGCATCAACTCCTGATCATATTCGTAGCAGATTAACAGTTGCTTTTTTTGTTTTACAACACCTATGAGATGCTCTACATATCTACTCCTCATATCACAAGGAAGTGCAACTAGCGACAGCCTATCGTACACAGCATCCACCTTACCAATAATTTCACCATGCAAGTCAAACATATCGCCAACAAAAATATCCAAGTTATGTGTCGTATAGTGGATAAAGTCGCCATTGTTGGAAATTTTTGGCTTTAATCCGCTTTCAGTAAATAGTTGGTCAACAGCAATTTTACTCAGTTCAACCCCTGTTACCACGTAACCATTACCAAGGAGCCATGAGATATCACGCGTTTTACCACAGAGTGGTAAAAACACCCTACTACCCACATCAAGTGATAACTTTTTGAAGTGTTTAAGCAAAAGCGGGTTGGCTTCACTCTTATGAAAGCCGATATCATTCGTCTTCCATCGCCTATGCCAAAATTGTGGATCCACTTTTTTCTCCTTGAGGCTGGATATAGTTAATGGTCTAAGATGCTATTTTATTTTTTTCTATCTCTCGACGGCTGACTATTCTAAAGCGTATGGCCAGTTGTGGTGCAGATATACACATAGCTGCTAACAGGCCAATCCACAACCCGTGAGGCCCCATAGGTTCGGTGATAATATCTGTTAATCCAAGCAGATAACCAAAAGGCAAGGCAATAACCCAACAGGCTACCAGAATCATTATCATTGGTATACGGGTGTCTTTATAACCTCGTAATGCACCAATAGAAGCAATTTGCATGGCATCAAAAAACTGAAAAAGTGCCGCAAAGAATAACAACTCAACCGCCAAAGCACGTACCGCAGGATTAAGAGTATAAATGGATGTTATTTGTTCAGAGAATAGCAGTATTGCAATAGCGCTGATACAAGCAGCTAACAGTGCTGTTACGATGCCTGCATAACCTATAAATGCCGCTTTTTCAAAGTTCCCTGCCCCTATCGCTTGGCTTGTGCGAATAGTTAATCCCATTGAAAGGCTTAGGGGTACCATATAGGTAATACTTGAAAAGTTTAAGGCAATTTGGTGACCTGCAACTATAGTGGTGCCAAGCTTGCCTATAATAAGGGCGATAACACAAAAAATGCCTGCTTCAAAAAAGAAAGCTAAACCTATTGGAATACCTAATTTTAAGAGGTGAATTATAATTTTTGTGTCAGGTATTTCTAATCTTGTAAAAATATTGTATTTCTTATGGTCACTATTGAACGTAACAAAAGCCACCATCAATATTAACATTAAGAAAAAACAGGTGGCAGTTGCATAACCGCAACCGGTTCCACCCAGTTCAGGAAAGCCAAACTTGCCATATATAAATAGGTAGTTTAGAGGAATATTGATCAGTAATGCTAGCAGGCTAAATATCATAGATGGCTTGGTTTTGGAGCAACCTTCACAATAACAAGCTAGCACCTCATACATGCAAATAGCTGGAGCCCCCCAGGAAAGAGCAGCCAAATAATCAGTTGTTTTTTCAATTAGCATCGGCGAAATATCTAGAAGGATAAGAATCCAACCTGAATTTTGCAAAAAGATAAAACCAATAAAACCCAGCGCCAAGGCAATCCAGTTTGCTTGCCTCACAGGTGATCCAATTTGTTGCGATTTCCCAGCACCATACAGATGAGCAACCATAGGCGTGGTTGCCATGAGGGTACCGCGGATTAATAAATAGACAGGAATCCATATGCTAGTACCCATAGCTATTGCTGCTAAATCCTCCGTTGAATAGTGTCCGGCCATACTGGTATCAATAAAACTCATACCCACGGTCGACAGCTGCGCTACCAAAATTGGGCTGGAGAGGTAGAGGAGCGCTTTTAGCTCTCTGAAATAAAGCATAAGACGAGAAGAGTTTGTCATCATTGTTATTCACTATAAATTTTTGCCACGAGCAAAGAATGAGAGCTTATGAGATAATAGCAGCATTTAAAACAAAACAGATCAAGCAAGAGACGGCGAAGAACAAAACTTTACCGATACTCGGCAAGCCTCTCGGCAGCTTGTCGGAGAGTTTGACGATAAATTCAACGCATCCGTTTTATACCAACTATCATTGAGTGAGCAGACGATAAACGCCCCCCCCCAAGAACCTAAGAGTAGTAGGTGGTTGAGATGGAGCAACAGCGTCACACTCTCAATGAAAATAAGTATATACGTTGAGAAATATCACTCAATATAATTATTACCAGCAAGAACCATGTAAAGAAAGAGTTACACTTAGACGCGCCAGAGATGAGAGTTAATATCTCTTAAGCGATGTTTAATAGACCGACAATAAGCCTAAGCATCGTAATATTTTCATATTTGCTCTTGTATGCATTTTTTCCGATAAATTGTGAAACCATTACTTTTATGCCTGAATTACCTGAAGTTGAAACCACTCGCCGAGGCATAGAGCCTCATGTTGTAGGCCAGACTATTAAAAAAGTTATTGTCCGCGAACATCGTCTGCGCTGGCCAGTACCTGATGATCTTGACAATAGATTAGTTGGGGTTAGGATAGACCATGTTCGTCGACGAGCTAAGTATCTTTTATTGGAAACGATGAGTGGAACACTGATTATCCATCTTGGCATGTCTGGTTGTTTGCGAATTATCCATAATGCGAGTCTAGCAGGTAAGCATGATCATGTTGATATTGTGCTATCTAGTGATCTACGCTTGCGATATACCGATCCTAGAAAATTTGGTTCCATTCTATGGACTAGCGATGCTATATGGGAGCACAAACTGTTACAAAAACTTGGGCCTGAGCCTTTAAGTGATGATTTTACAGGGAAACGTTTATTTATGATGTCACGAGGGAGGAGTCAGCCGATCAAAACATTCATAATGGATAGTCATATAGTGGTTGGAATTGGTAATATTTATGCCAATGAGACTTTATTTAAAGCAGGCATTATACCAAACCGTCCCTGTGGGAAAGTATCTCTAGAGCGTTATAAAGTGTTGGCAGAATCTATTCGGACAACTCTAAGTAAGGCAATAGAAATGGGAGGAACAACATTAAAAGATTTTGTTGGTGGTGATGGCAAACCGGGGTATTTTCAGCAGGAGCTCTCTGTATATGGGCGAAGTGGATTAGCATGCAAACAATGTGGCAGCACTATTCTAGAAATAAAACAGGGGAATCGAAAAACTTGTTTTTGCAACACGTGCCAACATTAAAGGTGAATAAACTAAACCACACACTCAATGGTAACAAGTATAGGCCTTGCAGATGAATTGAATACAGGTAATAGCTAAGGTCTGACTCCTTTTTTCTGCATGGTATGGTAATGCATGTTTGATATTATTGTAAAAAATGCCGCATTAACCTACGGTAAGCAGCAAATATTCAGAGACATTAATTTTACCCTAAAAGGAGGTAACTGGACTTGTTTACTAGGTAGTAGCGGTATTGGTAAAACAAGTCTTTTACGACTCATAGCAGGCTTAAGCAATGAACCTGAAACGCTTACGACAGGTTCGGTTACTTGCCAAGATGGATTAACCCTTAAAGGACGCATTGCCTGGATGGCACAGCAGGATCTTTTGTTACCTTGGTATAGTGTGCTAAATAACATTACCCTTGGCGAGAGGTTGCGGAATCCTTTTTTTAAAAAAGCACGATTGGACCCAAAAACCAAGGATCGAGCCTTAAATATATTAAAGCGTGTGGGATTGCAAGGTAAAGCTGATGCTTTCCCTCAGAACCTGTCCGGCGGACAGCGACAACGAGTCGCGTTGGCTCGAACCTTATTGGAAGACCGTCCATTAGTGTTAATGGATGAGCCTTTTTCTAGACTAGATGCTATTACCAGGATAGATCTTCAGGATTTATCCTGGGAATTGCTGATCAACAAAACCGTATTATTAATTACCCATGATCCGCTAGAAGCTTTACGGTTGGGGCATAAGATTTATCATTTGCGGGGAAGCCCAGTGAAACTAACCAGTGGAATAGAACCTCCAGGTCAGGCTCCTAGGTCCCTGACAGACCCATTCCTTATGCAACTACATGGTCAGATATTAAGCCTCCTTAGTAATAAAGAACAGCACTTGGAGTGTAAATAATACATGAAAAACATTATTCGTCCGGTAATTGTTTTTTTGTGTTTATTGCTTTTCTGGAAAATCTTAGTTGTGGCTCTGGATATACCTTTTTATATTCTCCCCAGCCCAGATATGGTGTTTGCCAGTATTCAGGAAAATATAGATCTTCTTTGGGAAAATACATTAGTTACTATGAGTGAAATGCTACTAGGGCTGTTTCTGGGCGTATTTGCAGGTATTACACTTGCGCTGACGCTGTTTTATTTTTCTAGCTTGCGGCCATGGCTACTTCCTATTTTGTTGATCACTCAGGCTATTCCAACATTTGCGCTTGCGCCTATTTTAATGCTTTGGTTCGGTTATGGTATGACATCTAAAGTTGTGATGACAATGCTGATGATTTTTTTCCCAGTAGCCACTTGTTGTTATGACGGGTTAAAACATACTCAGCGGGAGTGGCTAGACATAGCTCAAATTATGGGTGGGAGTAATTATACTATGATGAGGTATATTAGCTGGCCCGGAGCTTTACCAAGACTTGCGTCAGGTTTGCGAATTGCGGTAGTCATTGCACCTATTGGCGCTGTTGTTGGTGAGTGGGTTGGCTCTAGTGCAGGATTAGGATATATGATGCTTCAGGCAAATGCTCGCCTATGGGTTGATCAAATGTTTGCTGCCCTTGCTGTTTTATCCTTTTGCTCGGTCAGCTTTTATTTCATTACTGATCGACTGCTGCGCTGGTTTATTCCCTGGGAACAGGATGCGTCAGCTGGATATTAGGGCTTTAATATCTTTTTTATTTTCTGAGTTCACAGGTGAGCTTCTGGAAGCCAGAAGATTCAGATAATAGAGAAGAAATGAATTCTGAATTATGACCAATCGACTAAGTTTGATTATTATTTCACTATACTTATTTGTTGTTAGCATACAAGCAAATAGCCATTTGGTGGAGCCAGATGATAAGACGGAGATTAGAAAAATAACTTTAATGCTTGAATGGTTTGTCAACCCTAATCATGGCCCTATCATTGTTGCTCAGCAAAAAGGTTTTTTTCGGAAGGAGGGGCTAGAGGTAAAAATTCAAGAACCTACAGACCCTGCCTTACCACCAAAGTTAGTAGCAACAGGTGATGTTGATCTTGCTGTTTATTACCAACCTGGATTAACCCAGGGAGTTGATAAAGGATTATCCGTAGCTTGGGCTGGGACTTTAATTGATCACGTCTTGGATGGCATTATGGTGCTTGATAATGGCCTAATTAAATCACTAGCCAACCTTAAAGGTAAGAAAATTGGTGTGTCGTTTAATGGTGCCGAGTCCGCGAAATTAGATACCATGTTCAAGCCTTATGGTTTTAGCGCTAAAAATATCACTATGATCAATGTTGGCTGGAATCTTTCGTCTCCACTGATGAGCGGGCAGGTTGATGCTGTTATGGGTGTGTTTCGTAACTTTGAGTTAAACGTTCTCAAGTCGCATGGATCCAAGGGTAGCATATTTTGTTTTGAAGAAAATGGCATTCCCCCTTATGATCAGCTTATTTTTATTGCCAATAGCAAAAAACATGATAAAGCCGTAATCCGTAGTTTTTTGCGAAGCATAGAAGACGGAATTAAATATATCGTCAACAATCCTGAAGAGTCTTGGAAAGTGTTCGTGAATCACAATCCAAAGCAGCTTGACAATAAGCTGAATAAAAGCGCATGGATAGATACCGTGCCATATTTTGCCAAATCTCCAGCATTTAGAAATAATGACCGTTATGAACGTTATGCACAATTTCTTTATGAACACGCACTTATTAAAAAGAGACTTAAGGCAGATGACCTGATGGTGAGCTTTTTTTAGCATGCACACTCTTACCCTTGAAAACGTGCTCAGGATAAGACCCACGATAATACGAACAGCAGGTGATGGGGTAAGCGAAGACAGTCAACAACCTCACTTTTTCAAAAAGAATGGATGTATAATGCCTTATAGATTGATATGTATAACATGCCTTGGGGCAGTGCTTGAGTTTCTTGACTTCGCTATTGTCATCTTTTTTGCTAATGAGCTTTCAGCGGCATTTCTACCTTGCTCTGGCGATGCTGGAAGGCTGTGGATATTTGCGATTTATTCCATGGGAAGTGTGAGCCGTATTTTTGGTGGAGTACTATTTAGTCATTTTGGTGATAGAGTTGGGAGAAAAAAACTATTTCAACTATCTATCGTCGTGATGTCTATATCAACGCTAGGGATCGGCCTATTGCCAGCCTATGCATCTATCGGAATTGTTGCAACGATACTCTTGTTTTTGTTGCGTATACTCCAAGGCTTATCTGTGGGAGGGGAGTTGCCTGGAGCAATTGTTTTTGTCTCTGAACATGTCCCACCTAACTATAGGGGGCTTCTTACATCTACAATCATATCATCCGCACTAGTAGGCTTAGTGCTAGCTTCAGCTATGGGTATTGCTTTGCACTATTATCTTACTCTGGAGCAGTTGAATATCTGGGGATGGCGTATTCCTTTTATTGTGGGCAGCGTCTTGGGTATTTTGGTATACTTTTTAAGAAAGGGTATTATGGAGACGCCCTTATTTGCCAAAGTTTTAGCACAGAGATCTGTTGTTAAGATTCCTGTGGTAGAGTTATTTCGATATAATTCTTCCTCTATATTTATAGGAACAGCTCTAACATCCGCATCTGCGGCTATGGTATCTCTCTATATGTTATTGCCTCCCTATGCCAGCCGTTATCTTGATTTTCCTGCCGAAGATGTTTTTATTTTTACCACATCAACGTTACTGCTCCTAGCCCTATTAACAATTTTCTTTGGCTGGTTGTCGGATATTATTGGCAGAAAATGTATTTTGATTTTTGGAGGTGCTCTTTTACTAATTGTTGCTCGCACTGCTAGCGAGGCTATACAAACAGGATCCCTCTGGGTTGTTATGGCATTGACTGTTATTCCGGCAGCTATTTTTAATGGTTGTTATGTGTCTTCAGTATCTGAGATTTTTTCTACGGAAGTTCGTTATACAGGATTGGCTACATGCCTCAATCTAGGCGTGTGTTTGTTTGGTAGCTGCGTTCCTTATGTTATTGAATTACTTACTCAAGCACGGTATAGCTCAGGACCATTGGTTCTTATGTTACTGACCGGAGTTTTGACCATTGTTGGTAGTATTTATATGAAGTCAAGACATCGTTGTTATTTGGGTAGTAACAATTTTCCCGTAATAAACATTAGGACTGCAGGGTGAGCAGGTGTGAGTTTGATCAATAACTGATTTTACACATTTGCCGTTTATGATATATACCTATATTTAGGCAACAAACTAACTTAACGAGACCTCAGTATAACCAACGACTTTGGTCACGGTAATTGAACTTTCTAAGTTTTGTCAGCCATTACGAAGCTTTCTAAGGAGTTGAACATTAAATCATTTGTTTTATACGACTGCGATGTACCGTTGAGCGCGTCTTTGGTGTTTTGAAGCAACACTACGGGATGGCGAAAGCACGTTATCTGGGTCTTGATCGGAACCGTACGCGATTTGAGATGATGTGTGTTGCGCACAACATCAAGCGAGGGTTATCGATACAGCAGGCAAGCTGTGCCTAAAAAATGAAAATGTGGGGTAATAAGACGCAATTCGTAAAAAATTCGCCCCTACGGCGTCATTTTTGACCTTTTTATCGTCAAAAAATGTAAGCCATTAATAACGGGCGTCAAATGGCGTTATCATGCAAAGGTCTCATACACTGACTTTAGTGCTTCGGACTGATTTTTAACGTACCTATCCTGTACAACATGATTTTGACACACCATAGAGCACCAAAAACTTAGTACCTTTACGAATGTTCGCAGCAATAGCGGCCAGCCCATAAATTGTCGCATTTTTGGCAAGGCCCATGAACCGAGTTCTGGCAAGTCCGTAGTGTCTTTTATAGGTGGCAAAAATACGCTCACCACCCGCCCGTGTTACGGCTATTTCTTTGTTACGAGTTCTATCTTCTTTCAATAGAGGCTTTCCTTTGTAGCCCTTACGTTGAACTTGATCTTTAATACCTAGCTGAGCTAGTTTCTCTTGGGTCTGCTCAGAGCTGTAAGCGGAATCGGCATACAGTGCCGTTTCATCCTCCAGTAGTAGGGTATCATGTTCCTGATAACCATGAACATTGCCAGGCGTTACGCTTTGCCTATGAATAAAGCCATCTTTATCGACACCGGTATGAACGGAAAAACCATAGGTGCTTTTTGTTACCACGACTATCATTCTTAACGTGCCAACCCGCATCAGGATCTTTTGTCGGTTTTCCGCTTTTGTCGTGGCCCGAACTTGATCGCGCTGCCTCTATCGATGTAGCATCAATGATATTAATGCGGCTTCGCTCATTATGATGTTTTTGGCTTCAAGCTGACGATTAATCTCTGCCAATAATTGACCCCAAAGACGATATTCGACAAGTCGTGTTCGAAAGCGTCCCAAGGTGGAGGCTTCAGGAACTGCTCCACCAAGTTCAATGTGACAAAACTTACAAAACAGAATATCTCTATACCCAAAGCATTTCAAATTGCTACTAGGCAGCAAGTAAGCAAAGCCCCGTGATCCTACGAGTAGTAGGTGAGAGGGGTGATCGAACGCAGCAAACAACGTAGCAACTTGAAAGGCGACGGGTATATACAAGTACTGAGCCAACTGTACATCGGATAAGCGATACCATGCTCCAAGCTCGAAACAATGTCAGCAGAGGATAGCTGGGGCGACCGGTGTTAGAGGCGTAGATTGAGGATAATAACTTCTCAATATCTGACCATTTCAGCAGCGCTTTTGTATCATCCAGACTACGAATAATTGGATGATTTGGGTCTCTGGCTGAAACGAAGAGTTTGGGCTGTGTTGAGAAGGATTTTTGCATGCCGATATTTTACCAGAACATAATCGTCTTTGTTGAGTTATGCTGAGGTCTTTTAACCCTTAAACCTAAGCGTAACAGGTTACAGAGACGAGTGAGATCCGCCAATAGTCTTACTCCTTCAAGGTCAATAAGCACAGACTATTTGTGCTTCTGTTAGTGTTTTAACTTCCGTTATTCGCTGGGCTGAGGGAGGGAGAGCGATTGATATAAATAAATACTGAGTTTAGACTTAGGTACTGTTGAAAATACAAGCCCTCTGGAGTGAATAATTATACTTGGTGGCTAGAGCAGGCTTTTTGATAAAAGCCTTTGTTTTTCGATTTTTACTCATAGTTTAAGGTGGTAAATATGTTATTTACTAGGAAGAAGTGTATTTTTTCTGTTGGACTACTTGGCGTCATTGTGGTTATTTCCCTCCTGCAAGGCTGCTCTTCGCGGTTAGGATCACTCGACCTTGCCGAGGACGGTACGACCCCCTATGGAGAGTGGCTGTTGTTAAACCCTCAAGATATGCAGAAAGACCTCATAGCTGGCGGACTGCTTGTATGCCGTAAGGCTATTAGTGAAAAAGGCAATACTATCTGTAGTAATAATGGTTTTACGATGATGATTTTTGAAAAAGACTTCGGTTACGGATGTGCTGACTTTGTCAGCTCAGGAAGTGTTGAGTTTAATAAGGTAGAGAAATACTGGTACTTGGTTTCAGATTCTGGTATCAATGAAAAATCAGAGAGACTTAGAGTAATACGAGAAGGTGAGCAGCTTAACCTTCTTCAGAGTGACGGCACAAAATTGATGTTTGAGCTTTCTACAAGAAAACACATCGAAGAAAAGATCAGTATGATCTGCGGGCCACAGTGAAGGTCAGTTAACCTCAAAACTGACACCAGACGTACTTAAATGGTGGAGCTCTTATCCTTAGATTATCATCAGATTTTTTAAGTACGTCAGGCGTAGTAACTACTTCGCTAGTATATACAGAACTAGGTGATGCAGGTTATCAAGAACAGTCACCAACCCCACACCTTCAAAGAGAATAGTATAATGTCTTTATTATAGGCCTATGAGTGTTTCTCTCATTTGTCGCCTACTCGCATCTTCCATAATAACGATGATAAGGTAGCAGTTGATTGATTATGGTAGAAGTTAATGGTTTGTTTACTTTAGTGAAAACAGGTAAGGAGCTATCTTCTATTTTGATACCCTATGTCAACTCATCAGTATTTTTATAATGGGCGGATTCAAATCTGAAGTGCATCACTTTACTAGGTAGAAGAAAGGGCCAGCTGAAGGTAAGCTCCTACCCTTTTCTCCGGCAAGAAATGAAGTGATGACGATAACTTACCAACAACTAGCTTACGAACAACGATGCCCGATTTCCGCACTAAAGAAAAGCGGTTGCAGCCAAAGGGAGATAGCGGAGATCATTGGCACCAGCCAGTCCATGGTGAGCCGTGAGTTGGCAAGGAATACTGGCGAACGTGGATATAGGCAAGCACAAGACCGAACAGATAGGGGGAGTACATAGCCTGCTCTGGCGAGTAGTATGACGCCAAAAATAATCGAGGTGATTGAATCAAAGTTGCGTGTAAAGTGGAGCCCAGAGCAGATTTCAGGTTGGTTGCTGAATGATCAGGAACGACTGATTATACCAGTCGCCTTTCAAGTTGCTACGTTGTTGGCTGCGTTCGCTCACCCCGATCACCTACTACTCGTAGGCTCTCTGGGCTTCGCTTACTTGCTGCCTAGTAGCAATTTGAAATGCTTTGGGTATAGCTATGAAAGCATTTACCTACATATTTGGGCGAATAAGCAGGCTGGCGAAGATCTTTACAAGCATCTTCGTCGCCAGGGCAAGAAGTATGACAAACGACGAAACGGCAAGTCAACAACACAAAAAGCTTAAGTTAGAACCATAAATAGATTTAGATATGCTGCAAGAGAGCTTAATCAGCACGCTCGCATCTTCAAATATGATACCCATGCCTCCTTACCATCTCCCCCTACCACCAAATGTTAGTAGGTTTGAGGGTATTAGCTAGTTAGTAGCCAACTCATATTTTTATGGTAATTTGTATAAGTATATTTCAAGTACATTAACAAGAACGTTAAAATACATATCATTTTTCTACTGAATGCCGGTATAGCTCAGTTGGTAGAGCAACTGACTTGTAATCAGTGGGTCCCGAGTTCGACTCTTGGTGCCGGCACCATACACACCTAATAAAGTTAGGTTTTGAGAATGTTTTGCGTGATTGCAGTTTTTAGATCTGTTTTTTGTATCAGTTTGTGTGCCGATTATCCGCTGGCACATGACTGAAACTAATTGATACTAAGAAATATTGTCTGTTAGAACCTTTATGTAATTAAAGTTAACCAAGCAACCATAGCGCGGATTCAAACCAGTGACTGTATTCATTACCATGCCAGTTACTATTGGTGGGAGTAGGAAACAAACAAATAAAATCATATGTTTCCATAGCAAAACCACTAACCCATACAATTAAAACTAAGAGAACCCATATCTTTTTGTTTACTTACCCAGTCTTCAGGATGGAAGCCCTGTTTTTAAAACTGAAAGTCAATCATTTTCAGCGCAGGGCAAATATTCATGTAACCACACTTCGAACAGCATTTGAGCAACTAAGATTGTTAGTTACTCCGTCACCGTAAAAGCGCTCGGCATCACCAGCTTCTTCAGCTTAGGTGCCTAACGCCTTCACCCTAGGTGCCTGCGTCTTTATCTGAAGTATCGGCGTTTTCACCTGTACTACCAATCGGTACAACTAGATCAACACTACCTCCATTATCAGAAGTTGCTCTGAATCTAAGATCTTTCATTTTGATATTTGTATTATAACTAACTACAAGTGTACATGATGAATTATTGTTAATAATGCTAGAGCAATTATTAGATACGATCTCAACCCCTTCTGGCATCTTATAATCATATAGAACACCCTGTACAGAGTTTGTACCTTTATTATTAAATGAAACTAAAACCATTTTCACTTTGTCCAAGTCATCAGGTTTTACATGATTATCATAATATTTCATATGCTCATCTTGGCTTACAAAACTATAGTTACCCTTTATTACTGCCTTTGTATCGCTTCCGCCTAATTCATCTTCGTCATCACCAGCATTATCCTTATTATCATCTAGCTTACCGTCATTATCTGGACCTGGCTTCTTGACGTCAACATCTGAACCTGGCTCCGGATCTGGCTTCTTGACGTCAACATCTGGACCTGCCTTCTTGACGTCAACATCTGGACCTGGCTTCTTGACGTCAACATCTGAACCTGGCTTCGGACCTGGCTTCTTGACATCAACATCTGAACCTGGCTCCGGATCTGGCTTCTTGACGTCAACATCTGGACCTGGCTTCTTGACGTCAACATCTGAACCTGGCTCCGGATCTGGCTTCTTGACGTCAACATCTGGACCTGGCTTCGGACCTGGCTTTTTGACGTCAACATCTGGACCTGGCTTCTTGACGTCAACATCTGAACCTGGCTCCGGATCTGGCTTCTTGACGTCAACATCTGGACCTGGCTTCTTGACGTCAACATCTAGACCTGGCTTCGGACCTGGCTTCTTGACGTCAACATCTGGACCTGGCTCTGGCTCCTGATCTGGATCTGGATTCGGACCTGGGGTCGGATTCGGACCTGGGGTCGGATCTGGCTCCTGATCTGGATCTGGATTAGGACCTGGGGTCGGATTAGGACCTGGGGTCGGATCTGGCTCCTGATCTGGATCTGGATTAGGACCTGGGGTCGGATTAGGACCTGGGGTCGGATCTGGCTCCTGATCTGGATCTGGATTAGGACCTGGGGTCGGATCTGGCTCCTGATCTGGATCTGGATTAGGACCTGGGGTCGGATTAGGACCTGGGGTCGGATCTGGATTAGGACCTGGGGTCGGATTAGGACCTGGGGTCGGATCTGGATTAGGACCTGGGGTCGGATTAGGACCTGGGGTCGGATCTGGATTGGACCTGGTCGGATCTGGATTAGGACCTGGGGTCGGATTAGGACCTGGGGTCGGATCTGGCTCCTGATCTGGATCTGGATTAGGACCTGGGGTCGGATTAGGACCTGGGGTCGGATCTGGATTAGGACCTGGGGTCGGATTAGGACCTGGGGTCGGATCTGGATTAGGACCTGGGGTCGGATTAGGACCTGGGGTCGGATTAGGACCTGGGGTCGGATCTGGCTCCTGATCTGGATCTGGATTAGGACCTGGGGTCGGATTAGGACCTGGGGTCGGATCTGGCTCCTGATCTGGATCTGGATTAGGACCTGGGGTCGGATTAGGACCTGGGGTCGGATCTGGCTCCTGATCTGGATCTGGATTAGGACCTGGGGTCGGATTAGGACCTGGGGTCGGATTAGGACCTGGCTCCGAATCTGAATCTGGATTCGGACCTGGATCATTTGGAACACTCATAGCAACACTAGACAAAAACGTAGTGTTCATACTTGTATCCTCATCCTCCTCATCATCCATAAAACCTACATGATCTCTAAACAAGAAAGGATATTTTTTTCTATCTTTCTTCTTACCAGAGTCATCGTTATCATTGTCTTTATCTTTATCATTGTCTTTATCTTTATCTTCATCTTTGTATTCATCTTTGTCTTTTTCTTCATTTTTGTCTTTGTCTTCATCACGTTTCTTTTTCTTTTTATCAGATACATATCCACCAGGTGTTCCAGGAGTTACTTCAAGACGTATTCTTGTCTTGTCAGCCACTTCTGGTGATACTTGTATCCTTTCCGGAGGTTGATGGTCAGGATTTTTAACCGTAACAACTGTTGTTGTCTCTGGAATGTAATCAGGGTTAGGTTCCTGAACAGTTTCTCTTCTTTCTGGCTTATAGTCAGGATTATCTACTGTTCTAGTTTCTTCTCTTTCTGGTTTATAGTTAGGATTATCTACTGTTCTAGTTTCTTCCCTTTCTGGCTTATAGTTTTTATTTTCCTCTCTTATTTTTTTTGTATAACCCTCCTTATAATTTGGGTTATCCACAATCGTTGTTACGCTCTCTTTTTCAGTATGAGATCCCGTTTCTTTCATTGTTAGCTTCTTGAAATCCTGAAACGACATCAAGCTACCATCAGAATCAAGTTTCTTCTGAATGGCTGCCAAATCCTTATCAGTCATTTTACCTTTAATCAACCCATCTTTTTTCAATACATCAAGTGCTTGAGATAACTGCTCTCCTGTTTTCTTATCAACAGTTGGTTTCCCGGTATTAACTGAATTCGACGTACCACCACTTCCGCCTGCGCTTTCTACCGATTTTATTATTTTTGAAATATCCTGAGTTTTATCTCCTGTTTTAGAATTACCATTCTTTAATCTTGTTTTCAGGCCACCAGGAACATTAGTTTTTGATGTTGTGCTCACTCTCTCTTTTGAATCGAGTGAAGATACAGTGGTTTGGCTAATCGAACCAATTTGATTCTCTTTTAATCTAGATGTTAGATCCTTTGCATTTTTTTTTGTATGTTCTGGGAGTTTCTTAAGTGCTTCGTAACCTCCAGCAGTTTCAAATTTTCTTGCGGTTACGTAAAACTTATTACTAGCATATATCTGTCTTTGCTCTTCTGGTAGATCTTTTAGATACTCTTCTTTTTCCTTCTTGAATGCTTCCGTAGTGGTTTTTGATAACATTTTATCAATACGAGACATCTCGTCACGCTGCTCTTTTGTTAACTTTTTATTTGTCTTATAGTCTAGGTTGAGTACAACCTCATCCATTACTTTTTGTTGCTCATTTCTTAAAAGTACGTCACCAGTATCTTTTCTAACCCCTGATCCTTGATTACTTTTATTAGAGGTTACATAGTTAGATCCACCAAAAGCAGGTTTTGATGAAGTATCCTCTACATTAGGTATATCCATTTCATAATCTTTAACAGTAACCTCTTTTTCAACGGTTTTATTTATGGTTTTCTCACCTACAGCCTCCACTGTAATAGTTTTTTCTACAGTTTTATCACCTTCTGCCGGTACTGTATACTTCTCTTCTTTAGTTTTATTACCTTCTGCTGGTATTTTAATCTTCTCTGTTTTAGTTTTACTACCTTCTGCAGGTATTACAATCTCTTTATCTCTCGTTTTATTACCTTGTGAGGGTGTTGTCACAACTTTATCAATATATTCAGGGTTTCTTCCAGGTTTCGTTTCATATTCTGCGTCCTTACCTTTAACAGTCTCTTTTACTGCCGTTACCTTAACTTTTTCTCCTGGAGTATATTTAACTGAATATGGATCACCACTAGACGTCTCTTTCTTCTCGATCTTCTCTCTCTTCTTCCTCTTCTCCCTCACCCTCTTCTCCCTCTTCTTAGGCTTTGTGGCTGTACGCGAAGAGCTACCGCTACCTTTACCTTTATTATCTTTTTTCTTTTTCCAACTGGCTTCTGAAGAGACCGGACCAGTCATCAAGCCAATGCTTTTAGACTTCTCAACATTAGTTCTGTCTAAATTAACAATCTTATCTGCTTTTTTCTCTATATTATCAGCTTTCATAGTAGCTGCTTGGTTTTTTATTGTCTTAGCTTTGAGAACAATACTTTTACCGGAAAAGTTAGCAACCTTACCTTGCTCGCTGTGAGAAGAGTCATGCTCCATTGACAAATCAACTTTAACACCAGATTGGGTTCCAACCGAAACTTCAACCTCTGCTGAAGTTGAAGTTGTACTCATACTCTCAACATCTTTAGCTTCAAAAATATTTAGATCATTTTTTGCATCTAATGTAATAAACCCAGCATCTGCATCTGTGCCATTCGCAGCTATCTGCGTTCCTTCCAAATTAATATCATTACCAGACTTGATATTAATATTACCCCATTCCGAACTAAGACTTGCAACATTGTTTTTCACTGAAGAATTATCAGTCTTATCCATCTGATTAGATACAGATACAGAACCAAAATCAGCTGATGCCTGGATACTTACTGATGTATTTGTACTCAGTGAACTATAAGTGGATATATCTTTAGCAGATTCAAATGAAACATCACCCCCAGAATCAATATTAATATCGTATCCAGTATCTAATTCAGTACCTACAAACTTAGCATCACCACTAGTAGTAATATTTATATTTCCACCTGCCGCCATAAAACCAGCCTTACTTGTTGATTCATATGTTCTGTCCTCAGATACCGCAGCTGTGTTCTCACTAGAAACTTCAGCATCTGCAACTGTTGCACCAACACCAGCACCTGCTGTAGTGATAGACTCAACATCATAAGAATCAGACGTTTCTTCATAAATGTCATTAGCCGCCAAATAATCTATAGATCCTGCATCTATATTGATATCCCCACTAGCGCTAATTTCAGTACCTAAAAAAGTAGCATCTTCCGTTATGGTGAAATTAATATTACCGCCTGAGTTATATGAAGAAGTTCTGGCTGTCTTTGATGTCGTTTTTGAGTTATCTCCCTTTACATTAACCTTCACTTTAGCGCCAACTGAGTTACCAGACGATGCTCCTCCCATCCCACCAGTGGCACCTCCACTAGCTTCTGCTGATGAATAAGATTCAACAGAAACACCAACTCTTACCTCTTGAGTTTTTGAACTAGATGTAGTTGTTTCTGTATCAAAAAGTTCTATTTCTTCGTATGATCGACCTATAGTGTTAATATCACCCCCTGCAGTCAATTCTGAGCCTTGGTCAATAATACCGTTTTTAGCCTTACGCGTAATACTCCCTCCAGCTGAGATCATTGTTGCAACACCAGTAGTCTTTGTATAAGAAGAATCCTTACTTTCCACTTTTACTCTCATACCAGCCCCAGCACTTGCTGAAGCGTTAGCACTTGCAGAGGCACCACCACCAGCAGCACTACCACCAGCTTTAGTATCTGCTGATGCACTACTATCTGCAGAAAAATAGAAACCCATAGAGGTAGTTACTGAAGAACTTGTTTCGGTGTAAGTATCTTCAGCTGCTATTGTATAAAGGTCTCCACCAGAATCTAGGTCCACATCGTTTGACGCTGTAATTTCTGCGGCTTGTAGTACCATATCCTTCTTCGAGCGGATATTTATATTGTTACCACTTAACTTACTTCCAACGAAAGATACCTTGGATTTGGTATCGGTCTCCACTTTTACAGTTAAATAATCTACAGTTAGATCATTTTTTGATTCTGCACTAGCAGACGCACTTGCAGACGCTGAAGTTGAATCCTGGTTTGATTTAACTTCTGTGTTCGCAGTATTCTCGTTGTCAGCTTTAACAGTTAAACCAAGTGTTGTTGTTGTAGTTTTAGTAGAAGAATAATCAGTATCTCTACCCGCCAGAATACTTACCTCCTCAGCACTGATATTTATATCTTCTGCAGCTGATAAATTGGAGCCAGTTATAGTTATGTCACCACCTGAATCTAAATCCAAATTCCCACCAGATGAAATACTACTTGCTTGACTTCTTTCAGATAATTTATACTCTTCTTTTTTAGTAGTCTCCATTATAGCTATACCTCCAGATGACGAGTTTCTGCTTTGCGCATTTGCTGATGCACTTGCCTCATTACCTGAACCATTGCTCTTTGTCTTAGAATCATTAGTAGCAGATGAATCTGAACTTGATGATGGCTTTATTATTTTCCCAAAAGTAACTGTTTCAGTAACCTGATCAAACTCTTCATAACTAATTCCATCCTGAATAATAATATCCTTTTCTGCATCTAAACCAACATTGCCTTTTGCTGCGATGTTTGAACCTCGTACAGTAATTTCATTACCTGTTTTTATCTTAAGATTACCACCCACACTCATGTTAGAAGCAACACTTGTTCCTTTTTTAGTTTTTGTAGTAGTTGTTTGCTTACCAAACAAACCACCACCAACACCAATACCAGATTTTTTCGTTTGCTTATATGTTGATACAACATCTGTTACATCTAAAAGTTTAAAATCATTTCCAGCAACGATGTTTGCGTCATTACCAATAACCAAATCAGTACCTGCTAATATAATATCATTTCCAGAAGACATTGATAAATTATTTCCAACAGATATTAGTGATTTTATGTTTTTTGTTACAGTCTTACTATCATTAGTAATTCCAGTTTTCCTTACTTCTTCCTGCGCATCAAAATCAATATCTCCACCAGCTATGAGACTGGCATTATTAGTGGCAGATATTCCAGAACCTGAAACTTCAATGTTTTTATTAGCATCCAATTTTAGATTATTACCAGATATTGATGATGCTCTACCTAAAGTTGTATATGTACTTGTTGACCCTTCAACCACTTCTCTTTTCGCAACAATATTACCACTACGACTCTTCAGGCTTACATTACCACCAGTTATTGTACCACTTGTATTAACAATATCATTTTCTGTCTCTATTATTAAATTTTCACTAGCTGAAATAGTTCCACCAGTATTTTTAACGGTCTCTAAATCAGCTACTATAGTGTTTGCTGAAATACTAGCTCCAGAAGCAATTAGCTTTTTAGTTTCACTAGATAGATATACCTTTGGGACTAAAACAGTTTCACCATTTACAATTGTTGGAACAACCCATATAATATCTTCTGTTATCTTTTCCAACTGACTAGCTGTTGGTTCTTTACCATATTCAAAACCAAGTTCATCTGCCTGCTGTGCTCCATTTTTCATTAGCATAGAAAATTGTGTTTCCCGACTATAGCCTGGGTAAATTAAATTAGATCCCGTTAAACTAATCAACTGCTGCTCAATTAAAGATTGTTCATAATTAGCATCCCCTAATTTTCGCAATTTATTGACTACACTATAACCATATCTATCTTCGAAATATCTTGTTGATACAGAACTGGTATTAACACCATATAATGAATTTGTTTCTACAAGATATTCTGAAGATGGAGAGCTTGAGTAAACAAACAAACCATTCGGGTTTGTAGGCAGTAATGCACTTAAACTTGGTATATTTAAATCAGTGATGATAACATTAGAGTTTACATCTATCCGAGTTGCTGCATAGCCGACTACATCATCAGCTAAGGTATATGATACTACGTCAGAAGTTGCTCCTCTATTAATCAAAGAAAACCCTGAAGCAATTATTGTTTTTGCCTTAAGACCTGATGACAACTCCTCAGTAACGGTTCTTGTTTTAAGTGTTGCATCTTCATAAGTACGAACTTCAGTATGCAATGCTGTATTATTAAATAGTCCACCACCATTAGTAGAAACTGTAAGATTATTGTTTGCAGATATAATAGAGCTAATATTCTCAGCCGAAGTAAATCCTGTAATATTTACATTATCACCAGAAATCACAGGGTAAAAAATAGGCCTTACCGTAAATGTATCTGTTTCTCTATACGTCTGTCCGTAAACATAGACAGTATCACAAAACGATGAAGTAAAGTCCCAATCATCACAATCTTGGTAAGTCCTTATAAGGTACCTCCCAGTATGAACCCTATCTGTTTTGAATACTGCACGAAGAGGGTTGTCATTATGAAACTCTAACGCATTAATAGAAATATCCCCCAAAGCACTCATCTTACTGTTATTTGTAAAATTATTAGCTGTTATAGAAATATCTTTATTAGAGTAAATCTCACCGGAGAATGCAGTTGTACCATTTGAATTATTATGTATTTTTCCACTAAAATCCAAGTTAAGATTTAATCCTGAATAAATTAACCCCATGTTATACAGTTCGCCGCCAGATATACCTAAATTATTTAGAGATGAAGCAGCAGCATCTTTAGTGTTTTGCATAGAAGCAGCACTTAAGTCAAGATTAAAACCTGAATGAATCAATCCATTGTTATACAGATTATTTACAACATTTATAGTGGCATCACCAGCTCCAGAAAGACCACCTACAATTTTAGATGTGGTATTATTCAAGTTCATGCTTGATAGGTTCAATGTCATATCTATATTAGAGTTAATTGATGAATTATCGTCAAGATCTAAAGATAAAGCATTAATGTTAATACTATCTCCTGTTAATTTTGCATTATCAAAAATATTCACATCAAGCAAACCGCTATTACCATCAACAATACTAAGAGCGCTATCAGACTGAATAGTATCTGAGTTATTTAAAGTATTCTTTGCCGTTATCACAGCATCACCGTCTGAGTGTATCAAGCCTGAATTTTGAATACTATCATGAGTTAAACTCATACCACCTTCTGCTGTTAACTCACCACCTTGATTTACTGTTAACTCCAGAGACTTAGTAGTAATATTCTGGTTAGATTTCAATTTACTCAAACTTAATGAACCAGTTAAATCTATATTTATATTTCCCGAAGCCTTAACATCACCAACCAGAACAGCATTACCACCAATAAGTTTTATGTCTGATAACGATGATATGCCTCCGTTGTTATTAATAGTACTAGAGTTAATATCCATAATACCATTTGAATGGATATTATGAGTATTATTGGAAATATTGGATTTTATATTAATAGCACCATTTGAATGGATATTATGAGTATTATTGAAAATATTGGATTCTATATTAATAGCACCATTTTCCGTATTAATTAAACCATCATTGATAAAATAATTACTGGCTTCAATATTAATATCACCACTAATGCTTTTTAGGTAACCATCATCTTTACCGGACAAATTTACACTTTTAGATAAACTTTTTAACACAAGGTCTTTATCAGACTCTATGTTAGAATTGGTGATATTTATATCACCAATATCAGAAACAATAGCTAATGAATCAACTAAGACCTGTATATTATTAGCATTTACATCACCATTACCTTTAAAACTTAATTCCCCTACTGTAGCTTTCCAAATAGAATTTAATATGGTTATATCTTCACTTACATCAACTTTTACTGCCCCAGTATTAGCAATCCTTTGCTTTTGCGTCACATTAGAATCTGTTAACTTTTTTGCTTTAACATCAATGTTAGATTCCGCATAAATAGTAGAATTACTTAATATTACCTCACTACTAACAGCGTCTATTATAATATCATTTTTTGCTGAAACAATTGACTTCTCGTCAGAAATATCTACCTTATCAGCATGGCCCTCAGCAACAATATGTAAATCTTTGGCGCTTGTTATTTTTGATTTTATTTCTATTCTACCGTCAGATGTTATTATAAAATCGTCCGCGCTTGATGCAGCATCACCAAGCATTTTAACACCCATACCATCTTCCGTTGCCTTAAAAGTAATCTGCCCTGCATATATACCTCCAAATACTGTTGAATCTATTCCATACCCAGAAGCGCCTGAACCACCATTACTCTCTACAACTTCCCCAGTTTTATAATTCCATTCATTAATTCCAGAAGTAAGATTAAGGGTACCATTTGGCTTTCCACCATCACCCTCATCAGGTTTATCCATAACTATTTTACCATCAACAACTATTCTTCTTGCAACAATATTAAATTTCTCTTGATTTGTTAGATCAGCACCTTGTCTTCCAATATTAACAGCTCCATTTTGAACATCAAAACCACTCAATGATCCAGTACCATCAATCATTGGATTACCAGTGGTTAAACTCACTTTGCTTGTATTTATAAACCCACAACCATTACAGGTAATACCGTTAGGGTTTGCTATAATTACATCTGCATTTCCACCTACAACCTCTGTATACCCTGCCAATTCACTTGGGTTAGAGCTAATAACCTCATTTAAAATAATATTGGCTTGTCTTGTAGAAAATTGGTTTGCTGGTACAGATCCAGCTAATTTTGAGGAGTGTGTTTCTCCACTTGATGTTGTATTATTTAACACTACGCCTTTACTGGTTACATTATAATCAGTAAATTTATTATGTGATAACCCTTCAGAGTTTGCAGTAGATATATTAATTACTGTAGTACCATTACTACTTTCGAAAACATTTGTAGTGGACTCAGCAGAAACAGCAGAAACATCACCACCATAAACAATAGCCACTTGTTGAGTCAATAAAAATGCATATAACATCACATATATTATTGCTTTTTTTGCTTTCAATGCAAACATAATCCTTCATTCCTAATTCTAATGTGAAATCGATACAACTGTAATATTTTATTGTAAAATAAAATATTTACTTTAGTGTTTATTTTCATACAACAAAAAGTAAATGATATTTATTGATCAAATATTCATACTTAACCTCCACCAAAACTGACCACTTTCTCTTGGTGTAGATTCTGGCTTATGTATTGCATAGTCGTAGGAAAAAGTAGCTGTTACTTTCTTCCATAAAACAGTTACACCTACAGATCCACCTGACAGTTCTCCATCAGTCCCACTACCTAAATCATATCTATTCTTTACCCATCCATAATCATATCCAGCACTTACGCTTACACGTATATTTTCTGGATTGGAGCCAATTACATTACGTAATGATATATCATTCCTAATATAAGCTCCATTATCACCAGATAACGAACTATCACTATATCCACGAACGCTAGATTTAGAGCCAATTGATATCCTTTGAGAAGATGGCAGATTATTAAATGCAAATTGACCAGTAAGACTACTGGTTAAAGTTAAGTCATCTAATATCCAAGAAAGTGGTTGTGTATAAGACGCAGTAAACCCCAATTTCTTAAATGAGTTAAACGGATAATTCTCAGATATGTTGTTTTGGTTTTTTATCGCTCCGAATAGTGGTGCTCCTATAGAGTAATCTATAGATACTGAAAATGGATTTTCAAAAACCCTACCACTAATAGAACTACCAATAGTAACACTTGAAGTATTTGTACTACTTATATCAAGCCTAGTACCATTTAAGTAGTTGTTTCCACTATTAAAATTCACTTTTAAATACGAGTTTGCAATTGTATCAGCATTTCTATACATCACTCTGTCAATAGTTCCACTGAAAGAATCGGTAGAGCCAGAGCTTATAAGTTCGGCTCCAGATGGTGACTTTAAATAACTTCTATATTTTGATTTTGAGTAGCTAAACGTGTGGGTAAAGAACCCAAATGGAACCATTAATGCCAAAGAATCACTCATAGATTCACCAGGATGATTTATATTCATATCTGGGATAGACTGGCGGTGTGTGAATGTTAGAGTATCATTTAATCCTATCATATTATCTGCTGTTACTGTTGCTGCTCCTTGTATTTGCCCTGTTGATGGTGAGCCATGATTATCCAAAGACCCATTAAAATGTAAAGGAAACGACTTCTTGTTTTTTACAACAATAATACTGTCTCCAGCATTTTCACCTGGGATTATATCCATTGTTGTTTGGTTAGATCTTTGCTTATTAGCCTGAGAGATACCTTGTTCTATTCTAGTAAGATTTAACACGTCACCTATTATAAATGGAAAAAGTGTAGGTAAATAAATGCTTTTATTATCATCATCCTCCAGGATTATATCTGACACAATACCTTCTTGTATTCGCATACGAAGCACTCCTGAAGTTAAATCTTGAGCCTCCAAATAAACCCTTGTTGTAGAATACCCTTTATTTATAAGCCCATTAACTATAGTGGACATGATTGACTCAATATCAATTGTCGTCAGACACTTATCAAGATACTCATCATTAATATCATTTTTAAGTTTCCCAGGAATCATATAACCGCCATCAAATGCAATTGAAGTAACATTTATACAATTACCAGCATCACCTGACTTCTTAATTACTTTTTTAGAGTCTTTAGCTTTTTTATCGTGATTATTAGTGATATTACTGTTATTTTCTTTATCCTCAATTCCTTTCTCAATATCTTCTTTTGCTTGGTCTTTAAGAGCTCTGTGAGTGTTAACCATTTTATCCTTATACCACCGCAAATCTTCAACAGGTAGCTCCTTAGTTGTAGTAGAGTAAGATGATTGTAAATAGAATATACTTGAAATAATTACTGCTACTTTCAATAAGCCACTTTTTCTTATAATAGAAAAATCCATAATTTTAATAATCCATTATTTTATGGTTTTATATTTATCAGCAGCCTACAACAAAAATGCATTTCTGACTTACATTAATGCAACACTTACAATTCAACAGCGCGTCTCTTATTTGTTAGAGGGTAACAATATTATTTTTTTCTGTTGATATTTTCAGTATAGCCATATATATTATTTATGTACATAAAATAACATAAAAAAAACTACCCTTACCAACAAACTATTTTTATGACAAAAAACCCATATTTTCTTATAAATCATAACTAACAAACTTCATATTTATCAGATGGTATAAAAAACATTAAACGTGAACTCTGGCGCAGGGGCAGTTGATGCCTTGCTGGTACTCACAAAAAAGGACCAAAATATTTAGGGGGTGCTGAGTATTATTGATCGATCCTTCTGGATAGACAAGCTGTAGCCAATTTAATTAAACAAACGGTTAACAATGTGATTCGTCAATAGAAATATTGTGAAGTCATTAATCTATCAGAAAGAACACTCCAACACTAAATACAGTATGGTGATGTGTTACCATACAAGCAAAAAAAACCCTACAACCCAAAACTAAGCAACAAACTTTTTAAAGCGTAACGTCAGGTAGTTATTGACATCAGTAACATTTATCATTTCAAGAGTCTTCCTTCTACACCATACTATCTAATTAGTGGCGATACTTGGCGTTTGAAAGGATATTTTATTTGGTGTTGTATGAATCAGGTCAGCAGCACTACCCCGGTATGGCTACTAGCCCAGCCACCTATAGTCGTAGAGCTGTCTAATATTAGGTTCACTAAACTGAATCAAATAAATATGATTAAGAAATAATTACTAAAACCTACATCCTACACGGCATCGCTATAACCAGTAGACCATTAGTGCTGAACTCTGACAATAAAGGTAGTACCATTATTCCCACCTCCCAACGCTTTGGTGTGGTGATCTCATTTAGTCACTAAAAAACCAAACGTTATTATAGATGACTACGGTAAGGTATTAAGTGTTAAAACCATGACTGGTATATAAAAGGTAGGTGTTTTTATTTGGAGTTTTCACATATGTATAAATTTAACTTGATGAATAGTATTATCTGGCTACCGGCTATTACTGCAGTATAATGTCTACTTGCTAGGCATTGGTGTTATAGGAGCCTAATCCGTGTCTTTTAATTCTGCACCCACTGTTACATTATATCCTACCTTCTATACAATAATTTTGGACGTATACATCCAGGTACACGGATCAATATACCCCAGTTATCATTGAGATAGTAAGAAACAAACGTGCTAGGCCCTATGACCCTACGATTAGTAGGTGACCAGGTAAGCGAGAGCAGTCAACAACAAAGCTTAAGCTAGAACCATAAATAGATTTAGATATGCTGCAAGAGAGCTTAATCAGCACGCTCGCATCTCCAAATATGATACCCATGCCTCCTTACCATCTCCCCCTACCACCAAATGTTAGTAGGTTTGAGGGTATTAGCTAGTTAGTAGCCAACCCATATTTTTATGGTAATTTGTATAAGTATATTTCAAGTACATTAACAAGAACGTTAAAGATACATATCATTTTTCTACTGAATGCCGGTATAGCTCAGTTGGTAGAGCAACTGACTTGTAATCAGTGGGTCCCGAGTTCGACTCTTGGTGCCGGCACCATACACACCTAATAAAGTTAGGTTTTGAGAATGTTTTGCGTGATTGCAGTTTTTAGATCTGTTTTTTGTATCAGTTTGTGTGCCGATTATCCGCTGGCACATGACTGAAACTAATTGATACTAAGAAATATTGTCTGTTAGAACCTTTATGTAATTAAAGTTAACCAAGCAACCATAGCGCGGATTCAAACCAGTGACTGTATTCATTACCATGCCAGTTACTATTGGTGGGAGTAGGAAACAAACAAATAAAATCATATGTTTCCATAGCAAAACCACTAACCCATACAATTAAAACTAAGAGAACCCATATCTTTTTGTTTACTTACCCAGTCTTCAGGATGGAAGCCCTGTTTTTAAAACTGAAAGTCAATCATTTTCAGCGCAGGGCAAATATTCATGTAACCACACTTCGAACAGCATTTGAGCAACTAAGATTGTTAGTTACTCCGTCACCGTAAAAGCGCTCGGCATCACCAGCTTCTTCAGCTTAGGTGCCTAACGCCTTCACCCTAGGTGCCTGCGTCTTTATCTGAAGTATCGGCGTTTTCACCTGTACTACCAGTCGGTACAAGTAGATCAACACTACCTCCATTATCAGAAGTTGCTCTGAATCTAAGATCTTTCATTTTGACATTTGGATTAAACCTAACTACAAGTGTACATGATGCATTATTGCTAATAATGCTAGAGCAATTATTAGATACGATCTCAACCCCTTCTGGCATCTTATAATCATATAGAACACCCTGTGCAGAGTTTGTACCTTTATTATTAAATGAAACTAAAACCATTTTCATTTTGTCCAAATCATCAGGTTTTACATGATTATCATAATATTTCATATGCTCATCTTGGCCTACAAAACGATAGTTACCCTTTATTACTGCCTCTGTATCGCTTCCGCCTAATTCATATTCATCATCACCAGCATTATCCTTATTATCATCTAGCTTACCGTCATTATCTGGACCTGGCTTCTTGACGTCAACATCTGGACCCGGACCTGGACCTGGGGGCGGATTCGGACCTGGCTCCGGATCTGGCTTCGGATCTGGCTTCGGATCTGGCTTCGGATCTGGCTTCGGATCTGGCTTCGGATCTGGCTCAGGATCTGGCTTCGGATCTGGATTCGGACCTGGATTCGGACCTGGATCACCTGGAACACTCATAGCATCACTAGACAAAAACGTAGTGTTCACACTTGTATCCTCATCCTCATCATCAATAAAACCTACATGATCTCTAAACAAGAAAGGATATTTTTTTCTATCTTTCTTCTTACCAGAGTCATCTTTATCATTGTCTTGATCTTTATCATTGTCTGTATCTTTATCTTCATCATTGTCTTCATCTTTGTCTATGTCTTCATCTTTGTCTTTTTCTTCATCACGTTTCTTTTTCTTTTTATCAGATACATATACACCAGGTGTTCCAGGAGTTACTTCAAGACGTATTCTTGTCTTGTCAGCCACTTCTGGTGATACTTGTATCCTTTCCGGAGGTTGATGGTCAGGATTTTTAACCGTAACAACTGTTGTTGTCTCTGGAATGTAATCAGGGTTAGGTTCCTGAACAGTTTCTCTTCTTTCTGGCTTATAGTCAGGATTATCTACTGTTCTAGTTTCTTCTCTTTCTGGTTTATAGTTAGGATTATCTACTGTTCTAGTTTCTTCCCTTTCTGGCTTATAGTTTTGATTTTCCTCTCTTATTTTTTTTGTATAACCCTCCTTATAATTTGGGTTATCCACAATCGTTGTTACGCTCTCTTTTTCAGTATGAGATCCCGTTTCTTTCACTGTTAGCTTCTTGAAATCCTGAAACGACATCAAGCTACCATCAGAATCAAGTTTCTTCTGAATGGCTGCCAAATCCTTATCAGTCATTTTATCTTTAATCAACCCATCTTTTTTCAATGCATCAAGTGCTTGAGATAACTTTTCTCCTGTTTTCTTATCAATAGTTGGTTTCCCGGTATTAACTGAATTCGACGTACCACCACTTCCGCCTGCGCTTTCTACCGATTGTATTATTGCTGAAATATCCTGAGTTTTATCTCCTGTTTTAGACTCACCATTCTTTAATCTTGTTTTCATGTCACCAGGAACATTAGTTTTTGATGATATTTTCACTCTTTCTTTTGAATCGAGTGAAGATACAATGGTTTGGCTAATCGAACCAATTTGATTCTCTTTTAATCTAGATGTTAGATCCTTTGCATATCTTTTTGTATGTTCTGGGAGTTTACTAAGTGCTTCGTAACCTCCAGCAGTTTCAAATTTTCTTGCGGCTACGTAAAACTTATTACTAGCATATATCTCTCTTTGCTCTTCTGGTAGATCTTTTAGATACTCTTCTTTTTCCTTCTTGAATGCTTCCGTAGTGGTTTTTGATGACATTTTATCAATACGAGACAACTCGTCACGCTGCTCTTTTGTTAACTTTTTATTTGTCTTATAGTCTAGGCTGAGTACAACCTCATCCATTATTTTTTGTTGCTCATTTCTTAAAATTACGTCACCAGTATCTTTTCTAACTGCTGATACTTGATTATTTTTATTAGAGGTTACATAGTTAGATCCACCAAAAGCAGGTTTTGATGCAGTATCCTCCACATTAGGTATATCCATTTCATAATCTTTAACAGTAACCTCTTTTTCAACGGTTTTATTCATGGTTTTCTCACCTACAGCCTCCACTGTAATAGTTTTTTCTACAGTTTTATCACCTTCTGCCGGTACTGTATACCTCTCTTCTTTAGTTTTATTACCTTCTGCTGGTATTGTAATCGTCTCTGTTTTAGTTTTACTACCTTCTGCAGGTATTACAATCTCTTTATCTCTCGTTTTATTACCTTGTGGGGGTGTTGTCACAACTTTATCAATATATTCAGGGTTTCTTCCAGGTTTCGTTTCATATTCTGCGTCCCTACCTTTAACAGTCTCTTTTACTGCCGTTACCTTAACTTTTTCTCCTGGAATATATTTAACTGCATATGGATCACCACTAGACGTCTCTTTCTTCTCGCTCTTCTCTCTCTTCTTCCTCTTCTCCCTCACATTCTTCTCCCTCTTCTTAGGCTTTGTGACTGTACGCGAAGAGCTACCGCTACCTTTACCTTTATTATCTTTTTTCTTTTTCCAACTGGCTTCTGAAGAGACCGGACCAGTCAGTAAGCCAATGCTTTTAGTCTTCTCAACATTAGTTCTGTCTAAATTAACAATCTTATCTGCTTTTTTCTCTATATTATCAGCTTTCATAGTAGCTGCTTGGTTTTTTATTGTCTTAGCTTTGAGAACAATACTTTTACCGGAAAAGTTAGCAACCTTACCTTGCTCGCTGAGAGAAGAGTCATGCTCCATTGACAAATCAACTTTAATACCAGATTGGGTTCCAACCGCAACTTCAACCTCTGCTGAAGTTGAAGTTGTACTCATACTCTCAACATCTTTAGCTTCAAAAATATTTAGATCATTTTTTGCATCTAGTGTAATAAACCCAGCATCTGCATCTGTGCCATTCGCAGCTATCTGCGTTCCTTCCAAATTAATATCATTACCAGACTTGATATTAATATTACCCCATTCCGAACTAAGACTTGCAACATTGTTTTTCACTGAAGAATTATCAGTCTTATCCATCTGATTAGATGCAGATACAGAACCAAAATCAGCTGATGCCTGGATACTTACTGATGTATTTGTACTCAGTGAACTATAAGTAGATATATCTTTAGCAGATTCAAATGAAACATCACCCCCAGAATCAATATTAATATCGTATCCAGTATCTAATTCAGTACCTACAAACTTAGCATCACCACTAGTGGTAATATTTATATTTCCACCTGCCCCCATAAAACCAGCCTTACTTGTTGATTCATATGTTCTGTCCTCAGATACCGCAGCTGTGTTCTCACTAGAAACTTCAGCATCTGCAATTGTTGCACCAACACCAGCACCTGCTGTAGTGATAGACTCAATATCATAAGAATCAGACGTTTTTTCATAAATGTCATTAGCCGCCAAATAATCTATAGATCCTGCATCTATATTGATATCCCCACTAGCGTCAATCTCAGTACCTAAAAAAGTAGCATCTTCCGTTATGGTGAAATTAATATTACCGCCTGAGTTATATGAAGAAGTTCTGGCTGTCTTTGATGTCGTTTTTGAGTTATCTCCCTTTACTTTAACCTTCACTTTACCGCCAACTGAGTTACCAGACGATGCTCCTCCCATCCCACCAGTAGCACCTCCACTAGCTTCTGCTGATGAATAAGATTCAACAGAAACACCAACTCTTACCTCTTGAGTTTTTGAATTAGATGTAGTTGTTTCTGTATCAAAAAGTTCTATTTCTTCGTATGATCTAGCTATAGTGTTAATATCACCCCCTGCAGCCAATTCTGAGCCTTGGTCAATAATACCGTTTTTAGCCTTACGCGTAATACTCCCTCCAGCTGAGATCATTGTTGCAACACCAGTAGTCTTTGTATAAGAAGAATCCTTACTTTCCACTTTTACTCTCATACCAGCCCCAACACTTGCTGAAGCGTTAGCACTCGCAGAGGCACCACCACCAGCAGCACTACCACCAGCTTTAGTATCTGCTGATGCACTACTATCTGCAGAAAAATAGAAACCCATGGAGGTAGTTACTGAAGAACTTGTTTCAGTGTAAGTATCTTCAGCTGCTATTGTATAAAGGTCTCCACCAGAATCTAGGTCCACATCGTTTGACGCTGTAATTTCTGCGGCTTGTAGTACCATATCCTTCTTCGAGCTGATATTTATATTGTTACCACTTAACTTACTTCCAACGAAAGATACCTTGGATTTGGTATCGGTCTCCACTTTTACAGTTAAATAATCTACAGTTAGATCATTTTTTGATTCTGCACTAGCAGATGCACTTGCAGACGCTGAAGTTGAATCCTGGTTTGATTTAACTTCTGTGTTCGCAGTATTCTCGTTGTCAGCTTTAACAGTTAAACCAAGTGTTGTTGTTGTAGTTTTAGTAGAAGAATAATCAGTATCTCTACCCGCCAGAATACTTACCTCCTCAGCACTGATATTTATATCTTCTACAGCTGATAAATTGGAGCCAGTTATAGTTATGTCACCACCTGAATCTAAATCCAAATTCCCACCAGATGAAATACTACTTGCTTGACTTCTTTCAGATAATTTATACTCTTCTTTTTTAATAGTCTGCATTATAGCTATACCTCCAGATGACGAGTTTCTGCTTTTCGCATTTGCTGATGCACTTGCCTCATTACCTGAACCATTGCTCTTTGTCTTAGAATCATTAGTAGCAGATGAATCTGAACTTGATGATGGCGTTATTATTTTCCCAAAAGTAACTGTTTCAGTAAGCTGATCAAACTCTTCATAACTAATTCCATCCTGAATAATAATATCATTTTCTGCATCTAAACCAACATTGCCTTTTGCTGCGATGTTTGAACCTCGTACAGTAATTTCATTACCTGTTTTTATCTTAAGATTACCACCCACACTCATGTTAGAAGCAACACTTGTTCCTTTTTTAGTTTTTGTAGTAGTTGTTTGCTTACCATACAAACCGCCACCAACACCAATACCAGATTTTTTCGTTTGCTTATATGTTGATACAACATCTGTTACATCTAAAAGTTTAAAATCATTTCCAGCAACGATGTTTGCGTCATTACCAATAACCAAATCAGTACCTGCTAATATAATATCATTTCCAGAAGACATTGATAAATTATTTCCAACAGATATTAGTGATTTTATGTTTTTTGTTACAGTCTTATTATTATTAGTAATTCCAGTTTTCCTTACTTCTTCCTGCGCATCAAAATCAATATCTCCACCAGCTATGAGACTGGCATTATTAGTGGCAGATATTCCAGAACCTGAAACTTCAATGTTTTTATTAGCATCCAATTTTAGATTATTACCAGATATTGATGATGCTCTACCTAAAGTTGTATATGTACTTGTTGACCCTTCAACCACTTCTCTTTTCGCAATAATATTACCACTACGACTCTTCAGGCTTACATTACCACCAGTTATTGTACCACTTGTATTAACAATATCATTTTCTGTCTCTATTATTAAATTTTCACTAGCTGAAATAGTTCCACCAGTATTTTCAACGCTCTCTAAATCAGCTACTATAGTGTTTGCTGAAATACTAGCTCCAGAAGAAACTAGGTTTTTAGTTTCACTAGATAGATATATCTTTGGGACTAAAACAGTTTCACCATTTACAATTGTTGAAACAACCCATACAACATCTTCTGTTATATTTTCCAACTGACTAGCTGTTGGTTCTTTACCATATTCAAAACCAAGTTCATCTGCCTGCTGTGCTCCATTTTTCATTAGCATAGAAAATTGTGTTTCCCGACTATAGCCTGGGTAAACTATATTAGATCCAGTTAAACTAATCAACTGCTGCTCAATTAAATATTGTTCATAATTAGCATCCCCTAATCTTCGCAATTTATTGACTACACTATAACCATATCTATCTTCGAAATATCTTGTTGATACAGCACTGGTATTAACACCATATAATGAATTTGTTTCTACAATATATTCTGAAGATGGAGAGCTTGAGTAAACAAACAAACCATTCGGGTTTGTAGGCAGTAATGCACTTAAACTTGGTATATTTAAATCAGTGATGATAATATTAGAGTTTACATCTATCCGAGTTGCTGCATAGCCGGCTATAGCATCAGCTAAGGTATATGATACTACGTCAGAAGTTGCTCCTTCATTAATCAAAGAAAACCCTGAAGCAATGATTGTTTTTGCCTTAAGACCTGATGACAACTCCTCAGTAACTGTTCTTGTTTTAAGTGTTGTATCTTCATAAGTACGAACTTCAGTATGCAATGCTGTATTATTAAATAGTCCACCACTATCAGTAGAAATTGTAAGATTATTGTTTGCAGATATAATAGAGCTAATATTCTCAGCCGAAGTAAATCCTGTAATATTTACATTATCACCAGAAATCACAGGGTAAAAATTAGGCTTTACCGTAAATGTATCTGTTTCTGTATACGTCTGTCCGTAAACATAGATAGTCTCACAAAACGATCCCGTAAAGTCTAGTACGTGACAATCTTCGTAAGTCCTTATAAGGTACTGCCCAGTATGAACCCTATCTGTTTTTAATACTGCACGAAGAGGGTTGTCATTATGAAACTCTAACGCATTAATAGAAATATCCCCCAAAGCACTCATCTTACTGTTATTTGTAAAATTATTAGCTGTTATAGAAATATCTTTACTAGAGTAAATCTCACCGGAGAGTGAAGTTGTACCATTTGAATTATTATGTATTTTTCCACTAAAATCCAAGTTAAGATTTAATCCTGAATAAATTAACCCCATGTTATACAGTTCGCCGCCAGATATACCTAAATTATTTAGAGATGAAGCAGCAGCATCTTTAGTGTTTTGCATAGAAGCAGCACTTAAGTCAAGATTAAAACCTGAATGGATCAATCCATTGTTATACAGATTATTTGCAACATTTATAGTGGCATCACCAGCTCCAGAAAGACCACCTACAATTTTAGATGTGGTATTATTCAAGTTCATGCTTGATAGGTTCAATGTCATATCTATATTAGAGGTAATTGATGAATTATCGCCAAGATCTAAAGATAAAGCATTAATGTTAATACTATCTCCTGTTAATTTTGCATTATCAAAAATATTCACATCAAGCAAACCGCTATTACCATCAACAATACTAAGAGCGCTATCAGACTGAATAGTATCTGAGTTATTTAAAGTATTCTTTGCCGTTATCACAGCATCACCGTCTGAGTGTATCAAGCCTGAATTTTGAATACTATCATGAGTTAAACTCATACCACCTTCTGCTGTTAACTCACCACCTTGATTTACTGTTAACTCCAGAGACTTAGTAGTAATATTCTGGTTGGATTTCAATTTATTCAAACTTAATGAACCAGTTAAATCTATATTTATATTTCCCGAAGCCTTAACATCACCAACCAGAACAGCATTACCACCAATAAGTTTTATGTCTGATAAAGATGATATGCCTCCGTTGTTATTAATAGTATTAGAGTTAATATCCATAATACCATTTGACTGGATATTATGAGTATTATTGAAAATATTGGATTTTATATTAATAGCACCATTTTCCGTATTAATTAAACCATCATTGACAAAATAATTACTGGCTTCAATATTAATATCACCACTAATGCTTTTTAGGTAACCATCATCTTTACCGGACAAATTTACACTTTTAGATAAACTTTTTAACACAATATCTTTATCAGACTCTATGTTAGACTTGGTGATATTTATATCACCAACATCAGAAACAATAGTTAATGAATCAGCTAACACCTGTATATTATTAGCATTTACATCACCATTACTTTTAAAACTTAATTCCCCGACTGTAGCTTTCCAAATAGAATTTAATATAGTTATATCTTCACTTACATCAATTTTTACTGCCCCAGTATTAGCAATCCTTTGCTTTTGCGTCACATTAGAATCTGTTAACTTTTTTGCTTTAATATCAATATTAGATTCCGCATAAATAGTAGAATTATTTAATATTACATCACTACTAACAGCGTCTATTATAATATCATTTTTTGCTGAAATAATTGACTTCTCGTCAGAAATATCTACCTTATCAACATGGCTCTCAGCAACAATATGTAAATCTTTGGCGCTTGTTATTTTTGATTTTATTTCTATTCTACCGTCAGATGTTATTACAAAATCGTCCGCGCTTGATGCAGCGTCACCAAGCATTCTAACACCCATACCATCTTCCGTTGCCTTAAAAGTAATATGCCCTGCATATACACCTCCAAATGCTGTTGAATCTATTCCATACCCAGAGTCGCCTGAACCACCATCACTCTCTACAACTTCCCCAGTTTTATAATTCCATTCATTAGTTCCAGAAGTAAGATTAAGGGTACCATTTGGCTTTTCACCATCACCCTCATCAGGTTTATCCATAATTATTTTACCATCAACAACTATTTTTCTTGCAACAATATTAAATTTATCTTGATTTGTTAGATCAGCACCTTGTCTTCCAATATTAACAGCTCCATTTTGAACATCAAAACCACTCAATGATCCAGTACCATCAATCATTGGATTACCAGTGGTTAAACTCACTTTGCTTGTATTTATAAACCCACAACCATTACAGGTAACACCGTTAGGGTTTGCTATAATTACATCTGCATTTCCACCTACAACCTCTGTATACCCTGCCAATTCACTTGGGTTAGAACTAATAACCTCATTTAAAATAATATTGGCTTGTCTTGTAGAAAATTGGTTTGCTGATACAGATCCAGCTAATGTTGAGGAGTGTGTTTCTCCATTTGATATTGTATTATTTAACACTACGCCATTACTGGTTACATTATAATCAGTAAATTTATTATGTGATAACCCTGCAGAGTTTGCAGTAGATATGTTAATTACTGTAGTACCATTACTACTTTCGAAAACATTTGTAGTAGACTCAGCAGAAACAGCAGAAACACCACCACCATAAACAATAGCCACTTGTTGAGTGAATAAAAATGCATATAACATCACATATATTATTGCTTTTTTTGCTTTCAATGCAAACATAATTCTCCATTCCTAATTCTAATGTGAAATCGATACAAATGTAATATTTTATTGTAAAATAAAACATTTACTTTAGTCTTTATTTTCATACAACAAAAATTAAATGATATTTATTGATCAAATATTCATACTCAACCTCCACCAAAACTGACCACTTTCTCTTGGTGTAGATTCTGGCTTATGTATTGCATAGTCGTAGGAAAAAGTAGCTGTTACTTTCTTCCATAAAACAGTTACACCTACAGATCCACCTGAAAGTTCTCCATCAGTCCCACTACCTAGATCATACCTATTCTTTACCCATCCATAATCATATCCAGCACTTACGCTTACACGTATATTTTCTGGATTGGAGCCAATTACATTACGTAATGATATATCATTCCTAATATAAGCTCCATTATCACCAGATAACGAACTATCACTATATCCACGAACGCTAGATTTAGAGCCAATTGATATCCTTTGAGAAGATGGCAGATTATTAAATGCAAATTGACCAGCAAGACTACTGGTTAAAGTTAAGTCATCTAATATCCAAGAAAGTGGTTGTGTATAAGACGCAGTAAACCCCAATTTCTTAAATGAGTTAAACGGATAATTCTCAGATATGTTGTTTTGGTTTTTTATCGCTCCGAATAGTGGTGCTCCTATAGAGTAATCTATAGATACTGAAAATGGATTTTCAAAAACCCTACCACTAATAGAACTACCAATAGTAACACTTGAAGTATTTGTACTACTTATATCAAGCCTAGTACCGTTTAAGTAGTTGTTTCCACTATTAAAATTCACTTTTAAATACGAGTTTGCAATTGTATCAGCATTTCTATACATCACTCTGTCAATAGTTCCACTGAAAGAATCGGTAGAGCCAGAGCTTATAAGTTCGGCTCCAGATGGTGACTTTAAATAACTTCTATATTTTGATTTTGAGTAGCTAAACGTGTGGGTAAAGAACCCAAATGGAACCATTAATGCCAAAGAATCACTCATAGATTCACCAGGATGATTTATATTCATATCTGGGATAGACTGGCGGTGTGTGAATGTTAGAGTATCATTTAATCCTATCATATTATCTGCTGTTACTGTTGCTGCTCCTTGTATTTGCCCTGTTGATGGTGAGCCATGATTATCAAAAGACCCATTAAAATGTAAAGGAAACGACTTCTTGTTTTTTACAACAATAATACTGTCTCCAGCATTTTCACCTGGGATTATATCCATTGTTGTTTGGTTAGATCTTTGCTTATTAGCCTGAGAGATACCTTGTTCTATTCTAGTAAGATTTAACACGTCACCTATTATAAATGGAAAAAGTGTAGGTAAATAAATACTTTTATTATCATCATCCTCCAGGATTATATCTGACACAATACCTTCTTGTATTCGCATACGAAGCACTCCTGAAGTTAAATCTTGAGCCTCTAAATAAACCCTTGTTGTAGAATACCCTTTATTTATAAGCCCATTAACTATAGTGGACATGATTGACTCAATATCAATTGTCGTCAGACACTTATCAAGATACTCATCATTAATATCATTTTTAAGTTTCCCAGGAATCATATAACCGCCATCAAATTCAATTGAAGTAACATTTATACAATTACCAGCATCACCTGACTTCTTAATTACTTTTTTAGAGTCTTTAGCTTTTTTATCGTGATTATTAGTGATATTACTGTTATTTTCTTTATCCTCAATTCCTTTCTCAATATCTTCTTTTGCTTGGTCTTTAAGAGCTCTGTGAGTGTTAACCATTTTATCCTTATACCACCGCAAATCTTCAACAGGTAGCTCCTTAGTTGTAGTAGAGTAAGATGATTGTAAATAGAATATACTTAAAATAATTACTACTACTTTCAATAAGACGCTTTTTCTTATAATAGAAAAATCCATGATTTTAATAATCCATTATTTTATGGTTTTATATTTATCAGCAGCCTACAACAAAAATGCATTTCTGACTTACATTAATACAACACTTACAATTCAACATCGCGCCTCTTATTTGTTAGAGTGTAACAATATTATTTTTTCTGTTGGTATTTTCAGTATAGCCATATATATTATTTATGTACATAAAATAACATTAAACAAAACACTACCCTTACCAACAAACTATTTTTATGACAAAAAACCCATATTTTCTTATAAATCATAACTAACAAACTTCATATTTATCAGATGGTATAAAAAAACATGAAACGTGAACTCTGGCGCAGGGGTAGTTGATGCCTTGCTGGTACTCACAAAAAAGGACCAAAATATTTAGGGGGTGCTGAGTATTATTGATCGATCCTTCTGGATAGATAAGCTGTAGCCAATTTAATTAAACAAACTGTTAACAATGTGATTCGTCAATAGAAATATTGTGAAGTCATTAATCTATCAGAAAGAACACTCCAACACTAAATACAGTCTGGTGATGTGTTACCATACAAGCAAAAAACCCCCTACAACCCAAAACTAAGCAACAAACTTTTTAAAGCGTAACGTCAGGTAGTTATTGACATCAGTAACATTTATCATTTCAAGAGTCTTCCTTCTACACCATACTATCTAATTAGTGGCGATACTTGGCGTTTGAAAGGATATTTTATTTGGTGTTGTATGAATCAGGTCAGCAGCACTACCCCGGTATGGCTACTAGCCCAGCCACCTATAGTCGTAGAGCTGTCTAATATTAGGTTCACTAAACTGAATCAAATAAATATGATTAATAAATAATTACTAAAACCTACATCCTACACGGCATCGCTATAACCAGTAGACCATTTGTGCTGAACTCTGACAATAAAGGTAGTACCATTATTCCCACCTCCCAACGCTTTGGTGTGGTGATCTCATTTAGTCACTAAAAAACCAAACGTCATTATAGATGACTACGGTAAGGTATTAAGTGTTAAAACCATGACTGGTATATAAAAGGTAGGTGTTTTTATTTGGAGTTTTCACATATGTATAAATTTAACTTGATGAATAGTATTATCTGGCTACCGGCTATTACTGCAGTATAATGTCTACTTGCTAGGCATTGGTGTTATAGGAGCCTAATCCGCGTCTTTTAATTCTGCACCCACTGTTACATTATATCCTACCTTCATATACAATAATTTTGGACGTATACATCCAAGTACACGGATCAATATACCCCAGTTATCATTGAAATTGAGAGTAAGAAACAAACGTGCTAGGCCCTATGACCCTACGATTAGTAGGTGACCAGGTAAGCGAGAGCAGTCAACAACGCAAAAAGCTTAAGCAAGAACAATAAATAGATTTAGATATGCTGCAAGAGAGCTTAATAAGCACGCTCTCATCTTCAAATATGATACCCATGCCTCCTTACCATCTCTCCCCCAGACCACCCAATTTTAGTAGGTTTGAGGGTATTAGCTAGTTAGTAGCCAACCCACATTTTTATGGTAGTTTGTATAAGTATATTTCAAATACATTGACAAGAACGTTAAAGATACATATCATTTTTCTACTGAATGCCGGTATAGCTCAGTTGGTAGAGCAACTGACTTGTAATCAGTGGGTCCCGAGTTCGACTCTTGGTGCCGGCACCATACACACCTAATAAAGTTAGGTTTTGAGAATGTTTTGCGTGATTGCAGTTTTTAGATCTGTTTTTTGTATCAGTTTGTGTGCCGATTATCCGCTGGCACATGACTGAAACTAATTGATACTAAGAAATATTGTATGTTAGTACCTTTATGTAATTAAGGTTAACCAAGCTACCATAGCGCGGATTCAAACCAGTGACTGTATTCACTACCAGGCCTGTTACTATTGATGGGGGTAGGAAACAAACAAGTAAAATCCTATGTTTCCATAGCAAAGTCACTAACCCATACGATTAAAACTAAGAGAACCTATACCTTTTTGTTTATTTACCCAACCTTCAGGCTGGAAGCCCTGTTTTTAAAACTGAAAGTCAATCATTTTCAGCGCAGGGCAAGTATTCATGTAACCACACTTCTAACAGCATTTGAGCAACTAAGATTGTTAGTTACTCCGTCACCGTAAAAGCGCTCAGCATCACCAGCATCACCAGCATCACCAGCATCACCAGCATTATCCTAATTATCCTCATTGTCATCTAGCTTACCGTCATTATCTGGCTTGCCGTCATCATCTAGACCCGGCTTTGGACCTGGCTTATTGACGCCATTATCTGGATCACCACCAGTTTTAACATCGCTGGATTAAGATAATAAGTGCAATTGACTAAAATTTTATAGGTGAGCCAGCTGCCGGTATATTTGTAGCTATCACACTAAAAATGGAAGCCAAGAATGAGTACTCAAACTAGGCAATACAAGCAGCTGATCAAGGGCAACGGTATCAGATTGAGGCTCTTCCTAGAACAGACTACATGCAGAAAGAAATCGCAGTGTCAGTAGGTATCAGTGAGAGTGCTTTATCACGAGAGTTGAGTCGTAATGCCAATGATGATGGCTACGGTGCTGAAAGCGCCCACGCACTAGCCAGTCAGTGTAGAGTGACAGCTACAAAGTTTAGCAAAATAAATGAACGACACATACCCATAATAAAGAAGGGGTTATTGTTTGGTTGGTCTCCTGAAAATATCAGTTTCCGGATGCGGGTGGAAGTGCCCGACATCGCACTCAGCCACACCATTGTTTATAAACGTGTTGCTACTAACAAAGTGCTAGGAGGCTCTTTGTATAAGAATCTAGCCCTCTTTGGCAAGAGGCGCTGCAAAGGTGGTAAGCGTAAGGCTGGGCGTATCACGATCCCAGGCCGCGTCGATATTTCCGATCGGCCCGCAGTTGTTGATCTGCGGCCTCGTCTAGGCGATTGGGAGGGTGATACTATTTATGGATAGGACGCCCATCTAGTCACCCTTTTAGACCGCAAGAGTCGATTAACTTTAATAGGGAAAGTTGATACAAAACACGCCGAAGTTGTTGCTGAAAGTATGATCAAGCTTCTGAAGCGGGTGTCATCGGTCTGCACAGTCACCCTAGATAATGGTGGTGAGTTTGCAGCCCATGAGAAAGTAGCAAAAGCAATGAATGCAGATATCTACTTTGCCAAGCCTTATGCTAGTTATCAGCGGGGAACTAACGAAAATACCAATGGCATCATTCGGAGAACCTGGCCTAAAAAAATGGCGTTGAGTCATCTGATAGAAGGTGATGTGAGGACAATGGAAATGTTGATCAATACCATGCCTAGGAATGTTTTAGGAGGGCGGACACCACTCGAAGTCTACACAGGACAGCCGATTGCACTTATTGCTTGAATCCAGCTGTTGTCTGACTTTTAGTAGCTACGACAATCAATAATCCTTTTAGAGTTCGACGGGCTGCAATATAGAGCGGTACTTCCGATACTTTCTTTTTGCTATGCCATATTACTGTTTGATTATACTAACGCCTCTGCATAGCTTGCTAATGCCATATTTTTACTTAGATGTTCCACCACATTGTTGCTTTTAACCAGAATTATGCATGACAGTTTGTTTTGACGTAATCAGTCTAACCATTCATGGCCTATAAACTCACGATCTTCCATAAGGTTATCAATTTTATTTATGGGAATGAGATTTAATACACGCTCCATTACCGTTATGCGTTTATTGGTATTGGAGTTTCCTCCTTTTTTTTGTCAAGACACTCCTAAATAATGGGAATTAATGTTCCTTGCCAAGCAATTGATACCACTAGATAATTGACGTTTTTGGAGCCATGCGTCCAGTTGGTTCTATCCATGCACAAGGTAAAGAAATCTATGTCCTGGCAGCACAGAATCAGCTCACATAACTGCTCAAAACTGTAGTTATAGTTAGCAAAAAATAGCTTTATACGGCGGTAACTAGACTCACTACCTTCCTTCCTTCCTTCCTTCCTTTAAAACTCCTTAGTATACGTATAGTGAGTGAAAACATACATAGTAAGACCAGCACAAACTATTTAATAAAGGTGATAAAAGCTTGATCAAAGAGCAGATAACCCTTAAACTTCTGGCCAATGCACTAATATCTTTCATGTTCAGCAATCATAACATATTTTAGTATAAAAGACCGTGCAGGTTACCTTATTTAGGAATAACCTTATACTAATTATTCCTTACAAATCAAGATATTAATGTTTTTTGTCATGTATATAGGCTAATTTCTTTGCCATTTGTATGATATGGATAGACAATGTAGTTGCGTTGAACAACCTACTAACCTTTTAAACCAGCTAAATATTTTATTTTGTAGATAGGTTTATAAGTATTATTATTTTTAATATAACAGGAACTAGAATAGTGATGGTAATAAATAAGATTAACTTTCTAAGCCGTAGATTTTGTATTTTCTACTACTTACTTATGCTTTTAAGTAATACCCCGTTAGCGTTGAGTGCTGGGGATAATGAGGGGGCGATAGCTTCTGGTGGGGAAGAGGTGAAAACAAGAGTAGATTTACATCACATCACAATGCATATTCTTGGTATCTATCAACTCTTTTATACTTATAAACCAAGTCATATACTAGCAACAAATGCTATGTATGCATCTATCTATGGATTCCATCCTAGCTTTAATCATGAAGACTGTAGTAGTATAAAATGTTTTTATTGCGATAATGAAGTAGATTTGAGTTGTGCTGACAACCTAAATAATCTTAGGTGTTTTGCTGACTACTTCCATAAACCTTCTTGTGTTTTTAAATGCTCTTATGAAGAAAGACAAAATAAAATACTTAATAACAATGAATTATTAAAATTTAAAGAAATTGCTAGGAATTTCAATTGTTTGTTTTTAGATGGTTATGATGAAAATTTATATTTTTTCGTAATACCTTTTGTAGAAAAATATTATGATCACAATATAAGAACTAGACGACATGGTTTAGCACAAGAACGATTCAACCATAACTCAGAAGCTGCTAGCGCCTTAGTAAATAATGGAGGCCCAGAGCCGGAACAAATGAACATAGCGATGTCAGGAAGTGAATTATTAGACAGAAACACCTTTAGTAGCACTACTTATAGAGAGATAAGTGGTAATCAGACACTTTCTTCATACAATAAAACCACTTCTAATTCGAGCGGAGATCCTTTGCGTTCGTTGATGTTTGAAATAATTTGCAAACCACTACAAAAACAGTTAAAAAGAGAGGTTTGTAAGTTACAAATACTACCAATAATAGATAAAGCAATTATGTTAATACGTGATGATGACCATGAGTATTTAACTGGTAATATCACTTTAATTACTGAAATACATGAAGATTCATCTAATCTTTGTTATGCTTTTGTTTGCTCTCTATTAGACGAGACTGAAATTAGTAATATACAGATGGAGGTACAAAGCCAAAATACACACACCTTATTAGTAGCTGAAAAATTAAATAGTGAAGATGACGCTACTAAAATAAAAACACTTGTAATGGAAAATAATAATTTAAAAGATATATATACATGTAAAATATGTCTAGATGAAAAAGTATCAATTTTATTTTTACCTTGCGCACATATAGCGTGCTGTAGAAATTGCTCCTCTTCATTGAGAAAATGCCCTATATGTAGAGTTTATATAAAGAGCGTACAAGTAATAAAAGATATGATAGCACCATATGATAAATAATGCGGACATTTAATAGGAAGGGTATCAACTTAGTTTAGGATTTACACTGGAGAAAACCCCAAAGCGGATGAAATTGGATCCTTGTAATTAGGTATTAATTATTAGGCTCCATTTATCGTCTGATAAAAAAACTAGTAATCATACATTCTCCAGAGCAAAGAAAAATATTATTTACATCTTCTCACTTAAATTATTCTTATTTTTTTAAACTTTCCCTAACAACCATTCGGTGTTTGTTAGTATAATTGTTTCCTAAACTCAAGAGTCTTTCTTAAATTCATCCGATAAAAATCTGTTTTAATTAAGTTAGAACTATGAGTTAAATCTCTGTTTCTTGTTGGCCTTTTACCACAGTATTAAATGGTACGCTATTTTGCCTGCTTGTACACATTTTTACGGTTATTTATGAGTACCTCAGGCTCACCACGATGCCGTTGACCTAGTGTTATAAATTTCAGCTTTTTGTGTTTGTGTTGTGTACTGGACCTATGTACGGGACAAAAAACCTTAAGACCTTGATTTTCAAGGCATAATTTAGCAAGACGTGGCTCTCAGATAAGGTAACCTTCACGGTCTTTTACCCTAGAATAGGTTATGGTTGTTGAACATAAAAGACATCAGTTTATTGGCTAAGAAGTTTAAGGCTTATCTACCCTTGCATTAAGCTAGATCACCTTTATTGCACAGTTTGTAATGGCCTTACTGCGTAGCCGTTCCACTAACTTGTACCGTGTTAGCCGAAGAGTTTCATACGAAGGCAGACAGCGAGTCCAGTTATATTCGCATAAAGTGATTTTTCGCTGACTATGACTACAGTTTTGAGCAGCTAGGTGAGCTGATTCTGAGCTGATTCTGAGTTGCCTTGACATGGATCGCTTTACCTTGTGCATGGATAGAACCAACTGGACGCATGGCTCCAAAAACGTCAACTATATGGTGGTATCAATTGCTTAGCAAGGAACCTCAATTCCCATTGTTTGGGAGTGTCTTTATAAAAAAGGAGGAAACTCCAATACCGATGAACGCATAGTGGTAATAGAGCGTGTACTAAATCTCATTCCCATAAAAAGAATTGATAACCTTCTGGTAGATCATGAGTTTATAGGCCACGAAAGGTTAGACTGGTTACGTCAAAACAAACTCTTATGCAGAATTCGGGTTAAAAGCAATAATGTGGTGGAACATCGAAGCAAAAAGATTGCTATTGGCAAGTTATGCAGAGGTGTTAGTATCAATCAAACAGTAACGTGGCATAGCAAAAAGAAAGTATATGGAGTACAGCTCTATATTGCAGCTCGTCTAACTCTGAAAGGATTATTGATCGTCGTAGCTACTAAAAAGCCAGACAGTATAATAGATGACTATAGTAAGCGCTGGAGTATTAAAACCATGTTTGGCAATCTAAAAAGTCGGGCCTTTGACTTAGAGTCCGCACATATGACGAACCTTGACCGGATGGATAAACTAATGGGACTACTGACGATTGCTGTTGTGTGGTGCCAACTAGTAGGGCGCTAGTATTATGGGAATGCAAATCAATTGCCGCTGAACAAGCATTACCATCCAGCTAATAGTTTGTTCCGATTAGGATTGGATAGACTTAGACGGGTACTCAAAAACAGTTGTGCAAAAAATGATCAAACCACTTTTTTAGATATGCTAAATGTTTTGTCCCGTACATAGGATATAAAGCTCAGTGTTATACTGTTCAATTTTCAATTTAACAAAAATTCACCTTATAGGTGAAATACTTAGGGTGTGTATTTCACCTTGCAGGCCTTGTTATATCTTGAGTTAATGGTGTTATTTCTAGCTTTAAGTCATAGAGTAGGGTTATAAAATATTGCTTTGTTAGGTTAATCTTTATTTATTATCTTGGTAATTACTTACTTTATTTTATTGCCAACCCCCTGATTATAGAGTAATTATAATCATTATCTCATGTTATACATTGGTCTGTTAGGTATACTAAGTTCTTTTTCTATTATTTAATATGTTCTAGAATACCATCTAGTTCATCGAGACTATTATAGGGTATCATAACTCTACCCTTCCCTTTAGTGTTACATTGGATAGAAACCTTAGCTCCAATCTTCTCGGACAGGTTCTCTTCTAATAACTTGATATTAGGGTCCAGACCTTTTTTTGCCTTACCTCCCTTATCATTTTCTTGCTGCAATCGGCGCACTAAAGACTCAGCTTGTCGAACAGATAATCCTTTAGCCACAATGATAGAAGCAACTTCAAACTGATCACTTTCAGAAAGAGTTAATATAGCTCTTGCATGCCCCATCTCAAGGTCACCATATTCCAGCATCTTTTTCACTTCAGAACTAAGCGACATCAAACGTAAAGTATTAGCAACCGCTGCTCTGGATTTACCAACAAACTGAGCAACCTCCTGCTGTGTTAGATCGAACTCTTTTTGCAGACGAGAGAATGCCATTGCTTCTTCAATAGGGTTTAGGTCTTCGCGTTGGATATTCTCTATTATAGCCATAGCTGCCACTGTGGAGTCATCAGATACATCCCTTATCATCGCAGGGATATCAGTCAACCCAACAATTTGAGCTGCCCTCCAACGCCTTTCACCAGCAATGATTTCATAACTGTTTTTAGCAACAGGACGAACAATAATTGGCTGCATTATACCTTGTTCTTTAATGCTATCAGCTAGCTCTTCAAGAGCATCTGGATGCATATCACGCCGAGGCTGATATTTCCCTCTAGTTATAAATTCTATAGGGATATGTCTCAGTTCTCCATCTGTAGCTCCTTTAGGCCCCTCTGATAGCCCTACAGATAAATCTCCTGTTGTAGAGGAGGCTAGCTTAGCACTGCCAAGCAATGCGTTAAGATTAGTCCCTAAACGTTGCTTCGCCATAAATTAACAAACTCCAGTTTTATTTTCAGTTTTTTCGAGCTCATGCTTACGCAACAGCTCACCAGCTAACGCTAAGTAAGCTATAGCCCCCCTAGAATGTTTATCGTAAGCCAACACAGGCATTCCGTGGCTAGGAGCTTCTGCTAGCCGAATATTCCTAGGAATAACTGTTTTGTAGACTTGATCACCGAAATGACTTATTAACTGTTTCGACACCTCTGTTGTTAAGCTGGCTCTTGGGTCATACATAGTCCGTAATAAACCTTCAATACGTAAACCAGGGTTAATTGTATTTCTAATACCTGTTATTGTGTCCATTAGTGCCGTTAACCCCTCTAAAGCATAGTATTCACACTGCATAGGAATAATTACACTGCTCGCAGCAACAACTGCATTTACTGTTAACATATTAAGCGACGGCGGGCAGTCAATAAGAGTGAAATCATACTGATCAAGTACTTTTTTAAGCTCTTTTTTCAAGATAAACTCTTTGTTATCCATTTGCATAAGCTCAACTTCTGCTGCTGTTAAATCAGCATTAGATGGCAGTAAATCATACCCACCATCAAGGCCTCTGCAAATAGTGTCCTTAATGTCATGCTTCCCTGTTAATACATGATAAATAGACTTTTTTAACTCATGCTTATTAACACCACTCCCCATAGTGGCATTACCTTGAGGGTCTAGGTCTAGCAACAAAACTTTTTTACCGGAAGCAGCCAAAGAAGCCGCCAAATTAACGCTAGAAGTGGTCTTGCCCACTCCCCCTTTTTGATTGGTTATCGCAAGAATTCTTCCCACAACTATCTGCCACCGTTCAATACTTGTTGCTTACGTAGAATTACAAGATGACGCTCACCACCACTCTCTGGTACGTGTAAAGAAACAACCTCTACCAGTTCGCAATCAGTATGTTTCATCAACTCATGAATTTCTTTATTAGGATATCGCCCTTTCATCACCAAATAAACACCTGAATCAACCAAAAGATGCTTTACTTTTTGCACTATATCAGTTAAAGAACTAAAAGCTCGGCAAGTTATCTCACCAAAAAGACTCTCTGTCTGGTAACATTCAACCCTGGAATTAATCACTGTTAAATTATTCAACCCCAACTCCATTTTAACATGCTCCATAAAGCGAGTCTTTTTGCCATTACTATCAAGTGTAGATACGAGTTTATTTGGATAGAGAACAGCAAGAGGAATACCAGGCAACCCCGGACCAGAGCCAATATCCAACATATTATCGCTTTTTACAAAAGGAGTAATACTTAAACTATCTATAACATGGCGAGAGACCATTTGTACAGGATCTCTAACCGCAGTTAGGTTATAAGTCTTATTCCACTTTACCAGTAATGCTACGTATCTACTTAGCAGATCGACCTGCTTGCCAGTCAAGGATAGAGCTAAGCCTTCCGCGCCAACACTGATACACTCACTTATAACTTTTTGGGAAGCTATCAAGAGATATTCCTAAAATGCAAAACAAGCCAAGTATTATATCCAAGCTTCACTCTATACAACTACTGACTTCTTTTTTAGATAAATTAGAATCAATGACACTGCAGCCGGTGTTACACCTTGTATTCTAGATGCTCGACCTAAAGTCTCAGGCCTACTCTCCAAAAGTTTCTGCCGAATCTCATTAGAAAAACCATTGATTTTTTCAAAATCAAAATTCTTAGGAATTAGAATATTTTCATATCGCCGAAGCTTGTCTATTTCAACGGCCTGTCGATCAATGTACCCTTGGTATTTAATTTGAGTCTCAACCTGCTCTGTTACTTGCTGGTTGGTTTCTGCCTCCCCAACAAGACCAGCAACATCATGATAGTTCAACTCTGGTCTACGTAGTAATTCCAAAAGACTGTATTCTCGAGTAATAGGCTTGGCAAGCTTGCTCTCTATTTTTTTAGAACTTTCACTACCAGGATGAATAAAATAATTTTTCAATCTAGCAGCTTCTTTCTCAATTCTCTCTCGCTTATTACAAAAAAGCTCCCAACGAGAATCATCCACTAATCCTAATTCACGGCCTTTCTCTGTGAGTCGCAGGTCCGCATTATCCTCCCTAAGAATAAGCCTGTATTCCGCACGGCTAGTAAACATTCGATAAGGTTCACTGGTACCATTTGTCACAAGATCGTCTACCAACACCCCCATATAGGCTTCATCACGGCGCGGACACCAACTTTCTTTGTTTTGTGACCTTAAGGCTGCGTTCAAACCAGCAAGCAACCCTTGGGCTGCTGCTTCCTCATAACCGGTTGTGCCGTTAATCTGACCAGCAAAAAATAACCCCTTTATCGCTTTGGTTTCCAAGGAAGACTTTAAGCCTCTAGGATCAAAGTAATCATACTCTATTGCGTAGCCTGGACGAGTTATATGGGCATTTTCAAGACCTTTGATAGAGCGCACAAGGTTTATCTGTACATCAAACGGCAGGCTCGTTGATATCCCGTTAGGGTATAACTCGTGAGTACTCAGCCCTTCTGGCTCCATAAAAATCTGATGCGAATTTTTATCAGCAAACCGAGTAACTTTATCTTCTACTGATGGGCAGTATCTTGGACCAATCCCTTCTATAACCCCTGTAATAAGAGGCGACCGCCCCAAATTTGCACGAATAATACTATGGGTAAGCTCATTTGTATGGGTAATGTAGCAACAAACCTGCTTAGGGTGATCAACTATGGATCCTGTGTAAGACATAATAGGTATTGGATCACTTCCAACCTGCTCTTCCATAACAGAAAAATCAACAGAGCGAGCATCAATCCTTGGAGGAGTACCTGTTTTCAACCGTTTAGCACCAAAAGGTAACTCTCTAAGTTTTTCAGCTAACCCTATCGATGGAGGATCTCCAGCCCTACCACCACTATAACTATTCATACCTACATGTATTTTACCTTTAAGAAAAGTTCCTGCTGTAAGTACCACATTCACAGCAAGAAAGCGCACTCCCATATTAGTGACAACACCTAGTACTTGATCGTGAGCCTCTCCCTTCCCAAATATCAAATCATCTGCTGATTGCTGAAATATTAATAAATTCTCTTGGTTTTCTAACACGTTACGGATAAAAGTTTTATATAAATAGCGATCCGCTTGAGCCCTAGTTGCTCTGACTGCAGGACCTTTTCTTGCGTTAAGAATGCGGAATTGTATACCACTAAAGTCTGTAGCCCTTGCCATTACCCCTCCTAAGGCATCAATCTCCTTAACCAAGTGACTTTTACCAATACCTCCAATAGCAGGATTACAAGACATCATCCCTAATGTTTCGATGTTATGGGTCAATAGTAAGGTTTTTCCCCCTACTCTTGCTGATGCTAATGCGGCCTCCGTACCTGCGTGGCCTCCACCAATCACAATGACGTCAAACTTGGTTGGGAAATCTACTTCCAAAATAAATTACCTGCCTAAATCGTAATACGTAATGAGTATATCACTCTTCTTAGTTCGCGGATTCAAATTTCAAGTGCATCACAGCTTAAGCTGCTAACACAGCCCTGTGCTCACCCATTATCAGAGTGGGTGTTTTTAAATTCAAATCTTTTCTTGGCCGAGAATTAAGCCGCATTAATGCTCGCTTCACCTCTATCTGACCCACCTTCTTGAAGTCTGTATTCTTTAGAAAATATTGTCGTAGCAAGCCATTAGTGTTCTCATTTAACCATCGCTCCCAAGTATGGGTGCGCAAAGTAAACCTACACCGATAATGCTTGGTTGATTTTCTCATGGTACGAAAAATCTTTCCCTTTGTTAGCCGTAATGGTGTGAATAATATCCTTAAATTGGTTAAGCAAGCTGATAGTAGCCTTGGGCACATCTGCTGCGCTTTTGCTGTTTACCTGGGCTGAGACAGTGTACTTCGTGATCAGCTCGACGATAGTTACCAAGGCCCCGCTATACCCTTTGCCAATAACGGTATTAATCTCCCTGTCTCCAATTCGCGATTTATCGTCAACGATCTCTGGGCGATCATCTATGGTGACTGGGTTCTTTATCTGGCCGCTCGTTGACTTGCTATTTCGTCGCTTGTCATACTTCTTGCCCTGACGACGAAGATGCATGTAAAGATGGCCGACAGCCTGCTAATTCACCCAAATCTGTAGGTGGATGCTTTTATAGCTATACCCAAAGCATTTCAAATTGCTACTAGGCAGCAAGTAAGCGAAGCCCCGTGAACCTACGAGTAGTAGGTGATAGGAGTGAGCGAACACAGCCAACAACGTAGCAACTTGAAAGGCGACGGGTATAATCAGTTGTTCTTGATCATTCAGCAACCAACCTAAAATCTGCTCTGGGCTCCACTCTACACGTAGCTTTGATTCAATCACCTCAATCATTTTTGGCGTCATTCTACTCACCCAAACCGAATCTGTACGCCGTCTATCTGTTAGGCCTCTTGCTTGCCTATATCTATTCCACGTTCGCTAGTATTCCTGACCTACTCATGGCTAACTGTGGACTGGCTGGTGCCAATGATCTCCGCTATATCCATTTGACTACAACCGCTTTTCTTTAGTGTGGAAATCTAGAATCTTTGTTCGTAAGACAGTTGTTGGTAAGTTATCGTCATCACTTCATCTCTTGTCGGAGAGAATGGTAGGAGCTTACCTTCAGCTGGCCCTTTCTTCTACCTAGTCAATTGATACACTTCAGATTTGAATCCGCCGTTTTTGTAACTTGTCAGAATAAATTTATAAAGATTAACTTTTTTTTTGTAAAATACTAATTTTCCTTCCTTCCTTATAAATATTATTTATATAGGTATATAGTGATGTTTTATTATTATTGTTGTTATTATTAGGGGTAATGAAATCTGTGTGTAAGTTTATTTTTTGTTTAAAAAACATGGTGTTAGGTTAAGTATAAGGCTGTTTGTCTTATGCGTATAAGCTTTTATTAAATTGTGCACTACTTGTGGGTAAAAACCGACATATCCACAAGCTAGTATTACCTCTTTTTATCCACAGGGTTATACCCCCATTTCTACACAACCTTTTCCACAAAACCTTAAAATACGTTCATACGAATTTAACTAAATAAATCATAATGTTACCTGGTTACCACTTTTTTCTTATCCACAGCCATTTAAGTTGCATTAGTAATAAAATCTTGTAAAAACAGTCATTATTAACCTCACTTAACCCCCATACTGAATCATAAAGATTGTTGCTTTTTTTGTATATCCTGCTTCATAACGTCTATTTGTCTAATAATCAATTACCGGCGGATTCAAGCGATAAGTGCAATCGGCATATCCTATCTAGACTTCGAGTGGTGTCCACCCTCATAAAACCTTCCTAGGCATGGTATTGATCAACATTTCTATTATCCTTACATCGTCTTCTCTCAGATAACTCAACGCCATTTTTTTAGGCCAGGTTCTCCGAATGATACCATTGGTATTTTCGTTAGTTCCCCACTGATAACTAGCATAAGCTCGGCAAAGTAAATATCGGTATTCATTGCTTTTACTACCTTTTCATGGGCTGCAAACTCACCACTATTATCTAAGATGATTGTGCAGACCAATGACACCCGCTTCAGAAGCTTGATCATACTTTCAGCAATAACTTCGGTGTGTTTTGTATAAACCTTCCCTATTAAAGTTAACCAACTCTTGCGGTCTACAAAAGTCACCAGATGGGCGTCCTGTCCATAAATCGTATCACCTCCCCCAACCACCTAAACGAGACCACAAATAAACAACTGCGAGCCGATCGGAAATATCGACAAAGTCTGGGATCGTGATACGCCCAGCCTTACGCTTACCACCTTTACAACGTCTCTTGCCAAAACGGGGTAGATTCTTATACAAAGAGCCTCCTAGCACTTTGTTACTAGCAACACGTTTATAAACAGTGGTGTGGCTGAGTGCGATGTCGGGCACTTCCACCTTCATCCGGAAACTGATATATTCAGGAGACCAACCAAGTAATAGCCCTTTTTTTATTATTGGCATGTGTCGTTCATCTATTTCACTGAACTTTGTCGCTGTCACTCTACGTTTACTGGATAGTGCGTGGGCGCCTTCAGCACCGTAACCATCATCACTAGCATTACAACTCAACTCTCGTGATAAAGCACTCTCACTGATACCTACTAACACTACGATTTCTTTCTGCATGTAGTCTGTTCCAAGAAAAACCTCAATCTGATACCGTTGCCCTTGAGTCACCTGTTTGTATTGCCTGGTTTGAGTACTCATTCTTGGCTTCCATTTTTAGTGTGAAAGCTACAAATATACCGGCAGCTGGCTCACCTATAAAATTTCAGTCAATTGCACTTATTATATTAATCCAGTTTGCGTTGAAATTATCGATATATGGTACTTCGGTGTTTTCCGATAGCTGTGGCAATGCCCGTAAAACTTAATCCTTGCCATTTTAGCGCGACTATCATATATCTCTCACCCTCGGTGAGCTGTTGATACTTTATAGGTTTTTACTTCGTGATTTGATCAAAAAACTAAAGGTATCGTAGTTCATCTTTTTTATTAAATTAGGTGTCGCACTTAGTATATGAATTCGGCTTAAATAAAAACAAATACGCGTTAGCAATAATCATACAAAAGATAAACCTTTAAAAGCTGGAGTTTAACTCACAAAACTATTATTAATAAAGACAGATATTTATCAGATAAAATTAAGAAATTAATTTAAGTTAACTAGGTGGTTACATTAATAAAAAACTTGTGTAAAGGTGTAGGTTTAGGTTGGTGTCTGAGACTAATAGTTTTTATTGTGAATGATGCAGTATGCTTATATTTTACTAAAACACAATATACTTTATTTAGTTACACCAAGCTTTTTTATAATTAGTGCTATTTTCCGATACAAAATGTTGAAAAAATTCGTCCTAACAGATCATTAGAAGTAAAATCTCCAGTAATCTCACCTAAATATTTTTGTGCATGAAAAAGATCTTCCGCCAACATTTCACCAGCTCCCATATATTCCAATTGCATTTTACCATTGACTAGAGTTTCTCTCGCAAAACTCAATGCATCAAGGTGGCGTCGTCGTGCAGAGAAGCCGCCTTCAATAGTATTTTCAAACCCCATACACTTTTTTAGATAGTGTTTTAGTTCATCTAAACCACCTCCATTTATAGCGCTTATCCTAAATACAGGAACACCATTTTCTAGTGTTTGTCCTAGCCTTTCACTAGTCAAGTCAACCTTATTTCTAACCACAACTAACTTGCTAGGGTGAGGTAAATGATCAATAAAGTCAGGCCATATTTCATAAGGATCTGTAGACTTTATTGTTTCTCCATCAATAATAAGAAGTACAAGATCTGCCTCATTTATCTCTTTTATCGCTCTTTCTACTCCAATCTGTTCAACCTTATTTTCAGTATACCTTAAGCCTGCAGTATCAATAACATGTAGAGGTATTCCATCTATATGAATATGCTCCCGTAGAACATCTCTTGTTGTGCCTGCTATATCTGTAACAATAGCTGTTTCACGTCTAGTAAGGCTATTCAAAAGGCTTGATTTCCCTGCATTTGGTCGACCAGCAATAACAACAGTCATCCCCTCCTTGAGAACAACACCTTGAGCAACTTCCTTCACGACATCATCCAACCTTTCAATTAATATTGATAAATCACCTAAAACCTTTCCATCAGCCAGGAAATCAATTTCTTCCTCTGGAAAATCAATAGAAGATTCAACATAAGTTCTTAACCTAATCAACTCTTCTACCAATAAGTTGACTTTTTTTGAAAAAACACCTTTAAGTGATTTCATCGCTGATTTGGCGGCCTGTACAGATGTGGAATCTATCAAATCAGCAACCGCTTCAACTTGCGTCAAATCCATTTTATTATTCAAAAAAGCGCGCTCAGAAAACTCTCCTGGTTTCGCATGGCGAACACCAGTTGATAAAACTCTTTTCAGTAGCATATCCATAACTATTGGTCCGCCGTGGCCATGAAGTTCTAGTATATCTTCACCTGTAAAAGAGTGAGGAGCAGGGAAATAAAGAGAGATTCCTACATCTATTATATTACCCACAGCATCATAAAAAGCACCATAGTGTGCATAACGTGGTTGAAGGCTTATCTGTAATACATTAATAATAACATTTTGTGTATTAGGACCAGATACGCGAATAATACCAACTCCACCTCTCCCTGAGGCGGTGGCTTGTGCTGCTATAGTGTCTTTCTGAGTAATGCTAAAATCATTCTTCATAAATACTGTTACCCTAAAAAAACTGTTATATATATTACAGTGAGACCTTAGTATAACCAACAACTTTGGTCACGGTAATTGAACTTTCCAAGTTTTGTCAGCTATTACGAAGATTTCTAAGGCGTTGAACATTAAATTATTTGTTTTATACACTGATTTTAGTGCTTCGGACTGATTTTTAACGTACCTATCCGGTATAACATGCTTTAACACACCATATTCTGGATTAATATAATAAGTGCAATTGACTGAAATTTTATAGGTGATCCAGCTACCGGTATATTTGTAGCTATTACACTAAAAATGGAAGCCAAGAATGAGTACTCAAACTAGGCAATACAAGCAGCTGACTCAAGGGCAACGGTATCAGATTAAGGCTCTTCTTGGAACAAACTACATGCAGAAAGAAATAGCAGTGTAGGTAGGTATCAGTTAGAGTGCTTTATCACGAGAGTTGAGTAGTAATACTAGTGATGATGGCTACGATGCTAAAAGCGCCCATGCACTAGCCAGCCAGCCAGTGTAGAGTGACAAATACAAAGTTCAGTAAAATAAATGAACGACACATACCTATAATAAAAAAATAGTTATTGCTTGGTTGGTCTCCTGAAAATATTAGTTTCTGGGTGCCAGACATCGCACTCAGCCACACCTCTACTTATAAATGTGTTGCTACTAACAAAGTGCGAGGAGGATCTTTGTATAAGAATCTACCCAGCTTTGGTGAGAGGATCTGTAAAGGTGGTAAGCGTAAGGCTGGGTTTATCACAATCCCAGGCCGCGTAGATATTTCCGATCGGCCCTCAACTGTTGATCTGAGGTCTCGTTAGGCGATTAGGATGGTGATATGATTTATAGATAGGACGCCCATCTGGTGACCTTTGTAGACCGCAAAAGTCGGTTAACTTTAATAGGGAAAGTTGATACAAAACACGCCGAAGTTGTTGCTAAAAGTATGATTAAGCTTCTGAAGCTGGTGTCATCGGTCTGCACAGTCACCCTAGATAATGGTGGTGAGTTTGCAGCCCATGAGAAGGTAGCAAAAGCAACGAATACAGATATCTACTTTGCCAAGCCTTATGCTAGTTATCAGCGGGGAACTAACGAAAAAACCAATAGCATCATTCGGAGAACCTAACCTAAAAAAATGGCGTTTAGTCATCTAACAAAAGATGATGTGAGGATAATGGAAATATTGATCAATACCATGCCTAGGAAGGTTTTAGGAGGGAGAACACCAATCGAAATCTACACAGGATAGTAGGTTGCACTTATTGCTTGAATCCAGCGTTAGTTTAGTTTCTGATCGTGTATATATTTATAATAACTATAACTTTGTGGGTATGAAAGAAGATATTATCCACCAGAATATTGATACTATTTACAAATAAGATGGATGTCTTGTGACCCTAATAAAGCATATTTATAAATTTCTCTTTACAGTCCTAGTTTAAAATAAAAAAGAAGTGAGTGAGGGTGTTAAAAACATACTTATACCTCACAAAAATGTTTGTAAGGATAAAGTCGTTAACTTAAAAAATCTTTATTGCATCCTATTTTACTTTCCAATGGCTGGTGTTATTATCTTTACTCACTAATGGTGTTTTGTGGGTAGGGTCTTCTGTATTTTCAATAGTGTTTGATATATCAGCTACTAGGGGTTGAGTTGAAGTAAGTTTGTTATAACTCACGTATACATCAGGTAGTTTCAAAATGGTGGCTACATTTAGCTTATTAATATCGTTATTAGGAAATGCATCTAGATTTATTTCTACAACAAGGTTCATTAACTCCTTCCATGATTGGAATTGTGGGTATTTTGGTAGTAACTTAACGGAAATAGAGCTTACAGACTCTCCTGGCAACACCTTATAGGTAGTAACTACTTTGTTATAATTTTTTACTGTATTATGACGGTTTCGTTTTGTTTTGTATGGTGTTTTCTGGGTGTTGTTATTATATACCTGTGCTATTTGTGTCTGTCCACTTTTTATTATCATGTTTTTAGAAGTAATAGGTGTCACATTGTATACATTAGGTAGTTTCAAAATGGTGGCTACATTTAGCTTATTAATATCGTTATTAGGAAACACATCGAGATTTATTTCTACAACAAGGTTCATCAACTCTTTCCATGATTTAAGTTGTGGGTATTTTGATATTAGTTTTATGGAAATAGAGCTTAAAGAATCACCTTGTAACACCTTATATATGTCTACGTCCTTACTACCATTTATTACTGTGTTATCAATCTTGTGTTCGGCTTTATTTGATATATTATGAGTATGATTATTACCTATTTGTGCTACTTGTATATGTCTATTTTTCACCATTATGTTTTTAGCAACAATTGGTGCAACTTTTGTAGCTCTAGTGTCAGGTAGTACAAATTTATATTTACCAAAACTTTTACCTTTTGTTGTTAGCATCATGACTAGCAAATTAATATTTTTAACGGAAACAGGCTTACTACTCTTAATCTTTATGATTTTATTGCCATTATTATTTGTCTTAATGGAAGTTTTTAAGTCTGAAATATAGTAACTCCTACTTGTTCTGTTACGCATAAATTCAATTTTTGAAGCCATATTTACAATAATTGGTCCAGCTTCGTTAACATCTTTTCCAGAAATTATAATATTAGCATCAAGCGGTTCACCAATAGAAGAAAGTATATTTATTACTCCCATTTCATAAGCACTAGCCAATGAACTAAACCCACAACTTATTAGCAATAATAATATTTTTAGTCCAACTTTCATCTTATTTTATCCTTTTTATTAACATTCTTCGTGTAAGGTGATACATCTATTATCGGCGTTGTGGTGGGAGTCTTTATATTTAAAGTACCTGAATTTATAAAGGCGTATTCAAATCTGAAGTGCATCACTTAACTAAGTAGAAGAAAGGGCCAGCTAAAGGTAAGCTCCTACCCTTTTCTCTGGCAAGAGATGCACTTCAGATATGATAATTGTGGCTGCAATAAGGAAATCACAAAGGTAATAATTTACTCTTATCTACTCAAGTACTACAGGTAAAGTAACTTATACATTTGGAGTGAATTTGATGGTCAACTACTTGTAGGTTGTAGTATTTATACAACTGACTAGGTATCCATGTGTGTAATAATGAGAGTGTGTTCATAAAATAATAATATTGTCAGACACTATTATACATGCAATCCTGAACAATACCCTGAAGACCATGCCCACTGAAAGTTAAAACCACCAAGATGACCTGTTACATCAAGCACTTCTCCTATAAAAAACAAACCTGGCTGTATGCTGCTTTCAAATGTTTTTGAAGATAAGTCATTAGTTGATACACCTCCTAAAGTAACTTCTGCTTTTTTATAACCTTCTGTATCTAAAGGTATCAAACTCCAATGCTCTAAATATTCTGATATTTCCGTTAACTCTGTTGAGGTTATTTGTTGTAATCTTATCTTACCTCTCGCAGAAACTTCATCTAACTTACTGTAGCTACATAGTAAGTGTGCTAACCTTCGGCTTAATACTTCAGCAAGCACTGTTTGCAACTCTGCTCTCGGACGGCACTTCTGCATACTTTTCAACCAATTAAGTGCTGGCGTGTTAGGTAACCAGTTAATTGTAATAGCACACCCATGCTTCCAAAATGAAGAAATCTGCAATATAGCAGGTCCACTTAAGCCTTTGTGAGTAAATAGAATTTTATCTCTAAATGTTTTTTCATTACAATTTACAGTTACTTCCGCACTAATACCAGCCAATCCTCCAAAAAACTCAAGCCATTGTTTAGGGAAAGTAAAAGGAACCAACCCAGGCTGCTGTTTAACTATGTCATGACCAAACTGCTGAGCCAACTTGTAGCCGAAATCAGTTGCACCCATTGTAGGAAAAGATAAGCCCCCTGTTGCCACCACAAGAGACTCACTTTGAATACTACCCTTTGACGTATTAACTCTAAAGCTGTTTTCAAGGTTAGTTACTTCAAATACTGATGTTTTCAGTTGTATGGTAACGTCAATGTTACGGCATTCATCAACTAATAAATTAACAATATCTCTAGAGCTGATATTACAGAATAACTGACCATCTGTTTTTTCGTGCCATGGGATTTTATGCTTTTCTACTAAAGATTGAAAGTCCCATTGACTGTAGCGTGAAAGAGCTGACTTACAAAAATGTGGATTTTTTGAAATGTAGTTTTCTGGCTGTATATACATATTGGTGTAATTACAGCGTCCCCCTCCTGAAATAAGAATTTTTTTCCCAACCTTATTGCTATGATCAATTACTAAAGCTTTTCTCCCTCGCTTAGCTGCTGTAATAGCACACATCAGTCCAGATGCTCCGGCACCGATAATTATAACGTCATATTTAGATAAAATGTGTTGGTTTGTCACAGTAATTCTATACCCAAAGTTATTGGAGTTGGGCGAGAAAGTGGTTAGGTTTCATGCGTAAGGAAGTATAGTTGCTTAGGTGCAACACCTTCAATTATGTTGGAGGTATTCTAATTATAATTAAAGGTGTTGTGACTACTCTAGTTCACCCCAATCACCTACTACGTACTGGATTATGGGGATTAGTTTGTTTGTCTCCTATCTACACCTTCAATGGTAACTGGTATAGGCTAGTTCTTTATTTTCCTAGTTTTTTTCTAATAGCCTGAAATGTTCTCAATTGTGCTGCCGCTTCTGCCAGCTGGGCTGCTGCACGTGAGTAGTCAAAGGCTCCAGTATGGTTGAAAAAAGCTTGCTCGGCCTGGTTTTTGGCTTCCTGTGCAGATGCTTCATTTATATCACTAGCTCGCAATACTGTATCGGCAAGTACCTTTACCTGCCCAGGCAATACCTCCAAAAAACCACCAGATATATAAAATATATCTTCACCCCCTCCTTGTGAAATTAGACGAATGGGACCTGGTTTTAGCTCTGTCAGTAATGGTGCATGACCAGGTGTAATTCCTAAATCACCAAGAATTCCAGTAGCTACCACCATTTCTACAAGACCAGAGAATATCTCTGCTTCTGCGCTGACAATGTCACAATATACCGTCATTGCCATATTGTCGTTTACTCCTTCTGGTTTTCCGATTTATAAATTAAAGTATGTTCTGTGCTTACCGTACATTAATAGTAAGTGGTGTTGGCCATCAATACACCTAAGGGTTTTCGTAGTATTTTATTAATACCATTTAAAGGTGTGAAGCTGTTGATTTACCTCACCATCACCATCAATAACTTATAGACTTATGGAGATTAGCTCATTTGTCTACCACTTTCACCTTTAAGGGTAACTGGTATATGACTACAAGGTTTTAGCTTTTTCTACTGCTTCATCAATAGTGCCAACCATATAGAATGCTTGCTCAGGTAAGTTATCGTACTCACCATCTAGGATTCCCTTGAAACCACGAATCGTTTCTTTCAGGGAAACATACTTACCAGGTGCTCCTGTGAATATCTCCGCAACAAAGAATGCCTGCGACAAAAATCTCTCTATCTTACGGGCTCTAGTTACTGTCTGCTTATCTTCTGCTGACAACTCATCCATTCCAAGAATTGCAATAATATCTTTTAGTTCTTTGTAACGCTGAAGAACTATCTGTACCCCGCGGGCAACGTCGTAGTGTTCTTGACCTATAACCAAAGGGTCTAATTGCCTGGAAGAGGAATCCAGTGGATCTATCGCTGGATAGATACCTTTGGCTGCAATATCTCTACTAAGAACTACTGTTGCATCAAGGTGAGAAAATGTTGTTGCTGGAGATGGGTCTGTTAAATCATCCGCAGGAACGTATACCGCTTGAATAGAAGTAATTGAGCCTTTATTGGTTGAGGTTATTCGTTCCTGCAAAACCCCCATTTCTTCCGCTAATGTTGGCTGATAACCTACAGCAGAAGGCATACGACCAAGCAACGCAGAAACCTCTGTTCCTGCTAATGTGTAACGATAAATATTGTCGATAAATAACAAGACATCACTGCCATCATCACGAAACTCCTCTGCCATAGTTAAACCTGTTAAAGCAACACGCAGGCGGTTTCCTGGGGGCTCATTCATTTGGCCATAAACTAGAGATACCTTATCTAGGACGTTTGATTCTCTCATTTCATGATAGAAGTCATTCCCTTCACGAGTGCGCTCCCCTACACCAGCAAATACAGAAAATCCAGAGTGCTCAATAGCAATATTACGGATCAACTCCATCATATTTACGGTTTTACCAACACCAGCACCACCGAACAAACCTACTTTACCGCCTTTTGCAAATGGTGCTACAAGGTCAATAACCTTTATACCTGTTTCCAGTAATTCACTACTAGCAGACTGCTCAGCATAACTTGGAGGTTTACGGTGAATAGATGCACGCTTTTCTTCTCCAATAGGTCCTTTTTCATCAATAGGTTCACCAAGGACATCCATGATACGACCAAGCGTTTTACTTCCTACAGGAACCTGAATAGAGTTGCCTGTGTTCTCAACGTTAAGACCTCGGGAAACTCCTTCAGTGGAACCCATGGCTATAGATCGAACTACACCATCTCCCAACTGCTGCTGAACTTCCAAAACAAGATTTTTCTCTTTAACAAGCAGTGCGTCGTAGATTTTAGGAACCTTATCTCCTCGAAACTCGACGTCAATAACTGCTCCGATTACTTGAATGATATGACCGCTACTCATAGCTTTTCCTCACCACTATTTTTTTGCATTGAGCAGAACTCAAAACTCATTGCCCTATCTGTATGTACCCACCGTACCTGAACATGCTAATATTGACTGCTTTACCTTGATTTATCTCATTGAAGGTGTTGGGTTGCACCTTCAATGATAGTTGGGTTGGGCAGCTTATACAGCCGCTGCACCACTTACAATTTCAGAAAGTTCTTGCGTAATTGCCGCCTGACGAGCTTTGTTATAAATCAGTTGCAAATCGTCAATTAGATCACCTGCGTTATCAGTAGCACTCTTCATAGCAACCATTCTCGCAGCTTGCTCACAGGCATTATTTTCTACCACAGCCTGATAAACCTGAGATTCAATATAACGTATCAACAAGCCGTCTAGTAAATGTTTAGCGTTGGGCTCATACAGATAGTCCCAAGGCTTTTTTAGGTTTTTATCCCCACCCCGAACAAGAGGTAACAGCTGCAATGTTTCTGGCTTTTGTGTCATAGTATTTATAAACTTATTGTACACAACATACAGGCGATCAATGCTGCCGTCTCCATAACTGTCCAGTACAACCTTAACCCCACCAACCAAGTCAGCAATACTGGGTCTATCCCTAATATTTGTCATGGCCGCAACAACCTTACCACCGAAGTTACGAAAAAACGATACAGCTTTACTTCCAACCAAGCAGAGATTAATTTCAGCACCCTTATTCCGCCACTCAGTCATGGCTCCTACAGTCTGCTTTAAAAGGTTGGTGTTTAGACCGCCACACAATCCCCTATCTGTGGTTACAACAATGAAAGCAACCGTTTTTACTTCCCGTTCAATCATAAAATGGTGCTGATACTCAGAGTGAGCATAAGCTACGTGTCCTACAACTTGGCGAATACGATCAGCATAGGGACGGCTGGTTTCCATCCTTTCCTGAGCTTTGCGCATTTTGCTTGCCGCTATCATTTCCATAGCACAGGTTATTTTTTGCGTATTTTTGATAGACGATATTTGCGTCCGTATCTCTTTTGCACCTGCCATTTCCTATCCTCTAGCTCGCTATAGCAGCTTTAGTTAAGTAAGAGATAACAGTTATAGAAGCCTGTATCCAACAGATCATACCCCACGGTTAACTGCTGCCTACTAAATCACCAGCTCTTGGTGGTCTTAAGTTTTTCAATAATTTCTGCCAAACCTACTTCTATCTCTTTATTATAATCACCAGTATTATTGATATGCGTCATTAACTCTTTATATTCCATGTTGGCAAAACTGAGTAGCGCAGCTTCAAAGTCATTGATTTTTTTCAGCTCTATATCGTCAAGAAAACCTTTCTCAGCAGCAAAGATAACCAACCCCATCTCAGCAATAGATAATGGTGCATATTGTTTCTGCTTCATAAGCTCAGTAACACGCATGCCATGTTCAATCTGCTTTCTGGTGGTCTCATCAAGGTCTGATGCAAACTGGGAAAATGCTTGTAGTTCACGATATTGAGCCAAAGCTAGACGAATACCACCACCGAGTTTCTTAATGATTTTTGTCTGGGCTGCACCACCAACTCTGGATACAGAAATACCAGCATTCATTGCAGGGCGAATACCAGCATTAAATAGGTCTGTTTCAAGAAAAATCTGACCATCGGTAATTGAAATAACATTGGTAGGTACGAATGCAGAAACATCTCCTGCTTGAGTTTCGATGATTGGTAAAGCAGTCAAAGACCCTGTTTTACCTTTTACAGCACCGTTTGTTAACTTCTCTACATAATCTGGATTAACGCGGGCAGCTCGCTCCAGTAGTCTGGAGTGAAGATAAAACACATCCCCAGGGTATGCTTCTCGACCTGGAGGCCTCCGTAAAAGCAGAGATATCTGCCGGTAAGCCCAAGCCTGTTTTGTCAAATCGTCATAAATAATTAGTGCATCTTCACCACGGTCGCGGAAGTACTCACCCATTGTACATCCAGAAAAAGGCGCAAGAAACTGCATTGCTGCAGGGTCAGAGGCTCCGGCAGCAACAACAATGGTGTGTTTCATTGCCCCGTGCTCTTCCAGCTTCCGCACAACTCCAGCTATAGACGATTGCTTTTGTCCTATAGCAACATAAATACATTTTATACCAGAGTCTTTTTGATTAATGATCGCATCAATTGCCAGAGCACTCTTACCGGTTTGTCTATCACCGATAATCAGCTCTCGTTGACCTCGGCCAATGGGAACCATTGAGTCAACTGATTTGTAACCAGTCTGAACAGGCTCATCAACAGATTGACGGGCAATTACACCAGGAGCCACTTTCTCTATAGGAGATGTTTCTCCGATTTTAATTGGACCCTTACCATCTATAGCCACCCCTAGAGAGTCCACTACACGTCCAAGCATTTGAGGGCCAACAGGAACTTCTACAATGCGACCAGTACACTGAACTTTTTGCCCCTCAACTAACTGTCCGTAGTCTCCTAGTACGACTGCGCCAACAGAGTCTCGCTCTAGATTTAAGGCCATGCCATACACACCATTGGAGAACTTAATCATTTCTCCATACATAACATCTGCTAGACCATGGATACGAACAATACCGTCGCTAACGCTGACGATGGATCCCTCATTCCTGGCTTCACTAGACACATCAAGCTGTTCTATACGGCTTTTAATAATGTCGCTGATCTCAGAAGGGTTCAGTTGCTGCATAGCTTGCTCGCTTAATTTAACCTAAAAATACAAAAACTTACTATCAAACATCATCAGAGTTCAAACTGTACGACCTTTACTTATCGCACCTAATGATGTTGGGAAAGTGTTGATTTCCCATTAACCCAATTACTTGATTATCTATACTCACAGGCTTACAAGGGGATGGGAGTTCGTTTAGCACCTACTTATAACTTCAATGGTAATAGGTATAAAACTATAACTGTTTTGGTCTAGGAGATCATTGCTTCGCCCAGATTTGCCAGTCTGGTTTTGAGGCTACCATCAATAACCAAATCACCAGCTTTAATAATGAGACCACCAATCAACTCACTATCTATTATGGTTTTTAGTTTTATGCTGCGACGAAGACGCACCTCAACCTTTTTTTTAAGATCTTTAAGTTGTTCCTCTGTCAACGGGAAAGCAGATATTATACTCACATCTTGCGAGCATTCTTCATCTGCTTTTAGTTGTTTGAATAGTATTTCAACTACAGGCAACAAAGGCATACGTTTATTTTCTGACAGAACCCGTATAAAGTTTTCAACCTCCCTACTAATACTTCCTTCACACAGAGCCAGAAAGGCATTAGCTTGCTGATCGTTTGTTAATGCAGGGCTACAGAACATCAGGTTGACGCTATCGTAGTTAGCGACACTAGCACATAATGATAACATCTGGTCCCATTCTGAGAGTTGCCCAGTATTTTTCGCATACTCAAATACTGCTCTAGCATAAGGACGGGCACATGTGGTTAGTTCCATGAAAACCCTCCTTAGAGCTGAGAAGCTAAATCGTCAACCAACCTAGCGTTAGCTGTTTTATCAAGCTGATGGCCAAGTATTTTTTCAGCACCACATAAAGCTAAAGTTGCCACTTGGGATTTGAGCGTCTGGCGAGCACGATTAACTTCCTGATCAATTTCCGCGTCTGCAGCTGTCTTCAATCGTGCACACTCTTCTTGAGCTTTCAATTTAGCTTCGTCAATAATTTGAGACGCTCTTTTGTTGGCTTGGTCAATCACCTCTTGAGCCTGAGCACGAACTTCCTGAAGACGAGTTGCGACTTTTTTATCAGTTAACTCTAAGTCACGTTGTGATTTTTCAGCCGCAGCTAAACCATCAGCAATTTTTTTCTGGCGGTCATTCAATGCCTTCATCAACGGTGGCCATACATACGTCATACAAAACCACACGAAGAATGCGAAGGAGATTGTTTGACCTATCAGGGTTGCATTGATATTCACGTCAACTGCTCTCGCTTTGATTAATATAGCGCACCTCAATTACGTAGTAATCTAAGTTCATGAGGACTCGCTTTTTGGCACTTACCAGCATACCCAACAACTTCCAATGTAGGTATACATGTAGGCCAAATATTTTCAGTAAATGGCTTTAAGTGCAGCACTTAGCCACACCTTGATTTTTAATTTACTAAAATAATAAATGGATTGGCAAAAGTAAAATACAGCGCTATACCTACTGCTATCATAGGTATAGCATCCAATAATCCTGCAACAATAAACATTTTAGTTTGTAGCATAGATGCTGTTTCCGGCTGGCGAGCAACCCCCTCCAAAAATTTACCTCCTAGTATTCCAAAACCGATAGCCGTAGCTAAAGCAGCCAAGCCCAGCATAAGGGCAACGCCAATTACAGTTAGACCAACTACTAGCTCCATACTTCCTCCCGACGTCTTATGTCGTATGATGTTGTGAGGTTATTATAAGTTACAGCAAAATGTGCAACGCCAAGCTTATTGATAAACTAATGATCTTCATGAACCATACTCATATAAACAATGGTTAGGGTCATGAAAATATATGCTTGTAGGGTAATTACCAGGATATGGAGCACCGCCCAACCAAAATGAAGTGGAAGCTGTGGCCAACCAATCATAGCGATAAGGATGAATATCAGTTCACCAGCATACATGTTACCAAATAGTCGCAATCCTAGAGAAACTGGTTTGGCAATCAAGGATACTACTTCCAGTAAGAGATTCACAGGTATTAATATCAATTGCAAGAAAGGATTGCTACTAGAAAATGGGTGTAGAGCCAAGTCAGCAAACAAGCCACTAACCCCTTTTACCTTGATCCAGAAAAACATCATTAGCATAAATACACTTAAAGACATTGCTATAGTTATATTTGGGTCAGCCGTCGGCACCACTTTCATATAAGGAATGCCTACTAGTGTTGCTAATCCTGGAATCCAGTCTACAGGTATTAGATCCATAAGGTTCATAAAAAAAACCCAGACAAAAATAGTGAGCGCAAGCGGTGCAATTAATTGGTTCTTACCATGAAAAGACTCCCTAACACTTTTATCTATAAACTCAACAATAATCTCTATAGCATTTTGTAACTTGCCTGGAGTACTAGCTGATGCTTTTTTGGCCACAGTATAAAACAGTAAAACAAACACTAAACCAAGAAGTATAGACCAAAACATACTATCAATATGTAAAGCCCAAAACCCCATTTCCTTAGCTTCAAATGCTGTTTTTGCTACTGTCCAGGTGGGTTCCATCAAAATCCCAAGAGATTCACCGTCAGCACCAATACGTTCAAATCCAACAGGTAGCTGGCCAAAAGTTAAATTCTGCAAGTGATGCTGTATGTAGTTAGTAGTACTAGATGCCATGGCTACCCCCTTATTATCGATTGCTGTTTTTTACTTTATTACTGTTTTATCAAGAATGGTGCCAACCAGTTTGTAAGCTGCACCACAAAAAAAGCACCGAACAACGCCATCGGCTCAACTGTTTTTATCAGTTTAAAAACCAAAGTAAAAGCCGTAATCGTTAAAACTAACTTGCCAACCTCTCCTTGGTAAAAAGAAACCAAGACCTTCCTAGAAGACCTAGCCCCCTTGTAACGGAAGGCCTTCCATACAAAAAAAGCGTTCGGAATACAACAGCAAAGCCCCCCTATAAATACGGATTGAGCAGTACTAACACCAACAGATAACCCAGAAACAGCTAGAAGTATTGATGTTACAAGCTGCACAACTATTACTCTATGCATGGCCGGCTGACGTAGGTGTGAATAATCTCTGTTATAAGCAAGATTACGAGTTCTAGTTTTCCATAAGTATTTTTTCCAATCCAAGACCTTTGTGTCAGATGTATTTTTACCGCCTACTTCTATACCCTTCTTTTTTGTGATCTCATGTGCAACAAATGCGGTACTCACCGTAGTTATCTACTCCTATAGGTTCGTTGAATTTTATACTACCTACCTTTCCTTTCTAGCTACTTTGGATATACATCTATTGTCCTTGAAGGAATAGGTTGTTGATTACTATGACTCGCTCAAACCACTGTTTTTATTGGTTTGTAGAGTTTTAGACCATTTATTTATTACTCACATATCTGATGGTAACTGATATGTAGGCTATAATAATATTGTTTTATGCAAAATAGATGATAATACCCTATTCTAGGGCAAAGTAACTATGCTGGTATTGTCATATAATAGTGTTATTTGTTTCAAAAGCCTTTAGTCTTTTTGCGGATGTATTATATGGGTAATAATACTTATAAATCAACCTATTAATTATTAAGATCTAAATAATAAAAAAACCAAGCCTTGTTTTAGCGCACTTAAAGTTATCTGAGTTAAAAGCTACAATAAAGCGACGCGGATTCAAACTCCAAGTGCATCACAGCTTAAGCTGCTAACGCAGTCCTGTGTTCACCCATTATCAGGGCTGGTGTTTTGAAATTCAAATCTTTTTTTGGCCGAGAATTAAGCCGCATCAATGCTCGCTTCACCTCTATCTGACTGACCTTCTTGAAGTCTGTATTCTTTGGAAAATATTGTCGTAGCAAGCCATTGGTGTTCTTATTTTACCATTGCTCCCAAGAGCTGTAGGGATGCGCAAAGTAAGCCTCCACCGATAATGCTTAGCTCATTTTCTCATGGTACGAAAACTCTTTCCCATTGTCAGCCGTAATGGTTTGAACAATATCCTTAAATGGGTTGAGCAAGCTGATCGTAGCCTTGGTCACATCTGCTGCGCTTTTGCTGTTCACTTGGGCTGAGACAGTGTACTTCGTGACCCGCTCAACGATAGTTACCAAAGCCCCGCTATGTCCTTTGCCAATAACGGTATCAATCTTCCAGTCTTAGATACCCAATTTATAGTCAACGACCTCTGGGTAATCATCTATACTGACGTGGTTCTTTATCTGGCTGCTCGTTGATTTGCCGTTTCGTCGCTTGTCATACTTCTTGCCATTGCGACGAAGATGCATGTAAAGATTGCCGCCAACCTGCTTATTCGCCCAAACATGTAGGTAGATGCTTTCATAGCTAATCAGTCGTTCCTGATCATTCAGCAACCAACCTGAAATATGCTCTGGGCTCCACTCTACACGCAGCTTTGATTCAATCACCTTGATCATTTTTGGCTTCATTCTACTCGCACAATCCGACTTTATACGACACCTATCTGTTCGGCCTTGTGCTTGCCTGTGCCTATATCCACGTTCGCCAGTGTTCCTTGCCAACTCACTGCTCACCTTGGACTGGCTGGTGCCAATGATCTCCGCTACCTCCCTTTGGCTGCAGCCGCTTTTCTTTAGTGTGGAAATCTGGCATCGTTGTTCGTAAGTCAGTTGTTGGTAAGTTATCCTCATACTGGATTAATATAATAAGTGCAATTGACTGAAATTTTATAGGTGAGCCAGATGTCGGTATATTTGTAGCTCTCACACTAAAAATAGAAGCCAAGAATGAGTACTCAAACCAGGCAATACAAGCAGATGACTCAAGGGCAACGGTATCAGATTAAGGTTCTTTTTGGGGCAGACTACATGCAGAAAGAAATCGCAGTGTCAGTAGGTATCAGTGAGAGTGCTTTATCACGAGAGTTGAGTCGTAATGCCAGTGATGATGGCTACGGTACTGAAAGCTGCCACGGACTCGCCAGTCATAGCAGAGTGACAGCTACAAAGTTCAGCAAAACATATGAACGACATATGCCCACAATAAAAAAATGGCTGTTGCTTGGGTGGTCTCCTGAAAATATCAATTTCCGGATGAAGGTGGAAGTGCCAGATATCGCACTCAGCCACACCACTGTTTATAAACTTGTTGCTACTAACAAAGTGCTAGGAGGCTCTTTGCATAAGAATCTACCCAGCTTTGGCAAGAGGCACTGCAAAGGTGGTAAGCGTAAGGCTGGGCGTATCACGATCCCAGGCCGCGTCGATATTCCAGATCGGCCCGCAGTTGTTGATCTGCTGTCTCGTCTAGGCGATTGGGAAGGTGATACGATTTATGGACAGGACGCCCATCTGGTGACCCTTGTAGACCGCAAGAGTAGGTTAACTTTAATAGAGAAAGTTGATACAAAACACGCCGAAGTTGTTGCTGAAAGTATGATCAAGCTTCTGAAGCTGGTGTCATCGGTCTACACAATCACCCTAAATAATGGTGGTGAGTTTGCAGCCCATGAAAAGCTAGCAAAAGCAATGAATACAGATATCTACTTTGCCAAGCCTTATTCTAGTTATCAGAGGGGAACTAACGAAAATACCAATGGCATCATTCGGAGAACCTGGCCTAAAAAATGGCGTTGAGTCATCTGACAGAAGACGATGCGAGGAAAATGGAAATGTTGATAATACCATGCCTAGGAAGGTTTTAGGAGGGTGGACACCACTAGAAGTCTACACAGGACAGCCGATTGCACTTATTGCTTGAATCCAGCATAACTAATACTAATTGAATAAATAGTAATAATTTATCAGCTTAGCATCAACATAAACTGAGATAATTAGTGTGTAAGAAGTATACAAAAAAACAATGAGTGTTTTTTAATTGTAAGTGAGTAGCTAAAAAAACACATTTAGATCTTTTAAAATACCAACCAACAATTATTCAACTTAAAAGTCAATGTTTTTTTATCACTTCCCCTCTCTCAATCTTTCTGGTGATAATATATTGCTGAATAAAAGACAACACGTTATTAGTTACCCAGTACAAAACCAAACCAGAAGGAAACCATAAGAAGAAAAATGTGAATATAACAGGCATGAACTTCATTACCTTCGCTTGAATAGGGTCTGGAGGGGTTGGATTAAGTAGTTGTTGAGCAAACATAGACCCCCCCATAATTAACGGTAAAATAAAATATGGATCCATTTGAGCAAGGTCTTCGATCCAACCCAACCAAGGTGCGTGACGAAGCTCAACAGACTCAAGTAAAACCCAGTACAACGAAATAAATACAGGCATTTGAACAAGAATTGGAAGACAACCCCCCATAGGATTTACTTTTTCTTTTTTATAAAGCTCCATCATGGCCTGAGACATCTTCTGCTTATCATCTTTGTGCTGTTCTTTCAGAATCTGCATTTTCGGCCCAAGTTTACGCATATTAGCCATAGAGCGAAAACTGGTAGCATTAAGGGGGTAAAATACAGCTTTCACTAGAACAGTCAACAGAATAATAGACCAACCCCAGTTACCAACAATAGACTGAATCCAATGCAATAAAACAAATAATGGGTATGCTAGAAACCAGAGAATACCATAATCTACTGTTAACTCAAGACCTTCTGCAAGTGGTCTAATGTTTTCTAGTAGTTTTGGGCCTGCGTAAAGTGTAGCCCCAGTGCTGATCGTCTCACCTGAGTTAACAACCAAAGTATCATCATAAAACCCAACAAAATAATACTTACCATCATGACTTAGATTGGTGTAGTAACTATGAGATTGGTTGTCACTAGGTATCCAAGCACCAATAAAATAATGTTGTAATATCGCAGCATAACCACCTGTTACTCGCTCATCAAACTTATCTTTCTTGAAGTCATCGAAAGGTAGTTTGTGATAAGTCTTTTTATTAGAGTGAACTGCAGCCCCTAGATAAGTGTTCATTGGTGCATTAGAGTTCATCTTGCTTGGGTCTTCAGAACCATCACGTTTTAGTTGAGCGTAAAACTGATCACGCCAAACACCATTTCCATAATTAGTGATTAGATAATCAGTGCGAATTTCATAGCTTCCACGCTCAAATGTATAACTCTTGATTATCTCAACACTTCCGTCATCAAGCTTAAGGTTTACTGTTAGTTTATTTTCACCTTCAGGTAGTTCAAAATACTTCTTTTCTACGTTATAAACAGCTCTTTGATTATTACCGTTAGGCCCATCAGCCTTTACCAGTGCACTTTGCGCTGTGTAAACGCAATTTTGTTCACCTGATGAACAACCTGGGTTATTCTGCATTAACTGAAACGGTTTCGCTTTCTCTCCTTCTTTAGGTAACCATGATAGATACTGAGGTAGAGCAAGTGCGACTATATCCCCACCTGCAGGATCAATTTGTACCTCAAAAGTATCAGTCTTAACAATAACAAGCTCTGTTGACTGTTCTGGTACATAGTTATTTTTTAACAAGTCTTGTTCTATTTTTATTACAGGTACATCAGAACCACCTTGATTAGACTGTATAGTCGAAACTGTAGCATTACCAGTAGGCCTAACCTGGCCGTAATCATCATTCCACTGTCTAAGTGTAAGTACACCAACAACGACAATGGCTGCAATCAAAAGTGTTTTTTGTAAATCCATTATTATAAGCCAATGGTATATGGGTTAATATGTGATTTTCTCACAGTGGCTGATGGAGGAAATTCCGGTATAGGATAAAAACCTCCAGAGTGCCAAGGTTGACAACACAACAATCGTTTACCAGTAAGAAACAAGCCCCTCATCAAACCATAACGCTCAATAGCTCCCACAGCAAAAACAGAGCACGTGGGATAAAAGCGACAACGCCCTGCAATCAAAGGGCTGATACAATAACAATAAAGCTTTATTAGCCCAACTACACAAAACTTAGGAAGGGTTGAGAACTTAGCCATCATAATACCTGTACTTATACTATCTGAATATATTGCTAATGGTTTTAAATTAGGAGTTAACAAACTATTTAGTACTCCTACTATCCATCGCCAAGCAGTATAGCTAACCACTTCAACTACATAGCTATTCTCTGGGGGAAATATATTAGCACTAAACCACCCCCTTAACACCTAACTCATTCACTCCTTCACTCCCAGCTTCAAAGGGGTTTGACCATTTGCGATCTATTTATACCGTCAATGGTAGTGGTGGGGGAAACAGTAATTTAAGCAACTTAAATATATTTCAAGTGGAGGTAACTTAAGGAGTTTGTCTCCACACTTTCAGACGGGCGCTTAGCTTCAACCACTGACTAGCTAGCAATCTATTTAGCTCACTGTCTCCAAGCTCATTAAACCCTTTTCGCACAAGAACAACCACATCAAGAGTGTCTAGCTCAACCCGGCCCTGACAAAGACGAAATGATTCCCGTATATGCCTTTTAGCTCTATTGCGATTTACAGCATGCCGGATGGTTTTCTTTGCAACAACAAGGCCTAGTCTTGATGACTGTTGTTTGTTTACTTTTGCAAGAATTAACAACTGACGGCTAGAAACTTTAATATCAGTTTTATCAAAAACTTGCTTGAACTCAGCTTCTGAGCCAAGCCGTTTATCATGACCAAAGGCAAAGCGCACAATATCTACCTCTACAATCAAGCGGTTAAACGCTTGCGACCTTTTGCCCTACGCCGATTTACAATTTTTTGACCGTTTTTAGTTGCCATACGCGCTCTAAAACCATGATCACGTTTACGCTTCAGGTTGCTTGGTTGGAAAGTTCTCTTCATGACGGTCACCAATTGATCTGTTTACGCAAAGGACAATATTCTAAGAAATTGAAAGGGTTTAGTCAATTTTCATTTTCAAGAATCATACAAATTCTTTGAAAACACACTATTTTTATTATCCTATTCTTGTGTAACAAGATTATTTATCCTTTAAGTTTCAAGAACTTAAGAGCTATTGGGGGAAAATAAATGAAAAATATCTTTGTTTTTTATTAGCTATTTTCATCAACTTTTTTGCTAGATATTAGAGATGCCATAGGTTTTTGAGCAAATCACTCTTTTTTAAAATTCGCGGATTCAAATTCCAAGTGCATCAAATCTTAAGCTACTAACGCAGCCCTGTGTTCACCCAATATCAGGGCGGATGCTTTGAAATTCAAATCTTTTCTTGGCCGAGAATTAGGCCGCATCAATGCTCGCTTCACCTCTACCTGACCGACCTTCTTGAAGTCTGTATTCTTTGGAAAACATTGTCGTAGCAAGCCTTTGGTGTTCTAGTTTAACCCTCGCTCCCAAGAGCTGTAGGGGGTGCGCAAAGTAAACCTCCGCCTATAATGCTTGGTTGATTTTCTCATGGTACGAAAACTCTTTCCCGTTGTTAGCCGTAATGGTGTGAATAATATTCTTAAATGGGTTGAGTAAGCTGATCGTAGCCTTGGTCACATCTGCTGTGCTTTTGCTGTTCATCTGGGCTGAGACCGTGTACTTCGTAACCAGCTCGACGATAGTTACCAAAGCCTAGCTACACCCTTTGCCAATGACGGTATCAACCTCCCAGTCTCCGATACGCGATTTATCGTCAATTATCTCTGGGCTATCATCTCTGCTGACGCGGTTCTTTATCTGGCCGCGCGTTGACTTGCAGTTTCGTCGCTTGTCATACTTCTTGCCCTGGCGACTGAGGTGCATGTAAAGATCGCTGCCAGCCTGCTTATTCGCCCAAATATGTAGGTAGATGCTTTCATAGCTCATCCGTCGTTCCTGGTCATTCAGCAACCAATCTGAACTCTGCTCTGGGATCCACTCTACACGCAGCCTTGATTCAATCACCTCGATCATTTTTGGGGCGTCATTCTACTCGCCCGAGCCGACTTTGTACGCAGCCTATCTGTTCGGCCTTGTGCTTGCTTATGCCTATATTCACGTTCGTCAGTATTCCTTGCCAACCCATGGCTCACCGAGGATTGGCTGGTGCCAATGATCTCCGCTATTTCCCTTTGGCTGCAACCGCTTTTCTTTAGTGCGGAACTCTGGAATCGTTGTTCGTAAGCCGGCTGTTGGTAAGTTATCGTCATCACTTCATCTCTTGCCGGAGCAAAGGGTAGGTGCTTACCTTCAGCTGACCCTTTCTTCGACCTAGTCAAGTGATGCACTTCGGATTTTAATCCGCCATTTATTTTTTTATAATTTTTTTTATTCGAATAAATTAAAATATTTTTTTTAGTATATTGATGTTTAATTTGTAATTGTTATAAATATAAGGGAAGCCTTTTTGTGTGGGTAACTTAGTTCACACCTTAATATAACTAGTCTGTAGCCTGTGTATATAGTTGTTGGTAAGTTGTTGACATATTGTTATTTTTCTGTGGAAATGCTGTTTATAATGTTGGTTGTTATACACAGTTATCTTATCCTATGCCTTGCTAACAGCTTTAAAGTAGGTTTATACCATGTATACCAACAAGTTTATCCACACGCATTTCAAGACAGAAAAATATGCCGATTGAAGTGTGAGTAACAACTCATAGATAAGGTGTTATACTAATTACCCTCAAGGGTGGAGGGGGTTGTGTTACTCTAACTGCCTTAATCACGTACTATTTTTAGGCTAATGAGATTCGTTCGTTTGAGGCCTACCCTCATCCTCAGTAGTAGTGGGTATACAGTGTCTTAACGTACTGAAAAACTCATAGAAAAACCTTCTTTGTGCTTTGTTTTGTGTATAACTTTGTTGGGAAAGTATACAATAGCTTTCCTCTCAACTTATTACCCAAAATAAATGGAGATGTAAGTGGGTGGCAGGAAAGAAAAACCTTGTGCGAGGGGGAGGTGTAGTTTGCCCTAGTGTTTTCGAATGGTGTTAAAAAGAAGTTGTGCGTAAGCGTAGGATGTTTTAGATATTACCGCTTCGTTCATGTTTAGGGGAAGAGCTTGTGTCTTTAGAGATCTGGCAAAAGTGTGTGGATCTTCTTCAGGATGAGCTGTCCTCACAACAGTTCAATACCTGGATTCGTCCACTAAAAGTCATTGGGGATAGTCACGACCTTTGTCTTTTAGCGCCCAATCGTTTCGTTGCAGACTGGGTAAAAGAGCAGTTTTTAACTAGAATTGAAGAGATTCTTGAAGATGTTTCTGGCGCTAATAACGCTCCAGCTGTTGCTGTTGCTGTTACAAATAGAAGGCCTAGGTCTCTTAGTGGGAAGTCGAGCCCTGCGAGCAGGCCTTCTACTTTATCCATTCTGCCAGAGGAAAGTGTTAAGTCTATTGATTCTATTGAGTATGAGAAGAAAGAGTCTTTAGTTATTAGTGATACCGCGTCGTCTTTAAGTATTTCAGGAAAAGAAAATAATACATCTTCAAATGAAGATATAGTTACTATTAAAAAAACAAATCCTTTGAAGACCACGATAAAAGAAAATATTGATGATAGTGATTCTAGAGTCCAGCGTCGTCAGGTTGAAGTTGAGGGCTCGATAAAAAATCATAGCTCACTAAATACACAATTTACGTTTGAAACCTTTGTTGAAGGTAAATCTAACCAGTTGGCGTTAGCTGCTGCAAAGCAGGTTTCAGAGAATCCAGGTTCAGCATATAATCCTTTATTTTTATACGGAGGCGTAGGTCTAGGTAAAACCCATCTTATGCATGCTGTTGGTAGTTCTCTGGTGAAGCAAAACCGTAACTCTAGAGTCGTGTATCTACACTCAGAACGATTTGTTGCTGACATGGTTAAAGCTTTGCAGTTAAATGCTATCAATGATTTTAAGCGTTATTATAGGTCTGTTGACGCATTATTAATTGATGATATTCAGTTTTTTGCAGGAAAAGAACGCTCGCAGGAGGAGTTTTTTCATACATTTAATGCTCTTTTGGAAGGGGGGCAGCAAATGATTCTAACTTGTGATCGATACCCAAAAGAAATTCACGGTGTGGAGGAAAGGCTGAAATCTCGTTTTGGTTGGGGGTTAACTGTTGCTGTTGAACCTCCTGAGTTGGAAACAAGAGTGGCTATTTTAATGAAAAAGGCCGAGCAGCAGAAAGTAGAGCTCCAGCATGATGCGGCTTTTTTTATTGCTCAGAGAATAAGGTCTAATGTCCGTGAGTTGGAGGGGGCGTTAAAGAGGGTGATAGCTAGCGCTCATTTTATGGGACGTAAAATTGATATTGACCTTATTAGGGAATCTCTTAAGGACTTGCTTGCTTTACAGGATAAGCAGGTGAGTATTGATAATATTCAGAGAACGGTTGCGGAGTATTATAAAATTAAAATTTCTGATATTTTATCCAAGCGACGTAGCCGTTCCGTGGCCAGACCTAGACAAATAGCTATGGCATTATCTAAAGAGTTGACTAATCACAGTCTACCTGAAATTGGTGATGCCTATGGTGGCAGAGATCATACAACAGTTCTTCATGCTTGCCGCAAGGTCAAAGAGTTAGTGGGAGATGACACCGAAATTCGCAGCGATTACAAAAATTTATTAAGGTCACTGACTAGTTAATAAAGGTGGAGAAGAGTTCTTTGAATTCGGAGAAGGGTGCGGTCTCCTCTTTGTCTAACCAAGAGAAAGGAAAATAATGAAATTCACCATTAATCGGGAAGCATTACTTAAGCCTCTGCAGTTGGTGGCAGGGGTTGTTGAGCGAAGACAAATACTACCTGTATTGTCCAACGTGTTGATGATGGTAGACAATAATCAGTTGTCGCTAACAGGAACAGACCTTGAGGTTGAGCTGGTTGGACGTGTTGCATTGGATGATGTATCTGAAGAGGGTGGAATTACAGTACCAGCACGGAAGCTTATGGATATATGTAAATCTCTTCCTATAAATGCTCAGTTAGAGTTTGTAGTAGATGATGAAAAGGTTAGGTTGAAGACGGGGCGCTCTCGTTTTGTTTTGTCCACTTTGCCTGCGAATAAGTTTCCAAGTGTTGATGAGGAGGCTGGCTCATTAGTTTTTACTGTTAGTCAGTCTCAGTTGCGCAGGTTAATAGATCGTACCGGTTTCGCTATGGCTCATCAAGATGTTCGTTCTTACTTTAATGGTATGTTGTTAGAGGTTAGTCAGAATTGTTTGCGGTCTGTGGCCACGGATGGTCATCGTTTGGCAATGTGCTCTGTGGAGGTTGATATTAATCAGCAGGATAGGCACCAGGTTATTGTTCCTAGAAAAGGAATACTTGAAATAGCTAGATTGCTGAAAGATGGTGAGGAAGAGGTTGTTAGTATAACTCTAGGTGCTAATCATATTAGAGCAAAAACAGGTGATTTTATTTTTACTTCAAAGCTTGTTGATGGGAAATTCCCAAATTATGACCATGCATTTTCTCGAGGAAATAATATTGTTGTTTGCGATAGGCAGGAGCTTAAACAGGCGTTTCAACGGGCATCTTCAATCTTTTTAAATGAAAAATATAAGGGGGTTCGCCTTATTTTGTCTATGGGGTTGCTAAAAGTTATAGCGAAGAATTTTGAGCAGGAGAAAGCAGAGGAAGAGATAAGTGTTTCCTATGGTGGGGAGGATATTGAGGTTAGGTTTAATGTTAATTATCTTTTAGATGTATTGTCCGTACTCTCTGGGGATGAAGTGAGAATTATTTTGTCTAACAATAAAAGCAGCGTGTTACTTGAGGAGGATTCAAATAATGTTGACTCAAGCTATATTGTAATGCCTATGACCCTGTAATACATATAAATAATATAATCCCTTTAATTTATCTTTATTCTGTTTAGTTATATAAAAACTTATATTTTTTATTTTTATTTGGTGGCATAGTAATAATTAAGTGTTTCAGGTGTGTGGGTGCCTTATAACTGTTTTGTTTGATTTATTAATGGGTAGTGCTAGTTGCTGGTTGCTAGTTGCTAGTTGCTAGTTGCTAGTTGCTGAAGTTTAATATGCCTAATGCTAGGTCTAACATTTGTTTCTTTTCAGCTATACCTAATGATCAGTATTTTACAGTTTTAGGTATGATTATAAATTAACTCCTTTTAAGGCTCTAAGGTTTATATGTTTCTTTGTATGATAATATGTGAAACCAGTTAGTTTATGAGAATGGTGATAATATACTTTTCTAGTGCGGTTTAAGTTTTTCAGGAAATAACTGTTCCGTAGGTGTATTTAACTTTATAGGAAGGGTTTTTTCAATTAAAAGGATCAATAAAAGCATGTGTCTGGAAAAAGTCAATTATAAAATTCCAACACTTTTATTGAAGTGTCTGAGTAAATGATAAGAGAGTATAGCTGTTATAATTACTAGTGATAGATGATTTATTTTTTTTGTATATGCGCTACTAAGAATTTTATATAGGGAATATAAAAAGTGGCGGATTCAAATCTGAAGTGTATCACTTGACTAGGTAAAAGAAAGGGCCAGAGTAAGGTAAGCTCCTACCATTTTCTCCGGCAATAGATGAAGTGATGACGATAACTTCCAACAACTGGCTTACGAACAACGGTGCCAGATTTCCGCATTAAAGAAAAGCGGTTGCAGCCAAAGGGAGATAGCGGAGATCATTGGCACCAGCCAATCCACTGTGATCCGTGAGTTGGTAAGGAATACTAGCGAACGTGGATATAGGTATAGGAAAGCACAAGGCCGAACAGGTAGGCGGCGTACAGAGTCGGCTCGGGCGAGTAGAATGACGCCAAAAATGATCTCGGTGATTGAATCAAAGCTACGTGTAGAATGGAGCTCAGAGCAGATTTCAGGTTAGTTGCTGAATGATCAGGAACGACTATTATATCCGTCGCCTTTCAAGTTGCTAAGTTGTTGGCTGCGTTCGCTAACCCTGATCACCTACTGCTCGTAGGCTCACGAGGCTTAGCTTACTTGCTGCCTAGTAGCAATTTGAAATGCTTTGGGTATAGCTATAAAAGCATTTACCTACATATTTGGGCGAATTGGCGGCGATCTTTACATGCATCTTCGTCGCCAGGGCAAGAAGCATGGAAAGCGACGAAACGGCAAGTCAACGCGCGGCCAGATAAAGAACCGCGTCAGCATAGATGATAGCCCAGAGATCGTTGACTATAAATCGCGTATCGGAGACGGGGAGATTGACACCAGTATTGGGAAAAAGCATAGTGGGGCTTTGGTAACTATCGTCGCGCGGGTCACGAAGTATACGGTCTCAGCCCAGGTGAACAGGAAAAGCGCAGCAGATGTGACTAAGGTTACGGTCAGCTTGCTCAACCCAGTTAAGGATATTGTTCACACTATTACGGCTGACAAAGAGAAAGGGTTTTCGTGCCATGAGAAAATCAGCCAAGCATTATCGGTGGAGGTTTACTTTGCGCACCCATATATCTCTTGGGAGCGAGGGTTAAATGAGAATACCAAAGGCTTGCTACGACAATATTTTCCAAAGAATACAGACTTCAAGAAGGTCGGTCAGATAAAGGTGAAGCTATCATTAATGCGGCTTAATTCTCAGCCAAGAAAAGATTTGAATTTCAAAACACCCGCCCTAATAATGGGTGAACGCAGGGCTGCGTTAGCAGCTTAAGCTGTGATGCACTTGGAGTTTGAATCCACGAGTTATAAATTTGGTTGTTTTGTTGCTATAGATATTTTTTATTGTAAAAAATATTTTACTTAAGTGTTTCACGTGAAACAATGCTTGTTTATGTTTAGAATAATAGCTGAGTTCATATGCTAAGTGCGACACCCAGTTTAATAAAAACGATGAACTGCGATACCCTTAGTTTTTTGCTCCAATCACGAAGTAAAAACCTATGAAGTATCAACAGCTCACCGAGGGTGTAGATATATGATAGTCGCGCTAAAATGGAGGGGTTAATTTTCAAGGACATTACCATAGCTATCGGAAAACACCGAAGCACTATATGTCTAGAATTTCAACGCAATACTTATTGGCAGAAGGATTGCTCATATTGATCCATCAGAGCACAGTAAAGGACAAGAGCTCGACGTCGACGTTCAAGAAGAAATCAATATTTTACAGAAAAGGATTACATGATCATTAGGTAGCTCTTACATAAACAATGGAGTCCTGAACAGGTTACGGGTTACTTAAAACGTATAGATGTACGTTGATTTAGCATGAAACTATTTATCGATATATTTGGCGTGATAAAAAGAAAGGCGGCTTGCTATGGAAGCGCTTGCGTTGTGCTCAAAAGCGAAGATGTGAACTCTGTAAGGCTTATAATAGTCGAAGCAGGATTACCAATAAGCGCAATGTAGCAGACCGACCAGCTGAAGTGGAAACGCGTGAAGCGCTAGGTCATTGGGAAATAGATACCGTGATGTATAGAAAATATTAAAGCGTGGTATAGGTTTTTTGGCTTGAGTCGTAAGTTTTTAGAGTGGAATGTTATGTAGGTAGCATTAGGTGAGGTTGTGTTGAGTTGTTTTTGTATTATTTGTATGAAATATTGCTAGGATGGTGAGAGTGTTATTTATTGGTAATCTTTGTGAGTTTGGAGAGTGGTGAGGCTAGTTAAAGGATTGGTTGTGATTTTTATCTATAGGTATTACGCCTCTGTATAATATTGTGTATTTCCTTTATTTATCACTAATGGTTTAAATGATGTTTAATACAGTGTCTTTATGGATAGTTAAAAGTGTGTAGTTGGTTGTGTGTTGAGATTGATGTAGAGCTGTTTTTATGAAGGAAAGCAGTAGCAAGTGTATGTTTTTTGTAAGCAACTATACCCCTATAGTCGTACAGGCAATCTATTTAAGTATTACGGGAAGTTAACAGCTAAGTATTTACTGTGTGCAGTTAGGATAAGTGGTTAATGGGTTGCGGGCTGCCATATGTGGAGTTTAATGTGTTTCACGTGAAACAAAATGGAATGCAGTTGATTAAGAGTCCGATGATAGATATGAAGTTAGAGAAATTGGTGGAGGTTGAGTAATGAGTAACAAAGGTTACGATGCGTCGAGCATTAAGGTTTTAAGAGGGCTTGATGCTGTACGGAAGCGCCCAGGTATGTATATAGGTGATACCGATGATGGCACCGGCCTCCACCATATGGTTTTTGAGGTTGTAGATAACTCCATAGATGAAGCGCTAGCTAATTATTGCGACAAAATAGAAGTTATTGTTCATCCTGGTGAATCTATCACAGTCAAAGATAATGGTCGTGGTATTCCTGTTGATATTCACGAAGAGGAAGGAGTATCTGCGGCAGAGGTTATCATGACAGTACTTCATGCTGGAGGTAAGTTTGATGATAACACCTACAAGGTTTCTGGTGGGCTTCATGGAGTTGGTGTTTCTGTTGTTAATGCTTTATCTAAGGAGTTAAAGTTAACTATTAGAAGGGGAAATAAGGTCTATCAACAGAGTTATGAACATGGCACTCCAGTTGGGCCTATGAAGGAGGTTGGTGAGACGGATTATTCTGGCACTGAGCTGCATTTCTGTCCTTCAGAAAAAACATTTTCTAATATTTTGTTTAATTATGAGATCCTTGCAAAAAGACTAAGGGAGTTGTCGTTTTTGAATTCAGGGGTATATATTAAGTTACTTGATGAACGTAGTGGAAAAACTGATGAGTATAGTTATGATGGTGGAGTAATGTCTTTTGTTGACTATTTAAATCAAAATAAAAGCGTTATAAACAAAACGTTTCATTTCACAACTACTCGTCCAGATGGTGTTGGTGTAGAGGTTGCTTTACAGTGGAATGACGGTTTCCAGGAAAATATTTTATGTTATACAAATAATATCCCCCAGCGAGATGGCGGAACTCATTTGGCCGGCTTTAGAGCAGCGCTGACTAGAAGTTTAAATAATTATATTGAGAAAGAGGGTGTACTAAAAAAACAGAAAATAGCAACTTCTGGTGATGATGCTAGAGAAGGGCTAACAGCTATTATCTCTGTGAAGGTTCCAGATCCCAAATTTTCTTCCCAAACAAAGGATAAACTGGTTTCTTCAGAGATTAAAACGGCAGTTGAACAAGAGTTAAACAAGGTTTTTTCTGAATATCTTGTTGAAAACCCTCAGGAAGCAAGGTTAATAGTAGGTAAAATGATAGATGCTGCTAGGGCTCGTGAGGCAGCAAAAAGAGCTAGGGATATGACGAGGAGAAAAGGAGTTTTGGATATTGCAGGTTTGCCAGGAAAGTTGGCAGACTGTCAGGAGAAAGATCCCGGACTATCTGAACTATATATTGTGGAAGGAGATTCCGCTGGTGGGTCTGCAAAACAGGGGAGAAATAGGCGCACACAAGCAATATTGCCTTTGAAGGGGAAAATACTTAATGTCGAAAAAGCACGATTTGATAAAATGTTATCATCTGTTGAGGTTGGGACATTAATTACTGCTTTGGGGTGTAGTATTGGTAGGGATGAGTTTGATATTAATAAGTTACGTTATCATAATATCATTATCATGACTGATGCTGATGTTGATGGCTCTCATATACGTACTCTTCTTTTGACTTTTTTCTTTAGGCAAATGCCTGAGCTAATTGAGAGGGGTTATATTTATATAGCTCAGCCACCGCTTTACAAAGTGAAGCGTGGTAAGCAAGAGCAGTATATTAAGGATGATTCTATGTTGGATGATTATCTGACTCAGTCAGCGTTGGATGATGCAGGCTTGCATGTTAATGAAAGTGCGCCAAGTATAGCTGGTAGCCAGCTGGAAGGAATTGTTAAAGACTATCGTCAGGTGATGTCTATAGTAGAAAGGCTTTCTCGTCTATATCCAATTTATGCACTAAAAGAAATAATTTACATGCCTGCTGTTGTTGAAGATGATTTAAAAAACAAAGACACTATGACTGGCTGGTTGGAGCAGTTGGTAAAGAGGGTAGAGGGGTTAAAATTGGCGGGTTCTTTTATAGATATAGAGATTGTTGAAAATAAAGAACTCAATGTTTGGTTACCAAAAGTAATAATTACAACTTATGGGTTGCCTTCTGAATACACTTTTGGAATGGACTTCTTTTCCTCTGCAGACTATAGGACAATTGTAGCTCTTGGCAAACAGCTTCAGGGGTTGTTGGAAGATGGAGCTTATATGCGTAAGGGTGAGAGAAAAAAAGAAGTCAGTGACTTTGGTGAGGGTCTAACGTGGTTAATGACGGAGTCTACCAAAAGGCATTATATTCAGAGGTATAAAGGGTTGGGAGAAATGAATCCTGATCAATTGTGGGAAACTACTATGGACCCTGATACTCGTTGTATGCTTAAGGTTACCATTGAAGATGCTGTTGGAGCTGACCAGATTTTTAATACATTAATGGGGGATCATGTTGAGCCGAGAAGGGAGTTTATTGAAAGTAATGCTCGAAAAGTAGCCAATTTAGATATTTAATAAAAGTGATTGTTATATACAGAGGCGTTATTTAAATACAATAAATAGTTTGGTAGTTTATTTGTTACTATTGAAGGTGATATCAGTCAATAGATACCAGCCTTCAAAGGTGATAGGGTATATACCCGTCGCCTTTCAAGTTGCTACGTTGTTGGCTGCGTTCGCTCACCACGATCACCTACAACTCGTAGGCTCACTGGGCTTCGCTTACTTGCTGCCTAGTAGTAATTTGAAATGCTTTGGGTATATACCTATTCTAGTTTGGAGATATAAGTGTTGACTCTCTCACACTACTATAATCACCTATTACTTGTATATCTATTTTCTTGAAGGTGTCTGGTTGTTGGCTGCTCCTGTTGCCTCAACCACCTTAGTGAGTTAGGTTATCTGGTCACTTATAGATTTTTAATAGTAATGGTAAGGTTGGTAAAACTCTACGTGAATCTGGAGAGGATAGCTGGTTTGGGTTAGTGGTAATACTTTAGCATCTTATAAGTTAGCTAGGTTAATAGATTGATATTTGGAATAGTTTATTTGCGAGGTTTATATATGTTGTTTGATTACAAAATGATAGTTAGGGAGGAGTTGGAAGAGGCGGTTATTGTTCTTAATCGTTTTCTTGATGATGATCGGAATATTGAAGCCATTAATAACGCAGCAAAGATTATATCGTCGGCTTTTAAAGTAGGAGGAAAGGTTTTATCTTGTGGTAATGGTGGATCACACTGTGATGCAATGCATTTTGCCGAGGAGCTAACTGGGCGTTATAGGCTTAACCGACCAGCTTATCCAGCTATTGCTATTTCTGACCCCAGCCATTTATCATGCGTGTCTAATGATTTTGGTTATGATTATGTTTTTTCGCGTTATATTGAAGGTGTTGGGCGGTCAGGGGATGTGTTATTAGCAATTAGTACTAGTGGCAACTCTAGTAATATTATCAAGGCTCTGGAAGCAGCTAGGGAAAAAGGAATGAAGGTTGTGCTTTTGTCTGGAAAAGATGGTGGAAATATGGTGGGGATGGCAGATATTGAGATTAGGGTGCCGCATTTTGGTTATGCAGATCGTATTCAGGAAATACACATCAAAGCTATCCACATTATTATTCAGTTAATAGAAAAATATATGGTGCAGGAAAGGTAACAGGAGGTATTTAGTTTTTCTGTCTTTGGTGACAATGATTACTGAGCGTCGTATTTTTTGTGGAGGGTAAATAAAGGGTGGAAAGCCAATATTATAGAGCATCTAATTATTTTGTGAGCATAAATATTTAGGTAGCATAAATGGCTTGTATTTTTTATATTTTACTAGCTATCCACTCCCGAGCAGTGTTATTTACTTCAGTAGCATCTTTATCTAAGGTTTTTATAGGTTTTCCAATATAAACCTGAATGGTTCCTGGTTTTATTATCCACCGGTTACTAGGCCAGTATTTACCGGCATTATGAGCAATTGGAAGGATGTCGACATTAGATAAGCAGGCAAGCAATACTCCTCCCCGTGAAAATCTACCTAATTTACAACCTTGGCTTCGAGTGCCTTCAGGGAAAATAAGGACAGAGATATTATTTTTCAGAGATAACAGCCCTTTTGTTCGTATCTGGTGTATGGCTTCTTTGGGTGTGCTTCTGTTAATTGCTATGGGGTTTATTGCTCGAAGAGCCCAACCAAAAAAAGGAATTAATAATAGCTCCCGTTTTAGTACCAGAGACTGTGGGGTAATTAGAGTTTGTAGAAAAAATGTTTCCCAAGTGCTTTGGTGGTTACTGATAATAACACACGCCTTAGGTGGAATATTTTCTTGGCCATAAACTTTCCAGCTGAGACCACAAACAATACGACATAAAGTTATGGAAACCATAGCCCAGTTTTTAGCTAAAAGTTGGTGTCTTTTTTTTGTTGAAACAAACTTAATAATCAACAGTATGGTGGTAGAGTAACAAATAAGCCATATTGTCAAAAGAAGGTAGAAGATAACAGATCTTATTGTATGTGTGATAAATAACATTAATTACCTGCAGTTAAAATGTTTTCGCAAAAAGTGAAAAGGTTGTCATAAACTAAAGTGTTTGTCAAACCTTCCTGTTGTTTAAAAGTTTTTTCTCCCCTTCCTGTTTTTACCAGAACAGTCTTGCATCCAGCACTTTTTCCTGCCTGAATATCTGTTAGAGCATCACCGACAAACCAAGAGTTTTCAGGTAGAATATTTAAATCTTTCAGTATTCTAGTTGGCATTCCTGGTTTTGGCTTACGACATAAGCAGTTTTCATTAGGGTGGTGGGGGCAAAATCGGATAGTATTTATTTTACCGCCACATTCAGCTACAAGAGTTACCATTTTTTGATGCATGGAGTTTAGGTTTTTTTCTGTAAAGTATCCACGGGCTATGCCAGCTTGGTTGGTAGCTATGGCGATCAAGTATCCAGCTCTTGACAGTTGGCTTATGGCTTCTATGCTGCCTGGAATGGGTATCCATTCTTTAGAGGAGCGGATGTAACTATCGGAGTCTTTATTGATAACCCCATCACGATCCAGAATAATTAATTTCTTCATAGTGTGACATTATAATCTATTTTCGTTAGTTATGGTTGTAGAACTTGAGTGTGAGATGATGTTAGTTTGTTTTCCCTTTACAGGTTAGTACCTGTTACTATTGAATGTGGAGGTAGGTGACAAAAGCGACCCCTATGAGCCGAGTCATTGATGATCGGATTGTATAGGTGGCAGCTAACAACCACACACCTAGGGGTAATTGGCCTAGTTGTCTCTAGCGTGAGCGATTTCTCATTACCTTTAAGAGAGTAGTTGTTGGTATGGTATTTATTTCTGCTCAGTATCATGTATTTTTTGTAGTAATGAAATATCGGCAACATGAAGGAATAGATTACGTAATTGTTTAAGGATAGCGTAACGGTTAAGTTTTACTTTTTCCTCTTCCGTATTTATTAGAACAGTTTCAAAAAAAACATCAATAGGTTTTTTTAGAGTGGCAAGGCTTTCCATGATATTATCGTAAAGAGCTAGCTCAAGAAGAGGTATAATCTCCTTTCTTTTTCTAAGCAGCTGTTGGACTAAATTCACCTCTGCCTCATCTTTTAGTAATGTGTCATCAACTGTATCAGGGATAAAGAACCCCTCTGACTTGGTAAGCATGTTAGATACACGTTTATTTGCTGACGCTAACGCTTCCGCTTCGCTTAACTGAGAAAAGCGACAAACTGCTTTTATTCTGTTGTCGAAATCTAATGGGCGAGTAGGTCTTAGTACTTTAACGGAGTTTATAATTTCTTTCGCGACGCCTTCCTCTTGATAAGTTGAATCAAAACGGTCCAGTAGATAGTCAACAACTGTCTTGTTTATTGTTTTATCTTTTGGTAGTGCAATACCTGTGGATTGGTAACCGATTAAGGTTTGCTCTATAAGAGTTTCTATATCAATATCCAGTTTTTTCTCAACAATAATGCGTAATACCCCAATACTTGATCTACGAAGTCCGAATGGATCTTTACTTCCAGTTGGTGGTTGACCAACACTAAAAATACCAACAATTGTGTCTATTTTATCGGCAATAGCTAGGGCGCAGCTTGTTAAAGTGGATGGTAAGTTGTCACCGGAAAATCGTGGCAAATAGTGTTCTTTTATAGCTTTGCTTGTTTCTCCTTTCTCTCCATCGTGGGTAGCGTAATATTCTCCCATAACTCCTTGTAGGTCAGGAAACTCAAGCACCATATTGGATACAAGGTCAGATTTTGCAAGCAATCCTGCTCTTTTGGCTGTCTCAGTATTTCCTTTTTCTTGGCCTGCAATCCATGCTGCCAGTGTTGAAATACGTTCTGTTTTGTTGAAAAGAGAACCAAGTTGAGCTTGAAAAACAATAAGCTTTAGTTTTTCTCGTTGTGTTTCAAGAGTTGTTTTTTTGTCAGATTCAAAGAAGAATTTTGCATCAGTAAGGCGTGAGCGAATAACACGCTCATTACCTAATATTACCTGCTGAGGGTCTTTACTTTCAATATTAGATATAGTGATGAAAAATGGTTGAAGAGCACCTTTTGCATTAACAATATGAAAGTATTTTTGGTGCTCCTTCATTGATGATATCAGTGACTCAGCAGGTATAGAGAGAAACTCGTCATCAAACTGGCCGGACAAAGCAATTGGCCACTCAACCAGAGCGGTTACTTCATCTAGAAGGTCCTCACAAACAACAGCAGTATTGTTTATTTTTTTTGATTCAGCAGTAATTAGTTTACGTATGATATTGCGACGTTCATTGAAATCTGCAATAACTTTTCCTTCTACCTCAAGAGTTTTTTGATAGTCGGATGGTTTATTTATAGTTAAAGGCCGAGTGGTGTGGAAGCGGTGTCCCCATGACTCTCGCCCAGCTTTCAGGCCTAGTATATCGCAGTTAACTACCTCATCGCCGTATAACATAATTAACCAATGTACTGGGCGTACAAACTCTTCTCGTCGTGCACCCCAGCGCATACGCTTTGGTGTTGGTAGGTTAAAAAGAGATTGGCTAATTATTTTAGGAAGTAGTGAAACTGTTTGTGTGCCTTGCTTAATATAGCGGTATACAAGGTAGTTACCTTTTTTGGTTTTAATAGTTTCAAGATGATTAACACAGGTATTATTTGAGCTAGCAAACCCTTTAGCAGCTTTGGTTGGGTTGTTTTGGTTGTCAAATGCTGCTTCGATTGCTGGGCCTCGGCGCTCAATAGCTTGGTCTGGTTGTGCTATTTTTAGCTCTCTAATCAAAAGAGAAAGTCGTCTAGGGGAGGCAAATGACTGATGCTCACCGTAAGATATTTCTACTAAATCAAGACTAGTGAGGATGCTGTCAGTAAATGCTTGAGATAGTTTTTTTAGTGCCTTTGGGGGAAGCTCTTCAGTACCAAGCTCAACCAGAAAATCCTTACTATTCATCAATATATCTCTTTTTCTGTTGGAGCGTTGTTGTATCTCTATTTGCATCATCAGCGAGAGGGAAGCCTAGTTTATATCTGGCTTCAAAGTATGCTTTAGCTACAGCTTTTGCTAAGGTTCTAACTTTAAAAATATAGCTCTGCCTTTCTGTAACAGATATTGCATGTCGAGCATCAAGTAGGTTGAATGTATGAGAGGCTTTCAACACAAACTCATAGGCTGGTAGTGGTAAATTTACTTCAACAAGACGATGGGCTTCGTTTTCATAAAAGTTGAATTGGTGAAAAAGCTCTTTAGTATCTGCATATTCAAAATTGAAAGTAGACATTTCAAGTTCATTTTGGTGATATATATCGCGATAAGTTATTTTACCACGAGAGTTTTTAGCCCATACTAAGTCGTAAACATTATCAACAGATTGTAAGTACATTGATAAGCGTTCCAAACCGTAGGTTATTTCACCTGTAACAGGAAAGCACTCTAAACCTCCGATTTGTTGAAAATAGGTGAATTGTGATACTTCCATGCCGTTCATCCATACTTCCCAACCAAGACCCCAGGCTCCCAAAGTGGGGGACTCCCAGTTATCTTCAACAAAGCGAATGTCGTGAGTTAAAGTGTCAAAACCCAATTCTTTTAAAGAATCCAGATAGAGTTCCTGAATATTATCTGGAGACGGTTTCATTACGACTTGAAACTGATAGTAGTGTTGTAAGCGATTAGGGTTTTTGCCATAACGACCGTCAGTTGGGCGCCTACAAGGTTGTACATAGGCAGCATTCCAGTTTTCAGGGCCTATAGCACGTAAGAAAGTGGCGGGATGAAATGTCCCAGCTCCAACCTCCATATCAAATGGCTGCATAATAATACAATTTTGGTTGGCCCAAAATTTTTGCAGAGCGATAATTAAATCTTGGAAAGTATCAGTGTTTAGTATGCTGAGGGAAGTCACTATTACACCTCGTGGTGGGTGGATATCACTAGCAGCCTTTTGTTGTAGAAAAAGAGTAAGGGGGTTACTTTTTACTAATCCCTGATTACCTATATTTTCGCAATAACTAATATAACTGGAATAGATTTAAGAGTTAGCTGCTAGTTGGCTGCTGTTTCTTTTAAGTGAACTAATATACCACCTTAGAAGATTTATAGAAATACTACGTAGAATAAATGATACTCAACTTAAACAATTTATGGTCTTAAGTTATAGGTGTATAGTATTGTTTATTGAGACCTTTGCACGAGCCGTAATTTTGTTAGTCGGTGAGGAAACGCTGGATTAAGATAATAAGTGCAATTGACTGAAATTTTATAGGTGAGCCAGCTGCCGGTATATTTGTAGTTATCACACTAAAAATGGAAGCCAAGAATGAGTACTCAAACTAGGCAATACAAGCAGCTGACTCAAGGGCAACGGTATCAGATTGAGGCTCTTCTTAGAACAGACTACATGCAGAAAGAAATCACAGTGTCAGTAGGTATCAGTGAGAGTGCTTTATCACGAGAGTTGAGTCGTAATGCCAATGATGATGGCTACGGTGCTGAAAGCTCCCACGCACTCGCCAGTCAGCGTAGAGTGACAGCTACAAAGTTCAGCAAAACAGATGAACGACACATGCCCATAATAAAGAAAGGGCTATTGCTTGGTTGGTCTCCTGAAAATATCAGTTTCCGGATGAAGGTGGAGGTGCCCGACATCGCACTCAGCCACACCACTTGCTTATAATCGTGTTGCTACTAACAAAGTGCGAGGAGGCTCTTTGTATAAGAATCTATCCAGCTTTGGTAAAAGGCGCTGAAAAGGTGGTAAGCGGAAGGCTGGGCGTATCACGATCCCAGACCGCGTCGATATTTCCGATCGGCCCGCAGTTGTTGATCTGCGGTCTCATCTAGGCGATTGGGAGGGTGATACTATTTATGGACAGGGCGCCCATCTGGTGACCCTTGTAGACCGCAAGAGTCGGTTAACTTTAATGGAGAGTTGATACAAAACACGCCGAAGCGGGTGTCATCGGTCTGCACAGCCACCCTAGATAATGGTGGTGAGTTTGCAGCCCATGAAAAGGTAGCAAAAGCACTGAATGCAGATATCTACTTTGCCAAGCCTTATGCTAGTTATCAGCGGGGAGCTAACGGAAAGACCAATGGCATCATTCGGAGAACCTGGCCTAAAAAATGGAGTTGAGTCATCTGACAGAAGATAATGTGAGGACAATGGAAATGTTGATCAATACCATGCCTAGGAAGGTTTTAGGAGGGCGGACACCACTCGAAGTCTACACAGGACAGCCGATTGCACTTATTGCTTGAATCCAGCCTTCTTGAAGTCTGTATTCTTTGGAAAATATTGGCGTAGCAAGCCGTTGGTGTTCTCATTTAACCCTTACTCCCAAGAGCTGCAGGGGTGCGCAAAGTAAACCTCCGCCGATAATGCTTGGCTGATTTTCTCATGGTACGAAAACTCTTTCCCGTTGTCAGCCGTAATTGTGTGAACAATATCCTTAAATGGGTTGAGCAAGCTGGGTGTAGCCTTGGTCACATCTGCTGTGCTTTTGCTGTTCATCTGGGCTGAGACCGTGTACTTCGTGACCCGCTCGACGATAGTTCCCAAAGCCCGCTATACCCTTTACCAATGACGGTATCAATCTCCCAGTCTCCGATACGCGATTTATCGTGAACGATCTCTGGCGATCATCATGCTGACGCGATTCTTTATCTGGCCGCGCGTTGACTTGCCGTTTCGTCGCTTGTCATACTTCTTACCCTGGCGACGAAGGTGCATGTAAATATCGCCGCTAGCCTGCTTATTCGCCCAAATATGTAGGTAGATGCTTTCATAGCTATACCCAAAGCATTTCAAATTGCTACTAGGCAGCAAGTAAGCGAAGCCCGTGAGCCTACGAGTAGTCGGTGATCTGGGTGAGCGAACGCAGCCAACAACGTAGCAACTTGAAAGGCTACTGGTATAATCAGTCTTTCCTGACCATTCAACAACCAACCTGAAATCTGCTATGGGCTCCACTCTACACGCAGCTTTGATTCAATCAACGCGATCATTTTTGGCGTCATTCTAATCGCCCAAGTCGACTCTGTACGCAGCCTATCTGTTCGGCCTTGTGCTTGCCTATATCCACGTTCACCAGTATTCCTTGCCAACCCACGGATCACTGTGGACTGGCTGGTGCCAATGATCTCCGCTATCTCCCTTTGGCTGCAACCGCTTTTTTTTAGTGCGGAAATCTGGAATTGTTGTTCGTAAGCCAGTTGTTGGTAAGTTATCGTCATCACTTCATCTCTTGCCAGAGAAAAGGGTAGGTGCTTACCTTCAGCTGGCCCTTCCTTCTACCTAGTTAAGTGATGCACTTCAGATTTGAATCCGCATTGTAATAAAATCACTGGTTCGGCCGACATTATCAAGAGACTATTGTGAAAATACAAAAAATACAAAAAATACAAAAAATACAAAAAATACAAAAAATACACATCTGTACCTATTGTCGTTGAAGGTGATAGTGACCAATAACCTCACGCTGCTAGGGGTGGTTATAAATAAATTTTTTATATAGTGGGGGCTCCATGAATCCAAATGGTAATTATGTTGTAATTGGTCATATCTCAGAAGACTCTGAACCTGTTAAGGTTATCAGTGTTGATGGCTCGATTAGAATGGTTAATGCAGGAGAACCAGTGTTTGTTGGTGAGACTGTTTTAAATAGCAATGATTTGCCAATAAAAATAATTCTTATTAACAATAAATCTATCCTTGTTGGTCTACAGCAAGAACTCTTAATGGAAATGTCTGATCTAGATGATGCGAGCGTCATTGCGCTAGAAGAGAGTGATAGTAGTATTGATGAGTTAGTTGATGGTTCATCAAATAATGACTCGTCTAATAAGGATAAAGTGTTAGCTGAAGGAAGTAGGCTGATAAGCCAAGGCCAGATTGAGAGATCAGATAACAAAGTGGATGAATATTTTCATGAAATAAGTAGAATTGGTGCTGATGAACGTCAGTTTACTAAAGAACATGTAAGAGATGATATCCCTGCTATACCAGTTAACAACCCTCCAATTATTCAAAGTCAAAGCTTCACTCTAAACGAGAACGTACCAAGTGATGGTTCATTCAGTATAGGTGCTGTTAAGGTAATAGATCTAGACGAAGCTCAGTCACACGTTTATGCGATAGTCGGAGGTAATAGCGATGGCCGTTTTGCTATTAACCCTGCAACTGGTGATATCACTGTGGTGGGGGAAATAGATTACGAAAATATAGACAGTTACGACTTAAGCATTAAAGTAACAGATAATGGTATCCCTCCTTTAACTACGTTTAAAACAATAACTATAGATATTGAAAATGCTAATGAAGCTCCTGTTGCTAACCCTGATGTCGCCACGAGTGATGAAAATGGTTCATTAACAATAAATGTTTTGGCTAATGATACTGATGTTGATGTCAATGACAACCCTTCTTCTTCTATTCTGTTATCTACTGATATTGTTGATACTAATGGCGATATTCTTGTTGGAATGGGAGAGGTAAGTATTAGTAATAATCAGGTGTTATTTGCTCTTGGCTCTGATTTTGATTATCTCGGTGATGGCGAAGTGATGGATTTATTAATTCGTTATCAGATGTCTGATAGCGGGGGGTTAACATCTAATAGTTTTTTATCGATTACTATCACGGGAACTAACGATCAACCAGTAATTGACTTGATTAACGTATCCGGCACTCTTGAAGAGAGTAATAGCACTACCGGTCTCAGCACTACTGGTACACTTAGCTTCACGGAGTTGGATAGCGGAGATATTGTAACGGTAAGTAAATCTGATACCAGTATCACGTGGAATGGTGGAGATCTTACTAGCAGTCTTAGCGCCAGCCTTATGAGCGGTTTCGTTATTTCTAATGGAGGTTGGAGTTACAATACAAGCGCTAATCTTGACTTTTTGGGTAAAGATCAAACCATCGTCTTGAAATATAATGTTATCGCTACTGACAACTCTGGATCGGCCAATGCTGTATCAGCTGCAAAGGAGGTAATAGTTACCATTACTGGTACTAATGACCAGCCGGTAATTGATTCAATTACTAGCACTGGAGCCCTAGTTGAGGGTGATGGTGCCAACATCCTCAGTACTACCGGCGCACTTAGCTTCACAGAGTTAGATAGCGGAGATATTGTAACGGTAAGTAAATCTGATACCAGTATCACGTGGGATGGTGGAGATCTTACTAACAGTCTTAGCACCAGCCTTATGAGCGGATTCGTTATTTCTAATTCAGGTTGGAGTTACAGTACAAGCGCTAATCTTGACTTTTTGGGTAAAGATCAAACCATCGTCTTGAAATATAATGTTATCGCTACTGACGACTCTGGAGCGGCCAATGCTGCATCAGCTGCAAAGGAGGTAATAGTTACCATTACTGGTACTAATGACCAGCCGGTAATTGATTCAATTACTAGCACTGGAGCTCTAACAGAAGGTGATAGTACTGCCAGTCTCAGTGTTGATGGTACACTTAGCTTCACGGAGTTGGATAGCGGAGATGTTGTAACGGTAAGTAAATCTGATACCAGTATCACGTGGAGTGGTGGAGATCTTACTAGCAGTCTTAGCGCCAGCCTTATGAGCGGCTTCGTTACTTCTAATTCAGGTTGGAGTTACAGTACAAGCGCTAATCTTGACTTTTTGGGTAAAGATCAAACCATCGTCTTGAAATATAATGTTATCGCTACTGACGACTCTGGAGCGGCCAATGCTGTATCAGCTGCAAAGGAGGTAATAGTTACCATTACAGGCACTAATGACCAGCCGGTAATTGATTCGATTACTAGCACTGGAGCTCTGACAGAAGGTGATAGTACTGCCAGTCTCAGTGTTGACGGTACACTTTCCTTCACGGAGTTGGATAGCGGAGATATTGTAACGGTAAGTAAATCTGATACCAGTATCACGTGGAATGGTGGAGACCTTACTAGCAGTCTTAGCACCAGCCTTATGAGCGGCTTCGTTATTTCTAATTCAGGTTGGAGTTACAGTACAAGCGCTAATCTTGACTTTTTGGGTAAAGATCAAACCATCGTCTTGAAATATAATGTTATCGCTACTGACGACTCTGGAGCGGCCAATGCTGCATCGGCTGCAAAGGAGGTAATAGTTACCATTACTGGTACTAATGACCAGCCGGTAATTGATTCAATTACTAGCACTGGAGCTCTAACAGAAGGTGATAGTACTGCCAGTCTCAGTGTTGACGGTACACTTAGCTTCACTGAGTTGGATAGCGGAGATGTTGTAACGGTAAGTAAATCTGATACCAGTATTACGTGGAGTGGTGGAGATCTTACTAGCAGTCTTAGCGCCAGCCTTATGAGCGGCTTCGTTACTTCTAATGGAGGTTGGAGTTACAGTACAAGCGCTAATCTTGACTTTTTGGGTAAAGATCAAACCATCGTCTTAAAATATAATGTTATCGCTACTGACGACTCTGGAGCGGCCAATGCTGCATCGGCTGCAAAGGAGGTAATAGTTACCATTACAGGCACTAATGACCAGCCGGTAATTGATTCGATTACTAGCACGGGAGCTCTAACAGAGGGTGATAGTACTGCCAGCCTCAGTGTTGACGGTACACTTTTCTTCACGGAGTTGGATAGGGGAGATATTGTAACGGTAAGTAAATCTGATACCAGTATCACGTGGAATGGTGGAGACCTTACTAGCAATCTTAGCGCCAGCCTTATGAGCGGCTTCGTTACTTCTAATTCAGGTTGGAGTTACAGTACAAGCGCTAATCTTGACTTTTTGGGTAAAGATCAAACCATCGTCTTGAAATATAATGTTACCGCTACTGACGACTCTGGAGCGGGAAATGCTGCGTCGGCTGAAGAGGAAGTAACAGTTACGATTACAGGCACTAACGACCAGCCGGTAATTGATTCGATTACTACCACTGGAGCCCTAGTTGAGGGTGATGGTGCCAACATCCTCAGTACTACCGGCGCACTTAGCTTCACAGAGTTAGATAGCGGAGATACTGTTACGATTAGTAAATCTGATACTAGTATCACGTGGAATGGAGGAGATCTTACTAGTAGTATTAGCACCAACCTTTTGAACGGTTTTGTTGTTTCTAATGAAGGTTGGAGTTACAACACAAACGTTAACCTTGACTTTTTGGGTAAAGATCAAACCATCGTCCTGAAGTATAATGTTATAGCCACAGACAACTCTGGAGCGACCAATGCTGAGTCGGCAGATGAAGAGGTAACAGTTATCATTACGGGCACTAATGATGCGCCAATTATCTCTTCAGATGTTTCTTTAAGCAATACAGCAGAAGACACAAGTATTATCATTACTAAAGCAGAGCTTTTAGCAAACGCAACTGATGCTGAGGGTGCAAACCTATCGGTTGAAAGCTTAACAGCTGATAGCGGAACATTGGTTGATAATGGAGATAATACCTGGACACTTACACCTTCTGAGAATTTCAATGGTGACGTAGCTATTAATTATAATATTTCAGATGGAATAGATATAACTGAGGCAACAAGCTCTATTCATGTTGATGCGGTTGCTGATGCAGTTAATATTTCTCTTGCTTCGACAATGGGGGAAGCGGGCGAAACCATTACATCTCTTGGTGATAATAACATTACAGGCTCCGGCGTTAATGCACAATTAAGTGGTTGGCTAACCGATAATGATGGCGGAATGATGGAAGCTAATCCTGATACTATTTATGGCGCAGGCGATAATCGTGGAACAGTTCTTGAGCTTGAAAGAAATGTTGGTGATGAATCAAATATTTATCAAAATGTAGATGTTCAAGCAGGTGATACAGTTAAATTAACATTTGACTTAAGTGCTCGAACAGGTACGGCAACAGGTCAAGGGCAGGCGGTTGATGTTATGTGGGAGGGGGTTGTAGTTGACACTATTGTACCCAATGAGGTGTCATGGAAAAGCTACACTTATACCTTTACAGCAACAACAGATAACCCAAGATTAGAACTTAATGCACCTGGTAGTGATGGGATAGGCGCAGTTCTTGACGTTATTACTGTCCAAGAAGTAGTTTCAGAATTACTTGAAGGCTCAGTATTAGCGGTTCGATTAAGCACAGACTTAGTAGATACAGATGGCTCAGAAAACATCACCTCTGTTGTTATGGACGGTGTGCTTGCAGGAACAGTGGTAAGTGATGGAGTGAACTCTGTAACAGTTACTGAAGATGGTGGGGAAGTTGATATTTTAGGTTGGGATTTTAACAATTTAACAATTACGCCAAATGAAGATTTCTTTGGGACATTTGATGTAAATGTAACTGCAACATCAACAGATGCGAATGGAACAACAGCTATATCAACGGCATCAACTGAATTTGTTATCTCTAACATAAATGATGCTCCAGATCTTATCGTTCAATCAACTAAAACAGTAGATGAAGATGGAAATACAACAATCACCTTTGTGGCAAGTGATATAGATGGAGATATTGTAACGACAACAGCAGTTGCTGATCATGGGATAGTAACTGTTAATAATGACGGTACTATCTCTTACTCGCCAAATGCTAATTATAATGGTACAGATACAATTACTGTAACAACCACAGACCCTGATGGTTTAACAGCAATCCAAACATCTTCAATTACAGTGAATGACATTAATGATGCACCCATTATTAATCTTGAATCCACTAAAACAGTTGATGAAGATGGCACGGTCAATCTTACTTTTACTGCGATTGATGTTGACGGAACGCTAACAACCGTTGTATCGGCAGAGCATGGTGAAGTGGTCGTTAATGACGATGGAACACTCACTTATACGCCTAACGCGAACTACCACGGAATAGACACAATCACGGCTGTATCAACAGATGATGATGGTGCAGTAACAACGTCAACGTCTGAAATTACGGTTAATGACATCAATGATGCGCCTATTATTGAAACAGTCACATCAACAACTGTTGCAGAGGGGGATTCGGTTGTTCATGGTCAAATGGCGTCATCCGATGTTGATGATGCTTCAACGGCTACTTATTCTATTGCAAGCGAAGTCGCTGGATTTACACTAAATGATGATGGTTCATACAGTTTTGATGCGACAAATGATGCTTACAATAGTTTAAATGTAAACGAAACAGAAGTAGTGATCATTCCTGTCACGGTGACGGACAACCACGGCGCAACAGATACAACCAATGTTGAATTTATTGTAACAGGGACAAATGATACGCCAGTTGCTGTTGATGATTCACTTCAAAATGGCGAAACGACCACTGTTATTATTGATGCGATTGTCAATGATACAGATGTTGATAACAGCGCGGTATTGTCTTATAACACGGTTGAAAGTGATGTAATGTTAAATGGCGTTATCGTTGGCGCGGCTGAAATTGTTACTACTAGCAATCCTTACACTACTTACGCATCTGACATGATCGCTGAAGAAACAAATATCCACGGTGGTCTGAAAACAGATACAAACTATGTGGGTGGTGATATAAGTATTGATGGAGAAGTTGTTGATAAAGGTCTATTAATGCACGCGGGAACTGGTGGTTTATCAACAGCGAAATATGATATTCCAGATGGAGCAACAAGCTTTAATGCTTCTATTGCCATTGAAGATTACTCGGCAGGCGGTTCGGTTCAATACTCTGTTCTTGTTGATGGTGTTGTTGCTTATACATCTAGCACTAAAAGTGTTAATAACGACGCTGAAGATATTTCGATTGATGTTACAGGCGCAAGCACAATTACACTTCAAGTTGATGATTTAGGAGGTATTGGTAGTGATCACGCGGCTTGGGGTGAGGCAAGATTTGAAGGTAGCACCGTTGGGACTGGTATTCAATTCACACCAAATAATGAGATGCGCGTTCTAAATGATGGCGATACTGAAAGCTTAACAATCAATTACACCATTAAAGATGAGCACGGTGCAATCAGTGATGCAACCGTTAACATAGAAGTGTTGGGAAGCAATAACCGACCTGAAGTAAATGTTATTCAGCCAACAGTTCAAGAAGATGTTGCAACAACAATCGCACTCACAACAGATATTGACGGAACGGTTGATTCTGTAACAGGGACAGCTGCGAACGGAACAGTATCAACAAATGAAGGTGGTGATGTTATTTACACACCTGATGCAGATTATTCAGGTACAGATCTTGTAAGTGTAACTGTAACAGATAACAACGGTGTTCAATTTGATCAAATTATTTCAATTACAATAGAAAGTGTAAACGATGAGCCTGTTCTTACGGTTGAAAGCACAAAAACCGTTGATGAAGATGGCTCGGTTCGTATTACCTATGGTGCATCAGATACTGATGGAGCAATTGCAAGTACAGTAGGCACGGCAGAGCATGGAACTGTGACTGTAAATGCTGACAGCACAATTACTTATACGCCAACAGGTGATTACAACGGAACAGACACAATAACATTAACAACCACAGATAATAATGGTGCGACGGCAACAACGACCTCTGCGATTACGGTTAATGCAGTAAATGATGCACCTATAATTTCAGCACCTATTACAGTAAGAGTGGATGAAGATAATTCACGTACTCTCACTCAAGCCGATCTTATTGCTAATGCAAGCGATATTGAAGGTGATGATTTAACAGCACTAAATATTCAAGTAAACGGAGCAGACGCAACAGTTGTTGATAATGGAGATGGCACATTCACGGTAACGCCAGCTGAAAATTTCAATGGCGATATAAACCTTACTTTTGATGTTAGTGATGGAACATCAGTTACATCAAGCACCATTAATCTAGTCGTTGATGCGGTTAATGATGCACCTGTTATTGGTGCTGCAACAGAAGCAAGTTTTGATAATGGGCCTTGGGTGACTATTGGAAGTGCCTCGATCGTAGATGGTGAAGGGCAATTGGTTGATGATGTTTCTCTCCCTGACGGCAATGGTGGAGGGATGCTTTATGATGAAGCCTTTAATAGTGACACAGGAATTAAAACTAGCTTTGATTTTCATATTGACCCAGAGGGAAGGGATTCGAATGATGTGGGTGATGGTATGGCTGTTGTCTTTATGGATGGTGCAGCCGTAAATGAAACGAACTTTGAATTAGGTGAACTTGGCAGTGGGCTTGGAGCTACTGGACTTAGCAGTGATTTTTTAACTATTGGTTTTGATGCATATCAGAAGGATGTTATTGAAATATTAAGTGCGGAGGATGTTCATATTCGTGATATCGATGTATCTAGTTTTGGTGGGCTTTCTCATGAAACAGATAGCAGACAAATTCAAGTTGATATAACCCCAGATGGACTGCTGAATGTTAATGTCAGTTTTGATGGAGGAGCAACCTTTGAAACGATTGTTGAAAATCTTAACTTGGCAAACGAAGGGATAACTGTTCCCGACACTGTAAAACTTGCATATACGTCAGCAACAGGACGAGCAGTTGCAGAAATGACAATATCAAATATAGTAATCGAACCGATAGATTCAAGTATTGAGGTAAATGTTGCAGAAGATACAAGTTATATTATTACCGAAGAGTCACTTTTAACGAATGCAAGCGATATAGATGGTGATACGTTAAGTGTTAAAAACCTTGTTTTATTAAACCCAGAAAATGGATCTATTGCAGAAAATGTAGATGGAACATTCACCTTTACACCAGCACAAGATTTCAATGGTAAGGTTGAATTTTCTTATGATGTAAGTGATGGTCAGATTGAGGTAGAGGCCCCTAATTTTGCAATTAGAGTGACACCAGTTAATGATGCTGCGGAATTCTCTGGACCTGCCACGGCAAATACAGATGAAGATACAAGTATAACTTTAACACAAGCTGATTTATTGGCTAATGCGACGGATGAAGAAGGTGATACACTTACTGCTTCAAATGTTCAAGTTAATGGTAATGATGCTACGGTTGTAGATAATGGAAACGGAACATTTACGGTAACACCTGATGCTAACTTCAATGGAGAATTATATTTAACATTTGATGTTTCTGATAGTGGATTAACAGCAGTTGGCACAATGGATTTAACCATTAATGCGGTTAATGATGGCCCAGTTGCAACTGGTGATATTGACTCAATAGGCACATTACAATTGGATGCAGGAGATAATCTTTTATTAACTACGGGGCTTTCAGATGATACAGGGTTAAGCACTGTGTCTATGTGGTTTAAAGCAGATGCGTCATCTGGTCAGTTATTTGGAACAGATGCGAATAGTGGATCGCATGATAGATCTATAACTATTAATTCATCTGGTGATTTGGATATTTATACTTGGAGTAATCAGACAACTTTTGAAACTATTAGTACATCAGGACTAAATGTAGCGGATGGCGAGTGGCATCATGTTGTATATAGCTTAGATGGTACTGATATGCATTTCTATTTTGATGGTAATTTAGCTGCGACAGGTAATATAGCTAAATCTGGTTTTGATTGGGCTGAGACAATAAGTATTGGTAAATCTTTTGCTGGAGAAATTAGAGATGTTAAAGTCTTTGAAGATACAGGATCAACAGCATCAGAAGCGATAATTTTAATGGATGGAGATATACCTTCATCAATGACAAGTAATCTTAAGTTTGCAATGAATTTCAGTGGTGATAATCCTTATTATGCAAATGGAATAACTGTAACTAAAAGTGGAACACCAAATACAGAAGATCAATTTACTAATCAGGCAAACTTTGATGATAATGCGATTAGCAATTTCAATGTTCTTGCGAATGATAGCGATCTTGATGGGGATACATTATCAATATCTGGCGTTTCCGATGCTGTTGATACCAATGGTAATGTTATCGGAACAGTGACTGTTGTAAATATTGACGGTGTTGATCAAGTTCAATTCATCGGAAACGCAGCAACAGTTGGACTTAATGATGGAGAGCAACTTGAAGCAAGTTTCACTTACACTCTTTCAGATGGTAATGGGGGGGCAGATACAGCAACAGTTAAATTTTTAATAAAGGGAAATGATAATACAGGAGCGCCTGTTGTTACACAAAATGTAGAAGCAAACACGGATGAAGATATAAGTATTACACTGACACAAGCAGATCTACTTGCCCATGCAACAGACGCTGATGGCGATACTTTAACCGCTTCAAATGTTCAAATAAATAATCCTGATGTAACTATTGTTGATAACCTTGATGGCACATTCACAGTTACAACAAGTGAAAATTTCAACGGCGATCTAGCATTGAGCTTTGATGTTTCAGATGGTGCATTAACTACTGTAAGCACCATTAATTTAACGGTTAATCCAGTCGATGATGAACTCGTTATTTCAGCACCAATTGACGCAACCGTTGACGAGGATAATACATTAATTCTTACACAAGCAGATTTAATTGTTAATTCAAGTGATGTGGACGGTGATTTATTAGTAGCGTCCAACATTCAAGTTAATGGGACAGATGCGACAGTTGTTGATAATGGAAATGGGACTTATACGGTTACACCTAACGCAGCATTCCACGGAAAAATTGAGTTAACATTTGATGTTAGCGATGGAACAACAACCCTTTCAAGTGGCGTTGATTTAACGGTTGCTTCGGTCAATGATGCGCCAGTAATCAGCTCTGTTGATAATACAGGAACAGAAGATGTTTCACATGTTATTGCCGTTGTTTCTGATATTGAAGGTGATGTTTCGTTAGCAGGAAGTACGGCAGAGCACGGAATATTGAGTCTTGATGCTGATGGAAATGTAACTTATACACCAGATGCGAATTACAATGGAGCTGCTACTGTAAATTTAAGTGTCACTGACCTTGATGGAGTGGTTGTTACACAAGAAATTAATTTAACTATTGATTCTGTAAATGACATTCCTATTTTTGTAGAAGATACTAGTATAGTTGGAAATGGCGATGAACCTGTAAGATTTACTACAGCTTCTTTACTTGCGAATGATATTGATGCTGATGGAGATACACTAAGCATTACAGAAGTTACAGCAACAGCTAATACACACGGAACGGTTGAGCTTCTTGATAATAAGAGTATCGATCTGGATGGCACAAGCAATTACATTGAAGTTGACAGCATCATGAATGATGTTGATCCAGATGATAGTCTTACTTTTGCAACCACTTTCTCATCGACACATGATTTAGGACCAATTCATTCAAATGTTATCTTTATGGTTACGAGCCCTGATGGTGGCGGAAATATCTTTAGAGTATCTATTACGGAAGATGGCTCTGTTTATTTACAAGGTGGAAATAGTACCAACACTGTTAATGTTGGTAGTGGATTAAATGATGGTGAAGATCATACACTTTCTGTTTCAGTTCAAGATGGAGGAACAGCAAGTGTTATTATCGATGGCGTTTCTTATGATACTGGTAGCACTATTTTTGATGTTAATTTCACAACATCAGATAGAGCAGTCATCGGTGGAGATTGGGATGGTACTAATATGACAGACCACTTTACTGGCTCTGTTAGTGATACAACGATTACGAGTGGTTCAACTGTCGTTCTTGAACTTAAAACAGAAGGTGACAACGTGCTTAACGACACCTCTGGTTTAGGCAACACAGCAACGGTTAACGGTGATTTAAATACAACCGTAACCAGCACCGATGTTATCTTTACACCTGACAATGGTTATATCGGTGATGCATCATTTGAATATACTATTTCAGATGGAAACGGTGGAACGGATACAGGAACGGTTGATCTTAATGTGACAACCACACCAAACAGCGGTACCTTAATTGATGGGGTTATCGAAGGGATCTTCTACGAAACATCATCTGGATTAACAGGAATGACCGATGAAAATGGTGGATTCCACTTCAATGATGGCGATACGATTACCTTCTCAATCGGTAATATTGAACTAGGTAGTATTACGGCAGAAGAAGCGCTAACAGGGCAAACCTTCTTACAAGATATTGCCAACGTTGAGAGAGGAAATTTGAACGATCACTACCTTGAAAACATGGCGACATTCTTACAATCACTTGATAGTGATGAGGGTGATAACATTGTTATCACCGCTGAAATGCATGCCAAACTTGAAGAGTCTAAACTTGACCTTCACACTGCTTCAGAAGAGGAAGTGAAAGCCTTGGTTGAAAGCATTGGTAAAGAGTTTGTTAGTGAAGAAGATGCTATGGAGCATGTTCAAGAAATGCTAGAGAAATACACCGATATGCAAAGTGATGACTTTGACGCGCATACCGACGATTCGCTCACAACAGCAAGACTGGGTACATTGCCAGTGGTAGGCGTAAATTACACAACCAGCTCAGGAATTACAGGCATCACAAATACTGATGGTTCATTTAGCTTTAATATTGGTGATGAGATCACCTTTAGTAATGCTAACGGGCAAGAAATAGCATCTATTGCAGCAGAACATATTGGTAGTGATAAACTCATTACAATGCAAGAGCTATTAACTCACGCGCCAGATATGCAAACTCAAGGAAATGAAGCTGGCACTTTGTTTATAGCAAACGACGATAGAGAAGTGATTTTTACTGACGCAGACTTGTTTCCTGATAATAATCTTGTTCCGCAAACAAGTATTGACGATGTTGATAATGCAGGTGCAAATAGCCTACTCACCGATAGTGGTACAATCCCTGATTTACTTAGTACTAATTATGATAATATTTCGGTATCTGGCGGTGCATCAATATATACCTTTGATCTTAATGCGGTAGTAACTCCTGAAAATAAAACTAGTTTTTCTGTATCTGACTTTAATATTGATGAAGGTGATGTGTTATTGCTAGGTGACCTTATGGTTGATGAAGACAATAGTCTTGAACAGTTGCTAGACTTTTCTACTAGTAGTAGTGAAACAGTCATTAATATTAGAGATTTTGCAGGTGGTGATGTAACTAGGCAGGTTACGTTAGATAATGTAGATCTTTCAGTTTATGGTAATACAGACGCTGAAATTATTAATAAATTGCTAGTTGACGGAAGTTTACAAATAGATTCTTAGATTCCCACAATAACTAAGATAGTTGGAGATGGGTTGATAGCCAATTGTTAGCAGGTTGTAGCTCTCACTGTGAATCAAGTGACTACTTGGTAATCTTTATAAAAAGTTAGCTCTAGCTAAGTGATGCCAAGATAAACTATTTTGTGATCTTGAGTTTTAGGAACGTAGGGTTGATGTTTGCATACCCCCCACTCTATCTTAAAAGTGCTAAGTTGTTGATTGCCTTCACTCACCCCCAGCAGACTACTGCGTACTCGAATAAATTAAATACTGTGAATACTGTGTCCTTTGTTAGCGTAGTAGACGAAATACAGATTTGAATCCGCATTGTAATAAAATCACTGGTTTGGCCGACATTATAAAGAGGATATTCTGAAAATACAAAAAACATACATTTGTACCTATTGTCGTTGAAGGTGAGAGCAGCTAATAATTATCATGCTGTTAAGGGAAGATAAATAAAAATAAAAATTGTTATTGTTATTGTTGGGAAGGAGATCTATGAATTCAAATGGTAATTATGTTGTAATTGGTCATATCTCAGAAGACTCTGAACCTGTTAAGGTTATCAGTGTTGATGGCTCAATTAGAATAGTTAATGCAGGAGGTGCAGTGTTTGTTGGTGAGACTGTTTTAAATAGCAATGATTTGCCGATAAAAATAATTCTTATTAACAATAAATCTATCCTTGTTGGGCTACAGCAAGAGCGCTTAATGGAAATGTCTGATCTAGATGATGCGAGCGTCATTGCGCTAGAAAAGAGTGATAGTAGTATTGATGAGTTAGTTGATGGTTCCTCAAATAATGACTCGTCTAATAAGGATGAAGTGTTAGCTGAAGGAGGTCGACTGATAAGCCAAGGCCAGATTGAGAGATCAGATAACAAAGTGGATGAATATTTTCATGAAATAAGTAGGATTGGTGTTGATGAACGTCAGTTTACTGAAGAAGATGGAATAGATGATCTCCCTGCTATGCCAGCTAACAACCCTTCAATTATTAAAACTCAAGGCTTCACTGTAAACGAGAACGTACCAAATGATGGTTCATTCAGTATAGGTGCTGTTAAGGTAATAGATCTAGACGAAGCTCAGTCACACGTTTATGCGATAGTCGGAGGTAATAGCGATGGCCGTTTTGCTATTAACCCTGCAACTGGTGATATCACTGTGGTGGGGGAAATAGATTACGAAAATATAGACAGTTACGACTTAAGCATTAAAGTAATAGATAATGGTATCCCTCCTTTAACTACGTTTAAAACAATAACTATAGATATTGAAAATGTTAATGAAACTCCTGTTGCTAACCCTGATGTCGCCACGAGTGATGAAAATGGTTCATTAACAATAAATGTTTTGGCTAATGATACTGATGTTGATGTCAATGACAACCCTTCTTCTTCTATTCTGTTATCTACTGATATTGTTGATACTAATGGCGATATTCTTGTTGGAATGGGAGAGGTAAGTATTAGTAATAATCAGGTGTTATTTGCTCTTGGCTCTGATTTTGATTATCTCGGTGATGGCGAAGTGATGGATTTATTAATTCGTTATCAGATGTCTGATAGCGGGGGGTTAACATCTAATAGTTTTTTATCGATTACTATCACGGGAACTAACGATCAGCCAGTAATTGACTTGATTAACGCATCCGGCACTCTTGAAGAGAGTGATAGTACTGCCAGCCTCAGTGTTGACGGTACACTTAGCTTCACGGAGTTGGATAGCGGAGATATTGTAACGGTAAGTAAATCTGATACCAGTATCACGTGGAATGGTGGAGATCTTACTAGCAGTCTTAGCGCCAGCCTTATGAGCGGCTTCGTTATTTCTAATTCAGGTTGGAGTTACAGTACAAGCGCTAATCTTGACTTTTTGGGTAAAGATGAAACCATCGTCCTGAAATATAATGTTATAGGCACTGATAACTCTGGAGCGGGAAATGCTGCGTCGGCTGAAGAGGAAGTAACAGTTACGATTACAGGCACTAACGACCAGCCGGTAATTGATTCGATTACTACCACTGGAGCTCTAGTTGAGGGTGATGGCACCGACATTCTCAGTACTACCGGCGCACTTAGCTTCACAGAGTTAGATAGTGGAGATATTGTAACGGTAAGCAAATCTGATACTAGTATCACGTGGAATGGAGGAGATCTTACTAGTAGTATTAGCACCAACCTTTTGAACGGTTTTGTTGTTTCGAATGAAGGTTGGAGTTACAACACAAACGTTAACCTTGACTTTTTGGGTAAAGATCAGACAATCGTCCTGAAGTATAATGTTACAGCCATAGACAGCTCTGGAGCGACCAATGCTGAGTCAGCTGATGAAGAGATAACAGTTATTATTACGGGCACCAATGATTCGCCTGTCATTTCATCGTCACTTACTGCAACAGTTGATGAGGATAATACGTTAATACTTACGCAAGCAGATTTAATTACTAATGCTTCTGATATTGATGGTGATTCATTAGTTGCGGTAAATGTGCAAGTGAATGGTGGCAATGCAACCGTTGTTGATAATGGTGATGGCACGTTCTCTGTAACACCTTCTGAAAACTTTTTTGGAGAGTTTGATTTAACCTTTGATGTTACAGATGGCAGTGCGACGGTTTCAAATTCAATTGACTTAACGGTTAATGATATCAACGATGCGCCAACCATAAATACAGTTGACACGGTTGAGAGCCCAAACCATTCATTATTGTTTGATGGCGTTTCTGACAAACTTACCTTTGACGACCCTGTGATTGATGCAAATAACTTTACAATGAGTCTTTCTATTAATCCAAATGATATAAATAATGGAGAATGGCAAGGGTTTATTGGGGCACAAGGAGAGTCATTCCGCTCACCTTCAATGTGGGTAAACCCTGCAAATAATGCATTAACCATTGACTCTTACGATTCGGTTACAAATGTTTCACACGTTGCAACAATCCCTGATGTTTTTGAAAATGGAACGGCAGTTCAAATTACTTGGGTGAAAGATGGCAATCAATACAGAATCCATATAAACGGTGATAGCGAGCCAGTTTATGTTTCAAATAATGCCCCTGATGTTGTTTATGTTAATGATAATTTCAATGTTGGTGGTGTTGATAATAACTTTGCAGGTTCAATTGATAATGTCCAGATTTACAATTCAGCATTAACGCCTGAAGAAGTCAGCGCGGTTTACAACGGTGAAGTAACACAATCTGATAGCCTTGTATTCCATCTTGATTTTGAAGGTGATGAACCTTTTGAAAACTTGGCTGGAACAGATATGCCTTTCACAGTGGTCGGCAGCCCAGGTATTATTGAAGAAGGTGTTCGAAATGTTGTTGAAATGGATGAAGATGCCGCAACTATAATCGCAACGGCGGCAGATATAGACGGCACAATCACATTGACAGGTAGTTCGGCAGAATTCGGAACACTTGCGATGGATGCTGAAGGTAATATTACCTATACACCCAACCCAGAGTTTTCAGGTGCAGATACAGTTCATCTGGTAGTGATTGATGATGATGGTGCAATAGCAACCACTCGATTTAACCTGCGTGTTAATGAAATTAATGATGCGCCTGAACTGACTGTTGAATCAACAAAAACAGTTAATGAAGATGGCACTACAAGTATTACATTTGAAGCAACCGATATTGATAACTTAGTCACCACAACGGCGACTGCGGAAAATGGAATTGTTGTTGTAAATACTGACGGAACAATCACTTACACGCCAAACGAAAACTATAATGGAACGGACACAATAACAGTTACAGCGACAGATGAAGATGGCGTGACAGATATTAAAACATCTACGATCACAGTAAATGATATTAATGACGCTCCAACATTAGATTTAGAATCAACTAAATCTGTTGATGAAGATGGCGCGACTACAATAACTTACGCCCCAGCGGATATAGATGGAGCAATCGTGTCAACAACCGCAACAGCACTTAACGGTGAAGTAGTTGTTAATACTGACGGCACAATTTCTTACACACCGAATGAGAATTACAACGGAACAGACACAATCACAGTAATCAGCACTGATGATGACGGCGCGACTACGACAGAAACATCTGCAATCACTGTTAATTCAATGAATGATGCACCAACAATATCTTCAAGTGTTGTATTAAGTGATACCTCAGAAGATACAAGTATCATTATTACAGAAGCAGAACTTATTGCGAATGCAAGTGATGTTGAAGGTCAAACTCTGTCTGTTGAAAAATTAACAGTCGATAGCGGCACATTAGTTGACAATGGCGATAACACTTGGACATTCAACCCTTCTGAACATTTCCATGGTGATGTAGTCGTTAATTATGATATTTCAGATGGAACAGATACCGTAGCGGCAACAAGTTCAATTAATGTTGAAGCGGTCGCTGATGATACTAGTATTTCTGTCGATAAAAGTCTTGGTTTTGCATCAGATAATTTTGAAGCGGGTTCAAATGGTTGGAGTTCTTCAACAACAAGTGATAGTGGGAGCTTTGGCGCGGGAGATATGCTTGGGGAGTTCGCTAATGGAGCAGGCACAATTTCTAAAGATTATGATGTTCCACAGGGACTTGATGAAGTTAGCATTACATTCACAATGCATGAAATAAACACCTGGGATGGTGAGGACTTTACTATTGTAATTAATGGTGAAGAATATACATCTATAACACTTACTCATAAAGGTAAAGGTGGAACTAATGATAATGATGATGTTGGCACAGCAGTATTAGTTGATGGTGATGGAAATATTGTTGGTCAAGTAGTTCATGGAACGGACGGTATAGTTTCTAACTCAGGACACGCAGGAGCGGGCGAATACGGTCAATCCCACGAATTTACAATAACAGTGCCAATAGTAGATGGTGCAAAAACAATAAATTTGGGCTTTAAATCAAATCTTGACGCCGGAGTATTAGATGAATCTTGGGGTATTGATAATATAACTATTTCTGCAAGTGCAGATGACATGGATATTTTAGCAACAGAAGATGGTGGTGATGTTTCACTTAATTTAACAGTAAATTTAATAGATGCTGATGGAAGTGAAACTATGTCAGTCACTATTTCAAATGTGCCTGATGATGTTAGCCTATCTCACGGAACAAATAATGGAGATGGAACTTGGTCAATTGACAATTCTGATGTTACTTCGTTAAAGGTTATTCCAAATGAAGATTTTAATGGCTTAGTAACGCTTACCGTTGACACAATAACAACAGAGTCAAGCAATGGCGATACAAATACAACTTCTGAAACAGTTAAAGTGTTTTTTGCACCTACTAATGATGCTGCGGAATTCTCTGGACCTGCCACGGCAAATACAGATGAAGATACAAGTATAACTTTAACACAAGGTGATTTGTTGGCTAAAGCGACGGATCTAGATGGTGATGCACTTACTGCTTCAAATGTTCAAGTTAATGGTGATAATGCAACCGTTGTTGATAATGGAGATGGAACATTTACGGTAACTCCTGATGCTAACTTTAGTGGAGAATTAGATTTAACATTTGATGTTTCTGACGGTGAACTTACAACGGCTGGTACAATGGATTTAACCATTAATTCTATTAATGATGGTCCAGTTGCTATGGATGATATTGATTTAGTCGGTACATTACAATTAACTGCTGCCGCTAATCTTGAGATAGACTCTGGGCTTTCAAATAGCACAGGATTCAGTACGGTATCAATGTGGTTTAAAACAGATAGAGCAGAAGGTCAACTATTTGGTATAGATTCGTATACTGGAGATGGAGGGCATGATAGACGCATTACTATTACCTCAAATGGTAATATATCGGCTTATACTTGGGATGGTGGTACAAATTTTGAAACACTTAGCACCACAGGACTTAATGTAGCGGATGGTGAATGGCATAATTTTGTATATAGTTTGGATGGAAATTATATGCATCTCTATGTTGATGGCTCGTTAGCTGTTACAGGTAATATAGGTAGTTCTGGCTTTGATTGGTCTGATACAATGACTATTGGTCAGGATGTTACTGGAGATATTAGAGATGTTAAAGTCTTTGAAGATACAGGAGCAACGGCAGCAGAAGCAAAAATTATAATGGATGGAGATATACCTTCATCAATGACAAATGATCTTAAATTTCTAATGGATTTTACTGGTAATGATCCTTATGAGGCAAGTGGAATAAGTGTAGTTAGAGTTGGAGGACCAAATACAGAAGATCAGTTTACTCATCAGGGAACTGTTGAAGATAATGCCACAAGTAATTTCAATGTTCTTGCGAATGATAGCGATCTAGATGGTGATACATTATCAATATCTAGTGTTTCAGATGTTGTTGATACTAATGGGAATGTAATCGGAACGGTAACGGTTGTAAATGTTGACGGTGTTGATCAAGTTCAATTCATCGGAAACGCAGCAACAGTTGGACTTAATGATGGAGAGCAACTTGAAGCAAGTTTCACTTACACTCTTTCAGATGGTAATGGGGGAGCAGATACAGCAACAGTTAAATTTTTAATAAAGGGAAATGATAATACAGGAACGCCTGTTGTTACACAAAATGTAGAAGCAAACACGGATGAAGATATAAGTATTACACTGACACAAGCAGATCTACTTGCCCATGCAACAGACGCTGATGGCGATACTTTAACCGCTTCAAATGTTCAAATAAATAATCCTGATGTAACTATTGTTGATAACCTTGATGGCACATTCACAGTTACAACAAGTGAAAATTTCAACGGCGATCTAGCATTGAGCTTTGATGTTTCAGATGGTGCATTAACTACTGTAAGCACCATTAATTTAATGGTTAATCCAGTCGATGATAAACTCGTTATTTCAGCACCAATTGACGCAACCGTTGACGAGGATAATACATTAATTCTTACACAAGCAGATTTAATTGTTAATTCAAGTGATGTGGACGGTGATTTATTAGTAGCGTCCAACATTCAAGTTAATGGGACAGATGCGACAGTTGTTGATAATGGAAATGGGACTTATACGGTTACACCTAACGCAGCATTCCACGGAAAAATTGAGTTGACATTTGATGTTAGCGATGGAACAACAACCCTTCCAAGTGGCGTTGATTTAACGGTTGCTTCGGTCAATGATGCGCCAGTAATCAGCTCTGTTGATAATACAGGAACAGAAGATATTTCACATGTTATTGCCGTTGTTTCTGATATTGAAGGTGATGTTTCGTTAGCAGGAAGTACGGCAGAGCACGGAATATTGAGTCTTGATGCTGATGGAAATGTAACTTATACACCAGATGCGAATTACAATGGAGCTGCTACTGTAAATTTAAGTGTCACTGACCTTGATGGAGTGGTTGTTACACAAGAAATTAATTTAACTATTGATTCTGTAAATGACATTCCTATTTTTGTAGAAGATACTAGTATAGTTGGAAATGGCGATGAACCTGTAAGATTTACTACAGCTTCTTTACTTGCGAATGATATTGATGCTGATGGAGATACACTAAGCATTACAGAAGTTACAGCAACAGCTAATACACACGGAACGGTTGAGTTGATTGATAATAAGAGCATTAATTTGGACGGAAATGATTACATTGATGTAGGTAGCGTAATGAACGATGTCACTGCTTCTGATGGTATTACTTTTGAAGCTACATTCTCAACGACCGATGTTTCTGCTGGTATTCATACGAATGTATTGTTTATGATCACGGATCCAAATGGCAGTGCAAATATGATAAGAATATCAATCACTGAAGACGGTGAAGTTGGTATAATGGATGATAATGTAAATGCTATAAAGATTGGAGATGGTGGTCTTAACGATGGAAAGCCACATACAATATCTGTTACTGCTGTAAACGGTCAAAGTCCTATAGTTATTATTGACGGTGTTGAACATACTGTACCAGAGACTTTAACTCTGCCAATGACCACCTCCGATCGTGCGATTATTGGTGGTGACTGGGACGACGATGTTATGGGAGATTACTTTACAGGTAGTATTAGTGATATCAGTATCAGTAGTGGTAATAATCTGCTTCTTGAACTTAAAACTGAAGGAGATGATGTTCTTAAAGACACGGCAACATTCGGAAACTCAGCCACGATTGTAGGTGATTTAAATACAACAGTAACCAGCACCGATGTTATCTTTACACCTGACAATGGTTATATCGGTGATGCATCATTTGAATATACTATTTCAGATGGAAACGGTGGAACGGATACAGCAACGGTTGATCTTAATGTGACAACCACACCAAACAGCGGTACCTTAATTGATGGGGTTATCGAAGGGATCTTCTACGAGACATCATCTGGATTAACAGGAATGACCGATGAAAATGGTGGATTCCAATTTAATGATGGCGATACGATCACCTTCTCAATCGGTAATGTTGAACTAGGTAGTATTACGGCAGAAGAAGCTCAAAGCGGTCAAACATTCTTACAAGATATTGCCGATGTTGACCGTGGTGATTTGAACGATCACTACCTTGAAAACATGGCGACATTCTTACAATCACTTGATAGTGATGAGGGTGATAACATTGTTATCACCGCTGAAATACATACAAAACTTGAAGACTTAGAGCTTAATCTTCACACTGCTTCAGAAGAGGAAGTGAAAGCCTTGGTTGAAAGCATTGGTAAAGAGTTTGTTAGTGAAGAAGATGCTATGGAGCATGTTCAAGAAATGCTAGAGAAATACACCGATATGCAAAGTGATGACTTTGACGCGCATACCGACGATTCGCTCACAATAGCAGTACTGGGTACATTGCCAGTGGTAGGCGTAAATTACACAACCAGCTCAGGAATTACAGGCATCACAAATACTGATGGTTCATTTAGCTTTAATATTGGTGATGAGATCACCTTTAGTAATGCTAACGGGCAAGAAATAGCATCTATTGCAGCAGAACATATTGGTAGTGATAAACTCATTACAATGCAAGAGCTATTAACTCACGCGCCAGATATGCAAACTCAAGGAAATGAAGCTGGCACTTTGTTTATAGCAAATGACGATAGAGAAGTGATTTTTACTGACGCAGATCTGTTTTCTGATAATAATCTTGTTCCGCAAACAAGTATTGACGATGTTGATAATGCAGGTGCAAATAGCCTACTCGCCGATAGTGGTACAGTCCCTGATTTATTTAGTACTAATCATGATAATATTTCGGTATCTGGCGGTGCATCAATATATACCTTTGATCTTAATGCGGCAGTAACTCCTGAAAATAAAACTAGTTTTTCTGTATCTGACTTTAATATTGATGAAGGTGATGTGTTATTGCTAGGTGACCTTATGGTTGATGAAGACAATAGTCTTGAACAGTTGCTAGACTTTTCTATTAGTAGTAGTGAAACAGTCATTAATATTAGAGATGTTGCAGGTGGTGATGTAACTAGGCAGGTTACGTTAGATAATGTTGATCTTTCAGTTTATGGTAATACAGACGCTGAAATTATTAATAAATTGCTAGATGACGGAAATTTACAAATAGATTCTTAGATTCCCACAATAACTAAGATAGTTGGAGATGGGTTGATAGCCAATTGTTAGCAGGTTGTAGCTCTCACTGTGAATCAAGTGACTACTTGGTAATCTTTATAAAAAGTTAGCTCTAGCTAAGTGGTGCCAAGATAAACTATTTTGTGATCTTGAGTTTTAGGAACGTAGGGTTGATGTTTGCATACCCCCCACTCTATCTTAAAAGTGCTAAGTTGTTGATTGCCTTCACTCACCCCCAGCAGACTACTGCGTACTCGAATAAATTAAATACTGTGAATACTGTGAATACTGTGAATACTGTGAATACTGTGTCCTTTGTTAGCGTAGTAGACGAAATACAGATTTGAATCCGCATTGTAATAAAATCACTGGTTCGGCCGACATTATAAAGAGGATATTCTGAAAATACAAAAAACATACATTTGTACCTATTGTCGTTGAAGGTGAGAGCAGCTAATAATTATCATGCTGTTAAGGGAAGATAAATAAAAATAAAAATTGTTATTGTTATTGCTGGGAAGGAGCTCTATGAATTCAAATGGTAATTATTTTGTAATTGGTCATATCTCAGAAGACTCTGAACCTGTTGAGGTTATCAGTGGTGATGGCTTAATTAGAATAGTTAATGCAGGAGGCGCAGTGTTTGTTGGTGAGACTGTTTTAAATAGCTATGATTTCCCGATAAAAATAAGTCTTATTAACAATAAATCTATCCTTGTTGGGCTACAGCAAGAGCGCTTATTGGAAATGTCTGATCTAGATGCTGGCATCAGTTCGATAGATTATAGTAATGGTATTGATCAGCCAGTTGATGATTTCTCAACTAATGACTCATCTGAAAAGGATGGAGTGATAGTTGAAAAAGATCGACTGGCAAGCCAGAGCCTGATTGAGAGGTCAGATAAGGATGTGGATGAGGTTTTTTATAAAAGCAATAGAGTAGTGGGTATTGATGAGAGTCAGTTTACTGAAGACGATTTAAGAGGTGATCTCCCTGCTATACCAGTTAACAACCTTCCAATTATTCAAAGTCAAAGCTTCACTGTAAACGAGAACGTACCAAGTGATGGTTCATTCACTATAGGTGCTGTTAAGGTAATAGATCTAGACGAAGATCAGTCACATGTTTATGCTATAGTCGGGGGTAATAGCGATGGCCGTTTTGCTATTAACCCTGCAACTGGTGATATCACTGTGGTGGGGGAAATAGATTACGAAAATATAGACAGTTACGACTTAAGCATTAAAGTAATAGATAATGGTATCCCTCCTTTAACTACGTTTAAAACAATAACTATAGATATTGAAAATGCTAATGAAGCTCCTGTTGCTAATCCTGATGTCGCCACGAGTGATGAAAATGGTTCATTAACAATAAATGTTTTGGCTAATGATACTGATGCTGATGTCAATGACAACCCTTCTTCTTCTATTCTGTTATCTACTGATATTGTTGATACTAATGGCGATATTCTTGTTGGAATGGGAGAGGTAAGTATTAGTAATAATCAGGTGTTATTTGCTCTTGGCTCTGATTTTGATTATCTCGGTGATGGCGAAGTGATGGATTTATTAATTCGTTATCAGATGTCTGATAGCGGGGGGTTAACATCTAATAGTTTTTTATCGATTACTATCACGGGAACTAACGATCAGCCAGTAATTGACTTGATTAACGCATCCGGCACTCTTGAAGAGAGTAATAGCACTACCGGTCTCAGCACTACTGGTACACTTAGCTTCACGGAGTTGGATAGCGGAGATATTGTAACGGTAAGTAAATCTGATACCAGTATCACGTGGAATGGTGGAGACCTTACTAGCAGTCTTAGCGCCAGCCTTATGAGCGGCTTCGTTATTTCTAATTCAGGTTGGAGTTACAGCACAAGCGCTAATCTTGACTTTTTGGGTGAAGATGAAACCATCATCCTGAAATATAATGTTATAGGCACTGATAACTCTGGATCGGGAAATGCTGCGTCGGCTGGAGAGGAAGTAACAGTTACGATTACAGGCACTAACGACCAGCCGGTAATTGATTCGATTACTACCACTGGAACTCTAGTTGAGGGTGATGGCACCGACATTCTCAGTACTACCGGCGCACTTAGCTTCACAGAGTTAGATAGCGGAGATACTGTTACGATTAGTAAATCTGATACTAGTATCACGTGGAATGGAGGAGATCTTACTAGTAGTATTAGCACCAACCTTTTGAACGGTTTTGTTGTTTCGAATGAAGGTTGGAGTTACAACACAAACGTTAACCTTGACTTTTTGGGTAAAGATCAAACCATCGTCCTGAAGTATAATGTTATAGCCACAGACAACTCTGGAGCGACCAATGCTGAGTCAGCTGATGAAGAGATAACAGTTATCATTACGGGCACTAATGATGCGCCAATTATCTCTTCAGATGTTTCTTTAAGCAATACAGCAGAAGACACAAGTATTATCATTACTAAAGCAGAGATTTTAGCAAACGCAACTGATGCTGAGGGTGCAAACCTATCGGTTGAAAACTTAACGGTTGATAGCGGAATATTGGTTGATAATGGAGATAATACCTGGACATTTACACCTTCTGAGAATTTCAATGGTGACGTAGCTATTAATTATAATATTTCAGATGGAATAGATATAACTGAGGCAACAAGATATATTCATGTTGATGCGGTTGCTGATGCAGTTAATATTTCTCTTGCTTCGACAATGGGGGAAGTGGGCGAAACCATTACATCTCTTGGTGATAATAACATTACAGGCTCCGGCGCTAATGCACAATTAAGTGGTTGGCTAACCGATAATAATGGCGGAATGATGGAAGCTAATCCTGATACTACGTATGGCGCAGGCGATAATCGTGGAACAGTTCTTGAGCTTGAAAGAAATGTTGGTGATGAATCAAATATTTATCAAAATGTAGATGTTCAAGCAGGTGATACAGTTAAATTAACATTTGACCTATGTGCTCGAACAGGTACGGCAACAGGTCAAGGGCAGGCGGTTGATGTTATGTGGGAGGGGGTTGTAGTTGACACTATTGTACCCAATGAGGTGTCATGGGAAAGTTACACTTATACCTTTACAGCAACAACAGATAACCCAAGATTAGAACTTAATGCACCTGGTAGTGATGGGATAGGCGCAGTTCTTGACGTTATTACTGTCCAAGAAATAGTTTCAGAATTACTTGAGGGCTCAGCATTAACGGTTCGATTAAGCACAGACTTAGTTGATACAGATGGCTCAGAAAATATCACCTCTGTTGTTATGGATGGCGTACTTGCTGGAACAATTGTGAGTGATGGCGTGAACTCTGTAACAGTTACTGAAGATGGTGGGGAAGTTGATATTTTAGGTTGGGATTTTAGCAATTTAACAATTACGCCAGATGAAAATTTCTTTGGTACTTTTGATGTTAATGTAACAGCAACATCAACAGATGCGAACGGAACAACAGCTGCATCAACGGCATCAACTGAATTTGTTATCTCTAATATAAATGATGGGCCTGAATTCTCTGGATCTGCCACGGCAAATACAGATGAAGATACAAGTATAACTTTAACACAAGGTGATTTGTTGGCTAATGCGACGGATGAAGACGGTGATGCACTTACTGCTTCAAATGTTCAAGTTAATGGTGATAATGCAACCGTTGTTGATAATGGAGATGGAACATTTACGGTAACTCCTGATGCTAACTTTAGTGGAGAATTAGATTTAACATTTGATGTTTCTGATGGTGAACTTACAACGGCTGGTACAATGGATTTAACCATTAATTCTATTAATGATGGTCCAGTTGCTATGGATGATATTGATTTAGTCGGTACATTACAATTAACTGCTGCCGCTAATCTTGAGATAGACTCTGGGCTTTCAAATAGCACAGGATTCAGTACGGTATCAATGTGGTTTAAAACAGATAGAGCAGAAGGTCAACTATTTGGTATAGATTCGTATACTGGAGATGGAGGGCATGATAGACGCATTACTATTACCTCAAATGGTAATATATCGACTTATACTTGGGATGGTGGTACAAATTTTGAAACACTTAGCACCACAGGACTTAATGTAGCGGATGGTGAATGGCATAATTTTGTATATAGTTTGGATGGAAATGATATGCATCTCTATGTTGATGGCTCGTTAGCTGTTACAGGTAATATAGGTAGTTCTGGCTTTGATTGGTCTGATACAATGACTATTGGTCGGGATGTTACTGGAGATATTAGAGATGTTAAAGTCTTTGAAGATACAGGAGCAACGGCAGCAGAAGCAAAAATTATAATGGATGGAGATATACCTTCATCAATGACAAGTAATCTTAAGTTTGCAATGAATTTCAGTGGTGATAATCCTTATTATGCAAATGGAATAACTGTAACTAAAAGTGGAACACCAAATACAGAAGATCAGTTTACTCATCAGGCAAACTTTGATGATAATGCGATTAGCAATTTCAATGTTCTTGCGAATGATAGCGATCTAGATGGTGATACATTATCAATATCTGGCGTTTCCGATGCTGTTGATACCAATGGTAATGTTATCGGAACAGTGACTGTTGTAAATATTGACGGTGTTGATCAAGTTCAATTCATCGGAAACGCAGCAACAGTTGGACTTAATGATGGAGAGCAACTTGAAGCAAGTTTCACTTACACTCTTTCAGATGGTAATGGGGGAGCAGATACAGCAACAGTTAAATTTTTAATAAAGGGAAATGATAATGTAGGTACTTTAATTGATGGTGTTATTGACGGAGTTGTTTACACTACTTCATCAGGCATAACGGGCTTAACTGATGCTGATGGTGCATTCTTGTTTAATAATGGCGACACAATAACTTTCTCAATCGGTAATATTGAACTAGGGACAATTACTGCAGAAGAAGCTCAAAGCGGTCAAACCTTCTTACAAGATATTGCCAACGTTGATCGTGGTGATTTGAACGATCACTACCTTGAAAATATGGCGACATTCTTACAATCACTTGATAGTGATGAGGGTGATAACATTGTTATCACCGCTGAAATGCATGCCAAACTTGAAGAGTCTAAACTTGACCTTCACACTGCTTCAGAAGAGGAAGTGAAAGCCTTGGTTGAAAGCATTGGTAAAGAGTTTGTTAGTGAAGAAGATGCTATGGAGCATGTTCAAGAAATGCTAGAGAAATACACCGATATGCAAAGTGATGACTTTGACGCGCATACCGACGATTCGCTCACAACAGCAAGACTTGGTACATTGCCAGTGGTAGGCGTAAATTACACAACCAGCTCAGGAATTACAGGTATCACAAATACTGATGGTTCATTTAGCTTTAATATTGGTGATGAGATCACCTTTAGTAATGCTAACGGGCAAGAAATAGCATCTATTGCAGCAGAACATATTGGTAGTGATAAACTCATTACAATGCAAGAGCTATTAACTCACGCGCCAGATATGCAAACTCAAGGAAATGAAGCTGGCACTTTGTTTATAGCAAACGACGATAGAGAAGTGATTTTTACTGACGCAGATCTGTTTTCTGATAATAATCTTGTTCCGCAAACAAGTATTGACGATGTTGATAATGCAGGTGCAAATAGCCTACTCACCGATAGTGGTACAGTCCCGGATTTATTTAGTACTAATCATGATAATATTTCGGTATCTGGCGGCGCATCAATATATACCTTTGATCTTAATGCGGCAGTAACTCCTGAAAATAAAACTAGTTTTTCTGTATCTGACTTTAATATTGATGAAGGTGATGTGTTATTGCTAGGTGACCTTATGGTTGATGAAGACAATAGTCTTGAACAGTTGCTAGACTTTTCTACTAGTAGTAGTGAAACAGTCATTAATATTAGAGATTTTGCAGGTGGTGATGTAACTAGTCAGGTTACGTTAGATAATGTAGATCTTTCAGTTTATGGTAATACAGACGCTGAAATTATTAATAAATTGCTAGTTGACGGAAGTTTACAAATAGATTCTTAGATTCCCACAATAACTAAGATAGTTGGAGATGGGTTGATAGCCAATTGTTAGCAGGTTGTAGCTCTCACTGTGAATCAAGTGACTACTTGGTAATCTTTATAAAAAGTTAGCTCTAGCTAAGTGATGCCAAGATAAACTATTTTGTGATCTTGAGTTTTAGGAACGTAGGGTTGATGTTTGCATACCCCATTCTATCTTAAAAGCGCTAAGTTGTTGATTGCCTTCACTCACCCCCAGCAGACTACTGCGTACTCGAATAAATTAAATACTGTGAATACTGTGAATACTGTGAATACGGTGAATACTGTGAATACGGTGAATACTGTGTCCTTTGTTAGCGTAGTAGACGAAATACAGATTTGAATCCGCATTGTAATAAAATCACTGGTTCGGCCGACATTATAAAGAGGATATTCTGAAAATACAAAAAACATACATCTGTACCTATTGTCGTTGAAGGTGAGAGCAGCTAATAATTATCATGCTGTTAAGGGAAGATAAATAAAAATAAAAATTGTTATTGTTATTATTGGGAAGGGGCTCTATGAATTCAAATGGTAATTATGTTGTAATTGGTCATATTTCAGAAGACTCTGAACCTGTTGAGGTTATCAGTGGTGATGGCTCAATTAGAATAGTTAATGCAGGAGGCGCAGTGTTTGTTGGTGAGACTGTTTTAAATAGCTATGATTTCCCGATAAAAATAAGTCTTATTAACAATAAATCTATCCTTGTTGGGCTACAGCAAGAGCGCTTAATGGAAATGTCTGATCTAGATGATGCTGGCATCAGTTCGATAGATTATAGTAATGGTATTGATCAGCCAGTTGATGATTTTTCAACTAATGACTCATCTGACAAGGATGGAGTGATAGTTGAACAAGATCGACTGGCAAGCCAGAGCCTGATTGAGAGGTCAGATAAGGATGTGGATGAGGTTTTTTATAAAAGCAATAGAGTAGTGGGTATTGATGAGAGTCAGTTTACTGAAGAAGATGTAAGAGGTGATCTCCCTGCTATACCAGTTAACAACCTTCCAATTATTCAAAGTCAAAGCTTCACTGTAAACGAGAACGTACCAAGTGATGGTTCATTCACTATAGGGGCTGTTAAGGTAATAGATCTAGACGAAGCTCAGTCACACGTTTATGCTATAGTCGAAGATAATAGCGATGGCTGTTTTGCTATTAACCCTGCAACTGGTGATATAACTGTGGTGGGGGAAATAGATTACGAAAATATAGACAGTTACGACTTAAGCATTAAAGTAACAGATAATGGCATCCCTCCTTTAACTACGTTGAAAAGAATAACTATAGATATTGAAAATTTTAATGAAGCTCCCGTTGCTAACCCTGATGTCGCCACGAGTGATGAAAATGGTTCATTAACAATAAATGTTTTGGCTAATGATACTGATGCTGATGTCAATGACAACCCTTCTTCTTCTATTCTGCTATCTACTGATATTGTTGATACTAATGGCGATATTCTTGTTGGAATGGGAGAGGTAAGTATTAGTAATAATCAGGTGTTATTTGCTCTTGGCTCTGATTTTGATTATCTCGGTGATGGCGAAGTGATGGATTTATTAATTCGTTATCAGATGTCTGATAGCGGGGGGTTAACATCTAATAGTTTTTTATCGATTACTATCACGGGAACTAACGATCAGCCAGTAATTGACTTGATTAACGCATCTGGCACTCTTGAAGAGAGTAATAGCACTACCGGTCTCAGTACTACCGGTAGACTTAGCATCACGGAGTTGGATAGCGGAGAGACTGTTACGATTAGCAAATCTGATACCAGCATCACGTGGAATGGAGGAGACCTTGCTAGCAGTCTTAGCACCAGCCTTATGAGCGGCTTCGTTATTTCTAATTCAGGCTGGAGTTACAGCACAAGTGCCAATCTTGACTTTTTGGGTAAAGATCAAACCATCGTCCTGAAATATAATGTTATCGCTACTGACAACTCAGGAACGGCCAATGCTGCGTCGGCTGAAAAGGAGGTAATAGTTACCATTACTGGCACTAATGACCAGCCAGTAATTGATTCGATTACTAGCACTGGAGCCCTGGTTGAAGCTGATAGTACTGCCAGTCTCATTGTTGACGGCACCCTTAGCTTCACAGAGTTGGATAGTGGAGATACTGTTACGGTAAGCAAATCTGACACCAGTATCACGTGGAGTGGAGGAGACCTTACTACCAGTCTTAGCGCCACCCTTATGAACGGCTTTGTTCTTTCTAATGAAGGCTGGAGTTACAACACAAACGTTAACCTTGATTTTTTGGGCAAAGATCAGACTATCATCCTGAAATATAATGTTATAGCCACAGACAACTCTGGAGCGGCCAATGCTGCTTCGGCTGAAGAGGAAGTAATAATTACGATTACGGGCACTAATGACCAGCCAGTAATTGCTTCACTTACTACCACAGGAGCTCTGATCGAGGATGATAGCACTGCCAGTCTCAGCGTTGATGGCATACTTAGCTTCACAGATTTGGATAGTAAAGATACTGTTACGGTCAGCAAATCTGATACTAGTATCACATGGAATGGAGGAGAACTTACTAGCATTCTTAGCGCCACCCTTATGAGCGGATTTGTTATTTCTAATGAAGGCTGGAGTTACAACACAAACGCTAACCTTGATTTTTTGGGTAAAGATCAGACCATTGTTCTAAAATATAATATTATCGGCACTGACAACTCTGGAGCGGTCGATGCCGCGTCGGCTGAAGAGGAGGTAATAATTACCATTACGGGAACCAATGATGCTCCTACTTTAAATGTTGAGTCTACAAAAACAGTTAATGAAGATGGTAATATAACTATTACATTTGAATCAGCAGATATTGATGGAACAGTAACAACCACAGCAACAGCAGAAAACGGAATAGTAGTTGTAAATGGAAATGGAACAATATCTTACTCTCCAAATAAAAACTATAATGGTTCCGATACTATTACTGTTACTGCCACAGATAATGATGGAGGAGTAGTTGTAGCAAGATCAGTAATAACAGTAAATGATGTAAATGATGTCCCAACAATTGATGTTGCTGATACGGTAAAAGTCGACAACCATTCACTTAATTTGAATGGAATTACAGAGAAAGTTGCTTTTGATGATCCTACAATAAATCCTGACAATTTTACAATTAGCGTTTTGGTAAATACTGCAACTATCAACGATGGTCTTTTTCATGGATTCTTAGGTTTTCAAGATGCAAATCTTAGATCACCTTCTATGTGGGTGGCTCCCTCTAATGGAGGGTTACATTATGATGCTTATGATGAAGATACAGGTGAGCGATTTAATAACATCATTCAAGATGTTTTTTTAGCTGCAGGAACACCTGTTCATATTACTTGGATTAAAGATGGTAATGAATTCAGAATCCATATAGATGGAAACCCTGAACCAATCCATACAGGTCCTGCACCAGACAGAGTACATATTAACAACACTTATAATGTTGGTGGTGTTGATAACTACTTTGATGGAACGCTAGATGATATTCAAATCTATAATAAAGCACTTGAGCCTGAGGATGTTACTAAAGCATACCACGGAGAGATCACACAGTGGGATAACATTACATTCCTTTTAGATTTTGAAGGAGATTCTCCGCTAGAGAATAAAGCAGATAATGATATCTCTTTCACTATTATAGGAAATCCGAACATTATTGTGGAAAATAAGAGAGATATTGTTAGTGTTGAAGAAAATACTACAACGATTGTTGCAACGGCTGACGATATAGATGGCACGGTTAACTTAACTGACAGTAAAGCAAATAATGGAACGCTATCAATGGATGTTGACGGTAATATTCTGTTTACCCCTGATGCAAACTATAACGGCAGTGATATTATCACCATTTTAGTCACAGATGATGATGGTGCAACAGCAAAAACTCATTTCAATATTATGGTTAATCCTGACAATGTAGGTACTTTAATTGATGGTGTTATTGACGGAGTTGCTTACACTACCTCATCAGGCCTAACGGGCTTAACTGATGCTGATGGTGCATTCTTGTTTAATAATGGCGACACAATCACTTTCTCAATCGGTAATATTGAACTAGGGACAATTACCGCAGAAGAAGCTCAAAGCGGTCAAACATTCTTACAAGATATTGCCAACGTTGAGCGAGGAAATTTGAACGATCACTACCTTGAAAACATGGCGACATTCTTACAATCACTTGATAGTGATGAGGGTGATAACATTGTTATCACCGCTGAAATACATACAAAACTTGAAGACTTAGAACTTAATCTTCACACTGCTTCAGAAGAGGAAGTGAAAGCATTGGTTGAAAGCATTGGTAAAGAGTTTGTTAGTGAAGAAGATGCTATGGAGCATGTTCAAGAAATGCTAGAGAAATACACCGATATGCAAAGTGATGACTTTGACGCGCATACCGACGATTCGCTCACAACAGCAAGACTGGGTACATTGCCAGTGGTAGGCGTAAATTACACAACCAGCTCAGGAATTACAGGCATCACAAATACTGATGGTTCATTTAGCTTTAATATTGGTGATGAGATCACCTTTAGTAATGCTAACGGGCAAGAAATAGCATCTATTGCAGCAGAACATATTGGTAGTGATAAACTCATTACAATGCAAGAGCTATTAACTCACGCGCCAGATATGCAAACTCAAGGAAATGAAGATGGCACTTTGTTTATAGCAAACGACGATAGAGAAGTAATTTTTACTGACGCAGATCTGTTTTCTGATAATAATCTTGTTCCGCAAACAAGTATTGACGATGTTGATAATGCAGGTGCAAATAGCCTACTCACCGATAGTGGTACAGTCCCTGATTTATTTAGTACTAATCATGATAATATTTCGGTATCTGGCGGCGCATCAATATATACCTTTGATCTTAATGCGGCAGTAACTCCTGAAAATAAAACTAGTTTTTCTGTATCTGACTTTAATATTGATGAAGGTGATGTGTTATTGCTAGGTGACCTTATGGTTGATGAAGACAATAGTCTTGAACAGTTGCTAGACTTTTCTACTAGTAGTAGTGAAACAGTCATTAATATTAGAGATGTTGCAGGTGGTGATGTAACTAGGCAGGTTACGTTAGATAATGTTGATCTTTCAGTTTATGGTAATACAGACGCTGAAATTATTAATAAATTGCTAGATGACGGAAATTTACAAATAGATTCTTAAATTCCCACAATGCTGGATTCAAGTAATAAGTGCAATCGGCTGCCCTGCGTAGACTTCGAGTGGTGTCCACCCTCCTATACCTGTCGCCTTTCAATCTGCTACGTTGTTGGCTGCGCTCGCTCACACCCCGAGCACCTACTACTGGTAGGCTCATGGGGCTTCGCTTACTTGTCGGCTAGTAGCAACTTGAAATCCTTTGGGTATAAGGCCTTCCTGGGCATGGTATTGATCAATATTTTCATTGCCCTCATATCGTCTTCTGTCAGATGGCTCAACGCCATTTTTTTAGGCCAGGTTCTCCGAATGATGCCATTGGTATTTTCGTTAGCTCCCCGCTGATAACTAGCATAAGGCTTGGCAAAGTAGATATCTGCATTCATTGCTTTTGCTACCTTCTCATGGGCTGCAAACTCACCACCATTATCTAGGGTGACTGTGCAGACCGATGACACCCGCTTCAGAAGCTTTATCATACTTTCAGCAACAACTTCGGCGTGTTTTGTATCAACTTTCCCTATTAAAGTTAACAGACTCTTTCGGTCTACAAGGGTCACCAGATAGGCGCCCTGTCCATAAATCGTATCACCCTCCCTATCGCCTAGACGAGACCGCAGATCAACAACTGCGGGCAGATAGGATATATCGACGCGGTCTGGGATCGTGATACGCCCAGCCTTACGCTTACCACCTTTGCAGCGCCTCTTGCCAAAGCGGGGTAGATTCTTATACAAAGAGCCTCCTAGCACTTTGTTAGTAGCAACACGTTTATAAGCAGTGGTGTGGCTGAGTGCGATGTCGGGCACTTCCACCTTCATCCTGAAACTGATATTTTCAGGAGACCAACCAAGCAATAGCCCTTTCTTTATTATGGTCATGTGTCGTTTATCTGTTTTGCTGAACTTTGTCGCTTTTACTCTACGCTGACTGGCTAGTACGTGGGCGCTTTCAGCACCGTAGCCATCATCATTGGCATTACGACTCAACTCTCGTGATAAAGCACTCTCACTGATACCTACTGACACTGCGACTTCTTTCTGTATGTAGTCTGTTCTAAGAAGAGCCTCAATCTGATACCGTTGCCCTTGAGTCAGCTGCTTGTATTGCCTAGTTTGAGTGCTCATTCTTGGCTTCCATTTTTAGTGTGAGAGCTACAAATATACCGGCAGCTGGCTCACCTATAAAATTTCAGTCAATTGCACTTATTATATTAATCCAGCCGTACTCGAATAAATTAAATACTGTGAATACTGTGTCCTTTGTTAGCGTAGTAGGCGAAATACAGATTTGAATCCGCATTGTAATAAAATCACTGGTTCGGCCGACATTATAAAGAGGCTGTTCTGAAAATACAAAAAACACACATCTGTACCTATTGTCGTTGAAGGTGATAGTGACCAATAACCTCACGCTGCTAGGGGTGGTTATAAATAAATTTTTATATAGTGGGGGCTCCATGAATTCAAATGGTAATTATGTTGTAATTGGTCATATCTCAGAAGACTCTGAACCTGTTGAGGTTATCAGTGTTGATGGCTCGATTAGAATAGTTAATGCAGGAGAACCAGTGTTTGTTGGTGAGACTGTTTTAAATAGCTATGATTTCCCGATAAAAATAAGTCTTATTAACAATAAATCTATCCTTGTTGGGCTACAGCAAGAGCGCTTAATGGAAATGTCTGATCTAGATGATGCGGGCATCAGTTCGATAGATTATAGTAATGGTATTGATCAGCCAGTTGATGATTTCTCAACTAATGACTCATCTGACAAGGATAAAGTGTTAGCTGAAGAAGATCGACTGGCAAGCCAGAGCATGATTGAGAGGTCAGATAAGGATGTGGATGAGGTTTTTTATAAAAGCAATAGAGTAGTGGGTATTGATGAACGTCAGTTTACTAAAGAACATGTAATAGATGATATCCCTGCTATACCAGCTAACAACCCCCCAATTATTCAAAGTCAAGGCTTCACTGTAAGGGATGGCGTACTAAGTGATGGCTCATTCACTGTAGGGTCTGTTAAGGTAATAGATCTAGACGAATCTCAGTCACACATTTATGCGATAGTCGGAGGTAATAACGATGGCTGTTTTGCTATTAACCCTGCAACTGGTGATATCACTGTGGTGGGGGAAATAGATTACGAAAATATAGACAGTTACGACTTAAGCATTAAAGTAACAGATAATGGTATCCCTCCTTTAACTACGTTTAAAACAATAACTATAGATATTGAAGATGTTAATGAAGCTCCTGTGGCCAACCCTGATGTCGCCACGAGTGGTGAAAATGGTTCATTAATAATAAATGTTTTGGCTAATGATACTGATGTTGATTCCAATGACAACCCTTCTTCTTATATTCTGTTATCTACTGATATTATTGATACTAATGGCGATATTCTTGTTGGTATGGGAGAGGTAAGTATTAGTAATAATCAGGTGTTATTTGCTCTTGGCTCTGATTTTGATTATCTCGGTGATGGCGAAGTGATGGATTTATTAATTCGTTATCAGATGTCTGATAGCGGTGGGTTAACATCTAATAGTTTTTTATCGATTACTATCACGGGAACTAACGATCAGCCAGTAATTGACTTGATTAACGCATCCGGCACTCTTGCAGAGAGTAATAGCACTACAGGTCTCAGCACTACTGGTACACTTAGCTTCACGGAGTTGGATAGCGGAGAGATTGTAACGGTAAGTAAATCTGATACCAGTATCACCTGGAATGGAGGAGACCTTACTAGCAGTCTTAGCACCACCCTTATGGAAGGTTTTGTTATTTCTAATTCAGGCTGGAGTTACAGCACAAGTGCCAATCTTGACTTTTTGGGTAAAGACCAAACCATCGTCCTGAAATATAATGTTACCGCCACTGACGACTCTGGAACGGCCAATGCTGCGTCGGCTGGAAAGGAGGTAATAGTTACCATTACCGGCACCAATGACCAGCCGGTAATTGATTCTATTACTGGCACTGGAGCTCTTACTGAGGGTGATGGCGCAGTTAGTCTTGCGACCACCGGCCTACTTTCCTTCACAGAACTGGATAGTGGAGACGTTGTTACGATCAGTGAAGTTAATACCGATACTGTCTTGAGTGACGGAACCTTTGCGAATCTAGAGACCAGCCTTAAAACAGCCCTAATTGGCGGCTTCTCTGTAACCAATGACGGCTGGAGCTACAGCACTGATGCGAACCTTGATTTTCTGGGGAAAGATCAGACCATCACTCTGAAATATAATGTTACCGCTACTGACAACTCTGGAGCGGCCAATGCCGAGTCGGTGGAAAAAGAGGTAACAATTGTTATTACCGGCACCAATGACCAGCCGGTAATTGATTCTATTACTGGCACTGGAGCTCTTACTGAGGGTGATGGCGCAGCTAGTCTTGCGACCACCGGCCTACTTTCCTTCACAGAACTGGATAGTGGAGACGTTGTTACGATCAGTGAAGTTAATACCGATACTGTCTTGAGTGACGGAACCTTTGCGAATCTAGATACCAGCCTTAAAACAGCCCTAATTGACGGCTTCTCTGTAACCAGTGGAGGCTGGAGCTACAGCACTGATGCTAACCTTGATTTTTTGAGAGCAGGTCAGACCATCACTCTGAAATATAATGTTACCGCTACTGACAACTCTGGAGCGGCCAATGCCGAGTCGGCGGAAAAAGAGGTAACAATTGTCATTACCGGCACCAATGACCAGCCGGTAATTGATTCTATTACTGGCACTGGAGCTCTTACTGAGGGTGATGGCGCAGCTAGTCTTGCGACCACAGGCCTACTTTCCTTCACAGAACTGGATAGTGGAGACGTTGTTACGATCAGTGAAGTTAATACCGATACTGTCTTGAGTGACGGAACCTTTGCGAATCTAGAGACCAGCCTTAAAACTGCTCTCATTGACGGCTTCTCTGTAACCAATGACGGCTGGAGCTACAGCACTGATGCTAACCTTGATTTTTTGAGAGCAGGTCAGACCATCACTTTGAAATATAATGTTACCGCCACTGACGACTCTGGAGCGGCCAATGCTGCGTCGGCTGGAAAGGAGGTAATAGTTACCATTACAGGCACTAATGACCAGCCGGTAATTGATTCTATTACTGGCACTGGAGCTCTTACTGAGGGTGATGGCGCAGCTAGTCTTGCGACCACCGGCCTACTTTCCTTCACAGAACTGGATAGTGGAGACGTTGTTACGATCAGTGAAGTTAATACCGATACTGTCTTGAGTGACGGAACCTTTGCGAATCTAGATACCAGCCTTAAAACAGCCCTAATTGACGGCTTCTCTGTAACCAGTGGAGGCTGGAGCTACAGCACTGATGCTAACCTTGATTTTCTGGGGAAAGATCAGACCATCACTCTGAAATATAATGTTACCGCTACCGACAACTCTGGAGCGGCCAATGCCGAGTCGGTGGAAAAAGAGGTGACAATTGTCATTACTGGCACCAATGATGCACCAGTTGCGTCAGTGAATGATACTATATCTACTTTTACTGGGGTGGTTATAGACGCATTAGCCACGGTTTATGATGTGGATGATAATAAAGAAGATCTTACTCTTGATTCAGCGACAATTGTTGATGGTGATGGCAACAGTGTTATGGGGTCAGGTGTGGTTAATATAGTTGATAATAGGTTGATATTTAATCCTGGAAATGATTTTTCACATTTGGGAATAAATGGAACGGAACAGGTAACTATTCGCTATAAAGTGTTGGACGATAGCGGAGCTAGCGATATTTCTACGATAGTTATTACCGTGAAGCAATTCAGGAAAATTATTTCTAAAAGTGAGTTGGCAGCAGGATCGCTTTTTGATGGTGATATTGATGCACCCGTAAGCGAAGATATCACCCAAATTAAAATGGTATTTGCAGGCGATGGTTTAAATACTAGTAATGACAAGGTTGTATTGGGTGCGGATATTTCTTTAAGTTCTACAATTGCTACAACTAGTGTTGACAGTTCGTTTTCAGTGGCTGGTTTGAGTTACAGTTATGATTCTGGCACCAAAACTTTGATAATTACCAAAAGCGATGGAGCGGCTATTTCTGGAAGCGATATTGAAACTATTATTGAATCAATAAGGCTGAAAAATACAGATTCAGAGGCTAATGAAGGCGAGAGAGCAATAACGATTAGTTACATTGATGAGGCAGGTAATGAAGGCGTATCCGCAACTGCAATAATTACGGTGTCAGGACTTGGCATTGTTGGTATACGTGTGAGTGGTCTACCTGATGGGGAGGGCGTCTTTGGTGAAGGAGATGTCGTTACTCTTACTTTAACTGTGAATCAGGTATTAACCCTGGGTGGTGGTGCTGAAGGAACGGTGATGATTGGAGGAAAAGCATTTGCCTTGGATTCAAGTGCTTCAGCCGCAGCAGGTAATAATAAACTAGTGTTTACCTACACGGTGGCAGATGGGGATGTAATTAGTGAAGAAAACTTTAAAATAGACAACCCAAGTACGGATGTAAGTTTGATCGATATTAGTAGCGCAAACGGAACTGCAGTGGTATTTAGTAATGAAACACCGAAATTCTTTCTTTCCAAAGAGATTGTGTTTGGCAGCAACCTTGCTGTAACGGTTACAGATGGTACAAAAGGTAAGACTCTTGAAAGCACAGGGGAAAGTAATTGGGGTAGTTCTGGTGTGTTTTCAGATGAAGGGTTTGTTGGTGATGCCAAGCTTGGTTTTAAAATGGCCGATGAGACCTCTGCATTTATGCTAGGTTTTTCCAGTGATAATACAAACCATCATTATAATAGCATAGATTATGCTTTATATGTCAGCAATACTACTGCCCAAATATATAATAGTGGTTCCCTTCTTTATAGTTACCCAGACGATGTTGCAGCAGGTGATGAGTTCATAGTTGAGCGTAATGGAACGGATATTAACTATTATCACATTAGTAGTGCTACAGGTGCTTTAACATTATTATACACCACAAGTAATGTGGATATTACAACCAGATTATTTGTGGACTCATCCTTGCGTGACAGTGGTTCGAAAGTAGTTGATGTTAATTTAGTAGTGGAATCTGATTTTGCTGTATTCGTTTCCAAAGAGATGGTATTTGGCAGCAACCTTGCTGTAACGGTTACAGATGGTACAAACGGTAAGAACCTTGAAAGCACAGGGTCAGATGGTTGGGATAATTCTGGTGTGTTTTCAGATGAAGGATTTATTGGTGATGCCAGGCTTGGTTTTAAGCTGACTGATGTTACCTCTACATTTATGTTAGGTTTTTCTAGTGATAATCCAAACCATGACTATGCTACCGTCGAGTATGCTATATATATAAGCGATACTGGTGGTATACAAGCATACAATGATGGTTCCAGTGATGGTGCTAGCTCAGTCGTTGCTGAAGCTGGTGATGAGTTCATAGTTGAGCGTCATGGAGCGGATATTAACTATTATCACATTAGTAGTGCCACAGGTGCTGTAACCCTAATACACACTACAAGTAACGTGGATATGACAACCAGATTATTTGTGGACTCGGCCTTTTATTTAAACGGTTCTAAAGTAGTTGATGTAAATTTAGTATTGGCATCTAAGGTTGCTGTTGATACAGTGGCGCCTGATGCTGTTGATTTATCTGTATCTGACGGTGTCCAAGCTACGAGCTTAAATGGTGCAGGCAGGACTTTGTTGGCAGAAGGTGTGAAATTTAATTCAGATATTGCTATACCGGAATCAAATGACATAACTCAAATTAAAATAGTGTTCGCAGGAGATAGTTTAGATACTAGTAATGATAAAGTTGTATTGGGTGCGGATATTTCTTTAAACGCTACAATTGCTACAACTAGTGTTGATAACTCTTTTGCGGTGGCGGGTTTGAGTTACAGTTATGATGCGGGCACCAAAACTTTAATAATTACAAAAACCGATGGAAAGGTCATTTATGGAAGTGATATTGAAACCATTGTTGAATCAATTGAACTAAAAAATACACATTCAGATGCTAATGAAGGAGAGAGAACAGTAGAGATTAGTTACCTTGATGGGGGAGGCAATGAGAGCGTCTCAGCAATAGCAACTATTATGGTTGGCCCAAGCATTATTAATGTGGTTGTTAGTAATATCCCTGACGGGCGAAAAGCATTCATTGAAGGAGATGTCATTACTCTTACTTTAACTGTGGATCAGGTATTAACCCTGGGTGGTGGTGCTGAAGGAACGGTGATGATTGCAGGAAAAACATTTGCCTTGGATTCAAGTGCTTCAGCCGCAGCAGGTAATAATAAATTAGTGTTTACCTACACTGTGGCAGATGGGGATATAATTAGTGAAGAAAACTTTAAAATAGACAACCCAGGTACGGATGTAAGTTTGATCGATATTAGTAGCGCAAACGGAAATGCAGTGGTATCTAATAATGAAACACCGAAATTATTTCTTCACAGAGAAATGGTATTTGGCAGCAACCTTGCTGTAACGGTTACAGATGGTACAAACGGTAAGACTCTTGAAAGCACAGGGTCAGATGCTTGGGGTAATTCTGGTGTGTTTTCAGATGAAGGGTTTATTGGTGATGGCAGGCTTAGTTTTAAGCTGGCTGATGTTACCTCTAGATTTATGTTGGGCTTTTCTAGTGATAATCCAAACCATAGCTATACTACCATGGAGTATGCTATATATATAAGCAATACGGGTATACAAATATACACTGATAATTCCAATGATGCTCAGAGCTCAGTCGTTGCTGAAGCTGGTGATGAGTTCATAGTTGAGCGTCATGGAACGGATATTAATTATTATCACATTAGTAGTGCTACAGGTGCTGTAACCCTAATACACACTACAAGTAACGTGGATATTACAACCAGATTATTTGTGGACTCGGCCTTTCATTCAAATGGCTCTAAAGTAGTAGATGTTAATTTAGTAGCTGAATCTGATTCTGCTGCATTCGTTTCCAAAGAGATGGTATTTGGCAGCAACCTTGCTGTAACGGTTACAGATGGTACAAACGGTAAGAACCTTGAAAGTACAGGGTCAACTGCTTGGGGTAATTCTGGTGTGTTTTCAGATGAAGGGTTTATTGGTGATGGCAGGCTTAGTTTTAAGATGACTGGTGTTACCGATGACTTTATGTTAGGTTTTTCTAGTGATAATCCAAACCATTCTTATGATAGCATAGATTATGCTGTATATGTCAGCCATACTACTGCCCGAATATATAATAGTGGTTCCATTCTTTATACTTACCCAGACGATCTTGCAGTAGGTGATGAGTTCATAGTTGAGCGTAATGGAATGGATATTAACTATTATCACATTAGTAGTGCCACAGGTGCTGTAACCCTAATACACACTACAAGTAACGTGGATATTACAATCAGATTATTTGTGGACTCGGCCTTTTATTCAAATGGTTCTAAAGTAGTTGATGTAAATTTAGTAGTGGCATCTAAGGTTGCTGTTGATGCAGTGGCGCCTGATGCTGTTGATTTATCTGTATCTAACGGTGTCCAAGCTACGAGCTTAAATGGTGCAGGCAGGACTTTGTTGGCAGAAGGTGTGAAATTTAATTCAGATATTGCTATACCGGAATCAAATGACATAACTCAAATTAAAATAGTGTTCGCAGGAGATAGTTTAGATACTAGTAATGATAAAGTTGTATTGGGTGCGGATATTTCTTTAAACGCTACAATTGCTACAACTAGTGTTGATAACTCTTTTGCGGTGGCGGGTTTGAGTTACAGTTATGATGCTGGCACCAAAACTTTAATAATTACAAAAACCGATGGAAAGGTTATTTCTGGAAGTGATATTGAAACCATTGTTGAATCAATTGAACTAAAAAATACACATTCAGATGCTAATGAAGGAGAGAGAACAGTAGAGATTAGTTACCTTGATGGGGTAGGTAATGAGAGCGTCTCAGCAATAGCAACTATTATGGTTGGCCCAAGCATTATTAATGTGGTTGTTAGTAATATCCCTGACGGGCGAAAAGCATTCATTGAAGGAGATGTCATTACTCTTACTTTAACTGTGGATCAGGCATTAACCCTGGGTGGTGGTGCTGAAGGAACGGTGATGATTGGAGGAAAAACATTTGCCTTGGATTCAAGTGCTTCAGCCGCAGCAGGTGATAATAAACTAGTGTTTACCTACACGGTGGCAGATGGGGATATAATTAGTGAAGAAAACTCTAAAATAGACAACCCAAGTACGGATGTAAGTTTGACTAATGTCAGTAGTAGCGCTAACGGAAATGCAGTGGTATTTAATAACGAAACACCAGACTTATTAGGTATTAGGGATATGACATATAGCGACTACGCTGGTATGAGTGTCTCAGATGGTGTAGGAGGCAAGACTTTTGAAAAGACGGCAGCCAATGGTTGGGGTAATGCTGGTGTGTTTTCAGATGAAGGATTCGTTGGTGATGGTTATCTAAGCTTTAAAACAACGGATACAACATCGGCATTTATGTTGGGTTTTTCTGTAGGTGCTTCAAGCGATAGTGATAATACTATTGATTATGCTCTGTACGTGAATGCTACCACAATTCACGTATACCAATCAGATAGCTGGGATGGGAAATATAGCGACTTTATTGCGGAATATCCAGACTTGATTAATGAAATTGGTGATACGTACAAAGTGGAGCGTGATGGAACGAATATTAACTATTATCACACTAGTAGATCTACGGGTGTTGTCACATTATTCTTCACTCAAACAGGCGTAAGCGCTACAAGTGAACTATTTATAGAAGGATCCTTTTATTCTTTAGGTGCTAAACCTGAGGGTGTGCATGTCGTAAGTAAAAATACTTTTGCTGTTGATGCAGTGGCGCCTGATGCTGTTGATTTATCTGTATCTGACGGTGTCCAAGCTACGAGCTTAAATGGTGCAGGCAGGACTTTGCTGGCAGAAGGTGTGAAATTTAATTCAGATATTGCTATACCGGAATCAAATGACATAACTCAAATTAAAATAGTGTTCGCAGGAGATAGTTTAGATACTAGTAATGATAAAGTTGTATTGGGTGCGGATATTTCTTTAAACGCTACAATTGCTACAACTAGTGTTGATAACTCTTTTGCGGTGGCGGGTTTGAGTTACAGTTATGATGCTGGCACCAAAACTTTAATAATTACAAAAACCGATGGAACGGTTATTTCTGGAAGTGATATTGAAACCATTGTTGAATCAATTGAACTAAAAAACACACATTCAGATGCTAATGAAGGAGAGAGAACAGTAGAGATTAGTTACCTTGATGGGGTAGGTAATGAAAGCGTCTCAGCAATAGCAACTATTATGGTTGGCCCAAGCATTATTAATATGGTTGTTAGTAATATCCCTGACGGGCGAAAAGCATTCATTGAAGGAGATGTCATTACTCTTACTTTAACTGTGGATCAGGCATTAACCCTGGGTGGTGGTGCTGAAGGAACGGTGATGATTGGAGGAAAAACATTTGCCTTGGATTCAAGTGCTTCAGCGGCAGCAGGTGATAATAAACTAGTGTTTACCTACACGGTGGCAGATGGGGATATAATTAGTGAAGAAAACTTTAAAATAGACAACCCAAGTACGGATGTAAGTTTGATCGATATTAGTAGCGCAAACGGAAATGCAGTGGTATTTGGTAATGAAATACCGAAATTCTTTCTTCCCAAAGAAATGGTATTTGGCAGCAACCTTGCTGTAACGGTTACAGATGGTACAAACGGTAAGAACCTTGAAAGTACAGGGTCAACTGCTTGGGGTAATTCTGGTGTGTTTTCAGATGAAGGGTTTATTGGTGATGCCAGGCTTAGTTTTAAGCTGACTGATGTTACCTATAACTTTATGTTAGGTTTTTCTAGTGATAATCCAGACCATAACTATGCTACCGTCGAGTATGCTCTACATATAATCTCTACTGGTATACAAATATACACTGATGGTTCCAGGGATGCTGTTAGCTCAGTCGTTTCTGAAGCTGGTGATGAGTTCATAGTTGAGCGTAATGGAACGGATATTAACTATTATCACATTAGTAGTGCCACAGGTGCTGTAACCCTAATACACACTACAAGTAACGTGGATATTACAACCAGATTATTTGTGGACTCGGCCTTTTATTCAAATGGTGCTAAAATAGTTGATGTTAATTTAGTAGTGGAATCTGATTTTGATGTATTCGTTTCCAAAGAGTTGGTATTTGGCAGCAACCTTGCTGTAACGGTTTCAGATGGTACAAACGGTAAGAACCTTGAAAGTACAGGGTCAATTGCTTGGAATAATTCTGGTGTGTTTTCAGATGAAGGATTTATTGGTGATGCCAGGCTTAGTTTTAAGCTGGCTGATGTTACCTCTATATTTTTGTTAGGTTTTTCTAGTGATAATCCAAACCATGACTATACTACCGTCGAGTATGCTCTATATATAAGCGGTACTAGTATAGGCATATTCATTGATGGTTCCCATGATGCTCATGGCTCAGTCGCTTCTGAAGCTGGTGATGAGTTCATAGTTGAGCGTCATGGAACGGATATTAATTATTATCACATTAGTAGTGCTACAGGTGCTGTAACCCTAATACACACTACAAGTAACGTGGATATTACAACCAGATTATTTGTGGACTCGGCCTTTTATTCAAATGGTGCTAAAGTAGTTGATGTAAATTTAGTAGTGGCATCTAAGGTTGCTGTTGATGCAGTGGCGCCTGATGCTGTTGATTTATTGACAAATGACGAAGCTTCACCTGTATTGGAGTCACATTTGGTTGATATACAAGGGCCGTTGATAAATATTGCCTTAGCAAGTAATGATTTAGCAACTTACTCTGCTCCTGGTATGACTTATCATGTTGATGGTAGTAAGCTGGATATAAGTAGAGCTTTTGACGCTAATATCAATACAACTTTAGTTGATGATTATCAAGTCCATCCAACAAATGCTGATGGTAAATATTTTCTTATAGATTTTAAGAATGTGGATTATAGTCAGGGTGTTTTTAGAATACATAATCGTGTAAATGGTGGGCTAGAAGACAGAATTAATGGCTCAGTCCTGGAGTTTTTAAAAGACGGTGAAGTGGTTGTAAGTCACACTATCGCTGGCGCAGAAAATGATAATGATGATATTTATGAATATACTCCAGCAAACAATATTGTGTTTGACCAAGTTAAACTTACCTTTAGTGGAGATAATCAAAACTTCCGTGAGATTGAGGTTTTTGGCAAAGAGTATCACGAAAACAAGGTGACACTTAATTACTCTAAAGAGCTAGCTAATATTCCGCTTGATATAAGTGAGTTCACTATTAAAGTAGATGACTATAGTCGCACAGTAACAAGCGTTGAAGTGGAAAACTCTAAAGTAATTGTTAAGTTTGATGGTTCAGTTATAGAAGGAGGTGAGGATGTTATGGTGGGTTATAATGGATCTACTGTACAGGATGATATTGGTAACTTGGCGGGGAATATTACTAATCATTTTGTTGTTGGTTACAATTATAACACAACAGAAGATTCAGAAGTATTAAACGGTAGTGTCGGCTCCGATTTATTTAGCATTAATCATAATGATGTTTCGATATTTGGTGGTGATGGCGCAGATACCTTTGATTTTAATACAAGTGTATCTTCCGGGAGTATCGCTAACTTTGCTATATCTGATTTTAACATTGATGAAGGAGATGTGCTCTTGCTGGATGATCTTATTATTAATGAAGACAACAGTCTTGATCAGTTGCTAGATTTTTCTGTAAGTGCCAATAATACTGTCGTTAATGTTAGAGATGTTGCAGGTGGTGATGTAACTAGGCAGGTTACGTTAGATAATGTTGATCTTTCAGCTTATGGTAATACAGACGCTGAAATTATTAATAAATTGCTAGATGACGGAAATTTACAAATAGATTCTTAGATTCCCACAATGCTGGATTCAAGCAATAAGTGCAATCGGCTGTCCTGTGTAGACTTCGAGTGGTGTCCACCCTCCTATACCTGTCGCCTTTCAATCTGATACGTTGTTGGCTGCGCTCGCTCACACCCCGATCACCTACTACTGGTAGGCTCATGGGGCTTCGCTTACTTGTCGGCTAGTAGCAACTTGAAATCCTTTGGGTATAAGGCCTTCCTGGGCATGGTATTGATCAATATTTCCATTGCCCTCATATCGTCTTCTGTCAGATGGCTCAACGCCATTTTTTTAGGCCAGGTTCTCCGAATGATGCCATTGGTATTTTCGTTAGTTCCCCGCTGATAACTAGCATAAGGCTTGGCAAAGTAGATATCTGCATTCATTGCTTTTGCTACCTTCTCATGGGCTGCAAACTCACCACCATTATCTAGGGTGACTGTGCAGACCGATGACACCCGCTTCAGAAGCTTTATCATACTTTCAGCAACAACTTCGGCGTGTTTTGTATCAACTTTCCCTATTAAAGTTAACCGACTCTTTCGGTCTACAAGGGTCACCAGATGGGCGTCCTGTCCATAAATCGTATCACCCTCCCTATCGCCTAGACGAGACCGCAGATCAACAACTGCGGGCAGATAGGATATATCGACGCGGTCTGGGATCGTGATACGCCCAGCCTTACGCTTACCACCTTTGCAGCGCCTCTTGCCAAAGCTGGGTAGATTCTTATACAAAGAGCCTCCTAGCACTTTGTTAGTAGCAACACGTTTATAAGCAGTGGTGTGGCTGAGTGCGATGAAGGTGGAAGTGCCCGACATCCTGAAACTGATATTTTCAGGAGACCAACCAAGCAATAGCCCTTTCTTTATTATGGTCATGTGTCGTTTATCTGTTTTGCTGAACTTTGTCGCTTTTACTCTACGCTGACTGGCTAGTACGTGGGCGCTTTCAGCACCGTAGCCATCATCATTGGCATTACGACTCAATTCTCGTGATAAAGCACTCTCACTGATACCTACTGACACTGCGATTTCTTTCTGCATGTAGTTTGTTCTAAGAAGAGCCTCAATCTGATACCGTTGCCCTTGAGTCCGCTGCTTGTATTGCCTAGTTTGAGTGCTCATTCTTGGCTTCCATTTTTAGTGTGAGAGCTACAAATATACGGCAGCTGGCTCACCTATAAAATTTCAGTCAATTGCACTTATTATATTATCCAGTCGTACTCGAATAAATTAAATACTGTGAATACTGTGTCCTTTGTTAGCGTAGTAGACGAAATACAGATTTGAATCCGCATTGTAATAAAATCACTGGTTCGGCCGACATTATCAAGAGGCTGTTCTGAAAATACAAAAAACACACATCTGTACCTATTGTCGTTGAAGGTGATAGTGACCAATAACCTCACGCTGCTAGGGGTGGTTATAAATAAATTTTTTATATAGTGGGGGCTCCATGAATCCAAATGGTAATTATGTCGTAATTGGTCATATCTCAGAAGACTCTGAACCTGTTAAGGTTATCAGTGTTGATGGCTCGATTAGAATGGTTAATGCAGGAGAACCAGTGTTTGTTGGTGATACTGTTTTAAATAGCTATGATTTTCCGATAAAAATAATTCTTATTAACAATAAATCTATCCTTGTTGGTCTACAGCAAGAGCTCTTAATGGAAATGTCTGATCTAGATGATGCGAGCGTCATTGCGCTAGAAAAGAGTGATAGTAGTATTGATGAGTTAGTTGATGGTTCATCAAATAATGACTCGTCTAATAAGGATAAAGTGTTAGCTGAAGAAGGTCGACTGATAAGCCAAGGCCTGATTGAGAGATCAGATAACAAAGTGGATGAAGAATTTCATGAAATCAGTAGAATGGGTGCTGATGAACGTCAGTTTACTAAAGAACATGTAATAGATAATTCCCCTGCTATACCAGTTAACAACCCTCCAATTATTCAAAGTCAAGGCTTCGCTGTAAGGGATGGCGTACTAAGTGATGGCTCATTCACTGTAGGGTCTGTTGAGGTAATAGATCTAGACGAATCTCAGTCACACATTTATGAGATAGTCGGAGGTAATAACGATGGCTGTTTTGCTATTAACCCTGCAACTGGTGATATCACTGTGGTGGGGGAAATAGATTACGAAAATATAGCCAGTTACGACTTAAGCATTAAAGTAACAGATAATGGTATCCCTCCTTTAACTACGTTTAAAACAATAACTATAGATATTGAAGATGTTAATGAAGCTCCTGTGGCCAACCCTGATGTCGCCACGAGTGGTGAAAATGGTTCATTAATAATAAATGTTTTGGCTAATGATACTGATGTTGATTCCAATGACAACCCTTCTTCTTCTATTCTGTTATCTACTGATATTGTTGATACTAATGGCGATATTCTTGTTGGAATGGGAGAGGTAAGTATTAGTAATAATCAGGTGTTATTTGCTCTTGGCTCTGATTTTGATTATCTCGGTGATGGCGAAGTGATGGATTTATTAATTCGTTATCAGATGTCTGATAGCGGTGGGTTAACATCTAATAGTTTTTTATCGATTACTATCACGGGAACTAACGATCAGCCAGTAATTAACTTGATTAACACATCCGGCACTCTTGCAGAGAGTAATAGCACTGCAGGTCTCAGCACTACTGGTACACTTAGCTTCACGGAGTTGGATAGCGGAGATATTGTAACGGTAAGTAAATCTGATACCAGTATCACGTGGAATGGTGGAGACCTTACTAGCAGTCTTAGCGCTAGCCTTATGAGCGGTTTCGTTATTTCTAATGGAGGTTGGAGTTACAGTACAAGCGCTAATCTTGACTTTTTGGGTAAAGATCAAACCATCGTCTTGAAATATAATGTTATCGCTACTGACAACTCTGGATCGGCCAATGCTGTATCAGCTGCAAAGGAAGTAATAGTTACCATTACAGGCACTAATGACCAGCCGGTAATTGATTCGATTACTAGCACTGGAGCTCTAACAGAAGGTGATAGTACTGCCAGTCTCAGTGTTGACGGTACACTTAGCTTCACTGAGTTGGATAGCGGAGATGTTGTAACGGTAAGTAAATCTGATACCAGTATCACGTGGAGTGGTGGAGATCTTACTAGCAGTCTTAGCGCCAGCCTTATGAGCGGCTTCGTTATTTCTAATGGAGGTTGGAGTTACAGTACAAGCGCTAATCTTGATTTTTTGGGTAAAGACCAAACCATCGTCTTGAAATATAATGTTATCGCTACTGACAACTCTGGAGCGGCCAATGCTGCATCGGCTGCAAAAGAGGTAATAGTTACCATTACAGGCACTAATGACCAGCCGGTAATTGATTCGATTACTAGCACTGTAGCTCTGACAGAAGGTGATAGTACTGCCAGTCTCAGTGTTGACGGTACACTTAGCTTCACGGAGTTGGATAGCGGAGATATTGTAACGGTAAGTAAATCTGATACCAGTATCACGTGGAATGGTGGAGATCTTACTAACAGTCTTAGCACCAGCCTTATGAGCGGCTTCGTTATTTCTAATTCAGGTTGGAGTTACAGTACAAGCGCTAATCTTGACTTTTTGGGTAAAGATCAAACCATCGTCTTGAAATATAATGTTATCGCTACTGACGACTCTGGAGCGGCCAATGTGGCATCGGCTGCAAAGGAGGTAATAGTTACCATTACAGGCACTAATGACCAGCCGATAATTGATTCGATTACTAGCACTGGAGCTCTAACAGAAGGTGATAGTACTGCCAGTCTCAGTGTTGACGGTACACTTAGCTTCACGGAGTTGGATAGCGGAGATATTGTAACGGTAAGTAAATCTGATGCCAATATCACGTGGAGTGGTGGAGATCTTGCTAGCAGTCTTAGCGCCAGCCTTATGAGCGGCTTCGTTATTTCTAATTCAGGTTGGAGTTACAGTACAAGCGCTAATCTTGACTTTTTGGGTAAAGACCAAACCATCGTCTTGAAATATAATGTTATCGCTACTGACGACTCTGGAGCGGCCAATGCTGCATCGGCTGCAAAGGAGGTAATAGTTACCATTACAGGCACTAATGACCAGCCGGTAATTGATTCGATTACTAGCACTGGAGCTCTGGCAGAAGGTGATAGTACTGCCAGTCTCCGTGTTGACGGTACACTTTTCTTCACGGAGTTGGATAGCGGAGATATTGTAACGGTAAGTAAATCTGATACCAGTATCACGTGGAATGGTGGAGATCTTACTAGTAGTCTTAGCGCCAGCCTTATGAGCGGCTTCGTTACTTCTAATGGAGGTTGGAGTTACAGTACAAGCGCTAATCTTGACTTTTTGGGTAAAGATCAAACCATCGTCTTGAAATATAATGTTATCGCTACTGACGACTCTGGAGCGGCCAATGCTGCATCGGCTGCAAAGGAGGTAATAGTTACCATTACAGGCACTAATGACCAGCCGGTAATTGATTCGATTACTAGCACTGGAGCTCTAACAGAAGGTGATAGTACTGCCAGTCTCAGTGTTGACGGTATACTTTCCTTCACGGAGTTGGATAGCGGAGATATTGTAACGGTAAGTAAATCTGATACCAGTATCACGTGGCATGGTGGAGATCTTACTAGCAGTCTTAGCGCCAGCCTTATGAGCGGCTTCGTTATTTCTAATTCAGGTTGGAGTTACAGTACAAGCGCTAATCTTGACTTTTTGGGTAAAGATCAAACCATTGTCTTGAAATATAATGTTACCGCTACTGACAACTCTGGAGCGGCCAATGCTGCATCGGCTGAAAAGGAGGTAATAGTTACCATTACAGGCACTAATGACCAGCCGGTAATTGATTCGATTACTAGCACTGGAGCTCTGGCAGAAGGTGATAGTACTGCCAGTCTCAGTGTTGACGGTACACTTTTCTTCACGGAGTTGGATAGGGGAGATATTGTAACGGTAAGTAAATCTGATACCAGTATCACGTGGAATGGTGGAGATCTTACTAGCAGTCTTAGCGCCAGCCTTATGAGCGGTTTCGTTATTTCTAATGGAGGTTGGAGTTACAGTACAAGCGCTAATCTTGACTTTTTGGGTAAAGATCAAACCATCGTCTTGAAATATAATGTTATCGCTACTGACAACTCTGGATCGGCCAATGCTGTATCAGCTGCAAAGGAGGTAATAGTTACCATTACAGGCACTAATGACCAGCCGGTAATTGATTCGATTACTAACACTGGAGCTCTAACAGAAGGTGATAGTACTGCCAGTCTTAGTGTTGACGGTACACTTTCCTTCACGGAGTTGGATAGCGGAGATATTGTAACGGTAAGTAAATCTGATGCCAGTATCACGTGGAGTGGTGGAGACCTTACTAGCAGTCTTAGCACCAGCCTTATGAGCGGCTTCGTTATTTCTAATGGAGGTTGGAGTTACAGTACAAGCGCTAATCTTGATTTTTTGGGTAAAGATCAAACCATCGTCTTGAAATATAATGTTATCGCTACTGACAACTCTGGATCGGCCAATGCTGCATCGGCTGCAAAGGAGGTAATAGTTACCATTACAGGCACTAATGACCAGCCGGTAATTGATTCGATTACTAGCACTGGAGCTCTGGCAGAAGGTGATAGTACTGCCAGTCTCAGTGTTGACGGTACACTTAGCTTCACGGAGTTGGATAGCGGAGATGTTGTAACGGTAAGTAAATCTGATACCAGTATCACGTGGAGTGGTGGAGATCTTACTAGCAGTCTTAGCACCAGCCTTATGAGCGGCTTCGTTACTTCTAATGGAGGTTGGAGTTACAGTACAAGCGCTAATCTTGACTTTTTGGGCAAAGATCAAACCATCGTCTTGAAATATAATGTTATCGCTACTGACAACTCTGGATCGGCCAATGCTGTATCAGCTGCAAAGGAGGTAATAGTTACCATTACAGGCACTAATGACCAGCCGGTAATTGATTCTATTACTAGCACGGGAGCTCTAACAGAAGGTGATAGTACTGCCAGTCTCAGTGTTGACGGTACACTTAGCTTCACGGAGTTGGATAGCGGAGATATTGTAACGGTAAGTAAATCTGATGCCAGTATCACGTGGAGTGGTGGAGATCTTACTAGCAGTCTTAGCACCAGCCTTATGAGCGGTTTCGTTATTTCTAATGGAGGTTGGAGTTACAGTACAAGCGCTAATCTTGACTTTTTGGGTAAAGATCAAACCATCGTCTTGAAATATAATGTTATCGCTACTGACAACTCTGGATCGGCCAATGCTGCATCGGCTGCAAAGGAGGTAATAGTTACCATTACAGGCACTAATGACCAGCCGGTAATTGATTCGATTACTAGCACTGGAGCTATAACAGAGGGTGATAGTACTGCCAGTCTCAGTGTTGACGGTGCACTTAGCTTCACGGAGTTGGATAGCGGAGATGTTGTAACGGTAAGTAAATCTGATACCAGTATCACGTGGAGTGGTGGAGATCTTACTAGCAGTCTTAGCACCAGCCTTATGAGCGGCTTCGTTACTTCTAATGGAGGTTGGAGTTACAGTACAAGCGCTAATCTTGACTTTTTGGGTAAAGATCAAACCATCGTCTTGAAATATAATGTTATCGCTACTGACAACTCTGGATCGGCCAATGCTGTATCAGCTGCAAAGGAGGTAATAGTTACCATTACAGGCACTAATGACCAGCCGGTAATTGATTCGATTACTAGCACGGGAGCTCTAACAGAAGGTGATAGTACTGCGAGTCTCAGTGTTGACGGTACACTTAGCTTCACGGAGTTGGATAGCGGAGATATTGTAACGGTAAGTAAATCTGATGCCAGTATCACGTGGAGTGGTGGAGATCTTACTAGCAGTCTTAGCGCCAGCCTTATGAGCGGCTTCGTTATTTCTAATGGAGGTTGGAGTTACAGTACAAGCGCTAATCTTGACTTTTTGGGTAAAGATCAAACCATCGTCTTGAAATATAATGTTACCGCTACTGACAACTCTGGATCGGCCAATGCTGCATCGGCTGCAAAGGAGGTAATAGTTACCATTACAGGCACTAATGACCAGCCGGTAATTGATTCGATTACTAGCACTGGAGCCCTGACAGAAGGTGATAGTACTGCCAGTCTCAGTGTTGACGGTACACTTAGCTTCACTGAGTTGGATAGCGGGGATATTGTAACGGTAAGTAAATCTGATACCAGTATCACGTGGAATGGTGGAGATCTTACTAGCAGTCTTAGCACCAGCCTTATGAGCGGCTTCGTTATTTCTAATGGAGGTTGGAGTTACAGTACAAGCGCTAATCTTGACTTTTTGGGTAAAGATCAAACCATCGTCTTGAAATATAATGTTATCGCTACTGACAACTCTGGAGCGGCCAATGCTGCATCGGCTGCAAAGGAGGTAATAGTTACCATTACAGGCACTAATGACCAGCCGGTAATTGATTCGATTACTAGCACGGGAGCTCTGACAGAAAGTGATAGTACTGCCAGTCTCAGTGTTGACGGTACACTTAGCTTCACTGAGTTGGATAGCGGAGATATTGTAACGGTAAGTAAATCTGATACCAGTATCACGTGGAATGGTGGAAATCTTACTAGCAGTCTTAGCACCAGCCTTATGAGCGGCTTCGTTATTTCTAATTCAGGTTGGAGTTACAGTACAAGCGCTAATCTTGACTTTTTGGGTAAAGATCAAACCATCGTCTTGAAATATAATGTTACCGCTACTGACAACTCTGGAGCGGCCAATGCTGCATCGGCTGAAAAGGAGGTAATAGTTACCATTACAGGCACTAATGACCAGCCGGTAATTGATTCGATTACTAGCACTGGAGCTCTAACAGAAGGTGATAGTACTGCCAGTCTCAGTGTTGACGGTACACTTAGCTTCACGGAGTTGAATAGCGGAGATGTTGTAACGGTAAGTAAATCTGATACCAGTATCACGTGGGATGGTGGAGATCTTACTAGCAGTCTTAGCACCAGCCTTATGAGCGGCTTCGTTATTTCTAATGGAGGTTGGAGTTACAATACAAGCGCTAATCTTGACTTTTTGAGTAAAGATGAAACCATCGTCCTGAAATATAATGTTATCGCTACTGACGACTCTGGAGCGGCCAATGCTGCATCGGCTGCAAAGGAGGTAATAATTACCATTACAGGCACTAATGACCAGCAGGTAATTGATTCGATTACTAGCACTGGAGCTCTGACAGAAGGTGATAGTACTGCCAGTCTCAGTGTTGACGGTATACTTAGCTTCACGGAGTTGGATAGCGGAGATACTGTAACGGTAAGTAAGTCTGATGTCAGTATCGCGTGGAGTGGTGGAGGCCTTACTAGCGGTCTTAGCACCAGCCTTATGAGCGGTTTCGTTATTTCTAATTCAGGTTGGAGTTACAGTACAAACGCTAATCTTGACTTTTTGGGTAAAGATCAAACCATCGTCTTGCAATATCATGTTATCGCTACTGATAACTCTGCATCGGAAAATGCTGCGTCGGCTATAGAGGAGGTAATGGTTACCATTACAGGCACTAATGACCAGCCGGTAATTGATTCGATTACTAGCACTGGAGCTCTGGCAGAAGGTGATAGTACTGTCAGTCTCAGTGTTGACGGTACACTTTTCTTCACGGAGTTGGATAGCGGAGATATTGTAACGCTAAGTAAATCTGATACCAGTATCACGTGGAATGGTGGAGATCTTACTAGCAGTCTTAGCGCCAGCCTTATGAGCGGCTTCGTTATTTCTAATTCAGGTTGGAGTTACAGTACAAGCGCTAATCTTGACTTTTTGGGTAAAGATCAAACCATCGTCCTGAAATATAATGTTATCGCTACTGACAACTCTGGAGATGCCAATGCTGCATCAGCTGCAAAGGAGGTAATAGTTACCATTACAGGCACTAATGACCAGCCGGTAATTGATTCGATTACTAGCGCTGGAGCTCTAACAGAAGGTGATAGTACTGCCAGTCTCAGTGTTGACGGTACACTTTTCTTCACGGAGTTGGATAGCGGAGATATTGTAACGGTAAGTAAATCTGATTCCAGTATCACGTGGAATGGTGGAGATCTTACTAGCAGTCTTAGCACCAGCCTTATGAGCGGTTTCGTTATTTCTAATGGAGGTTGGAGTTACAGTACAAGCGCTAATCTTGACTTTTTGGGTAAAGATCAAACCATCGTCTTGAAATATAATGTTATCGCTACTGACGACTCTGGAGCGGCCAATGCTGCATCGGCTGCAAAGGAGGTAATAGTTACCATTACAGGCACTAATGACCAGCCGGTAATTGATTCGATTACTAGCACTGGAGCTCTAACAGAGGGTGATAGTACTGCCAGTCTCAGTGTTGACGGTACACTTAGCTTCACGGAGTTGGATAGCGGAGATGTTGTAACGGTAAGTAAATCTGATACCAGTATCACGTGGAGTGATGGAGATCTTACTAGCAGTCTTAGCACCAGCCTTATGAGCGGCTTCGTTACTTCTAATGGAGGTTGGAGTTACAGTACAAGCGCTAATCTTGACTTTTTGGGTAAAGATCAAACCATCGTCTTGAAATATAATGTTATCGCTACTGACAACTCTGGATCGGCCAATGCTGTATCAGCTGCAAAGGAGGTAATAGTTACCATTACAGGCACTAATGACCAGCCGGTAATTGATTCGATTACTAGCACGGGAGCTCTAACAGAAGGTGATAGTACTGCCAGTCTCAGTGTTGACGGTACACTTAGCTTCACGGAGTTGGATAGCGGAGATATTGTAACGGTAAGTAAATCTGATGCCAATATCACGTGGAGTGGTGGAGATCTTACTAGCAGTCTTAGCACCAGCCTTATGAGCGGCTTCGTTATTTCTAATTCAGGTTGGAGTTACAGTACAAGCGCTAATCTTGACTTTTTGGGTAAAGATCAAACCATCGTCTTGAAATATAATGTTATCGCTACTGACGACTCTGGATCGGCCAATGCTGCATCGGCTGCAAAGGAGGTAATAGTTACCATTACAGGCACTAATGACCAGCCGGTAATTGATTCGATTACTAGCACTGGAGCTCTAACAGAGGGTGATAGTACTGCCAGTCTCAGTGTTGACGGTACACTTAGCTTCACGGAGTTGGATAGCGGAGATGTTGTAACGGTAAGTAAATCTGATACCAGTATCACGTGGAGTGGTGGAGATCTTACTAGCAGTCTTAGCACCAGCCTTATGAGCGGCTTCGTTACTTCTAATGGAGGTTGGAGTTACAGTACAAGCGCTAATCTTGACTTTTTGGGTAAAGATCAAACCATCGTCTTGAAATATAATGTTATCGCTACTGACGACTCTGGGGCGGGCAATGCTGTATCAGCTGCAAAGGAGGTAATAGTTACCATTACTGGTACTAATGACCAGCCGGTAATTGATTCGATTACTAGCACTGGAGCTCTAACAGAAGGTGATAGTACTGCCAGTCTCAGTGTTGACGGTACACTTTTCTTCACGGAGTTGGATAGCGAAGATATTGTAACGGTAAGTAAATCTGATGCCAGTATCACGTGGAGTGGTGGAGATCTTACTAGCAGTCTTAGCACCAGCCTTATGAGCGGCTTCGTTATTTCTAATTCAGGTTGGAGTTACAGTACAAGCGCTAATCTTGACTTTTTGGGTAAAGATCAAACCATCGTCTTGAAATATAATGTTATCGCTACTGACGACTCTGGATCGGCCAATGCTGCATCGGCTGCAAAGGAGGTAATAGTTACCATTACAGGCACTAATGACCAGCCGGTAATTGATTCGATTACTAGCACTGGAGCTCTAACAGAGGGTGATAGTACTGCCAGTCTCAGTGTTGACGGTACACTTAGCTTCACGGAGTTGGATAGCGGAGATGTTGTAACGGTAAGTAAATCTGATACCAGTATCACGTGGAGTGGTGGAGATCTTACTAGCAGTTTTGGCACCAGCCTTATGAGCGGCTTCGTTACTTCTAATGGAGGTTGGAGTTACAGTACAAGCGCTAATCTTGACTTTTTGGGTAAAGACCAAACCATCGTCTTGAAATATAATGTTATCGCTACTGACGACTCTGGAGCGGCCAATGCTGCATCGGCTGCAAAGGAGGTAATAGTTACCATTACAGGCACTAATGACCAGCCGGTAATTGATTCGATTACTAGCACTGGAGCTCTGACAGAAGGTGATAGTACTGCCAGTCTCAGTGTTGACGGTACACTTAGCTTCACGGAGTTGGATAGCGGAGATATTGTAACGGTAAGTAAATCTGATACCAGTATCACGTGGAATGGTGGAGATCTTACTAGCAGTCTTAGCACCAGCCTTATGAGCGGCTTCGTTATTTCTAATTCAGGCTGGAGTTACAGTACAAGCGCTAATCTTGACTTTTTGGGTAAAGATCAAACCATCGTCTTGAAATATAATGTTACCGCGACTGACAACTCTGGAGCGGCCAATGCCGAGTCGGTGGAAAAAGAGGTAACAATTGTCATTACCGGCACCAATGACCAACCGGTAATTGATTCTATTACTCAGACTGGAGCTCTTACTGAGGGTGATGGCGCAGTTAGTCTTGCGACCACCGGCCTACTTTCCTTCACAGAACTGGATAGTGGAGACGTTGTTACGATCAGTGAAGTTAATACCGATACTGTCTTGAGTGACGGAACCTTTGCGAATCTAGAGGCCAGCCTTAAAACAGCCCTAATTGACGGCTTCTCTGTAACCAGTGGAGGCTGGAGCTACAGCACTGATGCTAACCTTGATTTTTTGAGAGCAGGTCAGACCATCACTCTGAAATATAATGTTACCGCGACTGACAACTCTGGAGCGGCCAATGCCGAGTCGGTGGAAAAAGAGGTAACAATTGTCATTACCGGCACTAATGACCAGACGGTAATTGATTCTATTACTCCGACTGGAGCTCTTACTGAGGGTGATGGCGCAGTTAGTCTTGCGACCACCGGCCTACTTTCCTTCACAGAACTGGATAGTGGAGACGTTGTTACGATCAGTGAAGTTAATACCGATACTGTCTTGAGTGACGGAATCTTTGCGAATCTAGATACCAGCCTTAAAACTGCTCTCATTGACGGCTTCTCTGTAACCAATGATGGCTGGAGCTACAGCACTGATGCGAACCTTGATTTTTTGAGAGGAGGTCAGACCATCACCCTGAAATATAAGGTTTTGGCTACGGATAACTCTGAAGCTGCCAATGCAGAGTCGGTGGAAAAAGAGGTAACAATTGTCATTACCGGAACCAATGACCAGCCGGTAATTGATTCTATTACTCCGACTGGAGCTCTTACTGTGGGTGATGGCGCAGCTAGTATTGCGACCACCGGCCTACTTTCCTTCACAGAACTGGATAGTGGAGACGTTGTTACGATCAGTGAAGTTAATACCGATACTGTCTTGAGTGACGGCACCTTTGCGAATCTAGATACCAGCCTTAAAACAGCCCTAATTGACGGCTTCTCTGTAACCAGTGGAGGCTGGAGCTACAGCACTGATGCGAACCTTGATTTTTTGAGAGCAGGTCAGACCATCACTCTGAAATATAAGGTTTTGGCTACGGATAACTCTGAAGCTGCCAATGCCGAGTCGGTTGAAAAAGAGGTAACAATTGTCATTACCGGCACCAATGGCCAGCCGGTAATTGATTCTATTACTCCGACTGGAGCTCTTACTGAGGGTGATGGCGCAGCTAGTCTTGCGACCACCGGCCTACTTTCCTTCACAGAACTGGATAGTGGAGACGTTGTTACGATCAGTGAAGTTAATACCGATACTGTCTTGAGTGACGGAACCTTTGCGAATCTAGATACCAGCCTTAAAACAGCCCTAATTGACGGCTTCTCTGTAACCAGTGGAGGCTGGAGCTACAGCACTGATGCTAACCTTGATTTTTTGAGAGCAGGTCAGACCATCACTCTGAAATATAATGTTACCGCTACTGACAACTCTGGAGCGGCCAATGCCGAGTCGGCGGAAAAAGAGGTAACAATTGTCATTACCGGCACCAATGACCAGCCGGTAATTGATTCTATTACTCCGACTGGAGCTCTTACTGAGGGTGATGGCGCAGCTAGTCTTGCGACCACCGGCCTACTTTCCTTCACAGAACTGGATAGTGGAGACGTTGTTACGATCAGTGAAGTTAATACCGATACTGTCTTGAGTGACGGAACCTTTGCGAATCTAGATACCAGCCTTAAAACTGCTCTCATTGACGGCTTCTCTGTAACCAATGACGGCTGGAGCTACAGCACTGATGCTAACCTTGATTTTTTGAGAGCAGGTCAGACCATCACTCTGAAATATGAGGTTTTGGCTACGGATAACTCTGAAGCTGCCAATGCCGAGTCGGTGGAAAAAGAGGTAACAATTGTTATTACCGGCACCAATGACCAGCCGGTAATTGATTCTATTACTCCGACTGGAGCTCTTACTGAGGGTGATGGCGCAGCTAGTCTTGCGACCACCGGACTACTTTCCTTCACAGAACTGGATAGTGGAGACGTTGTTACGATCAGTGAAGTTAATACCGATACTGTCTTGAGTGACGGAATCTTTGCGAATCTAGATACCAGCCTTAAAACTGCTCTCATTGACGGCTTCTCTGTAACCAATGACGGCTGGAGCTACAGCACTGATGCGAACCTTGATTTTCTGGGGAAAGATCAGACTATTACTCTGAAATATAAGGTTGTGGCTACGGATAACTCTGGAGCTGCCAATGCCGAGTCGGTGGAAAAAGAGGTGACAATTGTCATTACTGGCACCAATGATGCACCAGTTGCGTCAGTGAATGATACTATATCTACTTCTACTAGGGCGGTTATAGACGCATTAGCCACGGTTTATGATGTGGATGATAATAAAGAAGATCTTACTATTGATTCAGCGACAATTGTTGATGGTGATGGCAACAGTGTTATGGGGTCAGGTGTGGTTAATATAGTTGATAATAGGTTGATATTTAATCCTGGAAATGATTTTTCACATTTGGGAATAAATGAAACGGAACAGGTAACTATTCGCTATAAAGTTTTGGACGATAGCGGAGCTAGCGATATTTCTACGATAGTTATTACCGTGAAGCAATTCAGGAAAATTATTTCTAAAAGTGAGTTGGCAGCAGGATCGCTTTTTGATGGTGATATTGATGCACCCGTAAGCGAAGATATCACCCAAATTAAAATGGTATTTTCAGGCGATGGTTTAAATACTAGTAATGACAAGGTTGTATTGGGTGCGGATATTTCTTTAAGTTCTACAATTGCTACAACTAGTGTTGACAGTTCGTTTGCAGTGGCTGGTTTGAGTTACAGTTATGATTCTGGCACCAAAACTTTGATAATTACCAAAAGCGATGGAGCGGCTATTTCTGGAAGCGATATCGAAACTATTATTGAATCAATAAGGCTGAAAAATACAGATTCAGAGGCTAATGAAGGCGAGAGAGCAATAACTATTAGTTACATTGATGAGGCAGGTAATGAAGGCGTATCCGCAACTGCAATAATTACGGTGTCAGGACTTGGCATTGTTGGTATACGTGTGAGTGGTCTACCTGATGGGGAGGGCGTCTTTGGTGAAGGAGATGTCATTACTCTTACTTTAACTGTGGATCAGGTATTAACCCTGGGTGGTGGTGCTGGAGGAACTGTGATGATTGCAGGAAAAGCATTTGCCTTGGATTCAAGTGCTTCAGCCTCCGCAGGTAATAATAAATTAGTGTTTACCTACACGGTGGCAGATGGGGATGTAATTAGTGAAGAAAACTTTAAAATAGACAACCCAAGTACGGATGTAAGTTTGATCGATATTAGTAGCGCAAACGGAACTGCAGTGGTATTTAGTAATGAAACACCGAAATTCTTTCTTTCCAAAGAGATTGTGTTTGGCAGCAACCTTGCTGTAATGGTTACAGATGGTACAAAAGGTAAGACTCTTGAAAGCACAGGGGCAAGTAATTGGGGTAGTTCTGGTGTGTTTTCAGATGAAGGGTTTGTTGGTGATGCCAGGCTTGGTTTTAAAATGGCCGATGAGACCTCTGCATTTATGCTAGGTTTTTCTAGTGATAATCCAAACCATCATTATAATAGCATAGATTATGCTTTATATGTCAGCAATACTACTGCCCAAATATATAATAGTGGTTCCCTTCTTTATATTTACCCAGACGATGTTGCAGCAGGTGATGAGTTCATTGTTGAGCGTAATGGAACGGATATTAACTATTATCACATTGGTAGTGCTACAGGTGCTGTAACATTATTATACACCACAAGTAATGTGGATATTACAACCAGATTATTTGTGGACTCATCCTTGCGTGACAGTGGTTCGAAAGTAGTTGATGTTAATTTAGTAGTGGAATCTGATTTTGCTGTATTCGTTTCCAAAGAGATGGTATTTGGCAGCAACCTTGCTGTAACGGTTACAGATGGTACAAACGGTAAGAACCTTGAAAGTACAGGGTCAACTGCTTGGGGCAATTCTGGTGTGTTTTCAGATGAAGGGTTTATTGGTGATGCCAGGCTTAGTTTTAAGCTGGCTGATGTTACCTCTAGATTTATGTTAGGTTTTTCTAGTGATAATCCAAACCATGACTATGCTACCGTCGAGTATGCTCTATATATAAGCAATGCTGGTATACAAATATACACTGATGGTTCCAATGATGCTGCTAGCTCAGTCGTTGCTGAAGCTGGTGATGAGTTCATAGTTGAGCGTCATGGAACGGATATTAACTATTATCACATTAGTAGTGCCACAGGTGCTGTAACCCTAATACACACTACAAGTAATGTGGATATGACAACCAGATTATTTGTGGACTCGGCCTTTCATTCAAATGGTTCTAAAGTAGTTGATGTAAATTTAGTAGTGGCATCTAAGGTTATTGTTGATACAATAGCACCTGAAGCTGTTGATCTATCTGCATCTAACGGTGTTCAATCTACGAGTTTAAATGGTGCAGGCAGGACTTTGTTGGCAGAAGGTGTGAAATTTAATTCAGATATTGCTATACCGGAATCAAATGACATAACTCAAATTAAAATAGTGTTCGCAGGAGATAGTTTAGATACTAGTAATGATAAAGTTGTATTGGGTGCGGATATTTCTTTAAACGCTACAATTGCTACAACTAGTGTTGATAACTCTTTTGCGGTGGCGGGTTTGAGTTACAGTTATGATGAGGGCACCAAAACTTTAATAATTACAAAAACCGATGGAAAGGTCATTTATGGAAGTGATATTGAAACCATTGTTGAATCAATTGAACTAAAAAATACACATTCAGATGCTAATGAAGGAGAGAGAACAGTAGAGATTAGTTACCTTGATGGGGGAGGCAATGAGAGCGTCTCAGCAATAGCAACTATTATGGTTGGCCCAAGCATTATTAATATGGTTGTTAGTAATATCCCTGACGGGCGAAAAGCATTCATTGAAGGAGATGTCATTACTCTTACTTTAACTGTGGATAAGGTATTAACCCTGGGTGGTGGTGCTGAAGGAACGGTGATGATTGGAGGAAAAACATTTGCCTTGGATTCAAGTGCTTCAGCCGCAGCAGGTAATAATAAACTAGTGTTTACCTACACGGTGGCAGATGGGGATATAATTAGTGAAGAAAACTTTAAAATAGACAACCCAAGTACGGATGTAAGTTTGATCGATATTAGTAGCGCAAACGGAAATGCAGTGGTATCTAATAATGAAACACCGAAATTATTTCTTCACAGAGAAATGGTATTTGGCAGCAACCTTGCTGTAACGGTTACAGATGGTACAAACGGTAAGACTCTTGAAAGCACAGGGTCAGATGCTTGGGGTAATTCTGGTGTGTTTTCAGATGAAGGGTTTATTGGTGATGGCAGGCTTAGTTTTAAGCTGGCTGATGTTACCTCTAGATTTATGTTGGGCTTTTCTAGTGATAATCCAAACCATAGCTATACTACCATGGAGTATGCTATATATATAAGCAATACGAGTATACAAATATACACTGATAATTCCAATGATGCTCAGAGCTCAGTCGTTGCTGAAGCTGGTGATGAGTTTATAGTTGAGCGTCATGGAACGGATATTAATTATTATCACATTAGTAGTGCTACAGGTGCTGTAACCCTAATACACACTACAAGTAACGTGGATATTACAACCAGATTATTTATGGACTCGGCCTTTCATTCAAATGGCTCTAAAGTAGTAGATGTTAATTTAGTAGCGGAATCTGATTCTGCCGCATTCGTTTCCAAAGAGATGGTATTTGGCAGCAACCTTGCTGTAACGGTTACAGATGGTACAAACGGTAAGACTCTTGAAAGCACAGGGTCAGATGGTTGGGGTAATTCTGGTGTGTTTGCAGATGAAGGATTTATTGGTGATGCCAGGCTTAGTTTTAAGCTGGCTGATGTTACCTCTAGATTTATGTCAGGTTTTTCTAGTGATAATCCAAACCATGACTATGATACCATCGAGTATGCTCTATATATAAGCCATACGGGTATACAAATATACACTGATGGTTCCCATGATGCTGCTAGCTCAATCGTTGCTGAAGCTGGTGATGAGTTCATAGTTGAGCGTCATGGAACGGATATTAATTATTATCACATTAGTAGTGCTACAGGTGCTGTAACCCTAATACACACTACAAGTAACGTGGATATTACAACCAGATTATTTGCGGACTCGGCCTTTCATGCAAATGGTTCTAAAGTAGTTGATGTAAATTTAGTAGTGGCATCTAAGGTTGCTGTTGATACAATAGTACCTGAAGCTGTTGATTTATCTGCATCTGACGGTGTTCAAGCTACGAGCTTAAATGGTGGAGACAGGGCTTTGCTGGCAGAAGGTGTGAAATTTAATTCAGATATTGCTATGCCGGAATCAAATGACATAACTCAAATTAAAATAGTGTTCGCAGGAGATAGTTTAGATACTAGTAATGATAAAGTTGTATTGGGTGTGGGTATTTCTTTAAACGCTACGATTGCTACAACTAGTGTTGATAACTCCTTTGCGGTGGCGGGTTTGAGTTACAGTTATGATGCTGGTACCAAAACTTTGATCATTACAAAAACCGATGGAACGGTTATTTCTGGAAGTGATATTGAAACCACTGTTGAATCAATTGAACTGAAAAATACACATTCAGATGCTAATGAAGGCGAGAGAACAGTAGAGATTAGTTACCTTGATGGGGCAGGTAATGAAAGCGTCTCAGCAATAGCAACTATTATGGTTGGCCCTGGCATTATTGATGTGGTTGTTAGTAATATTCCTGACGGGCAAAAAGCATTTATTGAAGGAGATATCATTACTCTTACTTTAACTGTGGGGCAGGCATTAACCCTAGGTGGTGCTGCTGACGGAACGGTGATGATTGCAGGAAAAGCATTTGCCTTGGATGCAAGTGCTTCAACCGCAGCAGGTAATAATAAGCTAGTGTTTACCTACACGGTGGCAGATGGGGATGTAATTAGAGAAGAGAGCTTTAAAATAGACAACCCAAACAAGGATGTAAGTTTGACTAATGTCAGTAGTAGCGCTAACGGAAATGCAGTGGTATTTAATAATGAAACACCGGACTTATTAAGTATTAGGGATATGACATATAGCGACTACGCTGGTATAAATGTTTCAGATGGTGTAGGAGGCAAGACTTTTGAAAAGACAGCAACCAGTGTTTGGGGTAATGCTGGTGTGTTTTCAGATGAAGGATTCGTTGGTGATGGTTATCTAAGCTTTAAATCAACGAATACAACAACGGCATTTATGTTGGGTTTTTCTGTAGATGATTCAAGCGATAGTTATAATACTATTGATTATGCTCTGTACGTGAATGGTACCGGTATTCACGTATACCAATCAGGTAGCTGGGATGGGAAATATGACAACTTTGTTGCGGAATACCCAGACTTGATTAATGTAAGTGGTGATACGTACAAAGTGGAGCGTGATGGAACGAATATTAACTATTATCACACTAGTAGATCTACGGGTGCTGTCACATTATTCTTCACTAAAACAGGCGTAAGCGCTACAAGTGAACTATTTATAGACGGAGCCTTTCTTTCTTCAGGTGCTAAAGCTGAGGGTGTGCATTTCGTAAGTAAAAATACTTTTGCTGTTGATGCAGTGGCGCCTGATGCTGTTGATTTATCTGTATCTGACGGTGTCCAAGCTACGAGTTTAAATGGTGGAGACAGGGCTTTGCTGGCAGAAGGTGTGAAATTTAATTCAGATATTGCTATACCGGAATCAAATGACATAACTCAAATTAAAATAGTGTTCGCAGGAGATAGTTTAGATACTAGTAATGATAAAGTTGTATTGGGTGCGGATATTTCTTTAAACGCTACAATTGCTACAACTAGTGTTGATAACTCCTTTGCGGTGGCGGGTTTGAGTTACAGTTATGATGCTGGTACCAAAACTTTGATCATTACAAAAACCGATGGAACGGTTATTTCTGGAAGTGATATTGAAACCATTGTTGAATCAATTGAACTGAAAAATACACATTCAGATGCTAATGAAGGCGAGAGAACAGTAGAGATTAGTTACCTTGATGGGGGAGGTAATGAAAGCGTCTCAGCAATAGCAACTATTATGGTTGGCCCTGGCATTATTGATGTGGTTGTTAGTAATATTCCTGACGGGCAAAAAGCATTTATCGAAGGAGATATCATTACTCTTACTTTAACTGTGGGGCAGGCATTAACCCTAGGTGGTGCTGCTGACGGAACGGTGATGATTGCAGGGAAAGCATTTGCCCTGGATGCAAGTGCTTCAACCGCAGCAGGTAATAATAAGCTAGTGTTTACCTACACGGTGGCAGATGGGGATGTAATTAGAGAAGAGGAGCTTTAAAATAGACAACCCAAACAAGGATGTAAGTTTGACTAATGTCAGTAGTAGCGCTAACGGAAATGCAGTGGTATTTAATAATGAAACACCGGATTTATTTAGTATTAGGGATATGACATATAGCGACTACGCTGGTATAAGTGTCTCAGATGGTGTAGAAGGCAAGACTTTTGAAAAGACGGCAACCAGTGTTTGGGGTAATGCTGGTGTGTTTTCAGATGAAGGATTCGTTGGTGATGGTTATCTAAGCTTTAAATCAACGGATACAACAACGGCATTTATGTTGGGTTTTTCTGTAGATGATTCAAGCGATAGTTATAATACTATTGATTATGCTCTGTACGTGAATGGTACCGGTATTCACGTATACCAATCAGGTAGCTGGGATGGGAAATATGACAACTTTGTTGCGGAATACCCAGACTTGATTAATGTAAGTGGTGATACGTACAAAGTGGAGCGTGATGGAACGAATATTAACTATTATCACACTAGTAGATCTACGGGTGCTGTCACATTATTCTTCACTAAAACAGGCGTAAGCGCTACAAGTGAACTATTTATAGACGGAGCCTTTCTTTCTTCAGGTGCTAAAGCTGAGGGTGTGCATTTCGTAAGTAAAAATACTTTTGCTGTTGATACAATAGCGCCTGATGCTGTTGATTTATTGACAAATGACGAAGCTTCACCTGTATTGGAGTCACATTTGGTTGATATACAAGGGCCGTTGATAAATATTGCCTTAGCAAGTAATGATTTAGCAACTTACTCTGCTCCTGGTATGACTTATCATGTTGATGGTAGTAAGCTGGATATAAGTAGAGCTTTTGACGCTAATATAAATACAACTTTAGTTGATGATTATCAAGTCCATCCAATAAGTGCTGATGGTAAATATTTTCTTATAGATTTTAAGAATGTGGATTATAGTCAGGGTGTTTTTAGAATACATAATCGTGTAAATGGTGGGCTAGAAGACAGAATTAATGGCTCAGTCATGGAGTTTTTAAAAGACGGTGAAGTGGTTGTAAGTCACACTATCGCTGGCGCAGAAAATGATAATGATGATATTTATGAATATACTCCAGCAAACAATATTGTGTTTGACCAAGTTAAACTTACCTTTAGTGGAGATAATCAAAACTTCCGTGAGATTGAGGTTTTTGGCAAAGAGTATCACGAAAACAAGGTGATACTTAATTACTCTAAAGAGCTAGCTAATATTCCGCTTGATATAAGCGAGTTCACTATTAAAGTAGATGGCTATAGTCGTACAGTAACAAGCGTTGAAGTGGAAAACTCTAAAGTAATTGTTAAGTTTGATGGTTCAGTTATAGAAGGAGGTGAGGATGTTAGGCTGGGTTATAATGGATCTACTGTACAGGATGATATTGGTAACTTGGCGGGGAATATTACTAATCATTTTGTTGGAAGAGCCCCTGCGTTGGAGTCCGCTGTATATGAGGGTGTATCTGGAGAATTTGTAAATATTGCCTTAGCAAGTAATAATTTGGCAACTTATTCTGCTCCTGGCATGACTTATTATGTTGATAGTAGTAACAATCAGCTGGATATAAGTAGAGCTTTTGACGCTAATATCAATACAACTTCATTTGATAATTATCAAGTCCATCCAACAAATTCTGACGGTAAATATTTTCTCATTGATTTTAAAGGTCTGAATTATAGTCAAGGTGTTTTTAAACTGTATAATCGTGATGAGGACGTTGTAAATAGTAGAATTAATGGCTCAATTATAGAGTTTTTAAAAGACGGTGAAGTAGTTGTAAGTCACACTATCTCTGGCGCAGAAAATAATGCTGATGATATTGTTGAATTTACTCCAGCAGACAATATTGTGTTTGACCAAATTAAACTTACCTTTAGTGGAGATGATCAAAACTTCCGTGAGATTGAAGTTTTTGGAAAAGAGTATCACGAAAACAAGGTGATACTTAATTACTCTAAAGAGCTAGCTAATATTCCGCTTGATATAAGTGAGTTCACTATTGAAGTAGATGGCTATAGTCGCACAGTAACAAGCGTTGAAGTGGAAAACTCTAAAGTAATTGTTAAGTTTGATGGTTCAGTTATAAAAGGAGGTGAGGATCTTAGGGTGGGTCATAATGGATCTACTGTACAGGATGATATTGGTAACTTGGCGGGGGGTATTACTAATCATTTTGTTGGAACCACTGCGTTGGAGTCCGCTGTGTATGAGGGTGTATCTGGAGAATTGGTAAATATTGCCTTAGCAAGTAATAATTTGGCAACTTATTCTGCTCCTGGTATGACTTATACTGTTGATAGTAGTAACAATCAGCTGGATATAAGTAGAGCTTTTGACGCTAATATCAATACAACTTCATTTGATAATTATCAAGTCCATCCAACAAATGCTGACGGTAAATATTTTCTCATTGATTTTAAAGATCTGAATTATAGTCAAGGTGTTTTTAAACTGTATAATCGTGATGAGGACGTTGTAAATAGTAGAATTAATGGCTCAATTATAGAGTTTTTAAAAGACGGTGAAGTAGTTGTAAGTCACACTATCTCTGGCGCAGAAAATAATGCTGATGATATTGTTGAATTTACTCCAGCAGACAATATTGTGTTTGACCAAGTTAAACTTACCTTTAGTGGAGATGATCAAAACTTCCGTGAGATTGAAGTTTTTGGAAAAGAGTTTGCAGGAAATTTGATTACATTGAATTACTCTAGAGAGATTATCAGTACTCCTCTTAATCCAAATGAGTTCACTGTTGAGGTAGACGGCGAGAGCCGTACAGTAACAAGTGCTATAGCGGATAATTCGAAAATATTTATTATGTTTGATGGTAACGTGATGGTAGGTGATGAGGATATTAGGTTGGGATATAATGATGCTTTGCCGGATAGCATTGGACATTTAACTGGAATGATTAATGGCTTTGTTGTTGGTTACAATTATAACACAACAGAAGATTCAGAAGTATTAAACGGTAGTGTCGGCTCCGATTTATTTAGCATTAATCATAATGATGTTTCGATATTTGGTGGTGATGGCGCAGATACCTTTGATTTTAATACAAGTGTATCTTCCGGGAGTATCGCTAACTTTTCTGTATCTGATTTTAACATTGATGAAGGAGATGTGCTCTTGCTGGATGATCTTATTATTAATGAAGACAACAGTCTTGATCAGTTGCTAGATTTTTCTGTAAGTGCCAATAATACTGTCGTTAATGTTAGAGATGTTGCAGGTGGTGATGTAACTAGGCAGGTTACGTTAGATAATGTTGATCTTTCAGTTTATGGTAATACAGACGCTGAAATTATTAATAAATTGCTAGATGACGGAAATTTACAAATAGATTCTTAGATTCCCACAATAACTAAGATAGCTGGAGAGTAGTTGATAATCAATTGAGAGCAGGCTACAGAGGGCTCTCGGCAAGCCAAGTGACTATCTATAAATAATTATGAATAAGTAGTTATTATTGAGCTAGATTCAATATTTTTATTGTCTCAAATTATAGGAGTGTATGGTTGATGATTTACTATCCCCATTGAAGGTGTGTGTTTATTGACTGTATTCACTCACCCCAACCAGTTACTCATCAAATTCTATGTACGAGACAAGGTGTTTAGCAGATCTAAAAAATGGGTTTGATAGTTTTTTCCACAGTTGTTTTTGAGTGCTCAACTCATACTGTGATAGCCCAATAGGATGGGCGGTAATTTTTGTTCAGTGGTAATTAATTTGCACCCATAACACTAGCGCCCGCTAGCAGGCATCACACAACAGCAACCGTTAGTAGTATCATCAGTTTGTCCACCCGATTAAAGTGTCGCCATATATGTGGAGACTAAATCAAAGCCCACACCTTTTAGGCTGCCAAACAAAGTTTCATTACTCCAGCGCTTACCGTAGTTATCTATAATACTGTTTGGCTGTTCAATGGCTACGTCGATTAAAAGTCCCTCCAGTGTTTTACGGTCTGCAATATAGAGTTGTCCTCCAGATACTTTCTATTTTTATGCTCGTTACTGTTTGATTGAGGCTGCGTTCCTGTGGCGCTGAGCAATGGCAATCTTTCTGCCTAGATGTTGCTCCACATTGTTGCTTTATACGGCTATATTTGGACTCGATGCCTGCCTTCGCTTGAAACTATTCGGCCACAGGATATAGGTTAGTGGGTCGGCTACGCAGTAATGACAGCACAATCTGTTCTGGATCTGCAACTCCCTGATTACAATCATAATTTTCGTGTTTGAGAACACCTGGTGAGAAACAAAGTTCAATTTTTATTTACAGAGATTCATTATTTAATACTAAAGCTATAATAAAATAACTATTTTGTCGATACTCTTTAATAGGCTATTGTGAAAAAAACATATATACACATTGCTACTGAAGGTGAGAGCAGCTAATAATCATCATGCTGTTAAGGGTAGCTAAATAAAAATTATTATTGTTATTATTGGGAAGAGGCTCCATGAATCCAAATGGTAATTATGTTGTAATTGGTCATATCTCAGAAGACTCTGAACCTGTTAAGGTTATCAGTGTTGATGGCTCGATTAGAATGGTTAATGCAGGAGAACCAGTGTTTGTTGGTGAGACTGTTTTAAATAGCAATGATTTGCCGATAAAAATAATTCTTATTAACAATAAATCTATCCTTGTTGGTCTACAGCAAGAACTCTTAATGGAAATGTCTGATCTAGATGATGCGAGCGTCATTGCGCTAGAAGAGAGTGATAGTAGTATTGATGAGTTAGTTGATGGTTCATCAAATAATGACTCGTCTAATAAGGATAAAGTGTTAGCTGAAGGAGGTAGACTGATAAGCCAAGGCCAGATTGAGAGATCAGATAACAAAGTGGATGAATATTTTCATGAAATAAGTAGAATTGGTGCTGATGAACGTCAGTTTACTAAAGAACATGTAAGAGATGATATCCCTGCTATACCAGTTAACAACCCTCCAATTATTCAAAGTCAAAGCTTCACTCTAAACGAGAACGTACCAAGTGATGGTTCATTCAGTATAGGTGCTGTTAAGGTAATAGATCTAGACGAAGCTCAGTCACACGTTTATGCGATAGTCGGAGGTAATAGCGATGGCCGTTTTGCTATTAACCCTGCAACTGGTGATATCACTGTGGTGGGGGAAATAGATTACGAAAATATAGACAGTTACGACTTAAGCATTAAAGTAACAGATAATGGTATCCCTCCTTTAACTACGTTTAAAACAATAACTATAGATATTGAAAATGCTAATGAAGCTCCTGTTGCTAACCCTGATGTCGCCACGAGTGATGAAAATGGTTCATTAACAATAAATGTTTTGGCTAATGATACTGATGTTGATGTCAATTACAACCCTTCTTCTTCTATTCTGTTATCTACTGATATTGTTGATACTAATGGCGATATTCTTGTTGGAATGGGAGAGGTAAGTATTAGTAATAATCAGGTGTTATTTGCTCTTGGCTCTGATTTTGATTATCTCGGTGATGGCGAAGTGATGGATTTATTAATTCGTTATCAGATGTCTGATAGCGGGGGGTTAACATCTAATAGTTTTTTATCGATTACTATCACGGGAACTAACGATCAGCCAGTAATTGACTTGATTAACGCATCCGGCACTCTTGAAGAGAGTAATAGCACTACCGGTCTCAGCACTACTGGTACACTTAGCTTCACGGAGTTGGATAGCGGAGATATTGTAACGGTAAGTAAATCTGATACCAGTATCACGTGGAATGGTGGAGACCTTACTAGCAATCTTAGCACCAGCCTTATGGGCGGCTTCGTTATTTCTAATGGAGGTTGGAGTTACAATACAAGCGCTAATCTTGACTTTTTGGGTAAAGATCAAACCATCGTCTTGAAATATAATGTTATCGCTACTGACGACTCTGGAGCGGCCAATGCTGCATCAGCTGCAAAGGAGGTAATAGTTACCATTACTGGTACTAATGACCAGCCGGTAATTGATTCGATTACTAGCACTGGAGCTCTGACAGAAGGTGATAGTACTGCCAGTCTCAGTGTTGACGGTACACTTTCCTTCACGGAGTTGGATAGCGGAGATATTGTAACGGTAAGTAAATCTGATGCCAGTATCACGTGGGATGGTGGAGATCTTACTAGCAGTCTTAGCACCAGCCTTATGAGCGGCTTCGTTATTTCTAATTCAGGTTGGAGTTACAGTACAAGCGCTAATCTTGACTTTTTGGGTAAAGATCAAACCATCGTCTTGAAATATAATGTTATCGCTACTGACGACTCTGGAGCGGCCAATGCTGCATCAGCTGCAAAGGAGGTAATAGTTACCATTACTGGTACTAATGACCAGCCGGTAATTGATTCGATTACTAGCACTGGAGCTCTAACAGAAGGTGATAGTACTGCTAGTCTCAGTGTTGACGGTACACTTAGCTTCACGGAGTTGGATAGCGGAGATGTTGTAACGGTAAGTAAATCTGATACCAGTATCACGTGGAGTGGTGGAGGCCTTACTAGCAGTCTTAGCGCCAGCCTTATGAGCGGATTCGTTATTTCTAATTCAGGCTGGAGTTACAGTACAAGCGCTAATCTTGACTTTTTGGGTAAAGACCAAACCATCGTCTTGAAATATAATGTTATCGCTACTGACAACTCTGGAGCGGCCAATGCTGCATCGGCTGCAAAGGAGGTAATAGTTACCATTACCGGCACTAATGACCAGCCGGTAATTGATTCGATTACTAGCACTGGAGCTCTGATAGAAGGTGATAGTACTGCCAGTCTCAGTGTTGACGGTACACTTTTCTTCACGGAGTTGGATAGCGGAGATATTGTAACGGTAAGTAAATCTGATACCAGTATCACGTGGAATGGTGGAGACCTTACTAACAGTCTTAGCACCAGCCTTATGAGCGGATTCGTTATTTCTAATTCAGGTTGGAGTTACAGTACAAGCGCTAATCTTGATTTTTTGGGTAAAGATCAAACCATCGTCTTGAAATATAATGTTATCGCTACTGACGACTCTGGAGCGGCCAATGCTGCATCGGCTGCAAAGGAGGTAATAGTTACCATTACTGGTACTAATGACCAGCCGGTAATTGATTCAATTACTAGCACTGGAGCTATGACAGAAGGTGATAGTACTGCCAGTCTCAGTGTTGACGGTACACTTAGCTTCACGGAGTTGGATAGCGGAGATATTGTAACGGTAAGTAAATCTGATACCAGTATCACGTGGAGTGGTGGAGATCTTACTAGCAGTCTTAGCACCAGCCTTATGAGCGGCTTCGTTATTTCTAATTCAGGTTGGAGTTACAATACAAGCGCTAATCTTGATTTTTTGGGTAAAGATCAAACCATCGTCTTGAAATATAATGTTATCGCTACTGACGACTCTGGATCTGCCAATGCTTCATCGGCTGCAAAGGAGGTAATAGTTACCATTACTGGTACTAATGACCAGCCGGTAATTGATTCAATTACTAGCACTGGAGCTCTAACAGAAGGTGATAGTACTGCCAGTCTCAGTGTTGACGGTGCACTTAGCTTCACGGAGTTGGATAGCGGAGATATTGTAACGGTAAGTAAATCTGATACCAGTATCACGTGGAATGGTGGAGATCTTACTAGCAGTCTTAGCGCCAGCCTTATGAGCGGTTTCGTTATTTCTAATGGAGGTTGGAGTTACAATACAAGCGCTAATCTTGACTTTTTGGGTAAAGATCAAACCATCGTCTTGAAATATAATGTTATCGCTACTGACAACTCTGGATCGGCCAATGCTGTATCAGCTGCAAAGGAGGTAATAGTTACCATTACTGGTACTAATGACCAGCCGGTAATTGATTCAATTACTAGCACTGGAGCCCTAGTTGAGGGTGATGGTGCCAACATCCTCAGTACTACCGGCGCACTTAGCTTCACAGAGTTAGATAGCGGAGATATTGTAACGGTAAGTAAATCTGATACCAGTATCACGTGGGATGGTGGAGATCTTACTAACAGTCTTAGCACCAGCCTTATGAGCGGATTCGTTATTTCTAATTCAGGTTGGAGTTACAGTACAAGCGCTAATCTTGACTTTTTGGGTAAAGATCAAACCATCGTCTTGAAATATAATGTTATCGCTACTGACGACTCTGGAGCGGCCAATGCTGCATCAGCTGCAAAGGAGGTAATAGTTACCATTACTGGTACTAATGACCAGCCGGTAATTGATTCAACTACTAGCACTGGAGCTCTAACAGAAGGTGATAGTACTGCCAGTCTCAGTGTTGATGGTACACTTAGCTTCACGGAGTTGGATAGCGGAGATGTTGTAACGGTAAGTAAATCTGATACCAGTATCACGTGGAGTGGTGGAGATCTTACTAGCAGTCTTAGCGCCAGCCTTATGAGCGGCTTCGTTACTTCTAATTCAGGTTGGAGTTACAGTACAAGCGCTAATCTTGACTTTTTGGGTAAAGATCAAACCATCGTCTTGAAATATAATGTTATCGCTACTGACGACTCTGGAGCGGCCAATGCTGTATCAGCTGCAAAGGAGGTAATAGTTACCATTACAGGCACTAATGACCAGCCGGTAATTGATTCGATTACTAGCACTGGAGCTCTGACAGAAAGTGATAGTACTGCCAGTCTCAGTGTTGACGGTACACTTTCCTTCACGGAGTTGGATAGCGGAGATATTGTAACGGTAAGTAAATCTGATACCAGTATCACGTGGAATGGTGGAGACCTTACTAGCAGTCTTAGCACCAGCCTTATGAGCGGCTTCGTTATTTCTAATGGAGGTTGGAGTTACAGTACAAGCGCTAATCTTGACTTTTTGGGTAAAGATCAAACCATCGTCTTGAAATATAATGTTATCGCTACTGACGACTCTGGAGCGGCCAATGCTGCATCGGCTGAAAAGGAGGTAATAGTTACGATTACTGGCACTAACGACCAGCCGGTAATTGATTCGATTACTACCACTGGAGCTCTAACAGAAGGTGATAGTACTGCCAGTCTCAGTGTTGACGGTACACTTAGCTTCACTGAGTTGGATAGCGGAGATGTTGTAACGGTAAGTAAATCTGATACCAGTATTACGTGGAGTGGTGGAGATCTTACTAGCAGCCTTAGCGCCAGCCTTATGAGCGGCTTCGTTACTTCTAATGGAGGTTGGAGTTACAGTACAAGCGCTAATCTTGACTTTTTGGGTAAAGATCAAACCATCGTCTTAAAATATAATGTTATCGCTACTGACGACTCTGGAGCGGCCAATGCTGCATCGGCTGCAAAGGAGGTAATAGTTACCATTACAGGCACTAATGACCAGCCGGTAATTGATTCGATTACTAGCACGGGAGCTCTAACAGAGGGTGATAGTACTGCCAGCCTCAGTGTTGACGGTACACTTAGCTTCACGGAGTTGGATAGCGGAGATATTGTAACGGTAAGTAAATCTGATACCAGTATCACGTGGAATGGTGGAGATCTTACTAGCAGTCTTAGCGCCATCCTTATGAGCGGCTTCGTTATTTCTAATTCAGGTTGGAGTTACAGTACAAGCGCTAATCTTGACTTTTTGGGTAAAGATCAAACCATCGTCTTGAAATATAATGTTACCGCTACTGACGACTCTGGAGCGGGAAATGCTGCGTCGGCTGAAGAGGAAGTAACAGTTACGATTACAGGCACTAACGACCAGCCGGTAATTGATTCGATTACTACCACTGGAGCCCTAGTTGAGGGTGATGGTGCCAACATCCTCAGTACTACCGGCGCACTTAGCTTCACAGAGTTAGATAGCGGAGATACTGTTACGATTAGTAAATCTGATACTAGTATTACGTGGAATGGAGGAGATCTTACTAGTAGTATTAGCACCAACCTTTTGAACGGTTTTGTTGTTTCGAATGAAGGTTGGAGTTACAACACAAACGTTAACCTTGACTTTTTGGGTAAAGATCAAACCATCGTCCTGAAGTATAATGTTATAGCCACAGACAACTCTGGAGCGACCAATGCTGAGTCGGCAGATGAAGAGGTAACAGTTATCATTACGGGCACTAATGATGCGCCAATTATCTCTTCAGATGTTTCTTTAAGCAATACAGCAGAAGACACAAGTATTATCATTACTAAAGCAGAGCTTTTAGCAAACGCAACTGATGCTGAGGGTGCAAACCTATCGGTTGAAAGCTTAACAGCTGATAGCGGAACATTGGTTGATAATGGAGATAATACCTGGACACTTACACCTTCTGAGAATTTCAATGGTGACGTAGCTATTAATTATAATATTTCAGATGGAATAGATATAACTGAGGCAACAAGCTCTATTCATGTTGATGCGGTTGCTGATGCAGTTAATATTTCTCTTGCTTCGACAATGGGGGAAGCGGGCGAAACCATTACATCTCTTGGTGATAATAACATTACAGGCTCCGGCGTTAATGCACAATTAAGTGGTTGGCTAACCGATAATGATGGCGGAATGATGGAAGCTAATCCTGATACTATTTATGGCGCAGGCGATAATCGTGGAACAGTTCTTGAGCTTGAAAGAAAAGTTGGTGATGAATCAAATATTTATCAAAATGTAGATGTTCAAGCAGGTGATACAGTTAAATTAACATTTGACTTAAGTGCTCGAACAGGTACGGCAACAGGTCAAGGGCAGGCGGTTGATGTTATGTGGGAGGGGGTTGTAGTTGACACTATTGTACCCAATGAGGTGTCATGGAAAAGCTACACTTATACCTTTACAGCAACAACAGATAACCCAAGATTAGAACTTAATGCACCTGGTAGTGATGGGATAGGCGCAGTTCTTGACGTTATTACTGTCCAAGAAGTAGTTTCAGAATTACTTGAAGGCTCAGTATTAGCGGTTCGATTAAGCACAGACTTAGTAGATACAGATGGCTCAGAAAACATCACCTCTGTTGTTATGGACGGTGTGCTTGCAGGAACAGTGGTAAGTGATGGAGTGAACTCTGTAACAGTTACTGAAGATGGTGGGGAAGTTGATATTTTAGGTTGGGATTTTAACAATTTAACAATTACGCCAAATGAAGATTTCTTTGGGACATTTGATGTAAATGTAACTGCAACATCAACAGATGCGAATGGAACAACAGCTATATCAACGGCATCAACTGAATTTGTTATCTCTAACATAAATGATGCTCCAGATCTTATCGTTCAATCAACTAAAACAGTAGATGAAGATGGAAATACAACAATCACCTTTGTGGCAAGTGATATAGATGGAGATATTGTAACGACAACAGCAGTTGCTGATCATGGGATAGTAACTGTTAATAATGACGGTACTATCTCTTACTCGCCAAATGCTAATTATAATGGTACAGATACAATTACTGTAACAACCACAGACCCTGATGGTTTAACAGCAATCCAAACATCTTCAATTACAGTGAATGACATTAATGATGCACCCATTATTAATCTTGAATCCACTAAAACAGTTGATGAAGATGGTTCAACGACAATTACATTTGCATCAGCAGATATCGATGGGACAGTAACAACAACTGCAACAGTTGAACACGGAACAGTTGTAGTAAACAACGGTGGAACTATCTCTTACGAACCAGATACAAATTACCATGGAACAGATACTATAACAGTAACTGCAATAGATGATGATGGAGCAGTAATTATTCAAACATCTGTAATCACAGTAAATGATGTTAATGATGCTCCAGTGCTAACTGTTGAAAGCACGAAAATGGTTGATGAAGATGGCACGACTACAATCACTTACGCCCCTGCAGATGTTGATGGAACAATCGTATCCACAACCGCAACTGCGCTTAACGGAGTAGTCGTTGTAAATGCCGATGGAACGATCTCTTATACGCCAAATGAAAATTACCATGGCGCAGACACGATCACCGTAATTAGTACTGATAATGATGGCGCGACAACGACAGAAACTTCTACAATAACTGTTAATGCAGTTAATGATTCCCCTGTCATTTCATCGTCACTTACTGCAACAGTTGATGAGGATAATACGTTAATACTTACGCAAGCAGATTTGATTGCTAATGTTTCTGATGTTGATGGTGATTCATTAGTTGCGGGAAATGTGCAAGTGAATGGTGGCAATGCAACAGTTGTTGATAATGGTGATGGCACGTTCTCTGTAACACCTTCGAAAAACTTTTTTGGAGAATTAGACTTAACATTTGATGTTACAGATGGCAGTGCGACGGTTTCAAGTTCAATTGATTTAACGGTTAATGATATCAACGATGCGCCAACCATAAATACAGTTGACACGGTTGAGAGCCCAAACCATTCATTATTGTTTGATGGCGTTTCTGACAAACTTACCTTTGACGACCCTGTGATTGATGCAAATAACTTTACAATGAGTCTTTCTATTAATCCAAATGATATAAATAATGGAGAATGGCAAGGGTTTATTGGGGCACAAGGAGAGTCATTCCGCTCACCTTCAATGTGGGTAAACCCTGCAAATAATGCATTAACCATTGACTCTTACGATTCGGTTACAAATGTTTCACACGTTGCAACAATCCCTGATGTTTTTGAAAATGGAACGGCAGTTCAAATTACTTGGGTGAAAGATGGCAATCAATACAGAATCCATATAAACGGTGATAGCGAGCCAGTTTATGTTTCAAATAATGCCCCTGATGTTGTTTATGTTAATGATAATTTCAATGTTGGTGGTGTTGATAATAACTTTGCAGGTTCAATTGATAATGTCCAGATTTACAATTCAGCATTAACGCCTGAAGAAGTCAGCGCGGTTTACAACGGTGAAGTAACACAATCTGATAGCCTTGTATTCCATCTTGATTTTGAAGGTGATGAACCTTTTGAAAACTTGGCTGGAACAGATATGCCTTTCACAGTGGTCGGCAGCCCAGGTATTATTGAAGAAGGTGTTCGAAATGTTGTTGAAATGGATGAAGATGCCGCAACTATAATCGCAACGGCGGCAGATATAGACGGCACAATCACATTGACAGGTAGTTCGGCAGAATTCGGAACACTTGCGATGGATGCTGAAGGTAATATTACCTATACACCCAACCCAGAGTTTTCAGGTGCAGATACAGTTCAGCTGGTAGTGATTGATGATGATGGTGCAATAGCAACCACTCGATTTAACCTGCGTGTTAATGAAATTAATGATGCGCCTGAACTGACTGTTGAATCAACAAAAACAGTTAATGAAGATGGCACTACAAGTATTACATTTGAAGCAACCGATATTGATAACTTAGTCACCACAACGGCGACTGCGGAAAATGGAATTGTTGTTGTAAATACTGACGGAACAATCACTTACACGCCAAACGAAAACTATAATGGAACGGACACAATAACAGTTACAGCGACAGATGAAGATGGCGTGACAGATATTAAAACATCTACGATCACAGTAAATGATATTAATGACGCTCCAACATTAGATTTAGAATCAACTAAATCTGTTGATGAAGATGGCGCGACTACAATAACTTACGCCCCAGCGGATATAGATGGAACAATCGTATCAACAACAGCAACAGCACTTAACGGTGAAGTAGTTGTTAATACTGACGGAACAATTTCTTACACACCGAATAATAATTACAACGGCACAGATACCATTACTGTGACTTCAACAGATGATGATGGTGCAGTCACGATTGCAACTTCTGCAATTACAGTGAATGATATTAATGATGCGCCTGTATTAACGCTTCAACCTACGAAGACAATTGATGAAGATGGTACAACAACAATCACATTTGAAAATTCAGATATAGATGGAACGATTGTTTCAACAGTTGCGACTGCTCCAAACGGAACGGTTGTTGTAAATAATGACGGAACTATCTCTTATACGCCAAATGAAAATTACAATGGCACTGACACAATCACAGTAACGACAACAGATGACGATGGTGCAACGGTAATCCAAACCTCATCAATCATAGTGAATGATATAAATGATGCACCAACGATCAATCTTGAATCAACCAAAACTGTTGATGAAGATGGCGCTGTAAATATTAACTTTACGGCAAGTGATGTTGATGGAACGGTAATAAATGTGGCAACTGCTGATAACGGAACTGTAACCATTAATAATGATGGAACAATAACCTATGAGCCAAATGAAAATTATTTTGGATCAGATACTGTAAGAATCACATCAACCGATAATGATGGAACTGTTGTGATTACGACTTCTGCAATCACGGTGAATGACATTAATGATGCGCCAACATTAACAGTGGAAGCCTCGAAAATAGTTGACGAAGATAACTCAATTGACATCTCTGTATTAATGGGTGATGTTGATGGAACAGTGGAAACAACGGCAACAGCACTACACGGAACGGTTGTGTTAAATACGGATGGAGCGGCGACTTATACACCAGATGAAAATTATAACGGAACAGATACCGTTACAATTACAGCAACGGATGATGATGGTTTGGCAGTAACAAGAACATCTTCAATTACTGTAAACCCAATGAATGACAATCCAATTGCAATTGATGATGGCACGTTTGCTCAAGACGCAGACGCAGTTAAAACACTTATTATTGATAGCGAAACATTACTTTCAAATGATACTGATGTTGAGGGCGATACATTAACAATAACAGGTGTTGAAGCGACAGAGGACACTCACGGAACAGTTGAATTTGTAACTAATCAAACAATCGATATGGATGGCTCTACTAACTATATTGATGTTGATAGCATGATGGATGAAATTGTTGCTACAAACTCAAATCAAATTTTATTTGAAACAACTTTCTCAACAACATATGATGCTGGAGAGGTTTACAACAACGCACTATTGGCAATTACGGATTCAGCGGGTAGCGCGAATATATTTAGAGCAACAATTACAGCTGAAGGTAAAGTTTATATCGTTGATAATAATGGAAATGAAGTAACAGTTGGGGGTGGATTTAATGATGGTCAGCCACACACACTTTCAGTTTCTGCAGAAGATGGTCAGCCACCTGTTATTGTTGTCGATGGAACAACTTATAATGCAAGTACTAATTTAAGCATTAATTTCTCATCAGATGACCGTGCAACATTGGGTGGTGATTGGGATAATGTCAATATGTCAGACTATTTCGATGGTAGCCTCAGCGATGTGATTATTAGCAGTAATGGAACAACGGTTCTTGAACTTAAAACAGAGGGCGATAATGTACTTGTTGATACTTCTGGAAATGGAAACAATGGCACTTATCACGGAACATTAAATACAACGGTTGAAAGTTCAGAAATTAGATTCACGCCTGAAGACGGATATCAGGGTGATGCCTCGTTTGAATATAGTATTTCAGATGGTAATGGCGGAACAGATACAGCTGTTGTCAATGTACTTGTTGATATTAACGATGCACCTGTATTAGTTGTTGAGAGTGAAAAGACTACGGACGAAGACACCGCAACATCCATTACTTTCTCGGCAACCGACATCGATCTTGATGGTGAAATTGTATCAACCATTGCTTCGGCAGAAAATGGAGTAGTTGTTGTAAACAATGATGGCACGATATCTTACACGCCTAATGAGAACTTCAATGGAACAGACACAATTACTGTGACATCAACAGATGACGATGGCGCGGTTACAATTCAAACTTCTGCAATAACAGTTACAGATGTCAACGATGTGCCAGTAATTAATCTTGAATCAACTAAATCTGTTGGTGAAGATGGCACAACAACTGTTACTTTCTCAACGGCTGATGTTGATGGAATAATCGTTTCAACAGTTGTAACTGCATTGCACGGTGAAGTTGTTGTGAATGAAAATGGAACAATATCGTACACTCCAAATGCGAATTATCACGGAGCAGATACGATCACAACGACCATAACAGACGATGATGGCGCAGAAACAACATCAACCTCTGCAATTACGGTTAATGCAATTAATGACGCGCCAACAATATCTTCAAGTGTTGTATTAAGTGATACCTCAGAAGATACAAGTATCATTATTACAGAAGCAGAACTTATTGCGAATGGAAGTGATGTTGAAGGTCAAACTCTATCTGTTGAACATTTAACAGTCGATAGCGGCACATTAGTTGACAATGGCGATAACACTTGGACATTCACCCCTTCTGAACATTTCCATGGTGATGTAGTCGTTAATTATGATATTTCAGATGGAACAGATACCGTAGCGGCAACAAGTTCAATTAATGTTGAAGCGGTCGCTGATGATACTAGTATTTCTGTCGATAAAAGTCTTGGTTTTGCATCAGATAATTTTGAAGCTGGTTCAAATGGTTGGAGTTCTTCAACAACAAGTGATAGTGGGAGCTTTGGCACGGGATATATGCTTGGGGAGTTCGCTAATGGAGCAGGCACAATTTCTAAAGATTATGATGTTCCACAGGGACTTGATGAAATTAGCATTACATTCACAATGCATGAAATAAACACCTGGGATGGTGAGAGCTTTACTGTTGTAATTAATGGTGAAGAATATACATCTATAACACTTACTCATAAAGGTAAAGGTGGAACTAATGATAATGATGATGTTGGCACCACAGTATTAGTTGATGGTGCTGGAAATATTGTTGGTCAAGTAGTTCATGGAACGGACGGTATCGTTTCTGGCACTGGAACACATGCAACAGGCGAGCTCGGTCAATCCCACGAATTTACAATAACAGTGCCAATAGTAGCTGGTGCAAAAACAATAAATTTGGGCTTTAAATCAAATCTTGACGCCGGAGTATTAGATGAATCTTGGGGTATTGATAATATAACTATTTCTGCAAGTGCAGATGACATGGATATTTTAGCAGCAGAAGATGGTGGAGCGGTTGCCCTTAATTTAACAGCAGACTTAATAGATGTGGATGGAAGTGAAACTATTTCAGTCATCATTTCAAATGTACCTGATGAGGTTACGTTATCTCACGGAACAAATAATGGAGATGGAACTTGGTCAGTTGATAATGCTGATATTAGTTCATTAGAAATCACTCCAGATTTAGATTTTAATGGATTAGTAACGCTTACCGTTGACACAATAACAACAGAGTCAAGTAATGGCGATACAAATGCAACTTCTAAAACAATTAAAGTGTTTTTTGCACCGACTAATGTAGGTACTTTAATTGATGGTGTTATTGACGGAGTTGCTTACACTACTTCATCAGGCCTAACGGGCTTAACTGATGCTGATGGTGCATTCTTGTTTAATAATGGCGACACAATCACTTTCTCAATCGGCAATATTGAACTAGGGGCAATTACTGCAGAAGAAGCTCAAAGCGGTCAAACATTCTTACAAGATATTGCCAACGTTGAGCGAGGAAATTTGAACGATCACTACCTTGAAAACATGGCGACATTCTTACAATCACTTGATAGTGATGAGGGTGATAACATTGTTATCACCGCTGAAATGCATACAAAACTTGAAGAGTCTAAACTTGACCTTCACACTGCTTCAGAAGAGGAAGTGAAAGCCTTAGTTGAAAGCATTGGCGAAGAGTTTGTGAGTGAAGAAGATGCTATGGAGCATGTTCAAGAAATGCTAGAGAAATACACCGATATGCAAAGTGATGACTTTGACGCGCATACCGACGATTCTCTCACAATAGCAATACTGGGTACATTGCCAGTGGTAGGCGTAAATTACACAACCAGCTCAGGAATTACAGGCATCACAAATACTGATGGTTCATTTAGCTTTAATATTGGTGATGAGATCACCTTTAGTAATGCTAACGGGCAAGAAATAGCATCTATTGCAGCAGAACATATTGGTAGTGATAAACTCATTACAATGCAAGAGCTATTAACTCACGCGCCAGAGATGCAAACTCAAGGAAATGAAGCTGGCACTTTGTTTATAGCAAACGACGATAGAGAAGTGATTTTTACTGACGCAGATCTGTTTTCTGATAATAATCTTGTTCCGCAAACAAGTATTGACGATGTTGATAATGCAGGTGTAAATAGCCTACTCACCGATAGTGGTACAGTCCCTGATTTATTTAGTACTAATCATGATAATATTTCGGTATCTGGCGGTGCATCAATATATACCTTTGATCTTAATGCGGCAATAACGCCTGAAAATAAAACTAGTTTTTCTGTATCTGACTTTAATATTGATGAAGGTGATGTGTTATTGCTAGGTGACCTTATGGTTGATGAAGACAATAGTCTTGAACAGTTGCTAGACTTTTCTACTAGTAGTAGTGAAACAGTCATTAATATTAGAGATTTTGCAGGTGGTGATGTAACTAGGCAGGTTACGTTAGATAATGTAGATCTTTCAGTTTATGGTAATACAGACGCTGAAATTATTAATAAGTTGCTAGTTGACGGAAGCTTACAAATAGATTCTTAAAATTCATAATAATCATTATAGTTGGTAGGGGGGTTGAAAGTTAGCTACCTGTAGGGTGTAGCGCTCTTCCAGAAATCAATTGACTACCTAGTAAGTCTGGCAAGAAGATAGTTCTGACTAAACTACACTATGAGACCTTTGCACGATTGCTCTTTTGCGAGCTGGCTGCTTTAAAAACGCACTAAATCGATAATTTACAAGCATAAATCATCTATTTTAGTGCGTGTTTTCCTCACCGACTAACAAAATTGCGGCTCGTGCAAAGGTCTCACTATATAAAATTAAATAATTTTGGAGTGTTTATATCAGTTGCCAGTAAATATTTAGGTGAAGGAGAGTAGTCAACAACCTAACACCTTCAAAGGCTATGGGTATAATTCTTAGTGATTAGGATAGCTGGTTACAATCACTACTTTAGTTAAATTATCTTTCCAGCGCTGACATGCTATTCTCATAAGGCTTAAGCGGTGAGTAATCTTATCATAAAAACAGTCTACCTTGACGCAAAGTGGATACTAGCTGTATGAAATAAATGTTTTTGAGAGTACGCAAGTAAAGTTTCAGTTAATATAGCATTTACGCTGGAGAAAAGTGCAGGTCCTATGAAATATTGGTTTTTAATGAGAGGGTGTTTTAGTACAACTAAAGACTCTGCTCTTCATCATTGAGCGATGCTCATTTTTCAGCCATTATTATGTTTGCTAGAACATTGAACACCAAATTATCGGTTTTATGCACTATTGTTAGTGCTTAGACCTGTGTACGGGGCAAAACATTTAGCAGATCTAAAAAAGTGATTTGATGATTTTTTGCATAGCTGTTTTTGAGTATTCATCTAAGCTTATCCAAGCCTAATCGAAACATACTCTTGGCTGGACGGTAATGCTTGTTCGGCGGCAATTGATTGGCATTCCCATGACACCAGTGCCGTACTACTAGGCACCACACAACTAGCCCATCAGTTTATCCATTCGGCCAAGGTACGTCATATGTGTGGACTCCAAATCAAAGCCCAGACTTTTTAGATTGCCAAACATGGTTTCAATACTCCAGCGTTTACCATAGTCATCTATTATGCTGGCTGAATTCATATACTAAGTACGACACCCAGTTTAATAAAAACTATGAACTGCGATACCCCTAGTTTTTTGCTCCAGTCACGAAGTAAAAACCTATGAAGTATCAACAGCTCACCGAGGGTGATTGATACTAAGAACCAAAAAATTAGCGTCTTTAAGAATATTAGCGGCTAGCTCGTAAATCGTCGTACTTTTTGGCAAGGTCAATGAGTTTAGTTCTGGCAATCCAATAATGTATTTTATAGGTGGTAAAGGTAATCTCATCACTCGTCCGTGCTACGGCTATTTATTTGTTACGAGTTAGCTCTTCTTTCGATATAGAGTTCCGTTTGTGGCTGCATGTTGACTTGACCTTTAATACCGTACTTGGTTCATTTCTTGCGGGTTTGACGATGATGTAAGAGGAATTTGCGTACCGTGTTGTTTCATTTCTCCACAGAAAGGTGTAACGATACTGAGAAATTCTTTTGCTATGAATGAAGCCATATTCACCTAAAGCTCTATGAAGGAGGAGGCTGTAGGTGTTTTTTTTGTTTCTGTAGCTATCACTATTAACATGCTACCCAGTGTTATGGTCTTTTGTCTATTTTTTATTTTTGTTATTACTGCTCTAACCTGATTGGGGCACCTTATATTGTGGCACCAATATGATTAATGAGATAGACGCGCATTATTATTTTTTTGGCTTCAAGTTGACTATTTTTTACTGCTAATAATTTATCTAGTAGGTGGTGCACGACCAGTCGTGTTATAAGCTGTGTCGAGGTGAAGGCTTCGGTAACATCTTTACTAGCCATGGTGACAAAACTTTCGAAATAGCAGATATATCGTTTGATAAATAAAAATCAAGGGCGCTGGCATCTCCTGTAAAGAAGCATGTTGTAGGCGGCGAAGAAGAATAAACTCAGTCTTAGTCTCGTAGATGTTGATAAGCGCCATGACTGTGCAAACCTATAGTAATAGTTGTTCGCTAATAATAAAAAATACTAGCTCACGGGCCATGTAGATATTTTGTACTGGGAGCTGAATGTGCATTGAAGTTTTTTTGATTGACTAGTTAAAAATAAGTCTAAAGTCGTAGTAAGTCAAGCCGTTAAAAAATTCTTATACCCATTACGCTTAAAAGGAGTGGTTGTTGTTGATTGCTCTCTTCTAACCCAACCACCTATTGCTCGTAGGGTCATGAGGGTTCAGCTCGTTTGTCGCCTAACCGTTGCCTTCAATGGTATCTGTTATAAGTGGCTTTGGCGTAGATAACTTTATGAGTAGCTTGAGGGTGGTCGCAGAGTCTAGTCAAGCTGGCGGCATGTTTAATCAAAGTTTTGAGTCTTTCTTTTTGGGTATGCAGATCCTTAGAAGCTATTTCTGGCCTTTGATATTTATGCCTACCGATAGATAGGATGCTCTATTTATCTTTTCTTTCCATGGAGAAGCTGAATTATCATATACAGTCAGTGTAAATCACCGTATACACAACATCTAGTGATCTCTCTTTCTGCCAAATAAACTAATTTATGGTGACATCGATCATTTTGGATATAAATCCTAATGACACTTCATTATCATAAATTTATGTATGTTTTTTGTGCTTATGACTGTAGAGCACAAGAAGAAATTATGATTATGCATGCCGGTAATGCGTATTTGACCTTTACGAATATGTGGAGGTTTGAAGTTACTTTTACTGTCAGGCGGAGTATCGATGACAGTTTAACGGTGGCTAAGTGCTTTGTCGGTGTAGCCGTTGTAGCTATGGCCTTTATATTTATTGGTGGAGGAAGAAAAATGCGCTTAAATTTATGCCCCTAAAGGCAGGAAAGGTTATTTTAGTGGGGTGGACTAGCACCCAATGCGCTTAAGCAGTCAGTAGTTTGATGCCTAGAGGGCCACATTAAATATGTGAGGTTTTTTATTGCTCTAACACATCGCAACTATCTACTGTTTGCAGTCTCATAGAGCTTCGTTCGTTGGCAGCCTAGTAATACCTCCAGTGGGAGTAGGTATATGCTTATATTCATCAGGATATTGGTAGCATTTCCGAGCGTTGAGACGTTAATTGCCCTGTGTAATGCCTAAATAAATGGCTTCACCTACAAACATCACCTACAAAAAATAGAAGAGAGTATCGCGCAAGTTATATTCCGATAAAGGAGTTTATTTTGAGGAATACAGGAAGTTTTGAAATCCTGGTTATTAGAGGATGTGGTGCTGTTTTTATGGATTTTGTTCAGCTTAAGCAACCCAAATAACCCTCAAAGATGGATCTTCAAAAGGGGCTGATAATATCTCAAAGCAACGAGAATGTGCACTCAGGTGAACATCATAGGAGCTATATTGGGCAGTTTGCCAGAACTTTGTTATAAATTAAGGATCGTTAATTGTTTAGCTATTGTCTGACCTCCCAAAAGGTTCTGAGTATTTATTCGTCAATAGATGTCATTAATATGGTTCTTCGTGGTGTAGGCAAGAACTCAAGGGCGTTGGGCGAGATATCTGCGAACTTAAAAACAAAACTACGCTAGCCTTTTCCTTGCGCTCAAGTATGAAATCTTGCGAACGACTATGGGTGATCATAAGTGGATATACAGGGAAGTAAATCCCTGGAAAATGCTGAGGAATGTCGATAAAAAAACAAATAATTGTCTGGATGAAAATTTACCAGCACTAAAAGATACTATTGGGATGTGCAAACCTGCATCTTGAATAAGCTTGGGTGTAGATATAATCAGATGCGTTAGGTATGTCGGATATGGAGCGATTAAAAATAATTAATACATTATTCGTTAATATTTGTTTACAGATGACGTAGGCACTGGTAGATTATTATTTTAAAATATTGCGCCTCTATTTTATTTATCAGCCGGTTAATGAAGAATGAATATTTTTGATGAAGCTATTGATGTTCTCAAATCCAAGGTTCAGCTACGAAAGTTGTTTCAGGATATGCATGTAGAGGACTTACAGCGTGTAATGAATAGAATCGAAAGCATTTACGAGGAAAAATTACTAATCCAGATGGAGGCGGAAGAGGAGCGTCACCGTAAGCGTGATGCTATAGAAGCTATTATGAGCCAAATGAAAGATATAGGTGTAAAGTTGGAGGACTTCGAGTCTCTCGTAAGCAATACACCTACGCGTAGACATAAGCCACGCCAGAGGTTTATATTTAGTTATGAAACTGAAGGCGGTCAGCTTGTCAACTGGGAGGGTGCCACCACAGGCAGAGTTCCTTCGGATTTTTCTCGCTATCTAAAGCGTACAGGGAAAGATAGAAAAGAGTGCATTGCTTCTGAAGTTGGTTAGTATGGTGGTAGAAGGGGAGGGTCATCTATGTGCTGATCTCCCCTTTTCTCTTATTGGTAAGTATCACGGGAGTCTAGCTATGAACTGATAGCATACGGATCTTGGGCGACAGAAGCAGAGTGCTTCTTTTGTATGCGCCGCCCGAGATGCAAGTAGCGATCCTAAGCGTTATCTATCCTTTTGGGAGCTGCATCCATGTATTTAAACTCATCTAAAATAAGACGCTAGTGACGAGTGTTACTAGGAGGCATAATGTTAGGATGGTTTAACCAATCTTCTGGAGATTCGTCCAGCGCATCCACAGCTTCCGCTTCTGGAAGTTCGTCTCGTGTAGCAAGAACAGCTAGGTCCTTGGCAAATTTCTGTAGTATATCAATGACTTCCTCTCTGTCGTGGTTAAGGCTCTCATCAATAGAAATTTTGAACAGCGGAGAGCCAACTATTGCGCCATTGTCGCTTTTTCGCATTAATGTCATTTTCAACCCAGGGAATGCATCGTTATTTATTTCTGCCAGTTTGAATGTGACGGATTGAGCATCTCTGAGAACTGACAATAATTTCAGAGCCTCTGAAGCACTTATATCTCCAGCATCCACACAACACTCCACATACTCCCGAGCGGATAAGCCAGATTGGATATAACTGTCTACAAGGTCCTGTAGGTTCTTATATTTGTTATGGCTCATGGAACCCTCCTTACACCCATGCTTGATAAAATGGATCGTAAAACTCCTTTTGCGCATCCTATTACTGAGAGCACTATTCCAGTGTACCTTATTTAAAGGTAATGTCTACCCATTCCAGCTTGAAGGTGTAATGTTGTTGATTTCACTTGCAACCATAAGTGCTCACGGAACCTATGTTCCATGATGTTGTATGCTATCAACACAATCAAAGATAATGAGTATAAACTTTTATGTTGATCCTAGCTCTGATATCTGCTTAATCTGGAATGATACGGGTAGATGTACCGTTGATCTGACACATGTATTATGCTGTTGTGCTGGCTTAAATATCCATTGTTTTACAGCGGTTATAGCGGACCTATCTAGTTGCCAAAAACCTGATGATTTCAGGATGGTTACGCTGATTGTTTTTCCTGTTTCGTCAATTTCTATTTTTAAATGAGCAGTTCCTTCAATGTGCCTATGCTTACAATACCATGGGTACTTCGGTTGAGTTTTTCTTACAATACTCGGAGAAGTGGTTAGCATGAAATCAGGGCTAAAAACATCTGTTAGGTGTTTTTTTGAGGAGCCGTGAACTATTTGAGTATGCTTAGGCTGAGGTTGCATCGTTTTTTTTTGTATGGGTTCTTCTACAGCCGAACCATACTGGGGCGCTAATGTTTTTTCCCTGGTTTTTTTTTCGTTTTTGGCTTGTTCTTTATGATTCGATTTAGATTGTTTTGCAGCGAGCCCAGTATTGATATAAGGTTTTTGATGTGGTTTTTTAGCTGATTTTCCTAATAGATATTGCGGTAAAGACTCAGGATCTATTTGCTGCTGAGGTAATCTTGTCAAGTCAGAAACAGTTGAAATGGTCAGATTAACGGGTACTTGAATACTACCAGTATTTATTGCCGTGGTTGAACTTTCTTGTTGAGTGAAATAAACGATAGAAGCTATGTGAGCTAGTATAGATAAAGTGAAAGTAAATAATAATTCTCGTGACATGGTAGTAATTGCTAACTGTTTTAGACGATATAGACTTGTGTGAGACCTTTGTATGAACAATATATGCAGCTGTATTGTTCGTCCAAGGATCTTTTACAAAAGAAGGTATAAGATTTATTGAGACCTCAGCATAACTCAGCAAGGACGATTATATTCTGGTAAAATATAGGCATGCAAGAATCCTTCACAATACAGCCCAAACTCTTCGTTTAAGCCAGCGACCTAAATCATCCAATTCTTTGTAGTCTGGATGATACAAAAGCGCTGCTGAAATAGTCAGAGATTGAGAAGTTGCTACGTTGTTGGCTGCGTTCGCTCACCCCGATCAACTACTGCTCGTAGGCTCACGGGGCTTCGCTTACTTGCTGCCTAGTAGCAATTTGAAATGCTTTGGGTATAGAGATCTTCTGTTTTGTAAATTTTGTCACCTTGAACTTGGTGGAGCAGTTCCTTAAGCCGCCACCTTGGGGCGCTTTCGAACACGACTTGTCGAACATCGTCTGTGGGATCAATTATTGGAAGAGATTAATCGTCAGCGTGAAGCCAAAAACATCATAATGAGCGAAGGTCGCATTAATATCATTGATGCTACACCGATAGAGGCAGCGCGATCAGGTTTGGGCCACGAAAAAAGCGGAAAACCGACAAAAGATCCTAAAGCGGGATGGCACGTTAAGAATGACAGTCGTGGTAACAAAAAAAGCACCTATGGCTTTTCCCTTCATACTGGTGTCAATGAAGATGGCTTTATTCATAGGCAAAGCGTAACGCCTGGTAATGTTCATGATTCTCAGGAACGTGATACCCTGCTACTTGGGGATGAAACGGCACTGTATGCTGATTCCGCTTACAGGTCTGAGCAGACCCGAAAGAAATTAGGGCAGCTAGGTATTAAAGATCAAATTCAACGTAAGGTCTACAGAGGAAAGCCTCTATCGAAAGAAGATAGAGCTCGTAACAAAGAAGTAGCCGTAACACGGGCGGGTGGTGAGCGTCCTTTTGCCACCTATAAAAGACACTGCGGACTTGCCAGAACCCGGTTCATGGGCCTTGCCGAAAATGCGACAATTTATGGGCTGGCCGCTATTGCTGCGAACATTCGTAAAGGTACTAAGTTTTTGGTGCTCTATGGTGTGTCAAAACCATGTTATACCGGATAGGTACGTTAAAAATCAGTGTATAAAACAAATGGTTTAATGTTCAACGGCTTAGAAAACTTCGTAATGGCTGACAAAACTTGGAAAGTTCAATTACCGTGACCAAAGTCGTTGGTTATACTGAGGTCTCATAGAGATAATGGATCTTGTACTAAATATCATTCCGATAAAACGTATTGATTTCTGGCAGATCTTGAATGTATAGGCTAAGAATGGTTTAACTGGCTAGACTAAAACAAACGGTCATGCAGAATCCGGGTTTAAAGCAACAATGTGGTGGAAAATAAAGGCAAAAATATTACCATTGGTTAGCTATGCCGAGGCGCTCGTCTCAATTAGACTAGCAAAAAGAGAGTATCTGGAGTATCACTCTATATTGCTGCCCGTCTAACTCTGAAAGAATATTTGATCGTTGTGGTAACGGAAAAGATAGGCAGCATGATAGATGGCTATGGTCCGCTCTGGAGTATTAAAACCCTGTTTGAGAATCTAAAAAGTTGGGGCTTTGAGTTGGAGTCTACACATATGACGAATCTTGATCTGATGGTTAAACTGATGGAATTTGAGGTGTATTAGTTACTAATGGTGGTGTGGGTAGGCGACAAACGAGCGAACATGATACCAACAAATAGTAGGTTATTATAGGGAGTGATATCCGTCACCCCCCCCCTTATCTTCAGGGTAGTGGGTTATATACTCAATATCATTGAAGGTGGGGGTAGGAGGCAAACAAGCGGAGCCTATGAGCCGAGGAAGAGTAGGAGACTGTTGTTGAGCGAGGCAGTCAACACCCACCCATCTTCAAGGGTAATGGGTATATACCCGTCTTCTTTGAAGCTGCTACTTGGTTGTTAGTGTTCTTTCACCAAAGTCACTTAGCACTCTTAAGCTTCTTTGGCTTCGATCACTTGTCGCCGCGTAGCAACTCTAAATTATTTGGGTATAGCATTATCAAGTGTGTCGATTCTTGCGAGTATTTAGCTAACTCACACAGTGTCTAAACACTGATAGCAACACAAAATAATTCACACTAAATACCTATTTTAGTTTAATCACTGTAGTAGCTCAATGCCTCTACTTACCGCCAGGTAATAATCTTGATAAATAATTCATCGCTGCAGTAGTCATGCCTGAATTATATATATATATAAAATTCATCGCTGAGGTCGCTGGGAGAGATTCAAACACATAATTTACCGAATGGTATGCGCCACCTACTAAAAATACTCCCCCAGAAGATATAGCCTGCATCGCTTTACCAGCCGCAACTATTGCTCCTGTTGTTCCGGCAAATACAGTATGCCTGTTTTTGAATAAAAGCAATACAAGCATCGCATGCACTACGGGGTTATGTGCGAAAGCTTCAATATAGCTATCACGAAGATAGTTCTTAATGGGCGCAAACATGGCGTCAATCCTGTGGATATTATGCATGTATTTATAGATATCTGGAGAAAACTGCCTATCTCTAACTATGCCTGCTGAATCAATTTCAATACTGTAAGCAAACCACTGGCCCATAGGAATACGTACTTTTACTGTTACACCATGGCCATCAGTTCCACGATAAGTTTTGGAATCATTTGTTATTGAATCAGTAATCATTCCACTATCACCCAGACCAGTGTAAGTATAAGCAAGAGTATGACTTTGATTGACACCAGCAAACCAGTTGGAAAGGTGACGATCAGATCTAATTGGAATATTTATTTTATCATTTACACTTAATCCGTTAGAAAAAATATTAGGGTTAAAGCGTGTTATAATGATATATTTATTTTTATCTCTTGCCTTTAAAATCACATGATCACCCTTGCCGGCATTAGGTGTATCATTGTCTCCATGAATAGAGCATGAGAAATAAAATGCATTCTCGATATACTTTATTTCTTCTATTTTTGATCTAAAATCATCATCTTCATTGGTTATAAATGTATTGCACCTTTGATCGCCTCTCATTCCCTGAGTGTTTAGTATTTGATAAGCGCGGTGGCCAGATGCATAAGTTTGAAAGCATAAAGCAAAACTTATAATGCAACCAGAAATGATTTTGAATAAGAACTCTAATGTCTTCATTACAACTCTCTATTACCTGTATTTATATAAAAGAATATTTACTACGAGTCAGGCGCAACAGTAGTACCAAGAACTAACCACAATATAATATAAAACAAAAAGTTGTCAAATAAAGAAAAATACATAAAATACGCATTAATATTTAGAGTGGTGGTATTTGATTCCAGACATATTTAATAATGTTGCTCATAAATATTGCCGCAAAGCATTACAGAAAAGGTGAGGGATGGAATTTTTATGTTATTCTTATCTTTCCATAATGTCAGTGGCTAAGGAGTACCTAGCAACAGCTAAATTTGATTAAGGTAGTTTATATTTTTGCATCGTATGTTGATTACGTTCTAGGTATTCACAATACCTGGGTTTGAGATCCTGTTACTCGTAGATTACAGCTCTCACACAAGAAATCATGTGGCTACATCTTGGAAAGCTCTTACAAACTGCCGACTCTGACTGAACTATATCAGATTCATATATAGAAACTTCTTTTAAAGATTCTAATTAAAAACAAGACAAAAAATATGTGAGCAAGTCTGTCAAAAGCATGCTTACACCTTACCAGAGTGGCTGTAAGACTATTGTGTTTTATAATGGTTGTGAGTTAGTGGGCCGCGCCAGTATCGCTAAAGCATAGGTTGTAAACTATATCTTGTTAATCCATACGGCTCTTGGCAATGTGAGTTTAACAAGAATAATAAGGTCTGCTACGCTATTTTCCCGCGGAAAGTGAAGATTGGTGTAGTGTTGAAAAATAGCATTGATGAACCTCAATTTTTAGTTAAGATGCGCTTGCGAAAATATTTAAGCTATATATTTTAATCTATTTTTTGTTGATTGGGGCGTGTGTCACTTATTCTGGTAGTTTAAGCAGTATTGGTAGTCTAGAACATCTAGGCGATTGTGTAGGTAGCGTGGCAATCTTATGGAAACTTTTTTGTATATCTGCTGTCTAATTTCCTGTAAGCAATGATTTTCTGCACATTATAACTGCATTTATAAGTGGGAAATCTTTGATGTCGGTAGCAGTCAGTAATAACTATACGATCATTCTTGCAGTATTATTTGGAATGTGTAGTAATACTACCATCTGATAAAAATAAATAATTGCTTTAGATTATTAAAAATACTGAAGTTTATTATAAATAACAACCTATATAATAATATGGTTATAAGGAGCATGTATGAATAAAACAATAAAAGGTATTACTCTCAGTCTGGTTCTATTTACTGCCGTAACTAATGGTATTGAATTGGAAAATCCGGTATTGATTGACTTAGTAGAACAAGATCTAAATGTAGAGAACCACCCAACCAAAGACTATTCGCCTGACTGGCTAAAAGGGTCTATAAACCTTTCTGGGTATCCTTTGCGTTTAGCACAGAAAATCATTTGGCATAAAGTTTTACTTCATAATGCATATGATTATGCTCGTAATACTGCCAACTATCTACTAACTAATTTTATAGCACCTAACTATATATATAATAACTATAGTGTAGGTAATCATACTGTCGGTAACCATACTCAAGGTTATTATGCTGGCAATGGCCATACTGGAAATGCTTATTTTGGAGAGTTTACGAAAGCGGGAGATGTTTATTCGGGAGGTCTTAAAAAATCAGAGGAATATAAATCAGACTCATTTGATGTTAGAATTGATTTTGTTAGAAGTACATTGCCAGATAGTGGCATAGAAAGAGATGATCCAAAACTATTTGTAGAACAGGAGCTTGAAGAGCTAAATAGTAAAATTCCTGCCATGGAAACACGCCCTGCTTTTGAAACTACAACTTCAACATATTCAAATTTTGAAGCATATATGAGCCTGTTTTCTAAGAATAAGAGTGGTGTTGAGTATATTCATGAACTATTTGTAAAAGGAGAATTAACGCCAACTCAACTAGTTGAACAGGTTTATGACTGGTACGACTCAACTCTTGCAGATCATATGAAGGATGTGCTTATTGAGAAGCGAAAAGATCTAGCGCTTAAAAGTGCTGCTGAGTCTGATAAGCGCTGGAAGCAGTGTCGTACAGACGTGGTATTCAGTAATTTATCTGCAGGTAATATTAGTGGACAAGAACCTTTAAATCCTGCTAAGGAAGCTAAGCAGAGTGGTCAAGTTGAGGCTTGTAAAGCAGCTGGTATTGTTAAGTCATTGGACGGTATTCCTATGGCGGTTAAGTCTGAGGTCGCTGTTGAAGGTTATAGAACAGCCTATGGCCTTGATCCTGAAAAAATCACGGATCATGACTTTCCTGAAGTAGAAGATGGTCAGGAATCAGAAGTGGTACACATGTTGAGAAATGCTGGTGTAATTATTTTGGGGAAATCTAATCAGCATATTTTTGGCCTTGGAGCAACAGGTGAAAACCCACACTACCCGAAACAAGCAAATATTTTCAGTCCTAACCATGTTCCAGGTGGATCGTCTAGTGGCAGTGCCTTGATGGTTGCTCTTAATTTATCACCATTGGTAATAGGTACTGATGGTGGTGGCTCAGTGTCTATTCCAGCTGCCATTAACGGACTGCCTGGTCTTAAGCCTACGGTAAGCAAACTATCCACTAAAAATTATGATGATGCCGCTCCTGGATTGGTATCTATTGGTTTAATTGGGAAAAGCGCTAAGGATCTGGCTATTGGCTATAAAGAATCTAGTGGCAAGCTTCCTACGGTTTCTGTATCTGCAGCGTTAAAAAACATTAAAATTGGTATTGATCCAAGTTGGTTTGAACACGCTGACAAGCAAGTGGCTGGCAAGACACTTCAATGCGTTGATCGATTGGCTAATAGGCTTGAAAAATATCGTAGTAATGATGAGAATCCTTTGGTGAAGATGCAGTTTATGCCTGAAGGATTCAGAAAACAGTTATGGGCGACCCATATTATTTTGTTTGGAAAAGGAGAGTCTAATGGTAAAGGGATATTTGTTGACAAGGGCGTGCCACAAGAAACAATGATGGCATTAACTATGGGGCAAGCTCTGAGCGATAAGCAAGTAACTAATGCTAAAGAAAATCAGAGAATGTTACAAAATCATTTTAACAATAACTTGTTTTCAAAGGTAGATATTCTAGCAATGCCTACAACATTAACAAGCGCTCCGGAAAAAGCAAATAACTGGCTACCACAGACAGAAGAGACAGGTGAGCTCAACTTATCTAAGGCTTATTTACTTGCATTTCATACGGCTCCAGCCAATCTTACTGGCGGCCCACGTATAACCATTCAGTGTGGCTTTGATGACGACAATCTGCCTATAGGTCTTCAGTTGATGGGAGCGAATAACAGTGAGTTTTTGTTAATGCTTCTGGGAAATATTGTTGAAGAGGAAATGGCAATTGATCTGAAAAATGCGCCGGCCTTACAGTCGCGTCCTGCCTTATTTGAGCCAACCGCAACTACTCAGTTCGGCTCTGCTCAGTAGTTGGAATCGTTCAATGTTTGCCTGTGATAATCAGGCAAACATTATATGAGGGAGGTCATCCGTTACTGTTTGGCCACTTCATATACCCATTGTATTTTAATATGCAGAAACCTAATGCACATTAAAAGATTATATGCTCGTTACTATTGACGGTAATCGCCGTCAACCAATGGTAACGGGTATAACATACATAATGTATGTTATTGTGATCATTAGCAGTATGCGACAATATAATGCGAGGATCTCCATATTAGTTTGTTAGGTGCAGCCAAGTTTCAAGCACTGAGTCAGGGTTTAATGACACAGTATCAATGCCTTCCTCCATGAGCCAACGAGCAAAATCAGGGTAATCTCTAGGTCCTTGCCCGCAAATGCCAATATACTTTCCTTGCTTTTTACAGGCTTTAATTGCCATTGATAGCAATGCTTTAACAGCTGGATTACGCTCATCAAACAAGTTACTTAAGAGCCCTGAATCACGATCTAATCCCAAAGTTAGCTGGGTCATATCGTTAGAGCCAATAGAAAACCCATCAAAGTATTGAAGAAACTCATCGGCAAGGTTGGGGCTTGAAAAATAACACACTTGCTGATAACCGGTAAGTATTTAACCAGCTTGTTAGTGAGTTTTACGAGTTTTTTAACGATAAATATGATGAGCTCTTTTTTACAAGGCTCTTGTGGTGAACTGTTGCTGTTTATATAGAGACGCTTATGAGGAATCTAGTTTTGAAGAAAGTAATTACTATCGCTATCTTGTTTTTTGGCATAGTGCTTGATGCCCACGCAGTAAAGACGAATAGCTAAGATGAGGAAAAAAAGAGTAATCTTGCCCTCGCACCTTGCAATATAGATGCTGCGGTGATTATTGGTTGTTTTAATTTTGGTGCGCTTAGACATACTGATTGTAACTTGCCAAAAAGCTCAGAAATAGGAGTAGATTTAGGCCAAAGTGTAAATATGTGTAGTGATCAAGAAGTAAAAGCGCAACGTGAGTGTATTGACAATCTCGATGATCTAAATGGTTCTACATCGCATCCATGTCAATATTACAGGAATGGATTCCTACGCACAGGCTTAAAAGAAAGTTATCCATGCTATGATTTGGGAGAAATGGAGCATTCTTTTATAGAAATGCTTATTTCTATATCCGACAATCTCAATATAGATTTTAAAGATAGTTGTACGAATGACATCATAACGAGAATAGTCGATGAAATAGGGTGCGATGATTATAATGAAGTAAGACGTGAAGCTCCTTATGAATGTATATACACAAGAGCCAAGCAGTTTTTTAACGAACTCTTTCGTATAAAAGGCGGGATGGAATTACAGGATACTCTAGCATTCATAGATACTGATTCTCAGAACCATATATTATGTGCAGGGTATATCCATTCAGTTTTGACTAACACAGTAAAGAAGTATTTGACCTTTGTTTATAATGTTTCAGAAAATAATTACAATATAGTTAATAGAGATATGCTCAATAAAGACGTAGAATTCAATCTAACAGATGAGCTTGTCGATTACGATATAAAAGCAATCAAGTTGTTTATAGATATTACTGATCGCATCTTGGGCAAAGAAAATATAAACTTTTCTAAGGAATCACTATTGTTCCCCACCAATTCTGTGAGCTCTTTTAACTCGAAGAACATCAACAAAGGCAGTGGAACAAGACTCGACCTCTTTTTTGCTGGCGCTCTCCTAAAGGCAAAGGAAAGGTCTATAGATATAAATGCAGATCTTGCAGATGAAAGTATTACTCCTGAAGTCTCTATGTTTACTATGCTTCAAGCATTTATGAGCAGCTCCCCTGTGTTATGTTTCTTGAGTGCTAAATTAGACGTAGGAAGTGACAACTTACAAAAGCACATAAAAGGTATGGTTGCCGGTTTATATTCTGTTCAATGTGATGGTAAGGTAATGATAATATCTAAAAATAAGGAATATTGCCATTTGTTTTCTGGTAGTTTTGGTGAAGTGTCAGTAAGTCTCCCCATACCAAGCAGTTACTATCTTACCGCTCATTTTATTCGGGATTGGTCGGAAGGTTTCGCTGTTGGATCTAAAAACTATATGTGTAAATATATGCTGACAGCCGACAAGCCTAGCTTTACTCCTAAAAGGTCTGAGCCATTCATTTTTACTGAAATATGGTCAACTAAGTTTGAAGGTGAATAAAATACGAATCCATCATTAGATCTTGATGAGGATTGTACATATGTTCGCTTAAATGCTTGGTCTCGCATGGAGATGCTCCTTTTAGTGGGAGTATTCATTATTCCTCGTTTAAGAGACCATAGAGAAGCGCGCTGCGTTATTTAAAGAGATCTAAGAATGAATATTCATTCTGGCGCAAGAATCACTCGGATGTTGCGAGAAGAAATCCATCACTCAAAAGAGCTCTTTAACATAAGCAAGATGCTGATGGACAATGGCAAATAGTTAGCGGATAAGTTTATTGTAAATGGGGTGCGGCCAACAGGCAGTCATGTGTTTAATCGGCTTGTGCCGAACATGGTTCACGTCTTCTTAAACAGAAGCACGAATAAGCTAGAGGCATGATTGAGTGCTTTAGCTGTAGAATAAGTGATATTCTTCCGTTCGTCGGAAGGTTTGAAAACTACTTTGATAAGGTGTTTGAATATATAAGTAGGTGATTGTGGTTAGTGAGGGTAGCCAACAACCATATACCTTCAATGGTATCTGGTATCATGCTGTAATAATGAGTGACTAACTATGTTAGCATTTGGCATTTATATACATAGATCTTTTAGGTTAGTTTATGCGAAGAAATGTTTTTTTATTTCAGATGGTACTGGGATTACAGCCGAGTCTTTTGGACAAAGTCTTTTGTCTCAATTTGAAGGTGTGAATTTTAAACATACACGTTACCATATGTAAATACTTGTGTTAAGGCGACAGAGGCTCTATCACTAATTCAGGATGCAGCTGTTGATCAAGAGGTGCATCCCATTGTCTTTATGACAGTTGTTAATGAAGATGTCAGATCTATTTTAAATAACTCCTCTGCTTACACTGTAGATTTATTTGGCACCTTTATGCATGGTCTTGAGGATGAGGTTGGTCAACATGCACTTAACAGAATCGGTCGGAAACGTTTAACCAGTAGTAGTCAGACTTATTTTCGACGAATTGAGGCTATCCAGTTTCCGCTAGATAATGATGATGGCATCAGAACCAGGTATTATGAGAAAGCTGACATTATTTTATTGGGTGCATCTAGGTTCGGAAAAACACCTACTTGCATCTACTTAGGTCTGCAATTTGGTGTTTTTGCGGCAAACTACCCTGTTACTGAGGAAGATTTTGAAGGGGGCATACGTTTATCTAAACCCTTAAGGGCTTATATGGGGAAGTTATTTGGTTTAACAATAGATGCCGACCGTTTGGCTGGTATAAGAAATGAGCGCATGCCAAATAGTCGTTACTCCTCAAGTAAACAATGTAAATATGAAGTGCGCTCTATTGAATTTCTGTATCAGCAAGAGGGTGTGAAATCTATTAACACTACTGACTATTCTATTGAAGAAATTGCAACAAGGATTATGGCGCTAGCAAGGCTAGAGCGTAGATTAAAATAGTAGATACACACGTTGAAACGATGCCACCTAATAATGTGTCAGTCGGTGAATTGGTATGTGATACTGGTGTCTAGGATGTTACTATACGGTTGGTGAAAGACAGAGTTATCTCAATAAGTACCAGTGCTTGATGATTCTTAAGCTTTTGGGCCAATGAGTAGACGTCTTTCATGTTCAATAACCATAACCTATTCTGGGGTAAAAGACTGTGCAGGTTACTTTATCAGGGCTGGATTCAAGCAATAAGTGCAATAGACTGTCCTGTGTAGACTTCGAGTGGTGTCGACTCTCCTATACCCGTCGCCTTTCAATCTGCTACGTTGTTGGCTGCGCTCGCTTACCCCGATCACCTACTACTCCTAGGCTCATGGGACTTCGCTTACTTGCCGCCTAGTAGTAACTTGAAATCCTTTGGGTATAAAACCTTCCTAGGAATGGTATTGATCAACATTTCCATTGTCCTCACATCGTCTTCTGTCAGATGACTCAACGCCATTTTTTTAGGCTATGTTCTCCGAATGATGCCATTGGTATTTTTGTTAGTTCTCCGCTGATAACTAGCATAAGGCTTGGCAAAGTAGTCTATTCCAAGAAGAGCCTCAATCTGATACCGTTGCCCTTGAGTCAGCTGCTTGTATTGCCTGGTTTGAGTACTCATTCTTGGCTTCCATTTTTAGTGTGAGAGCTACAAATATACCGGCAGCTGGCCCACCTATAAAATTTCAGTCAATTGCACTTATTGTATTAATCCAGCTTCTCGTCACCATAAGCGGCCTGACTTAGCAACCTACTGCTTGAGCGATACTTGCGTGTGTGCGAGCGTCGCTCGGTGGTCAGATCAGTTACTTTGGGAGTGTTGGTAGACGACAAACGAACGAATTTCCAGAGCCTACAAGTGGTAGGTGATTGGGGTGAGTGATATTCGTTAACAACCTAGCACTTTCCTAGGGGGATGGGTATATTATTGGAGGGTGGGGGTGATTGTGATTATTTCTTAGATGCAGATTATGTTATAGTTGTCAGGATTTATGGTCGTTGTAAATGAAGAGCTTTACTTTCATGGTGGTGGTTAATATTTATAATAGCTACATGACAGTGAGAGCAGGTAACAATCTCACTCCGTCCAGAGGGTGAGTATAGCAAGCAGAGAGAAATTATTATGGCAGCAACTAATTTATTTCGGTGGGAACGGGAAAGTTTTGAGATATCGTTCCTTCAGCTACGAAATCATTCTAGTAGCGAGAAGTCTCAGCTTCATTATGACGTCACTATTCTTGATGAAGGATCTTTGGTGGCCACCCTGTATGATCTGAGTATACCTTGCCACCCTAATGGAAATCAGCATGATTTCGAGAAACAAGCTATTGAAGCCGTTATTAATTTTATTCTTAGCGACGACTCTGGACAGATTACTATTAACTGGAGAAATAATCTCCGCAGAAGCCGACTAATGGAATTGTCTAAAGACCTGCATGCTTGGCAAAAAACGTCTTCTGAAGATGTTGTCTCAGGGGCTTCCAGTATCACAACGTAATATTAGACACTCTTTTAAATGCTATTTATTTTCTCACAAACTTGATAGCAAAGCTGGATGCTTGCAATAGATGTGCTGATACCCACGTACATACCTACTCCAATGAAAATAGATATAAGGATTCTTTAGGATGGGTTTTTCACGCAAAAAATATTGGATAGTATAATCATTTCTACCTTAGTCCACTCAAAGGCTTACTCTTAATATCGTTACTTTGCTGGTCTTAGTGTCAAGTTTGAAGTGCGACAAAAGTAGTTATTCATAAAAGCATTCCTCAGGTGTTTTATAAGTTAATCGCTTCCTTGGTCTTGTATTTAATTTGGCCGCGATGATACTACATCGTTGCCGAGTTAGTCCTGCCATTGATGTTACCTTAACTAAGTATTGTCTGATCAAACCATTGGTATTTTCATTCGTACCACGTTCTCATGAGTGATGTGGGTTGGCAAAGTAATAAGGGCAATAGTCACTTCTTGAACTTTCTTATATTGGTGAAACTCGGTGCCCTTATCTGATGTAATGGTTTTAAATTGCTCAGGCATTTTACTCATTAATTTTATCGTTCGCCTGTTGGTTGACTTAGTCGTTCTATCGTTTAACTGGCCTATCAATGTGTAACCAGTTTTTCGCTGAACCAGTGTGACTACGCAGTGTTTAGACCCAAAGCATTTCAAATTGCTACTAGGCAGCAAGTAAGCGAAGCCCCGTGAGCCTACGAGTAGTAGGTGATCTGGGTGAGCGAGCACAGCCAATAACGTAGCAGCTTGAAAGGCGACGGGTATAGACCCTTTACCCATCACGGTATCTATTTCCCAATGACCTAGTGTTTCACGCGTTTCTATTTCAGCTGGTCGGTCTGCTATATTGCGCTTATTGGCAATCCTGCCTCGACTATCATAAACCTTGAAGCGTTTACGTCTTCGCTTTTGAGAGCAACGCAAGTGCTTCCATTTCTTTTTATCACGCCAAATATATCGATAAATAGTTTCATGGCTAAAGCAACGTACACCTATCCGTTTTAAGTAACCCGTAATCTGTTCAGGATTCCATTGTTTATGTAAGAGGGCGGATTCAAATCTGAAGTGCATCACTTGACTAGGTAGAAGAAAGGGCCAGGTGAAGGTAAGCTCCTACCCTTTTCTCCGGCAAGAGATGAAGTGATGACGATAACTTATCAATAACTGGCTTACGAACAACGATGCCAGATTTCCGCACTAAAGAAAAGCGGTTGCAGCCAAAGGGAGATAACGGAGATCATTGGCACCAGCCAGTCCACGGTGAGACGTGAGTTGGCAAGGAATACTGGCACGTGGATATAGGCATAGGCAAGCACAAGGCCGAACAGATAGGCGGCGGACAGAGTCGGCTCGGGCGAGTAGAATGACGCCAAAAATGATCGCGGTGATTGAATCAAAGCTGCGTGTAGCGTGGAGCCCAGGGCAGATTTCAGGTTGGTTGCTGAATGATCAGGAACTACTGATTATAGCCGTCGCCTTTCAAGTTGCTACGTTGTTGGCTGCGTTCGCTCACCCCGATCACCTACTACTCGTAGGCTCATGGGGCTTCGCTTACTTGCTTCCTAGTAGCAACTTGAAATGCTTTAGGTGTAAATGAGAACACCAATGGCTTGCTACGACAATATCTTCCAAAGAATACAGACTTCAAGAAAGTCGGTCAGATAGAGGTGAAGCGAGCATTGATGCGGCTTAATTCTCGGCCAAGAAAAGATTTGAATTTCAAAACACCCGCCCGGATAATGGGTGAACACAGGGCTGCGTTAGTAGCTTAAGCTGTGATGCACTTGGAATTTGAATCCGCGGTATATGAATTCGGCTGTCATAACAAGTAGGCTTTGACTTACCGCCTGATGCTGACGATAAATTGTGTATCAATCAGCAGGTGCAGGTAGGTTATATACCCAAGTGTATTGAAGGTGCTTGATTTTTTAGTGATCTTTCTTCAGACTACGTAAATGTCAACATTCACCCTGACTCAACAGCAAAAAATCGACTTGGAATCGCGCCATAAAATATTGCGAGATGTACGAGAGTGTGGCCGTATTAAAGCGATACTATTGTGGTCTGAAGGGTGGTCAATAGCTTTTATTACTCAGGCTTGGAGAAAAAGTGAATTCACGATCAGTCGTCACATCAAAGATTACATAAAAAAAGAAAAACTTAAACCTGAAAATGGTGGCAGTGAGAGCCATCTAGATGATGAGCAAACTCAACAATTGATTGAGCATGTATCTGAGAAAACCTACGCTCATACCCATCAAATTGTCGCTTATATTGCTGAGCGCTGGAAAATTCAATATAGCGTGTCAGGTATGAATCGGTGGCTACACCAGAAAGGGTTCACTTATAAACAACCCAAGGTGTTCCCTATAAGACAGATGCGGATAAACAGGCTGAGTATGTCAAGCACTATGAATAGCTGAAAGCCTCGCTACCAAAGGATGAAGTGGTTCTGTTCATGGATGCCGTACATCCAACTCAAGCGACTAAGATCACATCAGGATGGATTCGCAAAGGAGTTGATAAAGTCATCAATACAACCGGTAGCCGAACAAGGCTAAATATTATTGTGGCTATTGAGTTAAACAACCTGTCAGCTGCTGTTTTTGAACAATTTGAGGCAGTTAAAGGCAAAGCTATTATCCGATTTTTCAAAAAAGTACGGACTTATTATATATCAATGGTCGTCATTCATATGGTGTTTGATGGTGCGGGTTATCACCACTCAAAGGAGGTGGCTGAAGAAGCTGAAAAACAAGGTATAAAGCTTCATTACCTACCTCCGTATATACCCGTCGCCTTTCAAGTTGCTACGTTGTTGGCTGCGTTCGCTCACCCCGATCACCTACACTCGTAGGCTCACGGGGCTTCGCTTACTTGCTGCCTAGTAGCAATTTGAAATGCTTTGGGTATAGTCCAAATTTTAATCCAATTGAGCGACTGTGGAAAGTAATGAATGAGCACGCGCGAAATAATGAATATTTTGCGAAACCGGCGGAGTTTCGACAAAAAATAAATCACTTCCTTGATGATACGTTGCCTAAAATTGGGGGCTCCGTTAGTCAGTAGAATTAACGACAATTTTCAGAGACTCAACTCTGCATCTTGAATTCACTTGGGTATGCACCCTTCTTAATTGTGAATACAACCAACAGCTCTGCAAATCTAGGTATGTAGGCTATAGTTATAAAGAACGGTTTGAGCCTATACGGGTTACGGATTATTGTGAATGCACGGTGAGTTTACGAGATAAGCTTTGCCATCAATGGATACTTGGGCAAACGTCCAGCTTTAAATATTCATGATGCTAAAATGCTAGCAATTTTCACTTGGTACTTGCAAAACAACTCTGATAACGTGCTGTCTTTGCTGATGCACCTGCCGTTATTCTTAATAGCGGTAGTCAAATCTTCAACTTATTGATTTTTCTTACTAACAAATCAATATTTATGAGATAAAAACACAAGTTCAACTAGGAATTCTTATGGACACGTACGCATTATTATCAATTCTTTCAGCACTGGCTCTACTCGCTGCACTGGTATCATCAAAAATTAGTCGTTTGGAGACTACAATCGCTATTACCCTTAGCGCATTATGCCTCAGCCTTGGGATTCTTGTACTTGGTAAGATTTTTAATGCGAGTCTGTATTTTAACGCTATTCATGAGTTGAACGAACTGGATTTTCATTCTTTGTTAGTCAATGGCTTGCTAGGATTCCTTCTTTTTGCCGGAGCCCTTAATATTCGCTTAGGAGTACTTAAACAACAAAGGTGGGAGGTCTTTATTCTGGCTCTTTTCAGCACACTTATATCCACCTTCCTTGTTGCTGGTCTTCTCTGGTTGATTGCACCGCTACTAGGAATTAATCTTGTATTTATTTATTGTTTGTTATTCGGCGCATTAATTTCCCCCACTGACCCCATATCGGTAATGGCTATCATTAACCAGTTACAGGCACCTAAAGAAATTGCTATTCAGGTGGAGGGAGAGTCATTATTTAATGATGGTATTGGCTTGGTGCTATTTGTTTCTATATCCCAGGTAGCTTTCTCACAAACACCATTGACTCTGGCTTCTGTTAGCTGGCTGTTTTTTCAAGAAGTTGTTGGTGGAATTGGGTTTGGCCTCCTACTATCTATAATTTTGCACTGGTTGATTTCTCTCAGTGACGAGGAGAGCCAAAAAGTTCTATTTACTTTCCTTGCTCCCACTGCTGGTTATGTTATTGCCGTAATGATTGGTGTTTCAGCGCCTCTGGCGATTGTCTGTTGTGGTATTAGCTTGGGGGCTGTAACTACCCTTGTCCACTTTGATACTGATGGTCGTGTACGTTTGAAAAGGTTCTGGTTTTTAATTGAAGAATATTTTAACTCTCTACTTTTTTTGCTGATTGGTTTTCTATTATTACTTGTCGAATTCCACGATGCTGACTGGCAGTTTATGTTTTTAGCTATTCCTTTGGTGCTTATTGCTCGAGTTCTGAGCGTAGTCCTCCCTTATCAGTTTTTTCGGCGATTCCGTAGTTATAACCCATTTGCTGAGAAGATTTTAATATGGGGGGGGTTGCGTGGTGGGTTGGCTCTAGCTATGGCAATGTCAATTCCTTCCGGTATCATGCTAATACCTGAGCAAAATATTGATCTACGCGAGCTACTGATGGTTATGAGTTATGGTGTTGTCATGTTTTCGATTCTTGTTCAAGGTACAACCGTTAAAGGGCTGATCGAGAAAAGCAAAGCAATTCAATAAAAACTCTTTAGTTGGTCTCAGGACATTGATAAATATTTCTATCCTGAGTTTAATTTGTTGTACCTGAATATACTTGTTACCGAAGGCGTGGATAGGCAACAAACGAGAGAGTATCCATGAGCTTGCTAGAATTTGTGATGGATATGAGTGAAAGTAGAGAGTAACTTAACACCTATAAGGTGGTAAGCACACATCGACAATGATTTAAATATAGGAATAAAGAAATCACGAAAGAATCATGCGCGGATTAAAATTCCAGGTGCATCACAGCTTAAGCTGCTAACGCAGCCCTGTGTTCACCCATTATCAGGGGGGGGGTGTTTTGAAATTCAAATCTTTTCTTGGCAGAGAATTAAGCCGTATCAATGCTCGCTTCACCTCTATCTGACCGACCTTCTTGAAGTCTGTATTCTTTGGAAAATATTGTCGTAGCAAGCCATTGGTGTTCTCATTTATACTCAAAGGATTTAAAGTTGCTACTAGGCGGCAAGTAAGCGAAGCCCAGTGAGCCTACGAGTAGTAGGTGGTCGGGGTGAGCGAGCGCAGCCAACAACGTAGCAGATTGAAAGACGACGGGTATAACCCTCGCTCCTAAGAGCTGTAGGGTGCGCAAAGTAAACCTCCGCCGATAATGCTTGGCTGATTTTCTCATGGTACGAAAACTCTTTTCCGTTGTCAGCCGTAATGGTGTGAACAATATCCTTAAAAGGGTTGGGCAATCTTATCGTAGCTTTGGTCACATCTGCTGCGTTTTTGCTGTTCACCTGGGCTGAGACCGTGTACTTCGTGACCAGCTAGACTATAGTTACCAAAGCCTCGCTATGCCCTTTGCCAATGACGGTATCAATATCCCAGTCTCCGATACGCGATTTATCGTCAATGATCTCTGGGCTATAATCTATGCTTACGCGGTTCTTTATCTGGCCGCGCGTTGACTTGCCGTTTCGTCGCTTGTCATACTGCTTGCTCTCGGCGACGAAGATGCATGTAAAGATCGCCGCTAGCCTGGTTATTCGCCCAAATATGTAGGTAGATGCCTTCATAGCTATACCCAAAGCATTTCAAATTGCTACTAGGCAGCAAGTAAGCGAAGCTCAGTGAGCCTACGAGTAGTAGGTGATCTGGGTGAGCGAACGCAGCCAACAACGTAGCAACTTGAAAGGCGATGGGTATAATCAGTCGTTCCTGATCATTCAGCAGCCAGCCTGAAATCTGCTCTGGGCTTCACTCTGCACGCAGCTTTGATTCAATCACCGCGATCACTTTTGGCGTCATTCTACTCGCCCGAGCCGACTCTGTACGCCGCCTATCTGTTCGGCCCTGTGCTTGCCTATGCCTATATCCACGTTCGCCAGCATTCCCTGCCAACTCACGGCTCACCGAGGACTGGCTGGTGCCAATGATCTCCGCTATCTCCCTTTGGCTGCAATCGCTTTTCTTTAGTGCGGAAATCTGGCGTCGTTGTTCGTAAGCCAGTTGTTGGTAAGTTATCGTCATCGCTTCATCTCTTGCCGGAGAAAAGGGTAGGAGCTTACCTTCAGTGGCCCTTTCTTCTACCTAGTCAAGGATGCACTTCAGATTTGAATCCGGCATGTTTAAACTACGGGGAAACTGGATTTAGGGTTGTTTTTCATGAATTTTTTCAATTTACTCTTGGTACCCCAATGGAACCAGGTAGTGTTAACTAACTGTAATGAGTTCATTTTAATATTGCCAGTGGTTTCCAGCCAAGGGTTTGCTCCGTATTGGAGAAGCTTTTCAACATTAGCAATATCACCATTGTATGATGTTAACATCAATGGGGTAAGGCCTTTTGGACCTATGATATCTAGAGAAATCCCCTTGTTATATAATGTTTCCAGCATCATACTTATTATTCCAGTATGCTTCAGAAAGCAGGCGTAGTATAAAAGCGTTACATTACCATATTTACTACTGGTCGCTACTAAAGGGTCGGCATTATGTTTTAGTAATATCTGAACTAACGATTCATTTTTATTTTGACATGCAATACATAGTGGCGTCTCTTGCTTATTATTAAGCTTATCAACTTTGCATTTATTCTCCACAAGGATTTTGACAAGTTTACTACAGCCATGTTTGCAAGCAAGATGTAATATGGTGTCACCTTTTGTTGTGACTACAGAGTCTAAAGATACGATTTCTTCACTATTGGAGATGTTAAAAAATGAAAAAAATCCTTGAATATCATCTTTCTTCAACATATCCTCAATATGTTTCACTTTTGTAGGGTCTAATCTTACAGAATTATCCTCCGCTTCAATACTGTTCGGTTTATTTTGTTCGACAAGCATATAATTTGGGTTATTTATTACTTGTTGTTCTGGTTGAAGTACATCGTTGTTTTCTTTTTGTGTGAATTGAATTGTTTCAGCTGTTTCAGCTGTTTCAGCTGTTCCCGTTGGCTCAGTTGGTTCGGTTGTTTCAGTTTGGTAAGAGGTTTGTGTATAGATGGAGGCAGATAAAAGAGTGGTAGCATTATCATCTGCTAGTTCTTTTTTAAGTATTTGTGCTTCACTAGGATTAGGTGTATCTTCGGGTAGGTTTTCGTAATTTTCATGTGTCTCAGGATTTTCACACACTTGTTCTGTTTGTTCTGTTTGTTCTGTTTGTTCTGTTTGTTGTGCTTGTTGTATTTCTTGTTGTGTTTTTTGTATTTCTTGTGCTTGTTGTATTAGTTGTGCCTGCAGTTCCTGCAGCGCCTGTGGTGCTTGCGCAGCTAGAAATGGAGATTGACGATATAAAGCGTCTGTATTATAAAGTGGCGATCTCAGCTCAAATAATGGATTAACTGCCCATGGAATTATATATCGTCCAAAAACACTTTGGTAATTAACTGGGCTAAACGGCATGCCATAGGTCATTAAATTACCAGCTGGTGGATTGTAAGCTGCTGAATGAATGGGTCTTGAGTTATCGGCCATAAGACTCATAACCAAGTTAATATTATTAGTTTGGTTATAAATGGCACTAACTTGATAGGGTCCAAGCATTCCGTAAGATGATGCGGTAGGATAAGCATTTATCTGATTGTATCCACTATAATAACCATTTGTACTATGAATAATCATAAGAATTCCTGAATATAAAGACCGTTCTCCTACAGCTATCGGCCAGTCAGCTATTAACTACACTAAATGCCATGCTTACAGATATTTACCGAACTCTAGAAAGAGCAGATCAAAGCATTTTGAATACTTAGCACCTATCATACTTAGTGTCAAGTTTGAAGTGCGACAAAAGTAGTTATTCATAAAATAATTTTTTAGGTATTTTATAAGTTAATCGATTCCTTTTCCTTGTGTTTAATTTAGCAAATAGATATAATATCGTTGTTGAGTTAGTTCTGCCATTGATGCTCCGTTAACTAAAGATTATCTGATCAAACCATTAGTGTTTTAATTCGTATCAAGTTTTCATGAGTTATGTGGATTGGTAAAGTAATAATGGCAATTAGTGGCTTCTTCAGCTTTCTTGTATTGGTGAAACTAAGAGCAGTTATCTGATGTAATGGTTTTAAATTGCTCAGGTATTTTAGCCATTCATTTTATCGTCCGGCTGTTGGTTGGCTTGGTAGTTTATCGTTTAATTGATCTATCAATGTGTAACCAGTAATATATTGAGTACTCCATTGTTTATGGAATAGTTGTCTAACGATCGTGTAATTCTTTTTTGTGAAATATTTATTTCGTCTTGAACGCCGACGTCGACGTCTATTGTTGTTCTTTGCTGTGCTTTGATAGGTCGATATGAGCCATCCTGATGCCAGCAAGTATTGCTTTTGAATTCTAGATATATAGTACTTTCGCTTACTTCAATCGTCTACTATTCGTAGGATATATGCTGATAATTTAGACAGTGATACTAACCAATACATCAAGGGAACTAAAATGATGGAACTTTTTCATATATTACTACCATGATATATAACCACCTGTTGAAGTTGATCAATACATCATGATTTTATTGTAATATTTTAATCTTAAAATTGCTTTGTTTTAATTTATTAGTAACAACACTAATCGGTAGCTTTAGATGGATGATAGTTCGTTATTATGTCAGTTACTCATTAGGATGTTAACTATACGCAGACGATAAGCTATCGAAGTATGAGTAATGCTGGATTCGCTGGATTCGCTGGATTCAAGCAATAAGTGCAATCGGCTGTCCTGTGTAGACTTCGAGTGGTGTCCGCCCTCCTAAAACCTTCCTAGGCATGGTTTTGATCAACATTTCCATTGTCCTCACATCATCTTCTGTCAGATGACTCAACGCCATTTTTTTAGGCCAGGTTCTCCGAATGATGCCATTGGTATTTTCGTTAGTTCCCAGCTGATAACTAGCATAAGGCTTGGCAAAGTAGATATCTGCATTCATTGCTTTTGCTAAAACTTTGTAGCTGTCACTCTACGCTGACTGGCTAGTGCGTGGGCGCTTTCAGCACCGTAGCCATCATCATTGGCATTACGACTAAACTCTCGTGATAAAGCACTCTCACTGATACCTACTGACACGGCGATTTCTTTCTGCATGTAGTCTGTTCCAAGAAGAGCCTCAATCTGATACCGTTGCCATTGAGTCAGCTGCTTGTGTTGCCTGGTTTGAGTACTCATTCTTGGCTTCCATTTTTAGTGTGATAGCTACAAATATACGGCAGCTGGCTCACCTATAAAATTTCAGTCAATTGCACTTATTATATTATCCAGCCTTACCTTCAGATAGCTTTCTTTTACCTAGTCAAGTGATGCACTTGGAATTTGAATCCGCGTCAACAGTCGTCCACGAAAAGCTTTAAACTACTTTGGTCCGATTGAGTTTTTATCGGGCAAGCGTGTTAGTTATTGTGGAAATCCAGGTGTTTTTTTTATTGCCACTAGAGCCAAGGATGGATATTTCATTGGTTGCCCCAACTTCTTAAGAAAGACGCTTGTTTGATTACTAGCGCCTTCACAATAAAAATAATACGCTTCATCAGCAGGCCCAGAGTCTGAGGTTAGCACAGGTTTACCAATAGCATTGATCACTTCAATCTCTATCAACAGACACTTTTCGCTTTTATTAAAAGTCAAAAGCATTGATCTTTTATTAAAAAAATCTTCAAAGGATTCGGCATCGGCACTGAAGTACTTATAGCCTAGTATAAGCGACTGATAAGATAAATTATCTAAGATCAAACAACCATCATCTTTTAAATAGTCAAGTAAATTACATAGGATACCCATCTTTGTGTTAAAGTTGTGTTCAAATGTACGAGTCACCCATCGCGAAGACATTTCTGGACTTGCTGCTGGAGAAAGACAATACGCTATTCCTTGAGCGGTCAGAAAATTCCTTTTCTCCAAGTGAGCATCAATAACAGAGGTTGCCAGAACACAATTATAACTCGCTACCCTATTATTTTCTTGTGCCGTATCCATTACACTTTCACATGCAATAGACATAGGGGGGAGATAATCCAAACCTGTTGTTAGCTTTTCCTTAACTTCCTCAGGAAAGTCACGATTGAATTCAGATTTCTGATTGTTAAAAAAAGCTTTTTCATAATGACATTCCGTAATATTTCTAATAAATTCGGTTGTTATGTCATAATCTTCATCAGAATGAAAAGCAGTATTCGGCCATCGAGTATTAGAATGCACCCCAATGCCATTACTTTTTTCCTTGCCTTTATAAGCATTTCTCAAAAGGATATTCTTATAATCCGGCTCTGCACAGGAAGGAGTTCCAACTTTATTTCTGTTTATTTCTTTTTCTAAAGTTATATACGCATCTACAAGTTCTGCACATCCTTCGATATCACCCTCTATGACATCAAACTTCGTACCTTTTCGGAAAAATTTAGGTATTTCTACTATCTGCGGACTAAAAGCCACACCCTGATTACGAAGAACGCCAGGCCCTACGATTAAAACCCTATCTTCCTCCTTGACTTTTCCAGCACCATCAAAATAAGGTTTGTCTTGAGGTTTCTTATTTTTCTCGGCAATATGGGACACCTTTGAATTTATTTCTCTCTCATGTAGCCAGCAAGAAAGGTGTGGATAGCGCATAAAATCAGTGCCATTTTTGTTCAGATTGCTCGACATGCGCGCATTTATAAGAGCATTAATATCATCAGTATTGATTTCACGTTCGTGACATAAGAATTCATAAAAATTAACAATATGTTCATCTATAAAGCATCCATGCAATAATTTTTTAGAAAGTAATTGCTTGATAAGTGATAATTCAGGTAGCTGATCAAGACTACTAGAATGCACTGCTAAATTCATATTAACTTGCTTCGTATTCGCCCTTATGTGCGAATCGACACAATCTACGGGTATCACTGTTGATTTTTCTGACGTACTGGATTGATGAGATTGCGGTGCTTCTGAGGATGCACAACCCTTGAAATCAGAGGTTCCTCTTCCATATAACCCTAGTCGTTGATTAGCATGATGCGTACATTCCTTTGTATTATTAGAAAAACCAAATAAAAGCCTAATTTTTTTTTTTAGTTCATCTGGATCAAGACTTTCTATTTTTTTATTAAAAACACGTCCTTTTATCTTCCCAATCTTTCTTTCTCTGTGAGAATCTGTACAACGATTGCTGGTTATATTTATTTTATTCATCATGATTAGCGCCTCCATATTTTACATATTCTGATTTAACCACTAGTCTAGACTAAAAAACTGATTTATTCTTTGGAATAACCTAAATTGTTATAATATACTTTAATGACATGTCGTTTATCTTTTTCCAGTCTACTATAGACACTAGCCATTTCTTCCTTTAATAATCTATTGGTACATAATTGGCACCTATCCCTAGGATTCTTCTTTGGCATGTTGACTAAAATCTCAGTATTAATTCTATTTAACTTAGAGGGCTTATGGTTTCGTCTCCACGCTCCTGCGTGGGGACGCATACGATAATGAAACAAAATAGGTAACGATAGACACCCATTCCCTTTGTAGGTATGGGGTGATTGACGAATCACTTTACTTCTCTGGAAACAGAGCTACTGGAATAGCAACCGCACTTCAGCCAAGTTTTTATGCTCACCCAGATTATAAGACATTCGCTAATCCCTGTATCTTGACCATTTCAGATTTTTTCATACCATACTCATTAAGTACCGACTCATCAATTTTAAAACCAGCTGCCCCAGAGTTAATTCGCTGAATCTCATGATGACCACCTTGAAAACAAAACTCCTTAACGAGGTGCGACTGACCTGACGACCCACTAGAAATGGTACAGCAGACCTGCGCTGATCAAAGCAACATTCGTGTCATAGAATTCAAACGATTTTAACAAGCCTGCTCTCTGAACTTCTGACAGTAGTAGTTTATACCCGTCGCCTTTCAATCTGCTACGTTGTTGGCTGCGCTCGCTCACCACGATCACCTACTACTCGTAGGCTCATGGAGCTTCGCTTACTTGCCGCCTAGTAGCAACTTGAAAGCCTTTGGGTATATACGGTTTTTTGAAATCAGCAAGGTCTTGAGGATCAAGAATTTCCCGCATGCTAGTATCGCAGGGAGCCCTGTTTTTTACATGATATAAATGTTTAAGATTATGCCTCACTGTAGGTTCTTTTTTTTCACGATCAAATGAAAGAAGAGAGGGGTATTTTAAATGCAGCATAGCAAAAGCAGACATTGACGCATCGTGAACAGAAATCTTTCTTGTATCAACGTTTTTCTGGTGATCTGTGATGCTATTAAAACCTTCAGAAATCAAGCTGATCATGCTACCAGCAGATAGATTCTTTCTGTTGTTTTGAAGAAGATAGGCCATTCGCTAAGTAAGCTATATGACATTAGTCTGACCAAGATAAACTAAAAGTAGTGCGAAATCATTAAGTTCGTACTTCGCTGTAGGTGCTGGGATTGTTGGAGTTTGGTAAATGTCGCGGGAATCGCTGCCTTATTGGGTTTCGATAGTTTGTCGCTTATTAACTCTTTAAATGGTAACTGGTATCGACCTAGTCATAACGAATCAGAAATTCTTGAACTTTATTGGTATCCGCTAACTACACGATTTTCACGAATTTCTTCACCAATACTAGTGTTGGGGCCATGGCCCGTAACCACTACAGTCTCTTCATCGAGAACGTAAAGTCGTTGATGAATTGATTTTTTTATTGTTTTAAAGTCTCCTCCCCAAAGATCAGTTCTGCCTATTGATCTGCGAAACAGAGTATCACCAGCAATGAGTAGCTTTTCTTTTTCAAACCAGAATGACATAGAACCTGGTGTGTGACCTGGAGTGTGTATAGAAACACCTTGACAACAGGGTAGCTCTTGATCATCTTTTAACCAGAAGTCAGGATCAGGAACTGGATGATAGGGAGCGTCGAACATTTTGCATTGAAGCTCCAGACTATCCCAAAGAAATTTATCTTCTTTATGCAGATGAATGAATGCATTGGTTTGTTTTTTGATTTCACCACTGGCAAGGAAGTGATCAAAATGGGCATGGGTGTGAATTAATGCCGTAACCTGTAAATTTATGGCTTGCAGTTTGGCCATAATTATTTCAGGATTTCCACCAGGATCGATCACAATAGCTTTCCCTGTCAGCCTATCACCAATAATAGTGCAATTGCACTGGAGAGGACCTACGGGAAATGTTTCTCTTACAAGTGTAGTATCAGTTGTCATTAGGTATTATCTTTTCTGTAAATGTAAAGCACTAATGTTAAGTAAGAATTTAAAGTATATACCCATACCATTGGAGGTGTAATGTTGTTGACTGCTGTTACCGCACTAATCACTTACTATTCGTAGACTAATGGGGATTGGCTAGTTTGTCGCCTACTCATACTTTCAACAGGAACGGCTATAGATGTTTGAGAAAAAAGACTTGTTGAAAATTGCTAGGGTATCCATGCCATTTGGTAAATATCATGGACGCATTCTAATTGACCTGCCGGAAGATTATTTGCTTTGGTTTTCCCATAAAGGCTTTCCCGAAGGAGAGCTGGGGCGACTGCTTGCTTTGACGCTAGAAATCCAAATAAATGGGCTAGAACCATTGATTCATCCTCTAAAAAACGTATCAAAATCATGAGTCTGTGACTTGATGCTTGCTCATGAGGGATGGTGGCAAGCGTTACAGAGCGAGATTTGAGTGAAACTGTGGCGTCGAATTCATCTATGCACGGGACAAGAAACCTGAAGACCTTGATTTTCAAGGCATAATTTAGCAAGACGTGACTCTCAGGCAAGGTAACCTGCACGGTCTTTTACCCCAGAATAGGTTATGGTTGTTGAACATGAAAGACGTCAGTTCATTGGTCCAGAAGTTTAAGGCTCATCTACCCCTGCATCAAGCTAGGATCACTTTCATTGCATAGTTTGAATGTAGGAAATAAGCAAGTAAGTGAAACCAGCTGGCATCGTTAATGGGTGGTGTGATCAATCTTTTTGTCTGTATGAAAAAAGCGATAAATCACCATTACAGGACCAGTGCAGGCGTAGCCAAGAAATACTAACATTAAAACTCTTGGAGGATCTGTAAATATTACAGCGAATATTAAAATAATAGCCAGCATGAAAACAAAATGTACCCGACCTCTAAGGTCGATTTTTTTAAAGCTATAATAACGGATATTGCTACACATTAAAATTCCTGCTAGTGCGACAACCATAGCAGCCATAAGGGATACCAATACTGATTTGCCATCAATGCCATAATCACTCAATGCCCAAATCATACCCGCAACTAGCGCTGCAGCAGCAGGGCTTGGAAGCCCAGTAAAGTAGCGACTATCTGTGACTTCAATTTGAGCATTAAAGCGAGCCAACCTGAGAGATCCGCAGGCCGTATAAAAAATAGCAACAACCAAGCCTACTTTACCGAGCTCATACAAAGCCTAGCTATAGGATACCAACGCCGGAGCAACACCAAAGGTAACCATATCGGCTAGACTGTCATATTGCTCACCAAACTTACTCTGGGTATTCGTTATTCTTGCAACACGCCCATCAAGCCCGTCTAATAGCATTGCTATAAAAACAGCAATACATGCAGAAGGAAAGAATCCAGCCTGTGCGGAAACAATGGCGTAAAATCCACAAAATAGATTTCCGGTTGTAAATAAATTCGGTAGTAAGTAAATACCTTTTCTTGTTACTGTATGATCACCTTCGTCAACTTCCTCTACGTGCTCGTCTACAGGAAAGAGTCCACCACCCACAGGCTCATTATCTTCAGGTTGACCTTCTGCATCCCCCATATAAGAACTTGCTCCAAGGTATTTAAAAAAATATTTTACCATGAAATATGGCTTCGGTATAAAACAAATTCAAAATCACCTTTGTACGAACAAGTAATCTGATTCTATACCAGTTACGAATGAAGATGAGTATACGATAATAATCAAAACAAAGAAGGTTGCATGAAATATGGCGAACAATAAATACGTGCGGATGCCATGCAAGCTTAGAGTTAGCTCATCGAATAGTTTGACGGTATTTTAATAATAAATGCGAGCAATACCTTCCACATTCAGTGATAATTTGATATTCATGTATTATAATGCCTTGAAATTGCGTGGTTCTGGGCTGATCTTGCTTACTCCAATTACCGACTATTCGTAGGCTCTATGCTGGCAATTTAGGTAGTAATACTAACCAATTCATCAAGGGACACTAACATGGTGAAACTTTTTCATATATTACTACCCTAATATATAACACCTAATAGAAATTGATCAATTCGTCAGTACTTAATTGCCATATTCTAATATTGAAGTGGTGTTGCTTTAATAAGCCTAGTAGGCAGCTTTAGATGAACATGAGCTCGCGACTATGACTGTTGCTCATTAAGAGGCGAAATATAGGTAGGCGACAAGCTATCGACGCTTTGTGGACTTACGAGTAGTTAGTGGCTGGAGTGAATGCGAGTAGTAAATAACCAAGTATCTCTAAATAGTGCTGGTAGATCCTGTTTTTTAAGAATTACTATTAGGCTGATGAAATGAGAATAATAAATAAAAGATAGCGTTTGTTTATTATTAATTCAGAGTCACTAATATTTAATATTAGTGACTCTGATGTTGTTGTTGTAAAAAGGGAATAGATAATGAATATATCAAATTGCGCAGCTGCAAATTTAGGAACTGCAAGTTTAAGTGATTCTAATGATATGGTTGCTATGTCAACAGAGAAGCAATCTACGGAAGTTGAAAGTAATGTGCTTCCCAAGTGCTCGGTATTACCCTCAGATCCTCCATTGCCAGAGAGTCGCAATATAAGGGGAAGAGGTGTTATAAATACAAAAGATTGTCTAGATTTTACCCAGTTAGATCAAGGTTCTGTAAAACAAAAAACGGCTAAAGATGAACTTGGATTAGCTACCATATCATATGTTGCTGCAGATAAATTTACTACTATGGATTGGTTTGAAGTTTTCTCGCCAACTTACTATATTGATATAATGTATTTTTATCGTAACGAAAAGATTTTGAAAGAATTGAGTGATGATATACAAAGCGTTATGAAAAAGTACTTGGTCATTTTTCGCACTGAAAACAAAGAAGAGATAAGAAAGATACCTAACATTATTTTGAGAGTTATGTCAGCCTTGGTTTTTGATCCAGTGCTTTGTAATAACAAGATAGCGAAGTCTATTGCAAATGAAGTTGCGTTACATTTGTCGGAAGAAGAACTAGATAAGATGATCAGGATTAGTATAGAAGATAAAGATGAGATATTTGCCGTTAGGGTGAAGGCGTATGTAAAAAGATTTGAAGCTTATGTAAAGAAATTTATTTGTGACTATCATTATAATGGCTTTTGTTATTTTCTAAGTAATTATGAATTTGGATCTGCTCTGAAATGCATTGAGGATGTTACTGGTTTTATTGAAAAGTATCAAACGAAAACTATGCTATCAGAAAAAAGCAGAATATTATTGTATGAGTTTTATTTGCATTATGCTAAAGGTCATTTTGATTTGGCGTTAGATAAATTGAATGAGAGCGCAGACAGTGACTTTCCGCAGGCTCTCTGGAATAGCGCAATTATCGATATGGGTCTTTGCAAAGAATATAAGCATAAGAGTAACCCGGCTAAAGGATTTGAAAGATTAAGATCAATTCATGATAAAGCGAAAAGGTGGCTGGAGAAGAGTAAAGGAAGAGGTCTTTCAGACAAACAGGAGGATATTCAAGATACAATCATTACCATCTGGAATTATTTTAATATTAGGACCTTGCACGCTGAAGATTTTCCAAAAGCCAGAGATTATTGTTTTAAAATGATTGCTAGCGTAGCAAAAAAATTCGAACATCTAGATACGGGTGACATAGGAATTATTGAATTAATGGCAAAGACAGATGTATTGGATGATCCGGTATTAAAGCAGGTGGTAGCAAAGATTTATCCTGCTTCTGAATATGGTCGTGCTCAGTGGCAAGAACTTTATTGTATATTACATGACTATCTTATAAACAGCACTAATTTAGTATGCTCTGATGAGTTAGTTGCCAAAATGAAAGGCAAACTGATGGAAATGAATATTCCTGATGATATTATAGATGAATTCTTTGATGTGAGTGCACTGCATAAATTCCTATCATATAATTATGATTTTATAGTTAATTATATTGCGTGGACAAAGACTGTTAATAAAAAGCGGAAAGATGGTGATACAGCTAATAAAGCTGAAATTCTTAAAACATTACATATCATAGCTGATTTGATAAATGGGTGTACTGATATTACAAATAAAAAAAGAGAGTGGCTAGAGAACCCTCCTGAATGGTTGACTGGCGTGGTTTCTAGCCACGAATGGGTAAGGCAAAGCTTGGCTGCACGGTATGATCTTTGTCAAGAAGGAGCTAATAAGAAAAAAGCAGATTTCTATGCGTACATGTGTGAACATGCATGTGCTAATGAATGTAAGACACTAAACGATTTGAGCGCTATTCCTGCAAGAATTACGGAAGAAGGAGGCTTAGATTATGCTGATACGGCATCGTCTACTATTCAGAGCAACACATCACCTTCTGAGCATTCTATTATTGTTAAAGCTGTATCCTTGATTGAGAGTGATAAAGAAGAAGATGCCGTTCATCTTTTGCAGACATTTATTAAGAACAATAATAGTGCTGTTGTGGAGCATTGGTTAGGGTACGTGAAAGAGCTTCAGTCTAGATGTTTAAACGGTGATGAATTTAGAGAAAAACAAGATGAAATAATTAAACACTATAAGAGTGCTGGTAGTAAGGGTATAGAATATGCTGCAGAAAGAGCTGATATGTTCTTGCGGAATCAAAACAGTGTCAGAATGGCAATAAGGAAACGTGATAAGCAAAGTCAAAAGAGCACTTTGAATTGTACTGATGTCACCTCTAGTGATTCTTTAGGCAAATCATTATCTTCAATGGATTTGGAGAATTGTTCTGCCTCTGTTGCTGATGATCACGATGAACTCTTTGAGCCGTTGCCATCCCAAGCGTGTGAGCTAGAATCTGAAGCACCTATAGAATTTGATGGTCCTCCTGAGCTTGATAGTGGAGAAGTTAAACATGAGGCGTATATATCGCTACCTAAAGCTATAGCACAATATAATGCTGCAATGGAAGATGTAGATGGATATGGAAGTGATATCGATTTTGATAGAGCATATTCTGCCATTCGGTCAATGCAATACGCAGTTAAGACTGGTAAAACAATACCTGTTGCCACAAGAATTCAAGTAGAGCAGTATAAGGCTTGGTATTATTATAAGCTGCTTAAATATAGTGATCAATATAAGTTTGATGGCAATGAGAAAAGGAGTTTTAGAATGTTATTTTATAACGCTTTAATAAATGGGTTCGGATTGTTAGGCATAACTATTGTTGTCACTGACACTGTAACCAGTGTGAGAGATATAAAGAAAAGCGAAATACAAAAAAGACTTCATGAACTGTGTCAGGATGTTAGAATTCAACTAGGTTCACTTGCTAGTACCTGGGGGCATTTTTGTTCTGATTTATATCCACACAGAAATGAACATCAAGCGCTTTATGACTTGTCGTCATGGTTAAATCCATCTAAAAATAGATCTCATCTAGCCAATATTCCTTCAGCTAAATTGACTGTGGTAGAAGATATAGAGCCACTTAGACTACCTAATAAATCATCACGTAGGAGAAACAAGACTAAGAATAAATGACTGGAAGATTCATTGGTAATGCATTAGCGCCTAGATTGGTGATGGTAGTGTTTTTTGGCGTGTTTTTTGGAGTGTTTTTTTGCTGTAGAAGAGGCTGCTCCTATACCCATTAAAGTTAGCTCGCTTGTCGCTTACCTCATCTTTCAGAGATAATGGGTATAAAGCTATTAGAAGAGAGTCCATCTTGCTTGGTAATATGGGCATATTATTGTTCAATTGAAGGTGTGAGGTTGATGACTACTCTGACTAAATAGCCGACCACTCCTCGCCTTATTGGATTTCGATAGTTTGTCGCCTACTCATACTTTCAACAGGAACGGCTATAGATGTTTGAGAAAAAAGACTTGTTGAAAATTGCTAGGGTATCCATGCCATTTGGTAAATATCATGGACGCATTCTAATTGACCTGCCGGAAGATTATTTGCTTTGGTTTTCCCATAAAGGCTTTCCCGAAGGAGAGCTGGGGCGACTGCTTGCTTTGACGCTAGAAATCCAAATAAATGGGCTAGAACCATTGATTTATCCTCTAAAAAACGTATCAAAATCATGAGTCTGTGACTTGATGCTTGCTCATGAGGGATGGTGGCAAGCGTTACAGAGCGAGATTTGAGTGAAACTGTGGCGTCGAATTCATCTATGTACGGGACAAGAAGCCTGAAGACCTTGATTTTTAAGGCATAATTTAGCAAGACGTGACTCTCAGGCAAGGTAACCTGCACGGTCTTTTACCCCAGAATAGGTTATGGTTGTTGAACATGAAAGACGTCAGTTCATTGGTCCAGAAGTTTAAGGCTCATCTACCCCTGCATCAAGCTATGATCACTTTCATTGCATAGTTTGAATGGCCTTACTGCGTAGCCGTTCTACTAACTAGTACCGTGTAGTCGAAGAGTTTCAGACCCAGGCAGGCAACGAGTCCAATTATCGAGAGATAAAGCGATTTTTCGCTGGCTATGACTACAGTTTTCAGCAGCTAGGTGAGCTGATTCTGAGATGCCTGGACATGGATCGCTTTACCCTAAGCATAGATAGAACCAACTGGAAGCATGGCTCCAAAAACGTCAACTATCTGGTGGTACCAATTGCTTGGCAAGGAACCTCAATTCCCATTGTTTGGGAGTGTCTTGACAAAAAAAGGAGGAAACTCCAATACCGATGAACGCATAGCGGTAATGGAGCGTGTACTAAATCTCATTCCCACAAAGAGAATTGATAACCTTCTGGCAGATCGTGAGTTTACAGGCCACGATGGTTAGACTGGTTACGTCAAAACAAACTGTCGTGCAGAATTCGGGTTAAAAGCAACAATGTTTTGTCCCGTACATAGAACTGGGTGTTTGGCTCATAATCACTCTGGTAGCGCACGTCTTCCTTTTTCCTGAGGTATCACTAATGACAAGTGTTATAGTTCGAGATCCATGCGTAATTAACTTGATCTTCCACTGCTCACAGTTACTGAAAATGTAGGAAATAAGCAAGTAAGTGTAACCAGCTGGCATCGTTAATGGGTGGTGTGATCAATCTTTTTGTCTGTATGAAAAAAGCGATAAATCACCATTACAGGACCAGTGCAGGCGTAGCCAAGAAATACTAACATTAAAACTCTTGGAGGGTCTGTAGATATTACAGCGAATATTAAAATAATAGCCAGCATGAAAACAAAATGTACCCGACCTCTAAGGTCGATTTTTTTAAAGCTATAATAACGGATATTGCTACACATTAAAATTCCTGCTAGTGCGACAACCATAGCAGCCATAAGGGATACCAATACTTATTTGCCATCAATGCCATAATCACTCAATGCCCAAATCATACCCGCAACTAGCGCTGCAGCAGCAGGGCTTGGAAGCCCCGTAAAGTAGCGACTATCTGTGACTTCAATTTGAGCATTAAAGCGAGCCAACCTGAGAGATCCGCAGGCCGTATAAATAAAAGCAACAACCAAGCCTACTTTACCGAGCTCATACAAAGCCTAGCTATAGGATACCAACGCCGGAGCAACACCAAAGGTAACCATATCGGCTAGACTGTCATATTGCTCACCAAACTTACTCTGGGTATTCGTTATTCTTGCAACACGCCCATCAAGCCCGTCTAATAGCATTGCTATAAAAACAGCAATACATGCAGAAGGAAAGAATCCAGCCTGTGCGGAAGCAATGGCGTAAAATCCACAAAATAGATTTCCGGTTGTAAATAAATTCGGTAGTAAGTAAATACCTTTTCTTGTTACTGTATGATCACCTTCGTCAACTTCCTCTACGTGCTCGTCTACAGGAAAGAGTCCACCACCCACAGGCTCATTATCTTCAGGTTGACCTTCTGCATCCCCCATATAAGAATTTGCTCCAAGGTATTTAAAAAAATATTTTACCATGAAATATGGCTTCGGTATAAAACAAATTCAAAATCACCTTTGTACGAACAAGTAATCTGATTCTATACCAGTTACGAATGAAGATGAGTATACGATAATAATCAAAACAAAGAAGGTTGCATGAAATATGGCGAACAATAAATACGTGCGGATGCCATGCAAGCTTAGAGTTAGCTCATCGAATAGTTTGACGGTATTTTAATAATAAATGCGAGCAATACCTTCCACATTCAGTGATAATTTGATATTCATGTATTATAATGCCTTGAAAGTGCGTGGTTCTGGGCTGATCTTGCTTACTCCAATTACCGACTATTCGTAGGCTCTATGCTGGCAATTTAGGTAGTAATACTAACCAATTCATCAAGGGACACTAACATGGTGAAACTTTTTCATATATTACTACCCTAATATATAACACCTAATAGAAATTGATCAATTCGTCAGTACTTAATTGCCATATTCTAATATTGAAGTGGTGTTGCTTTAATAAGCCTAGTAGGCAGCTTTAGATGAACATGAGCTCGTGACTATGACTGTTGCTCATTAAGAGGCGAAATATAGGTAGGCGACAAGCTATCGACGCTTTGTGGACTTACGAGCAGTTAGTGGCTGGAGTGAATGCGAGTAGTAAATAACCAAGTATCTCTAAATAGTGCTGGTAGATCCTGTTTTTTAAGAATTACTATTAGGCTGATGAAATGAGAATAATAAATAAAAGATAGCGTTTGTTTATTATTAATTCAGAGTCACTAATATTTAATATTAGTGACTCTGATGTTGTTGTTGTTGTTGTAAAAAGGGAATAGATAATGAATATATCAAATTGCGCAGCTGCAAATTTAGGAACTGCAAGTTTAAGTGATTCTAATGATATGGTTGCTATGTCAACAGAGAAGCAATCTACGGAAGTTGAAAGTAATGTGCTTCCCAAGTGCTCTGCACCTTATCTTGGCTATTCATTGCCAGAGAGTCGCGATATAAAGAGCAGAGATGTTATAAGTACAAAAGATTATTCGGGTTTTATTCAATCAAATCCAGAAGCGGTAAAAAAGCAAGCTGTTAAAGATGAATCTGTACTACCTATCATTCCATACGGTGATGAAAGCATATTTACTACTATGGATTGGTTTGAAGTTTACTGGCCAACTTACACTATGGATGTAAATTATTTTTATCGCAACTTTAATATTTTGGAAGAATTGATGGATGATGTACAAGGCGTTATGAAAAAAAACTTGGCTGTTTTTCGCACGGGAAATAAAGAGAAGATAAGAAAGATGCCAGAGATTATTGTAAAAGTTCTGATAGCCTTGGTTTTTGACTCATCGCCTAGTGAGCGCAAGATGTATAAGTCGCTTAGGGGTGAGGTTGTTTTATATCTGTCTGAAGAAAACTTAGATGGGATGATAAGTCTTAGTAGAAATTATAGAGATGAGATATTTAGACCTAGGATGAAGGTATATATGAAAAGACTTGAATCTTATATAAAGGATCATGTTTGCTGCTCTTATTATCGTAGTTTTTATTATTTTTTAGGCCGAGGAGATTTTGATTATGCTCTAAACAGTCTCTATTCTGCTACTAACTTTATTGATAAGTACCAAATAAAAAATATATTGGCAGAAAAAAGCAGGATATTATTGTATGAGTGTTATTTGTGTCATGCTGATGGTTGTTTTGATGGTGCTTTAATTAAGTTGAATGAGAGTGCAGATGGCGACTGTCCGCAGGCTATCTGGAATAGCGCAATTATCGAAATGGGACTTTGCAATGAATATAAGCATAAGAGCAATCCTGCTAAGGCATTTAAAAGGTTAAGATTAATTCATGATGAAGTGAAGAGATGGGAGGCAAAGAACAAGCCAAGAAGTCTCTCAGACAGGCAGAGTGATATACAAGATACAATAAAGCACATCTGGAATTATTTTAAGGTGAGGACTATGCACGCGGAAGATTTTCCAAAATCCAGAGACTATTGTTTTAAGATGATTGCCAACATAGCAAAAACATTCGGATATGTCGGTGAAGGTGTGGTATCAGCTCTTAATAGCATGGGAGAGAAAGACATATTTGATGATCCGCTGTTAGCGCAGCTAATGGCAAAGATTTATCCTGCCTCTGATTATGGTCGCGCTCAGTGGCAAGAGCTTTATGGTATATTTAATAGCCACCTTATGTCCGCCGCTGAGTTAAGGCAGTGTGGAGATTTAATTGCCAAAATGAAAGAGAAGCTGATTGAAATGGATATTCCTGAAGATATTATAAGTCAATTCTTTGATTTTAATCCTTCTGCACTGGATGATATGCGTGTATTTCTGGCATATAGTTATGATTTTATAGTTAATTATATCGAGTGGACGCAGACTGTTAAGAAAAAGCGGAAAGGTAGTGATACAGATAATAAATCTGAAATTCTTAAAACATTACGCATCATAAATGATTTGGCGCAAGGGTGTACTGATGTTACAAATAAAGAAACTGAGTGGCTAGCGAACCCTCCTGAATGGTTGACTGGCACGGTTCCTAGCCAAGAATGGGCAAGGCAAAGCTTGGCTGCACGTTATGGTCTTTGTCAGGAGGGAGTTAATCATGAAAAAGCCGATTTCTATGTACATATGTGTGAACATGCATGTGCCAATGAATTTAATACGACAACTGATTTGAGTGCTATTCCTGTAAGCACTACGGAAGAAGAAGGTGGCTTAGATTATGCTGATACGGCATCGTCTACTATTCAGAGCAACACATCACCTTCTGAGCATTATATTATTGTTAAAGCTGTATCCTTGATTGAGAGTGATAAAGAAGAAGATGCCGTTCATTTTTTGCAGACATTTATTAATAACAATAATAGTGCTGTTGTGGAGCATTGGTTAGGGTACGTGAAAGAGCTTCAGTCTAGATGTTTAAACGGTGATGAATTTAGAGAAAAACAAGATGAAATAATTAAACACTATAAGAGTGCTGGTAGTAAGGGTATAGAATATGCTGCAGAAAGAGCTGATATGTTCTTGCGGAATCAAAACAGTGTCAGAATGGCAATAAGGAAACGTGATAAGCAAAGTCAAAAGAGCACTTTGAAGTGTACTGATGTCACCTCTAGTTATTCTTTATGCAAATCATTATCTTCAATGGATTTGGAGAATTGTTCTGCCTCTGTTGCTGATGATCACGATGAACTCTTTGAGCCGTTGCCATCCCAAGCGTGTGAGCTAGAATCTGAAGAACCTATAGAATTTGATGGTCCTCCTGAGCTTGATAGTGGAGAAGTTAAACATGAGGCGTATATACCGCTACCTAAAGCTATAGCACAATATAATGCTGCAATGGAAGATGTAGATGGATATGGAAGTGATATCGATTTTGATAGAGCATATTCTGCCATTCGGTCAATGCAATACGCAGTTAAGACTGATAAAAGAATACCTGTTGCCACAAGAATTCAAGTAGAGCAGTATAAGGCTTGGTATTATTATAAGCTGCTTAAATATAGTGATCAATATAAGTTTGATGAAAATGAGAAAAGGAGTTTTAGAATGTTATTTTATAACGCTTTAATAAATGGGTTCGGATTGTTAGGCATAACTATTATTGTCACTGACACTGTAACCAGTGTGAGTGATATAAAGAAAAGCGAAATACAAAAAAGACTTCATGAACTGTGTCAGGATGTTAGAATTCAACTAGGCTCACTTGCTAGTACCTGGGGGCATTTTTGTTCTGATTTATATCCACACAGAAATGAACATCAAGCGCTTTATGACTTGTCGTCATGGTTAAATCCATCTAAAAATAGATCTCATCTAGCCAATATTCCTTCAGCTAAATTGACTGTGGTAGAAGATATAGAGCCACTTAGACTACCTAATAAATCATCACGTAGGAGAAACAAGACTAAGAATAAATGACTGGAAGATTCATTGGTAATGCAGTAGGTCTTAGATTGGTTATGGTATAATTTGGTCTTCATGGGTTAGATCCAATGCTCTTGAAGGTGCGTGGCTCCGGACTGCTCTTTTACCCAAACTCATCACGAATAAGGGGTTTGCCGTCTTCTAAAAATAAAAACCAACTCTCCTGATTTTGGTTGCACATATAAATAATGAAACATAATGTATATTTAATTGTCAAAATTATATGTGGAGAAATATGTGCATTTTATATAATTATTTATGGGGGCAGATATGATATATAACAATTTTAATGCTATAGCAATAGCACAGTACTCATCTTCAGTAACTATGGGTAATATGGCATCGGAAGTAAAAGATGCTTGGTCTAAGTTATTGCTAGACAACGATGTAAGAATAAATTGCCCTGCGCATAATATATTAAACTTAAAAAAAGAGTTGCTTGATATTGCATCTGAATTAATAGAGTTATGCGTCAGAAAAAATCTACAGGTAGATCCAACAATTTTAGCAGACATACCTAAAAATCTTGCATGGTTTGGCGTATTTATTAGATTTTGTTTTTCTGGAATGAAGATAGATAATTATTCAGCTAAAGAGCTTGGTCTAGATGGTGTTAATCAGATCAATGATGAGCATGAGGTTTACTTGTCTATTATCAATCATCTTAGATCTGTTGGTGATATTAGAAATGAAAAAAACTTTGAACAGTTCATGAGTTGGCTTGTCAAACTGGATTTTATTGAAGACATGAAAAACGAGTCTATTATTGAAAATGTTCCTGGCTGGCAAAAAAGCATGCAGCCTGAATTATGCAGATTAGCTACGGATGTTGATAGAAGCAATCGTAAAGGTTTTGATCCTAACTGGCATGGTAATATGGAAAACCTTAATATCTATAAAGGTAGGCATGCTTTCATGAAGCAGAATATTTTAGAAGCTATAATTGCAGAAGCACCAAAAGAATTGGTTGTTAAACTATTTAAACATTGGCTCAATAATGAAGGAATCAGTAAACGGTTATTCATGCAAAATCATTACCCCCTAAATATGTTGCTGAATGAGCACTGCGCATGGAACGTATTGTTATGCGGACTTCCAAAGATACTTCCTGACACGAATGGAAAAATAAAAAATGAATTTGCACAGTGTGATGGAACAAATGAAAGTGTAGAGTGTTCTCAAGAAGGTAATCAGAAATGGGTTTCTAGTTGGTCAAATGTTTTTGGACGAACATTAATAAGTAAATCTGTTGAAAATAGATATTTAAAAATACAGAGCAGAAGGGAAAGTGATATAAATTTCAAAAAAGGTTATGAAAGGCTGAAACATATTCGTAAACTAAGCTCTGAATTAGGGCTGAGGAGTTTAATGCCTACACCAAAAAAAATCATGCGCATAATGGCACCTTACGACCTTTATGATTCTGCTGTATCCGAATCCTATACATGCAGTAGTAATAAAATTTTTACTGAAAAAGTCAGCCAACATCCATGCCTTGCAATGGAGTTTACCACCCCCATTGACATTCCCTATGAAGAATATGTTTATGATGTTGCAGATGATTTGTCTGTAATCACATCTTTATCAAAATATGCTGCAGATTATGGTAAGCTGTGGAAATATGGGTTACTCCCCCCTTCTTGCTTATCAGCTTTTCATGATACTGAGCGTAATAGAATGCATAATATGTTATCTCCTTTTTTTGAGAGAATGTGTGAAGGTTCAATTGAGAATTGGAATGGACAAGCAACAAACTACCCAAATATAGGTGGCCCTAAAATGGGGATGCGAGATAAAGTAGACATTACCATACCAGAAGAAAAGAGTGATTGTTATTTTGGCCGCTTTCTCAGAAATGCCTCAAGTTTAGATAGTATTGATCATTGCAATAAAATTAGATATGAAGAGATATCAAAAGCAGCGCAAGGTATATGTTTATTATATGCACGAAGATTTAATTCAATGTTTGATCATAACTCAAAAGAAAATATTGAACAAATAAAAAAAGATATAAGTGGACTTTTAACTGATTTATTTAGCAACGCTTTTCCATTAAGTAAAAGTAATTGCAACAGACTTATGCAAGATCATGATTTGTTAAATCAGTGCTGTCGGGAAATTAGTTATTGGCTAGCAAAAAACACTACATATGTTGATGATTTGAGGAAAGGTGATATTAATCGAAAAGTGTACCCTCATCTCCCCCAAGAAATGCAGGGATGTATATTAACGGAATTACAAAGTGATTGTTTGACAGACGACGGCTTTGTGGATGCGTCAAAATCAAAGACTAAAAGAGGTAGCTGTCAACTTGGGTCTCAGTCAGGAAGAATGCCTTTAATCGCGTTAAATGCTTTGGTTGTTAAAATGTTGAGCCATGGCACAATAAAAAATATTGAAATAGAATCACTAAAGGCATCCTAGGGAAAACTCACAAGCCATGTATAATTAGTGCCAAAAATAGATTGCCGGTTGTAACTAAATTCGGTAGTAAGTATATACCTTTTCTTTTTAATGTATTTCCACCTTCGTCCATTTCTTCCGCGTGCTCGCCTATAGGAAAAAGTCCATCACCCACAGGCTAGCTATATTTAGGCTGACCTTCTGCATTCCCCGTATAAGAACTTGCATCAAGGTATTAAAAAAATATTTCACTTTGAAATATGTCTTCTGTATAAAGCCATACTCTTCTTTCTTTTTCTCGTCAGCTTCATTCTCAGATTTAATTGCTGCTTCAGAATCCATTGATCCAGCGATATACGCGTTAACCAATTCGATGCTATCATAAGTCTTCATAGTGTCAGCATCTAGACGCACTTTCTTATTCTGAGCATCAAGTACTGCCCCAGCAATAATAAACTTCTTATTTACTGAGTCTGATGCTTTAAGTTGTTCGGTTAGCTTATTAATAAGCTGACCCTGCATTTCTTTTAATTCCGTCAAGTTATCCCCCTTTATTTGCTTTTGGTCTGACTGTGTTTTTATTAAATCACTAACTGATTGTAACATACTATCATATGTTGATAATATCGAGCCGCCACGAGCGCAATCTACTAGTGAAACATGAATCGGTATGTTATTATCATAGCTATAGTTAGTGTCATCAATTCTTTTCATTTTCCGGTCATATGATAATGACCACTCTTTTGTGGTGGTAGATGCATCAATACCTTCATCTGTTTTGAGTTCTATATCAACTTCAACAGCTAACTCTTCATAAATTAAAAATAAACTTTGTACGAACAAGTAGTCTGATTTTATACCAGTTACTAATGAAGGTGAGTATATACGATAATAACTGTAATCAAAACAAAGAAGATTATACTCATTACCCTTGAAGGCTACGGGTGTTGGCTGCTCGCTCACCTCAAGCACTTGCTACTCGTAGGCTCTATGTTGGCAATTTAGATAGTGATACTAACTAATACATCAAGGGATACTAACATGATGGAACTTTTTCATATATTACTACCCTAATATATAACCACCTAGTTGAAGTTGATCAATACATCATGACTTAATTGTCATGTTTTAATATGTTCATAACAACCATAGTCGGTAGTTTTAAATGAAACTGATAAGTAAATGATGGCGTTTATTTGTTATGAGTTGCTAATATTTAATATTATTTACTCTGATGTTGTTCTTGTAAAAAGGGAGTATGTAATGAATATATCAAATTGCTCAGCTGCAAGCTTCATTGATCCGAATGATGTGGATCCTGTGCAAGCAGAGAAGAAATCTACGGAAGTTGAAAGCAATGTGCTTCCCCTCCCCCTGTCTCATCATTGCCGGAGAGTTGTAGTATAAAGAGCATGGATGTTATAAATACAAAAGATTGTCTGGGTTTGATTCAATCAAATCCAGATACTGTAAAACAACAAGTCACTAAAGATGCATCTGGATTTTAATAATGAAGAAGTTAAACATAAGACGTATGTATCACTACCTAAAGCTATAGCACAATATAATGCTGCAATGGAAGATGTAGATGGGTATGGAAGTGATATTAATTTTGACAGAGCATATTCTGCCATTGAGTCAATGCAACGCGCAATTGATACTGAGGATAAAAAAACACCTATTGCCACAAGAATTCAACTAGAGCAGTATAAGGCTTGGTATTATTATAAGATGCTTAAATATAATTTGGATAAAAATACAAAAAGGAGTTTTAGAGTGTCATTTGATAACGCTTTAATAAATGGGTTCAGGTTGTTTGGCATACCTATTGTTGTCACTGACACTGTAACTAGTGTCCGTGATATAAAGAAAAGAGAAATACAAAAAAACTTTCTGAACGAGATCAGAATATTAGAATTAAACTAGGATCACTTGCCAGTACCTGGGGTCATTTTTGTTCTGATTTATACCCACACAAAAAACAATATCAAGCGCTTTATGACGTGTCATCATGGTTAAATCCATCTAAAAATAAATCTCATATAGCCAATATTCCTTCAGCCAAATTGACCGTGGTAGAAGATATAGAGCCGCTTAGACGACCTAATAAATCATCACGTAGGAGAAACCAGAGTAATAATAAATGACTGGGATATTCACTGATAATGCATTAGATCTTGGATTGGTGATGGTGGTTTTTTTTGACGTTTTTTTGCTGTAAAGGAGGTTATTCCTATACATTCTTCTTTGAAGTTATAGGTGTTGACCGATTTCACTCACCCTAATCACCTATTACGCATAGGCTCATAGGTATTTGCTCGTTTGTTGTTTACTCCCTCCTTCAGAGATAATGGGTATAAAGCTATTAGAGGAGAGTCCCTCTTGCTTGGCAATACGATTAAAAGCCAAGCGAGGAAGACGAATATTCAGAATCAGCAGCCCATTTTCATCGGAGAATTCTTTCTGGATAGCGCCCAGTTCATATAATCTTGCGCGAACTTTTCCTTGATCTTGCTCTAGAAACAGACGCCCCTCAGCCATATCTTGCATCAATAATTGAGAAACTGCTTGCTGCAACAGATCCAGCCCCTCTCCGGAAACAGCTGACAACCATATCCTAACAGGCTTTCCATTGTCATCACGTTGAATTTTAGGGCCAACGCTTTCAAGCAAATCAATTTTATTAAAAACCTCCAGTATGGGAATGTCTAGAGCACCAATCTCACGCAATACAAGATGAACCTGCTCAATATTATCCAGCCTTTCTGGGTTGTGACTATCAACGATATGCAGTAGCAAGTCTGCTTGGCTTGCTTCTTCAAGAGTGGCCCTGAACGCATCAATTAGTTTGTGAGGCAAGTGTCTTATAAAGCCAACCGTATCCGCTACGATCGTAGGACCAACATCCTGAAAATCAAATTTCCTTAACGTGGGGTCTAATGTTGCAAAAAGCTGATCTGCAACATACACATCAGAATCAGTGAAGGCATTAAATAGCGTTGATTTTCCCGCATTGGTATACCCCACAATAGATACTTGCGGTAATTCTGCACGTTTCCTTGCGCGTCGGCCTTGGTCGCGTTGTCGGCGCACTTTATCAAGCTTCTGGGCAATGCTTTTTATTCGCACCCTAAGCAGTCGTCTATCCGTCTCAAGCTGAGTTTCACCTGGCCCCCTCAGGCCAATGCCACCTTTTTGGCGCTCAAGGTGAGTCCAGCCTCTAATTAGGCGAGTGCTCATGTGCTGCAGTTGAGCTAGCTCAACCTGTAACTTTCCTTCAAACGTTCGAGCTCTCTGGGCGAAGATATCAAGAATTAATCCTGTCCTGTCAACAACCCTTGCTTTTAGCTCCTTTTCTAGATTGCGCTCTTGTCGTGGTGATAAAGTATGATTAAACAACACAACATCAGCATCATGGAGCACAACAAGCTCTCTGATTTCTTCAACCTTACCCACCCCCACAAAGAACCTAGGGCTTGGATGGTGGATCTTTGCTGTAATGAAGGCAGCAGATGAAACATTTGCTGAGCTTACCAGCTCAATAAACTCCTGAGAGTCTTCTCGCTCACTTTCAGATCTTAGCTCAAGGTGAACAAGAATCGCTATTTCTCCCCCTTCATGGCGCTCAAAAAACAAAAGATAGCTCCTTGTGTTCGTGGCATCTTAATTAAGATGCCAATAATGATAGAGTATATCAAGAACCTATTTTATACCCATTTCCATTGAAGGTGTAATACTGTTGCTCGCAATTACATACCTAAATCACCGACTACTGGTAGGATCATTGGCTCGCTTGTTTGTAGATTATCCATACCTTCAATGGAAATGGGTATATATCTATAATTACTTTGAGGACTTTTCTTAACAAACGCATCAAAAACAAATAAAAAAGGCGCAATTAAGCGCCTTGCTACTGTAAGCAGCAGATTATATCTACTCAGGCCAAACTGATTCACTCTCCTCTTGCGTAGGTAGACGAACAGGTCGACTGGGAACGACCGTGGAAACTGCATGTTTGTAAACCATTTGGCTCACTGTATTCTTTAGCAAGATAACAAACTGATCAAAGGACTCGATTTGTCCTTGAAGCTTAATACCGTTTACCAAGTAGATAGAAACTGGTATCCGCTCTTTACGTAACACATTGAGATAAGGGTCTTGTAGAGAATGCCCTCTTGACATATCTGTACTCCTTTTATTTATATATTAGTTTTGAACAGCCTTTTTAAAGGTGACTATTCTCTTTCACCGGCTATGCCAGCACCTGTGCCTTGAATTTATGTCTAGCTAACAGTAAAGTTGCTTCACATAATGACCACTAAGTAATATTAGTCACTTTCACGAAATATGCAGAAACTATTACAGGTTTCAATGTATTAGTTTCCTCAAATTTCTCTACATCTTGATTGAATACGCCACCTAACCCACGCCTGCCAGAGGGTTCTGGTAACTTTTGTTTGTCTTTATAAAATATAAATATATAGTGGCAGTAGTTATTAACTCCTACGGTGAAATAGAATAATTCTCAAGGCATCCAGCGTCAGATCTGATGACAAAGAGTCCAGCCAGTTTACACAAGGCCAGCTTCGCAACCAAGTTAGTTGCCTTTTAGCTAGTTGGCGAGTTGCTGCAATACTTTTGTTAACCATTTCTTCGTGAGAAATTTCGCCATCAATAAAAGACCACATCTGACGATACCCTACTGCACGAATAGATGGCAACGATGGATTAAGGTCTTTTCTCCTATGCAGTTTCACGACTTCTTGTTCAAAACAGTTTTCCAGCATATGGCTAAATCTAAGAGCAATTCGTTGATGCAAGACTTTTCTATCCTGAAGAGATACAGCCAAATTGATAACTTTGTAGGGGAAAGGCTGTTGATTCTGGTCATCATGCAAGGCTGATAATGTTCGCCCTGTTGCTTCATAAACCTCAAGTGCTCGCTGAAGGCGTTGAGTGTCTGTGGGTTTTATTCGCAGCGCAGCCCTAGGATCAATACCTGCTAATCGTTTGTGTAGTGCATCCCAGCCAATCATTTTTGCTTCTGAGAGGATTCTTTCACGGATATGTTCATTGGCTGGTGGCAGCTCTGCTATTCCTTGCTGGAGAACTTTAAAGTAAAGCATGGACCCTCCTACAAGTAGGGGGATTCTACCACGTGCAGTTATTTCAGCCATATACCGTAGGGCATCTACTCGAAATTCAGCCGCAGAGTACGATTGGGAGGGGTCTAAAAAACTAATAAGTCGGTGAGGCGCTTTTGCAAGAACAGCAGCTTCAGGCTTAGCTGTACCTATGTCCATACCTTTGTAAATCAGAGCTGAATCAACACTGATGATGTCACAGGGTAGCTCTTCTGTAAGCGAAACTGCGAGATCGGTTTTACCTGAAGCCGTCGGCCCCATCAAGAAAAACGCTGGGGGTAACTCGTAAGCTTGCTTATTCACACTGTAAAACCATTGATTTAAAAATCATCAAACCTTCTATACCCGTTACCATTGAAGGTGTGAGTAAGCGACAAACGAGCTAGGCTCCATGAGTCTACGAGTGCAGGTGATTGGGGTGACAGGGAGCAGATAACAGCCTCGTACATCTAAGAGGAATGAATATTATACAACATAGTAAAAACCTTTCTGAACATTATGTCAAATATGACAAAATACCCAAGCGCATTTTATACTCGTTACCATTGACAGAGGGGGCTAGGTGACAAACGATCGAAGCCCTGTGAGCCTAAGAGTAGTAGGGAGTTAGCGAGAGCAGCCCCCCCACCTCCAAGGGTGGGGGGTATATACCCAATAGAGTTCAAGGTGCAGGTTGCATCATCTCAAAATTGTCATTAATCCTGCTGATCAATGAAGCACAATTTCTCAGAGACATACGTGAGAATCTGGGGAATGTGAGCATAAGCATGCTCAGAGATATGTTCGATAAATTGCCGCGTTTGCTCGTCATTCAAGCTACTTTTGCTGCCACCATTTTCAGGAATCAGATTTTTTTCAAGTAGTCATTAATATAGAGGCTTATGCTGGATGCACTGTTTCTCAAAGTTTTAGCAGTAGTAGGCGCAGAACAATTTTTCGGCTTCAAAAATGCCTCCTTAACGCGGTCGCACTTTTGAACATTACACATTTTCTTAGATTCTGTTTTTTGCGGTGAAGCCAGAGTGATTTTTAGTATGAACAGATAATGTAGAAAAACAACTTCAAAATAAAGTATCTTCAATAATCTTGGGTATACACACTCTCCTTGAAGGTAGGTGTGGTAAGCTATCCTGGGTATATATGTCCACAGATAGAATACTAAAGTGCTGGAGGATTACCTCCCTCGCATAAACAACTTATCCAGATGATTCATTGTCAACAGAGTCCAAGTTGGCCGGCCATGGTTGCATTGCCCGCTACGCTCGGTTTTTTCCATGTCGCGCAATAGGCCATTCATTTCTTCTATCGACAGCTTACGGTTTGCTCGTACAGAACCGTGGCATGCCATAGTTGCTAGAATTTCATTAAGATGCGCTTCAATTTTATCACTGGTGCCAAACTGGATTAAATCTGATAACACATCATGAATCAGTTTCTCAACGTCAGCACCTTGCAACATCACCGGAACCGAGCGAACAATTAGTGTTTCAGGCCCTATTCGTGCCAGTGTTAGGCCAAGCTGTTGAAAGTAATTGGCATTTTCTTCTGCACAATCAGTCTCTTCAATGCTGGCAGTAACAGATTTAGGAACTAGTAAAGGTTGGGCTGGGATGCCCTCAGCCTGCCAGGCAGTTTTCATCCCCTCATAGATAATACGTTCATGGGCAGCATGCATATCAACTAAAATCACCCCTTGGTCATTTTCAGCTAAAATATAAACACCCTTCAACTGTGCAACTGCGTAACCAAGCGGGGGCGCAAGAGACTCTTTAGAGGTAAGTGTGGCACTATTATCCTCTGCTTGCGGTTTATCATAGATAACGTTTGGCATGATGGGCTGGGAAGCAGAAGTGTAGAGTTTTTCATAAGCCTGAATATGATTTTTAACTTGACTAGGAGAAGCAGATGGTGGCAATCGTCCTCCATTACCGCCATATTGGACTCCCTGTGTTGTCTGTGTCGGCGAAGCATATGATAGAGACAGATTTTCTTGTTCCCGAAACTCACGCACGTCAACGCTTACACTCTTGGGTAGAGGCTCCTCAGAAAATACTTTATCTGGTAAGTGGTCTTCGGGTCTGACTTCTGCTAACGCACGGTTAAGAGTGCTGAATAAAAAATTGTGAACTATGCGTCCATCCCGGAAGCGCACTTCATTCTTGGTAGGATGAACATTGACGTCAACCTGTGCTGGGTCAAGTTCTAGATAAAGAACAAATGTCGGATGTCTACCGCCAAACAGGACATCGCGATATGCCTGCCTAACGGCATGAGCCACCAACCGATCACGAATTACTCGACCATTCACAAAAAAATACTGCAAATCAGTATTGGCTCTTGAAAAAGTGGGCAGCCCAACCCAACCCCACAGTCTAAGGCTCGATGCTTCAACATCCACACGCACAGAGTGCTCTATAAACTGAAGGCCGCATAGTGATGCAACGCGCCGATCTTTTTCTGCCTGGGTCTGTGCTGCTCTTAACTGATGCACGCTGCGCTGGTTATGGCGCAAGGAAAAAGCAACGTCAAAGCGAGAAAGAGCCAAGCGTTTAATCACCTCTTCAAGGTGGGAGAATTCTGTTTTCTCTGTCTTTAAAAATTTTCTGCGAGCCGGAGTATTAAAAAAAAGGTCTTTTACTTCAACCGTTGTACCTACCGAGTGAGGAGAAGGACTTAGCAGAGCATCCATATCACGCCCTTCTACCCGAGCCTGCCAACCAGATTCTTGGCCTTCACGAAAGGATGTCAAAACCAACCTAGACACAGAGCTAATGCTGGCCAATGCTTCTCCACGAAAACCAAGCGTTGTAACACCTTCAAGATCTTCCAATGCAGATACTTTGCTAGTCGCATGGCGAGATAAGGCGAGCACCAGATCATCTTGAGGGATGCCATAGCCATCATCACATATGCGGATAAGTTTAGTTCCTCCGGCTTCAACTTCAACAACTAACTTTCTTGCGCCAGCATCCAGACTATTTTCCACTAACTCTTTAACAGCAGAGGCCGGGCGCTCAACTACCTCACCTGCAGCGATCTGATTTGCAAGACGGTTATCCAGTAAGCGAATTGGTTTCATTCACTAAGCTCTATATCCAATAAATAAAATAGCCCTACCAGTGCAGGCTTTCTGCCATATCCATTCCCCTTGCACCAACTACCTATAGGGTCATAGGGCTTCTTCAATCGGGAATAGTCAGAACCGTCCCAACAAGGACAAGGTCGGACCTAGAAATATTATTAACCTTTTTTAGTGAGCCTAAACTAATACCAAACTCTTTGGCAATATCAGATAGTGTGTCACCTGGCTGTATAATATAACTTTTAGGCTTAACTTGAAGTCGGCCTTCCTGTTTCCACTTCGCAATCAATGTATCCGGTGCAGGTCGGTTAGTAAACCATGTTTTTATCCCTTTTAGGATGGACTTAGCAATTTTTTTCTGGTGCATGCTAGATTTTAATTTTTTTGATTCCTGTGGGTTGGTAATGAACCCTGCTTCCACTAGTATGGAGGGAATATCTGGCGACTTAAGTACAACAAACCCTGCCTGTTCTACGTGTGATTTATGTAGCTTGTTCACTTTCTTTACATTATGTAGAACCTCATTCCCTACCTCAAGGCTCGATGATAATGTCGATGTCATAGATAAATCCAGTAAAACTCCAACCAACAAGTCATCTTTATCATTTAACGAGATACCACCTTCTCCTCCAATTTGGTCAGAAAGATTTTCTTTCTGAGCCAACCATCGAGCGGTTTCTGAGGTTGCTCCCCTGCGGGATAGCGCAAATATAGAAGCGCCTCTAGCCCGCTTATCATTGAATCCATCAGCATGAATAGAAACAAATAAATCAGCTTTGTGTTCACGGGCAATTTGAGTGCGCCGTCGAAGATCCACATAATAATCACTATTACGAATCAGGACTGGTGTGAAACCTGGCTCTTTCTTCAGAAAAGCCGCCAACTTTTTAGCAATAGCCAGCGTTATATGTTTTTCATAACCACCACCATAGGCAAGCGCTCCAGGGTCTTCTCCTCCATGGCCGGCATCAATAGCAATCACAATATTACGCCACTTCCGCTTCTCCTTTACTATCGGTTTCGCTTTTTTCTCTGCATCTAACAGATCAACGACAAGACGGTATCCATAAGTTGTATTAGGTTTCAGCAGAAAGATTTTAGCTGTAGTTTGTTGGCGAAGATCCAGCACTAACCTCAGATCTTGCTTATTTCGAATACCATGGCGCACTTTTTTAACGGGGGTGTTTTTTAATCGCAAAGAAGACAAGTTCGCTTTCAACCTGCTGTTTTTAATGTCTATTACTAAGCGCCGAGGGTTGGTCAACCAAAGTTCAGAGTGGGTCACTGCTGCGGAGACATCAAAGACTAGACGGGTTTTATCTGGTGAGCGCCATAACCTTACATCATGCACCAGAGAGGCATTAGCCCAAGTCAGGCTTGCCGTTAGAGCAGGAATACTGAATAGAAAGCAAAGTAATGCCGTAGCCTTTGATGAAAATCGCCATAGACCTTTAGTGAATGAGTAACTTTTATCCTCTGATAAGATATCGCTGCGATTACTTGAGAATAATCTACTGAAAAGACGTAACATCTTCCGTGACATCGCTAGCGCTTAGCCTCTCTTATCTCTAAAAAACCGACAACCATACCTTTAACGGCTAGCTGTCCCCATTTAGTCACCCCCATAAATTTCACCTTTCGTCCTAGTAAATTGTATTCAAAGGTGATTTCAATGTCTGCATTAGGTAAAGCCCCCTCCCCTCTGGAGGGCCACTCTACCAAACAAAGGCTATCACGTTCGAAATAGTCTCTTCCCCCAATAAATTCAAGCTCTTCTGGGTCAGCTAAACGGTAAAGATCAAAGTGGTAAATATTTTGATTATTTACACAATATGGCTCAACTAAAGTGTATGTTGGGCTTTTTACCACACCTTTATGACCTAAAGCCGTTATCACGCCACGACAAAATGTTGTCTTTCCTGTGCCACAGTCACCATGCAAAAACACCACCCCTTTGCCGTTACTAACTTTTGCTAGTACTTTCCCCAAGAGTACCATATCTTTTTCATTATTAATCAGCAGTTCGTTTCTGCTTTGCATCAATATTTCTACCTGATCACTATACCCGTTATCATTACAAAGTGTGAACAGAACTCCACTCCATTGCTCTTTATCTGTACTTTCAGATACTTTGGGTACCATTATGTTCAGAAACTAAAAAATTTAATCGTTTCCTAATTTATGGTATTAACTAGGCTGCCAATACTCCGTATCACCTGTTCTGGAGCTAGTTCACCTGCCCAACGATAAGCCGAGAAACGAAGACTCCGCTGTCTGCCCAGCAAACGATTCAATAACCTGTATATACCTCATGCAAGCTAGAGTATTGCCAGCATTCCCGACAGGGTAAAGACGCATAGCAATCTAAAATACAGGTGACTTTTAATACTACACGGCTTTAATATCTTTATGTGTCGACGTTGTAGTCTAGATATGTTTGAACCTTATACTGATGTTCAATATTCTGGCAGCTTCCTCTGGGTGGGGCGTTAAAAATACCAAACAAAATGTATCCTAGCATACAGTAAATTATCATTATCTGCAATTAGATTCAGGGCGTCGGTATCAAGCACGTAAAAACATTCTGTTTTTACTGCCTTTTCAGGCAGTGTGTGCGCCCAGGAATTTTGTCCCTAGCCCGGACCTACAATAGGCAGTGCCCCCCCCCGAACGACTTCTATTAAATCTTTTTGGCTGTCAATGATCAAAAACACTACTTCCGAACAGCTGCTTGCCGCAATAGAAACATGTTCTGCTCTGGTTGCCATGGTTACTCTTCCTGCGGCACAGACTATTGTCGATTCTGAGGCTATAACAATGGATCGAGATATGCCGTGATTTTTTCCCAACAGTAGAATATTTCCACACATCCTTTTATGTGAAGATCTGGGCCTTTTTTGAACAAGGCTCTCCCCAGTAGTCCGGCCCCATACCTATAAGCAAGCCTAGCTTTAGGCCAAGAAATATTGAAGTGTAATGCGCATTAACCGCTGATTTCAGCAAAGTACCTATATCCACACAAAGATCCTAGGGGATATCAATAGCCAAAACCGGTTTGCCAGATTCGGTTATAAGTTTGATGGCTTTTTATAAATCCCTTTTATCTTGTGTCGCAGCTATGCATCTAATATGGCTCAACCACCAATCCTTCTTTTATAAGGCAGTTGTCGGCCAATCTAAGAGGTGTCAACTTTTGTCTTGTGGAAGAAGCGCCAAGTTTTTCTAGCCTTTCTTTTTAGCGCATCAGGTTTGCTCAATTCTGTTACAGAAGCAGATATTTCAATTTTTTTGCGAGATCGGCAATAATATAACCGTCACCTCTATTATCCGCACTGCAGAGCGTATGCAGTCTGGGTTTTTGTCTATCGATGCTGATCATTTTTGACAAAGAAGCCGAAAAGCTTAAGTTCCAGCTCTGTTTATTAAATCAAAGCCATCAACACCAAATCACTCAAGAGTTATGCGGCCTAGCTCCTGTATATGTGCGGATGAGAAAGAGTGCAGAGCCGTGGGTCACAAGCATCACTGGCAATAGCTGCAGCAAGCAAAATTCTATGCTGCAAAAAAACACTCATTGCCAAAGTGGCTGAAAATAAATATTGCAAGAATAGAAAGCATTTGTCAGAAATAAAAAAGAATATCTTGGTATTGTATTATAGAATAATTTATTAAGGTTTCTGTTATACAAAATACTCTTACATATAAGCTTATTTTACATTACAGTTAACAATCCAAATTACTAACCAAAGGTTATTAGAATGCTCTCCGATAAGATGAGTTACTCCTGTGTTGTTTGTTTTTGTTTGTTAGTATCGATGTTTTTCTACCGAGATGTTTCGGCTACCTCCACGACGACTAGAGAGCTAAGTCATCAAGAGGTCATGGTGCAGTATGGGGGGGAAGATAGCTCTTACACCCTTGATATTTATTCTGACTGGGATCAGTTCTCTCACAGGTACCTTTGCACGTTAACACATGAATCTGCTTGCATAGGAATTATGCTAAGCACCACTGGTAACGACGACCTTCTTTTTTCAAAAGGATCAGCGAGTAAATTGAGCAAGTGTCTGGAGCGGCTCAAAACGGATCAGATGGATAAAACAGCTATGGCTGTTGAGATGATAAATCCGTATGTGATGGGCAGCCTTAAAGAATTGTTAAGCGACCCTAGTCGGCCTATTGAGGACGAATTTAAACAAAGTCTTCCTAGTGAGTTGAATCACTATTTCAACAGCAATATAGACGACTCGAGGCGACCTATATTTGTAATTGATGGACTTCAATTAGCTCGCAATCTCCAGAGTAGAAATAATGAGCTCGCTGGTAAGTCTGCTGATGAGTGTGCTGATGGGTGTACCGAGGAGTGTACTGATGGGTGTACCGAGGAGTGTGCTGTTAAGTCTTTGTCTTCTAACTCTACGCCAATTAATCCTGAACAGCCTCATCGTAATAACACTGAATGGAGCATGACTAGCAAACTTTCTATAGCTGCAAGTCCTGAAAAGGCTATATGGGAAGGTGTAAAGAATGAACTCTCTTTTTCATCAGAGCCTCTATGGCGTCTCTCGGCAGAATTGTATGAAAATAGTGATACGGATAACGCAATGGAAATACTGCATGGACTTCAACATGCTGGTGGAACAATAGCAAGCAGGGTAAATGGCTTGGAATGCACAAATGGAAAGGTAAGGCTACCAGGTCAGGATCTCGACATCAGTGTGGTAAAAATAACGCCAGACGTTTTTTTAAGGACTAGAAATGATGGAATCTATGGCGCCGATCTCTTAGGCTGTAGACCAGATAAGCTAACGGTTGAAATGTGTCAAAAACTCCTGGCATTTCTGCCTGAATCTCAGAACAAGTTATCCATAATAAAACGTGCCAGTGAGGTTGATGGTGGGCTTGAGATGCTAGGATCCGAGATACAAAAGACGATTAGTCGTGACTTAGTAGAAATAGATACAAGTCCTTGGATGTGGGCATTGGAGCCGATCTCACCCAAAGATGGAAGCAAAATTACTACGACGCAAGACGAACCTTTGTCAGGCAACGATGGTACAGTAAGTGCAGAAGGTTCAGAAAATGCAGGTAACCCAAGCTTAGAAGCCGAAGTTACTACAGGCTCAGATAAGGTAGTTGACTCAAACGTAGCGGCTGAAGTTACTACAGGCTCAGATAAGGTAGTTGACTCAAACGTAGCGGCTGAAGTTACTACAGGCTCAGATAAGGTAGTTGACTCAAACGTAGCGGCTGAAGTTACTACAGGCTCAGATAAGGTAGTTGACTCAAGCGTAGCGGCTGAAATTACTACAGGCTCAGATAAGGTAGTTGACTCAAGCGTAGCGGCTGAAGTTACTACAGGTTTAGATAAGGTAGTTGACTCAAACGTAGCGGCTGAAGTTACTACAGGTTTAGAAGGCTCAGAGAAGGTGGCTGACTCAAACGTAGCGGCTGAAGTTACTACAGGTTTAGAGAAGGTAGTTGACTCAGACGTAGCGACTGAAGTTACTACAGGTTCAGAAGGTTCTGAGAAGAAAGATGACTCAAACTTAGCAGCTGAAATTACCACAAGTTCAGAAGGTTCAGAGAATGCTGCAGGTGACGCAAACTTAGTAACTACAGCAGTTTAAACAGTTAATAGAATGCCTGTACTCAAATTTTACAGCTGATGCTGGCCAATATTAGGTGCAGGCAAAGGTTTAGACTTAGGTGCTGCAAGCATTCCATAAGGATAAGATTTTATCGAGAATTATGGTAAAAGATGTTTGCAGCTGATTTTCTAGAAACCACCTACTTTTAGTTGAATAGATAACCAAAGTGGAATGGTTGTGACATTGTGATAATGCAAAGGTATGAGTGGTGTTTCTGTGCAGTCAACACTCACTCTCTTCCAATACTAATGGGTGTATACTTGGCTATCCTTGATAGCGTGAGGCGTTGTACTTGCTCATCTTCAATGAAGCTGTATAGCATTCTTATCTAGATAATGTGTGTCTACTCTTAACAATCCGCTATCTTTTTGCTAGAATTTGCTCAGACTTAATCATTGGAAAGTCTTGCATTGGAAACCACCACTTCTCAGCACAATCCATTTGAATCACTGAAGCTAAAAATAAAAAACTGGGCTAAAGAGCTTGGTTTTCAGGCAATAGGTGTAACGAATCCTGTTATAAGCGATAAAGATAAACAACACTTCATGCAATGGCTGGAGCAAAATTTGCACGGAGGCCTAAGCTATATGGAGCGAAATAAAGAGTTGCGATTAAACCCCAAGCAGATTCACCCCAATGTTATTAGGATTATTTCCGTCAGAATGGATTACCTGCCAGGAAATACTCAATCCATTAAAATACTCGGTAACAAAGACAAAGCTTATATCTCCCGCTATGCATTAGGCCGCGATTATCACAAGGTTATCCGCAAGCGTCTGACGCAACTGGGTAAAAAAATTGAAGCAATATGTGGAGATCATAACTACAGGGCTTTTGTAGACAGCGCTCCAATAATGGAGCGCCCATTGGCCCAAGAGGCGGGGTTGGGCTGGATGGGTAAACACTCCCTAATAATTAATCCAAAGGCAGGGTCTTTCTTTTTTCTTGGTGAGCTATTTACTAATCTTCCTCTACCGATTGATCCACCTTTTAATAAATCTCACTGTGGCAGTTGCCAGTCCTGCATTGACCTCTGCCCAACTAAGGCCATTATTGCACCTTATAAAGTTGATGCCCGTCGCTGCATTTCTTATCTAACCATAGAATGCAAGGGGTCTATTCCTATAGAGTTAAGATCACTTATGGGTAACCGTGTTTTTGGATGTGACGATTGCCAGTTGGCTTGCCCTTGGAATAAATTCTCAAAACCTAGTGCTGAATCTGACTTTCAGCCGCGTCATCAACTTGCAGATTCTGATTTAGCAACACTGTTTCTTTGGAGTGAAGAGGAATTTAAGGAAAAGACGGCGGGTTCAGCCATTCGCCGAGCAGGGTTTGAGTCTTGGCTTAGAAATATAGCGGTAGGCTTAGGCAATGCTCCCACCTCCAGCAAAACACTTGGTGCCTTAAAATCTAGGGCAAGCCATTCTTCGGCACTTGTTCGTGAGCATGTTAGCTGGGCTCTTGACCGGCACCAAAATATTATCTTTTTGGGCAAGTAGCTGGAGGTTGTGGATAGACTGAAAGAAAGTACAGTTTCGCAAGTTTTCAAGGCCCAATGATTGAGGTGTCTCGACGTTACAGTGATCGAGATGCGCCTCCTCCATCGTTTATTGACATATTCAATTAGACTTGAAGGAAGTGTTTTTTATAATAACGCATTTCCATAATAGACTCCTGAATATCTTCAAGAGCCTGATGGCTTCCCTGTTTTGTAAAGCCAGACAATAACTCTGGTCGCCAACGATCAGCAAGCTCTTTAAGAGTGCTAACATCAATATTACGATAATGAAAGAAATCGTGAAGTTTTCGCATATACCGATAAAGAAACCTTCTATCCTGACCTATAGAGTTGCCACACATGGGGGAAGCCCCTGCCTTAACATGTTTGTGCAAAAATTCCAGCGTTTGTTCCTCGCCTTCCAGTTCGCTCACGTTACTTTGTCGAACCCGCTCCGTCAAACCTGTTTGGCCGTGGGTTTTTACGCACCACTCACCCATAGACTCCAGCATTTCATCGCTTTGATGAATAGCCAGCACGGGCCCCTGTGCAATATCGTTTAGTTGACTATCGGTAACAATTGTCGCTATTTCTATTATGCGATCTTTGTCTGGGTCTAGCCCAGTCATTTCCAAATCAAGCCAAATAAGATTATTTTTTTTAATCATTAAGCACCTAGCGCTAACCCTTTGGTTAGGTCATAAAATAGAACATATATACTCATTCTCTTTGAAGACTTGAGGTTGCTGACTGCTCTCGCTTACCCTTAGTTATCTAATGCTCTTAGCTTCATGGGGCCTCATGCCTTCAATGGTAACGGGTATACCCAATAATTTTTGAGCATGCAGGTGAGTATTGGCTGCAAGTTCAAATCCACCCGACTTAAGTCATTGTAAAATGAAAAAGTCGCCTGACACGGTGAGCTTACTTCATAACAGTTAATACTGAAAACTGAACTGTAATAAATACATGGCAAAGTATAAGTTTGTGAGCAGGCAGAGCTGATATATTACTTAGTATCAAGTTTGAAGTGCGACAAAAGTAGTTATTCATAAAAGCATTCCTCCGCTGTTTTATAAGCTAATTTCTTCCTTGGTCTTGTATTTAGTTTGGCCGTGATGATATTACATCGTTGCTGAGTTAGTCTTGCCACAGGTGTTCCCTTAACTAAGTACGCGGATTCAAATTCCAAATGCATGACAGCTTAAGCTGCTAACGCAGCCCTGTGTTCACCCATTGTCAGGGCGGGTGTTTTGAAATTCAAATATTTTCTTGGCCGAGAATTAAGCAGCATCAATGCTCGCTTCACCTTTATCTGACTGACCTTCTTGAAGTATGTGTTTTTTGGAAAATATTGTCGTAGCAAGCCATTGGTTCTCTCATTTAACCCTTGCTCCCAAGAGCTGCATGGGTGCGCAAAGTAAACCTCCGCCGATAATGCTTGGCTGATTTTCTCATGGTACGAAAACTCTTTCCCGTTGTCAGCCGTAATGGTGTGAACAATATCCTTAAATGGGTTGAGCAAGCTGATTGTAGCCTTGGTCACATCTGCTGCGCTTTTGCTTTTCACCTGGGCTGAGCCGTGTACTTCGTGACCTGCTCGATGATAGTTACCAAAGCCCCACTATGCCCTTTGCCAATGACGGTATCAATCTCCCAGTCTCAGATACGCCATTTATCGTCAACGATCTCTGGGCGATCATCTATGCTGACGCGGTTCTTTATCTGGCGGTGCGTTGACTTGCCGTTTCGTCGCTTGTCATACTTCTTGCCCTGGCGATGAATATGCATGTAAAGATCGCCACCAGCCTACTTATTCGCCCAAATATGCAGGTGGATGCTTTCATAGCTATACCCAAAGCATTTCAAATTGCTACTAGGCAGCAAGTAAGCGAAGCCCCGTGAGCCTACGAGTAGTAGGTGATTGAGGTGAGCGAAAGCAGCCAACAACGTAGCAACTTGAAAGGCGACGGGTATAATCAGTCGTTCCTGATCATTCAGCAACCAACCTGAAATCTTCTCTGGACTCCACTCTACACGCAGCTTTGATTCAATCACCTCGATCATTTTTGGCGTCATTCTACTCGCCCGAGCCGACTCTGTACGCCGGCTATCTGTTCGGCCTTGTGCTTGCCTAAGCCTATATCCACGTTCGCCAGTATTCCTTGCCAACCCACGGATCACTGTGGACTGGCTGGTGCCAATGATCTCCGCTATCTCCCTTTGGCTGCAACCGCTTTTTTTAGTGCGGAAATCTGGAATTGTTTTTCGTAAGCCAGTTGTTGGTAAGTTATCGTCAGCACTTCATCTCTTGCCGGAGAAAAGGGTAGGTGCTTACCTTCATCTGGCCCTTTCTTCTACCTAGTCGAGTGATGTGCTTCAGATTTGAATCCGCCATATATATATCACCCTCGGTGAGCTGTTGATACTTCATAGGTTTCTTACTTCGTGATTGGAGCAAAAAACTAAGGGTATCGCAGTTCATCGTTTTTATTAAATTGGGTGCCGCACTTAGTATATGAATTCGGCTATAATGCATTCAAATTCATTTGTGTTGTATGACTTTTATACAATTAAGTCTGGCTAAAGGTTTCATGGTTAGATTGATCATGCTAAAATCCTTCCCGTATGATTGTGGTTACAAAAAGTTGTGAATGGTTAAAAAGATTGCGAAAAAGTGCCTAGCTTTTTTATAAGGATTGATGTTTATCGATACAAGCTTCCAGAAGGTGTGGCTATTGATCGGTATCAATTATCTGATTGGCTGATGATGGCTTTGTTAATTTATTCCTGCCCGTACCTTCAGAAACGAGCTAGGTAAAGTTTTTTATTATCCTAAAGTTTAAGCGAGCAGATAATCAGAAATATTTTACATTGAGCGGCTTGGTCTCGACTGATGAAGGTATGTTATGTTTTTATTTAGTGTAATTACGTTTTTTAATTCGCCATACTATCGGTGCTCATTATTTACACTAATAATGCTTGTTTATGCTTCTTTTGCGCAAGGAGGTGGATTAGAGAAAAATAGTGCCGTAAGCCCAGATATAGTTGCTAACTACTTGTCTATCATATACGGAGATGTAAATTGTTCCAAATTAATTGATCAGATAGTTTGGAGCCCGTTGACACATGTTCGACCTCAGTTGTTTTCGTCTGATAGTAGAAACGAATACACAGGATTGGGTGCCATCAGTATGGACGAAAGAATATTACGCTTTCATCGCAGCGAAAGAGCAGGCTGTGAGGCGATATCAATGCTTGTCAATATGCCTTGCATAATTAATTCTAAGTGTATAGATAAAAATGGAGAGGTTTGGGATGCTAGATCAGACCCTGCGGATGTGAGCTCACTTGAAGGAGAATTTTTAATATACCCCAGTACAATAGCTGCGTATATGTTTGCCTTATTTAATGCATTCAAGCCTTCTGATTTTAAAGAGATCTTGGAAGAATATGAGGGTGATTACCTCAATCCTTCCGATAATAGGGGTGGATGCCAGTCTGAAGCTTCATTACTCAAAGAGGATAGCGATGGTGCTGGTAGTTCTGGGCTTTGTAAAGATAATATCTCCATCTTATCTTATGAGAATGAGCCATATTGCCGCCAAAGGGAAAAAGGTAACGCTTTTTATGGCGAGGTTGATGCGTATTTTAAATGTGCGAAAAAGTTATTTTCTGGCATATTAACAACATTACTTAAATATGAGAACCATGCTCGTCATCGAGATACAACAGATCGAGTAAATTACTTAGGGGTGAACATGAATTATTATGGGTTGGACTTTAGCATTGCTCTTAGCCCTAGAGAGGTGTCAACAGCTACTCATAATGAGCTTGAGTCAAATGAGTCAAATGAGTCAAATGAGTCATTTGAACCGTTTAATATTTGGCAAAACAAACTTAAGAGTGCTAGTTGGAAAAGTGAAAAAAAAGTTGAAATAAAAAGCCGCATTCAAGCAGCTTATCCAAATTGCCCAGATCCTGAAGAGATTCTTGCGGGGGCGAGCTCTATGGGTGTTCAAGAACTCATTGCTAAGTTCATGGAGCTGAGTTCTGAAAGCTGTTTGTCTAGCAAAGTGTGCTCAGGGGCAGCGAAGAGGCAGAAAGGAATTCAGCAGAATGAACAGAGCTGTGGGCTTAACATTTATCTTAAAAACAGTTCGTTATATAAGACCAAAATTGTGACGCCTGAATGTATTGCTATTATGTTTGGTGATACAGATCTTTTGGATGTGATATGCGGAAAGCGCCCTTATGATGTTATTGATACTTCATCTAGGGGCTTTAAACTAAGTAGCTTGTTTTCATGTTTATCTGTAGAAAAAGAAACCAAACTTGCACAGAAACAAAATTACTGGGCTGTAAAAAATGATTGGAAGCACCCATTTCTCACCTACCTAGATGATGAATACAAGAAAGAAAAAGCATCTTTCAATATGGAAGTCTTGACGTTAAAGGATCTTTTCTATGTATTATGTGGCTACATCAATGATCTCGAAAACAACCAACTTACACTAACAAAATGGGCATGTAAGAAAGGAATATTCCCAAAGCATACTAACGATGAACGTCGTTTTTTTAATGATAAATGGAGAAAGGTCGTACAAAATGGTAGTAGAAGGCAGGCCATGAAAAATCATAATATTTTTATGCTATTGAAGGGGAGCCATTTGTTAGAGACGGTGATTGACCGTAGCTGTAGAAAATACATTGATGATAATTTTGAGTATTGCTACGACAGAGCGCATACTTTTAATAGGAGGAATGGCTGGGATTCTATAAATACAGAGTCTGGGATTTATGAGCGTTGTGCAGCCCACGAGTACATACTCCGCCTTAGGCATGATGTAGAGGTTGTATATTTGGATGATTCAAAGAAAGTAAGTCCTTTTAAATGGCTTTCAGGGCATCGAGCATCTCCTGGTAGAGTGAAGAGTGGCGGTGGCAATCGGCAGCCCATTATAAACAGATCTTCCCGTAAGAAGAGACCTGACACAAATATTGTCAGAGCTCTTCACTTGTAATATTTTTTGTGTTTAATTCGTCACATAGTCCTCCACCATAGTAACAATCTTATTGCTATCCTGAAGGGCTTGAAGAAATACCAGTTACCAATAAAGGTGTAGGTTGCTGGTAGCTCTGGTAGTTAGTGGAAGCGAGTATATATTTTCCATCAAACTACTTTCTGTTCGCAGAAGTGGTGCCAAGCTTAAATGTACTAGCCCTCCCCCATACCATTATGTAGTATAATTTGACTACTTAATTTATATCGACACAAAGACTGCCAGATAATAATACCTGTCAAGCAAAGAATATGGTGAAATGACACGCGATAGACTATCGTCCCACTAATTATAAGAGCTGTACTTTACGCGCCTCAGCTGCTTAGATAAAAGGCATGGATAGTGTCACAATAAATATCATGAGGGTTATAGAGCGTATGGAGCACTACCATCTACTTTTAGGTTCAGGACTCTAACATTAGCCGTTGCGGCTAGTCTGATTGGAAGTTTACTAGGGTCGATTGTTTATGCTAACGATTTTCCAGAAAACACGCGGCACTTCCAGCATAGAGCCAAGAGTAATGAAGGTAAGCCTATGAGTTTAGCTAACGCTAGTTATGCTAACTATCCTTGGTGGTAATAGTTGGTTGCTATCCAGTAAAGATTTACGTACAGGTTCAGTAGGGGGTGGCGTTGTGCATAGTGCTATCATCGAATTCCAAGGATTGCCGATTTCATATGCGTCCTATACGCCTGGTGGCCGCAGTCAGTCCGGATTTCTATACCCAGTATTAGCTTTAGGTCTTGGTAATAACTATTTGAATCATGAGCCTAATTATGATGTGGCAATAGCGCCATGGTTAACTGATTACCATAGAGTATTTAGTCCTGATGGTGGCTTGTATTTTGACCGACAAACCTCCATATAATCAACCCAATACGCCCATATCTTTGAGCCGAGTATGAATAGTGCTAAAGACCAAAAAATGAATCTTGCCTCTGATGCTGCCGGAATGGGTTTCAGCTATGCTTCGCTCTGGCGAGACAGCCGGGTTAGTTGTTATTACCGTTTAGCCGATCAGTCTGCTGGTGCAATTTCTAAGTTGTTGTCAGCACTAGGACCTCATCACCCCCCATGACTTATATGTTCTAGGCTTCAGCGCCTCCCGCTTGCCACCGCGTAGCAGTTTTAAGCCATATAAGTATATACCCAAAGGATTTCAAGTTGCTACTAGGCGGCAAGTAAGGGAAGCCCCATGAGCCTACGAGTAGTAGGTGGTCAGGGTGAGCGAGCGCAGCCAACAGCGTAGCAGATTGAAAGGCGACGGGTATAGATAGTATTAGATTGCTCCCAGAGCATGAAGGTTTGAGTGAAAATCGTTAGACTTGATTGTTTGCATTCTAAGTGTATTGGAGTGTAAGTTAGCTACACTTTCAAGCAGCTTGCGTATACTAGCTCGGCTTTAATCGTTATCAAATGAAAAATCAGGCTGACATGGTGTTGTTTATTTCATCATAATTCATACTAAAAACCGAACTGTAATAAAAGCATGGCAAAGCGCAAACTTACTCGCAGACAAAACTGGCGTATCAAGAAAATTCATGATGAGCGAATTGAACGCGCTCAAAAGCAAGAAATTAAAATTGAGCAACAATTTGACGAAGGTGGCTTGGGTCCTGAACAGCTTGGCCTGATAATTAGTCACTATGGAGCTCAGTTAGATATTGAGTCTGTTGAGAGCCGGGGCGACATATGGAGGTGCCACTTGCGAGCCAATCTACCACCACTTGTCACTGGCGACAGGGTTATCTGGCGAGCTTCGGTTAAATATCGTTCTGGTGTTGTTGTTGCGTTGTCCGATCGCAAAAGTATTTTGTCTCGTCCAGACCAGCGGGGGCAAGTAAAGCCAGTGGCAGCCAATATCGATTATATTATGCTGGTCATTGCGTCGATACCTGCGCCCCACACTAATCTGATTGATCGTTACTTGGTGGCTGCAGAAACAGTCAATATTGAGCCTGTGATATTACTCAATAAAATAGATTTATTAACAGACCCTGAGCGCAAATCTGCGCTGAATGATATATTGAAAACCTATAAGGATATTGGCTACACAGTACTAACCACATCGACTCGGTCCACGGATGGGTTAACTTCACTTCAAGTATTGTTAAATGAACATACCAGTGTTTTTGTGGGTCAAAGCGGTGTTGGTAAGTCTTCTCTGGTAAATTCTCTGCTGCCCGGTATCGATGCTAGGGTCGGAGCTCTATCTGACGTTACCGGCAAGGGCTCTCATACAACAACTACTGCAAAGCTGTATCATTTCCCCACTGGCGGAACCCTAATTGACTCTCCAGGAATTAGAGAGTTTGGTCTTTGGCATATGACGCAAAACGAGATCATTGAAGGCTTTAGAGAGTTTCGACCATTTCTTGGTCATTGTCGCTTCCGCAATTGCCATCACCAGAAGGAGCCAGGTTGCGCCATCAGTCAGGCGCTAGCAGAAGGGAAAATTCTACCAGAACGAATCAATAGCTACTGGCAAATTATTGGTTCTTTGTGATGTCTTCAGTTTTGCTCATTTTGCATTATTTTCATACCCTCACGCCATCAAAGGGTATATACAATTTAGTTCAGCTATTGCTGGGAGTCGTGGTGAGTTGTCGTATAGATTTATCCGAATGGTCTTTGGTTCTTAGTAAAGAAAGTATACTCGCTGATATTTCATATGTGATGAGGCTGCTGGTATACTTTGTAGCTCTCACTCCTAGAAGACTGGTGTCACAATGAACGTACAAAGAATGTTGTACGACACCTTTCAGGGAGGACAATAAAGACAATAAGTCGGAGCCTATATGGAAAACTTTCCCCATTACTATAAAGTAAAAGGGTACGCCTCGCAAAGTAGTGACATCAGCCTCTCCGAAGAAGGCGTGCCAGATATTGTTTCTGCCCCTCCAGCCCAGTTTGGTGGTCCTGGAGACAAATGGTCACCGGAATCATTGTTGGTTGCGTCGGTATCAGATTGTTTTATACTGAGCTTTAGAGCTATTTCCAGAGCTTCGAAGTTTTACTGGGAGTCCGTGCAATGTACGGTTGAAGGAGTTCTTGATAAGCACGATAAGGTTGTAAAGTTTACAGGATTTAAAATAAATGTGTTGTTGACGGTCAGGCCTGATGTTAGCCATGATACGGCAAACCGTCTGTTAAAAAAAGCAGAGCACTTATGTTTGATTACCAATTCATTATCGGGTGAAACTTATCTTTCCACGGAAATAAAAGAAATCTCTGAGTAATGTTATGTAGCCTAAGAAGGCTTGATTCAGGCCTAGAGAGGGCATGAGTTAATTAGTTAAGTGCCTATTGATGGTGAATAATAACTTGTATTTGGTGATGTGATCTGCTGTGGTGGTCATAAAATACCTAGGTCTGGAAAGGTTAATGCTAATTAGTTAATCCTCGAGTGGTGGCGTATAATTAGCGCATTAAACAGACGCTAACAGCATCTACATGGTGCTGTCTATTTCTCTCTATTTTAGTGAGTAGGCGATGAGTGAGCAAGGCTCTACACCCATACCATTGAAGGTGGCGCTTTGTTGTTAATAACCTAGTAAGCCTAAGGTTATATAGCCTCGCGCACTTGTTGTCGCGTAGCAACCCCAAAGATTTTGGGTGCAAAACTCATGCAGATGCAGAAGAATTTGTCAGACTGGACTAAGTATTATCCTGGATATATGCGTAATCAAGTTAGGTAAGTTTCAACTATAAATAAGAAGTTGGTCTCGATCTTGATTTTTTGGTAAGTTCAACGAAGGGAGAGTTATGATGAGGTATAAAGGAGCGCCTGCTCTATTAGCAATCATGCTGTTTCATGCTCCAGTTGTCGTAGCGGAACCGGTAAAGGTGGATATGATGACGAAAACAACTATATTGGCGGGAGGATGTTTTTGGTGTATGGAGTCTGATTTTGAAAAGCTTGATGGGGTGGTCGGTGTTGTTTCTGGGTTTACGGGTGGAGCGTCAGTTAACCCAACCTACAATGGTGATCATAGCGGGCACTTTGAAGCGGTGGAGATCACATATAGACCTAACACTATTAGTTATAAAAAAATATTAGATTATTATTGGAAAAACATCGATCCATTCGATGATAAAGGACAGTTCTGTGATAGAGGGTCAAGTTATTTAAGTGCTATTTTTGTAGCAAGTGACAAGGAGAGGCAGATAGCGGAGCAGTCAAAGAAAGAGTTAGGAGAGCAGTTTTCTGACAAAATAGTTGTTACCCCAATTTTGGGTGCGTCAGTTTTTTATCCTATAAAAGGTGAAGAAAGTCATCATCAGAATTATTATAAAGAAAATCCTATTCGCTACACCTTTTATCGCTATAGATGCGGTCGAGATCGACGGCTGAAAGAAATTCAAACAGAAAAAAAAGAGCGTAATAGCTCAGAGAATCATTTATCACTGCCACACAAGCCTAATAGAGAAGAGCTTAAGAAGAAGTTAACACCGCTACAGTTTGATGTTACTCAAAATGGGGGTACCGAGCGAGCGTTCGAAAATAAGTACTGGGACAATAAAAAAGAGGGAGTTTATGTTGACGTTGTATCAGGAGAGGTTTTGTTCAGTTCTATCGATAAGTTTAAATCTAATACGGGTTGGCCAAGTTTTACCAAGCCCCTTGTTTCTGGAAATATTATCGAGAGAGAAGATAGAGGCTTGTTCAGTGTGAGAACCGAGATTGTCAGTAAGTACTCCAACTCTCACCTTGGGCATGTATTTAATGATGGACCAGGACCAGATGGGCAGCGTTTTTGTATTAACTCTGCAGCGATGCGTTTTATCCCTAAGGAAGATTTAGAAAAAGAAGGTCATGGTGAATACCAAAAGCTTTTTCAGGAATAAGTTATCGCAGGCAGCACAGTCCTATACCGTTACCATTGAAAGTGGTGGTAGGCGATAAACGAACTAGTTCCCATGAGATAAGGTGGTGGCGAGTGGGGTGAGTGAAAGTGGTCAGTAATCTCGCACTTTCTATGAGAGCTGGTATAGAATCAGGTAATAATCAAGACGCTCGGGGCGTCTTGGGTGCCCAGCTTTCAAATAGTACGCTGCGTGTCTACTGTTATCCGTGTATAAAGTTTAACCACGGCAATCCTACTAATAATAAAACAGATAAATAAATCCCACCCATCGCAGCACCAAGTAGCCAAAAGTTTTTTGCTGGAAGAAACCCTGAACCATACCAAATAGGGCTTGGTCCGGTAGCATAAGGTGTAAGTATTCCCATAATGCCTAGTACAAAACAAAACATCATGCCTGTTTGTTGAATTGATACCCCAGGAGTTACCATAGCTAACGTCATAAAGACTGGGAGTAATGCCGTAACATGAGCTGTGATACTAGCAAAGAAATAATGGAGCAAGAAGAAACAAACAATTAATGCAATAGTAGGGTATTGACCTACTACAAGACCAGCTAGGCCTCCAGTTAGCCAAGTTAAAATACCTGTTTGTGTTAACCCTCCAGCTAAGGTTACCAAAGTGGCAAACCAAATCAACACATTCCAAGCTTGTTTATGCCCAATAACATCTTGCCATGAAATTATGCCAGTTAAGACCATTAAGCATAAAACAACTAAGCTTGTTCCTGTTGCTGTTAGCCAGCTTCCACCAGCAATCCATAATACTAAAGCGAATAATGCCAATAACAGCATATATATTTCACTACGACTTAAAGCGCCCAGACTTTTAATTTGCTCGCTAGCCCATTGGGGCATTTCTTTAGACTGTTTTTGAGTAGGAGGATACAGCAGGTAATTGATCCAAGGTGTCGAAAGAAACAGTAAGAGTCCAACAGGTGCAAATCCAATAAACCAATCGCTCCAAGAAATAGTTATGTTTGCGGTACGCTCAACTATTGATATGGCTAAAAGATTAGGTGCTAATCCTGTCATAAACATTGAGCTTGTGACACATGTGGTGGATATGCCAGTCCAATATAAAAAGCTTCCTATTTTTCTTGGATTGTTATCACAACTGGAGTCATACATACTAGGGATATTGCTTACTATAGGGTAGATTATGCCTCCACTCCTAGCGGTGTTAGAAGGAACAAATGGGGCCAGCAACAAGTCAGCAAATGCTATTGCATAGCTTAATCCTAAGCTATTGCCTCCTAGCCACTTGATTAAATATAGAGATATGCGTTTGCCTAGTCCAGTTTTTTGGTAGCCTAAAGAAAAGATATACGCCGTGAAAATCAACCAGACTGTGGCATTCTGAAACCCTGATAAACCCCATTGTAACGCGAGTTTTGGTGTAACAACTTCTACTTCAGGCTGTAAAGCCACTAATTTTAGCGTAACTATTAATATAACACTGATTAATCCACAGAATGAGGCCGGCAAAGGTTCAAGGATTAATGCGGCAACTGTTCCAATAAAGATAGCAAAATAGGCCCATGCATCGGAAGTTAAACTTTCTGGCGTAGGTATGATATAAGTACCGATGCCAAGAGCCAAGGGAATAGCGAGACGTAGCCATGTTTTCATTTTAAATACACATTAGGTAAGAAAGGGAGTTATTGTGTTAAAATACGAAGAACATGGTAACACCACGTATTGATTTTAGCAACGCTCAACACTATACCTAGTCTATGTTACACATTGAAGGTGTGAGCAGGAAGCACGTTAGCGAACGCCCATGAGTCTATGAGTCTATGAGTCTGAGAGTAGTGATGAGGATAAGTGAGGTCTGTCAACATACCTCTCATGGAACCGAGTATAAATATCGACAATTTTCTAAAGTATTGCAAAAAGCAGCCTAAATCTCTAAAAACATGGCTTCTGATAACGTTCTTTTATCATCAGGTTAAAGAATGCCACGGCTTTTGGTGGAAAGCTTTTATCACACTATTTTATGAAGGTTCTTAGCCTGTTGCTTTAGGGTGTTATGTCTTCAACACAGAGTCTATTGCTGATAGCTCCTACGAACAGCATGAATTACAAGGCCGAGCTTGCGAAAGTGCATTATATATTGTGGTAGTGAGAGAAGTAAGCAGCCTCGCACCCTCAATAGAAGCGTGTATATAATCGTCAATCAAGCGGGAGAGTAATCTTGATTTCAAGGTCCGCTACTATGCATTATGTCAGGGAGTTATTTAAAATGCTCTCACCGTCAATGGTAACGAGTATAGAAGCGTGTTAAGTTCATTTGTAGTAGTTGTTTGCTCAGTTTTTGTCCAAGTTTATGGGTTTCTGGGGCAGGCAGTTGCTTACTTTGCTTTTTTAAGTGCACTCTTGTTGTGGATAAGGTGTTGCTAGGTTGCCGTCTTTATCGTTTGAATAATGATGTTCGGATTTTGTTACAAATAATAAGATTTAATTGCTAGGAGGAGCTGTCATGTTGGATGATTGTAGATCTGCCAAAGAGCGCTGGGGGGGGGTGTCGAAAATTATTGATCGTTGGCTCAGCGAACGTCAGGAGTTGATTGTTTTATACTGCTCGATAAATGGGGTAGATCAGCTCAAGAGCGATAAAAGGTCTTTAACAGTTAAGCTCAAAGAGTTCTGTCAGATCATGGTGGATTATGTTTCAGTAGGTCATTTTGAGGTTTATGAGAGGCTTAACCAAGAAGGACTTGAGTTTGACGATGAAGGTATTGAGGTTGCTCAGGCTCTCTATCCTAAGATTGAAAGCAACACTCACCTGTGCCTTGATTTTAATGATAGATGCGAGGTGATAAGTAGTGTAAAGGGGTTGCAGGAGGCGTTATCGGCCTTAGGGGAAGTTTTAGAGGATCGATTTATGCTTGAAGATAATTTGATCGAGACATTACATGAGTCTCATCGAAAAAGTGTCTTGTGACAGATACGCTGTAGGTGTAGCCATATTGTAAGGTATGAACATACACTAGGTATCATGATCTGAGCTATCGGGTTAGAAGGTCTAGTGAGAAATTATCTTTTGCCAATATGGAATATAAGCATGCAGACACCAAAAAACAGGCCGCCATGGCCTCAATTAAGATATAAATATAGATAATAATTAGTTAAATTAGTTCCGCTTATAAGACGCGGATTCAAATTCCAAATGCATCACAGCTTAAGCTGCTAACGCAGCCCTGTGTTCACCCATTATCAGGGCGGGTGTTTTGAAATTCAAATATTTTCTTGGCCGAGAATTAAGCCGCATCAATGCTTGCTTCACCTCTATCTGACCGACCTTCTTGAAGCCTGTATTCTTTGGGAAATATTGTCGTAGCAAGCCATTGGTGCTCTCATTTATACCCAAAGGATTTCAAGTTGCTACTAGGCGGCAAGTAAGCGAAGCCCCATGAGCCTACGAGTAGTAGGTGATCTGGGTGAGCGAGCGCAGCCAACAACGTAGCAGATTGAAAGGCGATGGGTATAACCCTAGGTCCCAAGAGCTGTAGGGTGCGCAAAGTAAACCTCAGCCGATAATGCTTGGCTGATTTTCTCATGATACGAAAACTCTTTCCCGTTGTCAGCCGTAATGGTGTGAACAATATCCTTAAATGGGTTGAGCAAGCTGATCGTAGCCTTGGTCGCATCTGCTGCGCTTTTGCTGTTCACCGGGGCTGAGACCGTGTGCTTCGTGACCAGCTCGGCGATAGTCACCAAAGTCCCGCTATGCCATTTGCCAATGGCGGTATCAATCTCCCAGTCTCCGATACGCGATTATCGTCAACAATCTCTGGGCGATCATCTATGCCGACGAGGTTCTTTATATGGCCGCTCGTTGACTTGCCGTTTCGTCGCTTGTCATACTTCTTGCACTGGCGACGAAGATGCATGTAAGGATCGTCGCCAGCCTGCTTATTCGCCCAAATATGTAGGTAGATGCTTTCATAGCTATACCCAAAGCATTTCAAATTGCTACTAGGCAGCAAGTAAGCTAGGCCCCGTGAGCCTGCGAGTAGTAGGTGATCTGGGTGAGCGAACGCAGCCAACAACGTAGCAACTTGAAAGGATAAGGGTATAATCAGTCGTTCCTGATCATTCAGCAGCCAGCCTGAAATCTGCTATGAGCTCAACTCTACACGCAGCTTTGATTCAATCAGCGCGATCATTTTTGGAGTCATTCTACTCGCCCGGGCCGACTCTGTACGCAGGCTATCTGTTCGGTCTTGTGCTTGCCTATGCCTGTATCCACGTTAGCCAGTATTCCTTGCCAACTCACGGCTCACCGTGGACTGGTTGGCGCCAATGATTTCCGCTACCTCCCTTTGGCTGCAGCAGCTTTTCTTTAGTGCGGAAATCTGGCGCAGTTGTTCGTAAGTCAGTTGTTGGTAAGTTATCATCATCACTTCATCTCTTGCCGGAGAAAAGGGTAGGAGCTTACCTTCAGCTGGCCCTTTCTTCTACCTAGTCAAGTGATGCGCTTCAGATTTGAATCCGGCAGATAAAGAGCTTATTTGCAGTCTATCTAAAATACGGCTTTTAATGTTTGAGTTACTAGCCTAGCCCTTTCTATTACGAGCAGGTAGGCTAGAAGATGGTTTTACGTATTTAGTTCTCCTGCAAAAAAGTTTTCTACATGTGAGTGTTGTTTTTTTATATCAGGCTGATCTACGATGCAATGCTAAGTAGCTCAACTTTAAAAATAAGTACTTCGTTTGGACCAATAGAAGCACCTGGAGCGCCTTTTTCACCGTAGGCCATACCTGCCGGAATGTACAATTCCCACTCAGCGCCGCTAGACATAAGTTGCAGGCATTCTTGCCAGCCCTTTATGACTTGATTTACCGTGAAGGAGACGGGTTTGCCACGAGCGTAAGAGCTATCAAAAACCTGCTGATTAATGAGTCGACCTTCATAATTAACGGAAACGTCGTCTGTTAGGGATGGTTTTGGACCTTTGCCACCATTGCGTATTATTTTATATTGAACGCCGCTTGCAAGTGTTTTTACGCCATCTTTACTGCCGTTTGTGCGGAGAAAATCCTGTCCTTTTGTAAGGTTTTCTTTTGCTTCGTCTGGTTTGGGTTTGTTCATATCTGCTGCTCTCGCTCGTTGTTCGGCCATTACCTTGGATAGAAGTGGCATCATTTCACTAGCGTCTACTTTAGGATCTTTGTTGTTAAAAGCATCAGTTAAGCCCAGTGATACTAGCTCAATATCCACATCCACATCTTCCGTCTGCTTCTTTATATTTTTTGCCATCATGTAACCCATGCTATAACTTATCTTTTTTTCTTTTGTGTCTACTTCGTTTTTATTTTGAGTGTCGGTTATGGCCTGTAATGGGTATATTATCAGGGTGATGGCAACGAGTGTTGTAATGTTCATTTATGCTCTTCCTCAGTTGTATTGTTGTAGCTACATTTGCAGCTTAGAGAAGATAGAATCATAGCTTGTAATGTTTTTGTATGTCTACTTTTTGTCTGTTGGATGTGGTTTTTGTGGTTATATTTCTAGGCTTTTTGAGCTTATGATGTAAGAAGAGTCTATCCGGGAGTGTGTTTTTTAAATACCCACAACAACCAATACATTTGGAGTGGCTTGAGGGTCAGCTGTTCTTAGGCGACAACTCTTCCACATAACGAATCGGATGATCTTATACGAAGTGCTTTTCAGCGACTGACGCTGAACGATACTAAATTAAATATTTTCTAAGACTAGAGCTTTCGATAAGTAGAGGTTGTTGCATGCGGTGTTTTAATAAGACTAACATCTTAGAGCTGAAATGCTGCCTTCCTGAGGCTTGTGGCGATGATGATGGAGCCTATTGCAAATAGGTTGCAGCAGCGAAAGGCGGAGATCAAGTTTCATGGAGTAACGGGCTCTGTGGATGTGCAGAGAAAACTTTAGGCGAGCTATACCTATATTTCCTTAACGATTATTGCGAAGCACTTATTATTCTAAGCATACTCATTCATGACTTTCTATAGTCGATCAATTGGGTTCTATTTTTGGCTGTAAGGCGGAATGTAGTATGAGTTTGTTTTCACTTTTTCTGTTGTGTTGATTAATTCTTTTTTGAATCCATTTTGAGGTGGTTTTGGTCATCTACGCTGGATGAATGCATCCATGAACGGCAACACTAACTCCTTGGTAGTGGGGCTTTTAGGCTTCATGGTGTTATATAAACTCGCTTGTATCTTATAGGTGCTTTCTTCGGCTTTTTGTAGTTAAGGTTTTGTAGGTGAAGCCATTTGTTCGGATCGAACGCGGCATGTTTAACGTTCCAGTGCTCAGAAAGATAAGTGACTGTTTGATGGATATAAGTAGGGGTATGCTCAGATATATGCTTGATCAATTGTTGTATCTGCTCGTGATTTAGGCGACCTTAGTTGTCGCTATTCTAGGCCTGAGTTTTGTTTTTTCCAGCAGTTATTCTGGTAGTTGCTAATACTGTATTCATTTTTTCTCACATTCTAAATAGTAGGTTATGCAGGTCAAGTTTCCGAAGCTAGTAATATCGAGTTGATGCAGTTAAACTCTCGAATTATTGAGAATCAAGTATTTTCAATGGTAGTTGGTGTATATCTTGCGTGAATGTCTGCAAGACTATGACGATTAGTAGAAGTGGGAAGTTAGCTGACCACGCAAATGTCGCTTTAGTATTTAAGGTGTAAGATAGGTTTTTCTAAACGATAGCGCTCATGGAAATATGAATTTAATACAAACGCTAATGAGCTTTTGGAACTGTTTTTCTCGAAAGGAATGAATATTTGTGGGGTATCAAAAAATAAAATAATGAGGTCAATCTTCTAATCGATATGTGATCTTGGAAAGTCTGAAAATACTTTAATTTGTTTGATTTTTTCAGTAAATATGTGTCGCTATGCTGGCAATCTAATTGTCATAGCGTCAGATGATTGGTGATTAAGTAAAAAAAACTTTATATGAAACCAAATTGTAAGTTTTTGTGTTGTTTTGTAATCTTCTAAATAAGGCAAAAATTACCTTTGGGTTATGCAAGAAAAACATCTATTTTTACAGGGTATTTGTTTTTTTTATGAGAGCGATGTTTGATGTTTTTTTGTTTTTTTTTGATGTGTATATTTGAAAAAAAAGAAATAAAATTTTAAAAAAGATTTGCAGTCTTCCAAGAAGCATTCTATTTTTTTAGTAATAGGGGATAGAAATTATCCTGCTATAAGTTGGTAAAATATTTTACTTAGGCAATAATGATGAGGGATGACGATGCCAGTATCTAAAAAAAGTGCAGTTAAAAAGCCTGCAGTTAAAAAGTCGGCAGTTAAGAAACCTGTGGTTAAGCGTAGCTCTGCTAAGAAACTAGATCCGGTTAAGAAGTATGAGCAGGCCGTTGCTAAACTTCAGAAAGATCTAGATAAGGCCAAAAAGAGTGTAGCAGTAATGGCGAAGAGGCTGGCTACAGCTAAGGCGTCGTTGGTAAAAGCTAAGGCCTCAGCTAAGAAGAAGGAAATGAAGGCAAAGGCTGTCGCTAAAAAAGCAGCAGTTAAAAAGCCTGCAGCTAAGAAGAAAGGTGTAGTCAAGAAAAAAGCAGTAGCTAAGGGAAAGGTTGTAAAAACATCGGCACTTAAAAAGAAGGCTATGGCTAAAGCCAAAAGCGTTAAGGGCAAGCCGGTTGCTAAAAAATCCACAGCCAAGAAAAAAATAGTCAAGAAAAAAGCTGTGGCGAAAAGAAAGCCTGTTGCTAAGAAAAAAGTGATTGATGTGCCAAGTGTGGAAGTTAAGGATTAGTAGTTTCTACTTAGATTGCATGTAAGCGGATTGTCATTATAATGATGATAAGTAGGCTCCGGTTGTATTTTGGAGTCACGCATTAAATCTTAGCATCAAGTTTGAAGTGCGACAAAAGTAGTTATTCATAAAAGCATTACTCCGGTGTTTTATAAGCTAACCGCTTCCTTGGTCTTGTATTTAATTTGGCCGAGATGATGTTACATCGTTGCTGAGCTAGTCCTGCCATTGATGTTCCCTTAACTAAGCATTGCCTGGTCAAACCATTGGTATTTTCATTTATACGACGTTCCCATGAGTGATGTGAGTTGGCAAAGTAGTTACTTCTTCAGCTTTCTTATATTGGTGAAACTCGGTGCCGTTATCTGACGTGATGGTTTTAAATTGCTCAGGTATTTTACTCATTAATTTTATCGTTCGCCTGCTGGTTGACTTGGTCGTTCTATCTTTTAACTGGCCTATCAATATGTAACTAGTTTTTCGCTCAACCAGTGTGACTACGCAGTGTTTATACCCAAAGCATTTCAAATTGCTACTAGGCAGCAAGTAAGCGAAGCCCCGTGAGCCTACGAGTAGTAGGTGATCGGGGTGAGCGAACGCAGTCAATAAAGTAGCAACTTGAAAGGCGACGGGTATAGACACTTTACCCACCATAGTATCTACTTCCCAATGACCTAGTGTTTCACGCGTTTCTACCTCAGCTGGTCGGTATGCTATATTGCGCTTATTGGCAATCCTGCCTCGGCTATCATAAGCTTTGTAGCGTTTACGTCTTCGCTTCTGAGCACAACGCAAGTGCTTCCATAGCAAGCCGCCTTTCTTTTTATCACGCCAAATATATCGATAAATAGTTTCATGGCTAAAGCAACGTACACCTATCCGTTTTAAGTAACCCGTAATCTGCTCAGGGCTCCATTGTTTATGTAAGAGTTGCCTAATGATCACGTAATCCTTTTCTGTAAAATATTGGTTTCTCCTTGAACGTCGACGTCGAGCTCTTGCCCTTTGTTGTGCCCTGATGGGTCGATAGAGCCATCCTTAAGCCAACAAGTATTACGTTGAAATTCTCGATATATGGTACTTCGGTGTTTTCCGATAGCTGTGGCAATGTCCGTAAAACTTAATCCTTGCCATTTTAGCGCGACTATCATATATCTATCACCCTCGGTAAGCTGTTGATACGTCATAGGTTTTTGCTTCGTGATTGGAGTAAAAAACTAAGGGTGTCGCAGTTCATAGTTTTTATTAAATTGGGTGTCGCACTTAGTATATGACTTAGGCAATAATAAGAGCATTGAGGAGTTTTCTGAGTGCTCTTGTTTTTTAAACTATTCCAAGTCCTCGCTTTTAATCCGTAACCTTATCTTATGAATTTTAGCCATCATGGAAATGTTGTTCATTAACTGTGCAGCATTAATCAACTTATCATTTTGCCTCCTCAGTCAAGTGCTACTCATCTTAGTGGTCTTGTAGGTTAAGAGAGCGCTGACCATTTTATTATATGCAAGCTGTTAGGCTTGATCGTGAACAGTAAAAAGTTGGCTGCATGAAGGGGCACTTGCCTTCAATTATCATAAAGTATTTCTATCTCTAGATAAGTTGGATTATGGCTTGAATCTAAGCTGGTAGATTAAAAGTTTGCATTAACTAAATGCAATCTCTTTGCGGGCAATTGAAAATAAAGTTACATTACGCTTTCAAGTTACAGTTCAAGTTTTAATCTCGCTAGCCTATGATGGATGGCCCTGAATGAATGTTCTCAGAATAATGAATACTTCGTACATATGAAGGGGTTTCGACAAAGAGAAAATCATTGTCTCTACAAAGCTTTATCTAGCATGGGGACGTCATTGATCAGCAGGATTAATGACAATGTTGAGATGATGAAGCGGGCATCTTGAGCTCTCCTGGGTATGCACCCATTGCTTTGACGGTGTAAGGCTGTGGACTGCTATCACTTACTCCAGCGTTTAGGGGGCGCTGCTTTGCTTGTTTGTAAACCTTTAGATGATTGCCCATGAGCACCTCAGGCTCATCACTATGCCGTTGGCCCATTGTCAAAAATCCCAGTTTGATCTAGCTGACTATAGCCTATTGATCCGGAAGGAGGGTCAATAGCCCTCTGCCCCTCCCAAGATCTCTTAGGACTTTTTTGTGAGCACTAGCAAGGCAAGCTTCCGCTAAAGCCTTGTCCTTGCTCCTGAATTAACGCTGCATGTCTTTAATGATCTTCCAGTCTTTTTTGCGTTCTTCAGACAGGAGCTTTTGTGGTCCCTATTTGGCTGAATGGTTATTGATAAAAATGTCCTTCCATTACTGGATTTGTTTAGAAAGCAGGCCTTTCTTACAAAAGTATTCAGTCAATTCTGTTTCATTCAGCGCAGTCGTTTCAATGATCACGGCCAACTGTACAACGTCACGCCGGAGACATTAGTGGCACGCACGAATTGGGATATTGACACATTATTTGGTGGTTTTTTTGGATTATGGGCTCTTTGAACTCTTCTGAATGGCATGGAATTGATCGCTCTCTGATTTCACTGCCTGTTTAAGTTGAAAAAATCAGAATTGGGAAAACCAGAAGAGACGGCAACTATGCTGGAGCATGAGGTTTGTCGTCGATGCATACTTTTAATGACAACTGACTATAGATAATATCAATATTAAGAGTTGGTATGTGGCTATAATGCCACCATGATTACATTAAACTCAATTAGCTTGTTCCGGAAGGGCAAACTCTTGTTGAATAATACCAGTGTTATTATTCATTTGGGGCAGCATGTGGGACTTGTCGGCGCTAATGGTGCTGGGAAGTCTAGTCTTCTTGCGTTGTTAACAGGGGAATTACAGTCAGATACAGGAGAGGTTGTTATTGACTCTGGTAGAGGCATGTCTCATATGTCTCAAGAGGTTATTGCCCTGGATAGAAAGGCAATTGATTATGTTTTGGATGGTGATCTGGAGTTTAGGCGTGTTGAAAAAGCCATGATTCAGGCTGAACAGAAGCAGGAGCATGATAAAATAGCAGGCTTGCATGACGAATACTTGGTAGTCGATGGTTATACGGCCAAGCCTAGGGCCGAACAATTATTGGTTGGGCTAGGCTTTTGTCATGATGATATGGAGAGGGATGTTTGTGATTTTTCGGGCGGATGGCGTATGCGCTTGAATTTGGCAAAAACCTTAATGTGCCCAGCAGATATGCTATTGCTTGATGAGCCTACAAATCATTTGGATCTGGATGCCATTATTTGGTTGGAAGGTTGTTTAAAAAAATTTCAGGGGACCTTGCTTGTAATTTCACACGATAGGGATTTTTTGGATGCGGTGACAGACACTACGTTGCATATTGAGCAGAAAGCATTGAATAAATATCGAGGAGGGTATTCAGCCTTTGAACGGCTAAGATCCGAGCATTTGGCACAGCAACAGGTTGTATTTGAGAAGCAGCAGCAGGAAAAAGCACATATGGAGTCTTTTGTTGAGCGCTTCAGGGCTAAAGCTACGAAGGCTCGACAGGCGCAAAGCCGTCTAAAAGCATTAGATCGTCTTGAAGAAATTGCGCCTGCACCTGTAGACACGCACTTTTCGTTTAGCTTTCCTGAGTATGACAAAACATCGTCTCCACTGCTTACTTTAGATCAGGCTTGCCTTGGCTATAGTCAGAACAGCCTGCTTAAAGTCAACATGAGCATACAGCCCGGAAACAGAATCGGGTTATTGGGGTCTAATGGTGCTGGCAAATCAACTTTGGTCAAAAGCCTTGCAGGAGATCTTGCTTTGATTTCTGGGCAGCGACAACCTGGAGCGCATCTGCGTATAGGTTATTTTGCTCAGCATCAGCTAGAGAGTCTTGATGAGGATGCTAGTGCATTGCTTCATTTGCAACGATTGGCTCCTAGTGCTAGAGAGCAGGTGTTGCGTAATTTTTTGGGTGGATTTGGGTTTGTTGGTGATAAGGCTTTTGAGGAGGTTGAAGGTTTTTCTGGGGGAGAGAAAGCGAGATTAGCGTTGGCAATAATTGCTTGGGGAAAGCCTAATGTATTATTACTGGATGAACCAACGAACCACCTTGATCTGGATATGCGCTCTGCGCTGACCGTAGCGCTGCAGTCATTTTCTGGTGCCATGATATTGGTGTCCCATGATAGGAGCTTGATACGAAGTACTACGAATGAGCTGTTGCTTGTTGATAATGGTTGCGTAGAACCGTTCCTTGGGAATATGGATGATTATAGTGAATGGTTATTTCAGCAAAAGAACGAGGAAAGCAATAGTAAACCAAAAGATAATAATGTTTCGAAAAACTCAGCAAAGATAAAAAAAGAGCAGAAACGTCTTGAGGCTAATAAGCGACAAATGCAGCGACCGTTAAGGAAAAAAATCGAAGATATCGAGCATAAAATAGAAGAGAGTCAGGGTTTCTTGTCTGAAATAGAGGTTATGCTTGCGGATACTGCAGTTTATGATGAGAGTAATAAAAGTAATTTGAAGGAGTTGCTGGCCAAGCAGTCAGTCTTAAAAAAAACTTTGTCTGAGGCTGAAGATAAGTGGATGGAGCTACAGGAGGAGCTGGAAGCACTAAGTAATCAAACATGAAGAATTATACAAAGGAATTTCTTTGTTGATTATGAGTCGTCACACCTCCCGGTGTGACTGGTGCTTGTTTGACAATCTTTTGTGGGTCAGGTAGTAGCGTCTTCTAGGTGTCTTTCAGTCTCGATATCCTCTTCGTCTTCGGCGGCACTCTTAAGTTTACCCAAAATAGCACTGACTTTTTCGTTCCAGGCATGCAATTCGTGCTTAAGTTGGGTGTTTTCCTCTTCTAGTTGAGTATTCGCTCCCTTAATTTCCTCAATCTCCATTCTGGAAAGTTCCAGTTTGTCGATGAGATTCTGCAGCCTAGACTCCAGCTGACCTAATGATTCTATGGACATGGCAGACTCTTGCAGCTTGATGTTCAATTGACAATGTTTATTTATACAGCTTTATGAGATAACATATTGTCTGGATTGTGTTCATAAGTAAATACTTTTCTCTCTGTTACCAGCATAACTCATAAATTAATTACTTACGTTACGTTACGTTAGTGGTGTGGTGTTGGTTGTTACTGTTTGAGGATTATTAGCATATCTGCTCACATCCACTCCTATTAAATGGTATGGAGTTGTTGGCGGCTCTCACTCACCGCAATTACCGACTACTCGTAGGTTTATGAGGATTCGGTCGTTTGTCGCCTACCCGCATCTTCAATGGTAATGGGGATATAAAAAAAGATATTAGAATCAGATATGAGTGAGAGAATAGCAGCTTCACTCTTTTTAGGGGGAATAGGTGAAGATAAGAAAATTGAATAGATGGTTTCTCGTTGCTACTTTTGTTGTTGGGTTCTCCTGTAGAGGTTATGGAGCTATCGAAGGCTCTATCCCTGATGCGGTAGAGCTGGTTAAGAAGCCGGTTGTTGTCAATGGCTACGAAGTGCATTATAGCGCTTTTAACAGTGAGTTTTTATCGCCAGAAATAGCTGCAAGCTATAATCTAGAGCGAAGATCGAGAGAGGGCATAGTAAATATTGCCGTCCGTGATACAAAGCTAAGTTCAGTAGGGTCGGCTGCTTCCGCCAAGATAACAGGACGAGCAACGAATTTATTGGGGCAAGGGTCTGAACTAGTGTTTCAAGAGGTTAGGGAGGGTGGTGTCATTTATTATTTAGCCAGTTTTAGGTTCAGTAATGAAGATATGTTAACGTTTACCCTAGATGTTCAGCCTGAGAAATCTCTGCGTTCAGGGCGAGTGAAGTTCGGCCAGCAGTTTTTTTCTGAGTAACCTTGTTAGCATATAGCAACGCAACTACTCGCCGCCTCTGAAGTTGTTACTTTGTCGTTATTATCTCACTACAGTACTTAGTGCTCCTAAGTTTCTGTGGCCTCGCTTACTTGCTAGTGTGAAGCAACTCCATATATTTCCACTTTTTTGAAGATGATAGCAGTCCACAACTTTATGCTGTGAAAGGGTAGTTGGTAGGGGCTTTTCGTAGAATCTTAATGATTTACTTGTTTTGGATGGTATTTATAAAGTGAAAAATCGTATGGAGGGTGAACCTCTTCAGGTAGTTCTTGCCAGTAGGAATAGTGGAAAGATAAAAGAGTTTCAGAAGATGCTGGCTAACTTGAATATTGAAATTCTGGCTCAAAGTGATTGCAGTGTGAGCGCTATAGAAGAAACCGGCTTAAGTTTTGTTGAAAATGCAATTTTGAAAGCACGTCATGCAGCCCAACTTACAGGTTTGCCGGCTATTGCTGACGATTCTGGTCTTGAAGTTGATGCTCTAGAGGGGCAGCCGGGCATTTATTCAGCTCGATATGCTGGCGATAAGGCCTCTGACATAGAAAATAATAAAAAGCTAATTAAGGAAATGAAGAGTGTTGCCTCAGAGGACCGTACGGCTCGATTCCAGTGTCTTTTAGTTTTCCTTAGGCATTCTGCTGACGCAGTTCCAATCATCTGTCAGGGGAGCTGGGAGGGCCTTGTGCTAGATGAGATTAGAGGGAAGGGAGGTTTTGGTTATGATCCACTGTTTTTTGTGCCCAGCGAAAATTGCACATCTGCTGAATTATCACCGGAAAAGAAAAACCTACTAAGCCATAGAGCCAAGGCTATGGAAGAGTTGGTAAGGAGGCTGCGAATATTTTGTTAACATTGCCGCCTCTTAGTCTTTATATTCACGTGCCTTGGTGCGTTCGCAAGTGCCCATACTGTGATTTTAACTCCCATGCGCTTACAGACGAAAATATTCCTGAGGAGGAATACATAAACTCCTTGTTGGCTGACTTTCAAGAAGAGCTGGGCAAGATCCAAGGTCGAGAGCTAGTAAGTATTTTTATCGGAGGAGGAACTCCTAGCCTTCTGTCGTCGAAATGCTATCAGCGATTATTAAAAGAGATTAAGGAATATATTAATTTTTCCTGTGATATTGAAATTACGCTTGAAGTTAATCCGGGAGCTTGTGAACATGATCGTTTCCAGGGGTATTTTGAAGCGGGAATAAACAGGTTTTCGTTAGGTGTGCAAAGCTTTCAGAATGAAAAATTGAAAGCTATAGGGCGTATTCATAGTGCAGAAGAAGCTATCATGGCAGTAACGTCTTTAAGTGACCTTGGCTTTTCTAACGTCAATATAGATTTGATGCATGGTTTGCCTGGTCAGACTAAAGATGATGCGCTGTATGATTTAAAGACTGCTATTGATCTTAGCCCTGCACATATTTCTTGGTATCAGTTGACTATAGAGCCGAATACGTTTTTTTATTCAAACAGGCCAGTGTTGCCTGTTGACGATACTCTCTGGTCTATCCAAGCTGCGGGTCAGGCATTGTTAGCAGAGTGTGATTATCAGCAATATGAGATATCTGCTTATAGTCAGCCTGGAAGGCAGTCGCGGCACAATCTGAACTATTGGAAGTTTGGTGATTATATTGGCATTGGTGCTGGCGCCCATGGTAAATGGAGTTGTAAAGACAGTGGAGAGATATATCGAAACTGGAAAACTCGGATGCCGAAGGACTACCTTTCCCCGAGAAAACCTTTTCAGGCTGGTCAGAGATTATTGAGTTTGGAGGAAAGGCCGCTGGAATTCATGATGAATGTGTTAAGGCTACATCAAGGGGTATCACCTGAATTATACGTTGAAAGAACAGGGCTGCCTCTGGTTACCCTAGATGCGACTTGGTCGCTCTCTCGTAAAAAAGGGCTAATGGTTTCAGAGCGGCGTTTGGCTCCGTCTGCACAAGGGCGACTGTTTTTGAATGACCTTCTTGCACTTTTTGCCTAGGAAACCTGAGAATAAATCCCGAGCTATGCGATAATGTCGTCTTTCGACAAGCTAATCTCTTGAAGTAGTGGGTTGTTAACTGCGATCACTCACGGCTACCATCAGGCACGGGGCTTCGCTTATTTGTCGTTTACCTATCCCGTCAATGGGTATAGGCATAAAATAGGTATGACTAATGGAATGGCTTAGTAATAGTGTTGTTGCTCTTTCACATTTTAGCAGGTCCTACTTGCCACTGATTTCGTTAGCGTTAACGGCAGTTATTATTGTCTATGCTGGCAGATCTGCGTTGGCTCAAGGGGGGAGGTGGTTGGCACGGTATCCTGCAGCATTAAGGATACCGATAAGAGCTGTATTTAATCTGGCAGTATTAGGAGGGGTTCTTTTTTATTTGCCGGATGTCTTAACTAAGCTCTTTGGTCTATTTAGCGACTTGACGTTGGCACCGGTTCTTCTTGTGATGCTTTTGCTATCTGGTGTTTTGGCTGACAGGTATGGTTAGTTAGTTATCTGTTTTTCAAAAAGTAGGTCTAATACATTATGGCCGAGACGTTGCCCACGCTTTTCAAATTTAGTCAGGGGGCGGTATGTTGGGCGCTCAGAGAAAATATATTTACCTTTTTGGTTTTTAAAACCTTTATCGGCAGACATTACGTTCATCATTTGTTCAGCGTAGTTTTCCCAGTCTGTGGCCAAATGAATAACGCCACCACTTACTAATTTTGAGCTTAAAAGTTTGATGAATTCAGGCTGTATCAATCGACGTTTGTGATGGCGTTTTTTATGCCATGGGTCTGGGAAATAAATCTGGACACGGGACAGGCTGTTGTCAGGAATGCACTGGTTGAGTACTTCCACTGCATCATGGCAATAGGATCGGACATTGGTTAATCCGCTATTGTTGGCTTCATTAAGAAAGCTGCCAACGCCGGGGCGGTGAACCTCTATGCCAATAAAGTGAGCATCTAATGTGTTTTTTGCCATTTCAACCAAGGATAACCCCATACCATAGCCAATTTCCAGTATGGTTGGTCCTTTTCGACCGAATACGGCTTCTAAGTCAAGAAGACCCATATTCATCTCAAGCCCCCACTTCTCCCAGCACTCATCCCAGCCACGCTGTTGGGCTATCGTCATACGGCCCTGGCGAAGAACGAAACTTTTTACTCTTCGATAGTGTTGCGCAGTTTCACTCATCCAAGCACCGATTGAAGGTTAACAAAAAGAGTTAAGATAGCTTACTTTAGCTAGTTTGCAACTGCGTCCTTCTAAAAAATGGGTAGCTTCCGCACTAATTAAAGCGGGAGTAATGGATGATGCCGGTAGGTGGTCGAGCCTTAAGAGTAGTTACTGCTCTCTCTTGGAGGAAGTTGGCAAAAGCACTTATTCCGAAATAAAGATGTTGAAACATAGGCTGAGAAATTACTCATTAATAGCACCTGCATCCGTGACTTGAAGCCAAGATTAATGATCTTAACCCAAAACAATGCAAGACCTGCAAAGTGAAATGCGCGCTTCTCAGTATTTGAATTGAAAGACGGACAACCTTCACAGAGCTTGATCTAGGCTTTTCACCAAAGGCCATGGCCTTCTTTGCCCTGATGATTAGTGAAGGCTATTAGAAACCCGTTACTCGGATATTTTAGGGCGTTTTTGACAAGAAGTTATGGAGAGCTTTAAATAAAAACTGAATTTTGTTCATCGCTAGATGTTCCTAAGTGCGCAAGTTGTGGAGGTAATCATGTAGGTAGTTAGGAGGTCACGGATTCATGCGCTAGTTATCATTGAAGCTGTGAGGTTATTGGTAGCGCACGTACCGAAATAATTTATTTCTCATCGGCTCATGAGGCTTCGCGCGTTTATTGCCTGCTCTACTTTCAATGATGGTGGGTTTAAAAATTGCTGGAGAAGCTGCAGACTACATTTTGCGGCCTCGGGTCTATTTTGTGTTGCTATTCGATTGTTATGAAAGATTATTTTGTATCGATGAAATAATGTATATGCCGAGCGAACTGAGCGTGTTTATCTATAGGGCTGCTTAAGGGTGTGTTATCATGGGGTATAGTCACGACTTTTCCAATATGACCCACGGTTAGAGCTTTACCAATGTTGGGAATAATGTCTCCCTTGATCTTATAGTGTGTTACGTGCGTGTGAGCATTGCGTTTCTGTTTGTCACTGAGTATATTGTGCATGTCCTTGCCTAGTTCAGCACTGGAAAAACAAATGGCTTCTACTGGCTCTTTGAGGCTAATTGCTGCAAAGGAAGCTTCGCCACCACCTTTAGAGTGGCCAGAGACAGAGAGTTTGAAATTTTTATACATACTATCATTCTGCATTATCTTTTGAACGGTTTCAGTGAGTTTTTTAGCGTCTTTGTAGCTACGTGGTACTCTCCCTCGGAGGGCATTTATACCATTGGCTACCCATTGCTTGAGTGATGATCCCGAGTTTCTAATGGTGCGCGTAATTAGCCCCCCTACATGCTTGCCAGTGCTTGTACCACCAAAGATAATTCGAATCTCTGGAGGTTTTGTTTTGTTATTTTGGAAGACGTATGCGGTCAGGCCGCTTTTTTTGTTATAAATAAATGCCTCAGACCCCGAGGTAGAGAGATTGGCTCCCTTTCCTGCTTGTAAGGCTAATGGTTTGGCAAGATGCCAGCTCGGTATCGGAGTGCTTTTCTTTGGGTCGAGTTTGTTGGAGGCATAAGCTATGGCGTCTAGTGATCGGCTATAGGGATAGTTGGCCAGTTCTGCACTAATTCCCAGCTGAATCTTAGCTTGTTGCTCTGTTGGTGGATACCCTTTGATAGCAGAGTTTCTGGTGTGGAGGGATAGGTTTGGTGTTTTGTTAGGTGGTTGTTTAATAAATGATAGAAAGTGACCTTTTGGTGAGCTAGAAGCAGGTTTTATTTCTTTTATAAACTGTTGGAGTGCTTTGCGAGCTACGTTTGTTTGTTCGTTTGGCGAGTTTTGTTGTTTTTGCTGTGCCGATAATGTCGAATGAAGATTGACGCTTCCTGCACTGGAAGTCCCAGGTATTCCGCTCATATAAATAATCCTGTAGTAGATATTGAGGATGCCGGTAAGCTTTGTTCTTCCTCTGTTAGCTCAAGGGTCATTTGGCTGCTCAGATAGATGAAGTTATAAAGCAGGTTTTCAAAATCTGAGTTTGTTAGAGCTTGGATTGGGTGTCCTGTCATTAGTTTTATATCCTGTCCCTCATCATCAATGTAAAACCAAGCTCCTTGTAGTAAATTCGGCTGTCCATTCAGTGCGAGTAGTTGTAATGCTCTTCCTTGACAAATGTCTGGGTCTAAGGATAGAGGAGCCAGAACTCTATCGAGTAACAGTAAGTCGCTACCTTCCGGTAATGATATATTAATGGGAGTTCCATTATTGCTATCCATCAGCATGCAGGCATTGCTACCACTAGGGATCTTATGTCCTGTGACGGAGTGGAGATGTTGTAATAGCTGCTCGAAGCATTTTTGAGTTTCAGTCATATATGGTTCTCCCATTTATATGAAAATCATATCGACTGAATTGTTACTGTATTGAGATATTTATATACGCAACTGATGTTATGGCCTCTTACTCCAGAGTTCAGGAATTCTCGGGCTTTCCTGCTTGTAAACCTTTCGGCGGTTATTCATGAGTACCCCATGCTCACCACGATGCCGCTGACCCGGTGTCAGAAATTTCCGGTTGTGCTTGTGTTTTTCGGTGTACCATCGGAGAAAGCTATGTACCTAGTTTCTTACTGTTTCAACATCCGTAAATGGTTTGAGTGGGTAACCAGGCCAGAGCTTAAGGGTTATAAAAATATCCTTAGAATAAGGATTATCATCACTGGCTCTTGGGCGTACACCAAGGCTCTGCAAAATGGAAAGCATGGCGCTGCCTCATGAGCTACCATTGTCAGAGTGCGGCAGTAATGGCATATTGGTTGCGGTGATGCCATATCGGATGTTCCGCTTCAAGAAGCTTGTTGCTGGATTATTGATAAAATGCCCTTTCATTGCTGGGCTTGCTTAGGAAGCAGGTCTTTCTTGTGACAGTGTTCAGTCAGTTATGTTTCATTCAACGCAGCAGTAGCAATGATCACGGTCACCTGGTGCAGGGTTACATTGGTTTGGATTTTTACCGTCACCACGCACTGGTATTCCTTGAGATAACTCTGTCTTTTACCCAGCTGTACACGAGAGACCAGCAGCAAGCACCAATTGATCGGCTGGCACATTATTGGCTGGCTTTTTTGAATGATGTGGTCTTTGAGTTCTTTTGAATAGCGTTCTATTGATCACTATCTGCTAAGTTGGATAAATCAAAAGAGGCGACAACTATGCAGGCACAGGAGATTATGCGGTATACACATGCATATTAGTAATAAGATGCCTTCTACCCAAACCCTATGTACGGGACAAAGCGTTTAGCAGATATAAAAAAAGTGGTTTGATCATTTTTTACACAGCTGTTTTGAGTTCCCGTCTAAGCCTATCCACGCCTAATCGAAACATGGACGGTAATGGTTGTTCATCGGCAATTGATTTGCATTCCCATAACACCAGTGGCCTACTAGTAGGCGCCACACAACAGCAATCGTCAGTAGTCCCATCAGTTTATCCATCTGGTCAAGGTTTATCATATGTGTGGACTCCAAATCAAAGCCCCGACTTTTTAGATTGCCAAACATGGTTTCAATACTCCACCGCCTACTATAGTCATCTATAATGCTATCTGGCTTTTTAGTAGCTACGACGATCAGCAATCCTTTCAGAGTTCGACGGGATGTAATATAGAGCGATACTCCAGATACTTTCTTTTTGCTATGCCACGTTACTGTTTGATTGATACTAACGCCTCTGCATAGCTTGCCAGTGGCAATATTTCCACCACATTGTTGCTTTTAACCCGAATTCTGCATTACAGTTTGTTTTGACGTAACCAGTCTAACCATTCGTGGCCTATAAACTCATGATCTGCCAGAAGGTTATCAATTCGTTTTATGGGAATGAGATTTAGTACGCGCTCATTACCGCCATGCGTTCATCGGTATTGGAGTTTCCTCCTTTTTTGTCAAGACACACCCAAGCAATGGGAATTGAGATTCCTTGCCAAGCAATTAATACCATCAGACAGTTGACGTTTTTAGAATCATACTCCCAGTTGGGTCTATCTATGCACAGGGTAAAGAGATCCATGTCCAGGCAGCTCAGAATCAGCTCACCTAGCTGCTCAAAACTGTAGTCATAGTCAGCGAAAAATCGCTTTATACCCAAGTGTATTGAATATGCTTGATTGTGTAGTGATTTTTCTTCAGACTACACTAATGTCAAAATTCACCCTGACCCAACAGCAAAAAATCGACTTGGAATCTCGCCATAAAATATTGCGGGATGTACGAGAGTGTGACTGTATTAAAGAGAGACTATTGTGGTCTGAAGGGTGGTCAATAACGTTTATTGCTCAGGCTTTGAGAAAAAGTGAATTCACGATCAGTCGTCACATCAAAGATTACATAAAAAAAAGAAAAACTTAAACTCGGTTATACCGGTAGCCAAGAAGGTATTGCTGTGCATGCTGTTGTGTTATTACAGCCTCGAGGCATCCTGATATTGTCTATACCAGCCGCCTTTCAATTTGCTACGTTGTTGGCACTACTTCGTAGGCTCACTGGCTTCTAGCTTGCCGCCTAGTAGCAATTTAAAATCATTTGGGGGTAGTCTTATGCAGACTTTTTTTGTAGCAATAATTATCTTTTTCGTAACCATTGCCAGTAGTAGCGTTACAGCTAATGGTGAGTTTAGTGAGATTATAAGTAAATGCCCAAGATTGACAAGTGCGCTGGAAAAAACGTTTAACAATCTTTCAATTGATGAAAAGAAACTAGTAGACGCACCTAGAGAGGTTATGCATCAATTTGGAAGTAATATTGTATCTTATGTAAAGGAATATGGCTTTGCTGATAGCTTGCATGCTACGCAAGCAGATATAATTTATGATGATAATAATTATGAGTGGGAGCAATCTATTCCGTTTCTTGGCAGTGCTATGCTAATGATTGGCGTGACAGGTAATAGTATACATAAAGAATATGTAGAGGATGAGCTAGGCTACAGTGACAAAGTATTCATAATTTCACATCATTATAGGCAATGCTTTATTGAGTGTTCTAAAGAAATATTTGATGCTTTTCATGTAGCTTCAAGCTTTGGTGTCAAATGCCTTACTGATGATGATAAAGGTTGTTTTGGCGCTCAATATGCAGTTGCTAGAAGTACATCTGGGGAAGATGTAGTACAACGAGAGAAGTATATTCATGATGCAGGAGTTATATTTAATATATTCGGAAATGGCGTTTTATCATCCATGAATTTGGCGGGAACTCCTAATCATGAGAATGTAGGCGAGCAAGGAGGGAGTTACTCTGAATTTGGCTATGACTCCCCTATAGGTTTTAGCTATATTATTGGTGATGATACTGCATATTGTATGGAGATTAAATTAAATCCTGGTGAATTATTTTGTCAACTATCTGATACTATAACTCTTGACATGTCTTCTTTGGAGATGTTACGGAAACATCCGTATTTTCAAGGTTTTCATGTTTATATCAGACGCTATGGTGATTGCAATACTCCAAGTGTTTCTATAGATTTTCAAGCTAAAGATGCTGATCAGCAGCATGCATCTGATATAGGGATTGATGGTAGTGGTGAAATTGATAGTAGTGGTGAAATTGATGGTGTTTTAATTCCGCTAGCTGGTAGAAGGCTAATAGTTTCGTGTGAGTCTGATAATGATAAGCCAATTATTATCATGGTTAAAAATAATAAATCTGCTAGCATGAAAGCACTGTTATCTAGTTTTTGCTTCCCTGTAACTGATTTTATGAAAAATGGTGCCAATGGTTTTGGTATACATTTAACAGCATTAACACTGCTAGAATCTTTTTCCTCCATGTATAGTCCAGTTATAGGGATTGGGGCTCAGTTAGCTAAATTTGGGGTTCGAAAAGTAAGCGACTTTAGCCAAGTACGTAGAACTAATAAACAATCATTGTTTTTATTGTCTATTGCCTATTTATTAAGCAGTGTTTCAAAAACAAGTGCACATGCATTAATAGGTTTGTGGCGTAACGTACGTATAAATATGTTTTCTAGTGGTGGAAGATGTTATCAGTATAGTAGAGCTGTCACAGTAAGTGATTATGCTCCTATACGTGATAGTTATTGTCATAAAGAGACTCGCCTCTGTTGGTATCCGAGTAATTGGTCGTTCATGAGGGGTACTATAAGGGGGACAAGTAACGGCTGGTGGAGAGAACCAACCGTGGCGGTTGCAGGTGGTAAATTAGGTGAAGTCTGTCGAGGGTATCGCATGACTGGCTGCAACAATGATGGCACTGTGGCATTTGCTTTTAAGAGCAAGTACGAAGGCCTGAGGTGTTTTTATCGCTATTTGCATAAATATTGCCCATCCTCCGCTGCGGAGTCAGATCCAGCCCTGTGTAAGATATGTTCTACAGCGAGATATCCTACGGGACCTTGTAGACCTCCCACAACTATAGCCCCCACAACTATAGCCCCCACAACTACAACCCCCACAACTCCAGACGCCACAACTACAGCTGCCACAACTACATACGCCACAGCTCCAGGTGCCACGTCTCCAAATGCCACGTCTCCAAATGCCACAACTACAGACGCCAGAGATCCAGGTGCTACGTCTCCAAATGCCACAACTATAGCTGCCACAACTATAGCTGCCACAACTCCAGGTGGCACGTCTCCAAATGCCACAACTACAGACGCCACAGATCCAGGTGCTACGTCTCCAAATGCCACAACTATAGCTGCCACAACTATAGCTGCCACAACTCCAGGTGGCACAACTCCAAATGCCACAATTACAGATGCCACAACTATAGCTGCCACAGCTCCAGCTTCCATAGCTACAGCTCCTATAAATACAAACTCCACAGTTCTAGGACAAAGGACTATAGCACCATCAATTACTGTGCACCCGAATGCTGTGGTACATCAATTGGGACCTCGATTGCATAATGAGACGCTGGTACATCAAGATGAGCCTGCATTTATGCAGGCAAATCCGCAGGCATATCTGCAGGAGAATAGACCTGTTATGATGGAAGTAGAACCAGAAGCTGTTGGTTGGCTTGGGATGCCATTAGGTACTACCATAGGGATAGCCGTAGGAGCAGTAATAGCGGCGCCGGTTGCTTGTTTGTGGGCTTATGATGCATGGTATCTAAAGAGAGATGATTGGTCTAGAGCTCCCATAAGAAGGGTAAATAATTTAGTGCAATATCTTAGAGGGCAAAATACGAAACAACCTGATGAATCTAATCGGTATAAAACTAATGATAATCAGGAAGATAGTATGGAGCAAATGCTAGATAAAAAAACAGTTGACACAGCAAATACTAAGCCTGAAGAGATAACTGAATTTCTAAAATCAAGTAGGGAGGTAGATTATACCAAGCAACCTAGTAAAAGTTTATTATCTAGATTTAAGTATCGCTTTTTTACAGAAAGAACATATGAAAAAAGAGCAGCGGCTATTGAAATGGATCAAGTACATTAAAATGAGATATAGGATAATGAGCCGGACACTTTAATAATATACCCGTCACCCTTGAAGCCGGAAGGTGTGGATTGCTCCCACTCCTCCCTACCTTCAATGGTAAAGGGTATAATCGTCTCGTTAGCTTTCCTAATTTATTGTTACTACTTATACTGTCAACTGCTTACTTTTTTAAAACCTGCTCTGATTTTAGTGATGGTATTACCAATAAACCGCTTCATGATTAGATGCCATTTTACAACCAGTCCATTCTCGGCAATAACCCTTGAGCTTTGCTCTTATTCTGCCAACGCTTCCTTCTGACAAACCACCAGCTCTTGAATTCCCTGGCGAGCAAGAGACAACATTGCTGTCATTTCATTTTGGCTAAATGGTGCGCTTTCTGCAGTACCCTGAACCTCAATAAAGCCCCCCTCCTCTGTCATAACCACGTTCATATCTGTTCCAGCAGAAGAATCTTCTGGGTAGTCCAAATCCAAAACTGGGCTGCCTTTATAAATACCAACCGATACAGATGCTATCATCTGTAGAAATGGATCAGTTTTAATCATTTTTCGACGCTGCATAAAACGAATAGCGTCGACTAAGGCAACACAGGCACCAGTTATCGATGCAGTTCTGGTGCCTCCATCTGCCTGAATCACGTCACAATCAATAGTAATAGTGTGCTCACCCAATAATTTCAAATCTACCGCCGCTCGCAGAGAGCGCCCAATGAGGCGCTGGATTTCAATAGTTCTACCCACTTGCTTTCCTCTTGATGCTTCTCTCCCCATTCGGCTAGAGGTGGAGCGAGGTAGCATACCGTACTCTGCAGTAACCCAGCCTTGTCCTGAGCCTTTTAAAAATCTAGGTACATTTTTTTCAACAGAAGCAGTGCAAATAATTTTGGTATCACCAAACTCAACCAACACAGAACCTTCGGCATGCTTAGTGTAGTTACGGATAATAGAAACTTCTCGAAGCTGATCGGCGGTTCTACTACTTGGACGCATATGGGTCTCCTTAAAGTAATGGTCTGATTATTAGAAAAATGCAATTATAGCCATGATCTACCGCTCTGAAAAATATATCGAGCTCAACTCTCTCCAATAAGCATCCGAAGCCTCGTCACTTTGCTCTCTCATTCGAGGTGAAATCACTCCGTTTGCATCGTGAATAAGTGCGCTTTACCAGTTTCAATTGCAGGTTAAGGTTGTTGGTTATTATCACCTTTTATGGTAACTAGTATAAATGAATCCCAAGGAATCTTGCTCGCAAAGAAAATACTTTACAATACGGTAATTCCACCTTTCCCAGTGCATACATAGTCCTTAGGTCATTATCTTCTGTCATACTGAACTGATCTTGATTAACCTCTCGAAACTAACGGCAAATAGTGCATCAAGCAACTGGTGCAGACAGCTTAGAAGCGTGTTAAGTTCGTTTACAGGTAGCTGTCTAGTTAGTTTTCCTAAGCTTTATTCTAATGGCTTAGATTCGTAACTGCTTACTTTGTTTTTTGGGCATCTCGCAAACTCATTGAAGTTATTAAGGTACCGCCCTTTACTCAACGAGCTTACTCAAAATATTGAATAATTCTCGGAGCCATTATGCATAAAGGTAAACTTTATATTGTCGCCTCACCTTCTGGAGCTGGAAAAACCAGTCTGGTTAAGGCTTTAGTAGAATCAACGCCACATATTCAAGTATCCGTATCCCACACAACAAGGCCTATGAGACCCAGTGAAACAGATGGAGTAAACTATCATTTTGTTGATTTTGATTTTTTCAAAAACATGCGACGTGACGACCTTTTCTTGGAGCACGCAACAGTCTTTGGTAACTGTTACGGCACTTCTGAGTTATGGGTTAAAGAACAACTAAAGCAATGCGAAGATGTTATTCTAGAGATTGACTGGCAAGGAGCGCAGCAAGTTCGCAAATTAATGCCTGAAGCTGTTAGTATTTTTGTACTTCCCCCTTCCAAAGATGCTTTGCATGAGCGCCTTGTTGGGCGCGGACAGGATGATGATGATGTTATCAAGCAAAGAGTAGGCCAAGCTGTCACCGAAATGTCACATTTTAGTGAGTTTGATTATATCGTTGTCAACGAAGAGTTTGACTTGGCCCTGCGAGATCTGCAAACTATTATTCGTAGCCACAGGCTATCAGTTGGCTGGATTCAGCACTATAAAAAAGGCCTTTTAAACAGCCTGCTTAAGAAATAACACCTACGCCATTAAACAACTATATTCTCCTAATAAATTCTAACAAACACTGAGCTTATGAACTGCTAGATATGAATGAGATTTAACGCTTTCAGGAATCATTTTAAATAACTCATAGCGTAGGTGGATGGCTTTATACCCACTCACCTGGAAGGTGGGGAGGAGTTGTTGACTGCTCTCACTCACCCCATTACCTGGAGCCTCTCTATATTGTCGTCTCCCCCTCACCGTCAATGGTAACGGGTATGCCCCTGTGGCAGCATAGTTTCCACCTCTTCTGATTTTTCCAAATTAACCAAGCTAGGATCACCTTCCTTGCAGAGTTTGTAATGGCCTTGCTGCGTAGCCGTTCCACTAACTTGTACCGTGTAGCCGAAGAGCAGACAGCGAGTCCAGTTATGCCGTATAAAGCGATTTTTCGCTGACTATGACTACAGTTTTGAGCAGCTAGGTGAGCTGATTCTGAGCAGCCAGGACATGGATCGCTTTACCCTGTGCTGGATAGAGCCAACTGGAAGCATGGCTCCGAAAACGTCAACTATCTGGTGGTATCAATTGCTTGGCAAGGAACTTCAATTCCCATTGTTTGGGAGTGTCTTGACAAAAAAGGAGGAAACTCCAATACCGATGAACACATAGCGGTAATGGAGCGTGTACTAAATCTCATTCCGGTAAAGGAAATTGATAACCTTCTGGCAGATCGTGAGTTTATAGGCCGCTAATTGTTAGACTTGTTACGTCAAAACAAACTGTCATGCAGCATTCTGGTTAAAAGCAACAATGTGGTGGAACATCGAAGCAAAAAGATTGCCATTGGCAAGCTATGCAGAGGCGTTAGTATCAATCAAACAGTAACGTGGCATAGCAAAAAGAAAGTATCTGGAGTACCGCTCTATATTGCAGCCCGTTGAACTCTGAAAGGATTGTTGATCGTCGTAGCTACTAAAAATCCAGGCAGCATAATAGATGACTGTAGTAAGCGCTGGAGTATTAAAACCATGTTTGGCAATATAAAAAGTCGGGGCTTTGATTTGGAGTCCACACATATGACGAACAAACTGATAGGACTACTGACGATTGCTGTTGTGTGGAGCCTACTAGTAGGGCACTGGTGTTATGGGAATGCAAATCAATTGCCGGTGAATAAGCATTACCGTCAGCTCAACGTCCTGTTTTGCCATGTACCTTTGGCTTAGTTGTAGTTTTCGCACTGGTTGTTTCTGTTGTTATCCGAGAGGGCTCCCCTATGCTTATGGAGTCAAGTGGTGACTCTTTTTTAATGTTTTGTATAGTTTGGTAGTTGAGTTTATTATGCTGAGGACGAATTTTTTTGTGCCGTGACTTTGTGCGATTATTACAATGGTGGAATTCATAATTATTCCTAGACGTATCTTTTTTTTGCTTAGAGATCTCTTTATTTTCATTCTCTTTCTCGAGTACACCATTTCTAAGGCAATAACCTGTTGGAGAGCCCAACAAACAATTAGTAAAATCTATGCGTAATTGGTCTATGCTTTCCTGCCTTTGAGCAAGACCGTGAAGATATACTTCTTTCTTTATTATTAGCTCTTCCATCTTCTTACAATGAAGATGATTAGACTTATTCATGTGTTGAAATTTATGATAGGCGTATGTTTCTTCAATTATTTCAAGTTCATTGACATATCTTTCCATATCATCAACAATATCTCGATAGGTTACAGTTTTGCACGAAGCCTCTCTTGCAAATAGATTAAATGAGCATATATATAAACATATGAGCATAAGTAAAGTAGTTGATTGTGCTTTCATTATAACGTCGATTTGTTAACTATTGGTGCAATCATAGCTCCAGATGCAAAAATATCACTAACAATTATGAAAGAATGGCTAACAAAAGATGATGATCTCAGAAAATGGCTACGGGATAGTTGCGTACAATAGCTTTTATCTTTTTAGGTTGTGATACTATTTCTTTCTTGTGGTGTTCAAATGTTGTTTTAGGCGTTGGGGAGTACAAGCTATCAGTGATATTAGAAATGCTTGGGCAAGGCCGTTTATTTAGTGACTTTTTAGTGTCATAAATGCTTGCATGCTCTGGCTTTGTGTTTTGAATCGTATTTGCTACGCAGTTGATTGTAAATACACAAAAAAAAATAATAATAAAAATCTTCATATCATTACCTCCAGTTATAAATTGAATATAAACAAAGAATAATGAATATGGAGTTAATAGGCACTAACTATATTGTTAGTTATTCTGGCAATTTTTAAGGTGGGGGTCCCCCTAGCCGGAAAATAATCAATCTATGTAGGAGCCTGTATGCCGAGTGAGAAGCCTTAAGCTCTTGATTTTCAAGGGATAATTAGCAGAAAATGCCTCTCGGATAAGGTAACCTGCAGGGTCTTATACCCAAAGGATTTCAAGTTGCTACTAGGCGGCAAGTAAGCGAAGCCAACAACGTAGCAGATTGAAAGGCGACGAGTATATATCAATGGCCGTCATTCATATAGTGATTGATGGTGAGGGTTATCACCACTCAAAGGAGGTGGTTGAAGAAGCTGAAAAACAAGGCATAAAGCTTCATTACCTACCTCCGTATAGTCCAAATTTGAATCCAATTGAGCGAATGTGGAAAGTAATGAGTGAGCACGCGCGAGATAATGAATATTTCGCGAAATCGGCGGAGTTTCGACAGAAAATAAATAACTTCCTTGATGATACGTTGCCTAAAGTTGGGGCTTCGTTAATCAGTAGAATTAACGACAATTTTCAGAAACTCAGCTCTGCATCTTGAATTCACTTGGGTATATCACCCTCGGTGATCTGTTGATACTTCATAGGTTTTTACTTCGTGATTGGAACAAAAAACTAAGGGTATCGCAGTTCATCGTTTCTATTAAATTGGGTGTCGTACTTAGTATATGAATTCGGCATACTTAGTTAAGTGAGCATCAGTGGCAGGTCTAACTCAGCAACGATGTAATATCATCGAGGCTAAATTAAATACAAGACCAAGGAAGCGGTTAACTTATAAAACAGCGGAGGAATTCTTTTATGAATAACTACTTTTGTAGCACTTCAAACTTGATACTAAGAACAGTAGTAATGCTGATTAAGATACATTAGTCATAATAATCTCAGTGAACCTTATCATTTTAATAATAAAGTTCAATATATCGTATGACATGTTTAATATGAAATAGTTCCTAGATTTTATAGGAGACGAATTATATTGCAGTCCGTCGAAGGCTGAAAGGATGCTTGATCGTAGTAGCCACTGAAAAGCCAGATAGCATGATAGATGACTATGGTAAGCGCTGTAATATTAAACCCTGTTTGGCAATCTAAAAAGTTTGAGCTTTAATTTGGGGTCTACACATCTGACGAACCTTGACTGGGTGGATAAACTGATGGGACTACTGACGATTGTTGTTGTGCGATGCCTACTAGTTGGGCGTTGGGTTATGGGAATGCAAATCAATTACTCTGAACAGGCATTACCGTCTAGCCAAGGGTCTGTTCCGATTAGGATTGGATAGGCTTAGACTTGTGCTCAAAAACAACTGTGGAAAAAATGATCAAACCACTTTTTTAGATTTGCTAAATATTTTGTCTCGTACATAGCTCTCATGCATCATAATCACCTACTAGTAGGCTCGGATGGCTTCGTTCGTTTATCGCCTGCTCAGGTCTTCAAAGGGAGTAGTTGACTTAATAAAAATAATACAAAGCAGGCGACAACTACGGAAGGTCCAGCAGGAGTGTCAATATACCAGGAAGCGACAAGCCCTCCAGTTACGCCAAGCATGCCAAATAGGCTGGCTTTAACGGCCATTTGTTCAGGGGATTTAGCAAAGCGTTGAGCTGTTGCTGCAGGGATAATAAGAAGTGATGTAATCAGTAAAACTCCGATAATCTTCATGGAAATAGCAATGACTAAGGCCATAATCACAGTGAGAGCCAGCCTGATTTTTTTTACCGGAACTCCTTCGACTTGAGCTAGTTCTGCATGAACAGACATGGCTAACAATGGTCGCCAAAGCCAGATCATCATGGTGATTACCACGGTGCCTCCGCCATAAATCCAGAAAATATCTTGAAGGCTTACTGACAGTAAATCACCGAAGAGATAAGCCATCATATCAATACGGACGTTATCAGCAAAACTAACAGCTACCAGTCCTAAAGATAGACTGCTGTGGGCGAGAATTCCCAATAGTGTGTCGGACGCTATTTGACGGCGATCCTGAAACTCGGAGAGAACAATTGCTAGGAGAAGGGCGCAAAAAATTATTGCGATATTGATGTTTATGTTGAGTAGTAATCCTAGTGACACGCCAAGGAGAGCTGAGTGGGATAAGGTATCACCAAAGTAAGCCATTTTGCGCCAGACAACAAAGCAACCAAGAGGGCCTGCAGTGGCGGCGACACCGCAGCCGGCGATTAGGGCAGAGCTGAAAAGGTCAAGCATTATGATCCCTTTCTGTGGTTATGAACGACATGGCCGCTGGCGTTATGGTTGTGATCGTGGTTATGCGTGTAAACGGCAAGTTCAGTAGATTCTTTACCAAACAGCTCTAAGTAGGCGGGATGGCGTCTTACTAGAAGTGGGTGACCAGAGCAGCAGACGTGTTGGTTGATACAAACCACTTTGTCTGTGGATGCCATAACCAAGTGAAGGTCATGGGAAACCATCAATACTGAGCAATTTTGTTCGTCTCGTATCTCGGTAATTAACTGGTATAGTTCGCGCTGACCGTTTATGTCAACTCCCTGAACTGGTTCATCAAGAACTAGCAAGTGGGGTTTGTTTAATAGTGCCCTGGCCAATAATACTCTTTGTTGTTCGCCGCCAGAAAGTGCTTGCACGGAAGAGTTGGCTGCGTACTTAATGCCTGTTTTGCTCAGGGCAGCTGTAATTTCATGGCTCTTGCTGTTTGTCAGTGCTAGAAAACGCTCGACTCGCAGTGGCATGCTTTTATTGATATGTAGTTTTTGTGGCATGTATCCGATCCGCAACCCCTTCGTGATGCTTCTTGTTCCTGAGTCGGGGTTCTGTAATCCAAGAGCGATTCTTACGAGAGTGGTTTTTCCAGCGCCATTTGGGCCGATTAGTGTAACTATTTCGCCTTGCTTTACATCTAGGTCTATTTTATTTAGAGTTGACCGCTCTTGGAAATTGATGCTTATCTCTTTCAGGCTTATCAGGGGTTCAGTCATGGGATGGCTTGTTGTTACTACAAGTATGACAAAGTCCAGTTAGCTCTATGGGAGAGCTTGATAGAGAAAAATCATAACGAGAGGCGCAGCTTTGAATGGAACTGGTTACTTCTGAGCTATCCACTTCAATAGTGGTTCGACAATTATTACAGATAAAGAAGCAACCCCAATGAGAGTTTTCTGCATGGACTGATGGGTTAGAACAACCAATGTAAGAATTAATGGAAGGTAGTTTGTGAACCAGTCCGTGTTTTTGTAAAAAACCCAAAATTCGGTAAACAGTTGGTGGTTGTGCGCGGTGCGCCTCCTGATTTGCCAGTTTTGCTAGGATATCATAGGCACCTATGGGTTGCTGGTTTTTCCAAACAATTGTAAGTATCTTTTCCCTAAGGGGCGTAAGGTTTACTCCTTGTTTTTGGCAAAGTGCACGAGCCTCATTCAATGCATTTTGGATGCAGTGATTATGATTGTGAGGTTTGTCGGGTGAGTTTTGAGAGATCAGCATTTTACTCCTGTTATGTATTCTCAAGTATGTTATAGCATAACACTTTTGGCTGAAGTTACTTGTTTTTATTTATCATTGGAAGTGTGAGTAAGCAAGCATACCTATTCCCAGTGAAGGTGTAAGGCATTGATTACTCTCAATAGTCTATAGATCATAGACTAATATGTGGCTTCGCGCGGTTTGTCACCTACTCATACCATCAGTGATAATGAGTATAACGTCCGAAGAGCCAAGGAGTATAGCGCTCGCCTAATGATTGCAAGGTATTAGTGCGATTAGTATCTTTTTTTAAAAGGCAAATCTTGTGAAGGCATTCGACCACCCGCTTTGTAAGTGTGCCGGCTATGAGATATTCTCGGACAAGCTTCTTGGCTCAACGGAAACAAACAATGGAAGAACAAACAGTAGCGCCTCTTATTCTAGTTGATGGATCTTCGTATCTTTACAGGGCGTATCATGCATCTGAGCGGGCTAACCTACGCACTTCCGATGGCCGGCCTACAGGTGCTATTAGGGTGATGACAAATATGCTGAAAAGCATGATGAGGCAACACCCTGAAAGTAATGTTGTGGTTGTATTTGACGCAAAAGGTAAAAACTTTCGCCATGATCTTTATAAGGACTACAAAGCTACCCGGAAGCCAATGCCTGACGATTTAAGATCTCAGGTGGAGCCTATTCACAATATTGTCAGGGCGCTTGGTTTGCCTTTATTGATGATTGAAGGTGTTGAGGCGGATGACGTTATCGGCACATTGGCAGAGGAGGCAACAGAGAAAAAAATTTATACGGTTATATCAACCGGTGATAAGGATATTGCTCAACTAGTTAGTGCATATGTTACTTTGATAGACACAATGAGTAATACCAAAACAGATTTGGAGGGAGTGATTGAAAAGTTTGGTGTGTCTGCGGATCTGATTATTGATTACCTTGCGCTAATGGGCGATTCCAGCGATAACATTCCTGGAATGCCTGGAGTGGGTAGTAAAACAGCTCAGGCTTTACTTCAAGGGATAGGGAGCATTGATAAAATTGCTTCAAGCCTTGACCAAGTAGCGGGTTTGGGTTTTAGAGGCAGCAAAACTTTTGCCGATCGATTTGAAGAACATAAGGATGTTGTTTTTCTTTCGAGAAAATTGGCAACAATCAAAACAGATGTTGACCTATCTGTATCTATTGGGCAGCTCAAATCTGAGCCTATAAAAAAGCAAGAATTACTTCATCTCTATGAGCAGTTTGAGTTGCGCTCTTTGATTAGTGAGCTAGATGGTGATGACGAAGGCGCAAAACAGACGTTAGTGACTGGTGAGTATGAAATTGTTACAGATCAAAAGTGTTTTCTGAAGTGGATTGATCTGCTTAAAGGATCTGAGCTTTTTGCTTTTGATACTGAAACTACAGGCCTTAATTATATGGTGGCCGATTTGGTTGGGGTATCTTTTTCCTGTGAGGAAGGAAAAGCTGCTTACGTGCCGGTTGCTCACGATTATATAGGTATACCTGATCAACTGGATCGCCAATGGGTTTTACAAAAACTCAAGCCATTGTTGGAAGATCCAGAGCAGCATAAGGTAGGTCAGAACCTGAAGTATGATAAGAATATCCTTGCACGCTATGATATTCATCTTCAGGGCATGGCTTTTGATACAATGCTGGAGTCCAGTGTTTTTAACTCTACGGCAACGCGTCATGATATGAATAGCTTGGCTAAGAATTACCTTGGGCTTTCCACTATCTCTTTTGAAGATATTGCTGGTAAAGGTGTTAAGCAGCTTACTTTTAATCAAATTGATTTGGGAAAAGCTGGGCCTTACGCTGCAGAAGACGCAGACATTACCTTAAGGCTGCATTGCGCCATTTGGCCGTTGTTGAGCGAGGTGAGCAGCCTTAAGAGTGTGTTTGAGGATATTGAAATGCCGTTGCTTGGTGTTATTTCTCAAATAGAAAGAAACGGTGCATTGGTGGATGGGGTTTTGCTGGGGAAGCAAAGTCTTGAAATTGGTCAAAAACTTAAAGAGTTAGAGGAATTGGCTTATAGCGAAGCAGGAGAGATATTTAACCTTAGTTCTCCGAAGCAGTTACAGGAGCTGTTGTTTAATAAGCTGGGTTTGCCTGTTGTAAAGAAAACCCCCAAGGGGCAGCCATCGACAGCGGAAGAAGTATTGCAGGAGTTAGCTTTGGACTATCCTCTACCTCAGCTTATTTTAGAGCACCGAGGTTTAAGTAAGCTCAAATCTACTTACACTGATAAGTTACCGAAGATGATCAACGCTTCTTCGGGAAGAATTCATACATCTTACCATCAGGTTGGAGCGGCAACTGGTCGGTTGTCATCTTCAGATCCCAACCTTCAGAATATTCCGGTTCGCACAGAAGAAGGGCGTCGAGTACGACAGGCATTTATTGCCCCTGAAGGCTTTCAGCTGGTAGCGGCTGATTATTCTCAAATTGAACTGAGAATTATGGCTCATTTGTCTGAAGATAAAGGGCTGCTTGATGCATTCGCTAAAGGGCTTGATATCCATAAAGCTACAGCGGCTGAAGTTTTCTGTGTTGGGCTTGATGATGTTTCCACGGACCAACGTCGTAGCGCCAAGGCTATTAACTTTGGTTTGATCTATGGCATGTCTGCTTTTGGTTTGGCTAAACAGCTTGGAACGTCAAGGCAGTCAGCACAGGAGTATATTAACTTATATTTTGATCGATATCCTGGTGTTCAGCGTTATATGGAAGAAACAAAGGTGCAGGCTAGAGAAAAAGGTTACGTCGAAACGTTGTTTGGTAGAAGGCTTTATTTGCCAGAAATTAATGCTAAGAATGGTATGCGTCGTCAGGCAGCAGAACGAACAGCGATTAATGCACCGATGCAGGGTACTGCGGCAGATATTATTAAAAAAGCGATGATATCTGTGGACCAGTGGTTAAAATCTAGTTCGTTTGATGCCCGAGTGATAATGCAGGTGCATGATGAGCTGGTATTTGAAGTTGCTACAAAAGATTTGGACGAGCTGACAGCAGGTGTTGAAGAAAAAATGTCCGGTGCAGTCTCCCTTGAGGTGCCCTTGCTAGTTGAAGTAGGAGTGGGGAAAAACTGGGATGAGGCTCATTGAAAAAAGGCGATACCTATTTCCTTTGAAGGCGTGAGTTTGTTGACTACGATCCCTCACACCAATTACCTACTACGAGTAGACTCATAGAGCATCGTTTCCTCATCGTCTACCGAGTCTTGCTCTTACTTTTGGTTGGATCATTTAACTTTTTCCAGAGTGACCGAAGCCGCCTTTCCCTCTTCGACTTTCCTCAAAGCTATCAACAATATCAAGCTCAGCCTGAATAACTGGTACCAGTATAAGCTGTGCGATGCGATCCCCTGGGTTTATAGTAAATGTCGCATGGCCTCTATTCCAGCAGGAAACCATCAGTTGGCCCTGATAGTCAGAGTCAATCAACCCAACAAGGTTTCCTAGTACGATGCCGTGTTTATGGCCGAGACCGGAGCGGGGAAGGATCATGGCTGCTAAGGAAGAGTCATTAATATGAATAGCCATACCTGTTGGCAGCAGTTCTGTTTGCCCTGGCTCCAAAGTGAGAGGTGTATCCACGCACGCACGCAGGTCTATGCCCGCAGAGCCTTCTGTTGCGTGGGTTGGGAGTGGGAATTCCGTACCTATACGTTTATCAAGAATAATTGTTTGTAGTTTTTTCATGCTAATCCTGTTCTGCTTTCCACGTGTTATAGTCTCGGCTAATGATTTTCAGAAGCATTCCTGATAGTACTTTTTTTGATGCTATTGGCAAAGTTTCTTCAAAGTCGTGCCCCAGTATGGTGACTTCATTGCTGTCACTATTAAAGCCGCTATTTGTGTTAGAAATATCATTGGCAATAATAAGGTTTAGTTTTTTGCGTTTTAGTTTATCTTTGGCATGCCTCAAAAGATGTTGAGTTTCTGCAGCAAAGCCGATGACAAAAAGAGGTGGATGTAAAGTGGTTACTGAGGCGATAATATCTGGGTTTTGTACTAACTTGATACTTTTTGTTTCGCCGCTATTTTCTGGATCTTTTTTGATCTTTTCTAAGCAAACTTCTTCAGGGCGATAGTCGCAGACAGCTGCACAACCAATAAAGATATCAACTCCAGAAATGTTATCATGAACTGTTTGGTGCATTTCTCGCGCACTGACAACATGGATGCAGTTAACTCTATTGGGCACGGGAATATTAACAGGGCCGCTGATTAGCGTGACTGTAGCACCGGCTTCGATAGCTGCCTCGGCAAGGGCGTATCCCATTTTCCCTGAGCTATGATTGGAAAGATAGCGGATAGGGTCAATCTGTTCACGGGTTGGGCCAGCGGTTATCGTTAGATTAACGCCGCTGAGAGCGTTGTGCTGAAACATTCCTGAGATTTGTTCAACAATAAGTTCAGTCTCAAGCATTCGTCCTGGGCCCTCGTCTCCGCAAGCTAGGTTACCAATTGCTGGTCCCAGAAGACAAATGTTACGTTTTAGCAATTCTTGGCAATTTTGTTGTGTTATATTATTGACCCACATGCCTTTATTCATCGCCGGAGCTAGAGAAATAGGTGCGCTGGTGGCCAAGCATAGTGTTGTTAGTAAATCATCTGCATGTCCTCCTGCTAGGCGGGCAATAAAATTAGCGGTTGCTGGAGCTATTAAGATTATGTCTGCCCACCTCGCTAGCTCTATATGCCCCATAGCAGCTTCAGCGTTGGTATCAAGAAGATCAAGATGTACGGGGTGATGAGAAAGAGCCTGCATGGTTAGTGGAGTAATAAACTCACAGGCTCCAGCGGTCATAACTACCCGGACGTGTGCTCCGAGGTTGGTGAGTTTTCGGATCAGATCGGCACTTTTGTAGGCGGCAATGCCTCCACTAACACCGAGAATGATCCTTTTGTTCCGTAACTGTTGCATGGGCTGGGAAAGTCTCTGGAATTATTCCAATATTTTTTGTCTAATTCACTAACAGATGAATAGACGGCCAGTATTAGTGGAAGCAAAGATTTGTCCGGAAAAATATTTTAATGAGTGATCGCAAAATCTACTCAAGGAAAACTGCTCAAATATGGAGCAAGATTGTTGTCTGATCAAGAATTATTAGCAATTTTATTACGAGCCAATTGTAAAAGTATGAGCGTGCTTCGGCTGACCTAGTTACGTGTGAATAGTTTTGATGGAGTGAATGATTATGGTGTCTACAGATAAATACCTCATTCGTTGGCTTCCTATTCTCATCTTCTCAATGATGACGAGTATGACCCTTTACTCGATAAAGTTATGTGTTGCTAGGCCTCCGATATTTGCATTTGGTGCTTGATTCTGGTATAAAGTTTGATCTTTGAAAGTTGGTTATGGGTGAAGCTGTTATGGTCTTGCCCCAAAAATATAGTTCTGGAAATTATTGAGTATTTTTTGGCCTTATGGTCGGATTATTTGGTTTAAGAGGCCATAAAAATGTCCAAGATTTGTCAGGTTACCGGCAAACGTCCGGTTACGGGTAATAATGTGTCTCATGCAAATAACAAAACTCGTCGTCGCTTTGTGCCTAATTTGCACTATAAGCGTTTTTGGGTGGCGAGCGAGAACCATTTTGTGCGTTTGCGTGTTTCCGCTAAGGGGATTCGTATTATCGACAAGAAGGGCATTGAGGCTGTTCTGGCGGACCTATCTTCAGCAGGTCTGAAACTCTAGGCACTGGGAGCTATTAATCATGGCAAAGAGCGCACGTGAAAAGATCAAGCTGGTTTCCTCTGCGGGGACTGGTCATTATTATACCACTACCAAGAATAAGCGTAATACTCCTGATAAGTTGGTGTTTAAAAAGTACGATCCGGTGATACGCAAGCATGTTGAGTATAAGGAATACAAAATAAAATAGAGCTTTTTCTGTTCCGGTACTGGCAAGAATGAGAATGCTTTTGTGTTATGTTAGACGTAAAGAAGCAATCTTATAGCATATTGCCTCGGTTTTGTTCTGGCGGTAGTGGCCTATGTGCTGCGTGGCTTAAATGCCATACTGATTTCTATAATCAGTGATTGCTGGAGCATACTGCTTGATCGACTCATTATTTAGCACGAATTCCAGAAGGTGTTCTAGCTTAATGATACTGATAACTGGGACGCTGAAGTCATTTTCGATCTGTTGAGTGGCAGATAGCGCGCCATTGCCCTTTTCTTGCCGGTCTAGGGCGATCAAAACTGCTGCCGGTGTCGCCCCAAAGCTTTTCAGAGTGTCCATCGCTTCACGAATGGCTGTGCCAGCAGTAATAACATCGTCAATAATCACTACGTTTCCTTGGGGGCGCGCTCCCACTATGTTGCCACCTTCGCCATGTTCTTTGGCTTCTTTCCTGTTAAAACTCCAGTATACATTGCGTTGGTGCTGCTGAGCTAAGGCAACGACTGTTGCTGTTGCTAAAGGAATGCCTTTGTAAGCGGGACCAAATAAAATATCAAAGTCTATTCCCGATGAGACTAAAGCCTTGGCATAAAACTGCCCAAGCTTACTCATAGCTTCACCGGTATTAAATAATCCAGCATTAAAAAAATAGGGAGACCTGCGTCCAGACTTAAGTGTGAAGTCGCCCAGGCTAATAACCTGTTCTTGCAAAGACAACTGAAGAAATGCTTCCTGATAATCAAGCATAGAGCCAAGATACCTCTTTTTTTTACAATAAACTGACTTTTAGCTCAAGGAAGAGCTGTGTTTTTTGCTATTTCAAGCTACGCTATATATACCCGATTCCATTGAAAGTATATGTAAGTTGTAAATAAACGAATCTCATGAGCTTATTGCAAGTGGCGATTGTGATGAATGAGAGCTGTCAACAGTCTCACATCTTAAAAATGAATATAGCATTCTACCTGAAGATTAGGTCTAGGTGGTGTTTATTCATAGCATAGAAGTTACAAAAATGGTGGCTGCTCGAAATTGTTTAGTAGCTGAGAGCTAGCGTTAGATTAACGTTACTTTGAAGTCATTAGAATCGTAGGTAAGTGGTATATGGTCGAAGCTTCATTGAGTTGGATGGATAAGTGATTGAGAGATGAGATGGTCTCTTTGTATTTCCAAGTTTGGTGGTTATATTGCTGAAAGAAAAAGAATCGCTAGACTTGATCTCATTTATTTGAGTAAACAATTAGAAGATAGTCCGCTGTTATTAACAGTTGTTATACGGTTTTACTTAGTTATTAGCATCGGTCGCCAACAGTAACGAGGCCGCTGCTTTATGTTATGCTCAGTGTGTTATGCATGCTGCCAAGGTGTATTTAATGAGAGTTATAAGTTTCAATTGTGAGGGTCTTAAGAGGGCCAAAGAGAAAGGGCTATTTGACTGGCTTGCAGATCAAGATGCGGATGTTATTTGTCTTCAGGATACGCGTGAAACAGAGTGCTCCATGGCTGAGGATCAATATCAAATGGATGGCTACTTTTGTTACGCTTACTACGGCTGCAATGAAACCGAACGTGGTGGCGCGGCCATATATACGCGGCAAGCGCCCAAAGCCGTCATTAGCGGGCTTGGTTGCCCTGAGGTAGATGAGACCGGCCGTTATTTGCAAGCTGATTTTGACAAGATGAGTATAGTTAATGTTTATGTGCCTGAAGGCTATGATGAAGCAAGTCAGAATTTCAAGTATCGTTTCCTTGATGCTTATTCTCACAATTTGAATAAACAGCGCCGAAAACGTCGAGAGTTTATTATGTGCGGAACATGGAATATTGCACATCGTAAGATTGACATTTATGATTGGCAAACAGCAGAAGAAGTATCTGGCTTCAAAGCATCAGAACGAAATTGGATGGAGGGACTTTTAGGGGATATGGGCTTTTACGACGCTTATAGAGAAGTGGATCAAGAGCCGGGTAAATACTCCTGGTGGCAGGATGAATCTCTTCGGCGTGATAATATTGGTATGCGAATCGATTATCAAATAATCACTTCAGGTGTACGTAATAAAGTATTAAACGGTGGTATTTATAAGGCGCAGGGGTTTTCTTTTCATGCGCCTGTTATTATCGATTATGATTGGGATCTAACCACTTGATCTTGATTGCTGTCTATCTAGCGTGTTGAAAATTCATATACCCAAAGTAGCTGTGTTTGCATAGTCAGTGGCAGCGGGTATGGAGTGATTTGAGATGTAGCCAGCGACATAGTCTTTCCAGACACGAACAATATAAATATTTTTGCTCGCTGCTTATGATTATTTATAAAGGAAATCCCGTGAACCTACTGCGTATGACTGACCTGAATCTATCTGGGAAACGCGTACTGATCCGTGAAGATCTCAATGTTCCTGTAAAGGACGGGAAAGTCATTAGTGATGCTCGTATATTGGCATCGCTTCCTACTATTAAGCTAGCGCTTGAGGGTGGGGCAAGAGTCATGGCAACATCTCATTTGGGTCGACCAAAAGAAGGCGTCTATGACGATCAATACTCTCTGAAACCTGTTGCAGAGTATATTGGTAACTTGTTAAAAAAAGATGTTCGTCTTATAGCAGATTGGATTGATGGTGACTTTGAGGTTGCTGAAGGTGAGCTTGTTATTTTGGAAAATGTGCGTTTTAACAGAGGCGAGATAGATAACGACGAAGCCTTATCTAAAAAAATGGCTGCACTCTGTGATGTGTATGTAATGGATGCATTCGGCACAGCTCACCGAGCTCATGCATCAACTTACGGAGTTGGTAAATATGCACCTATCGCATGTTCTGGCCCTCTGCTAACAAATGAGCTGGATGCGCTGAGTAAAGCGTTCGATGATCCTAAAAAGCCTATGATAGCCATTGTGGGTGGCTCTAAAGTTTCTACTAAGCTAACAGTGCTGGAGTCTTTGTCTAAAGTGTGCGACCAGTTGATTGTTGGTGGAGGTATTGCTAATACATTTCTAGCTGCAGCGGGCAAAAATGTAGGAAAGTCCCTTTATGAAAAGAGCCTGATTCATCAAGCTAGCGCACTAATGAAAAAAGTTGATGTACCGTTGCCTGTTGATGTCGTCTGTGGCAAAAAGTTTGATGAAAATGAACCTGCTACTATCAAGCATGTTAACGAGGTTAGCGACGACGATATGATTTTTGATGTTGGGCCTGAAACGCAAAAGTTGTTTGCAAGTATGTTGAGGGACGCAAAAACCATTTTGTGGAATGGCCCAGTTGGTGTTTTCGAATTCGAGCAATTTGGTGCAGGCACACGATCCATATCCAAGGCTATTGCTGATTCGTCTGCCTTCTCTGTTGCCGGAGGTGGAGATACGCTAGCTGCTATTGATAAATATCATGTTAGCAAGCAAGTTTCTTATATCTCTACTGGCGGAGGTGCTTTTTTGGAGTTTGTCGAAGGGAAAAGTCTACCTGCTGTTGCAATGCTTGAGCAAGCGTTTCTAAAGTAATCAGTCCTAGTTCTTCACCGTAGTTTAAAGTCAGTAAGGCTACTGCTAGATATGTAAATATCCCGTTATTTTTCCTCGGTGCGTACATGTGATAATAAACCAGATATCAGGAAAATATGGCTTATGCTATATTATATTGCCGCGTTTGAAGGTGTGAAGTCTTGCCTGCTAACATGTGCTCAAATAGCTTAGTTAATGTGGTTTTACTTACTTGCTGCTTACTTGTATTCCCAATCACTTTGGTCATGGAGTTTATTCTTTATCTGTGAGGGATCTATTATTGTGGTGATAGGAGCAATACCTGTCAGCAAAAAAATCACTGATCGCTATTAGTTGACTAAGTGTATATTTATACTACTTTAAGTGAGTCTGTCGACTAAACGATGTTAGTTTGCATAGCAGGGATAGACTTAACGATATTAGTAGTTAGATGCCAAAAGGCGTGAGGCATGAAGTTCCGTTGAGTGGTTGACGTGAGTTTCACTATTTTCATTGGGTATGAGCAGTAACAATATTTTACCAAGTGTTTGAGGTGGTAGGTAGTAGTCAGCAGGGGAGGGTGTAGTTAATCCCTCTGTATTTTCAAGTATGACGACCACAGAGTTCTTATTGGGTACAGAATGGTTATACAAACAAACATGAAAGAAGGTTGGTATCTGCTCAAGACCAAGCCGAGAAAAGAGAGATCTGCTTTCGATCACTTAGAAAATCAAGGGTTTGAAGCATACTGCCCAAGCATTCCTTTCAGAGGGCCAGAGGTATCTGTTCTGTCAGTCGTATCAGATGTAAAAGAGGAAGTGTTATTCGGCGGTTATATTTTCCTCTATCTTGCACTGAAAGATCTAGATAAGTACCATAAAATCCGGTCAACACGAGGCGTTTCTGAGATTATTTCTTTTAATAAAATGACACGTCAATTGTACGCCGATGGACGTATATCTGTTAGAGAGTTAGAGTTATATAGTTTGTTGCCGCAGCCGATTCCTTGTGGTGAAACCATCATTGAGCAAATAAAAGAGATGGTTGAGTGTCTTCAAAAAAGTTATAAGGAAAAAAACTCCTTTTCAGAAGGTGAGAGAGTTATAATATCTAATCCGTTGTATGAACATTTAAAAGCAACTTTTGTCAAAGGTTTAAGCTCCAGTAGGGGGCTTATTTTGATTGAACACATAAAACAACAACGTAATGCACGCGGTATTATTCGGTCAACAAGCACTATGTCTGTAAAAACTGTGGCGATTAACATAGATGACTTACAAAAAGAAGATGGACATCAAGAAACTTAAGCATCATATGCAACCATTGACGTTCACCAATAGAATGCTTTCCTGTGACGAAATAGCTTATACGAAATATTACGGAATTGACGCTGAAAATTTATATACAGGTACCACTCACGAATTAGGCTATCTTAACTGCCACGGTTATCAGATAGCCTGTCACGCTTATCGCCCACCTGTGTCAAAAGGAAGTTTTTTCATCCTTCATGGTTACTTTGATCATGTTGGATTATTCAAGCATATTATCAGGTATTTTCTGGAGCAGGGTTTTTGTGTGTTTGCTTTTGATTTACCTGGCCATGGTCTTTCAATGGGTGAGTCAGCTTCTATCCACAGTTTTTCGGTTTATAGTCGAATACTTAATGACATTTTATGTATTTGTAAAGGCCGAGTACCAACACCGTGGCATGCCTATGGGCAAAGTACAGGATGCGCCATTCTGACGGATTTTCTGCTATCTTTGCCGCAGCAAGGCTTATGTCAGCAGCAGTCTTTATTATTTCAACAAATTATCTTGTCTGCACCGTTGGTGCGGCCTTATTTATGGCATTTAAGCCGCATTAAGCTCTATATTATTCGCCCGTTTCTGCGAAAGGTTCCCCGACAATTTACTAATAACTCCAGAGATACGGCTTTCCTTGAGTTCGCTAAGGCCGACCCTTTAGCGCCCAAATTCATCGTTGTCGACTGGGTTAGCTCTATGGATAGATGGATTAAAAAGATAGAAAGCACAGATCAGACCATTGCCATTACTCCTATGATTATCCAAGGTACCAGTGATAAAACTGTAGACGCTAAGCATAATATCTCTGTATTGAGGCGACTATATAAAAACCCCCATGTTTTATACCTTGCAAGTGCTTGCCACCACCTTCCTAACGAGCTTGAGCAAACCAGATCCGAGTATATGGAATGGCTTTCATCGTTTCTTTAAGGGGATGTAATCCATACCAGTTACCATTGGAGGCGTGGGTAGGAGGCAAACGAGATAAGCCCCATAAGTCTGTTAGTCGTTGGGGGTTGAGTATGCGTGAGATGGGCTAAGAACCCACGCCTTCAATAGAGGTGGGTGTGCACTGGCTGGCGCTTTTACTTGCCGATAGTAAGTCTTTAGGGCTGATGTTATATAGCGCGTGTGGCTTGAGTCAGCCAAGCTAGATCATCTCCATCCAGTAAAGAAGAGAGTGCGTTGTTAACTTTTGCATGATACTGATTTAGCCACTCAATCTCTTCACTCTGAAGTAACTTCATAACCAGAGGTTTGGTATCTATAGGCGCCAAGGTTAATGATTCTAGTTTATAAAACTGCCCAAATTCAGTTTTAACATCTTCAACCACAAGCATTATATTCTCTATGCGGATACCATGCTTGTTGGTTCTATACATGCCGGGCTCGTTAGTAACCAGCATGCCTGGTTTTAAGGGTACATCCTGCCAGCGAAGGCTGATGTTTTGTGGGCCCTCATGCACATTAAGGAAGTAACCGACACCATGACCTGTACCATGGCTATAATCCATGCCCAATTTCCATAATGGTTGCCGAGCCAGCATATCAAGCTGTATACCTCGTGTTCCCTTTTTGAACTTGGCTTGAGCAAGGTTGATATGGCTCTTTAGCACTATGGTGTAATCATACTTTTCTTCATCGGTTATTTCCCCGCAAGCAAAGGTTCTCGTGATATCTGTTGTGCCGTCAGGATATTGGCCTCCAGAATCTACTAGCAAAAGGCCTTTTGGTTTAATTTTTAGGCATGATGCTTTCTCTGCCCGATAGTGACAAATAGCGCCATTAGACCTATACCCAGCAATAGTAGGAAAGCTCGGTCCCTTAAAATATGATGAATGGGCACGAAAAGTCTCCAAGTGTTCATCAAGGTCTACTTCAGTTATATTCCCAGCAGGAATTACACTTTCAAGCCAGCGCATAAAACGAACAATGGCGACACCGTCTCGCCGATGACAATTCATCATTGAGGCAATCTCCACATCATTTTTCACTGCTTTTAGGAGGCTGATAGGCGACACTGTCTCAGTGATATCAATAGATTCAGGAAGTGATCCCAGAAGCCAGTGGCTAGTTGTTTCAGGGTCAAGCTGGATTCTACTGTCGGTGGGTAGAAGCTCAAGGTCAGAGGCTATTGCGCTATAAGCACGAAGTTTTACGCCGAATGAATTAAGAGCTTCGCGGGCGTCAGCTTCGATCCTGCTGCTATTGATATACAGGCGAACATCTTCTTTAGAAACAATAAGGTAAGCAAGGAATACGGGGTTGCATTCAATGTCAGAGCCTCGAAGGTTAAGCAGCCAGGCGATATCGTCAAGACTGCTGATAAGCAAATGATCTACTCCTTCTTCAGACATTGCCAAACGTACCTGCTCAAACTTTTCTTCACAAGTTCGTCCAACGAACTCTGCTCCATGTAGATAAACTGGTTCCTTTGGCATGGCAGGGCGGTCTGCCCAAACAGTGTTTAGCAAATCATGATCTGATAGGATCTGCAGGGGTTTGCTCTCAAGACTTTCAATTAGTCTGCGAACCCTTGCGGCGCTTATCGTTTTGCCATCAAACCCAATCGTATTTTGCTCATCAAGATTGCTGTGCAGCCATGTATCAATAGAAGGTGTATCAGTATGACCTTCTTTCATTAATGTGATGCAAGAACCCTCAAGCTCCTTTTCTGCTTGAGCAAAGTAACGACCATCGGTCCAAAGTCCAGCTTGGGTTTTAAGTACGATGAGCGTACCCGCTGAGCCGCTAAAGCCAGAGCACCAAGCTCGTCCTGACCAGTGATCGGCGACATACTCACTCTGGTGGGGGTCGGAGCTGGTAATAACCCATGCATCTATTTTTTGCTCAGCCATTTTTGTACGTAAAGTTAATAGTCTTTCAGATATGTTTGCCATTTTAATTTTCCCGCTAAAGCGTTATATACCCGGTTCTCTTGACGGTGTGAGTAGGCAGAAATGAGCAAAAGCTCATGAGTCTAAGAGTCGTAGTTGATTGAGGTTTTGTGTGTTTGTCGCCGCATCATTCTTCGGTGGTAACGGGTATCGGTGATAAAAGAGTGAAGCTCTGCGAATTTAACAAGCTAACAAAAAAGAAATGAGAGCAGTCAACACCCTCGTGTTTTCAAAGGTTATGAAAGGATATCATTTGGGTCGATTTGCTGATTAAACGGAAGCAACTTTAATGGCTTGCCTCGCTGTTCGGTAGATATTTTAAAGCGAGCGCAAATCGTTTTCAGGCTATCGGAAAATATTATGACATGTTTGTTTCTGTATTCTAACGATAAATAGATCTTTATTACTGTTAAGTCTTATTAGTTTTCATAATGCATCCGAAAAATCTTTAACTATGCTTACTTTCGCAGGGATAATGGTAATCTGTCAAGTAAGCACACGCTTTGCTGTTAATGATGGAGAATTAATTAAATGTTTAGGCTTGTTTGATCGGATCCAGTCGAGTATGCTGTGATGTTCGGCAAACATTCTTATTTACGCCTTAGCGATGGAGCAGAAATGGCTCGAGTAACAGTTGAAGACTGCCTTGATCACGTAGAAAACCGTTTTGAGCTGGTGGTGCTAGCCTCCAAACGTGCGCGCCAGTTAACAATCGGAGGTAAGGATCCCAAAGTAGCGTGGGGAAATGATAAGCCTACAGTAGTGGCTCTGCGTGAAATTGCTGAAGGATTTATAACGACGAAGAATATTGGTGACGGTAACATTGGTGATGACGAAGCAATGTTTTTATCAGGAGTTGAAGGTTAAAGCTGTACCACACTAATAATTGGCGGCTATTTGTAACCTGTACGGGAGGGGAGGTTTTGCTTACCATAGACAAGTTTGCCGGCCGCCTAGAGTCCTATCTCAATACTGAACAGATCGATCTTGTCCGCAGCGCGTACTATTTTGCAGAAAAAGCTCATGCTGGGCAAGTTCGCCGGAGTGGTGAGCCTTATATTACTCACCCCTTGGAAGTTGCCTCCCTTCTTGCAGACATGCATATGGATCATCTCAGCCTTATGGCGGCAATGCTTCATGATGTTATTGAAGATACGGGCATAGAAAAACAAGTTATTCAGAGAGAATTTGGAGATGTAGTTGCAGACTTGGTCGATGGAGTAAGTAAGCTAACTTGTACGCAGTTTAAAAATAAAACTCTTGCCCAGGCTGAAAACTTTCAGAAGATGGCGCTTGCCATGGCCAAGGATATTCGAGTTATTTTGGTGAAATTGGCAGATCGTTTGCATAACATGCGCACTCTCGGCGTTTTAATGCAAGAAAAGAGATCCCGTATCGCCAAGGAAACCCTAGATATTTATGTTCCAATAGCCAGTCGGCTTGGGATGTATGCTCTTAGACGCGAGCTAGAAGATCTTTGTTTTTCAGCAATGTATCCTATGCGTTCTCGTTTAATTCGTCGCGCAGCTCAGGATGCTAAAAGAAAGCGGCAAGATCTTCTTAGGAGCGTACAAAAAACAGTTACTGATAGGCTTAGAAAAGAAGGTCTCAATGGTGCTGTTACTATCCGAGAAAAGCACCTTTACAGTGTTTATCAAAAGATGCGCAATCAGGAAAAAATATTTTCTGAAATAATGGAGATGTTCTCATTTAGAATTATCGTTGATAATATTGATAGCTGCTATCGAGCTTTGGGCGTAGCGCATAACTTATATAAACCCATTCCTGGTCGATTTAGGGATTATATTGCGATTCCAAAGGTCAATGGTTATCAATCACTTCATACTACGCTTTTTGGTTTGCAGGGTGCCCCTGTTGATATCCAGATTCGGACACAGGAGATGGAAAATATAGCAAACAGTGGTATTGCTGCCCACTGGCTTTATAGTGACGATAAAAAAGCCCTGTCTGATAGTCGTGCCAGAACTCACCAATGGCTAAAAGGTTTGCTGGAATTGCAACGTAACGCTAGAGATCCTCTAGAATTTATTGAAAATGTAAAAATTGATTTATTTCCCGATGAGATTTATGTTTTTACACCCAAGGGAGATATTTTTGATCTGCCCAAAGGTGCTACGCCAATAGACTTTGCTTATGCCATCGATGTAAATATAGGTAGCGCATGCGTTGCCTGCCGGATAGACAAGAGGATGGCCACGCTAAATCAGCCACTACAGAGTGGGCAAACGATTGAGATAATCACTGGGCCAAATGTCACCTCTGATGCTGCGTGGCTTAATTTTGTCATGACTGGTAAGGCTCGCTCAAATATTCATCGGTTATTGAAAAGTCAGCGTCGCAATGAATCCATAATAATGGGTCGACAGCTGTTAAGTAGAGCGTTAATTGGCTTTGATACGTCGCTGGACTTGATCGGTAATGATATAGTCCTCCAGCAAACGCAGCTAGAGTGTGGATCTTTAGATGACTTGCTCGAAGATATAGGACTCGGCAATAAAGTGGCTTATGCCGTTGCAAGAATGCTGGCTGGTTCTGTTGATAATGTAGAAATAAAAAATCGTCTTGAAAATGCTGAGCCAGAAGCACCTCTTTCTATTCGTGGTACTGATGGTATGGTTATCAGTTTTGATCGATGTTGCTATCCTATTCCAGGAGAGGCGGTTGTAGGGTATATAGACTCTGATCGAGGCGGTATCGTCGTTCACGCTGATAATTGCCGTAATCTTTCGAAAGTTTGCCATAATACGGACAGAATTCTTGACATTATGTGGGATAAAAGTGTCACAGGTGAGTTTTCCATCGCACTCCAAATTAAGTTGAATTACCAGAAAGGAGTGATTGCAGCTATTGCCACCAGTGTTACAGCAGCTGAAGGTAATATAGGTGAAATAAGTATGGATGAAAAAGCCTCTGACTACTGTCAGATTCATTTGTTGATTAATGTTCGAGACCGCTTGAATCTTGCTAGAGTTCTCAGGAGATTAAGAATGATAAAGGGTGTTAACGCTATAACGCGCTTGCGCGAAGCGTGTACGACTACAATTATTGGAGATGCAGGAAAGTCATAGGAGTTAGGGTTTTCTTAGGCCTATCGTTATGTTGTTGGCTGTTCTAGCTCGCCTCAAGCACCTGATATTTGTAGGATCGTTGGGCTTTGTTCGTTTGCTGTCGGCTTATGTTTACGGTAGTTGCATGGATAACAAGGTGGTGGTCTGGTGATTTTATGCAAGCGACGCTCGGCATCTTTCGGCGGGCATAAAGGCTTAAGCGAAAATGTCTTGCCATCTCATTTTGAAGGCGGCGGGTGTTCTGTTTTTAGTTGTTCATTGGTTTGAATCGTTGACGCGGATCGAGCATGCCCATAGCATCAATGACCATCATTAATAAATTACGTGGATTCCATGAGTAATAGGCAAATCATTCGTACTGACAAAGCACCTAGAGCTATTGGCTCTTACTCTCAGGCAGTCAAGGCCGGAACCACAGTGTATATTTCAGGTCAAATCCCTTTAGTGCCTGAAACGATGGAGCTAGATAGCGGGAACTTCAAAGCCCTAGCGCGCAGATGTTTCGGGAATTTGAAGGCTGTAGCGGAGGCTGCGAGTGGATCCCTTGCTGACGCAGCAAAAATAACTATCTATCTTACTGATCTGGGTAACTTCTCAGAGGTTAGTGAGGTAATGGCTGAATACTTTAGTGAGCCTTATCCGGCTCGCGCTACGATTGGAGTTAAGGAATTGCCGAAAGGTGTGCCTGTAGAGATAGAGGCTATTCTGGAGTTAAGATAGCAGTTCGTATATTTATTCTCCTTAAAAATAAGGGGGTAACTCTGTCTAGCGCACGCCAGTCTTTTACTGCCCGCAGGTTCTTGGGAGCACTCGTTTGCCGCCGGTTCTTAT
>JASXSU010000001.1:712500-815000 GCA_030674875.1 Candidatus Endonucleibacter sp. (ex Gigantidas childressi) | reverse complement strand
TAACTTCGGGAGAAGGTACGCCCCTGCTGGTGATCGGACTTGCTCCGTAAGCTGGCAGGGGTCGCAGAGACCAGTTGGCTGCGACTGTTTATTAAAAACACAGCACTGTGCAAACACGAAAGTGGACGTATACGGTGTGACGCCTGCCCGGTGCTGGAAGGTTAATTGATGGGGTTATCTCACGAGAAGCTCTTGATCGAAGCCCCAGTAAACGGCGGCCGTAACTATAACGGTCCTAAGGTAGCGAAATTCCTTGTCGGGTAAGTTCCGACCTGCACGAATGGCGTAACGATGGCCAAGCTGTCTCCACCCGAGACTCAGTGAAATTGAAATCGCTGTTAAGATGCAGTGTATCCGCGGCTAGACGGAAAGACCCCGTGAACCTTTACTATAGCTTCACAGTGGATCTTGATGTTGCTTGTGTAGGATAGGTGGGAGGCTTTGAAGCGTGGATGCTAGTCCATGTGGAGCCAACCTTGAAATACCACCCTGGCAACATTGAGGTTCTAACCTGGATCCCTTATCGGGATTGGGGACATTGTGTGGTGGGTAGTTTGACTGGGGCGGTCTCCTCCCAAAGAGTAACGGAGGAGCACGAAGGTGCGCTAAGTACGGTCGGATATCGTATGGTTAGTGTAAAGGCACAAGCGCGCTTGACTGCGAGACGTACATGTCGAGCAGGTACGAAAGTAGGTCTTAGTGATCCGGTGGTTCTGTATGGAAGGGCCATCGCTCAACGGATAAAAGGTACTCCGGGGATAACAGGCTGATACCGCCCAAGAGTTCACATCGACGGCGGTGTTTGGCACCTCGATGTCGGCTCATCACATCCTGGGGCTGAAGCCGGTCCCAAGGGTATGGCTGTTCGCCATTTAAAGTGGTACGCGAGCTGGGTTTAGAACGTCGTGAGACAGTTCGGTCCCTATCTGCCGTGGACGTTGGAAGTTTGAGAAGAGCTGCTCCTAGTACGAGAGGACCGGAGTGGACGAACCTCTGGTGTTCGGGTTGTGTCGCCAGACGCATTGCCCGGTAGCTATGTTCGGACAGGATAACCGCTGAAAGCATCTAAGCGGGAAGCCCCCTTCAAGATGAGACTTCCCTGGGCACTTGATGCCCCTAAAGAGCCGTTAAAGACTATGACGTTGATAGGCTGGGTGTGTAAGCGCTGTAAGGTGTTGAGCTAACCAGTACTAATGACTCGTGCGGCTTGACCATATAACGCCAAAACGATTTTGTATCATACACAGCAAAATAGAATATACTCGTTACCATTGAAGGTATGGGTAGGCGGTAAACCAGCGAATACCATGATTCTACGCTAGTAGATAATTGGAGTTTGCAAGAAAAGCCTTTCCGTATTTTTAATATCCACTGGGTATCCACCTAAAGAATTTGGAGTTGCTAGGCAGCTATAAGTGAGCTAAGTCATAGAAGCTAGGAAAACTAGGTTACTGTGGTGAGCAAACTCTGACAGCAAAGTAGCCGCTTCAAAGGCGATGAGTATAGAAAAATTTAAAGCAAGAAACAGCTTAATGCCGGATTCCAGATAAAAGACCATCGTCTTTTATTACGATTTAGCTTGACAGCCATAGAGCATTGGAACCACCTGATCCCATTCCGAACTCAGTAGTGAAACGGTGTATCGCCGATGGTAGTGTGGGGTTTCCCCATGTGAGAGTAGGTCACTGTCAAGCACCTATTTCATAACCCTGACAATTATTTTGTCAGGGTTTTTTTTATGTGCAAAAAAAACCAACAACTAGGAGTCTGAAATCATTATGGATCCGGCTCAGTATACCTTAAAAAGATTAGTGCTATCAGCTTTAGACGGTTCTGCTTCAAGGTTATCTAATAGCAGTTCAAGAATTTTTCTGATAATGTGTGTGTCTTTATTAAGCTCATTGAATGAGGTGATGCCAATGAGTGTATGGGCCAAAGGGTAGCACCGTAAATAACTTTTTATATCTGCTGGCTGAAGAGTGTATGCTGCTTTGTCAGTAAAATCATTAGCACCTTCCGTAAGCCCTTTTTGGGCAGAGGCAAGCATTTCCATTATCATGTTGTAATCAGCTGTATCAGAATGAGCTGATAGTAGCTGAGCCAGAGATTCTTGTAATTGAGTAGGCATTATGACTCCATTCAACCAAGTGGCATTGAGATAGTATAACTAAAAATACGGTGAGGTGGCACGAGAGTAATACCCGTGTATCTCCATATTTGACAGTTATCAATAAGTTAGCTTAATCACTATCTATTATATTCATGTCCCGCTGAAGGTGTGAGGTTGTTGACTGTCCTTACTCACCACGGTGGCTTACTGCTAGTGAGTCCACGGTGATTCGTTCATTTGTCACCTACTCATGCCTTCAATGGTACCGAGTATAGTATTAGCATGCTTTGGTGTTTTATGTAATCTGTCGTGTTTATTTTACGGAAAAAGTTAAGTGTTCTATTATTTTGATGCTTCCAGATGCGACACAAGTAGACGGATTCCGAGGAAAGGAAATTTTTTATTCTGTATGGTAAGGTGCCTGCACAATTTTTCTTGCTTATTGTCTTTTTTGCAGCAAGATAGTTCTGTGCAGTAAAATCTTTGCTTCGATAATATTATATTTTTGAGAGGAGCCTGTCGTTTGCAGTTTGTCGTTTATTATTTGTTGTTGGTGTTAGCTCGTCGCAGGCGCTAGCACCCCCTAAGGTTCTGCAGGATTGCCGTGTTGAGCTCCACATCCTATGGGGGGAGTTCTTTCAGCCGGTCTCAATCGTTTTAAGCCGAAGCTCTTTAGGAATACTGAATACAATATTTTCTGCTTTGCCCTCAAGCTCCCTAACTGCACTGCCCCCAAGTCGTTGTAAGTGATCAATAACCTGTACCACCAAAATATCTGGTGCTGACGCACCTGCAGTTATGCCCACCACCTCTTTACCTTCTAGCCAGGTATTCTCAATATGGGTAGCGTTATCAATTAGGTGGGCTTCGGTACCGATTCGTTCTGCCAGCTCTCTTAATCGGTTAGAGTTAGAGCTGTTAACTGAGCCAACAACCAATACCAAATCACATTCATTGGCTAGCAAGCGCACTGCATCCTGGCGATTTTGAGTAGCGTAGCAAATGTCATCTTTACGGGGGCCTTTAATTCTAGGGAATCGTTCTTTTAAAGCGCAAATTACTTTTTCGGTATCATCCTTAGATAAGGTTGTCTGGGTGACATAAGATAACTGTAAAGGGTTCTTTACCTTCAGCTCATAAACATCTTGAATATTTTCCACAAGAGATAAGTACCCACCTCTAGTGTCATCGTATTGGCCCATAGTACCTACCACTTCTGGATGACCATGATGACCTATAAGAATACACTCTCTCCCTTCGCGAGCTAACCTGATAACCTCAAAGTGAACTTTTTTAACGAGAGGGCATGATGCATCAAAAACTTTTAAGTTTCGGTTCTTGGCCTCATCTTCAACTGCTTTGGATACACCATGGGCACTGAAGATAACCACCTTCCCGTCCGGCACTTCATCGAGCTCATCAACAAAAATTGCTCCTCTGTCCTTAAGGCTGTCTACGACAAATTTGTTGTGCACCACTTCATGGCGCACATAAATAGGCGACCCAAGAATATCTAGCGCTCTGTTAACTATTTCGATAGCTCTGTCAACGCCTGCGCAGAACCCTCTTGGACTGGCTAACCTTATTTGCATATTGCGTTCTCTATTAGTGCTCTATATTATCTTTAAGGATGTTGGTTGTGGAATGCTTGTGCGAAGTTGAATAACTTATTGCTAGCAGGGTAACTAGGCTGTATTTGTTTATAGTCGACTCATACTGTTAATGGTAATATGCATAAGTTTTTGTTTCAAATCAACAGTACAAAGAATAGTACAGTCAATTCAGGCCAATTTCCAGTATTTCAACCTCAAACTGAAGATGGTGACCAGCAAGAGGGTGATTAAAGTCCACTTCGATAGATTGCTCGCCAATACGATGAATAACGCCAGGCAATTCACTATTTGCGGCATCGGAAAATGATACAATCAAACCTTCTTCCAGCGCTATATCATCCTTAAAGGCAGTTCTGGAAATATTCTGTATGTTAGACGTATTCCGCATACCAAAAGCCTGCTCAGGAAGAACCATAACTTTTTTTTTGTCGCCGACAGACAAACCCATTAACACGGTTTCAAAACCCTGAGGTAAGCTGCCGTCACCAATAATCAGCGATGCTGGAGATTGGCCGAAATTACTATTGACAATTGCGCCATCCTCAAGCATAAGTGAGAAATGAAGGCTCACTTTGCTTCCCTGGGTGATTGATACATTAGACACCTAAAACACCTTCTTATTGAGACCTCAGTATAACCAACGACTTTGGTCACGGTAATTGAACTTTCCAAGTTTTGTCAGCCATTACGAAGCTTTCTAAGGCGTTGAACATCAAATCATTTGTTTTATACCCGTCGCCTTTCAAGTTGCTACGTTGTTGGCTGCGTTCGCTCACCCCGATCACCTACTACTCGTAGGTTCTATCTTCTTTCGATAGATGCTTTCCTAAGTAGCCCTTACGTTGAACTTGATCTTTAATACCTAGCTGCGCTAATTTCTCTCGGGTCTGCTCAGAGCTGTAAGCTGAATCCGCATACACCCCCAGTAGCAGGGTATCACGTTCCTGAGAATCATGAACATTGCCAGACGTTACGCTTTGCCTATGAATAAAGTCATCTTCATCGACACAGGTATGAACGGACAAACCATAGGTGCTTTTTTTGTTAACATGACTGTCATTCTTAACGTGCCAGCCCGCTTCAGGATCTTTTGTCGGTTTTCCGCTTTTGTCATGGTCCGAACCTGATCGCGCTGCCTCTATCGGTGTAGCATCCAGACTACGAAGAATTGGATGATTCAGGTCGCTGGCTGAAACGAAGAGTTTGGGCTGTGTTGTGAAGGATTTTGGCATGCCGATATTTTACCAGAATATAATCGTCTTTGTTGAGTTATGCTGAGGTGTCTTATTAATAAAGATAAATATATTACTCTATTCGTGGCCTGGTTTATGTCCTCGAAACATATCAAGAACAAGCATTGCAGCACCGATGGTAATTGCAGAATCCGCTATATTAAATGCTGGGAAATAAAACTGGTCATAATGTATTAAAATGAAATCAATGACGTAACCATGGAATAGACGATCGAAGAGATTACCCATGGCTCCTCCGAGAATTAATGCGACAGCACAAGACTGCCATACTTCGTGTTTTTTTAAGTACCATAACCAGCGAGCGAGCATAAAACTCACTATTATGGAAATGGCACTTAAAAACCAACGTTGCCATCCAGATTCATCGCTAAGGAAGCTGAAGGCAGCGCCAGTATTGTATGCTAGTGTTAACGAGAAAATGGGTAGCACGGTAATCTGTTCATAAAGGTGCATTTCATGAACAGCTAACCATTTTGTTGTTTGATCCAACACCCATACCAAGCCGCTTAGCCAAAGCCAGCGCAACATTCCGGCCTCTATATTTTTCATGTATTAAACCACCTAGAATAAATCAAGCGTACATCCTTTTTTCACCACTTCCTTCAATGTTGTCAACACAGCGGTCACATAATTCTGTATGTTGCTTATGAGTTCCAATATCACTTCTTCTGTGCCAACAACGAGCGCATTTTTGATACTCTGATTTCGTAACAGTTACTTTTAGGCCTTCCAGCTCTGTGTCTATGGCATTAGACGCCATCGAAAGGTCCTTGACATTAGCAGCAGAAGTCATTAGAACAAAGCGTAGCTCTTCACCGAGCATTAGTAGTTGTTGCTGTAATGTGCCATTTGCATACAACGTTATTTCAGCTTCCAACCCAGCACCAATTATGCCCATGTTTCGTGCCTCTTCCATGGCCTTATTGACGACTGTTTTTACCGCCATGATACTGCTCCAGTAGGCAGGCCCAAAGTGATCATTGGATAATGGCTGTAACTCTTCATACCAAGTTTCCAGAAATACTGATGGGCTCCGTTCCCCTGGCATTGCGCGCCAGAGTTCATCGGCAGTAAAGCTAAGGATTGGCGCTATCCAACGAGAAAAAGCTTCGAGAAGATGGTACATCACTGTCTGACAACTGCGTCGCGCTAAACTGTCCGGCTGGGTTGTATACTGACGGTCTTTGATGATATCCAAATAAAAAGCGCCCATATCTAGTGCGCAGAAATTATGTACTTTTTGGTAAACACCTAGAAAGTTGTATTGATCAAAGGATTCAATTATTTCTTTTTGAAGGCTATAGGCTCTATCAATAGCCCATCGATCTAGAAGCAGCATATCCTGCCATTGCACCAGATTTTTAATTGGATCAAAACCGTTAATATTTGCCAGTAAGAATCTTGAGGTGTTTCTAATGCGGCGATAACTGTCAGCGGTTCGTTTCAGTATGTCATCGGATACGGTTAATTCAGTACTAGAGTCTGTAGATGCAGTCCATAATCGGAGAATATCTGCTCCCAAACTATCAAATACCTTTTGAGGTGCGACCACGTTTCCTAATGATTTTGACATTTTTCGGCCATTTGCATCAACAACAAAACCGTGGGTCAGTAGACTTTTATATGGAGGTGCATTATTGATGGCTATACCAGTCTTTAGAGAAGATTGAAACCACCCGCGATGCTGGTCAGAACCTTCAACATAAACATCGGCAGGATACTTTAGTTCGTCTCGGATTTTGATAACAGAATAGTGTGTTACACCAGAATCAAACCAAACATCCAAAGTATCTGTTACCTTGGCATAGTTCTCAGTATCTTCAGCGCTCAGCCATTCGCTAGGCTCAAGGTCAAACCAAGCATCAATACCCAGCTCTTCAACTTGCAAGGCAACTTGTTCAATAAGAGCTGCTGTATCAGGGTGTAGCTCTTGTGTTTCTTTATGGATGAATAGAGTAATAGGTACTCCCCATGTACGCTGTCTGGACACGCACCAGTCTGGGCTCTGTTTCAGCATGGACTCTAACCGTTTGCGTCCCCAGCTAGGTGTAAACTGCACAGCATCTAATGAAGATATGGCCTTATCTAGCAGACCTCTCTTGTCCATGGAAATAAACCATTGTGGGGTAGCACGAAAAATAAGAGGTGTTTTTGTTCTCCAGCAGTGGGGATAACTGTGCTGCAATTTATTACTTGCTAATATGCGGCCATGATCCTTTAAAACAGCAAGCACTTTAGGATCGACTTTATAGATGTGCTCTCCGGAAAATATTTCCACATGATTGCGGAAAACACCATTGTCATCAAGATAGTTTAAGGTGCCAATACCATTAGCTCTACCCACATTAAAGTCATCAACACCATGATCTGGGGCAGTGTGTACACAACCTGTGCCCGCATCAACAGCGACATGATCACCTGTAATAACCGGAAGTGCACGATCATAAAAAGGATGTGAGACCATCTGACCCTGAAGCGCAACACCTTTTGCTTTAGCGATAATCTGATAGTCGTCAATATCATAGCGAGACATAGCAGCTTCAACCAAGGCCTCAGCCAAAATCAAGCGAGCGGGCTCACCATTAACCTTGCATTGCACGAGCGCATAGTCAATATCTTCACCAACGGCCACGGCCTGAGATGAAGGTAGTGTCCATGGAGTGGTTGTCCAGATAACAACTGCTAGCTCACCTTCCCCATAGCCTTTGGTTTCATCAAAAGTAAACGCGTTAAGAAAAGTTTGTTGGTCTAGAGATGCATAACGCACATCTACTTGGGTAGATGTTTTGTCATGATACTCCACCTCAGCTTCGGCCAGAGCGGAGCCCCCCACAACGCTCCAGTAAACCGGTTTGTAACCCTTAACCAGATGGCCGTTTTCTACAACCTTGCCTAAAGCCCTGATGATATCGGCTTCTATCTGAAAGTTCATGGTGAGGTAGGGGTTTTCCCAATCCCCAAAGACGCCTAAGCGTTTAAAATCTTTTTTCTGACCTTCTATTTGTTTGGTAGCATATTCACGGCACTTTTTACGGAATGTTTTAAAGTCCACCTTTTTGCCGGCCTTACCTATCATGCTTTCCACTTTATGCTCAATAGGTAGGCCATGACAATCCCAGCCAGGAATATACGGCGCATCAAATCCACTCAAACTCTTGGACTTGATAATCATATCCTTGATGATTTTGTTTACGGCATGGCCTATGTGAATATCACCGTTTGCGTAGGGAGGGCCGTCGTGAAGAATGAATTTATTACATCCTTTACGCACTTTCCTAATTTCTTCATAAAGATTCATGCTATGCCAATATTTGAGCATTTCTGGTTCTTGTTTAGCCAGATTTCCTCGCATAGGAAAATCAGTATGGGGTAAATTTAGTGTATGTTTATAATCAGACATGATCAGTTACCGGATTCTCCTCTCGTCATTCTGCATGAATAACTTCAAGTTAGACATTTGCTTTAACTCACGCCCCTTATAGGTATGAGGTTGTTGACTGCTTAACTACTATAGTCACCTACTACTCGTAGGCGTATTGAATTTCTTTCGTTTGTCGCTTGCTTAAGCCTTCAACGGTAATGGATAAACAGTGCTTGAAGGGTCATTTATTCAAAAATAATTTTGAATAAATGAAGTCAGTTCAGCTCTGCTTTGACAAACTGCAAGCAGCGAGGACATCTTTGCCAATAGCTTTACTCAATGCTTCAAGAGAATCAAATTTACACTCATCCCGAATTTTTTCTACAAACTCGACTCTAAGCTCGCGGCCATAGATATCTCTGTGAAAGTTAAGTATATGAACCTCAAGCAATTGAGTGTTTGCTGTAACGGTGGGTCTTACGCCTACATTAGCAACAGCGTTATAGCGAGTGTTCTCAAAATAAACGTTAACGGCAAATACACCGGTGGCCGGAACTTTGTGGCGACCTATGCGAATATTGGCAGTAGGGAATCCTAGTTCTCGACCTAGCTGCCGGCCTTTGATGACGCGGCCGATGATTGTTAATGGGTGTCCAAGTAATTGGTTGGCCTCTGGTAAGCGGTCTGCAGCCAACTCATATCTTACTCTTGTGCTGCTTATTCGTCTGCCATCCATTGACTCAGTTGGTGAGCTGGACACTTCAAAGCCGTATTCTTTGCCCATGTTACAAAGATAAGAAAAATCTCCCTTTCGCTTATAGCCAAAACGAAAGTCATCACCCACAACTAGATAGTTTGCACCAAGCCCATCCACTAGAATACTTTTAACGAAATCATCAGCATGAATATTGCTTAGCTTATTGCTAAAAGAAAGGCACAGTACCTGAGCGATACCACAGCGCTCAAGTAGGAATAACTTTTCTCGCAGAGTTGTCAGCCTTGCGGGTGCGTCTCCAATACTAAAATGTTCCTGTGGTAATGGCTCAAAGGTGATAACGCAGGTCTTTGTCCTTCTTTTTTGAGCTTCTGCACGAAGCGTCTTAAGCATTGCCCTGTGGCCAAGATGAACACCATCAAAATTACCGATGGTGGCAACACAAGCACGGTGCTCTTGCCTGATGTTGTGCAATCCGCGAATCAGTTGCATCGGGTGTTCCAATGATTGTCTACCAAATGTGTGTTCTTCAGAATAGAGAAGTATATCTCAGCTGGGTAGGCGAGTCATTTCAATAAAGCGCGGATTCAAATTCTAAGTGCATCATAGCTTAAGCTGCTAACGCAGCCCTGCGCTCACCCATTATCAGGGCGGGTGCTTTGAAATTCAAATCTTTTCTTGGCCGAGAATTAAGCCGCATCAATGCTAGCTTCACCTCTATCTGACCGGCCTTCTTGAAGTCTGTGTTCTTTGGAAAATATTGTCGTAGCAAGCCATTGGTGTTCTCATTCATACCCAAAGGATTTCAAAGTGCTACTAGGCAGCAAGTAAGCGAAGCCTCGTGAGCCTACGAGTAGAAGGTGATCGGGGTGAGCGAACGCAGATAACAACGTAGCAACTTGAAAGGCAGCGGGTATAATCAGTCGTTCCTGATCATTCTACTCACCCGAGCCGACCCTGTAAGCCGCCTATCTGTTCGGCCTTGTGCTTGCCTGTGCCTATATCCACGTTCGCCAGTATTCCTTGCCAACTCACGGCTCACCGTGGGTTGGTTGGTGCCAATGATCCCGCTATCTCCCTTTGGCTGCAACCGCTTTTCTTTAGTGCGGAAATCTGGCGTCGTTGTTCGTAAGCCAGTTGGTAAGTTATCGTCCTCGCTTCATCTCTTGCCGGAGAAAAGGGTAGGTGCTTACCTTCAGCTGGCCCTTTCTTCTATCTAGTCAAGTGATGCATTTCAGGTTTGAATCCGCCAAATATAATATCTTCTACCTGACTAACTTATATCTGTCCCATGTTGGGGGCACAGGTTTGGTTACTTTGATTGTCTATTTGTAGGCTCATGGGGGCTCGCTTATAGCCTGCCCCATATTCAAGGGTAGAGGGTATAGATAATGTTTTGCTTAGGGTTTAATGACGGAAGTGTTTGAGACGAACACCACTTATCCACAATGTCATTGCATAAACGGACAAACCAGATATCACAACTATAATGGCCTGAGTTACCCGCTCTCTCAAAGAGGATTCGAGCCAAAAAGCCACATCCCCTTTAAGCCACAATAGCACGGCAATCATAGTACCATTAGCTAGTAGCATCTGAAGACTATAACGTCCCCAGCCTTTGGAAGGTTTAAATACCTGGGCTTTCTTCAAGCCAAAATAAAGCATACTAGCATTCATAAATGCCGATATTGTCGTTGCTAAAGCCAGACCTGCATGTTGAAGGGGGAAAATCAGCGCTAAGTTCAAGGCCATATTAGCCACCAGAGTTTTAATGGCAATGGTTACAGGTGTTTTGATATCTTGTCGAGCAAAGTAACCCGGTGCCAATACCTTGATTAGCATAAATGCTATTAGACCTAGAGAGTATGCCCGAAGACTAGCCGTAGCCATGAGTACGTCATGATGAGTCATTTCGCCATAGTAAAAGAGCGTTGCTATTAAAGGTTCTGCCAAAATAAACAGGGCGATACCCGCCGGTATGCCCATTAGCAAAACCAAGCGAATCGCCCAGTCTAAGGTCTGAGAAAAAGATTCCTTAGCATTTGTTGAATATTTTTGGGAAAGGTTTGGCAATATTACAGTAGCTATTGCTATCCCAAGCACCCCTAATGGTAACTCTGACAACCTGTCTGAATAGTAGAGCCAGGAAACACTACCAGTTGGTAGAAAAGATGCTAGAACTGTATCCAGTAATAGGTTTATTTGACTGACTGAAACGCCAAACAGAGCAGGTATCATTAAGGTCATGATACGGCGCACCCCTTCGTGTTTAGGGTCCCAGCGGGGCACGGGCAACATTCGGATTTGAAGAAGAAAAGGTAATTGCAGTAATAGTTGAGCAACGCCCGCTATTACTACCCCCCAGGCAAGAGCCATAATCGGCTCGGAAAACCAGGGAGTTAAGTAAAGGGTAGCGCCCACCAAACTCAAATTAAGCAAGGCTGGAGTAAAGGCAGGAATGGCAAACCGGCTGTAACTATTAAGTACTGAGCCGGCTAGCCCTGTCATGGAAATTAGAAATAAATACGGAAATGTGATTCTCAACATGTCGCCAGCCAACGTCATTTTGGCCGCGTCATAATAAAAGCCGGGGGCAAATACTCGGACTAGAAGTGGAGCTGCTAGCATGCAAACAACTGTTACCATAATCAGTGTGCCGGCAAGTGTGCCGCTAACTCGACTGACTAGGTTCTGAATTTCGTTAATAGGTTTTGTTGTACGATACTCAGAAAGAACCGGAACGAATGCTTGGGAAAAAGCTCCTTCCGCAAAAAGACGACGCATGAAATTGGGGATTTTAAAAGCTACAAAAAAAGCATCTGCCGAGGCAGTGGAGCCAAAGTAATTTGCAATCACTACGTCCCTTAATAGCCCTAGAACTCGGGATATCATAGTCATAACTCCAACCAGTAGGCTGGATCGTAGCAAGCCGTGTTTTTTTTGTGGCAATTGCTCAGGGGTGCTTTTTGGCATAAGAAGTTAATTGCCTTGGGATGGAATTAAAATGAAGAGTTGAATTAGTAGAAAACAACAGACTTTATAGTATAGGAGACCTCAGTACAACCAACGGCTTTGGTCACGGTATTGAACGTTCCAAGTTTTGTCAGCCATTATGAAGCTCTCTAAGGCGTTGAACATCAAATCATTTGTTTTATACCTATCAACTTGAAAGGCGACGGGTATATACAAGCACTGAGCCAACTGTACATCGGATAAGCTATACCATGTTCCAATCAATAAGGCTCGAAACAAGGTCAACAGAGGGTAGCTGGGGCTACCGGTGTTAGAGGCGTAGATTGAGGATAATAACTTCACAATATCTGACCATTTCAGCAGCGCTTTTGTATCATCCAGATTACGAAGAATTGGATGACTTAGGTCGCTGGCTGAAACGAAGAGTTTGGGCTGTGTTGTGAAGGATTTTTGCATGCCGATATTTTACCAGAATATAATCGTCTTTGTTGAGTTATGCTGAGGTCTCATAAGAACAACAATTGCTCATCATTATTAAAGAAAAGAGTAGTTATAACTATCATTCATTGAAGTGTGAAGAGAGTGCAGGTGGTCGGAGTGAGAGTCGTCAATAGCCTCATGCCTTCAAAGGGAGTGGGTATACATAAATAGTCAGTAAATTGTTTTAAGAGATAGTTTTAGTCGTAATGGGGATAAGGGCCTGCACATAAGCATACTGTCTATGCAATAATGTTGGCAGTCTTTGTCGCTTATAACCAATATCTATCATTCTATACCCGGCACATAAAATAAGTAGTGTGTTCTTGATTTCAAGGCTCGTTTTATATTGGGCACTATGCCTGAGTTAGTTGACATGATTCCTGAAAGAGCTAGAATAATCAATACTTAGAAGCTAGCGAACATGCCAAGCTTGATGGGTATATTGGAGTAAGGTTGAGGTTTGATGGAGAAGATGTTTATAGCAAAGTTTGAGAGTTGGCATAAATTCAGCTTGTGCTATTTGCTGTTGTAGACCTACAATCTAGCCTAGAAATAATTACGTTTATATTCGTTTCCATTGAAGATGGGAGATTATTTATCGCTTTCACTAACCTGCTGCCTTAGCTTGTTGGGCTTCGCTTGTCGGTTGGTTATTTACGCCTTCAATGGAAGCAAGTATATATCTGTTCAATATAGCTGGAGCGTCAGGTTGACGGCAAGAAATGAAGTGGTCAGCAATCCTGTATCTCTGGGTGTTTTGGGCATAAATACAATTATTTTGTAGCATCTTTTTAACATCTTGTTTTGTGAACAAGGTGCTTTGGTGTTTGTACAAGGCTAAGCTTCGTTGACTGAGGGGGATCGCCCTCTACTGTAGTTATAGCCGTTATCTTAGATACTGACTTTACGGGGACATATATGGCCTGGAACTCGCCGGATGGAAATAACCAGGACCCTTGGGGTGGAAATAATAGAGGCGGAAAGCAAGAGCCTCCGGATCTCGACGCTGTCTTCCGTAAACTTCAGGACAAATTAAATAATATATTCGGTGGAGGCAAGGGGGGGGGCTCTGTCCCACAAAATACCTCGGGCTCATTTTTGGGTATATTTATTATTGGGATGTTAGTGTTGGTATCAGTTTATCTTTGGAATGCAGTTTATGCTGTTGATGAAAAAGAGCGTGCAGTTATTCTCCGTCTTGGTGTTTACCATGAAACCGTTAATCCTGGGTTGCACCTGTACTTTCCAGGTATAGAAGAAAAGTTCCAAGAGAGGGTTACTGAGTACCGAACCTATAATTTGCGAACGAAGATGTTAACAAAGGATGAAAATATTGTTGAAGTTGCAATATCTGTGCAATACAACATTTCTGATGTTAAGGACTATGTTCTGAATATTGCTAAACCTTTGAATAGTCTGGAAGAGGCGGCTCAAAGTGCATTTAGGCATGTTGTAGGTGGTTCGGCAATGCATCAGGTGCTTACAGAAGGCCGAGAAACCATGGGTATTGACGTACGTAACCGTATCCAAAGCTATCTTGACATCTATAAGTCTGGCTTGAACGTTAGGAAGGTTAACGTTGAAAGTGCGCAGCCTCCAAAAGAGGTTCAGGCGTCCTTTGATGATGTAATTCGAGCCCGAGAAGATGAAGAGCGGGCGAAAAACAAGGCCGAGTCTTATTCAAATAAGATAATTCCTGAGGCTAGGGGGTTGGCGCAGCGAGCTATTGAAGATGCTACCGGCTACCGTGAGGAGGTCATCGCAAAATCAGAGGGAGAGGCGTATCGTTTCAATGATTTGTATAGAGAGTATCGGAAGGCTCCAGGCGTAACCCGTGAGCGCTTGTATCTTGCAGCAGTTGAAGCAGTTCTTGTTAAAACTAGTACGGTATTGGTGGATATTAAAGGTGGAAATAATATGATGTATCTGCCGTTAGATAAACTGACTAAAACGCAAGGAGACTCTCTGAATACGCAGACAAGAGATTTGAATGATGCGGAGCTAAATGAAGTGACTAGCCGGGTTACAGAGGCATTGAATCAGCGAATGAGTAATGCTCGTAGCAGTAGTAGCAGTAATAGCAATAGTAGGGGTAGGAGATGAACCATAATACCTTAAGTAGATTAATTTCTATCTCAGGCATAGTATTCATGGCTTACAGTACGCTGTTTGTTATATCTGTCCGCGAAAAGGCAGTGCACTTGCGTTTCGGCCAGATCGTCCGGGAAAATATTGAACCAGGATTGCGTTGGAAGGTGCCGTTTGTTGATAGCGTCAGGGTGTTTGATGGGCGACTTCAAACCTTTGATGTACCGTCCGAGCGTTACCTTACTTTGGAGAAGAAAGCGGTTATTGTTGATTCTTATATAAAATGGAAAATATCTGATGTATACGTTTTTTATAAATCAACCGCTGGAGATTTGATACGTGCGAACACGCTGTTGGCGCAGCGAGCCGAATCTAGGATGAGAAATAAATTTGGTGGCCTTACTTTGACTGAAGTGGTGTCAGGTCAACGAGATGAGTTGATGGATGATATTACGAGCTCTTTAGATGAAGTAGCTCGAACGGAGCTTGGTGTTTCTATCGTTGATGTGCGAGTGAAGCGCATTGACTTGCCGCCACAGGTTAGTGACTCTGTGTTTGAGAGGATGTCATCTGAGAGGGAGAAAGAGGCCCAGGAGTATCGTTCAAAAGGGAAAGAAGCAGCTGAAATAATTATGGCTAGCGCGGATCGTGAGAAGCGAGTTTTGTTGGCTAACGCTTATAAAAAGGCTGAGATTATTCGTGGCGAAGGGGATGCAAAGGCATCGGAAATCTATGCCAGTGCTTATCTCCAAGATTCTGAGTTTTATGCTTTCTCTAGAAGTATTCAAGCTTATAAATCTGCATTTAATGATTCCAGCAATATGCTATTGCTGGAGCCTGATGGTGATTTTTTTAAGTATTTTAATAGTATGAAGGGAAGTAAAAAGTAAGAAGCTATATTTGAGCGTTTGTATTTGGCCTGTTTAGAAAAACGAAAGCGGTAAAGTGCTGAGGTGTTTTGCCATCGGTTTATAGTTTGGAAAAAGGTGGATCTACACTCATTACCATTGAATGTTAGAGCAGTTAACAGCATCACTCCTTCAAGGGTACTCTGGGTATAAATAGGGCAGGCTATGGATTTCTGGCAACAGGTTTGCACGGCTTTCAGTTTGATGTTGGTGCTTGAAGGTGTCCTCCCCTTTCTCTATCCGCAACGCTGGAGGAGTATGGTGACAAGATTGGCTGAAGTTGATGATAAGCAATTAAGAGTTGGAGGTCTGGTTAGTATGTTTGCAGGTGTTGTACTGTTATATCTGTTTAATTAATAGCTTTGTTATATCTGTTTTTATTGAAGCATGAGGCCGTTTATCGCTCTCACCATCTCAATCACCGACTACTCGTAGGTGCATAGGGTTTCGTGTACTCACCTCTTCAGTGGTGGCGCAAGTAAACAGATCTTCAGCTTAAAGTAAGAGGCTGCTACGAACTAACTATTAGCGCTAGGTTGCTTTGAGCTGGAAATTTGGCATTTAACCGAACCATCTATTTTTTGATGTTAAGAGACTTATTTCATGGGCAATACCGCGGTAGTGCTAGGCACTCAGTGGGGTGACGAAGGAAAGGGCAAAATTGTTGACTTGCTGACCGAGCAGGCGGATGTTGTCGTGCGTTATCAGGGTGGGCACAATGCTGGGCATACTCTGGTTATTGATGGTGAGAAGACGGTGCTGCACTTAATTCCATCAGGTATTCTGCGTGATGGGGTGGTTTGTTATATTGGTAACGGAGTTGTGCTTTCGCCGGAGGCGCTACTAAAAGAGATGACTCAAGTAGAAAAAAGAGGTGTTCCCGTCCGTGAGCGCTTGAAATTGAGTTCGTCTTGTTCTTTGCTCCTACCTTATCATGTCGCTCTTGATAATGCTCAAGAGTCGGCTCTTGATAAGTATAAGTCTAAAATTGGTACTACGGGGCGTGGTATTGGGCCGGCCTATGAAGATAAAGTAGCTCGTCGAGGCTTGCGTTTGATTGATTTGCTGCGGCCGGATCGTTTTGCTCAAAAATTGAAAGAAGTTATGGGGTACCATAATTTCATTCTAAAGAATTACTACAAGAATAAAGAAGTTGATTACCAGATGGTTCTTGATCAAGCCTTAGTTATGGGGGATAAATTATTACCCTTAATCGAGCAGGTAACGGACAGGTTGCATGAGCACCTTACAAAAGGTGATCGAATATTGTTTGAAGGTGCTCAGGGCTCGATGCTGGATATTGATCATGGAACCTTTCCGTTTGTTACCTCGTCAAATACTACTGCTGGTGGCGTTTCTACTGGTAGCGGTGTTGGTCCCTTGTCTCTTGACTATGTGTTAGGTATTACCAAGGCTTATACCACCCGTGTAGGTGAAGGGCCTTTTCCTACTGAGCTGCATTGTGACGTGGGTCGCCATTTAGGCGAGGTGGGCCATGAGTTTGGCGCAACCACAGGGCGTCCGAGGCGTTGTGGTTGGTTTGATGCGGTTGCTGTGCGTCAAGCTATAAAGATTAATAGCATTTCTGGGCTGTGTTTGACTAAATTGGATGTTTTGGATGGTCTGGATACTATCAAGATTTGTGTTGATTACAAAAATGCTCAGGGTGAATCTGTTGCCACGCCTGCTGTTGATGTTGAAGATTATAAAGCCTTAGAGCCAGTCTATGAAGATATGCCAGGTTGGGATGTGTCGACGAAAGGTGTTACAGCTTTGGAAGAGTTACCAGCTAAAGCTAAAGCTTATCTCAAGAGGCTGGAAGAAGTAGCAGGTGCGCCGATTCATATTGTCTCCACTGGCCCTGAGCGCCTAGCAACAATTATTTTGGAGCAACCTTTCCGATAAGTTGGTAGGGGATGGTAATGAGTATTATCAGCAGGCTGGTTTCGGTTGGCACACTGTTAATGCTTTCGTGGCAGTATTTCGTTATGCATACTAGCTTTTATTGAAAGTTGAGGTTGTTGACTGTTCTTATTTCATCCAGTACCTGCTACTCATTGGCTCATTGGCTCATTGAGCTTCGCTCGATTATCATCTGCTCGTATCTTCAACGCTGGAGTATGCCTAAGACACTTGAAGGTTGCCCTCTTTCACTCAAACTACTTGCTACTCGTGGGCTCATGAGGGCTTTCTGGTTTATTGCCTACCCATAACTTCAATGATAACGGGTGGGCATGTGCTAAAGAAATAAGGGATAATGTGCAGAGCATTTAAGAATCTCTTTCTTGCGAGCTTGCGGCACTTTAGGTTTTAAGTGTGGGCTTTTTTAGTAATCTTATGCTTGTTTTTTAATTGACGGCCGGTTCGTAATCAATATAGGCTGGATTTTTACGTTGTGTTGGCGTTAAGGTTGTAGCTTTTGGATGGCTCCAAGTAGTCCCTTAAAACACCTGTATGATGTTTTTGCTTAACTTTTTGACTGGTTGCGAGGGTTCTAGTTAGTAGCTGGTTTGCTATTTACTCCCATGAGGTGCAAAAAACCATGTCTGAATGGTGGAAAGACTCTGACCCACAAGCGGAGCAGGAAGCATCTCGTTATGCCAACCCGATTCCAAGTCGTCAATTTATTATGCAGTTTCTTGAAGATAGAGGCTTGCCAATAGGTCATAATTCTATTTGTCAAGAAATGGGGGTTACGGAAGAAGACCGGCAAGAAGCATTGATGTATCGGTTAAAAGCGATGATTCGTGATGGGCAGTTGCTGCAGAATCGTAAAGGGGCTTTTGTTTTAATTAGTAAGCTTGACCTTATAAAAGGGCGTGTACAAGGAAACAAAGAGGGCTATGGTTTTTTGATTCCTGATGATGGTCAAGGAGACTTATATCTTTCTGCTAGAGAAATGCGGCAAGTGTTTGATGGCGATCGGGCATTAGTTCGTGAGAGCGGGCTAGATCGACGAGGTCGAAAAGAAGGAAAGATAGTTGAGGTGCTGGAGCGTAATACCAAGCAGATTGTTGGGCGATATTTTGAAGAGTCCGGTGCTGCCTATGTTACCCCAGAGAACGCCAGAATTGGTCGTGAGGTGATTGTGCAGCATGGCCCGTTGATGGCGGTTTCCGGACAATATGTATTGCTAGAGATTATTGAACAGCCTGGCCCTCGCTCGTTACCTATTGGTTTGGTCAAGGAGATTCTCGGTGATCGGGCTGATGCTGGTATGGAGATAGAAGTTGCGCTACGAACCCATGATATTCCCCATGTTTGGTCAGATGAGGTAAAAAAAGAGTGTGAAAGATTTAATGCAGAAGTGTTGGAGCGTGATAAGAAGAATCGTGTTGATCTGAGGAAGGTTCCGTTTGTTACTATTGATGGTGAAGATGCCAGAGATTTTGATGATGCTGTCTGCTGTAAAGCACAAAAAGGAGGAGGCTGGCGATTGTATGTTGCTATTGCCGACGTTTCTCATTATGTCAGAGTTAACTCAGCCCTTGATATAGAGGCAAAAGAAAGGGGGACATCTGTATACTTTCCGGGCCATGTTGTGCCTATGCTGCCAGAAGTACTTTCTAATGGTCTTTGTTCTCTGAATCCGGAAGTAGATCGTTTGGCAATGGTGTGTGAAATAACCATCAGCGCTCAAGGAAAGCTATCTGATTATATTTTTTATGAAGGTTTAATAAGATCCCATGCCAGGCTAACTTATGATCAAGTGTGGGAAATGTTGTCCGTGCCGTTGAGTGCGGAAGGTGAAGCTATGCGTAAGCAGAGAGTGGCTTTGGTTCCGCATATTGAAGAGCTGTATCGCGTATATCGGGCTCTTAGAAAAACACGAGAAACAAGAGGCGCTATTGATTTTGACACTGTTGAAACCCGTATTGTTTTTGGTGAAAATCGTAAAATTGATCGAATTGTTCCTACTGAGCGTAATGAAGCTCACAAATTGATTGAAGAGTGTATGTTGTGTGCGAATGTCGTATCGGCACGTTTTCTTGAGCACCATGGTGTTCCGGGGTTGTTCCGTGTTCATGAGGGGCCGACCGTAGAAAAACGACTAAATTTGAATAACTTTTTGGGAAGCTTAGGGCTTTCTGTACCAGCGGGGAAAATTGAGCCTAAAGATATTCAGGCTCTGATGGAAGCAGTACGAGAGCGACCTGATGCTCATGTGATTCAAACGGTTGTTCTCAGGTCAATGAGTCAGGCTGTGTATACTGCTAGCAATCAGGGACATTTTGGATTGGCATTTCAAGCTTACACCCATTTCACGTCACCTATTCGCCGCTACCCAGACCTTCTGACACATAGAGCTATCCGTCATATTATTCGTTCAAATATTGAAAGTGGTCAAGTCAAGCGAACAGAGGCAAAAGAGTTAAACAAGAAAGTTATCTATCCTTATGATGCCTCGGCTGTAGAGATAATGGGGGAGCATTGTTCCAGAACTGAGCGTCGAGCTGATGAAGCCACCCGTGACGCAACAGACTGGTTAAAGTGTGAATACATGCAGCAGCACTTGGGGCAGGCGTTTAAAGGAGTTGTTTCATCGGTGACTAGCTTTGGCCTTTTTGTTGAATTGAAAGATATATTTGTTGAAGGGTTGGTGCATATCAGTAGCTTGCCTGGAGATTATTACCATTTTGATGCTACTCATCACCGATTGAATGGAGAAAGAACGGGAACCTCTTTTCGGTTGGGAGATGAAATTAACGTGACTGTCTCTCGCGTTAGTCAGGATGATAAAAAAATTGATTTCGAACTGTCGTCTGTTTTTGGTGGTGTTGGTGTAAATTCTGGAAATAAAAGAGGAGTGGCTCGCAATGGAAAGAGTCAAGCAGGTAAAGTAAGGTCTACGGCTGCAAAGGCTTGGTTGCTTAGGAAGGCTAAAGCGGCTCAGGAAGCTGATGAAAAGGCTACAGGTAGCAAAGTCGACAAGAAGAGCGAGTCGCCAGTGCAGACCAAAAAGAAGAAAAAACCAAGTAGTAAGAAAAAACCAGATAGTAAGAAAAAGCCAAGTAGTAAGAAAAAACCAGATAGTAAGAAAAAGCCAAGTAGTAAGAAAAAACCAGATAGTAAGAAAAAGCCAAGTAGCAAGAAAAAAGGTGTGACTAACAAAGCAGGTAAGGAGAATGTAGAAAAGAGCTCGGCCAAGAAGTCAAAGGCGTCTGCGGAGAAGGGGAAAACTGGTTTGCGGCCACCGAAGCGGAAATCCAAGGCTGATAATTAAACAAGACTGCTTGCTTCTTGTTTTAGTGAGCTGTGCTTTTTTGTGTTACCCATGAATCGGGTAGGCGCTGTTTCGTTCTTAATATTACTCTTTCTAGATTCGAATAGCGTTCAAGTATAACGCGGATTCAAATTCCAAGTGCATCACAGCTTAAGCTGCTAAACGCAGCCTTGTGCTCCCCAATTATCAGGGCTGGTGTTTTGAAATTCAAATCTTTTCTTGGCCGAGAATTAAGCCGCATCAATGCTCCCTTCACCTCTATCTGGCCGACCTTCTTGAAGTCTGTATTCTTTGGAAAATATTGTCGTAGCAAGCCATTGGTGTTCTCATTTATACCCAAAGGACTTCAAGTTGCTATTAGGCGGCAAGTAAGCGAAGCCCCATGAGCCTACGAGTAGTAGGTGATCGGGGTGAGCGAGCGCAGCCAACAACGTAGCAGATTGAAAGGCGACGGGTATAATTAGCCGTTCCTGATCATTCGGCAACCAACCTGAAATCTGCTCTGGGCTCCACTATACACGCAGCTTTGATTCAATACCGGATCATTTTTGGCGTCATTATACTCGCCCTAGTCGACTCTGTACGCCGCCTATCGGTTAGGCCTTGTGCTTGCCTATATCCATGTGCCAGTATTCCTTGCCAACTCACGGCTCATCGCGGACTGGCTGGTGCCAATGATCTCCGCTATCTCCCTTTGGCTGCAACCGCTTTTCTTTTAGTGCGGAAATCTGGCATCGTTGTTCGTAAGTTAGTTGTTGGTAAGTTATCGTCATCACTTTATATCTTGCCGGAGAAAGGGTAGGAGCTTACCTTCAGCTGGCCCTTTTTTCTATCTAGTCAAGTGATGCACTTCAGATTTGAATCCGCCTAAGAAGAAAAAAATATTTATTATAAAAAGCTGCAATCACCTTTAGAAGGCATGAAAAAAGTTTGTTACTACTGTATTGTGACCCTGGTTTTCATGGTTTCCGGTTGATCAGGCTGATTGAAATAGATAAAAAAATGCGCTTCGACGGCATGGGCCAAAAAGGCTACATTGCATATATACCCGTTAACAATTGAAGGTTGGGGTAGGCTGCAAACGAGTGAGCTCCATGAGCGAACGCATAGGAGGTGATTGAAGTGAGCGAGAGCAGTCAATAATCCTCCGCCTTCAAGGGTGGTTGGTATATACCCCACCTGAAATGGTTGCGGGAATATATGAGTTTAAGGGGTTTTGCTGGAGTAATTCTCTCTTTGCCTAACTGCTTCAAAAAGGCATACTCCGGTTGCTACAGAGACGTTTAAACTGCTTACTTTACCGGCCATAGGGATGCTGACCAATGTGTCGCAATGCTCACGTGTCAGACGACGTAAGCCCTTTCCTTCCGCACCCATTAGCAACGCTACGGGGCCGGTTAAATCTGTATGATAGAGAGTGTCGGAGCACTCATCAGCTGTTCCTGTTAACCAGATACCGCGATTTTTGAGCTTGGTTAAAGTACGAGCAAGATTAGTCACCTGTACCAAAGGTATGGTCTCTGCTGCACCGCAAGATACCTTGCTAGCTGTTGCATTCAAACTGGCAGATTTATCTCTAGGAATGATAACGGCATGGACGCCTGCAGCGTTTGCGGTACGAAGGCATGCGCCAAGGTTATGGGGGTCTGTCACACAGTCAAGAATAAGCAATAAAGGCTGTGCTTCAAGAGCATCTAATAAGTCTTCTAGGTCTCCTTCCCGAAAAATTTCAGCTGCAGATACCTTGGCCATAACGCCTTGATGGACCCCATCAGACTTGAGATCTAGCTTTTCTCTCTCTACAAAGCGAACGATAACACTGTTATCTCTGGCGTAGTCAACCAATTGGTTCACTTTTTTGTCAGTTCGTCCTTTTTGAATCCATAATTCTAGTACACGCTCAGGCTTGTTTTCAAAAAGACTATTAACAGCATGGAGCCCGAAAACAAAATCACTACTCGACATATTGATACTTCAGATAGTTTTATACCAGTTTCCGTAGGGGTGTAGAGCGTGACTCGTGGGGTTTTGCTCCTAACCGGTAATGGTAGCTGGTATAGAAAGGTGGTTTTTAGAAAGGCTAAGGAAGAAGTTTTAGCTCCAGAAAAATAGCATAGAAACGGAGTAGAGGCAATTTTTCTGCTTACCAAGGTGTTTGTTGAACAAAAGGATAAAGGCATACGTTTTCACTGTAGGTGTGGGCAGGACGCTAGCAAAACCCCATGAGTTTCGAATGGCAGGTGGTCGTGCGAGAGTTAGAATATCCAGCAATCACATACCTTCAGTGGTAATGGGGGCCAATATTAAGGTATTGTTGCATGAAAAGAATTGCTTCCGGGTTGCAACGGCAGTCAGATTTAACTAGAATTCTTTTTCTACATGTACTGAGGTGGATCTTTGGCTGTTTTTGTTCTATCAGCCTTATGTCCGGTACTCCTTGCCTTACCAGCTCTTCTGGAAGGCTATTTAACCCGTAAGGAGTCAACGTGCGGCATTATGAAATTGTATTTCTGGTACACCCAGACCAAAGTGAGCAGGTGCCTGCAATGGTGGAGCGTTATAACCGCAGTATTACTGAACACGATGGTCGAGTGCATCGGCTTGAGGATTGGGGGCGTCGTCAGCTAGCGTATCCTATTAACAAAATTCACAAGGCACACTATGTTCTGATGAATATAGAGTGTGGTAACGAAGCTCTGAAAGAGCTGACTGAGAACTTTCGTTATAATGACGCTGTAATTAGAAGCATGGTTATTCGTGTTGATGAGGCTATTGGTGACTCTTCTATTATGCTTCAGGTTGATGAGAAGAGTGAGCGTCGTGACGAGCGCCCTAAACGTGATGCTCGTGACATGCATGATACTGGTGAGCCCGGTGAAAATATTGAGTCGGTTGCTGAAGGCGATGCGGTTGAGAGCTCTGAGGAGTAGTTGTGATTGTGTTTCGAGGCTGTGCTTGTTGTGGATTATAGTGATTAACGGAATGGCTTATCCACAAAGTGCTTAAACTACTTTTTATCTTGAATTCATTGAGGTTTTGTTATGCCACGTTTTTTCCGGCGTAGAAAGTTCTGCCGTTTTACTGCGGAACATGTGAAAGAGATTGACTACAAAGATTTGAATGTTCTGAAGGCTTATGTGAGTGAAACTGGTAAGATTGTACCCAGTCGTATCACAGGAACAAAAGCTCGTTATCAGCGACAGCTGGCGACTGCAGTTAAGCGTGCTCGTTACTTGGCGCTACTGCCATATTGTGATCATCATTGATATTTAGTATGAGGTGTAGGGTACAATACTAATGCGAGGATTGGCAGAGTTTGTTATGCGCGGCCCTAAGCAAGCCGTGGTTATGTCTGTTTTTTTTGCTTGTATTCCTATATTGCTTTGGCTCAGTGCAGGGGTTGTCGGCCTAGTGATATTGCGGCATGGTGCTGCTCAAGGGCTCAAGGTGCTGATGTGGGCCTTGTTGCCAGGCATCGCATGGGCTGCTATGGGACAATACAACGTGGTTGTGGGGTTGCTGGCAGCAGCATTACTAGCTTTTGTGCTGCGCGCAACCTGTTCTTGGCAAAAGACCTTGTTGATGGTATTGCCTATAGGTAGTTTGATTGCTTTTGTTTTGGCGACGCTTGCCCCTGGGCAGGTAGTAGAGCTGACGGATATGGCTATGGAGCTTCTGGCTTCATTACTTAAGCAGGCTGATAAGACAATGGCGGATCTTGACGAGACGCTGAAAATGCGAATACATTACGGCGTAATTGGTACGCTGACTTGGTTTAACTTGCTGAGCAGTGTTGTTGGCGTTATTGTGGCTCGTCTTTGGCAATCATGGCTATATAATTCCGGTGGTTTCCGTAAGGAATTTCAAAATATACGATTGTCAGTGCCTATTGGTGTTATGCTGTTAATACTTATTTTGGTAGGCTCTGTGTTGTTGCCGTTTTTGCTAGTGCTAGCGCCTCTGGCATCTTTGCCGCTTTTTATTGCGGGTATTTCCTTGGTTCATGGGCTAGCAGAGCTGAAGAACATGAATTATCTGTGGTTAATTATTTTTTATATAGTATTGGTGTTTTTTGCGCAGCTGGCATATCCGGTGATTGCTTTGGCAGCATGTCTAGACAGCCTGTTTGATTTCCGCAAAACAGGACGTAAGCCCCATACAGGTTGATTATGATATGATTACTACTGAAGTATGCGTAAGGTGGGGCAGGCTCAGGTAGTTAGGGAGCAGGATAATAATGAGGTAGTTGTTTATTTTCATGCTATTAAAATTAAGAGGCTACTGCAATGGAAGTTATTCTTCTTGAAAAAACCGCCAAACTTGGTGGATTGGGTGACAGAGTAACCGTAAAAGCTGGGTACGGGCGTAATTTCTTGATTCCGTTTGGTAAGGCTGTGCCTATTAATAAAAATAATCTTGAAACTTTTGAGGCTCGTCGTTCCGAATTGGAAAAAGCTGCTGTAGTGGCTTTGTCTGGAGCAGCTAAGCGGGCATCTGCGTTGGAAGAGATTGAGCTAACAGTGACCGCCAAAGCTGGCGAGGAAGGCAAGCTATTCGGCTCTATTGGTGCTCGTGACCTAGCCGAAGCAATTACTTCTGCAGGTGTTGCCGTGGCGAAGAGTGAAATTCGGTTACCTGCTGGGCCTCTCCGTACTATTGGCGAGTATGATGTGACTGTTCAGTTGCACATTGATGTTTCTGCTGTGGTTAAGGTGTTTGTGGAAGGGGAGTAAGTTTTAGTAAAGAAAACTTGCTTATTTTCTGACCTGTAAAGGTGAGTCCGTAATTTTTTGAAATATTGGGCTGGCTTGTTTCTGATATTAACTCCGGTTTCATGCCTAGCGACAGTAGGCGAGGGAAATCTGATGGACGTGAAAATACGCACCACTTTTTTGTGGTGGAGCGTATTCTTTTAAGTATATCTCTTGGTTTGCCAGACGGTTATCATGTTTGAAACTCTATCCCAGGAAGGTCAACTGCCGATTGATGAAGCGACCATTTCTATCAAGACGCCTCCTCACTCCGTAGAGGCTGAGCAATCTGTGCTTGGTGGTTTGATGCTTGATAATGAGGCGTTGGATCAAGTTGCTGATAAAGTAACAAGTGAGGATTTCTATAATCCATCTCATCGCATGATCTACGATGCCATTTCTAAATTGGCATCAGAGAGTAAACCTTTCGATCCACTGACGCTGGCAGAAAATCTTGAAAACCAAGGTGACCTAGAAAAAGCAGGCGGGCTTGTTTACCTAACTGAGCTGGTGGGAAGTGTGCCGAGTATTGCTAATATTCGAGCCTATGCGGAAATTGTTTATGAGCGCTCAATACTAAGGCAGCTTATTCGTGCCAGCCAGAAAATCGCAGATAAAGCCTATTATCCGGAAGGGCGAAATAGTCAGGAGGTGCTTGATGAGGCCGAGAGGCTGGTTTTTAATATTGCTGAAGAGAGATCCAGTAGTGACGGGCCAGTTGGTATCCGCGAAATTCTTGACAGAACGGTCAAGAAAATTGATGAGATGTTTAATACAGGAAATGCCATAACAGGTATTAGTACAGGTTTTCAGGATTTGGATAAAATGACGTCTGGCTTGCAATCATCGGATATGATTATTGTCGCAGCCCGACCTTCCATGGGAAAAACAACTTTTGCCATGAACTTGGTGGAGAACGCCTTGCTTGCCAGCGAGAAAGGGGTGGTTGTATTCAGTCTGGAAATGCCTAGCGATCAGTTGATGATGCGTATGTTATCGTCGTTAGGGCGCATTGATCAGTCAAAGACAAGAAGTGGCCAGCTGGAAGAGGATGATTGGCCTAAGCTGTTGTCTGCGGTTGAGCGAATAAAGGATCGTAAATTATTTATCGATGATGCGTCTGGTGTTAGTCCTCAAGAAATGCGCTCTAGAGTTAGGAGAATTGTTAGAGAGCATGGTGACATTGGCTTAATTATGATTGACTACTTGCAGTTGATGACGATACCGGGTTTTAGTGAGGGGCGAACCAACGAGATTTCTGAGATATCGAGATCCCTAAAATCTCTCGCTAAAGAGTTTTGTGTCCCTGTTGTGGCGCTTTCTCAGCTGAATCGTTCATTGGAGCAAAGACCCAACAAAAGGCCGGTTAACTCTGACCTTAGAGAGTCCGGAGCTATAGAGCAAGATGCTGACGTTATCATGTTCATTTATCGAGATGAGGTTTACAATCCGGATACAGAATACAAAGGGGTGGGGGAAATAATTATTGGTAAACAACGGAATGGCCCGATAGGAAGTGTTAAGTTAGCCTTCATAGGTAAATATACTAGATTTGAAAATCTGGCACCGAATTCTTATGCGAACTTTAATGACGAATAATTAAGCCCATTTCTTTTGAGACCTCAGTATAACCAACGGCTTTGGTCACGGTAATTGAACTTTCGAAGTTTTGTCAGCCATTACGAAGCTTTCTAAGACGTTGAACATCAAATCATTTGTTTTATACCCGTTGCCTTTCAAGTTGCTACGTTGTTGGCTGCGTCCGCTCACCCCGATCACCTACTCGTAGGCTCACGGGGCTTCGCTTACTTGCTGCCTAGTAGTAATTTGAAATGCTTTTAGTATATACACTGATTTTAGTGCTTCGGGCTGATTTTTAACGTACCTATCCTGTATAACATGGTTTTGACACACCATAGAGCACCAAAAACTTAGTACCTTTACGAATGTTCGCAGCAATAGCGGCCAGCCCATAAATTGTCGCATTTTTGGCAAGGCCCATGAACCGATTTCTGGCAAGTCCGTAGTGTCTTTTATAGGTGGCAAAAGGTGGAGGCTTCAGGAACTGCGCCACCAAGTTCAAGGTGACAAAATTTATGGAACAGAAGATCTCTATACAAGCACTGAGCCAACTGTACATCGGATAAGAGATACCATGTTCCAAGCAATAAGGCTCGAAACAAGGTCAGCAGAGGATAGCTGGGGCGACCGGTGTTAGAGGCGTAGATTGAGGATAATAACTTCTCAATATCTGACCATTTCAGCAGCGCTTTTGTATCATCCAGACTACGAAAAATTGGATGATTTAGGTTGCTGGCTGAAACGAAGAGTTTGGGTTGTGTTGTGAGCAGTATCCTTAAATGGGTTGAGCAAGCTGATCGTAGCCTTGGTCACATCTGCTGCGCTTTTGCTGTTCACCTTGGCTGAGACCGTGTACTTCGTGACCAGCTCGACGATAGTTACCAAAGCCCCGCTATGCCCTTTGCCAATGACGGTATCAATCTCCCAGTCTCCGATACGCGATTTATCGTCAACGATCTCTGGGGGCATATACTGACGAGGCTCTTTATCTGGCCGCGCGTGACTTGCCGTTTCGTCGTTTGTCATACTTCCTGTCGGCGACGAAGATGCATGTAAAGATCGCCGCCAGCCTGCTTATTCGCCCAAATATGTAGGTAGATGCTTTCATAGCTATACCCAAAGCATTTCAAATTGCTACTAGGCAGCAAGTAAGAGAAGCCCCGTGAGCCTACGAGTAGTAGGTGATCGGGGTGATCGAAAGCAGTCAACAACGTAGCAACTTGAAAGGCGACGGGTATAATCAGTTGTTCCTTATCATTCAGCAACCATCCGGAAATCTGCTATGGGCTCCACTCTACACGCAGCTTTGATTCAGTAACCGCGATCATTTTTGGCGTCATTCTACTCGCCCGAGCCGACTCTGTACGCCGGCTATCTGTTCGGACTTGTGCTTGCTTATGTCTGTATCCACGTTCGCCAGTATTCCTTGCCAACTCACGGCTCACCGGGGACTGGCTGGTGCCAATGATCTCCGCTATATCCCTTTGGCTGTAACCGCTTTTCTTTAGTGCGGAAATCTGGCATCGTTGTTCGTAAGCTAGTTGTTGGTAAGTTATCGTCATCACTTCATGTCTTGCCGGAGAAAAGGGTAGGAGCTTACCTTCAGCTGGCCCTTTCTTCTACCTAGTCAAGTGATGCGCTTCAGATTTGAATCCGCCTGATACTAAGCTCAGCCTAATCATCTATTATCAGTAGAATCATGTTACTACGCTCACTTATTTTCTACATATAATGTGAAGAACCCAGTAGAGCGTGATTGTAACCTAGCGAGTGAGAATAGCCTGTTTTGTTGAATTAATAACAGGCTACCTGATTTATGATTGCTTTTGGTGTTTGTATGATCAAGCAGTAGCGCAATTTAATAGTCTTTCACATCGCATTTTGTTAAGGTGTTGCAATGGTAACTGTGCTTGCCCACCTTCTGACATCATGGTTTTCTATGCTCATGAGGGTTGCTCTTTTGTCGGCTGTGTTTTCTGGCTGTGCGCTATTTTAGGTGTTTGAGCATTTGGATGCATTGTATGAATTGATCGTTATATGGGTATATTGTTATATACGCATAAACCGCAGTAGTAAAAAAGTTACACAGCGCAATAAATATTTCTAAACTAGTATGCGTAAGCAAAGTTTATCATTCTAGCTATAATTGTTTTGAGCCTATGCTAGAGAGAACCCTAAGGTAGTCAATTTGTAGTTAAAGTACGCTAACTGATGTCGTTGCTGGCCTATTAAATTGGTCGGTTTATCTGCAGTAATATATGGTTTTGATAATGTTCAGAATTTTTAAATCGCCTAAAAACGTGCCAGTAATTAGTGATCCGGAAGTAATAGATCAGCGATATAAGTATTGGCGTATTCATATTATGATTACCATGTATGTTGGCTATGCTACCTTTTACTTTACGAGAAAAAGTTTTAATTTTGCTATGCCGGAAATGATCGAAGACCTTGGTTTGGATAAGGCTGATATCGGAATGCTAGCAACTCTTTTTTACATCATATATGGCTGCTCGAAATTCGTATCAGGGGTTATTAGTGATCGAGCCAACCCTAGATTTTTTATGGGAATTGGGCTTATTGCAACGGGAGTGGTCAACATTCTTTTTGGTATGTCTTCATCCTTGCTTGCCTTTGCCGTGTTGTGGAGTATAAATGCGGTCTTTCAGGGGTGGGGCTGGCCTCCCTGTTCGAAGCTTCTCACGTTTTGGTATTCATGTTCTGAAAGAGGGCGCTGGTGGTCCGTCTGGAATACATCCCATAATTTTGGAGGAGCGCTAATCCCCGTGCTAGTAGGGTTTTGTGCTCTGCATTTTGGTTGGCGTTATGGGTTGGTTATTCCGGGAGTAATAGCTATTATCATTGGTCTGTTTCTGTGTTATAGATTAAGAGACAAGCCAAGTACCATTGGTCTGCCATCCATAGGGCAGTGGCGAAATGATGAGCGTGAGAAAGATCATGAGAAACGTTCAACAGGTTTGACTGCAGTAGAAGTTCTGCGAGACCATGTTTTAACCAATAAGCTCATTTGGTTGCTAGGGCTGGCATCCATACTTGTGTATATTGTTCGTACAGCTATGAATGACTGGGGTAACCTCTACCTTACCGAAGTACATGGTTATGATCTGGTTACGGCTAATTCTGCCGTTACGTTTTTTGAGGTAGGAGGGTTTCTCGGTTCACTTGTTGCTGGTTGGGGTTCGGATAAGTTCTTTAAGGGGCGCAGAGGTCCCATGAATTTTATCTTTGCTTTTGGAGTTTTGCTGTCTTCCATAATTTTTTTGTGGGAGCCATCTTCTTCTTATATCGTTCTGACTGCCTGCTTTTTTTTCATAGGGTTTTTTATATTTGGCCCTCAAATGCTATTAGGAATGGCTGCAGCGGAACACTCCGATAAAGAGGCAGCAGGGGCAGCGACTGGTTTTATTGGGCTGTTTTCATATGCTGGAGCTGCTCTGGCAGGGTACCCAATTGCTAAGGTTGTTGAACTCTATCAATGGTCTGGTTTTTTTGTTGTTATTACTATTTCTGCGGCAATAACAGCCGCTCTTCTATTGCTTTTTGTAAACGTTGCACAAAAAAACCAAGCTGGTTAATCTTATTAATTGGTATAAGAGTTTTATACTTATACCAATTTCCCTTGAAAGATGGGATCGTTAACCGATCCAGTTTACTTAAATCGCCTGCTACTCGTAGGTGATTTAGGCGCTGCTAACACACACGCAGTGTTAATGAGTGGTATATCTAGTACGATGTATGTAGTCTTTTCTGTATACTTCTTTAAATGGATTACAAACTCCGTCCTTACCAAAAGCAAGCTGTTCGCAGTGTTATTCATCACTTTATTAAGTTTAGTGATCCGGCAGTTGTTGTTTTGCCAACAGGGGCTGGAAAAAGCCTAGTGATTAGTGAGCTGGCTCGACTTGCTCGTGGTCGGGTTCTCGTTCTGTCCCACGTTAAAGAGTTAGTAGCGCAGAACCATGAAAAATATGAAAGCTACCATTTGAAAGCTTCTATTTTTAGCGCTGGCTTGGGTAGGAAAGAAACATCAGAACAGGTGGTTTTTGGTAGTATTCAATCGGTTTGTAAAAACTTGAATCTATTTAATGATGCTAGCTATACATTGTTAGTTGTTGATGAGTGTCATAGAATTCCCCTAGGAAAAAATACTAGCTATCAAAATGTCATAAATTATTTTCTGGCTTTGAATGTTGACCTTAAAATATTAGGATTGACAGCTACCCCGTACCGTCTTGGTCTTGGGTGGATTTATCAATATCACAAAATCGATAATAAAAAGTACTCAATCCGCACAAATGAAGCTCGCTTTTTTAAAGACTGTATTTTTGAACTGCCCTTATCGTACATGATTGACAACCAGTTCTTAGTACCTGCAATTCTTCTGGATGCTTCTGTTTCTTTTTATGATTTTGACTCATTGGTTACGGATGGCTTTGGACAGTACCGGGATAGTGATCTGAACCAATTAATACAGGGAGAGGGTCGGGCTACGAAAAAAATCATCAACCAAGTTATTCATGAGGCTACCCTACGGCAGGGGGTTATGATATTTGCTGCTACGGTTGATCATGCCAAGGAGGTCTTCAGCTATTTGCCAGAAGGTCAGGCTGGATTAATTATTGGTGAAACATCTATACGGGATCGTAACGATATTATTGGTCTATTTAAGTGTAAAAAATTGAAGTATTTGGTTAATGTTTCGGTTTTGACTACTGGTTTTGACGTCCCCCATGTGGACTTAATTGCTATCTTGAGGCCTACAGAATCCGTCAGTCTTTATCAACAGATTGTCGGCAGGGGGCTGAGGTTATCTCCAGGAAAAACAGAATGTCTTATTATGGAGTTTGCTGGGAATAATTATAATTTATTCAGTCCTGAAGTAGGTTCTCCGAAACCTAGTAATAACGCAGTTCCTGTTAATATAGCCTGCCCTGTATGTGCTTTTGAAAATATATTTTGGGGTGTTGTGAGCGATGATGGGTGCTTAATTGAGCACTATGGTCGGCGCTGCAGGGGTGTTGAGGAGTATGAAAATAACAATGTGCAGTGTGATTTTCGCTTTCGTTTTAAGGGGTGTGATCATTGCGCTGCTGAAAATGATATAGCCTCAAGAAAATGTCATCATTGTGGGGAAATACTTGTAGATCCAGATGAAAAACTCCGTGATGCGCTGAATCTCCGTTCGTTAATGGTTATTCGTTGCTCGGGCATGACGATGGAGGAAATGGTAGACACACAGGGCTGTGCTTACATAAAAATCACGTATCATGATGAAGATGGAGCAGAACTTAGTGAGTTTTTTCAGTTAGATACACCAACGCAGCAAGGTGTTTTTTATCATAATTTTGGAAAGCATGCACTTATTAATAGGGGGGAGTCTTTTCGTGCTAGTTCTGTTGCTGCGGTGGTTTATCATAACAGAAAGTTCAGAAAACCTGACTTTGTTATTGCAGAACGCAAGAAGTGTTATTGGCACATTCGTGAAAAGATCTTTGATTATAACGGAAGTTATCGGAAGGCTAATGCGGAGCATTGACTTTAGCGCATAGCTTTTCTGGCATGCCATTGGGTCATGAAGAAAATAATATTCGAGTGATTTGTTAGTCCTGCTTACAGCATTGTCAGGGACTTTATACGTGGAATCAAGCATTCTACACCTCTTACTATTGAAAGTGTGAGAATGTGCCAAACGAGCGGATCTCTTAGAGCCTGGGGGATAATTGGTGATTGGGACGGCTGAGAGGACCAACAACTTCATATCTTCAAAGGAGTTGTAGAGCTGCATAAACTATAAAGGAAGGAGGTAATAAATATGAACAATAACCGCAGCTATAATAAAAAGATTGGATGCCTAAATTATCAAGAATTAAAAGAAGTAATTAACTCTATCACATGCAGTAGTGGTTTTGCAGTGTGCGTTGATATTGAGCAGGCTATAAATAGTAGTAATAAAATCTCAGAAAATCAAAAAGTTAATTTGATGTCCTTGCTGTTTATGGTTTCACTCAGCAAAGGAATATACCACGAAAAAGATCTCCTGAGTCTGATGGATAGGCTAGTACTTTCTGCTCCAAGCAAAGCAACGTTATCTCGTATAATCAAGTTATTGCTAGAGAGTGGTAACGTAATGGCTAAACAGGTTATGTCAATAATGGACAGTATGTTTGCTGCTCCCTCAGCATGTCAGGACAGTCTCATAAGTCTGGCTGATTGGATAGAGTCGTGCTCGGTTTTGTGTGAGAACGAGCGGGAGTCTCTTGCAAATCTAGCCAAGCAGAGAGCGGTCATGCTTGCGATGGCTTTTGAAGGAGATAAAGAAATATATCAAGTGCTGATTCACGCAAGGAGCAAGTGGTATTTAGAAGCTATTGGTAATGCTGTAAGCATTGAGGAGCTCAGTCATCTTCAAGTGGCCATTGTCAATGACAGACTAACAGCGACCTCACAAGCGCAGCTAATATTTATAATAAAACAAGCTGAAGCAAGCGTTGAAAAAAATGGGGCTGTTGATATTGAAGAGTGTATTGTTTATATTCTCCATAAAGCTATATCTAGCTGTCAGCTTAATTCTTGTGGAGGAGGGTCGCTTAAGTATTGCGATGCCACCAATCAGATTATTCAATGGGTTGCAAACAGTACAGGTTCACCGTTAATGATCCGCTTGCTTGCTTTGGCAAAGCATAGAATAACTAAATGCGAAAATGGCATGCTATTGGAGAATTTTAAATCCAAGATGTTATTGTTTTATGGATATTAATTGGTTGAGCCTTGTCTGTAAATAATTCTTAGTAATAACACTATTTAATATACTAGTCGCTATTGAAGATGCTTGATTGTTAAATTGTTTTTTTAATCTTCGCTGATGCCAAAACGTGTGATATTCGAGAGAGTGCTCAGCATTAAGGCGCTATTGCGGGCATCTGATGGTTGGTGTTCATGACATACGGCTTAGGTTTCAAGAAAAAGCGAGCTTGGCAATAGCCTTTATCTGAGTGGACGCTTGAAAAAGGCAAAGCTAAGGTCTAAAAATGGTGTCAGCTAAAGCCATTTGGGTGATAGAAAATGTAGAAATCCGGAAAGCATGCTTCTATTTATATGCGCCAGTTGCCGCTTATATCTATTCCTACTTAAGGTCTGGGTGTTGGTTGAGATAGCCACCCAAATAATCTGCTGCTTGTTGGCTCATGGGGATTAGTCTCCTATGCCCTCAATGGTCATTGATGCATGTGTTTATTAAAGCGCTGTGCTGTGAGTGATTTCATCTCTTTTCTAAATCATTCTATATGTAAGGACTGCGGAAGCGATTTTTTTCGCATGTTTTTAAATTGGTTTTTATCATTCTGTCTGTACGTATCAAGTGATTTTCTTTTTAAGTTTGCACTGTTATGTGTGCCGAATTCATGTACTAAGTATTTCTGTCTCTGTTGAATACCTTACGATAAATACTGTATATCCACTCCCATAACTTCAGTGTACTTTAACACAATCTACCCAATCGCTATTTTTTAGCTACGGACTACTGGTATACTCGTTACCACTGAAAGGGGTGGGTTGCTGAGGTCTTTAGCTCCACCATTGCCTGCTACTTGTAGGCTCATGGTGGTTTGTTCATTTGTTACCTGCCTACACTATTCTGGTCAGCAACCTCGCGCCCTCAAGACGAATGTGTATTCAGCTAATCATAACGTCAGTACAATCCTACAGAATTATGCAGCATCTATTTTTTCTACTACGTTTGAATATATAATTATTATAAGGTTTCAAAATTTTGTCTTTTTCACTATCTAGCAAATAGTTACTTTTTTTCACAATATTGATGAATACTTTGATGGCGTCTATTTTTTCAGCATTAGTTGCCACTTGTAGTGGATGCGGATCATTTATTGTTTTTGCTGTAAGCAATCTTTCTTTTGCGGCTGATGCAAGAGAGCTGTGTAATACAGCATTAAGGTATACTTTAACCGTCTCAGAGTGTCCATTCAAAAGCGCTACAAGCAATGCAGGTGCACTACTTTTTCCTAGCATCAACTCTTCTTGTATAGTCTTGTTTAGGTTGAGATCACGGCTTCGTATCGTCATAATGAGTGCAGAGACAATTTTAAAGTGTCCTTTGTTGCATGCTATATATAATGCAGAGTTGCCATGCTCATTTTTCCCGGCAAGTAACGATGCTTTTCTTGCCTTATTCAAATTGAGACTCTTGCTGCATATGGCAGCAAGTAATATTTTGACAACTTTATCGTGTCCATTATTACATGCGACATATAATGATGGGGTGCCAGGTTCGTCTGTCCCGGCAAGTAACTCTGCTTTTGTTGCCTTATTAAAATTGAAATTCTTGCTGAATACCGCAGCAAGTAATGTTTTGGCAGCTTTATGGTATCCATTCTGACATGCTACATACAATGCTGAGTTGCCATATTTGTCTTTTCTTGTAAGTAACGCTACTTTTCCTGCCTTATTCAGATTTAGATTTTTGTTGGACACCGCAGCAAGTAATGCTTTGACAACTTTATCGTGTCCATAATAGCATGCGAGACACAATGATGTGGTGCCAGATTCGCTTTCTCCGGAAAGTAACTCTGCTTTTGCTGCCTTATTCAAATTGAGATTCTTGCTGAGTACCGCAGCAAGTAATGTTTTGACAACTTTATGGTATCCATTCTGACATGCTATATACAATGCAGGGTGGCTATATTTGTTTTTTCTGGTTTTTTTCAAATTGAGATAGTTGCTTAATATCGTCGTAATGTGTGTGATGGCCATTGTAAAGACCCCATTATTACTTGTTTTATATGGAGGTCTGTATGATATCCATTTTCCGGACAGCAGTTCTGCTTTTTCATACTTATTTAAATTGAGATCGCTACTGCATATTGCCGTAATAAGTGCGGTGACAATTTCAAGGGATCCCCTTTCGCATGCGCAATACAATGCAGATTGGCCTACGTGGTTGTTACTGGCAAGCAACTGTTTTTTTACATCCGGTTCTAGGTCAGTGTTGATTATCATCGAAAGGAGTGTAGAGGCTGCTTCACCGTGTCTAAAATTAAAGGCTGAATGTAGTGCAGGTAATCTATCTTTTATTTTCCCCGTAAGCAACTCTTGTTTTGTGTTTTTATCGAAACCTATGAAATCAAATGAAGCGGATGAATGTCCATAATGACCATGCCTGCTTAATGCATATATGAGCGTTGCGTTCGGGTTAGTCATGCATACTACTTTACAATCATGTCTTAAGGCTTTGGTCTCAAGGCTAAGAAGATAGCAAATTTTATCCTGGTAGTTAAAGTATATCTGTTGATTTTTAGGGCTCCAAAAATCGTTATAGGTCAGTCTTTTTAGGTCATCTTCAGTGTGGCACATTATCTTTTTGTGCCGAAGTGTATCATTAGGATCATAATAATAAATAACAATGTTATCTTTGTTCTTTGCAATGCGTAAGCCCATAGCATGCGTTACAGTGCTAAGATAGTATCTTTTTTCTTGCCCTTCGATAAGCATTTTTGCTATATTGTAAATGGCTTCGTTGAATTGATTTATTTCTAAATAAATACCTTCAGACGGGCATCCGTTAAGATAAAAATCTTGGTTTAACGTTGAATCATTGGGGATGCATTGGCATTCTTTAATCCATTCCTTAGAATCAGGATCTATATATTTGAATTTATCTAAATTTAGCCACCACATACTAAGATGGCGACATGCAATTAATTCACCATCGCGGTAAATTTTACAATTTAAGTTTTTTTTTACCTTTGGAGTAATATAATAAAGTAGAAATATTTGAGAGGCTAGTGCTAGTTTTATTAACATCATGTAGATGATGTTTGCCTGGTAATGACTCTAACCCTGTATTTTCTTCCCGTGCTGTTACTTTTGCTCTGGAGGTGTCTGAGTATTCATGAACAGTGTATGGCCGTTCATTGAGTATAAGTTTTGTTATTTTTTCCTGAATAATGTTTTCCCATGGCGATAATTTTGTTGTGTCTTTCTCAATGAAAGAGCGTGGCATGCCATCGCTCTCAATAGAAGCATGAGACATTAGTTCAATTACTGAGTAAAACAAAATATAGTGGAAGTATTCGTGATCTTGAAGGCTGAAAAGCTTGTCAGTCACCTGTTTGTCGCTTTCAAACTGACTCAGCCAAGCTCTGAGTTCCTGATCATCTATTGCCTTTATGTTTTTTTTAAATTGATTTTCATTTTGGTGAGAAGGTTGTAATAACCAAGTTTTAGGCATAGCTTTATTGTTAGTAATAAGCATGTCTAAATTACTACACGTTGTTGAAAGATCACAAGGATCCTGCTTGTCAAGGCAGAAGAGCGTATTATAGTAAATAAAATTTAGCAGTTGAGAGCATGCACTATCCTGTTCCTCTATTTCAAGTTCAGCAAACTGTTCAGCTATGCTGACCAAAGAAGGCATACCTGAACCACTTACAGGTATTGCAAGTATCACAACAAACAATAAAGTATTTTTTATCATACTATTATATTACCGAAATAAGTGACGTGTGCTTGCCAGATGAAAACGCAACTGGATCATGAAGGTTTAAAGATTTTCTCCATCGAAGATTGATTTGATACTAAGTCTGATTAGTTCCATTTTTAGGCAAACAACCACCAGTATCTATGCCATTCTGGACGAATAGTCTGGCAGGGGGTTACGTTAAATTCACGGTCCAATGAGAGATATTACGTGGCTAAGAGTATTCTTTTCGCTTGAATAAATATTCACTTTCTTTTCTCCTTGTATTATGGATGACTATGTGGGCTATGTTTTGGTGGCAAGGCCGTCTAGTTGACACTATCTATGCTTATAATAGGCTAAGATTCTTTAAATAATTTTCAATACCAGGTTCTTTGACTTTGTCTTTATAAGGCTTAAGAGTTACGTTTTTCGTTAGGAAGCGATGCACCATTATTCCTCTTGGGGGTTTTTGTATCAATATTCATAGCTTATATAATGGCTGCGGAAAATAGATGGCATCGGGCTTACCGTCAAACCCACTGATAGACCGGTTCTATGCCTATAGGTATTTGTAAGTGTACTGTCGTTTAATGTGTTTTATGTACCACCTCCATTTTGCTTGTGCTTATTTATCTGATGTAATCAAACTGATGTTTTTGCAATGAGCTCTCTGTAATAGAAATATTTCTATATTATTGTACTTTCACATATGCTTACGAACAGATCATAATTTCGTATCTGATTCAGAAGCTTGTTTAAAAGTAGCCTACTTGAGCATTAGAATAGTACGTTAACATGAACTACATAAAGTGACAACGTTAAATTCCATCTATACCCAAATTATTTGGAGTTGTTAGGCTAGCTTGCTGCTGCGTAGCAGTAAACCCGGTGGTTATAGGCCTGAAATAATGTGGCAGGCAACTTTTAATCTGTGTAGCGTGTCTGTAACGTATGATTGGTGCCGTGTATTCTGACGACTATTTAACTACGGTTTAAAAATTTTCTATATCAGTTTTGAACAGCTGAAAGATTTGAAGATTGTGTTTATTCTATCGTCGCTGATAAAGGCGTTAAGGAGATGCCATTTATCGTAACTGAGCTACAAGACAGCACCGTTGTACAAGCTCATTCCCGTGGACAGGATGCAGAATTCACTGGTTCAACATCTGATAGTGTTAATATCAAGTTGGACGACGACGTTGTATGTACTAGGCAAAACATTAACACCAAAGACTGCCAGACTGCTAAGAATGCTATAACTGATAAAATGGTTAAACAAATGTCTGACGCAATCTCTTGTATTTATGATGATAAGCTTGCTAGTACTATTTGTGTTGATCTACCTGCTTCTATTCCTCAACTAGGTCAGATTGCTGCTCAGACACTTACTATAGCTGGTTTCACTGCTGCTACTAGTAGTGAGGACAAAGGTAATCTTATTTATGAGGCACTTGGTGCCGCTCGTTTAACTCGTGACCAGAATGAAATTTTGAGCGGCTCTGATGATGTTGTGTTTCTGACCGAGCTTAGTGTTAGTAGTTACCTAGACCGCTTCAAGGTTCTTGATAAGATCAATGGCTTTAAGATGGTCGTTGCTAATAGATTAAACAAGACCTCTTTGCCTAAGTTGTTGGGTGTTGTTCTACCTAAGCAAGCTGTTGCATGTTTGATATCTAATGACCCACAAGTGAGTATGGAATTTGACCAAGGAAAATCATGTTACTACACTGTATCTGCCTTATTTGGTCGTGGTATATTGAATACTACTGGTGTAGTTTTCATTGTAAGTGACTAAGATAATCTGCCTCCTCAATTAAACGAGGTGGCTTTTTTATGGAAATATTATTATGTTTGGGGGATTTGAAGCGGGAGATCACTTCCACCTTGACCGGCCACTCTGCGAAGCTATCTCTGAAACTCTCGAAATGTTGTTGTGCCAACAGCGTGGTGGGTACAAGCACCGCCACCTGACGACTGTTATGGGCAGCCATGAACGCGGCTCTCATGGCAACCTCTGTTTTACTCGTAGTTACAAACTATTCATTATTCTGTGCATGAGCATTCATAACCTTCCATAATTGCTCGTTGGGGTTTAGATTTGGGCTGTAAGGAGGAAGAGAATGTAGTTTTATTTTCATCTTCAACGTTCCAGCTGTCTCGATCAACTCCTTTGCACTATGGTAGCCAGCACCATCAAGAACTATACTCGCTCCTTTTGAAGGTGTTCTCTCACTTACCACAGTCGTCTACAACTCATAAGCCTAAGTGACTTCTATCATTTGTTTCCTGATCACACTTTCAATAGAAACGAGCATACTTGCGAAACAGAAGATCTCTATACAAGCACTGAGCCAACTACACACCGGATAAGCGATACCATGTTCCAAGGAATAAGGCTCGAAACAAGGTCGGCAGAAGATAGCTGCTGAAGAGACCGGTGTTAGAGGTGTAGATTGAGTATAGTAACTTTTCAAGTGCTGACTATTTCAATAGCGCCTCCGTATCATCCAGCCTACGAAGAGTTGGATTATTTAGGTGTTGGCTGAAACGAAGAGCTTGGTCTGTATTGTGAAGAATTTTTGCATGTCGATATTTTACCAGCGTATGATAGTCTTTGTTGAGTTATGTTGAGGTCTCATTGGATTATAACTTATAATCTTAGCCCTCCATCCACTTCAATAACACGCCCATTAATATAATCATTTTCAAAAATGAAGGCCGCTGTTTGGGCAATATGTTCTGGCAACCCCATGTGGCCAAGAGGAATGCCGGAATTAATCTTGGCTTTTGCTTCTGGTTTCATGGTTGTAGTCATCTCTGTCTCAATCATGCCCGGAGCAATTGCTGCACAGCGAATACTGTGGCGAGAAAGCTCTTTGGCCCAGGTAGTAGTCAAGGCTACCACTCCAGCTTTAGCTGCGGCATAATTGCTTTGACCGAAATTGCCGACTCTTGAAATGCTAGCGATATTGATAATAACTCCTCTGGACTCGGCTTCGATCATATGGGAAGCAACTTCTCGGCCACAAAGGAAAACACCGGTTAAGTTTATATTAATGACAGATTGCCATTGATCAAGAGAGAGCTTGCCGACAACTTTACCTTTGCTGGTTTTTACCAGCAATCCGTCCTTAAGAATGCCAGCATTATTAATAAGTCCGTGTAATGGGCCAAGAGTTTCACAGATGTTATTAATAGCATTTTCTACTTGTGATTCATTTGACACGTCAGCAGCTATAGCAATAACCTTAGTCCCCATTTTATGGCAAAGCGAGACTGTGGTCTCCAGCTTATCTTTGTTTAGGTCAATCAGGGCTATATTTACACCTCTCTGAGCAAGGTTAATAGCCATAGCTTGGCCAAGCCCTTGTGCAGCTCCTGTAATTACAATATTTTTGTTGCATAAGTTCATAATAAGTCCTAGAAGCCAAAACCTTGGTCAAAAGAAAGAAATATATCAGAAACAACGTACGCATCTACCAGCCTAAGTAATCAAGGTAAAGCTTAGTGAAGACGAATTATAGCCGCTTTTAATGAAGCTGTACCATAAGCCTGTGAGTAGTAGATGTTTGGGGTGGGCGAAAGTAGTAGTAGCTTATCTCCTTCTATGGTAACGGATATATATGGAAAACATAAAAAATGATTGGCGCGCCTACCTTCCGGGAGCACCATCAATACTTCTTATTCATACTTGACTTAGGTATACTTAATTTCTTACGACAATCAACGTAATTCCAACTCATAATCTAACATGCTATCACCATCAAAAAGATAGAGTCCTCGGAACTTCTGCCCCTTCAACAGTTCCGGCAGCCATACCCTATCGTCTTCCCACATATCTGGGTATGGAATAGTTGTCAGAGAGAACCATAACGGGCTAGCCTCATTGGTTTCTGTCGGTACACCTTCAAAATCATATGCCACGTAAGCGTGAACGTGAAGGGAGCTACCATCGATAAACTGAAATAAGTTTTCCCCGCCAAATTCAGGGTCTAACGGTGTAATGCAAAGTTCTTCCTGCACTTCCCGGACGGCGCACTCCAGTAAAGTTTCTCCCAGCTCAAGCTTGCCACCAGGCCCACTAATTTTGCCTGCCCCCAATCCGCGTTTTTTACGGATCAGCAAGATCTGACCATCTTTTACTATAAAAGTTAGCGTTGCAGAATATTTGGTTTGCCAAGAGTGCCAATTAATGTCCTGTATTGATTGCATTTATTATCCTGCAGATTCCAATATGAATAGCATATCTATACCAGTTACCATGGAAGGTGGAGATAGCCGACAAACAAACGCTCCCATGAGCCTAAGAGCAATATATGACCCAGTGAGCGAGAGCAGCCAACAATCTTACACCTTCAAGGGTAATGGGTATAAATATAAATACCTCTATCTGCACCATTGTTGCACTATAAAAAATAAACTCATGGGAACGAGGTAATATTTGGATGAAAGGAGACATCATGAAACAAAAAATAATTATAACATTGTTCATCATTGGTGGCTGTACAGCAAGCCTTCTGATTTATAATGCAACCACTAATTCTGAGCCTGCAAAGACGCTGACCAAGGCGGAAGAATTAAAAGATAAACGACAATTAGCGATTAATGGCAAGGGGAGGCCGATAACTGACCAGAAGCCTATTAACCCTAACAGCAATACTAATATATCTTCTTTACGCGCGAAGACTCCTGAACATGATGCTATTATGCAAATCTAAGACAGTCACGATATTCAAGAATATGACCTTCACCCTGCCGTTACCTAAAAAATTGCTATAACTCTCAGTACTGAAAGCGTCCTTTCGCTAAAGCCAGAAAGTACGATGGTTATCACTATGCCTAATTTTTCAATTCACACTGTTGTTATAGATAATACTTACAAGAATGGTGCTTCAAAAATAAGTTCAGGCTTCTTAACAGATGTTGATTCATCAAGCATTGTAATCACCGCAGGAAAAGACAGTGTTTATGCAATAATAACCACCCCGGATGGTAGCTATTCTTTCCAAACTTTTGCAGGCAAAGGTTTTTTATACAAAGTGCCGACTCGCAGCTCACTAGAAACAAGTGAGACAGATGCTCTCATCCCAAATACTCTTTAATGTAACTAAATAATAAGAATAGAACACTACTATGACTTACTCGTTACCAATATCTTTTAAAGCAATAAAACACCTACTTCCATCTATATTTCTGACAACAATGACATTATCAGCAGATTCGGTTACTGATATATAAGACATAACGACTATTGACGTCTTATTTCTATATTCACCAGCTGCGCAAGAAAAAGCTAATGGCAATATTCAGACCCTCATTGATCACCACGTAGCAGTTACCAATAAAATCTATATTGATAGCGGTCTTCAACTTCAGATACGGCAAGTGCACAATCAAATGGTAGATGTCAATGATTTCGATTCTTCAAAGACTGTTCTAGAGAGAATGACTTCTAATCGTGGTGCATTTGCTGGCATTAATGCCGTAAGAAAACAACATGGTGCCGACATGGTGGCGATATTGCGTCCCTACGGTGACGATAAAAGCTGCGGTCTAGCCTAGGTCGGTGGTCTATACAAAGAGGGGGTGATGGTAAATCATAAAGGATTTATGTACTCCCACATAAGTATGACAGCACCCTGCGGTGATCACACGATGGCTCATGAACTGGGTCATAACATGGGGCTTACTCACTCCCGTCGTGCAATGCCTAAAGGCGGAACTTTTCCATACTCTGTTGGCTATGGCGTAGATGGCGTTTTTACAACAATAATGGCTTATGAAGAGGTATTCTCCACTGAAAACACAATTTACAAATTCTCAAGCCCAGACCTAAATTGTTACGGTACACCCTGTGGTATTGATAGTGATATAAAAGATTTTGGTGCTGATGCTGTGAAAACACTTAGAATAACCACTCCACAAATTGCTAACTTTTATCAATCTAAAATACAAAAACCAAAAATAGCACCCATAGCAGATGGTGGCAAAAAATAGCTATACAAATTCTATTTTGTATAGCAACCTACCAGTTACCACTTAATGTGTAAAAGGAACAAAGCCCCATGAGCCTAGAAGTAAGGCAGTTGGGGCAACCTCACACCTTCAAGTGGAATGGAATAGAGCGCTATTTAACCAACAAAACTGAATGCCCCATCGATTCTGTAAATCTAACCGTACAATCTTCAACTCCTGATACCATTTAAAGGTAAAAATAGGCGGTAGAAATAAACACTGAGAAAATAAGAACTCTGGTGCTTGAATTAGCGAAAGACATCCAATTCCCTGATGACCTAAGCTCTTTCAGTGCTCAGTGCAATAAAATAGCCGTTGATGCTGCCTCTTAAGCGCAGAGCTTGGGGCGCACTTGGTTACGCGCCCAACCAAGCTTCACACTGTTGCGTTGTTGTCTGAGCTTGCGCCTACCACTTCAATGGTATCGGGGTATAATGCGAGAAAGAGACTTGATCATGAGAATTATTGAATCAAATAAAGCACAGGCACGTAGCGGACCTCTTTCAAAAAAAGAGGGTAATGCCAAGTTTGTCGGATCCTTGGTTCATCTAGCGAAAAGAGCTGCATCACTCTACACTCGCTTTACCGCTAAGTATGTGATACCAAGCCAACCTATTTTGAACAGAACGGTAACCCTTCCCAAGTCACCAATACTAGATACCCCATGGATTTTTAAAGCCAATCAACAGCAAGCCGAAAAGGTTATCGCATCTATGTCCATGAGAGCTAATAAAGCTGGCCAAGATATACTTGAATCCATCAAATTTCACAACTCGTCAGGAGAGGTATTTGTTGCCAGCAATGGAAAAGAGGAAGACGAAGCGCGTTTTGCTATTCTGCTAACCAACGATCATCCACCTATTTACAAGTCTACCGAGAAAGCAGAGCAATCAGTTGACCCATCCACTGTCGTGGATATGGAAAAACTAATTGATGACTGCCTATGGGTTGAAACACTGGTCTCAGACCCTAAAACCGGACTGGGGGGCAAGCTGCTAGACCTAGCTGAAACAATAGCCAGCGAAAAAGGTAAAAGTGGTATCGCTTTGTCCGCCTTTGAGTTTGATCCGCAGGATGATGATAAAAACTCTTCCGAAGCACCCTATTCAATTGCCGATTACTACGCTAAGAAAAAAGGCTTTATTTACACAGGCCAAGCACATGAAGAGTTAGGGCAGCAAGAGGCGGGTGAAGCTGCACATTATTTTTACCCTATTTATGTAAAACCGCTCAGTAGTGCGATAAATTTATTGAAAAAAATAGAGGATTGGGATTGAGCATTTGTCGGCCGATTTCTATACCAGTGACCATTGAATATTTGAGATGCTGAACCTACATTTTAAATTATCTTGGATAATATACTCATGCCTCTTGTAGATGTGAGGTGTTTGATGATGTAAGCTTGTTTATCCTTGACTCATATGGCTTCACTCGTTTGTTATCCACCCTAACCTTCAATGGTAACTGGTATATAATCACCAATTCTGAGTGCTGGAAAAACTAGTTTATGGAGGAATGGGGGCTGACATTATTAAGATAGAGCAAGCTGCTTGTAAGGTCTTTTCATGTGGTCACTTAGTTCGTTGTGTGAGTATTATAAGCCTATGAGTATCAGGTTCTCAAATCTATTCCAAGTGTGTCGTTTGTTATTCAGGCCAAGGAAAAGCTTCACATCATTAATGGCAGATGATATAAGTATTAAACAATGGAAAAGAAAATGGGTACGGATATGAAAATAAGTAGCAATGTACTGCCACCTAAAGGCTTAAAATCAACAAAAGTATCAACACAAACAGGTAAAGAATCAGGAAAGGTAAAGATTTTAGCTGAATTTTTTCAGACAAGTATTATCTCATGGGCAAAATCCAAAAATTATATAACGGCCATTAATAAGAATAACGATCATCATAATGTTCATAAGCATCAGAGTGTTGTCTCAGAAAGAAAAATCAGCAGCAGGTCGGTCTCCAAGCCACAAAGTAACACTGCAAAATCAAAAACAACCTATGTATTCGGCAAGTCCATGTTTAACGCCCAAGAGAATAAGAAGGTTAGCGGAGAAAATAAAATCAACACCACAGCTAGCTCTTAGCACGATCAAGCCACTACAAAAGCAAGATTAAGTAGCACTTTTTAGCAATAAAAGCAAGGAGCGTCAGGATGTCAGCAAAGGAAAGAAAAGCAATCTTAAAGTGAAATCTGGAAACAACACTGAAAACAACAAATCCCATGTAACATCAAACAATACAAAGAGCTTGACGTTTGCTGAATACAACAAGGTGATGCAGCTCTGCAGTTTAGAGTGGTTACCAGTCCCCCAGCTGGCCACAAAATACGATTAAATACACCGGGTAAGCTAAAAAAAGAAATCTTTCGGGTGGATCTCAGGTCACAAGGGTTTGGCTGCAAGTTCATCAATGGCTTTTCTGGTCTCGTCATCTGACAACAATTTCGAGAAGTGCTGTAATTGGTATTCAGCAATATCTTGTGAGAATTCTTGTACCTTTCTATCAAGGTAGTCATAGCGCAACCCTATAAATGAGATGTTGTTGTCTTCGCAAGCTTGTTGTACTTGTTTTAAATGTGATTTTTTGTCATTGATGAAAAGCACTTTCTCAGGAAGTTTTTGGTTAATGAGTGTGAAGAGGTTAAGTAAAGCATTACCTTTATTGGTTCCAGCGGTAAATAAAATGCCATTTTTATAAATGACCTCGCGAGGATTCAAGAAAATCACTTCTTCTTTGCTAGGAGCGGTCTGGAGCAGCTGTATCTGGACAGATTTTAATTGTTTGATAGTGGCAGTGCTAAGAGAGGGAGACCGCGTCGTCAGACCCATAACTATATAATTGTTACTTTGTAGATATTCTATTAACTCATGGGCGGATGGTTCTACTTCTTTGACTTTGGTCATGTTGACTGCTGCAGACCACTCCATCAGAGCCATGTCTAAGGCTTCAGGGTGCTTGTTGCCTAGACTTTCGTAATGTTCGATTCGCCAGCAAAACCACTGATCTGAAGCTAGCGTTTGAACAGGTTCAATGAGGGTGTTATCGATATCAAAAAGAATAAGAGTGTTAGGAGAGATATGACTTTTCAGACTGCTAATATTATGTATTTCGATAATTACCGAGGTAGGAGATGCGCCAACCTCTTCAATATAAGCGCTTAATCCCATCATCAAAAATAACAGCAGTAACTTTATTCTTTGACATAATATCGGTAAATCATGATTCATTTTTTGCTTCCTTAGGATCTTTTGTCGGTTTTCCGCTTTTGTCGTGGCCCGAACCTGATCGCGCTGCCTCTATCGGTGTAGCATCAATGATGTTAATGCGACCTTCGCTCATTATGATGTTTTTGGCTTCAAGCTGATGATTAATCTCTGTCAGTAATTGATCCCACAGACGGTGTTCGACAAGTCGTGTTCGAAAGCGTCCCAAGTATGGAGGCTGCAGGAACTGCTCCACCAAGTTCAAGGTGACAAAATTTACAAAACAGAAGATCTCTATACCCAAAGCGTTTCAAATTGCTACTAGGCAGCAAGTAAGCGAAGCTCCGTGAGCCTATGAGTAGTATGTGATCGGGGGGAGCGAACGGAGCCAACAACGTAGCAACTTGAAAGGCGACGGGTGTATACAAGCACGTAGCCAACTGTACATCGGATAAGCGATACCATGTTCCAAGCAATAAGGCTCGAAACAAGGTCAGCAGAGGATAGCTGGGGCGACTGGTGTTAGAGGCGTAGATTGAAGATAATAACTTCTCAATCCCTGACCATTTCAGCAGCGCTTTTGTATCATCCAGACCACGAAGAGCTGGATGATTTAGGTCGCGGGCTGAAACGAAGAGTTTGGGCTGTGTTGTGAAGGATTGTTGCATGCCGATATTTTACCAGAATATAATCGTCTTTGTTGAGTTATGCTGAGGTATCATTATGTGTTTGTGCTCTACTAGAGCGCTAATGTCGTTTATGTGTGGTGTTGTAAGGTTTTTTCTGTGATGATTTCCATTAAAAGTGATACAGGCAATTATAGCCTTTAGATAAGTTGCCGGATAGGCGCATTACTTGGAATTTAAATTCGCAAGATATTATTGTCACCACGTATGATGAAAGACTTACAACTGTTACCATGAAAAGTATGGGTAGGCGACAAACGAGCTAAGCACCATAAGCCCACGAATACTAGGTTATTTAGAGTAAGTGAGAGTAGTGAGCACCCCGTAATAGTTTAGGGGAATGGGTATATAACTAAAGGATTTGGAGTTGCTACGAAGAGACAAATGAGAGGAGGGATAGAATATTATACCTACTAAACGACTGTGGCTGTATAGTGTTGACAACTAAGTAGCAATTTCAAAAGATACGTGTATAGATGACAAAGAGCATAATTACTTACGAAGTTTAATGACAACTTGCTCAGACCAAGAAAGCGTAGCTAGTACCTTATATTTTTGAATGCAGCGGGTGAATAATACCACTTTTTTTTACTGATTGGAGTACTGGTTTGTCTTCCATGGTTGATCCCAAGCGAGTATGGTACATTCTCAGTCAGATTCCTGAGGGTAAAGTTATTACTTATGGAAAACTTGCGGAAATGGCTGATGCCCCAAAAGCTGCACGCACTGTCGGAAATATATTAAAGCAGTTGCCAGCAGGCACAGAGCTACCTTGGCATAGGGTCGTAAACCACAAAGGCAAAATTTCAGTTTCGAAAAACACGCCAAGGCATCAAGAACAAAAGATGCGTTTGGAAAATGAGGGCGTAATATTGGCTACAGAAAAAATAGACCTTAAAATCTACTGTTGGAATGGGAAATGATAATAATGGACAATGCACCAGAAGAGATAGCATTGGCTGTGGAGGTTATTCGGCAGCTTGAAAACCTTAGCTATCCAGCAGACAGCATTCTTCAATCTATGGTTTATATTTGTCGGGATACCTTGAGTAAACTGCCTGATGAGCAGGCTAGAGAAAAATGGCGAAATAAAATAACACTGGAACTGGCTAACACCTCTGGTTCGCATTGCTCGCACTAGCAATGCTGGCTGGGTCAACAACAAATGCTAGAAACTGTATATATATGCTAACGCCTATAAAGCAAACCGTCACTTGGTGGCAGTCTGCACAGATTTACCGGCACCCTAAAGCCATTATCTTATGCTTCCTTGGCTTCTCCGCAGGCTTGCCCTTAATGCTTCTATTTTCAAGCTTATCTTTCTGGTTAAGAGAAGCTGAAGTAAGCAGAGCAACCATTGGCTTTTTTAGCTGGATAGGGCTTGCATACAGTGTTAAGTGGATTTGGTCACCGCTGGTCGACAGACTATCAATACCTTATTTAAAACCCTTGCTAGGTAGACGACGCTCGTGGTTGATTGTTAGTCAGGTAGGTATTGCGGCAGGACTTGTCGGCATGGCTTTTACTGACCCATCTCTTAATCTAGAGAAGATGGTGGTGTTTGCTCTTGTTGTAGCTTTTTGTTCTGCAACCCAAGATATTGTTATTGATGCCTACCGCATTGATGCTGCAGAGATAGAGCTTCAGGCCGCTCTGGCTGCAACCTATATGATAGGTTATCGCATTGCGATGATCATGGCTGGGGCTGGAACTCTTGCCATTGCAAGCTTTGCTGCCGGTAACGTGGAAGGTTATATTTTCCATGCATGGATGACCGCTTACCTTTGTATGGCGGCGTTAATGGTGGTAGGCATAATTACCACTCTAATTATTACAGAGCCTCCTGTTAACGCCAAACCTGCCGCACTGGAACAAAGAGTTGCTACCTGGATGACGGAAAATGCTCACCTTCCAGCACTAATAGTTAAGATAGTTGGATGGTGTTATGCCTCTATCGTATGTCCTTTTGCTGATTTTATTATTCGCTATCGCTGGAAAGCCTTGCTTCTTCTCGCATTAATAAGCACATATCGTATTTCTGATATTGTTTTGGGCATAATGGCAAATCCTTTTTACGTTGATTTAGGCTTTACCAAGCAGGAGGTCGCTGCAATATCAAAAATATATGGTGTAATTATGACTCTGGTTGGTGCAGGGGTGGGCGGTTTGTTGACGATGAGGTTTGGTGTTATGCCTATGCTTTTTGTTGGTGCTTTGTTGTCTTCTCTCACCAACCTGTTGTTTGTTGTTATGACTTATGCCGGTCATGATCTTCTTTGGCTAACGGTGACTATTTCTGCTGATAATCTATCTGCGGGTATTGCTACATCAGCATTTATTGCTTGGTTATCAAGTTTGACGAATATTAACTACTCGGCAACACAGTATGCTTTGTTCAGTTCTATGATGCTATTGCTGCCTAAGTTTATTGCTGGTTTTTCCGGAGTTGTGGTGGATAGCGTTGGCTACCATAACTTCTTTATTATGACTGCTTTATTAGGTAGCCCTGTACTAATTCTTATCTGGCTGGCATCCAAATGTTTTGACTATAAAATCATGAAGGAGTAAAAATACACTCGTTGCTTCGTAAGTTGTAGTGCTTCCACTCCCAAATCACCTGCTGCCCAAGACGCATGGGGGGCGATTGTTGGTCTCCGTCCCCATCGGCCATTAGCATAAAAGGTTAGCCTTCCGCTACTTCATAGGACTCTTGACGACAACATCTATGCCATAAACTTTTAAATGGATGGCTTAGAGTGGCTTTTGCTCTTCTTAAAAAGTGCTTAACAGTATCCTTCTCCTGTATAAAAATGAAGGCTTTTAATGCTGTGGTCCAAGTAAAGATTTTATTACCAACGGCTGAGACTCTAGCGTACTCATAGAATGCTTGCTGACTGGCGCTGCAAATATTTTCAGCCGGAGGACATACCTCTGCTAGACGTAAGGCTTCAGCAGTTGTAGTAATTAATCCTTCTGTTGAGCTCTGCATTAAACTCCATGCTGTGTTGGCATCTGTTAAGTTTGCGCTCATAACATCGCCATTATTAGCACAAACTTCAGCCACAGACATAAGGCAATCCTTCACGGTGTTACTCAAAGACCACTGATAGTACCCTTCTGACCAAGCAAAACCACCCATAACAATAACTACTCCAACGTTGCTAATATAACTAACATAATTGCTAGGCTCTTTTTTTAAATCAGATTCTGACTTCTTGGTGTTTTGTATTATCTTTTTTGCATTAGCTGAGTCACAGGAAAGATACACTTGATCAAGATTACCGCTAACAGTAACAATGCCCTCTTCAACTTTAACTTCTTTATTATTCTTGCGCTTACCTTTACATGATACTCGTGGGAGCTGGCTTTTTAGGCTTCTTATAGCCTGTAAAAGGTTAGTATATTCCATGAAGAAATTTGCAATAAGGTGACCTCCCATGCCTACCATATTCACAATATGACTTATCCATAAGTTGGCTGGATCATGATTATACAGGGCTGTTAATTGTTCTATAGAAATCAAAAAATAAGATGAAGTAGCAGCGAACAAAAGAGCAACCCCTTTTTCGCCCTTGTTATTTTGTACTGCAACTTTATATACAGCTCCCATGTTATTACTGTTTTTCTTTAGCCTGCTTTCTATAATGGTCACATCTTCAACGATACTGACGTTAACTGCACTATTGCTGGCGATTGATGATGGAGGAGTTGATACTCTTGCTGGGCTGATATTAGAATTTGGTATGACGTCAATATTTTTAGATTCGATAGCTGAGGTAGTATTACTTATAACGTTTGCCAGGCCATTGTGGTCTTCTTTGGCGGAAGGTGATTCTGGATTTCTGGCAAAAAGATATCCTGCCTCTACTGCGGTAAATGCAATGGTAAATATTTCAGGAATCCCTAAAAAAACACCAGATACAGTTCCATAATCGAGCATTGCTTGATTGATAATTCTTATGCCATCCATCCCCGAAGATACTGTAACCCATACACCAAAGAATGCTAATGATGATCTTTGGATTATTTCTTTTTTCCCATGCCGAGTCCCCAATAGTTTTTTGAAAAAATCTACATGTGAAGGTTTTGAGCAGCGCCAACAATACTTAATCCACTCTTTTAGCTCACTTACCCGCTGAGCACCTAAGCAGCCTTTCATTGCGCCTCCCACAACGCTACCAAAAATTGCCGTAAATGCAGCGACTGTCTCTAGGGTAGAAGACGCAGGAGAGTATGTGTATAACATTAGGCGAATAATTATGGCAGACACTACCAGCGAGGTTCCGGCGATTTCAAATTTGGAGAGCAGTTTTCTTTTGTTATGATCTAATGCTTCATTGTCGTTTATCGTTGTGTTGACACTTTGCATTGATTCTTTTACCGACGTTTGTTGCGGGCAAATTCGCTCTTCAATTCTTGTGAAGGATTCTGTTTTAGCCGGTGTGGCTCCTGCTGGATATATTGAAGAAAAATAAATTATCAGCGTGGCCAGAGGAGTCGCAATGTAGCTTAAAAGCATAAAGTCATACCGAAGCGTTAGTAGAAAGAAACTATGGTAACCTTAATGATAATGATTGTCATTAAGATTTGCTGTAAAATATCTGCCTACCCTAAAGTAACGGTTTGATAATATTTGCGTTGAGCCTATACCTGTTCCTATTTATGGTATGAGTTAGGTGATAAATGATCGAATCCATATGATCCTTGTAGTACTGGATAGAAGTGATAGAGGTAGTTGGGAGCAGCCCGCAGCCTAATTACACTCAAGGGAATGGATATATAAGGTAAAAACCAGATGAGAGGTGTAAATGCTATTCAAAAATAATGAGATAATCTTGATGTTAACTGTGTACTGTAATAAACGCGTACTCATCTTGTTTTTACTTGGCTTTTCGGCAGGGCTGCCAATCATGTTGGTATTTTCAAGCTTGTCATTCTGGCTTAGAGAGGCTGATATTAGTCGCTCAACCATTGGTTTTTTTAGTTGGGTTGGGCTAGCTTATGGTTTTAAGTGGATCTGGTCTCCACTCGTTGACCGAATGCCTATACCATTACTTAGCACGTTATTAGGGAAACGCCGTGCATGGTTGCTGGTTTCGCAAATAGCCATTACTCTATCGCTGGCAAGCATGGCGCTAACCAACCCAGCTACAGATTTATGGAGTTTGGCTATTTTTGCCGTACTTGTAGCTTTTTCATCAGCAACACAAGATATTGTTATAGATGCATATCGAATTGAGTCTGGAGGGGAGAGGTTGCAGGCTGCTTTTGCAGCAGCATACATGGTGGGCTATAGGCTTGCTATGGTTCTTGCCACTGCCGGTGTGCTTTCTATAGCAGCTTGGTTTAGTACGCCAGACAGTAAAATATATGAGTTTTTTCCTTGGCAGGTTGCCTACTTGACCATGGCTTGTTTTATGGGCATAGGTATAGTTACAACGTTGCTTATTTCTGAGCCACAAGTTCAGCCTCAGTCTGACTCGAATATAAAAGCGCGACAGTGGCTTGCTAAAAACCCCCGTATTCCTACTCCATTGAGATGGCTTGCTCTATGGAGTTATGGAGCAGTTTTTTCTCCATTTGCAGACTTCATCACACGTTATCGCTGGCATGCCGTGCTGATTTTGGCACTAATAAGCACCTACCGTATTAGTGATATTGTGATGGGGATTATGGCAAACCCGTTTTATTTTGATCTTGGTTACACTAAGCAAGAGGTTGCTAGCATTACAAAAATCGTGGGCGTCGTTATGACTCTAGCTGGTGCGGCTATAGCTGGGGGTTTAATGATGAGGTTTGGTGTTATGCGAATTTTATTTACATCTGGCGTGCTGGTTGTCCTCACAAATGTTTTGTTTGCAGGGCTGGCTCTTATTGGTCACGACATATTTTGGCTTACGGTTGTTGTCACGTTAGATAGCCTTGCTGGAGGAATGGCATCGGCGGCTTTTATAGCTTATTTGTCACGCCTGACTAACGTTGCCTATTCCGCAACGCAGTATGCACTTTTTAGCTCCATGATGGCGCTATTTCCGAAGTTTATAGCAGGCTTTTCTGGAGTATTGGTAGATAGCTATGGTTATGCCATATTTTTTAGTCTGAGCGCCTTGATGGGAGTTCCAACATTGTTGCTTATTTATCTTGTTGCTCGCCAAGGTGATAGGCATGATAATGAATGCACAATCCTACCGATAGCTGAGGTAAATAAAAAAGAATAAGTAGGGAAAAGAAAAAACACACCCATTACCCTTGGCGAAATTGCAAGCGTTTCATTAGAGCGCTAAAGTTGCTTAAATCTCTAGTCACAAAAAGCCTCATTATTGAGGCTTTTTGTATATATGAAAGAGATATATCATTTTAATATTGGCATTAATGCTGCGGTGTTATTTTCAAAATCTCACTTAAACGGCAGTGTTTTCATTGCCAATTTGGGATCGAAACGAACCTTGTGCCAATTCATACGCCAGTCTAAGTGCGGGCCGGTAACACGGCCTGAGTTACCAACTTTCGCAATATTCTGTCCTTGTTTAACGTAGTCTCCTACTTTTACTAATGAGGCGCTTAAGTGCAAAAAGTTGGAGGTAATACCGTGCCCATGATCGATTACTAAAGTGCCGCCTGAATAAAACATATCAGGCACCCATAGTATTATTTCACCCGAGGCTGGTGCTTTTACCGGAGCACCGATAGGTCCTGCGTAGTCAACACCGTAATGAGGGTTTTTAGCAACGCCATTATAGAAGCGTTGGCTGCCATAAACACCTGTAATACGCGAGTTGCGTGGTGCAATAAAGCCCTGGCTAAAATCAGTTAACTTACTTGATATTTTACGCACTTTTTTCATCGCAGCGCGGTCTTGTGCCGCACGAGCCTGTGCCTTTTTGTTCGGATTCATTATTTTTTTACTGATTCCTGTCAAGCGTGAGATTTTGTAATTACGCTTTTTCGGGGTAAACGTTTTTTGCTCTAACTTTCCGCTTGGTGAGGTTACGGTTAGCGTATACCGTTTGTTATCATCACGGGAAAAAGCAAAAACATAATCACCTCTACTTGATACAGGCAGTTTTTTGTTATTTAGAATTACTGTGCTGTTGGCTTGGGTTTTACCGACAATTAAGCCACCTTGCGCAAATTCACCAGTTAAGTGTATTTCAGCTTGGCTGGTAAAAGACAACGTAGCACAAAGTAAGGCTGTGCTGCGTAATAAGATAGGTAATCTTTTCACTTTACTCATCGTGCTAATCACACACAATAGCTCATTTACTAATCCATTGGTAAGCAGCCACGTTAATCTCTGCTTCAGGCAAGGTTTTTTCATTGCTCCTCAATAAACTCAGCTAACAACTCCATAGTTAAATCACAAGAAGCTCAATCTATTTTTTGGCAGAAAGTAACTGTTTTATACCAATTTTACTTTAAAGTGTGTGATTATTGGCTTTTCACTCACCTCCATCACCTACTAGTTGTAGGTGATTGGGGCTACGCTCGTTTGTAGTCTACCAATAGCCTTTATAATAATGGTATAAATCATGGAGCTTAGTCTCTGAAATTACTGTATTGCAAAGGCATATCTAAATCAGCTTTTTTGAGTAGGGCAATCGCAGCCTGCAAGTCATCACGTTTTTTTCCTGTTATTCGTACTTGATTGCCCTGGATAGCCGGTTGAACATTCAACTTGGCGTCTTTAACCATTTTGCTGATTTTTTTAGCCTGCTCTTTCTCCAGCCCCTGGCGAACAACAATTTCTTGCTTAACCTGCTTGCCAGAAGGGTACATCTCTTTTATTTCTAGGCATTTAATATCAATATTACGTTTGATCATTTTAGTTTTCAGCATTTCCAGCATCTGGGTTAGCTGAAAATCAGTATCAGCCGTCATCTGAACCTCAGTATTACTTTTGCTAAAGTTGGCGTCGGCATCACGGAAGTCATAACGAGTAGTAATCTCTCTATTGGCTTGGTCAATTGCATTGGTTAACTCGTGCATATCCACGTCAGAAACGATATCAAATGAAGGCATAATTACTCTTTCCAGATAGGCAGGCAGCTACACATTATATCTGCAAAGGCACAGGTTTTGGCAAGCACCACGTATACATTCCCCTTAAAAATGTAAGGCTGTTGACTTCTCAGGCTCATCGAAATCACGTACTACTCCTAAATTCATGGACTTAGTTCGGTTATCACTTACTCACACCTTCAATAGTAACGAGTATATATGTTTTAAAAACGGTTTAGTTTGCTTGTTTAGGTATGACAGACATGGTGTTTCGAATAAAAGAACCATGAATTTAGTAATTTTGTAGACATAGTTCAGCAGCCTAATTAACAACTGGATAGATGCGCTTGTTCCCATTGAAGGTAATATTCGTTATCAATCTCGTACCTTTATGGTAATCGGTATAGCCCCCATGTCAATGATACCATGCGTTTAAGGGCGAAGATGATCTAAGATTACAGCCACAGAATGATGTAAGAAAATGAAAAAAAAGCTTGGTTGCTCTTGAAATTAAGTGTAACAAGCCATATTAAGATGATCATCTGATCGTACTTCGATTGTTCTGTCTTCTCAGAGACTGTGTTTTAGTCTGAGGCTCGGATCTAACTATCGATGTAAGCCGAAAATAGCGTCCTTTTGGTAAAGTAAAACCAAAGACAGCATAGGCTAGCGGGAATTCATTGGTTTTGATAGGAAAGTATATGTTTGTTTTTAGTAGCAAACAAATATGCGCCAAGAGCAAGCTTATTCTGGTTATTGATTTAAATATGTGCTGATCATTCAGTATATCTAATAAAACAGTTGGAGATATTATAGATGAAAATTCGTCCGTTGCGTGATCGAGTGATTGTTCGTCGTGGAGAAGAAGAGACCACTACGTTAGGTGGTATCTTACTGCCAGGTTCTGCGTCTGAAAAGCCGAATCAAGGTGTAGTTGTTGCTGTGGGTGATGGTGAGTATCTGGATAACGGTGAGAGACGTCGTGTAGGCGTAAGTGCTGGCGACAAAGTGATCTTTGGAAAGTACGCAGATTCTAACACTATAACAAATGATGGTGAGGAATTGATCATTCTGTCTGAGAGTGACATATATGCAGTTTTGGATGCCTGATCACAGGTTCAAAATTCGATTATAACTATTTGAAATTATCAGAGGATCACACATCATGACAGCAAAACAAGTTAAATCTGGCGACGAAGCTCGCAAGTTAATGCTATCAGGCGTCAACGTACTATCTGACGCAGTAAAGGCCACATTGGGCCCTAAAGGTCGCAATGTTCTTTTAGCTAAGTCTTATGGCGCCCCCATTATCACTAAAGATGGAGTCTCCGTAGCTAAAGAGATTGAGCTTAAAGACAAATTTCAGAATATGGGTGCTCAGTTAGTTAAAGAAGTGGCTTCCCAGGCTAATGATCAAGCTGGAGATGGTACTACTACAGCAACTGTTTTGGCGCAAGCAATTATTAATGAGGGTCTGAAATACGTCGCTGCAGGCATGAATCCTATGGATTTGAAGCGCGGTATTGACAAGGCCGTTACTGCTGTTGTTGCGCAGTTGCACACCATGGCTACTCCTTGTGAAGACAGTAAATCCATTGCTCAAGTAGCCACTATTTCTGCTAATGCTGATGAGCAGGTAGGTCAAATTATTGCTAAAGCAATGGACAAAGTAGGCAAGGAAGGTGTTATTACCGTTGAGGAAGGCACTGGTTTGGAAAACGAACTGGATGTTGTTGAAGGTATGCAGTTTGACCGTGGTTATCTGTCTCCTTATTTCATCAATAATCAAGAGACACTGTCTGCTGATCTGGAAAGCCCTTATATTCTGTTAGTTGACAAGAAAATATCTAACGTTCGAGATATGCTACCAATTTTGGAATCTGTTGCTAAGGCTAGTAAGCCGTTGTTAATTATCGCTGAAGATATTGAGGGTGAGGCACTGGCGACTTTGGTTGTTAATAGCATGCGCGGGATTGTTAAGGTGGCTGCAGTTAAAGCACCAGGCTTCGGTGATCGTCGCAAAGGTATGCTGCAGGATATAGCTGTTCTTACGGGTGGTACTGTTATCTCTGAAGAGGTTGGCTTGTCCCTAGAGGGCGCTACTCTGGAAGGCTTGGGTTCTGCTAAGCGTATTGTGATATCTAAAGAGAATACCACTATTGTAAGTGGTGCTGGCATCCAGACTGAAATTTCTAGCCGTGTTAGTCAGATTCGGGCTGAAATAGAACTCTCTTCTTCTGATTATGATAAAGAAAAACTTCAGGAGCGAGTGGCTAAGTTGGCTGGAGGAGTCGCTGTCATCAAGGTTGGTGCTGGTAGTGAAGTAGAGATGAAAGAGAAAAAAGCTCGTGTGGAAGATGCACTACATGCAACCCGCGCTGCTGTTGAAGAAGGCGTAGTTGCTGGTGGTGGTGTTGCTTTAGTACGTGCGATGTCTGCTATCAAGGTTGATGCTACCAACACTGAGCAAGAGGCCGGAGTGAAGTTGATTCTGCGTGCCTTGGAAGGTCCTATTCGTCAGATTGCCGCTAATTCTGGAGATGAAGGATCAGTTGTTGTGAACAAGGTTAAAGCTGGTACAGGTAGCTTTGGCTATAACGCTGCTACCGGTGGATATGGTGATATGATCGAAATGGGTATATTAGACCCAGCTAAAGTAACCCGCTCTGCATTGCAGGCCGCTGCATCTGTTGCAAGTATGATGATAACTACTGAAGCTATGATTGCGGATGAGCCAGAAGAGAGTAAGTCTACATCTGCTGATATGGGCGGTATGGGTGGTATGGGTGGTATGGGCGGTATGGGTGGAATGATGTAAATCGTCCTACCATCAGCCTTTCCTTGGCTGTTTCGTTGGCTACTTGCTATTTAGTAGTTAATATTGCACTCAAAGCCTGCATTTATGCAGGCTTTTTTATGAGTGGCATTACGATGATTTTTCGTAGGGTCGACTGTTCCTTCAGTTTTGGCTTATTTTAGGGAGTGAAGTTTTTTTGTGTGAGATTAGGTAAGATATGCTCAAATAGGAGTGGTCGCTAGGTAAGTTTTTCAACATCTAGTAGCTATTAGTAGCTATATATCCGTAGCTTTAGAGATTGTGGCTTTGTTGTCAGTGTTCGCACACTTGTCGCCGCGTACCAAGTCCAAATCCTTTGGGTATAGTTTGATGCCTCAGTATAACCAACGACTTTGGTCAAGGTAATTGAACTTTCCACATTTTGTCAGCCATTACGAAGCTTTCTAAGGCATTGAGCATCAAATTATTTGTTTGATTACACTGGTGTTAGTGCTTAGGACTGATTTTTAACGTACCTATCCTGTATAACATGGTTTTGACACACCATAGAGCACCAAAAACTTAGTACCTTTACGAATGTTCGCGGAAATAGCGATCAGCCCATAAATTGTCGCATTTTCAGGAGTCAGCTTTTTCTTTTGCCGGTAGTTATTCTGATATCGGTTTATGCTGAACTCAATGTTTCTCAAAGCTTTAGGCCTATCTTTCGACTTCAACAATACCGCCTTAATGCAGTCGCAATTTCGGACATCATGCATTTTCTTATAGTGTAACTCCGAGTCTGTTTTTTGCTGTGAACTCAGAGTAATTTTGAGCATGAGTAAGTAATGCAAAAAAACATCTTCAAAATAAAGTGTATTTAATGATCTTGGGTATAAATTGTCCTGATTATGGTTATTTTGGTTTGATTGTAAGCAAGAGCGAGCAATGTGTCGCAGCTTCAATTAGTGTGATTTCTGAGGAAGGCAGCCAACTGACATTACCCTTGAAGGTGTTGGGTTGTTGGCTGCTCTGGCTCACATATTTTGATAAATAATACCGCTACATCGGGTGCTTATGAGAAAGTCTCAATTAGGAAAAGTCCCTAGGTATATAGCTACAGAAATGGGTAGTATGGTTGCCACCGCCATTACTATAAAACGACGTGATGGTAAATAATCAAAGATAGAATGGTTGGGAGGTCTATGTGTAGTTTCTTGGTCGGTAAAATCAGCTGGGTCAGCTGGGTCAGCTGGGTGGGTGGCGCTATAGCTATCAATTAAGTTATGGTGTTGGTCGATCATATCAGCTGAGCAAGGATCGCTATTTTGGGTGTCGGTGCGAGATTGCTCTGCTAAGTCACGGGATTGATAGAAACCTTCGAGGCCATGGGAGTCATAGGGGTCAGATGGGTCGTCTAGGTCAGATAGGTCGTCTAGGTCAGATGGGTCGTCTAGGTCAGATGGGTCGTCTAGGTTAGATGGGTCGTCTAGGTCAGATTGGTCTTTGGGGTTTGGGTCTTCGGGGTTAGATGAGTCTACGGGGTTTGGGTCTTCGGGGTTAGATGAGTCTATGGGGTTAGATGAGTCTTCGAGATTAGACGGGTCTTCGAGATTAGAGGAGTCATCTCGGCTAGAGGAATCAGTGGGGTCTTGCACCTCTTGTTCATCTTGATCGCTGTAGATTCCTTGTCTGGATATAGAGCTCCATACCCCTGGGGTGGCAGTATTGTTGTAGGTGTAATGGTAACGTGTTTTGTCACATGTGGTATTCATTCCAGTTGTTTTTTGGCTGCTCCATGTGATATGCATTTCAGTTATTTTTTGGTGAGTGGATGAGGCAACATCAGTGGTATTATTTATCGAATAAAGTGCTTCTTCCTGTAATACAATATTTTTATAGAGTGCTGACAGATAGTTTTGAGCAGAGGTTGGGTATTTTATCCATCTTGCTGATTTCAACATGATGTCGGTCATGGTGGCGGTGGGGGGGGGTGTTTGATAGTCAGCGCTACAAGAAAGTTCATCAGCCTTAGCTCTCATGAGTAGTATCGCTGTTATTCCAATAATTATGCGACTATGCTCTATTTCTTTGTCAAATTTTTTGCTGCTTTTCTCTATATGTGCGGTGTATGAGTCGCAATAAATCTGAGCTAGTCCATAAATCTGGCAAGCTAGTTGCTCATAGTTATCAGTAGAAAACGCTGCTTTAGCGTGATATAGAATGGCGGCAAGCTGAGGTTGAGGTTGCGAGCTCGCTTGTGTCACCTGTTTATTCTGTTGATCTTTAACAGGAATAAAAGAATCTGGTGCTGGCATTAATATTAACGTAGATTTTGACCCAGTCTGGCGGTAAGAGGTCTCTGAAATATCTAAATACTCATATAGACTTGTAATTATTTTATTAAGGAAGCAGTCTTTAATTGGAAGAGCGCTATCTTTGTGGGTGTTATCTTTGGTGGTCTTAGTTTTTGCTTGGCGTAGACGGGAGAGGCGGGCGGAGATATGAGAAACCACTTTTGCTTTTGTTGTAGGCAAGCTATTGTCACTTGCTGTTCCTGTTCCTGTTCCTGTTCCTGTTGTTTTTGTGTCTGCTAATGTTGCGCTTGGTTTCGTAGAGGGGTAGTCGTTAGGTGGAGTATGATACGTGTTAGAGTTGGTGTTGCTGTTCTGGGTGGTATTAGTGTCTGATGGGTGCATGGAGGCGTTAGTGTTGCTATCTACTGAAGCCACTGTTGTTTTTGTTGCAGGCGCGCTATTGTCACTTGCTGTACCTGTACCTGTTGTTTTTGTGTCTGCTAATGTTTCGCTTGGTTTCGTAGAGGGATAGTCGTTAGGTGGAGTATGATCCTTGTTAGTGCTGCTACTTGAAGTCGCTGTTGTTTTTATTTGTCTTGCAGAGGCGTATAGGCGTTGTATTAAGAGATCTTCTGCTGATTTGTTTTTTGCAAAGTCGCTACCTGAGACTATTGCGTCTGTTGTGGCCGCGCTATCGGCACCTGGTGCTTCTAAGTTGGATGTTAGCTTACTGAAGAATGGTTCTTGAAGCTGATGCGAAGTGTGTGGATTGTCGGCTTGGTTCTTGTTGGTATTAGAGCTTGGTGGGCATGTGGGGGCGCCGGTACTGCTATCAGGATCAGCTATTGTTTCTATTACTATGGGATTCACTGAGTGCGTTGTGTTTTCTGCTGCTTTGGGCTTTGTTGTTTCTATCTCTTGTAATATTTCTGCTGCTGTTACAAAGTAATGGTTCTCATTGTCGGCTATGGCTACTAAAGTGGTAGGATTGTCACGATAAGCTGATATTGATGTTGCTTGTGTTGTGTTAGTGTCACTTGTTGTTTTTATTGTTGTCGGTATTGCATTGCTGTTTGTTGTTTTTGTTTCTGTCGCGGTCGCATGGTGCTGTGGAGATTCTGTATCTGTGCTTATTGGTTGTGGCGACTCATGCGTAGAATAACCGTAAGAGTTGAGAGGTATTGAGGCTGCAGATAAAGCAGGTTCTTGAAGCTGAGGCGAAGTGTGTGGATTGTCGGCTTGGTTCTTGTTGGTATTAGAGCTTGGTGGGCATGTGGGGGCGCCGGTACTGCTATCAGGATCAGCTATTGTTTCTATTACTATGGGATTCACTGAGAGCGTTGTATTTTCTGCTGCATTGGGCTTTGTTGTTTCTATCTCTTGTAATATTTCTGCTGCTGTTAGAAAGTAATGGTGCTCATTGTCGGATATGGCTACTAAAGTGGTAGGATTGTCACGATAAGGTGATGTTGATGTTGTTTGTGTTGTGTTAGTATCACTTGTTGTTTTTATTGTTGTCGGTATTGCATTGCTGTTTGTTGTTTCTGTTTCTGTTTCTATTTCTGTCGCGGTAGCGGTCGCATGGTGCTGTGGAGATGTTGTCTCTGTGCTTATTGGTTGTGGCGACTCATTCTTAGGATAACCGTAAGAGTTGAGAGGTATTGAGGCTGCAGATAAAGCAAGTGGTAAAAGAGGAGATAAAAGGCATTTTCTAAATAAGCGTGCTTTTTGCAATAAAAACATTTTATATTATATCCTATTGTGAAGTTAAAAAATAATTATGAACTTAGATAGTTATCATAATTTATGAAATAGTTACCATGTTTGCCTATCTTTCAATATATCCAGAATTTTTTGAAGTTGGTGACAGGCAGGCAAAGTCTGCACGTCTAACGTTTTCTTCAAACGCTTTGAGAAAGTATAAATGTAAGAGTTTATTAGGATCTTGTGGCTGAATGCTACAAGGTGATAATCGTTAGGTCAACTAATAGTTTAAGAATTTTGTGAGCAGTATATATGTTGATATGCCTAGGTGAGAACAAAATAGAGATTTCAATACCTAGAACTATTGTTAATCATGCTAGATAATGAAGCGAAAATTTTCGGTAAAATTTAGGCGAGGAAGTTGCTTGTTTTTTGTAATAATTAATTTGCAGTTTCTAAGTATTTATTATTCCTAGTATATTCAATTGCAGTCTTTTATGGTTGCTTAATTGGGTTCATGTTTTGGCTGTAAGGTGAAAGGCAGTGTAGCTGTATTTTCAGATTTTCAATTGTCTCCATCAACTCTTTTTAGTTATGATAATAGCGCAATCAAGAACCAATATGAGCGATATCTATTGATCCATAAGTGCTGCTGACTTTTCTGGAAGAATTATATAATAGTCACTCCATTAACGGTTTTGAATTGATAAAAAATGAAGTCACGCCATCGACATCACATGCTTTCTTATGACGTGACTTTAAGTCTATTTTTGCTGTTTTGGGGCGCATGCGCGAAGGGTGGAGCAAAAAATTTCCGAAATAAAGTATCTTTAATAATTGAGGGTATATCTATCATAGTGTCGCTTATATTTCTGAACGATTGGTGTTAAGTGTATCGTGTCTGGTTTGCATATGATCAAAAAGTTTGGAGTGATTATCTGTCAATGGAAGTTATTCATTTTCATTAATGTGGGAGGTTGTTGGTTTCTATTACTCGCGGATTCAAATTCCAAGTGCCTCACAGCTTAAGCTGCTAACGCAGCCCTGTGTTCACCCATTATCAGTTTGAAATTCAAATCTTTTCTTGGCCGAGAATTAAGCCGCATCAATGCTCGCTTCACCTCTATCTGACCGACCTTCTTGAGGTCTGTATTCTTTGGAAAATATTGTCGTAGCAAGCCATTGGTGCTCTCATTTATACCCAAAGGATTTCAAGTTGCTACTAGGCGGCAAGTAAGGGAAGCCCCATGAGCCTACGAGTAGTAGGTGGTCGGGGTGAGCGAGCGCAGCCAGCAACGTAGCAGATTGAAAGGAGACGGGTATAATCAGTCGTTCCTGATCATTCAGTAGCCAACCTGAAATCTGCTCTGGGCTCCACTCTACACGCAGCTTTGATGCAATCACCGCCATCATTTTTGGCGTCATTTCTACTCGCCCGAGCCGACTCTGTACGCCGCCTATCTGCTCGGCCTTGTGCTTGCCTATACCTATATCCACGTTCGCCAGTATTCCTTGCCAACTCACGACTCACCGTGGACTGGCTGGTGCCAATGATCTCCGCTATCTCCCTTTGGCTGCAACCGCTTTTCTTTAGTGCGGAAATCTGGCGTCGTTGTTCGTAAGCTAGTTGTTGGTAGGTTATTGTCATCACTTCATCTCTTGCCGGAGAAAAGGGTAGGTACTTGCCTTCAGCTGGCCCTTTCTTCTACCTAGTGAAGTGATGCAATTCAGATTTGAATCCGCCACTCATTAAATTCAGCTGTTACTTGTCGGCTCAATGAAGTTAGTTAGTTCATACCATCAATGTTAACTGGTGTAACGCTTTGCTGGCAGAGGATGAAACTCTAGATAAAAATGTAGTGCTGGTAGGCGTTACTGCTATCGAAGCGCTGTGCTCTACGAAAAAAATTTCCGGTGAACATTTCTGTTAGGTGTTTTGCAGAATCACAGTTGGCAGTAACTCTTTAGAATGGTGGTTTATATTAATGCGATTTGCCTATTTACGAGACAGGCTGTAAAAAAATAAAAATATCTGAAAAGTGATATTCATTCATAGTATTGGGGAAAAATTATTATCAATGTTTTCAATGACTAGCGATTAATGGATGAGTTGGGTGAAGTATTTTAATCTAAATATTCTTGACTACTAGGTACAAGTATGTGCATTTTATGAATACAGTGTCTGTAATTAAACAATCATCGAAGTAATGTTTTAACTATTGGTCAAAAGGATTAGACTCATGTCCGGTCGTGCATCGTTTAAGAATAAACATCTCAGGCTTTGTGTCGCGACTACCCTAACGGCAGGATCAGCTGTAAGTCCAGTGGAGGCTTTGCTTTTGCCGCCAAAACCGTTGTCGTTCAGTTCTGCTTGGGATTGTCGCTCTAACAATGATAATAGCAACAAGAGGTTATGTCGTTCTAAAGCAGGGATAGACTACAGAGAATCGATGGAATACGTCGTACAAGCTAATAATAACACGCTTGTAGAAAAACCTTACGGCTATTCATCTGCACCTGCACCTGAAGAGCAAGCCTATGAATCTGCTGAGGTGCGCCAGCCTTTATCAGAACAGTCAATGCTAGGTTTTGACCCTGTTGTTGCAGATAGTGCTGTATTGCTGGAGTTGCTAAACGCGCCACCAGAAAGCTATGTGCTTCAATGGCAGGCTGAAAACAGCAGGAGCCCCTTGGAGCGTCTAAAAAATCAGTACCCTGTGCTTCAGGATAGTACTATAGTTCAGTATCAAAGGTCTGGTAGGCAGTGGTACATATTACTTGACGGTCCTTATCCTAGCCGTATTGCCGCCATGGCTGCGTTAAAGATGGGTGAGAGAGCAGCTCTTGCGAGCCGGATCTACCCGTGGACTCGATCAGTTGCTAGCATCCAGCACTTAGATCTAGTGAGACCTAATAAAGATGGTTATGAAAGTGTTGCAGACTCTGAAAATTCAATGTCTATGCGCGAAAACACATCAGGCCGTTACTATGCAAATGAGTCTAACGCAATGACTTCTGGGCGGGAGTCGTTTGTTCCAAATCAGCAGATAATAATGAACCACAGAGGCGTAGACAGCAGGTATAATAGCAGTTTAAACAGCGGCTACAAACCAAACTTTAACCAGTCAGAGTCTATGAATAGGCAATATTCTAATAATGGAAGCGTTCAGCAGCATCTAAACTACGGGAAACAGTTTTCGCCTAATATTAGCCAGCAGCAATCTATGCGTGGCTATTCTAATGGCTATCCATATGTAGAAACGCCTGTTGATAATTCGAAAAGTGCAAATGGTCAGACCACTCCTGTTAGTTATGTTTACCCTGAAAATCACACCACTGATCATCAGTCACGCCAACAAGGCCAAGGCCGCTTACTTAGCTCTTTTCAGGATGATTCTAGAGCAGAGTATAAGCATCCGCCTCAGCAGACTTCTACATACAATAATGATCTTAGGTACGCAATGGCATCGACAGGTAATCAATCAATTCTCCCACCGAAACCAAAATCTATCTTGAATCAAGGACCGGTTTACTCAAATAATAACAACCAAGCATTTAGATCAGAATCTGCTCGGCAGAAGCCTGATTACGACATGCAGCAATCAAAATATTCTGGCTACGGTCATAATCAGGAGATGTATCGTGAAACTCCAGAGCCATTACCTAGCAGCAGGAATAACAATGCTTTTTCAGAGATTGGAGACAAAGAGTTTAGTGAAGAATACGATCAATCTTATGTAGAGAAAGCACTTAATGCATCCCCGGGGAGTTACACTATTCAGTGGGCTGCTGCTAACAAAAAATCGTCCATTGAACGAGTTCAACTTAGGTATCCAGGGTTACAAAATGCTCGAATAATTCATTATAGCAAAAGAAATGCGGACTGGTATGTGCTGGTTGGTGATACATTCAATAGTAAGCGTGAGGCGCAAGAGGCTCTTGCACTTCCCCCATACTCCAGGTTAATTTCCCGACTTTATCCCTGGGTTAGGTCTGTTAAATCTTTGCAAAAAATGATTTCTGTTGTCACAGGTAGAAAGAAAAGCGATAAAGTAACAGTAAAAAAGGTTACTCCTTTGCAAAAGATTATATCTACGGCTGAGAGTCGTTATACAATCCAGTGGTATGCAGCTAACAAACCGGAATTGATAAAGAAAATGCAGCGACGTTTTCCGGAGCTATCCAATGCGGTAACTGTTCATTTCAAGCGTAACCATAAAGATTGGTATGTGCTTTTGCAAGGGCAGTTCCGTAGTAGTACGGATGCAATTTCCACTATTAAGTCAGCAAGAATGAGAGATGCGGCTAGATTTCTTCAGCCATGGACTAGACCTGTAAACACTCTGAGAAAACTTGATATTCAAGGGCAAGGTTAGGGATCGTTGAGGCTTGCTTTAATTTTGATACCAGTTAGAGGGCTAGGCTGAGAGAGGTTAATGGTTTCGCGAATTTAATGGTAGTGAGTATATTCTACACCTGTCGCTTTTGAATCTGCTCTTATGGATTGGTTGTGGAGATGCTATGTCGGATGCATGATTTGGTGATCACTTCTGAAATATGCTTAGTCGACGCCGTTTGATTTACCACCCATGCTACAACTATGCTAGCACGGGTGATGCTCACTACAGTCGTTTAGTAAGCCTAAGCTTCTGTGGCTTTGCTCAATTGCCGCTATGTAGCAACGACACAATCCTTGAGTGTATCCGTTTCGCTAGTTTATAGGCCGAGTGACTAGGGCTTATTGGCAGATTTCACGGATGCCACTATCAGCCTAACAAATAATGAGTTCTTGTTTAGCTCTCACCAAAATCATCTTCATTCATATCCAGCAAATTGGCAGGGCCAGACTCAATACTTGCTTTATGGGACAGGGTTCTTGGTAGCAGTCTTTGGTAAAAGAAATGGGCCGTTTGAATTTTTGCTCTGTAAAATCCTGTATTTGAGGATTCTTGCTTCAGTTTTTCTTGGGCGACACGCGCCATGTCTGCCCAAAAGTAAGCGAGGCAAATATAACCGGAGTACATGAGATAATCAACTGAAGCAGCGCCTACCACGTCTCTATTTTTCATGGCTTGCATCCCCACTGCCATAGTCAGCTCTCCCCATTCTTTATTTAGAACAGTAAGCGGCTTTATAAACGCAGAAAGCTCTTTATTTTCTTTGTTAGCCTGGCAGAATTTATGGACAACTTTGGTAAAGCATTTTAAGGATTCCCCCTGTGTCATAAGTACTTTACGTCCTAGTAAGTCAAGCGCCTGAATGCCGGTGGTTCCTTCGTACAACGTGGAAATGCGACAGTCTCGGACATTTTGCTCCATACCCCACTCGGCGATATAGCCATGTCCGCCGAAGCACTGAATACCAAGGTTAGCTGCCTCAAAACCTGTTTCGGTTATAAATGCTTTAACAATTGGCGTTAAAAAACCCAGCTGTAAATCAGCCTGTTTTTTTTCCTCTTCGTTTTTGCTGTACTGATTTAAGTCTACTAGCTTGCCTGTATAATAAATTAGGGCTCTGTTGCCTTCAGTGAAGGCTTTGATGGTTAGTAGCATTCTGCGAACATCTGGATGAACAATAATTGGATCCGCAGGTTTCTCTGTATTCTTTGGCCCTGTGAGCGAGCGACCCTGTAAACGATCACGGGAATAGCGTAGAACGCCCTGGAATGCTATTTCAGAATGGGCCAATCCTTGCATGCCGGTTCCTAGTCGAGCAGAGTTCATAAACGTAAACATGCAATTGAGCCCCTTATGAGGAGGGCCAATTAAGTAGCCTATCGCATTGTCAAAATTCATTACGCAGGTTGCGTTACCATGAATTCCCATTTTTTGTTCCAGTGAACCGCAGGTTACATTATTATTCTTTATTGTAAGGCTATCTTCGCTCACAAGCTGTTTAGGAACAATAAACAGGGAAATACCTTTGGTTCCCTCAGGTGCATCAGGTAAGCGAGCTAGCACAATATGAACTATATTTTCGCTCATATCATGCTCGCCAGCGGATATGAAAATTTTGGTACCATTGATATTGTAAGAACCGTCATTTTGAGGCTCGGCTTTGGTTCGCAACATTCCCAAGTCTGTGCCGCAGTGAGATTCTGTTAAGCACATGGTTCCTGTCCACTCTCCAGAAATTAGTTTGGTTAAGTAGCGCTGCTTTTGTTCTTCTGTTCCGTGAGCCTCTAGAGTATTCATGGCACCATGGCTGAGACCGGGGTACATTCCCCAAGACCAGTTAGCCTCCCCCATCATTTCACTCAAAACTAATCCTAGAGAAATAGGTAATCCCTGACCGCCGTATTTTTTATCATTAGCTAAGGAAGGCCATCCTCCTTCTACAAACTTTTGGTATGCTTCTTTAAAACCGTCAGGGGTTTTTACGCAATTATTGGTGAGGGTACAGCCTTGTTGGTCACCTATCTTGTTTAATGGTGATAATATCTGTTCGCAAAATCTGGCGCCTTCATCAAGAATTGCGTCCACCATATCCGGTGTTGTATCTTCAGCACCAGGTAGGTTGGTGTAATGATCGGTGTAATTAAGGAGGTCGTTCCGAACAAAGCGTATATCGCGAAGTGGGGCTTTATACTCTGGCATAATACTACCTCTGAATTTTTATGCTTATTATTAGTAGTAATGGTATTATAATAATTCAAACTCGTTATTGAAATATACGGATAAAAATTATTCTTGTCAACCGTTTCTATTGTTTTATACCAGTTAACATTGAAGGTGTGTGTAGGAGGTAAACGAGAGAGAATCTGTAATCATAAGGGTGGGGTATTCGGATGTTACTAGAAATATGCACTGGAAAGATTTGTGTTACTTGTTGTTTGTTAACTCCGAAATATTTAAATAAGGCGCAATCAGTGTTTTATCTTGCTCAGGCAAATATGGCACCTCGCCAAGACAGGGTGCGGGGATTAAGGAGTGAAGGGTTTTAATATTTTCTTCGTAACACATCATCTCTGGTTCGACACAATTAGCAACCCAGCCTGCCAATTTAAGCCCGTCTTCCATAATGGCCTCGGCAGTCAAACAAGCATGATTCAAACAACCCAGCTTAACTCCAACCACAAGAACCACAGGTGTATTAAGTTCTTTAGCTAAATCTGATAACATTTGATGACTGTTTAAAGGGGTTCGCCAGCCCCCAGCCCCCTCAATCAATATTAACTCAGCTTGGCTCAGCATTGCGTCACGACAAAATCCTGCCAGTCGTTCAACAGCTATAATTTTACCCACTAGGTTTGCTGCAATATGGGGGGCAATCGGTGGTTCAAAAGAAACGGGATTAACCTGTGCATAACTCAGTTTGCAAGTCATGGCATCCATTAATGCTAAAGCATCTTTATTTTTAAGGTTATCTTTGGTCTGGTAGCACCCGGCAGATACAGGCTTTAATCCTATCGTTTTATATCCTTGGAGTCGTGCGGCCTCTAATAAGCCACAGCTGATTATTGTTTTACCAACATCGGTATCTGTTCCTGTAACAAAATATGTTTTTTTATTCACCTAAAGCCACCAAGTTCAAGCTAGACCGACCTTACCATATATAACCTTATAAGAAAGTGGCAGTCCTTCTTTTTCTCGAAAGGTTTCATAGGCAGCGCATAGAGATTCCAGTTTTTTTCGACTCATCAATCCTTTTCTGGGTGAGCGAATTGTATTAACGCCTAAAGATTTTAGCTCTAGCAGTAGCGTGAGTACGTCTGAGTAAAAAAGAGTTTCACTCTGACAACGCAGAGCCTTTATTTGCAAAGATTCATTTTGTAGTATTTTTTTTTGCTCAGAGAATGATGGGAAAGAATTAGTATGCATGCCTTCATCAACTAGCTGCCATGTAGCACGAAGTTCTGGCATAGATCCCTCAGTCAAAGTAGAAAATATAAAAGTACCTTTAGGCTTTAAAATGCGCTTAACCTGCTGGATAACCGTTTGTAAATCACACCATTGTATAGCTAGGCTAGAGTAAACTAGGTCGAAAGAACTGCTTTGAAAAGGTAGGTTTTCTATATCACCTACACTCCAAGCATTGTTGCAAACTTCACGATATTTAGACTTTGCATATTGAACCATGCCTGCCGACAAGTCTATTCCTACTACCAAAGATCCTGAGTATCGTTTTGCAAGAACGTTAGTCTGACAACCAGTTCCGGATCCTAGGTCAAGAATTTTGAGAGGAGCTTGCAACGATGGTAAAAGCATCATTGTTCTAGCCGCTACCCGTTTTTGCAGTCTAGCAACATCGTCATAAGAATTGGCCGCTCTGCTAAAATGGCTTGCGATTCTTTGTTTGAAACTACGGCCTAGATCGGAAATCACATGCCCCTTTCCGTTGGTTGCTTTAGCGTAATTCATTGGTTTTTACTTCCTCCCGGAAGACAAAAATTACTGAGGTGTTCTGCAATATTCTCCGCAGACTCTACAATAAAGGAGTGCCCGCTACTGACCACATGAATGTGATGATGTTGATAATGTTTAGCTATAGCTTCAGCTGTTGAAATAGAAACTAGGGCATCTTTTTTTGCATAAAAGTGTATTACAGGACACTGAATATCTCCTATTAAATGCCTTATGTCTGTAGTTCCCATGGATTCAAGAATAAATAACAAATTATCCACATCATCTCGTTCACTAAAAGAGGTATTTGTTAATGCTTCAATAATAGCTTTTTTATTGCGACAGCCCATGATGCAAAGCAGCATAAATTGCTCTAGAGTTTTCTTTGGCTGAGACTGAAAATTAGCTAAGAATTCTGAAAAAACCTCTTGCTGCATACCTGCGGGCCAATCAAAGCGCTGTACAAAACAAGGAGTAGCAGCCATTGTAAGTAGTGATTTTACCTTTGTGGGATACAATGCTGCATAAGCACAAGCTAAAGTGCCACCATAAGACCACCCAGCAAGAACAAAAGGCTGCTGGGGAAGCTTTTTGTGGAGAGTTTTCACCAAGCCTTCATACCCAGAACTTTGCTTTAAATCACTTACTAAATCACAAAGGTTGATAATAGTTACGTCTATAGGACTTAGCTTAGATAGTATGGGGTCAAAAGCTTGTCTAGGAGCAGCCCAACCGTTAATAATAACTAGGGGAATGTTCAGGCTGGGGTCTCCTTCATTGCATAACGTCCAACAACCTGGCCTAGGATTTCAAGCAAATAATCGATATGCTCAAATGTATGTGCGGCACTTAGGGCTATTCGCAGGCGTGATGTTCCAGCCGGAACCGTGGGAGGCCGGATGGCCGAGACTAGAATGTTTTTGCTTGCTAGGGCATTGCTAATGGCTGTTGCTACGCTAGCGGAGCCTACCACTAGCGGCTGGATGGGGGTGGAAGACGCTGTTATCTCAATGCCTGATGCCTGACAATGTTGACGGAAATAACTGATAAGTTTTTTTAAATGATCCCGTCGCCAGTGCTCACTTCTAATTAATTTAAGACTGGCGCGTGATGCCTCTGTTACTGCTGGAGGAATAGATGTTGTGTAAATATAAGTGCGTGAAAACTGAATTAGGGTTTCAATTAAGTCATGACTACCAACAACAAAAGCACCGTAACAACCAAATGCTTTCCCTAATGTTCCCATTAAAATGGGCAGCTCTTGCTGAGAGAGATTAAAATGTTCAGCAACACCGCCGCCATTATCTCCGAGTACGCCAAACCCATGGGCATCATCAATCATTAACCAAGCATTATGCTGTTTGGTTATTGCCGGTAGTTTGCCTAAAGGTGCAATATCACCATCCATGCTAAACACTCCGTCGGTAACAATGAGCTTGCGGTTCGCCGAAGTTTTTTGAAGTTTTTCTTCAAGGTGTTGGCAGCAGCAGTGGCGATAACGCTTAAAGCTCGCTGTTGATAACAGGCCAGCATCCATTAATGATGCATGGTTCAAACGATCTAAAAAGATTCCATCCTTCTTACTCAAAAGTGCGGGTATTACTCCCAGATTAGCCATATAACCATTAGCATAAAGCAGAGCTCGGTCTCTACCAGTAAACTCTGCCAGTTCTTCTTCTAGCAGATGGTGGGGTTCGCTATGACCTACGGTTAAATGAGAAGCTCCTCCACCCACGCCGTATTTATTGGCTGCCTTCTGAAAAGCGGAGATAATAGTAGGGTGGTCTGCTAACCCTAAGTAGTTATTGCTACAAAATGCCAAGTACCGGTGGCCATTAACCCATACTTCCGGCTTTTGTGCCGAAGTAAGCGTTTGTCGAAAACGGTAAAGACCCTGATTCTGACGAGCGCGTAGAGCTGGGGCGAGGTCAAAGGTTGTCATGCTCAAGCTTTCTTCTCTGATGACATGATGTCGTAATACTGATCATTGTCCTCGTCTCTTAGAGGGTGGTAATTCGAATGATGGTCATTCAACTCTGTGTTGTTCACTACCTCTGTTTTAATTCCAAGACGGCTGAACAACTGTATGTCTCGGCTATGTTCAGGATTTCCGGTTGTTAGTAGTTTGTCTCCCATGAAAACCGAATTAGCTCCCGCCATAAATGCCAAAGCTTGTAGTTCGTCGCTCATAGTTTCTCGCCCAGCAGACAATCTAACATAGGATTTAGGCATCATAATTCGAGCTACTGCAATGGTTTTGACGAACTCAAAGTTATCAATTTCATCTACTGAGTCTAACGGTGTTCCCGGCACTTTCACTAATCGGTTTATAGGAACGCTTTCTGGTTGAGTGGGTAGATTGGCGAGCTGTAGTAATAATCCGGCTCGGTCTTTGATATCTTCACCCAAGCCGACAATGCCGCCGCTGCAAACTTTCATACCAGATGAGCGAACGTGTGATAAGGTCTCTAAGCGGTCAGCATAGGTTCTGGTTGTAATAATGCTGCCATAGAACTCCGGCGAGGTATCAAGATTATGGTTGTAATAGTCTAGCCCCGCATGGGCAAGAGTTCCTGCTTGTTCAGCGCTGAGCATTCCTAGCGTCATACAGGTTTCTAAGCCCAATGCTTTGACTTCTTTCACCATCGCTACAAGGTAAGGCATATCTCGCGCTGGTGGATTTTTCCAAGCAGCGCCCATACAAAAGCGTGTAGCCCCAGATGCTTTTGCCTGTTTTGCTTGCTCAATAACTTTATCTACTTTAATCAGTTTTTCCCGAATCAAACCAGTATTGTAGTGACCACTCTGAGGGCAATATTTGCAGTCTTCTGGACAAGCACCTGTCTTGATTGACAACAAAGTACTAACCTGTACTTCATTGGGAGAAAAATTCTCTCGGTGAACCTGTTGTGCAGTGAACAATAGGTCATTAAGTGGCTTGTTGAAAAGAGTTTCAACTTCGTCAAGAGTCCACTTGTTGTGAATGCTTGTAGTCACCGTATTAGTTTGGGTCATACTTGTCCCTGCGTTTTCAAATATTTTAGTTATACCTATTTCTCTTGAGGGTGTTATGTTGGCCGTTATAATTAACTTTTTAATCACCTACTACTCAAGCTTTTGGTATTCGTTGGTTTGTCCTTACTTGCACCAGCAATGGTAACTGTATATATATTGCTACTGTCAAAGGAAGGCCGCAGCAAAAAAAGGTGGTCAACCAAATGAAACAAAATAAGTTTACAGCATAACTATGGCAATGCACTTAAAAAACAGAATATCTGCTATTAAACAGAGCTTGGCATGATTGGACGTAGCCTTATGAGCCCGTTTGTTCAAAGTCGTTGCCTGCTGTGCAAAGGTGGTTCATCATTAGCCATGCCTCTGTGCAGTTACTGTCTTGATTGCTTACCACAGTTGAACGACCCGTGCCCTCAGTGTGCCCTACCTATGCCGCATTCTGGGGCAGAGCTATGCGCTCAATGCCTCAAGCGGAGACCATCTTTTGATTGCTGCCTGAGCGTTTTTCTTTATAGCTATCCTGTGAACCACATCATCCAAAACATTAAATACGGTCAGCATTTAGAGTTGATTCAACCAGTAGCACGCCCGTTGATAGAAGTGCTGAGAAGCCACTACTCAGAAAGATCATGGCCGGAAGTAATTATCCCAATACCATTACATAAAAAGAAAATAAGAGTACGGGGTTTTAACCAATCTTTACTGCTGGCAAAGGCCATCATCAGAATGCTGCCGAAGGACATACCCTGTTCGCTTAGGCCGGGAATTGTTACAAAGCATCGAAACACTCTTCCACAACAATCCTTACCTGCCAGAGCTAGGCATAAAAATATACAGGGAGCTTTTACAGTTGAGAAAAATATTGGCTACAAGCACGTAGCAATTATTGATGATGTTGTTACTACTGCAGAAACGGCCAATGAAGCTAGCCGAGAGTTAAAAAGAAATGGTATTGAACAAGTGGATATCTGGTGCCTTGCCCGAACACCATGAGCTTACTTCTACCAATTGCTAGTAGATTCATTGGGGTTTGCCTACCCGTACCTTCAATGATAACGGGTATAGCTTTTATCTTGGCATAAAACAGTGGCTCTAGTCCGGCTACCGATCAGAGAGATTGTGATGTGGAGTCTTTTTTAATTAAATGAATAATATACATCAGGTCTTCAAATTTAAGTACATCATCGGGATAGTCTCGGTCTATCTCTAGAACTCCATTCTCAATTTCATTATCAGAAAAATTCCGAAGGTTAGACATAAATCGTTGGCGCAATAAATCAAAGTATCGCTGTTTTTCAATTTCAACATTGAAGCAAAAGTGAGTTGTTTCAGTTTCAAATAAGCAGTCTTGGCCAAGGTTGAGAATATCCTGAAAATGAAGTTGTTCTTGTAGGAATGTATGTTTACCTTGCATAAACATAGGTATAGTTATTTCAGGAGGCATTATAAACACTAGAGCCCGAGCGTTTTTTTTCAGGCACCTATGAACTTCCTGTAACAACGGTTTCCTTAGTTCCTCTTTAATGCAGTGAAGCATACGCTTTAAGATGACTCCGTGGTATAGTTCGTCAGGTTGTTCCTTAAGGTAAGAGATAGCATCTATTTGAAGCAGGTTAACTTTTTTACAATTAGGAGCTTCATTAATGGTGTCGGAAATATCAATTCCTTCAATAGGAGTTGTTACTTTGCTTGCTTCAGCTAGCGCGATGGTAATGCCTGCGCGGCCGCAGCCAATATCTAGGATCTTGCTGTTTGAAGTGATCTTCAGGCATTCAGAGAGAGCTTTTACAGAGTGAGCAATATATTCATCTGAAGAAATCCAGCTTTCTCTATCCCAATTAGGACAAGTAGTGGTCATATTGAAAAAGCTCCAATGGATAACGAGTTGTATAACGGGGAACGGCGACGTAACAAGTCTTGAGTATTATTGGGATGAAAAATTACAGCATGCCTGTTTTCCTTGCAGGCGTTAGGTTGCAGGCTGCTCCCACCTACCCCAATAACCTACTACTCGTAGGCTCATGAGGTTTCGCTGGTTTGTCGCTTACTCCTCAGTTTCAATGATAACGGGTATATATTTTGGAACCAGGCCTTACTTTACTTGAAAAAACCTTTGAGAATATCTTTTAAAGGCCCTGCCTTTTTATTGACCTCATCCTGAAGCCGTTTTTGGATTTCTTTTGTTGCTAGGCTGGTAATGGTGCCTGCTAACCTGTCACTGTCTATACCGCAGGTTTGTTCGCCTATTTTGCCTTGGCAACGTATTGGCCAAGTGACGTCTATGTAGTCTGCATTAATCTGACAGGCAGGGTCACTGTCTGGTGCATCATCGCCACGTATGTTAAGGCCGATATGGTAATCAATAGTTTGATTAACCAAATTGATGTTGCCGTCTCCTTTCAGGTTCATATTAGAAAGAGCTGCAGTGAGGTCTTTGTTACGGGCTACGCCATTTTGAATAATGAACGAGCCTTTGAGATTCTGAAACTTTGTGGATTTCCCCCATTCTTTTGTCTGCAAAGTTTTTTTGCGTATCTTAGCAATGCCCTCGCACACCATTTTATCAAAATTGGCTTCAGCAAATACGCCATGGTCAATGGAAAAACTTATTGTACCGTTGAGGTTTTTGGTTAATATGCTCTGTAATTGGCCTTGCGTGTTGAGTTTTATTTTGGCATTAGCGGCCCCATGAACTGCTTTTAATTGTGGAATAGATTCGGCCATAGCTTGAAGGTTGACGCTTTGTAACGTGGCAGAGCTGGAAAGCGTCGGCATTCCTCGGGTGCTAACATCAACTTCATTATCCATGTTGATGGATCCATGGTAAAACTCTGACTTCAGTTTAATTCGTGAGCGTCCGTCCGCAGCAGTTAACGTTATGGAGGGCTGTTCAAATTTCATTTTCTGTATGATCAGTGATGATAGTCTCACAGAACCATTGATATTTAGTTCTTTAAGAAGGTTTTCGGGGATCAATGGTTGTTCTTTTTTGGCAGTAACAGGTTGCTGAGCTCTTTTTTTATCGCTATTTTCTGTCTTAGTTTGAGCTGTATTCGTGCTTTTTGCGGGCAGGTAGGTGTCTAGGTTCAGATTATTACCAACAAACTCAAAGGACGTAGTTTTTTTATCATTGTTCGCTATCTTGAGAAAACCGTTAATATTGAAGTCGTCCAGAGTTAGGTCGAGCTTATTGATAGTTATACTTTTACCATCGCTTTCAAAATTGCTTTCAACGGATAGGCTCTGAAAAGCTTTGGTGTCTGCCATTAAAGGGGGTGGTATTCTGATTTGAGTAAGAAGGTTATGTGGATTAAACGAGCTAGTGCTTAGCTGTCCTTTTACTAGTAATGGTTGCTGCTGGATGTTTAGATTACCTTTTAAGCTTACCTGTTCGCTATTGGCGATATAAGGCTGAACAATGAGGGCGAGGTTGTCTATAGAGTGAACGGCATCTTTGAGGTTAATAGTTAGCTTGGCAGACATGTTGATTTTAAGGTCGAGATCCTGCTTTTTACTGGATACTATCCCGCTGAGATTAAGGTCAAATGGTTTTTGGTCTGCAATTCCTCCTGTAACCAAGCTAGCGTGATTGATAAGATAAGTGTTATCTGATTGTTGGTCGTTATATCGAATATTGAGTTCGGAAATTTCGATATTTGTTATATCAAGCGTCATTGAACTGGTCTTTTTGGTTTTATCTGAGGAGGTATCTTTAACTGTTGTGTGCTGGTTGGTCGGAGGTTTTTTCGGAGTATTAACTTCCCAGTTTCCTGTACCATCGTTGTGGCGAACCAGATTTAGATCAAGGCCTATCAATCGGGCTGTCTGGAGTTCTATTTTTTTTCTAAGAAGAGGTAGTAGCTTAATACTGATTTCTACGCTATCTAGATCGGCTAGTTTGTTGTTCTGCATTCCGTTTATAGACAGGGTTTCTATAGACAGGCCAAGCCAAGGAAATAGAGACCAACTAATAGCGCCATTGATCTTCAGCGTTAGACCGGTTTGTTCGTAAACCAGTTTTGATATATCAGCACGATAATGGCTGGGGTCTATGAGCTTTGGGAGCAGGACTGCAGCTAGAACTAACAGTAGTACTATGCCTGCTGCTACCATGGTTATCCATTTTATTGCGCGTGTCATAGAAGACCTCATTATTATGTGTTATACCCATTCCCTTGAAGGCATTGGGTGTTGGCTGTTCTCGCTCATCACTGTCACTTATAAGTTTCTATGGCTTCGCGTACTGGCCGGCGCGTAGCAACTCTAAGTTCTTTGGGTATAGTATTGTGTATCAAGAAGTTTTGTAAAAAAAGAGTGTATCGGATTTATCGTTCAATTTCCGTTAAACTATTTGATAAGTTGGTTTGAGGTTTGCTGTACGTTCGCAAGGGTTTATAGTGATTCATCTTTTGTTCCGTCCGCTTTTTTTGATTGCGGTTATCATCTTGTAGAGTCAATCAGCGGTTCGTGCAAAGGTCACAGTTAATGGAAAAATTGCTTAAGCTGCTTTCTAACGGAGAATTTCATTCTGGTGAGGAAATTGGGCAGTTTCTTGGTATTAGTCGAGCGGGTGTATGGAAAAAAATCAAGGGGTTAAAGGCGCTAGGGTTGCTGTTAGATGCTGTCTGCGGGAAAGGGTACAGGTTGTCGCCAGGGATTGAGCTCCTTGATAGAGATAAAGTTTATGCCGGTATTGAGCAAAAAATATTGCACCAGATTTCATTACATCTCTGTTTGGTCACCAATTCTACTAATGACTTAATTCATGAGGTTGCGGAAAAAGCATCTGATAAAAAAATGCAATTTTGTATGGCTGAGCATCAAACTAGAGGGCGAGGTCGGCGAGGACGTTCCTGGGTTACGCCATTTGGAGGGAGTGTTTGTGTGTCTGTTTTGTGGAAGATGTGTGATGGCATTGCTTCTTTGGAAGGCTTGAGTCTGGCTATTGGGGTTGCGGTTTTGAAAGCGCTTGAGTCTTGCGGAGCTCGAGGTTTGAACTTGAAGTGGCCTAACGATGTTTTGTGGGAAGGTAAAAAGCTTTCTGGAATCTTGCTTGAGGTGTGTGGTGATCCTGTCGGCGAGTGCGAGGTGACTATTGGTGTTGGGGTGAATATTCGGCTTAGTGATGATCAATTTGGTGTTATTAATCAGCCTGCGACTGATCTTCAGCAGGTGTGCGGTATGTCTGTTAGTAGAAATTATGTTGGTAGTGCTCTGATTAGTGCTATTTACCGGGTGCTCGAATGTTATAAGAGCCATGGTTTTGTTTTTTTTCAGGAGCAGTGGAATCACTATGATGCTTATTTCGGGAAAAGAGTGATGCTGGGTACTTCTAGCAAGCAGATACATGGACGTTCGCTGGGAGTTAATGAGCGGGGAGGGCTTATTTTGAAAACCGAAAATGGGAATATGACTTTTAATAACGGAGAAGTCTCTCTAATAGTAGGCGATATCGGTGCTGAATCTTGAGTGATGTTTATCCCCTTTAATGTGTAGGATGATGGAATTCAGTCTGTTCTTCTTGTATTTTTAAGTGTCATGGGTATAGACTACGCTGATTAGAGGGAGAATTCTGTGCGTTGGCTTACTATGCTATTAATTGTTGTCAATATGGCTTTTTTTGCGTGGGGGACTTTTCATGTCTCTCGGCTGGAAGACGAGAAGGTTGGTGTAGGGGAAGACTCTAGTTTGGTGCAGGGTGCCAGTATTAAGTTTACGTCTGAAGTAGGTGTCCAGAGCGCTTCTGCGAATAAAAAGAATCATTCCTTTGCTGATCAGAAGGAGCAAAGTGATTATTGTCTTCTGGTTGGCCCTTTCAGTTCGTCGGATGAAGTTAAAGAAATCCAGAAGCGTTTTCGCTCTTTAGGAGCTGAAAGTCGTGAAAGTTATACTGGGGCGTCTCCTCATTCTGATTATTGGGTGTACCTTCGCCCAAAGCCTAATCATGACGAGGCGATTGGTGTGCTTAAAAAGCTGCAGGTGCAAGGGGTAAGCGGCTCTGTGATTGCCTCGGGAGAGCTTGAAAATGGGATCTTTCTTGGGGTGTTTAGTCGACGTAGTGATGCGGAAGATATGGTTCATCATTTTTCAGGTGTGGGATATGCACCGGCAATTAAAGTGTTAAATGAAAAGCCTGCGTCTTGGTGGCTGGAGCTTAATCAGAGAGATGCTAATTTGCTTGGAGATGAGGTTTGGGAGGATATCAGTTATCGGACCAATGAAGTAAAGATAAATAAAATAGAAAAACGTTGCAAAGATGTTGCGTCTGACAATAGTTTTCTTTAGTATAACGTCTCGCTCTTTAGTGTTGGGTTTATGGATAAGAGAGATTAAGCCTCTGTAGAGGTATTTTAAAGGTTATGAAGGATCTAAAGTGAATTGAGGCTGGTTATTATATTACGATGTTTTAATATAAAATAGTGTAACGTTTGGTGGGATTCCCGAGTGGCCAAAGGGATCAGACTGTAAATCTGACGCGAAAGCTTCGCTGGTTCGAATCCAGCTCCCACCACCAACTTGTCTCTTTTTTGTTTTGGTGCGTATAGTTTAGCGCCGATATTTGATGAGGGTTTGTGCTTTAGTGCGGGTATAGTTCAATGGTAGAACCGCAGCCTTCCAAGCTGATAATGCGGGTTCGATTCCCGCTACCCGCTCCATCATGCTTTGAGTAGGGCTCATATAGCTCAGTTGGTAGAGCACATCCTTGGTAAGGATGAGGTCACCGGTTCAATTCCGGTTATGAGCTCCATATCGGGTTTGAGGTTGGCTATTTTGTCCTGCCTCTAGCTTTTAATGTTTGCATTGTTTTTGATAGGGCAATAGAATCTCCTAGGTTTATTATGGGATGGGTTTAGCAATTTACTGGTGTGCCTCCAGTGTTTGGGAGTATTAAAGATACAGGCCAGTAGCTCAATTGGTAGAGCACCGGTCTCCAAAACCGGGGGTTGGGGGTTCGATCCCCTCCTGGCCTGCCATCCCTGTATCTAAATCTTGTTTGTATAGAGATAATCAAGTTGATGAGTGGAAAATCAGAAGAAACTACTGTTGTAAATCGTCTGGATGGCCTGAAATGGACGCTTATAGCAGCTATTGTGGCTGCAGGGGCATACGGAAATTTCTATTTCGGGATGGAGCCTTTGCTTTATCGCGTGCCGGTGTTGCTAGTTTTGGCGGTTGTCGGCAGTTTAATTGCCCTGCAGACTTTGAAGGGCCGTGCGTTTTGGAAGCTGGTTCAAGAAGCTGTGGTGGAGATCCGTAAGGTTGTCTGGCCGACCAGGCAAGAGACTGTTCAGACGACTTTGATTGTTGTTGTGGTCGTTCTGATTATGGGGCTCATTTTATGGCTGCTTGATTCTCTTTTGGGTTGGGCGGTCAGTAGTCTTATAGGATAGGAGTTAGACATGACAAAACGGTGGTATGTGGTTCATGCTTACTCCGGCTACGAAAAACAGGTAATGAAGTCTCTTAAGGATCGCGTTAAGGTGCACGGCATGGAGGAGCTTTTTGGTGAGATTCTTGTTCCTACGGAGGAAATCGTAGAGATTAAGAATGGTCAGAAACGAAAAAGTGAGAGAAAGTTCTTTCCAGGGTATGTTCTGGTTCAGATGGAGATGAATGACGAGAGCTGGCATCTTATTAGGGCTACTCCTCGTGTAATGGGATTCATTGGTGGCGTGGCTGATAAGCCTGCGGCAATTACTGAAAAAGAGGCGGATGCTATTCTTCAGCGTGTTCATGAAGGTGCTGATAAGCCTCGTCCGAAGACGTTGTTTGAGCCTGGTGAGTTGGTTCGTGTTGTTGCAGGCCCGTTTGCGGACTTCAACGGTGTTGTTGAAACAGTTAATTATGAAAAAAGTCGTTTGCATGTGGCTGTTATGATCTTTGGTCGTTCTACGCCAGTTGAACTAGATTTTAGTCAAGTAGAAAAATCTTAAGCCCGCGTATATTTATGCTCGGTGTAATTGAATGGGTACGTGGCAATGGAGTAATGCCGATAAGCTGTGTTTTGACATATGAATAGGTAGCATATTTGAAATACTGAGTTCTCTGAGAGGCTCAATTTTTTTGTCTAAAAAAGGGGAGCTAGCACAGTGTCTTGTGGTAGCGTTGACCCAAAAGGTAATATTAAAATGGCTAAGAAAGTCCAAGCTTATATTAAGTTACAGGTACCTGCTGGTAAGGCGAATCCATCGCCACCGGTTGGCCCAGCGTTGGGTCAACATGGTGTAAATATTATGGAGTTTTGCAAAGCCTTTAATGAGAAAACTAAGAGCCTGGATGCAGGAATGCCAATTCCTGTTGTAATTACTGTTTATAGTGATCGTAGTTTCACCTTTGAAACCAAAACACCACCAGCATCTGTTCTTTTGATGAAGGCTTTAAAACTCAAGAAGGGTTCCGGTCGCCCTAATTCTGAAAAAGTTGGAACTGTAACCCGTGAACAATTGTTAGAAATTGCTAAGATTAAGGAGCCAGATCTGACGGCAGGAGATGAAGATGCTGCTATTCGCACAATTGCTGGTTCTGCTCGTTCTATGGGCCTGAATGCGGAGGGGCTGTGAGATGGCTAAGCTAACCAAACGCGCAAAAATGATTGCTGGGAAAGTTGATACTAACAAAGCTTATTCTTTCGAAGATGCTGCTAGTTTGCTAAGGGAAGTCTCCAAAGTAAAGTTTAATGAGTCTATTGAGGTTTCCATGAATCTTGGGGTTGATCCTCGTAAATCGGATCAGGTTGTGCGTGGTTCTACAGTGCTACCTAACGGCACGGGTAAAGATGTACGAGTTGCTGTTTTTGCGCAGGGGACTAATGCTGATGCTGCTAAAGAAGCAGGTGCAGATTTGGTTGGTATGGATGACTTGGCTGCTCAAGTTAAAGCTGGTGATCTGAACTTTGACGTAGTTATTGCGTCTCCCGACGCTATGCGTGTTGTCGGTCTTTTGGGGCAGATTCTTGGTCCTCGTGGTCTGATGCCTAATCCTAAAGTAGGTACTGTGACACCTAATGTTGCAGAAGCTGTTAAAAATGCTAAATCTGGTCAGGTTCGTTTCCGTACTGATAAAAACGGCATCATCCATGCATGTGTTGGAAAAATTAATTTTGAAGCTGTGGCGCTGAAACAAAATGTAGAAGCGTTGATGGTTGACTTGAAGAGGCTAAAGCCTTCTTCAAGTAAAGGTATTTATATGAAAAAAGTGACGCTGTCTTCAACTATGGGGCCAGGATTAACTATTGATATGACGTCTCTGGATGTATAGGAGAAAATAATAAAGAAGTAAGCTTTTAGGTTATTACGCTTGCTTCTTACAAGAGCTTTGGGGTTTCCGTTTATTCGGGCTCGTCAGAGATCGCAGGTGCTTTGTATTGAAGGTTGTCTTGTTGATGCCTGTTTTGTGTATACCAAATGTCTTTGAAGATATGGTTAATTATTATTGTATATTCAAGGGCTATGGTGCGTAAAGATGCAACGCTTAATTTCCTGCGTAGACGGTGAGATAACTGCCTAAAAATAAAGTTTTTAGGCTTTTAACCCTTCACCGTAATTATGAGTATCTCACGCTGGGTAGTAGGTATTATGTGTTACAGGCTTATGTAGCTAGTGTACCGATGTGTGGGATGTGGTTTCAGAAGCATGGAGTAAAGCCAATGCCATTAAGGCTAGAAGGTAAGAGGGCTATAGTTTCTGAGGTTCATGAGGAGGCTCAGTGCGCTTTATCAGCTGTTGTCGCAGATTACCGAGGGCTTACTGTTGGTCAAATGACAGGTCTGCGTAAGCAAGCTCGTGAAAATGACGTATACCTAAAGGTTGTACGTAATACTCTGGCTAGGCGTGCAGTAGTTGGCACTGATTTTGAGTGTTTAGAGAGCTCTCTGGTAGGTCCCACTGTACTGGCATTCTCTAGGGAAAATCCAGGTGCTGCTGCGCGCCTAATTAAAGATTTTATCAAAGAGAATAAAGCGTTTGAAGTAAAGGCGTTGTCGATTGGAGGAGAGGTTTTAGCTGCTGAGCAATTAAATGTTTTGGCTGCAATACCAACATTAGATGAGGCTCGTGCAATGCTATTGAGTGTTATGATTGCGCCGGTAACTAAGCTTGCGAGAACTTTACAAGAGCTTCCTGCTTCTGTTACCCGTGTCATGGCAGCGGTTGCCGAAGAGAAAAAGAAAACAGCCTAAAAACTGTTTTTCTCTTGGTGAAAAAGATTTTGGGTGACCCCAAGCATGAATTTTCGGAGATTTAAAATATGGCTCTGTCTAAAGATGATGTATTAACTGCTATTGCTGAAATGAGCGTTATGCAGGTTGTTGAACTTGTACAAGCAATGGAAGAAAAGTTCGGAGTTTCTGCTGCTGCTGTTGCTGCAGCACCTGCTGCAGAGGCTGGTGTGGCGGCTGAGGCGCAGACTGAGTTTAATGTAATTTTGACCGCAGTTGGTGAAAAGAAAGTAAACGTCATAAAAGTTGTGCGTGCTGTTACTGGCTTGGGTTTAAAAGAAGCCAAAGCCGTTGTAGATGGCGCCCCGTCACCATTGAAGGAAGGCGTGACCAAGCAAGAAGCTGATGATCTAAAAAAACAGTTAGAGGAAGCTGGCGCATCTGTAGAAATTAAGTGATTCCTACGAAAGCGTTGCGGATAATCCTTGGCCTGTTGCTTTTATGGGTTTGGGTGGCTGGTACCCTTTAGGGGCCGGCCTTTTTCTGTTGTGTGAGCTATATCGTTTTTTGTGTGTGTTTTAACGCCTTGTTTGCATGTGGCTATCAGGCGTTATTTTGTGCTGTACCTGCGCGAAAGCCTGTACGTTAATTGTTGAAAAGGCACGGTTTGATTGTCTATTGGCTCAAGGTAGTTGGATGAGATGAATAGTAAGCGCGCTTCATTACGGGAGTGCTGGCAGTTAAATCTGAACTGACTGCCTAGTCATTATGTTGTTGAGGCTTGAGTGTTCATAATGATGACTTGAAAAATTGACTATACTCGTTTTCATTAGAGTATGTGGGTAGGTGGCGAGTTAAGCTCCGTAAGCCTGCTGGGATCAAGTACAATAGTTATGATTAGCTTGAGTGTGCAGTTAAAGATCAGGTGGGTGTTTGTTTTGGATACCTTCTTATTCTGGTAGATGCGATGAAGTATCTGTCAGAGAAGGCTTCTAATTGGAAGTCTTCTTACAAGCATCTAAACTATTTGTTTATTTAAAAGGGGCTGCCCGCCCCTAACGTCTCTACGGTCAGGCCGTGGGGTTTGTTGCCAAATGAGGTGATCAAGCTGGGGAGCGTTGATGGCATACTCGTATACAGAGAAAAAACGAATTCGGAAGGACTTCGGTAAGCTGCCGCATGTCATGAGCGTGCCGTATCTTCTCGCAATTCAGATTGATTCATATTGTAAACTGCTGCAGTCTGACAAAGAGCCGACTGGGCGGAATGATATTGGTTTGCATGCTGCTTTTAAGTCTGTTTTCCCTATAGTCAGTTATTCAGGAAATGCAGCTTTAGAGTACGTGAGCTACAGGTTAGGTAAGCCATCCTTTGATGTTAAGGAATGTCAGCTTAGGGGTGTTACCTATGCTGTTCCGTTGCGAGTTAAGGTGCGTCTAATTATCTATGATAAAGAAGCTCACAATAAAGCGGCTATAAAGGATATAAAGGAGCAGGAAGTTTACATGGGCGAAATTCCGCTCATGACCGATAACGGTACTTTTGTCATCAATGGTACTGAGCGGGTTATAGTATCTCAGTTGCATCGCTCACCTGGTGTATTCTTTGATAATGATCGCGGGAAGACACACTCTTCCGGCAAATTGCTCTATTCAGCAAGGGTAATCCCTTATCGTGGTTCGTGGCTGGACTTTGAGTTTGACCCTAAAGATTTGTTGTTTGTTCGTATTGACCGCCGTCGCAAACTACCAGCATCTATGTTGCTTCGTGCTATCGGTATGTCTACTGAAGAGATTCTTGGTAGCTTTTTTACTGCAGTAAAGCTTAGCCTGGGCTTAGAAAAAGTTAGTACTGAACTGGTTCCCGAGCGCTTGCGTGGAGAAACGGCCGGTTTTGATATGAAAGATTCTGACGGTTCTATTATTATAGAGCAGGGTCGTCGTATTACAGCTCGACACATTCGCCTGTTGAAAAAATCCAATATTAAACGTTTTGAGGTGCCTGTTGAAGATATTTATGGCCGATTTTTGGCTAAAGCCGTAATTGATAAAGCAACAGGCGAAATTATCGCTGAGTGCAATACGGAAATTACAGCGGAGTTATACGAGAAGTTATTGGGTGCAAGTATTAAGTCTATTCAAACGTTGTATGTCAATGAGCTGGATTGCGGTTCTTATATTGCGGATACTCTGCGTGTTGATACCACGACTAGTCGGGCTGAGGCTCTAGTGGAGATCTACAGGATGATGCGTCCTGGGGAGCCGCCCACTCCGGAAGCTGCAGAAGCGTTGTTTAAAAACCTGTTTTTCTCTACAGAACGATACGATCTTTCTGCCGTAGGTCGGATGAAGTTTAACCGCCGTCTTGGCCGGGGAGAAGATGTTGGGGCTGGCGTGTTGGGCAGTGATGACATTGTTGATGTCCTGAAAGTCCTTATAAGTATTCGCAATGGCACCGGTGTGTGTGATGATATTGATCACTTGGGTAACCGGCGTGTTCGCTCTGTGGGTGAGATGGCTGAAAACCAGTTTAGAGTGGGACTAGTTCGTGTTGAGCGTGCCGTTAAAGAGCGCTTGAGTCATGCTGAATCTGAAGGTTACATGCCTCTAGATTTGATCAATGCCAAGCCAATTTCAGCGGCGATCAAGGAATTTTTTGGCTCCAGTCAGCTGTCCCAGTTTATGGATCAAAATAATCCGCTATCTGAAATTACGCACAAACGTCGGGTTTCTGCATTGGGGCCGGGTGGGTTGACTCGTGAGCGTGCTGGCTTTGAGGTTAGGGATGTGCACCCTACTCATTATGGGCGAGTATGTCCTATCGAAACACCGGAAGGACCAAATATCGGTCTGATTAACTCTTTGGCCACCTATGCTCGGACTAATAGCTATGGTTTTCTGGAGTCCCCGTACCGAAAGGTGGTGGATCGTCAAGTTACTGATGAGATTTCTTATCTATCAGCAATTGAAGAGGGTGAGTTTGTTATCGCTCAGGCTTCTGCGGCAATCGACGAGAGTAATATTTTAACCGAGCCATTGGTTAGTGTTCGTCATCGTAATGAATTTACTATGATGCCGAAGGAAAAAGTTCAGTATATGGATGTATCCACCAAGCAGGTAGTTTCCATTGCAGCATCTCTCATTCCATTCTTGGAACACGATGATGCTAACCGTGCATTGATGGGGTCTAACATGCAGCGGCAGGCGGTTCCGACTCTTCGCGCTGAAAAACCATTGGTTGGTACTGGCATGGAGCGTAATGTAGCTTCTGACTCTGGTGTTTGTATCGTTTCCCGTCGTGCTGGTTTAGTTGATACTGTTGATGCAAGTAGTATTGTTGTTCGGGTTAATGATGATGAGGTTCAAGCTGGAGAGGTTGGTGTTGATATTTACAACTTGACCAAGTACACCCGCTCTAACCAAAATACCTGCATTAATCAGCGTTCTTTAGTGAAAGAAGGAGATTTGATTGCCAGAGGTGATATTTTGGCTGATGGTCCGTCCATTGATTTGGGTGAATTGGCGCTTGGTCAGAATATGCGCGTCGCATTCATGCCGTGGAATGGCTACAATTTTGAGGATTCCATTCTTATCTCGGAGCGAGTATTGCAAGAAGATAGATTCACCTCTATCCACATTCAAGAGCTGACCTCTATCTCGCGTGACACTAAGCTTGGTCCAGAAGAAATTAGTGCTGATATTCCGAATATAGGTGAGTCCGCATTGAATAAGCTGGACGAGGCCGGCATCGTGTATGTGGGTGCAGAAGTTATGGCAGGAGATATTCTTGTTGGTAAGGTGACGCCGAAGGGTGAAACTCAATTAACGCCGGAAGAAAAACTTCTCCGTGCCATTTTTGGTGAAAAAGCGTCTGATGTTAAAGACACATCCCTCCGCGTACCAGCCAGTGTGATGGGAACAGTCATTGATGTTCAGGTGTTTACTCGTGATGGTGTTGAAAAAGATGCTCGGGCTAAGTCCATTGAAAAGATGCAGTTGAATGAGTACCGAAAAGATTTAAACGAAGAGTTTCGTATTGTTGAGGGCGATACGTTTGATCGGTTGCGTGAAGTGTTACATGACAAGCGTGTTGATCGGGGTCCAGATCTAAAGAAAGGTGATATCATCACTGATGAGTATCTGGATAGCCTAGAGCATGATCAATGGTTCAAGTTATCCATGGCGGAAGAATCTTGCAACGAAATGCTGGATCTGTCTTGCGAGCAATTGAAAGAGCGTCGTGCACAGTTGGATGAGCGCTTTGAGGATAAAAAGAAAAAACTGCAAACTGGCGATGATATGGCGCCTGGTGTGTTAAAAATAGTCAAGGTGTATTTGGCTATTAAGCGTCGCATTCAGCCGGGTGATAAAATGGCTGGTCGTCATGGTAATAAAGGTGTTATCTCGCGAATTATGCCGGTTGAAGATATGCCTCACGATGATCAGGGTAACCCTATTGATATTGTGTTGAATCCGCTGGGTGTGCCATCTCGAATGAACGTTGGTCAGATTCTTGAGATCCACTTGGGTGCTGCGGCCCATGGTCTCGGAAGAAAGATTAATAATATGCTAGAGGCTCAGAGGGGGATGGTTGAGCTGCGCAAGTTTCTTGATGAAATCTATAATGGTATTTCTGGTCACAGTCGTGTTGAGCTTGAAACTTTCAATGACGAAGAAATCATGACCTTGGCGAATAATCTGCGTAACGGCGTGCCAATGGCGACATCAGTATTTGACGGAGCCAAGGAATCTGAAGTTAAGCAATTGTTAAAGTTGGCTGATCTTAGCGATACAGGTCAGGTAACGTTGTTTGATGGCCGTACTGGCGATAAGTTTGATCGGCCAGTAACCATTGGTTATATGTACATGTTGAAGTTGAACCACTTGGTTGATGACAAAATGCATGCACGTTCCACTGGCTCTTACTCTCTAGTAACTCAACAACCTCTAGGTGGCAAAGCTCAGTTCGGAGGCCAGCGTTTTGGTGAGATGGAGGTTTGGGCGCTTGAAGCATATGGTGCGGCTTATACCCTTCAAGAAATGCTGACAGTGAAATCTGATGATGTGGCAGGTCGCACTAAAATGTATAAAAACATCGTTAATGGCGATCATAGAATGGAAGCCGGAATGCCGGAGTCTTTCAACGTATTGTTGAAAGAAATCCGTTCTTTAGGCATTGATATCGAACTAGACACCGAATAATGCAAGCGTGTGGCTAAGCTGTTTGAAAAGTTAGCTTTGCACCGTGAGGAGAGACGATTTTGAAAGACCTATTAAATCTGCTCAAGACACAAGACCAGACAGACGATTTCGATATTATTCGGATCGGTTTGGCTTCACCGGATCTGGTTCGTTCTTGGTCTTTTGGCGAAGTAAAAAAGCCAGAGACTATTAACTACCGGACCTTTAAGCCTGAGAGGGATGGTTTGTTTTGTGCCAAAATATTTGGTCCAGTAAAAGACTATGAATGCTTGTGTGGAAAATACAAACGGCTGAAGCATCGTGGTGTTATTTGTGAGAAGTGTGGTGTTGAAGTTGCTTTGGCAAAAGTTCGGCGCGATCGTATGGGGCACATTGAGCTGGCGAGCCCTGTTGCTCACATCTGGTTTTTGAAGTCCTTGCCCAGTCGTATTGGTCTGTTGTTGGATATGACTTTGCGTGATATTGAGCGTGTGCTCTATTTTGAGTCTTACGTTGTTATTGATCCTGGCATGACTACTTTAGATAAAGGGCAGTTGTTGTCAGATGAGCAGTACTATGAAGCTTTGGAGGAGTTTGGTGATGACTTTGATGCTCGTATGGGTGCAGAAGCTGTGCAATCATTGCTAGGAGATATTGACCTGGAAGACGAGGTTAATACACTTCGTGAGGAAATACCTCAAACAAACTCTGAAACTAAATTAAAAAAACTAACCAAGAGATTAAAGTTAGTCGAGGCGTTCTATCATTCAGGTAATAAGCCTGAGTGTATGATTATAACTGTTTTACCAGTTTTACCACCTGACTTGCGTCCTCTGGTACCTCTTGATGGAGGTCGTTTTGCAACATCCGACCTGAATGATCTTTACCGGAGAGTTATTAATAGGAACAACCGATTAAAGCGTTTATTGGATTTAAATGCACCAGATATTATTGTTCGTAATGAAAAGCGCATGTTGCAAGAGTCTGTTGACGCTCTACTAGATAATGGGCGTCGCGGTCGAGCTATTACTGGGTCCAATAAGCGTCCGCTGAAGTCTTTGGCTGATATGATTAAGGGTAAGCAAGGTCGCTTTCGTCAGAATTTGCTTGGAAAGCGTGTGGATTACTCGGGTCGTTCTGTTATTACTGTCGGTCCTACGCTCCGTTTGCATCAATGTGGTCTGCCGAAGAAGATGGCTCTTGAGCTATTTAAGCCTTTTATTTTCAGCAAGTTAGAGGCAAGAGGTTTGGCAACTACTATAAAAGCTGCCAAGAAAATGGTTGAGCGGGAAACGCCAGAAGTATGGGATGTACTGGCAGACGTTATTCGTGAGCACCCGGTCATGCTTAACCGTGCACCGACACTGCACCGTCTTGGGATTCAGGCATTTGAGCCGGTATTAATTGAAGGTAAGGCTATTCAATTGCATCCTTTGGTTTGTGCGGCCTATAACGCCGATTTTGATGGAGACCAAATGGCGGTACACATACCGCTAACTTTGGAAGCTCAGCTTGAAGCCCGTGCTTTGATGATGTCTACCAATAACATTCTTTCACCAGCTAATGGCGAACCGATTATTGTACCGTCTCAGGACGTGGTGCTAGGTTTGTACTACATGACGCGTGAGCGCATTAATGCTAAAGGTGAAGGTATTGCTTTTGCTGATACCAGTGAAGTGATCCGAGCTTATCGGACTGGCGCAGCTGAATTACATGCCCGCGTTAAAGTTCGTGTTAACGAGGTGTGTGAGAGTAAAGATAGTGAGGTAACTAGGCGTACTTTCTTGGCTGATACGACGGTTGGTCGTGTAATTCTTTGGAGTATAGTGCCTGAAGGCCTTCCCTTTGAGTTAGTCAACGAAACGATGAAAAAGAAGTCTGTTTCCAGGATTTTGAATACCTGTTACCGGAACGTAGGTCTGAAAGAAACCGTTATTTTTGCTGACCAGTTGATGTATATGGGTTTTAATTATGCAACTATATCTGGTGCCTCCATCGGAGTTAATGATTTCGTTATTCCAAGTGACAAGCCACAGATTATCGAAGATGCTAACACTGAAGTTAGTGAAATCGCAGAGCAGTATGCTTCAGGATTGGTAACTCAAGGTGAGAAGTACAATAAGATTATTGATATTTGGTCTCGTGCTAATGAAATGCTAGCCAAACGTATGATGGATAATCTTAAAAGCGACACGGTTATTGATAGTGAAGGTAATAAAGTAAAGCAAGAGTCGTTTAACAGTGTTTATATGATGGCTGACTCTGGCGCTAGGGGTAGTGCTGCTCAGATTCGTCAGCTGGCTGGTATGCGTGGTCTAATGGCCAAACCCGATGGTTCTATCATCGAAACACCTATTACGGCAAACTTTCGTGAAGGCCTGAATGTACTACAATATTTTATCTCTACTCATGGAGCAAGGAAAGGTTTGGCAGATACGGCTCTTAAGACTGCTAACTCTGGTTATTTGACCCGTCGTTTGGTTGATGTTGCTCAGGATCTTGTTGTCACCGAAGCGGATTGTGGAACGACTAAAGGGTTGGATATGACACCCCATGTTGAGGGTGGAGATGTTGTTGAGCCTTTGGGTGATCGTATTCTAGGGCGTGTTGTGGCTGAAGACGTTATTAAGCCTGGAACGGCAGATCAGATCGCTGTTGCAGCGGGTACTTTGATTGATGAGCAGTGGGTTAAGCGCCTTGAAACCATGAATGTTGATGAAATGAAGGTACGTTCACCTATATCCTGTGAAACTCGTGCCGGTATTTGTGCTAGCTGTTATGGTCGCGATCTTGGGCGTGGGCATTTAGTTAACCAAGGTGAAGCGGTTGGCGTTATTGCTGCACAGTCAATCGGTGAGCCAGGAACACAGCTTACTATGCGGACTTTTCACATAGGTGGTGCCGCATCAAGAACATCTGCTAAAGATAGTATTGTAGTGAAAAACTCAGGTGTTGTTAGGCTGCAAAATTTGAAGTTTGTTGAGCGTAAGGATGGTCAGCTTGTGGCTGTTAGTCGTTCTGGTCAATTAACTTTGGCTGATGAATTTGGTCGTGAGCGTGAGCGCTACAAGCTACCATACGGGGCAATACTTTCTGTTAAGGACGGTGCTGAGGTTAAAGGTGGTCAGATTGTTGTTAAATGGGATCCTCATACACATCCTATAGTTACTGAAGTAGCAGGTACCGCTAAGTTTATTGGTATGGAAGAGAATATAACGGTCAAGACGCAAACTGATGAGTTAACTGGCTTGTCTAATACGGAAGTTCTGGATGCTAAAGATCGACCATCTGCTGGTAAAGATATTAGGCCAACTATTCAGCTGGTAGATAATAACGATAAAGAGCTAAAGCTGCCTAATACGGATGTGCCTGCTCAGTATTTTTTGCCAGCTAATGCTATTGTAACACTGAAGGATTGTGATGCCGTTGAGGTGGGTGATATCATTGCCCGTCTTCCTCAGCAAACCAGCGGCAACCGAGATATTACTGGAGGTCTGCCAAGGGTGGCGGATTTGTTTGAAGCTCGTAAGCCTAAAGAGCACTCTATCCTAGCTGAAATTACAGGTACTATCGGTTTTGGTAAGGAAACGAAGGGTAAAAAACGGCTAGTGATTACGCCTAATGACGGTAGTGATCCTTATGAAGAGCTAATACCAAAATGGCGCGCTCTAAACGTCTTTGAGGGAGAGCAAGTAACTCGTGGTGAGGTTGTTTCTGATGGGCCTACTAATCCCCATGATATTTTACGTTTGCTCGGTGTAAGTGAGTTGGCTCGTTATGTGGTTAATGAAATTCAGGATGTATATCGCCTTCAGGGTGTTAAGATCAATGATAAGCACATTGAAACAATTCTACGTCAGATGTTGCGTAAGGTTGAGGTAAGTGATACAGGTGATTCTATGCTTATCAAAGGTGAGCAGGCCGAGCTCATCAAAGTTAAGGAAGAAAATTTGCGCCTGCAGCAAGATGATCTTATTCCGGCTAAATACGAACGCGTGCTTTTGGGTATTACCAAGGCGTCTTTAGCAACAGAGTCCTTTATTTCTGCGGCATCTTTTCAAGAGACAACTCGTGTATTGACAGAAGCAGCAGTAACTGGTAAGCGGGATCACTTGCGCGGTTTGAAGGAAAATGTGATCGTCGGTCGACTGATACCAGCAGGGACGGGTTTAACCTATCACAATAATCGTTCTAAAGGTGGACGTGACGAGCGGTCGCTTGATGCTCCTACTAAGGTATCTGCTTCCGAGGTAGAGCAAGCTTTGTCTGAAGCTCTGAACTTTGGTGAAGTTTAATTGAGTTGTTATATCTGTAGGTACCGAGCAAGCGATAAGTGAGAGAAGCCCTATGAACTTTAGGGGGGCGAAGTCCACCATCTTGGGAAAGAGTGGGTGTGCTCTAAATTAGCTGGAGATAACGGTGTGCGGTGGTGAAGTGATGTCAGCGTTTCTGAATTCGTGAGTAAAATAGCTATAAGTTTTTTCTCCTGGTTAGGTGATGAGGCTGTGCTACAGGGTATATATCCATACCATTGAAAGTTAGGGGTTGTTGGCTGCTTTCGCTAACCCCCCAATCACCTTCTACTTTGCTTTGTAGGATCATTGATATTCATTTGTTGTCGCCTAATGGTAACGAGTATATGTAGTTAGCCAAAAATCTTTACCCAGGATGTTGCTATGCTATTTAGACAATTGATTGATGCGGAAACATCGACTTATACGTATATTCTTGCTGATGAGGAAGAACAAAAATCTATCATTATTGATCCTGTTCGGGATCACACTGGTGCTTACCTTCGTTTATTAGATGAGTTGAACTTACAGTTAATAGCGTGCTTGGATACCCATACTCATGCCGACCACATAACTGCTGCGGCGAAGCTAGCAGAAGCTACCAGTTGCGATATTGTGCAAGGCATGAAGTCACCGGCGGATAGAGTTTCTAAGCGTATTTCTGATGGCGATTTCATTCACTTTGGTGGTTATCAGATCAAGTGTCTTTATACGCCTGGGCATACCGATGATTCCTATTGTTTCTTTATTGAAAATGGTAATGATCGTATGTTGTTTTCTGGTGATACGTTATTGATTCGTAGTACGGGTAGAACCGATTTCCAAAGTGGCAGCGCTACCGCTCAATATCATAGTTTATTTGATAAATTGCTCCAGTTACCTGAAGGCACGAAAGTTTATCCTGGCCACGATTATATAGGGTGGACTGTAAGTACTATTGGAGAAGAGAAGCGTTATAATCCCAGATTACAAGTTGCCAATGCAGAGCAATACTGTCAACTAATGAGTGCGTTAAAACTCTCTCGTCCAAAAATGATGGATATTGCTGTTCCGGCAAATTTAAAATGCGGATATCTTGATTGAATGGCAAAACAAAGTGCCAAACTTTCATCGTCAAGATTCTGTAGTGCAGAATAATTATCATAAAAGATATAGTTTAGAGGTATTAGTTATGCCTAAAGCAGTGTTTTCAATTGGCCTTAGCTCAGATCAAGTTTTGCAGTTTTATAAGGGTTTAAGGCATCGAGTGCAGGTCAGTACCGCTGACGGGCAATCTATGAGTATACCTTATAATATACTTCTCAAATATGTCACTCACGAAGGGATCTATGGCACCTTTGAAATTACTTATGAGAGTGATGGCACGTTGGGAGAGTTACGACGAGTTAGTTAGTTGTAGTGTTGTAGTAATTCTTAGTAAAGAATAAATAATGCATGATGCGACACAAGGCAAAATCCGATATATTTTCTTTAAGAGCTATAAAAAGCAATCATCTTTGCACGGCTTAGCTATGAATACTGGTAGCCTCTCCTCTTGAGGGTGTGAGGCTGCTGGCTGCTGTCACTCATTTAAACTGCTTGTTGCTCGTAAATTTATAGGGCTCGGTTTCGCTTGTTTCCTATTATGCTGGTAGTCATTTAAGGTGGGAGAGGGGTTGGCCCGCTTCCTAGAGCTTTAAGGAAGAGGGCGCTCAGTGATTAGTTCTCCTGAGTAGTAGGTGCTCCCGGCCCGTCTGGAAGCTGCATATCATTAGACATCTGCATTTGCTCCATAACTTGATTGATTGACTCTCTAATGCTGGCAATCATGGCTTTGTATCCGTCATCAAATCCGCGATAAAATGCAAGTTCTGTGGCAAGTAAATCGCCTTCAGGTACGGCAATTGAGGGTTGTTTTCCTTCAGGAGTCTCACCGTCAAGGAAAGATTCCATTGATGAAGGAACGGTAAGAGCAATACGACCGCCAGTCATAAAACCATCAATATAACGGCTTCGCAAAAAAGGATTGTCATCGCTATTACCTGAAAGGCGATAATAATTAGCGGCTTCGCACCATCGTTCACGGTACTCGGTGGCTACGCCATCTACATTGCAATCAAATTCAATCAACCCAAGATTTGTTATGAGCGATTGATAGCCGTCATTGTAGCCTGCGTCTTCTGGGCTTTCTTTTTTGTCCTTAATGAGAGCACGCTGTACTTTACTATTTTTTGCTTGTATGGCGTCGTTAAGGCCGCTTCGGTAGCCATGGACATATGACTTAAAGGACTCTGGCTTGAGCCCTTCCTTTTGATCGAATAATGTTTTGGCATCACACCAGCTTTGCTTAAGAGGGTTGCTGTTATCAAGGGAAGAACAGGTATACGATTCTTCCTTTGCCTGATAAGAGGACGAGTCTGGTGCTGAGGGGTCGCTAGAACCATCATCTTGTTGGCTACAGCCTCCGAGTATATATGCCAAGGTTATTATGAGTGGCAGTAACACTATTTGTGTTTGTTTTTTCATTTTGTTTTTCCGTTATGTCTAATTGGTTTTAGGAGAAGGTTTCGATCTACCCAACATTGTGCCTTATTTTTGCTGGAGATGGTTTATCTTATTTAGAGCTTTATATTAGATGAGGTAGAATAAATATAGGAGCCTTAGTATAACCAGCGACTTTGGTCATGGTAATTGAACTTTCCAAGTTTTGTCAGTTATTACGAAGCTTTCTAAGGCGTTGAACATCAAATCATTTGTTTTATACACTGATTTTAGTGCTTCGGACTGATTTTTAACGTACCTATCCTGTATAGCATGGGGCGGATTCAAATCTTAAGTGCATCACTTGACTAAGTAGAATAAAGGGCCAGCAGAAGGTAAGCAACTACCATTTTCTCCGGCAAGATATGAAGTGATGACGATAACTTACCAACAACTGGCTTACGAACAACGATGCCAGATTTCAGGTTGGTTGCTGAATGATCAGGAACGACTGATTAGCTATGCAAGCATCTACCTGCATATTTGGGCGAATAAGCAGGCTGTCGGCGATCTTTACATGTATCTTCGTCGCCCTAGGGCAAAAAGTATGGCAAGTTCAAGGTGATAAAATTTACAGAACAGAAGATCTCTATACAAGCACTGAGCCAACTATACATCGGATAAGCGATACCATGTTCCAAGCAATAAGGCTCGAAACAAGGTCAGCAAAGGATAGTTGGGGCGACCGGTGTTAGAGGCGTAGATTGAGGATAATAACTTCTCAATCTCTGACCATTTCAGCAGCGCTTTTGTATCATCCAGACTACGAAGAATTGGATGATTTAGGGCTGACTGAAACGAAGAGTTTGTGCTGTGATGTGAAGGATTTTTGCATGCACGATATTATACCAGAATATAATTGTCTTTGTTAGGTTATGCTGAGGTCTCATAGCTCAACAAATAAAAAAATATTTAGACAAGAGTTAAAATTTATTTGTTGATGTGAGTTGATAAGCAGAATTACTAATTGATTGAGACCTTTGCACGAGCCGTAATTTTGTTTGTAGGTGAGGAAAATACACACTAAAATAGATGATTTATGCTTGTAAATGATCGATTTAGTACGCTTTTAAAGAAGCCAGCTAGCAAAATAACAATCGTGCAAAGGTCTCTGATTGTAAGCTGGTTAGTAGGTGCTGTTTCGCTAGGATGGTGATTGGGGTAGGATGTGGATTCAAATCTAATCTGCCTAGTGTATCTAAGGCGGCTGGAGCTGTAGGTCGGGCTGGAGGGAAGTCGAGCTCCATGATTTAGGATGCGAAAGAGTTTGGAGGTTAGGCTACAAAACTCTTGTGTCTTTGGTAGGTATGAAACAGCTTAAGGTTAGTTATGTGGAAATCTTGTATTAGCTAAATATCAGCAGTATCTTTTTGCTATAACTGCGAGTTTTCTCGTTTTTTGGATAAAGTAAGTTTTTATGTTTGGCTCTTGTAAGGGTGGTGAGGATGAGAAAGTGACCAAGCGAAGTATGTGGTCTTGGGGGCGGCGTAATAAAGCAGCCCAGCCTGACGTAGTAACTGTTGAAGTTTCCGAGAAGGAGCAGGTAGCGTCTTCTTTTTCGGATGAAAGCGCTACCCCTAAGCAAGTTGCTGCAGTAGAAGGTGAAGAGGCTTCTCAACCTGAAAAAAGCAACTTCCTTTTCAGGATGCGCGATGGGCTCAATAAAACTCGAAGCCTATTGGTTGGCGGTGTTACTGAGCTCTTCATTGGCAAAAAAGAAATTGATGATGATCTACTTGAAGAGTTGGAAACCCAGCTGCTAGTGGCTGACCTTGGAGTAGAAGCAACCAATGATATTATTGGAAAGCTGACGGAGAAGATTAAGTATCGTGAGCTTAATGATGTAAAAGCACTTGTCGACGCGCTAAAAGCTGAGCTTAAGGCCATTTTAAAACCAGCAGAGAAACCATTAGTTATTAGTGATCGAAAGCCTCACGTTATCCTTGTGGTCGGTGTAAATGGCGCTGGTAAAACGACCACCATTGGTAAGTTGGCAAATAGGCTCCGTGAGCAAAAGAAAAGTGTCATGCTGGCGGCTGGTGATACTTTCCGTGCAGCAGCGGTAGAACAGCTTCAGGTGTGGGGAGAAAGGAATAAGGTGCCCGTGATTGCCCAGCATACCGGTGCTGACAGTGCTTCAGTTGTATTTGACGCATTTGAGGCTGCAAAAGCACGAGGGGTTGATGTGTTGATTGCCGATACTGCGGGTCGATTGCACAATAAAGAGCATTTGATGGAAGAGCTAAAAAAGGTTAAGCGTGTAGTTGGAAGGCATGATTGCTCAGCACCTCATGATGTACTTCTGGTGCTGGATGCTGGTACGGGTCAGAATGCGTTGAGTCAGGCCAAACTTTTTCATGAGTCGGTGAACTTGACTAGCATGGTGTTAACTAAGCTAGATGGCACTGCTAAGGGAGGGGTGATCTTTGCCTTGGCAAAGCAGATGGAGCTGCCAATCAGTTTTATCGGGGTTGGCGAGCAAATTGATGACTTGCGCCCTTTTGTGGCAGGAGAGTTTGTTGATGCTCTTTTTAGCGACAGCCAGTAATCTTTGGAAAAAGGTTGTTTTGGCTGGAGCAGATGCCCTAGATGTTTGGCAGTGTATTGTGTATGAGTGATGGTTGCGCGAATATGGGGGCTAGCTGAGTTAAAGTGTTGCCCTAGTTGCTTTGTTATAGAATAAGCTCACGGAAATGCATTTTCTTGTTACCGGTTGGCATTTTTAATTACTTTGGGTATATATAATAGTTACAGAAAGTATAAATGGGGGTAAGCGAACGCAGCCCCCATGTAAACTCGTTAATATTAGGTTGGCGTAAACGAGAGCGGTTAACAACCTCACCTATTCAAGATTAGTGGGTTTGAGTGGTTGTTAAATCTTCATTTGAATTAAAAAGCACAACTGGAAATTAATAGCGGAGCGTTAAATGATCCGTTTTGACAATGTAAGTAAGCGATACTCAGGAGGGTATGTTGGTCTAGAGCAGGTAGGATTTCACCTGAAAAGAGGAGAGTTTGCATTTTTAACGGGGCACTCTGGTGCAGGTAAAAGTACGCTTCTAAAGTTAATTATATTGTTGGAGCATGCATCATCTGGGCAAATATGGGTTGGAGGTCATAATCTTCGTTCGTTAGGGAGAGCAAAAATCCCTTATTTTAGACGTAATGTAGGTGTTGTTTTTCAGGATCATCAGCTGCTGTTTGATAGAACAGTGTTAGATAATGTGGCCCTTCCTTTACAGGTTTCTGGTTATTCTCCTAGAGAAAGTGCTAGGAGGGTGCGTGCCGCACTTGATATGGTTGGGCTGCTGAATAAAGAAAAGCTGTATCCTTCAGCGTTGTCTGGTGGGCAGCAGCAGCGCATTGGTTTAGCTCGAGCTATTGTCAATAGGCCGTCACTGATTCTTGCGGATGAGCCCACAGGTAATCTTGATCCTGGGCTATCAGCGGAAATTATGAAATTGTTTGAAAATTTCAACAAGATTGGAGTGACTGTATTGCTTGCTAGTCATGATCTTGCGCTTATCGCTAAAATGCGTAGACGAATATTAATACTTGATAATGGTCGGTTAGTCAGCGATCAGGAGGCAGGAAATGAGTCTGCTTCCCAGTAAAGAAGAAAGAAATAAACTGACTGGGCGAAATAAAACACGAAAAGTTTTAGATCGGGAGTTAGTAAAAGGAGTGGCTAGGCATGCGGTTGCGGCATTATCTTTAGGATACTTGGTGGGGCTGCATCGAGATATGTCTATCGAGGCGTTTAGAAGGCTTTTGAAAGCTCCGCTTGATAGTTTTATGAATAGTTTAATGATTGCTCTAGCCTTTGTTCTTCCTGCTTTATTTTATTTACTTATAGCAAATATTCAGCAACTTGGAGAGGGTTGGGGTGGTAACCCCAAAATATCTCTTTATCTTGCTCCAGAAATCAGCGTCGATAAATTAAATGACTTAAAAAAAGCAGTGGCTAAAATTGCCGTTATTAAGAGTGCTGCTTATATTTCTGCTGATGATGGTCTTGCATTGCTTGAGGGGCGAGTAGGTATTACTGGTATTGTCTCTGAGCTGGGTTTCAACCCTTTGCCGGGCGTTCTTCAGTTGGATGTGGCGGCAGATGTTCCTCAAAATGAATTACATGTTTTGATTGATGGTTTTGAAAAGTTATCAGGAGTTGTGCGAGCCACATTTGACAAAAAATGGGTACAGCGTTTATTGGCAATTGTTGACTTGCTGGAGCAGTCATCGAAGATATTGGCAATACTGTTGGGGTTGGCTATTTGGCTTGTAATTAGTAATACCATTGGTTTATGCATTGCTGCGCGGAAAAATGAAATTCAGGTTGTGAAGCTGGTGGGTGGAACTGATGGATTTATTATGCTTCCTTTTTTATACATGGGTATTATTTATGGTGTTGCTGGAGCCTGTTTGGCTGTAGTTATTCTTTGGTTGGTTTTGATAGCGATAATGTCGCCAATTATGAATTTGATTGAGCTTTATGCTAGTGCTTTTGAGCTTATTGTCCCTGGGGCTTCAATGTGTTTTGTGTTGTTGTTATCTGGGTTTATATTAGGTGTTTTGGGCGCTCTGGTAAGTTGTTGTAGATATTTGAGAGAATTCCCTTCTAGTTAAATAGCAGTGTGTTCGGCGTGCTTGGGTATAGTGCTTGCACACTCTGCCTAAATGGTTTGGTTTTTTTAGAGAATTTGCGAGAAGCCTACTTTTTTGTGTTTCCGAAACAAGTCTGGCTCATTTGCGTTAATAGGATGGGCTGGTAATAGCTTCTCAGCTAAAGTAGATATTCGCAGAATTGTGCGGCTGACAATAGTGAAGACTTTGCGTACTATAAAACAATTGGTAATGTGTTGCCGCCGGTGTTTGTTTTGCGCCCATTATCTTTCTTGGGAGCAGGTGTGAGGGAATACGCTAGTAGCGTGCTACTACAATGAGACCCTTGCACGAGCCGTAATTTTGTTAGTCGGTGAGGAAAACACGCACTAAAATAGATGATTTATGCTTGTAAATGATCTATTTAGTACATTTTTAAAGAAGCCAGCTGGCAAAAGAACAATCGTGCAAAGGTCTCACAATATTTATTCAGGAATCTAGATTTTAAAAAAAGTATGCAGATATATACCAGTTACCATTGAAGGCGTGAGTAGTTGGCAATCCTAGCTCTCAAGGGGGATGTGTTTAGAGTTGCGTTATTATTATAGATTTATCTATAGATTATTTAGTATTTGGAGGTTCGCTTTTATCTTGTCATTGGCCTGTAGCTCCTATGTACGTGACAAAAAACCTGAAGACCTTGATTTTCAGGGCATGATTTAGCAAGACGTACTCTCAGACAAGGTAACGTGCACGGTCTTTTGAACAGGTTATGGTTGTTGAACATGAAAGGCGTCAGTTCATTGGCCAAGAAGCTTAAGGCTCATTTACCCCTGCATCAAGCTAGGATGGCCTTCATTGCGCAGTTTGTAATGGGCTTACTGCGTAGCCGTTCCGAGAACTTGTACCGTGTAGGCGAAGAGTTTCAGACGAAGGCAGAGAACGAGTCCAGTTATCGCCGTATATACCCGTCGCCTTTCAAGTTGCTACGTTGTTGGCTGCGTTCGCTCACCCCGATCTACTACTCGTAGGCTCACGGGACTTCGCTTACTTGCTGCCTAGTAGCAATTTGAAATGCTTTGGGTATAAAGCGATTTTCCGCTGACTATGACTACAGTTTTGAGCGGCTAGGTGAGCTGATTCTGAGCCTGGACATGGATCGCTTTACCCTGTGCATGGATAGAACCAGCTGGAGGAATGGCTCCAGAAACTTCAACTATCTGGTGGTATCAATTGCTTGGCAAGGAGCCTCAATTCCCATTGTTTGGGATTGTCTTGACAAAAAAGGAGGAAACTCCAATACCGATGAACGCATAGCGGTAATGGAGCGTGTACTAAATATCATTCCCAGAAAGAGAATTGATAACCTTCTGGCAGATCGTGAGTTTATAGGACACGAATGGTTAGACTGGTTACGTAAAAAAGCTGTCATGCAGAATTCTGATTAAAAGCAACAATGTGGTGGAACATCGAAGCAAAAAGATTGCCATTGGCAAGCTATGTAGGGCGCTGGTGTTATGGGAATGCAAATCAATTGCCGCTGAACAAGCATTACCGGCCCAGCCAAGAGTCTGTTTCGATTAGGCTTGGATAGGCTTAGACGGGTACTCAAAAACAGCTGTGCAAAAAATGATCAAACCACTTTTTTAGATCTGTTAAATGTTTTGTCCCGTACGTAGCTGAAACTCATAAGTGTTTTAACGGATAGGTGGGTGGTGGAAAGTAATATTTAGTACGAATAGCTGTACTCTTTGCTACAATTCTTGAAGTTATGAGGAAACTTTTAGTATTTCCCGTGGTCAAAGGTTATGTATTTAAGGTGATTGGGCGGGGGCCTGTGGGTGAGTGTAATCTCTCTTTTGCCTCTTCATGTGCAGAGGGTGTATAGATATTTTGTCGGAGTCGGTTATGGGAACCAGTTTACAGCCAATAGATATGTTAGTTCCTGGGGGCAGTCTCGATGCTTATGTTCAGGCTGTTAGCCGGATAGCTATATTGTCTGTTGAGCAAGAGCGTAAGTTGGCCGAGCAGCTCTACTATGGTGATAGTAATGGTTTAGAGGCAGCTAGGCGGTTGGTGATGTCTCATCTGCGGTTTGTGGTGCATATTGCTAGGAGTTACTCAGGGTACGGCTTACCGTTGTCGGATCTTATTCAG
>JASXSU010000001.1:630000-707500 GCA_030674875.1 Candidatus Endonucleibacter sp. (ex Gigantidas childressi) | reverse complement strand
TGGAGTCCTGCGTGGCAATTATTGGTGATTAGTCGACCAGCTATTTTGTTAGCATTAATATAAGCCGACTCATAGCTGCATTGAGAATATCGCATCTGGTATGCGGCAATGACAACACCCGTTCTATCGAATCCTGATTGGCAATGAATGTAAATTATTTGTGGACGATCTTTTTTATGATCGAGCTTTTTTTTAATATTGCTCAGTAGTCCACTTATGTCGTCTATATCAGGGGTATTCTCTATTTCTTTTCTGCGATCTGGTGGGTAGTTGTTAGGGCTTGTTGGGGCTCCATATATTGGGTGATTAATAAATTCTCCTTTGTCAGGATTGTTTTTAAAAAATAGTTCTTCTGTTTTGAGGTGCGATTCTTCAGCAATGTTATTGATTAATGATATATTGATAAGAAAATGGTTGTCATCTATGGTGCGGTGTAACTTTTTGCTTGCAATGTGTTTTATTGCGCTCATTAGCTTCTCATAGGGGAAGATCCCGTTGCTTAAAGGAGTGTTTCCACGAAATATATAGTTACCGGTTCTTCTGTGAAAGTCTACTAGGTGGATTGTGTCTAGGCTGAATGGATAGTTGGTTTGTGATATGTAGGGTAGTAAGTGTTGTATATCCTGTTGCAAAGGAGTTGTGTACACGGATGACTTATTGCTGACGCTGCAGCCATAACCACAGACAAGGAAGGTACAAATAATTAATGGAAGAGTTATTTTATGCACAGGTATAATGCTCCATAGTGAACTCCAAAATATTTTAGTAACCATTACTGTGCAAGTATTTTTTATTTATATTTTTATCATTGATGTAGTGTCTGGTTTATTGGGCGTGAAAAATAGTCTTTTTATATTTTAAAATTCCGAGTGATTAGCGTGCCTTTATGTGCGTGCGGTGACGAAAATTATAATAATAATCGGTCTTTAATTTCTCGGAAAAATCAGTATGTAGCTTTTGGCACAAAGCATGAGGCTCTTAGTCAAAATGATTTGTTGTGTAAATAGGATGTGTACTGGACAAAATATTTAGCAGGTCTAAAAAAGGAGTTTGATCGTTTTTTGCACAGTTGTTTGTGAGTACCAGGATAGCCTATCTAAGTCTATCTAAGCCTAATCTGAGTGTACGATAATGCTGTTCAGTAGCTTGGGGATACCCTTAGTATCAAGTTTGAAGTGCGACAAAAGTAGTTTTCATAAAAGCATTCCTCCGGTGTTTTATAAGCTAAGCGCTTCCTTGATCTTGTATTTAATTTGGCCGAGATGATATTGCATCGTTGCTGAGTTAGTCCTGCCATTGATGCTCCCTTAACTAAGTATTGTCTGATCAAGCCATTGGTATTTTCATTCGTACCACGTTCCCATGAGTGATGCGGGTTTGCAAAGTAATAAGGGCAATTAGTCACTTCTTCAATTTTCTTATATACCCAGAGCATTTCAAATTGCTACTAGGCGGCAAGTAAGCGAAGCCCCCGTGAGCCTGCAAAGTAGTAGGTAATCTGGGTGAGCGAGCGCAGCCAACAACGTAGCAACTTGAAAGGTGACGGGTATATTGGTGAAACTAGTGCCGTTATCTGATGTAATTGTTTTAAATTGCTCAGGCATTTTACTCATTAATTTTATCGTTCTTCTGTCGGTTGACTTGGTCGTTCTATCGTTTAACTGGCCTATCAATGTATAACCAGTTTTTCGCTCAACCAGTGTGACTACGCAGTGTTTAGACTCTTTACCCATAACGGTACTATTTCCCAATGGCCTAGTGTGTCACGCGTTTCTACTTCATCTGGTCGGTCTGCTATATTGCGCTTATTGGCAATCCTGCCTCGACTATCATAAGCCTTGTAGCGTTTACGTCTTCGCTTTTGAGCACAACGCAAGTGCTTCCATAGCAAGCCGCATTTCTTTTATCACGCCAAATATACCGATAAATAGTTTCATGGCTAAAGCAACGTACACCTATCCATTTTAAATAACCCGTAATCTTCTCAGGACTCCATTGTTTATGTAAGAGTTGCCTAATGATCATGTAATCCTTTTCTGTAAAATGTTGGTTTCTCCTTGAACGTCGACGTCTAGCTCTTGTCCTTTGCTGTGCCCTGATGGGTCGATATGAGTCATCCTTATGCCAGCAAGTCTTGCGTTGAACTTCTCGATATATGGTACTTCGGTGTTTTCCGATAGCTGTGGCAATGTCCGTAAAACTTAATCCTTGCCATTTTAGCGCGACTATCACCCTCGGTGATCTGTTGATACTTCATAGGTTTTTACTTCGTGATTGGAGCAAAAAACTAAGGGTATCGCAGTCCATCGTTTTTATTAAATTGGATGTCGCACTTAGTATATGGATTCGGCAGAGGATGGTTTTGTGAGTATGCTTATGTTTTCATACTGGGAGGTTCAATAATTGCTTTAACGACAAAATGTGGATTCTCATTACCTGCTTTCCGCTTTCTTCTCCAAGCACCTACTCATAGTCTCATGGTGCTTCACTCGCTCACTTCCTCCCCACGCCTTCAATGGTACTGATGCAAACCTACCCTTCCTGGAAAATTAGACACGCCTGCCGCGGCTATCCCGAAGGAAAACGCCCTATCATCATGACTAATATCAGTCTATTCTGGTGGAATAAAAGGGATGTTAACTATTATGATTGACTTTTTTTAAGCATAAAAGCGACTATTGACCTTTACTTCCAGACGATATTTGCTTACTATCCATGCGAGGTTAGATGCAAAATATAAAAAGAAGCTGTACAACCTTAACATTCTAAAAGATGGATAGAATGACGGTAGTGTGACATAATTTATTATCCATCTTCCCCCTTTAAACGCTCTACAATCAACGTTTACGGCATACCATAGTGGTACTCACTTAGTATGCGAATCTACGGCAATGACTAGTCGTTTTTTGGGAATTTTGCGAGAAGTATTAGTTGATATGCTAGGTAATAATGAGTATAAAATAAGCATTGTAGTACAGCTTCTTGACTAAAAAAGAGTCTGATAAGTAGCTTTCCTAGTATTACCTAAGCCAAAACCTATAAAGCAGGATAACATTCTGTGAAAACATTAGCGCACCTACATAAACTCCTTTCACTTATGTAGTTGTCCATTAAAATAATCTAACATCACTTACAAGCTTGTTAAATTTTTTTGGAGTTATTAGATGAGAGATTTTAGTTTATTATCACGCGGATTCAAATTCCAAGTGCATCACAACTTAAGCTGCTAACGCAGCCCTGTGTTCACCCATTATCAGGGCGGGTGTTTTGAAATTCAAATCTTTTCTTGACCGAGAATTAAGCCGCATCAATGCTCCCTTCACCTCTATCTGACCGACCTTCTTGAAGTCTGTATTCTTGAAAATATTGTCGTAGCAAGCCATTGGTGTTCTCATTTATACCCAAAGAATTTCAAGTTGCTACTAGGCGGCAAGTAAGCGAAGCCCATGAGTCTACGAGTAGTAGGTGATCGGGGTGAACGAACGCAGCCAACAACGTAGCAACTTGAAAGGCGACGGGTATAATCAGTCGTTCCTGATCATTCAGCAGCCAACCTAAAATCTGCTCTGGGCTCCACTCTACACGCAGCTTTGATTCAATCACCGCGATCATTTTTGGCGTCATTCTACTCGCCCGAGCCGACTCTGTACGCCGCCTATCTGTTCGGCCTTGTGCTTGCCTATGCCTATATCCACGTTCGCCAGTATTCCTTGCCAACTCACGGCTCACCGTGGACTGGCTGGTGCCAATGATCTCCGCTATATTCCTTTGGCTGCAACCGCTTTTCTTTAGTGCGGAAATCTGGCATCGTTGTTCGTAAGTCAGTTGTTGGTAAGTTATCGTCATCACTTCATCTCTTGCCGGAGAAAAGGGTAGGATCTTACCTTCAGCTGGCCCTTTCTTCTACCAAGTCAAGTGATGCACTTCAGGTTTGAAACCGCCGTATATGAATTCGGCAACCGTAACACGGGCTGGTGGTGAGCGTCCTTTTGCCACCTATAAAAGACACTACGGACTTGCCAGAACTAGGTTCTACAGAAAGTTGCTATACTCGGTGGTGGCTATACCCAGCTTGCTATTTCAGACACAAAAAACAAAAGCTCAGAAAGTACAAAAAGTCCAAAAAGATAATTGCACTCAAAGTGATCTAAAACCCCTGTAAAAGACGAGAACCCTAACAAACTTAAAAAACCAAGTATGTGGGACAGGTGGGCGCAATCAATACCACCACGCTCATACCGGTTACCATTGGAATATGGGATAGACGATAAACAAACAGCCCCTCAAGAGCCTCCTATAGGCAGGTAATGGCATGAGTGCGAGCCGCCCACACACTGCAAGAAGAATAGGCATAAGGTATTTATCTATAAAATCCTGATCAGTAATTAACACCAAATGTGGAGCAGAAAATAAAATATCTATTTGATTGTGGCCTTAGCAGCAATTAGATAAAGTCGGTAACCAAAAAATTCATTTTAAGAAGCTATCTTGCACACCTAGCAATAGGAGCAGCAGAAAATGACTATGTCGGCCCAGCAAAAAAAGTAACTAAAGGTGCAAAGTACAAAAACAAAGCTCCATAAACATAGAAAACCGAGCGATTCTAGTAAGGATCTATAGTTAACAATCATGTATATTAAAGACACAACGAGCTAAATTATAGAGGATCATATGACGCGTACCGTTCACTGTGTGAAATTAAAAAAAGAAACTGAAGGCCTTCTAACCCCACCTCTACCAGGTCAAAAAGGGCAATGGGTATTTGAAAACATATCCCAGCAGGCATGGACGGACTGGCAAATTCATCAGACCAGGCTAATCAATGAAAAACGCCTAAATTTGCTAGATATTGCAACCCGTAAATACCTTATAGAGCAAATGGATAAATATTTCGCGAACGAGAATATCGATGCAGTTGATGGCTATACTCCCAACAATCAGCAATAATTGCTACCATTACCCATAAGTTAAACACGAGTTATTCTAAAGCCATACTGCCAGCCTTGAGTAAAAAATTAATTTTCTACATATAAATGCTTGACTATTGCCGTGGAAGGCAGTGTAATACGATTCGTTCTCGTAATAACTTGTATAGATGCCCGGATAGCTCAGTCGGTAGAGCAGAGGACTGAAAATCCTCGTGTCGGTGGTTCGATTCCGCCTCCGGGCACCATTATTTAGTTCAGTGAGGTTCACTCTAGTCCTTATTAGTCCGCACCCTTTGTCTCTAAAGGGGTTGTAGCATTATCTTAGTTCGCATCAATTCAAATTAATTCGCTACAAGCCGCTCTCTTTGGTGACAGATATGTGGACATCAACAAAATCTTTGATTTTTTCATGCCTCCACTGTTTGTAGCCGAATATTGCGGAGACAGATGCATGTTGACTGACACAAAAATCAGAACAGCTAAATCAAAAGGAAAAACTTATCGCTTAGCCGACTTCGAAGGTCTTTATCTTGAAGTTAGCCCTACTGGCGGTAAGTATTGGCGACTCAAATATCTATTCAATAAAAAAGAAAAACGCTTAGCCATTGGCGTTTATCCTAGAGTTTCACTCAAAGAAGCAAGAACACAAAAATACCAAGCAAAAACCTACTTACTCAAGGCATAGATCCTTCAGCCGAAAAGCAGCGTAAACGGCTGGAAGAAGCAAACCCAGATGATACTTTTAATGCAGTGGCAGAGCATGGATTAACAAAATGTTGCTGATTAAATTTCTTGGATTTTTCGTCTAGCGGCATGTTGCGATAAGCTCGCTTTATCACTCTGTTATCAATGGACCGCTCAGCCAGCCACTGGTCATGCGACTGGCTTCGGTAAACACTACCCGCATAAGCCGCAGATTCGTCGCCGCAATAACTCGGTAAAACAATTGGAGTCGTGAACATTGGCTGCCGTGTAATCCGTTGACTTGATGAAGCCATCTTCATCAACATTGATGTGCGCTTTGTAACCGTAGGTGCTTTTACGTTTCCCATCGGAACCAGCTTTTACATTCCAATCTGCTAAAGGGTCTTGAGTCGAATCGCCATGCTTGTTTTTGTTGGGGCGGCATTACTTGGCCTCAATCACGCTGGCATCGACAATACTGACTTCTCCCGATTTGATATATACCCAAAGCATTTCAAATTGCTACTAGGCAGCAAGTAAGCGAAGCCCCGTGAGCCTACGAGCAGTAGGTGATCGGGGTGAGCGAACGCAGCCAACAACGTAGCAACTTGAAAGGCGACGGGTATAAAGCCCTTGCTCGCTAAGCTGGGCATTGATCTCGCTGAGCAATCCGTCTATTAAACATAGCGTGTCCAGTTTCTGTCTAAACCGCCAAAACGTCGAGTGATCCGGCACAGACTCAGAAATATCCAGCCTGGTAAAACGGCGAAATAACAAATCGCGCGGCAGCTGTTTTTCCAGTGCCAGATCACTGAGCTTGTACTAGCTTTGCAGCAGCAGCGCTTTAAACATCATTAGTTGATGCCAAGCCTGTTCATCTTGCTATTATTCGTAAAAATATAGAAGGCATAGTAGCTAAGTATTGCTTGTCAAGCTGAGTAGCGAAAGGATTGCCTGGAGCAAGTTTTGTGATATATTCTAGGCTGCTGTAAGTAGGGCTCTATTGAGCTAAAGAATTCCGCTTGTTTTTTTCATTGATCGTAGGCGATCATCTTTAGCTTCCCACAGCGTGTGAATCCACAGCTGAAACACTCGTCGGAATTCACTGTCATTTTGGTAGTCTTTACCGGAAAACTCTGCTGGGATAGTTATGACTTCTATGTGTACGCTCAGTTGTTCGATTTGGCCGCAAAGGAAATTCCAGTAACCAATATTAGGCTGGTTATAGGAAATCGTTATATTGATCATGCTGCTTATCTGGTCTCCCATTGCTCCAATTACATAGCCAACGCCCCCAGATTTTGGCTTTAATAAATGTTGGAATGGTGACTTCTGTTGTTGGTGTTTGGTTTTTGTGAAGCGGGTTCCTTCAAGGTAATTGACTATGGATATAGGTGTGTTCTTAAATTTCACACAGGCTTTGCTAGTAGCCTCGAGGTTTTTATGTTTCTTTTTTGGGTGTGCTTTTAAATAAGATTTTGAATACCTTTTTACAAATGGGAAGTCCAGGGCCCACCAACACAGTCCAATAACAGGAACCCAAATTAATTCCCGTTTTAGAAAGAACTTCATTAGGGGTATTTTTCGGTTAAGTATATGCTGCATAATTGTAATATCTGCCCAACTTTGGTGATTGGCAGTAACGAGATACCAGCCTTTAGAATCAAAGGACTCTAAGCCTTTAATCTGGTAATCAAGTTTTTGAGTAAGGCGCATCCATGCACTATTAAAGGTAATCCATAGCTCGGCAATGTTGTTGACAATATGACTCATGGCTTTTTGACAAATAGGTACTGGAATAAGGAGCTTAAGTAGTGCAAAAAAGAATAGAGGTACACTCATTATCAGTGTGTTAAGAATCAGCAAACTGACGGCAATGATGCCTTTTAATGTATAAGGTAAAAAAGACAGCATGTTTTATCACTCTAAAGGTAAGGATAATTAGATCGAGTGTAGACCCATTTCCGGTGCAGGTTGGGGGCTATCTCACTCAGCCCAATTACTATTCATAGGTTCATGGGGCTTCGTTTGTTTGTCGCGTTAATGGGTATATACCCGTCGCCTTTTAATATGCTACGTTGTTGGCTGCGCTCGCTCACCCCGACCACCTACTACTCGTAGGCTCATGGGGGCTTCTCTTACTTGTCGCCTAGTAGCAACTTGAAATCCTTTGGGTATAGTTATCTTGCTTACCGCTGCTGTGTTTTCAATTGGGAGGATATATTCATAGCATTGCAATCTTAATGTTGTCAATCAGGTCTGATGAAGGCTCATGCTACAAAGATGTGTGGCCACCCTAATTTCTATTCTGGTTTTCCAGCTTGCTTCCCTGCGCCTAGAATCATGCTTCTTGACGGTATTCGCAACCAATAAAATCACACCTTTAAGGAGGAGGGTGTATATAGAGTTACATCTTTTAGTCCCGCTTCTTTAAACCCTTTCTTGCGATAACGACAGCTACTACAGGTCCCACAAGCTAGCCCCTGTTTGTCAGCTCTGTAACAAGAAACTGTTAGGCTGTAGTCAACATTTAAACGATAGCCTTTTTGAATAATCTCGGATTTTTTTAATTCCAACAAAGGTGCTAGAATGTGAAAATGATCACCTTCCACTCCTGCCTTTGTAGCTAGATTTGCCATCTTCTCAAAAGCTTCCAGAAACTCAGGTCTGCAATCAGGGTATCCTGAATAATCAATATTATTGGCACCAATAAAAATATCTCTGATGCCTAACGTTTCAGCCCAACCCAAAGCTAATGATAAAAACACAGTGTTGCGGGCAGGAACGTAAGTTATTGGTATGCCTGAGTCTAACTCCTCTGGAATATCAATATCATCTGTTAAGGCAGAGCCACCAATCTCTCGTAAGTTTATTGTTAAGACTTTATGCTCTTTTACTCCATGAGCTTTGGCTATACGCTCTGATGCTATCAGTTCAGAGTGATGACGCTGACCGTAATCAAAGCTAAGGGTATAGCATTCATATTTCTGATCACGGGCAATAGCCAAACAAGTGGTTGAGTCTAAACCTCCAGATAGCAGAATTACTGCTTTTTTATGCATTACTTTTGTTTGGTTTTTGGTCATCTGCACTCAATGTTATTAGTTATATTAAAGAAATTGAAGATGCGTGTAGAGGCTAAGGAAGCAAAGTCTCTTTATGCGCTAGCACCAAATACGAAGGGTGCAAACCCATTACCCTTAAATATGTGGGGGCTGCCCTCCCCCAATAATAACTTATTACTTGTAGGTTAACGGGGCTTAGGTTGATTGTGGTCTACCACCGCCTGCAATGGTAACAGGTATATGTTTAATAAAGAGCGCCTTTGGGTGAGTGGTCAGACTCCTCTTTTCTCTCCCCAGATAATGCGGTGCAGCTGTAGCTGGAAACGAACCTGTAAGCGGTCATTCAAAATCCATTGTGCTAATTGATCGGGAGCCATCTGATCTGCTACAGGTGAAAACAATACGTCTGACACTCGTTCATTCAATCGGTATTCAATCATCTTTGATACGGACCATTCATAATCTACGCGATTAGTAATTACAAATTTAACTTGGTCTTTCTTGTCAAGATACTGAATGTTGCTGTATAGGTTGCGACTTACCTCTCCTGAACCAGGAGCCTTTAAGTCCATTACTTTTACCACCTTGGAATTTATCTTGGATAGATCCATTGCGCCACTGGTTTCAAGAGATGTTTCATAACCTTGATCAATAAAGTTTTTTAACAAAGGTATGCAATTAGGCTGGGCCAGAGGCTCTCCGCCACTAACAGTTACATAGTGTGCTCCATATTGCCGGACCTCAGCTTCAACTGCTTCAAGGGTCATTTTTTTTCCACCGTGAAAGGCGTATTCCGTATCGCACCAAACGCACCGTAGAGGGCATCCAGTGAGGCGTACGAAGACCGTAGGTAATCCAGTTGTTCGGGTTTCACCTTGTAGGGAGTAAAAAATTTCAGTAACTCTGAGAGTATCCAATGTAATCGTGTCCAGAATTTGTTGAGAATCTCAACACAACATATACCAGTTTCTATTGACAATGAGAGGTTGTTGATCGCTCTCGCTCACTTGTAGCCATGTAGTAATTCCAAATCATTTGGGTATGGTAGTTAGTCAGCTTAATGTAATGAGGTTGCTTCTTTCTATTTTGTAAGAGTTTTTCCTGGGCATAACATCGATAAGAATGCAGGGAAGGCCTATGCCCGTCATCGTTGAAGGATGCTATACCCATTATCTTGGAATGTGTGGGGTTGCCGCCTGCTCCCACCTCAATGGTAATGGGTGTGGTCAGGTTCTTTACAGTCTTTCTGCATATTGTATGGTGTGCAGAGTTTACGTGGATATGGGGGGTAGGCCGAAGCTCTTTCAGGGATCACCTAAACGTTGTAGATAGTTATCGGATAATCTTGCAGCTGTGCTATCAGGGTATTTGCTGATCACTGTCTCAAAGTATTTCTGAGCCTGCTTTTTGTTAGCCATAAGATCTAATAAATGCCCTAACTTATAAGTTGCATCAGGCACTTTTGGGCTGTTAGGATAATTATTCAATACGGTAAGAAAAGCATTCTTAGCATCAGGATATGCACCCTGAGCCATGTGCACCTCCCCCAGCCAATACTGTGCATTATCAGCATAGCGCCCTTTTGGAAAGGTAATCAGTTGCTGTGTTAATATTTTTTTAGCATCGTCAAAATGTTTTTCACGAATCAATTGTAAAGCTTTTTGATAGACGGTATCTTCGTCCACCTTTACGTCACTCTCTGTTGACGGAGTGATCATGCTATTGTTTGTTATGTCTGGAGAGGCAAGAGGTTTGTTGGAAGAGTCTGGTAGCCTAGTAACTCTCCTGTCGAGGTCAAGATAACGATCTCTGTTATCCTGTTGTAGCTGTTTAATAAGGTGAGTCTGCTCTTCGAATTGTCCACGTAGCAGCATAACTTCGTCGCTTAGTTTCTCTAGTCTGCCCAGCAAATAGGCAGTTCCTCTGCCAGTAGGAGTATTGCTAGCCGCTTGATTATCGTCCTGATCTAAAACCGCTGTCATCTCTAGTGGAGGGCGTGTCAGCAATGATTTATCATTATTATTAAGGGTAGTTTCTGGCGCTAAATCTACAACTTGCGCAAGAGCAGATACCTCAGCAATAAGAAAGATAGAAGTAAGTAACGGTAATAACTTGCTTTTTCTGAAGATATAAGAACAAGTTAGTACGGTGCATCCGTGCAGTTTTTTTATTAAGAACGTAACAGTCATTCTATTTTAGTCCGTTTTTGGTGCACAGTTATTATTGAACGACAATTATCGCACGTCGGTTTTTATACCAGGCGGTATCATCGTGAGATAAGTCTAGGGGTTTTTCAAAGCCAAAGCTGACGACTTCTATTCTCTCAAAAGCAACGCCTTTAGCTAGTAAGTAGTTTTTTACTACGTTAGCACGACGCTCTCCTAGAGCTAGGTTGTATGTTCTGGTACCTCGTTCATCGGTATGTCCCTCAATCATAAGGTTCCTTTTCATGCCTTCATTGGAATTTAAATAAGCGGCTTGCACATCTAAAGCAGTGTAATCTTCAGCGTTTAAAACAGCGCTGTCATACTTAAAGTTATACATATGTTGGTTCAACATTTCCTCAATTTCTTCAGGAGATGCTGTAGTAACGCGACTATCTATTACAGCCTGTACAGATGGATTCCATATAGGTGTTGTTTCGACATCTACCTGTTCGTTGTGACTCTGTTCGCTGTAGTTAATGCCTGCTTCAGTAGCAGCACCACCATCATAGATATGTGAGGTTTGTTTGTTAGGTGCAGAAGAACACCCGACTAACCAGATAGATGTCACGGCAACAGCTGCCACCTTGATAAATATAGGGATTTGCATATAATTCTCCACTAGTTCTACTGTTAATACATTTTTAGTGCTCTCTGAACACTACCAGAACTGGTTGGCATTGACCAGTGTAGCCGTTGATAAGAGCGACCATAGGCCAATTGATACCTTTCCCAGTCCAGCACGGCAAGCTTGTCTTGCGTTCATACCCGCTGTATTTAAATATTCAGGAAAGCTGTCCTCGCGCCTGGTTCTATTATACTGGCTGCTTTCTCGTGGGGATACTATCCTTGTGGCCTGCATATAGAATTACCAGATTGTACCATATTTTACGAACATTTGGAGCAGTACAATAAAATAATGCTAAGTTTATATCACAAAGAGCATAGTAGCTCTATGAAATAAAAGAAATAAAAGAATGAGTGATACTGTTTTTTGCAGCATGGGAATCGATTATCAGTAAGCGTAAGTTGATAAAGCGTGTCTCTCTTATTTTTCATCTCGTGTCTCTTCAGTTTATTGTTGAGCGCTCAATTTACACCAATTCTCTCTTGAAGGTATGAGTTTGTAGGCTGCTAGCGCTTGCTCCATTCACCTACATTCATAGGTCATGAAGCTTCTCTTGTTTGCCTTATATACACGCCTTCAATAGAAGTTGACATAAATTATAAGCCTAGTGGATTGCGTGCCATTCATTATTGCAACTTAATACTGGGGCCCCATACAGGCTCGCGAACATCACCTGTTGCTGAGGGTAGGCGGTATTTTATCAAGCCGTCAATAGAAACAATACCCAGCTCGCCATAAATTTTACCCTGAGCAGAGTAAATTAGCCGACGTCCGCCTGGTGCAATGCTGGGAGAGTCTTCCAATGCCGATGAAGTTAGCCGTTTAATACGACCGCTTGCAAGGTCTTGAATAATAATATTGAAATTTGTTGAGTTCTTTCCTTTATGTATTATTGCTAGAGATTTTCCGTCAGGAAAAACCTTGGCTCGGGCATTAAACTTACCACGAAAAGTTAGTCGTTTCGCATCACCTTTTGCAAAAACTCGACCATCAGGCATGGACTCAATATTAAGCTGGTATATTTGGGCGCTGCCGCCCCTGTTGGAAGTAAAAATAATGCTGTTTCCATCCGGCATCCAGTCTGGCTCAGTATCAATCGCAAAGTGTGAAGTAATCTGACTCATCTTGTTGCTGGCAATATCTAGCATATAAATATCAGGACTACCAGTTTTAGACAAAACGAGAGCAATTTTTTTACCATCAGGTGACCATGCCGGTGAGCTATTCAGCCCCTTATGCGCAGAGATCTGCTTCCTCTTGCCTGTTGCTAGCTCCTGTATAAAGATCGAAGGTCGTCCAGATTCAAAAGATACATAGGCGACACTGGCTCCGTCAGGTGACCAGCAGGGAGACATTATTGGCTCTCTGGATTTAAAAATCGTTAGTACCCTTTTGCCATCAGCATCAGCATACTTGAGAGAGTAGTCGTAGACGGGTGGAGCGATAATTTCCTTTGTTTTCTGTACTTTTTTTTTGGCTGGAGTAACTATTTCTGCGGTGATGTATAAAATTTTAGTAGAAAAGTCACCTTTAAGGCCTGTCATTTTTTCATAAATGACATCACTAACATGGTGTGCCAAAGTACGCAGTTGACGCTCTTCTCCCTTAACGTGGCCACTGAAAACACTCTTTTGCCGAACAACATCAAATAGCTGGTAAGAGACCTTATACTCTTCCATGGACTTTTCAACACGGCCCGTGACGAGATAGGCTGCTCCCAAGACTTTCCAATCACGGTAGTACACCTCGGACTGTTTATCGGGAAAGCTCAACATGTTTTTCCGTGGAAGAGCTTCAAATAGGCCGCTCAGAGTTAAATCATTATCAACAATGCTCGCCATGTCTTCAGGTAAAAGGGCTTTACCAGTCCAGCTAAAGGGTGGTACTGCTATAATGGTTGATTTATCGTTACCATGAGTGACTTCAAGCACCAAATCTGCTTGTGCCAAGCGAATAAAAACGATGATGATAAATAATACGGTCCATCTTAACCATGAAAACAGTGGTGTTTTTCCGTTACTATTGAAGGAGTGAGTAAGTGGCAATCGAGCGAAGCTCCATGAGCCGGCGAATAGTAGATGACAAGGGTGAGTCATGGAAGTCTTTATATTACCTGTGCAGGTGTCTGAGATAGTTGGAGTAGTATGATATTGCATATGGCTGGTTATCATTTTATCAGGTCCCCTGGACTAAACTTAAATGTAAAGCGCCTGAAGTACTTTTCAAAAATTCTCTGATCAAGATCCTTTAGCTCAGTAATAGGAGTACCCAGCTTTATCGCTTGGATTACTGAACGATCAAATGCATCGTTACCGCTTCTGGTAATTATTTTAAAGCCTTGCAGTTCGCCAAAAGGAGAAAGAACTATTTCTAAAACAGTTACCATATGATTAAGAGCGCTGGCTGGGCGATTCCAATGTAGAGACATTCGAGTGATCAAAAGATTGCTGTAATAAGCGACCTCCAAGCCATCTTTGTCTAACTGTTCCTTCTCCGCTTGCTCCTTTTGCTGTGCCCTGTCTTCAGCTAACTTCTTCATTAACTCTTTTAGGTCTTTTTGACGTTGGTCAGCTTGTTGCTTCTCCTTCTCCTGTTCCTGCTCCTGCTCCTGCTTTTTCTTCTTGGCTTTTAGCTTCTCTTTTTCTTTAACTTCTTGCTGTTTCTTCTTCAGGGCTATTTCTTTTTTTTGCTCGAGAACCAAGGCTTGCTCTTTTTTTTGCTGAGCATCGTTTTCTTTATCCTTAAGTATCTTTGCGGCTGTTATCCGGTCAAGTTCGGTAGTCTTTGGCTCCGGAGGTTTTAGTTGTTTCGCTTCAATCAAGCTGGCTTTTAGATGTAATGGCACTATCTGTTTCACAGGCGCATGAGGCCAGCTTATCACTAAAAAGCCAAATATACTTCCATGAATTATCATCGAAACAGCAATGGGTATGCTGTAACCTTGGCATAATTCCAAGCGAAATTTATCAAAAATAGTCTTCATTTCACTTTTCATTAAGTGCAGTCGGGTTGGTGATAAGCCCCACATTTTCAACGCCGACACCTTGCAAATGCGCCATTAACTCAATTACCACCCCGTATACAACATTTTTATCACCTTTGATTAACACTTGTAGGTCAGGCTGAGATGCCACAACCTTGCTGACTTTTTCCTGTATAATTTTTAACGATGCCGCTTGGTCATGCTTTTTACCTAGATCAATAAAGTAATTGCCATCAGCTTTAATAGAGATAATTAGATTTTCCTGGTTATCAGAAATAGGTATTGGTTTGCTGACGACTTTGGGCAAGTCTACCTTAACTCCTTGAGTCAACATTGGCGCACTCACCATAAAGGCCACTAGTAGAACCATCATGATGTCAATAAATGGCACCATATTGATGTCAGACATCGGCTTGCGCCTAGTTGTGCTTCGAGCCATATCGCCTTCCTAATTTGAATTTGAGTGGCTGTGAACCTTGCGATGAAGAATAGTTGAGAATTCATCGGCAAAGGTTTCGTAGCTGGTTAGGAGCGCATCAATACGGGAAGAGTAACGGTTATAGGCAATAACAGCAGGAATAGCCGTCACCAAGCCAACAGCAGTAGTCATTAAGGCTTCAGCTATCCCTGGAGCAACGGAGGCCAGTGTTGCTTGTTGAACTTGGGCAAGGCCACGAAACGAATTCATAATACCAACAACCGTACCAAATAAGCCAACATAGGGGCTGGTTGAGCCAGTACTGGCAAGAAACGGTAAATGCATTTCTAGCTTTTCCTGTTCACGGGATATGGCAATACGCATTGCCCGTTGAGATCCCTCCATCATGGCATCCGAATTGGTCACACCGAGCTCTCGTAAGCGTGAGAACTCTCGGAAACCCGCTTTAAAAACCTGCTCTATACCGCTATGGTGGTTGTCTTCATTTCCGACTTTATCATAAAGCTGATTAAGATCCATTCCCGACCAGAACTGATCTTCAAATTTCTGTGTCGATTGCTGAGCTAGTCGCAATAGTATGCTTTTTTGCACAATAATCACCCAAGATACTGCTGAAGCGGCTGTCAGCATCAACAACACTGAGAGGACAACCCAACTGGCGCTGCCTATCAACGCTAACAAAGACATGCTTTCTGTCACAAAAAAATCTCCCGATAAATGGTTAAAGCTTCACGATAGTTTATTCGATACCGCGTGGAGCATCATCATTTTGATGTTGGTCGGCAGCGCCGCAGGTTTCATGCTTTCCATATTTAAGCAGGTCGCTACTATTCGCCCAGTGCATAATATTGTTTGATTGTGCTCCTGCGTAATCTGCTGGTGAAAAATCACCCGGCTCCGTCCTACGGAGTCAAGCTCCGCAGTTACACCCAAAACGTCATCCAGTCGCGCAGGAAGGTGATACTTAACGTGAGCATCAGCTATCACAAAAATACGGTTTTTTGCCATAAGCTCACTACTTTTAATATCCAGAGATCGCAAAAGTTCTGTTCTGGCACGCTCCATAAACTTAAGGTAATTGACATAAAAAACAATACCACCAGCATCAGTATCCTCAAAATAAACACGTACCGATATGCTGAAAGGATCTGATCTGGACAAAAACATGTTGTCTCCACCTTGGGGTGTAGGGCTGTCAATGGCAGAGTATATTTTGTGGCTGGAGGGAAAGAACGTAATTTATACGTTCCTAGGCTCAAAGCCAAAATGCGCATAGGCGCTTTCCGTTACTATCCGACCTCTCGATGTTCGTTGAATATACCCTTGCTGAATCAAGTATGGCTCTAGTACATCTTCAATGGTATCCCTTTCTTCGCTGATAGCTGCAGCAATACTATCAACCCCTACAGGGCCGCCGTCAAATTTTTCAATCATAGTCAGTAGTAAACGGCGATCCATATTATCAAAACCGCATCTATCAATATCTAGCATGTTCAGCGCTGCACTAGCTACATCTTTTGAAATAGCGCCTGCTGCTTTTACTTCAGCAAAGTCACGCACTCGTCTTAACAACCGGTTAGCTATACGTGGCGTCCCCCTTGAACGGCATGCTATTTCTTGGGTGCCAGGGATATCAATAGAAACATCAAGAATTCGGGCTGATCTACTAACAATCGTAGCCAGATCATCAACACTATAAAACTCCAATCGCTGCACTATACCAAATCTATCTCGTAACGGAGATGTTAGCAACCCTGCTCGCGTTGTTGCCCCCACCAATGTGAATGGAGGTAAGTCTAGTTTTATTGACCGTGCGGCAGGCCCCTCTCCAATCATGATGTCTAGTTGGTAGTCTTCCATCGCAGGATATAAAGTTTCTTCAACAGCAGCGCTAATTCGATGAATTTCATCAATGAAAAGAATATCGTTAGGTTCAAGGTTGGTCAACAATGCTGCCAAGTCACCGGCTTTTTCAATCACAGGGCCGGATGTTGTTCTTATATTGCTACCCATTTCATTAGCAAGAATATGAGAAAGTGTCGTTTTCCCTAAGCCTGGAGGTCCGAATATCAGCGTATGATCAAGCGCTTCACCTCTGTTACGAGCAGCCTTAATAAAAACCCCCATTTGCTCCTGGACTTTTAGTTGTCCTATATAGCCTGAAAAACTGACAGGACGTATCGCACTATCTTGAGGTTTTTCCAGTGGTTTTTCCTGAGCCGATATTAAACGATCTGCTTCTATCATACATATGAAAGCCTGTAGAAATAGTCGGACTAACACCTAACGAAGCATATAAGTACTGAGAATTATATCCTATCGTGTTTGAGAATGGCGACACATTAATTTATTTCAGCGTAAACTCTATCCAAATGTGGCGTTTAAACCTGGCGCATTTATAAACTGATTTCCCCAAGTTATTTCTATCATTAAAGCTAAATCAGTAGCCCATGATTAGGAGTTAAGTTTGAAATGCTGATTTCGGTATCAATGCTGTTCATGGCATAATGCCGAATATAATATATTATGGTGGTCGTTTGTGTGATCGATTCAGATGGGTTCAGACCCAATGCGGGCATTATCCTAGCAAATCACCTCGGACAGGTTTTATGGGCTCGGCGAATCAATCAGGATGCATGGCAACTTCCTCAAGGGGTATCAATGATAATGAGTTGCCAGAACAGGCGATGTACAGAGAGCTTCAGGAGAAAGTAGGGCTTCAACCGGAAAATGTTGATATACTGCATGCACCCGTGGCTGGTTGCGACATCGCCTGCCTAGTCGCTTAGTACGCAAAGAGCAGCATCCTTTGTGTATTTGGCAAAAACAGAAATGGTTTCTGTTAAGCTTTTTAAGCAGTTATGACTGCATACGAGTAGATGATTCTAGAAACCCAGAATTCGACTGGTGGATATGGACAAGTTACTGGTATCCGCTAGGGCAAGTCGTTTCATTTAAAAGGTACGTTTATAGAAAAGCGTTAAGAGAGTTCTCACCAAAAATAGGGGGGCTACAGACAGGTAATTGCTAAAGCTTATTACGAGCTTCTTTGATAAGGAAGTTGAAGGTGAAACTGGAATTCCGCATTTATCCATCTATACCCGTTAAGCAACAAACAAGTACCCACGTATCCCTATGAGTCGTAGGTGGAGGAGTGAAGTAAGAGCCACCAGCAACCCTACATATTCAAGGAGAATGAGTACATCAATGCTAGCTTACCTTCACGCACCTAAGCATTTATACCAATTACCATTGAAGGTGGGAGAGTATGAGTCTACGAATAGTAGGAGATTGGGATGAGCGAGAACACCTTCACCTTCAAAGGTAGTGGGCCGGTGTACGATAGTACTGATTCCACCCCCTGCCTATTAGCATATCCAACTACCTTGGATATAACCTTTTTTGATATTTGAGTAGAAGTACATGTGGTTAGATAAAATGGGTCCCTTTTTACAAGAATGCCGCCAAGATTACATTCCTTGGCTGAGCCAATGCTTAGTTATTATACTACTAACTTCCGCTCTTAGCTATATGGCTCGCCGCTCTCTTTCACACCTATCACAACATGTTGATATTAAAAAAAGCCCATACATTAACGCTATTGTGAAAGCCGCTCGACTACCGCTGAGCTTATCAATCTGGATAATGGCTTTGGGCTGGATACTTAATCTGACTCTCTCTTTTACTAATTTACCTATTTTACAAGCCATTCCGCTTATTCAACGCCTTGCCATCATCTTGCTATTGGCATGGTTTCTTCTCGGCTTGATAAATCTCAGTTATCGAAACCTCCAAGCTATTCAATTCAGTGGTAGTGCGCTTGACGCCAATACAGCGGAAGTACTTTATAAATTTTCACACCTATTGATCATTATTGTCTTTAGCATGATGCTTCTTCAAAGTGCAGGTATAAGCATTTCTGGACTACTGGCTTTCGGCGGGCTTGGTGGTTTGGCCGTAGGCTTGGCAGCTAAAGATATGCTGACTAACCTGTTTGGAGGACTGGTATTATACCTTGACCGGCCTTTTCATGTTGGTGAAAAAATCAAAGTAATGGGCACTGATGTTGAGGGCTGGGTTGAAGACATAGGCTGGCGAAAAACACGGATAAGAAACTATGAGCGGCAGCCTATCTATGTTCCTAACGCCATGTTTGGGAATTCCGCCGTTATAAACCCTTCTCGAATATCCAACCGTCGAATAAAGCAGCTTATAGGTTTGAGATACCAGGATCTGGACACCCTTCAAGAAATAACGAAAGAAATAACTTGGTATATTCACAATTCCGGAGAAATAGATTTGCAAAAGGCTATTGAGGTTAGACTTATAGGATTTAGCTCATCGTCTATGGATATACAGATATACTGTTTTACCATGTGTAAGGAATACGAAGATTTCTTGAGAGTACAAGAAAGCATACTATTAAATACAGCGCATATTATTCATAAGCATGGTGCAGATATCGCCTTTCCAACCAGAACTTTGGACATTCAGTGGCCATCTGACAAAAACAGTGATACCCCTTTAATTTAGGGCAGACGGTTAAGAATGTAACGAACTACTCTAAGGTGCCTTCTGGCCTCAGGTCAGCAGCACCCAATGTTTGCTGAGAAAACTCTTTTTTTACCCTCACTCCAAGATTCATAAACTCATTAGCCTGCGAAACAAGATTCCCCCGGCCCTGCCTCAAAGTATTCATAGCATCATCATAGGTATCACGTGCCATAGCTAACTGGCTATCAAGCTTTTCCATTTTATCAACAAACACCCTGAGCTTGTCATATACCGAGCCAGCCCTGTCAGCCAAAGCTCTTGCATTAGTGTTTTGTCGTTCAATTGACCATGAATTTGCCACAGTCCTTAATGTTGCCAATAACGTTGTTGGAGCCACAACAACAATCCTTTGCTCAAAAGCATCACTAAACAATTGCTGATCATGCTGAAAAGCAACCATGAAGGCCGGCTCAATGGGCATAAACATAAATACGAAGTCTGGTGACTGTATGCTTGGCAACTTTGAGTAACCTTTTTTACTTAATTCTTTAATATGAGTACGTATGCTATTAATGTGCCTAGATAGAGCCTTTTCTCGAATAGCGTCTACATTTGCATTAACATAATCTATATAATCAACAAGGGATACCTTTGAATCAATAATCAGATGCTTGCCCTCTGGAAGATAAACAACAAAGTCTGGCCTCTTATTCTGTCCTTCATTATCCTTAAAATTAGGCTCTCTTTCATACTCACGGCCTTTTATCAGCCCACTACTTTCAAGGATTTTTTCAACCTGAATCTCACCCCAAGTACCCTGAAGCTTTTTATCTCCTTTAAGCGCCTTGGTAAGGTTGCTCGCTTCATCAGTAATCTTTTGATTCAATGTATGCAACATTTCAAGCTGTTGCTTTAATGCTGCACGCCCTGCATGATCATCCTTCCTTGCTTCTTCCACTTTATTTTTGAAATCGGCCAACTGATCCCTGAATGGCTTAAGCGTGCCTTCCAAGCGATCTTTATGTTGATCTGAAAAAGTTTTTGCTTTAGCTTCAAAAATCTCGTTCGCAATATTATTAAATTCTTGCTTCAGAGCATCCTTATTTTCATTAAGCTGTTTGATTGCCATTTGATTATGGTTTTGCTGCTCTTCTAATCTGGCTTTCAGCTCTTGAGAATCTTTTTCTGCTTTTGTACGGGCTGAACGCTCAGACTCCAGTTTATCCAGAAGTTCTGATTTCTCTGTTTGCAGATGAACAAGATGAACGCTCTGTTCTTTGGCTTGCCCTTCAATCTGACAGGATCTCTGAAAATTATGCTCATACTCCATAATTCTATTTTTAAGTTCAAGTAGTTCATTAGCGCTCTCAGAGCGTCTTTCCTCAATGCCTGCAAGACTTACTTCAAAGCGTTTATTTTCAATTAAGAGCTCCTGCCTTTCATCCCTAATGATTCTCAGTTCATTGTTCAACCCGGCCTCTACCTGCTCACTCTTGGCCAGCTGATCATTGCACTGACCGAGATTTAACTCCAGCCTCTCACGATTGCGTAATGATTGCTGTCTATTAAAAAATGAGGTAAGTATCACAGCAACAAAGGCAGTAGTAACTGCAACAGCAATGTTAATTAATGACATAAAGATATTCCTATCAGCACACTATGTTTTTTCGTAAAGAAAAATATAAACGCTCCATAATAAAGTCAAAAAAAAGAGTTCTGATAATAACCAGTCTCATCAAAGATGTTAGTATATTAAAAAACAAGGTGTGCCATACCTGCAATAACCGGTAGCGTGACTAAAGTTCTGAGAATAAAAATAACAAATAACTCCCAGATAAAAATAGGCACTTTACTGCTCAGTAGCAAAGCACCTATTTCAGAAAGATAAATTAGTTGCGTTAAGGATAAAGCGGCTATAACAAAGCGAGTCATCTCACTTTGTATAGATGAAGCCAATATAGATGGCACAAACATATCAGCAAACCCCACAACCAAAGTGGTGGACGCTTGAGTAGCTTGAGGAATGTGTAACAACTCCAATAGCGGCACAAAAGGCATTCCTAAATAAGTAAATATGGGGGTATATTTCGCAATGATAAGGGCAATAGTTCCTATTCCCATAACAACGGGAATCACTCCACACACCATATCAATGGCACTTTTAACTCCATCTTTTATTATGTCTACAACGCTGTCAACACCTTCTGCCTTCTCCAGCGCTCTCTGCATACCCAAGGAAAAACTAGTCCAACCCTCGGGAACGATGTCCTCCTTAATACTTCTTTCCTGACCATTGATAAAGATGTCTTTCTTCCACGATAAGGGAGGCAATCTGGGAACAATAATAGCGGCAACAATACTAGCTAGAAAGATAGTCAAGAAAAACAACGGAAATAAATGTTGCAGGCCAACCTGGGCAAGAATCACGAAAGAGAAAGTAAGAGATACAGTTGAGAAAGTAGTACCAATAACTGCAGCTTCGCGCTGTGTATAAAACCCAAGCTCATATTGTTTATTGGTCATGAGAATACCAACGCTACCGTCGCCTAACCAAGATACAACACAGTCAACTGCTGATCGCCCAGGTAGGTTAAATACAGGTCTCATCACACTGGTAAAAAGCGTACCAACCAACTCTAACAACCCAAACCTCATAACCAGCGGTAGCAGTAATCCTGCAACAATAAATATGCTAAACAAGACTGGCAACAGGTCATTCAACATCATCCCTCCTGTCTCTTCAGACCAAACAGCAAGAGAACCAATCTGAAAATAACTCTGTACTATAAAGACGGCCCCGAAAACTCGAATAACACACCATAGCGGTGAAACATCAAATAACCCGATTAGAAAATTACTATTATTAACAAATGCAGGCCTAGCCAACTTAACAACAACTGTCACTATACTTGCCGTTACCACAATAGCAGTAATGATAGTGGGTAAATATTCACCCAAGATTGACTGTACAGCACCAGACAATATAGCTATAGGTATCGATAGATTTCCCCCATAACTTACTGGAGTAACAAACAGAAACAAGCCCGCCAAAGATGGTATGAGAAAGGATAGAAATACGGCTGCTCTGAACGATTTTTTAATAATGATATCTGGCCACCTTAAAACAACCTCGCTGGTTCAAATTCAAAACACATCATAGCCTAAGCACTAACACAATTATATACCCAAAGGAGTTGGATCCGATATGGGCGACAAGTGAGCGATCCACAGAAGCTCAGGAGCACTATGCTACTGCGGTGGTAGGCTGACCAAAGCGTTGAACTGCAAATCTTTTAGGCATAAAACTACAGTTAAGTCTCTTTACAGCTATTTCCGCTCCTGCCTGCGTCACCAATTATGAAAGTCTATATTTTTTGGGAAAATCTACCTCAACAAACCTGTGATATTTCCGGTCAGACATATATAACCAGAGCTGCAGTGGCGATCAAAACAAACACTACTAGTAGCACTTTTCTAACCCACCCTACATAATACGCAAACTCTTTTTCATTGTCATCCTAATTGTGTAACCTAGGCTCTTATCGACTTAAGCATTATGACTGTCCCGGGGTGACATTTTTTTTCCACACTACTTTCAGCCCTGCACCGATACAGTATACGTTATCATGTACTCAGCTATCATCATTATAACGCCACTCTAGTCTTACAAGTCCTAACACCCATTTTCCACCAAACTTGCATATCCAATAACTTCAGGTATATATGTAAAATATTTTGAATAAAAAGGAGGTGCTATCATTTCCATTATTTTAGGTATTGATCCTGGATTAAGGATTACCGGCTATGGTGTTATCGAAGAAGTAGGAGCCCGTTGTATATATATAGCTTCAGGCTGCATTCGTGTTAAAGATGCTGCTTTACCTGAGCGTCTTAAACAAATCTATAACGGTATTGTTACTATCATTGAACGCTATTGTCCGCAGGATGTCGGCATCGAACGCGTGTTTATGTCAAAAAATGCTGACTCAGCCCTTAAGCTAGGTCAAGCCCGAGGCGCAGCAATTGTTGCTGCTGTTAACCATGGATTAGAAGTAGCTGAGTATTCTGCCCGTCAGGTTAAACAAGCTGTGGTGGGTAAAGGCTCAGCAGACAAAGTACAGGTTCAGTATATGGTGAAATCCATCTTGAGACTTGACGCCACTCCTCAAGCCGATGCAGCTGATGCGCTAGGAATCGCCCTGTGCCATGTCCACACACGAGCCGGATTAATTCGAATGGCAGGCTTAGGAAAGAGTAAAATAAGAAATTAACTACCTCATAAATTGCCGCACCAAGTTGAAAATAGCGCATCAAAACCAATAACATTGCAGGTGTAAATAGGCGACAAACTAACAATCCCCCGCAAAGCTAAGAGCAGTAGGTGATTAAAGTGAGTGCACCCAGCCAGCAACCTCAAACTTTCAAAGGGAAATTGGTATAAGACCGCACGGCGAGCATCATTTAATCCGCTAGAGTTATTATTTACTGTGCAGCTTAAGCTATTTATTAAGTCTCGCACAAATAATAGGCTCCAGCACAAAAAATAATATCCAGTATCTGTCCATGACTATAAAGCTTGAGTAACCTTTTCCATATTTTAACATCTAGGCCGTGTTTTTTATAAAGATCATCGGCAGCTCTGATTAACAGCTGCTCTCTCACACTCCAGCCTGGCGCGTAGCGGCCAAGAGGAATAAGCTGTATATCGCTGAACTTCAAGCCCTGATCTAGCGCCATCTTGGATAGCGCTGGGAGCAAGTGGTAGGCTCTACTCAAGTGCGCACTTCGCAAAACAATCAGCGCTCGGTCGTTAAGAGGAAGCGTGCCACAGCCTTTGATATAGGAAGCAAAGCTGCGAAAGGGCTTTTCCAGTTGCGGGCAGTTAGATGCCTCTGGTTTTGCTGAAGAGGCTTCCTCTATTTGAGGGGACCTAAAAAAAGAGTATGTAGACTGTCTAGCATCCATACCTGGATAATAGTCGCCAGCCAAATTAGCAGCAGGAAGGAGTTTCCAAAGTAAATTGAAAAACAGGTTTTCACGGGACATATAATTTATACTGCCAGTAGCATTCTGAATGAGTCATCTTAGAGGGCAGTATAATGTTAAAGTTCCCTTTCAAGTTAATAATTGTTAGCAATAATAACACCTGCGTTAGTTATGATAACTTTACTCCGTCCTAATGATGATTGACAAAATAGATACTTCTTCCGTGCCTTGCCCAAATGACCAACCATTGAGAGGAGCAAGTTTAAATACGGTAGATTTATACTAGTTTCCATTGAATGTAGACAAGCACAGTCCCACGAACCCATTAGCTAATGGTAATATGGTGCGTGAGAGCGATCATCAATCTCACACTTTCAAGAGGAGTGGATACAAAAACTATCCAAAGTATTGCTTATGATTAGTAGAATCAAAGGGGTACTGCTTGAAAAACAGGCTCCAATATTAGTTGTTGACGTGGCCGCTATTGGTTACGAGATAGAGGCTCCAATGTCTGTATTTTACAATCTACCTGAAGTTGGGGAAGAGATCATTCTACACACTCACTTTGTGGTTCGCGAAGATGCTCAGCTGCTTTATGGCTTTAGCGATAAAAATGAAAGGAATTTATTTAGAGCATTAATTAAAGTCAATGGCATTGGGCCGAAGCTGGGATTAACTATTTTATCTAGCATAGAAAGCGAAGCCTTTATCCGCTGCGTTCATTATAACGACAGTGCCACACTTGTTAAACTACCGGGCGTAGGCAAAAAAACAGCGGAGCGCCTTATTATTGAAATGCGCGACAAGCTGGATAACTGGCTTCCCACATCACAGTCTGATAGAAGGCTTATGAGAATGTCTCAAAGTGGTGATGGCAGTCAGGTAATAGCTAATACTGAAGCCGAAGCCGTTTCCGCCCTCATTACCCTTGGTTATAAACCCATGCAAGCTAACAAAGTAGTAAATTCTATTTACTGCGAGGGAATCACTTGCGAGGAACTAATCAGGCTATCATTAAAAAGCATGATTTAATGAAACATAAGCTCTGCATGAGTAATAGCTCTAACCGTACCACGCATAAAATGGTTTTTTAAGAACAGAATATACATGCATCACTTAAAGGTGTGGCCTTGTTGACTGCTATCGCACACAGATCTCAAATAGTAACAGGAGCGCATCAAAGCTTAAGCTGCTAACGCAGCCCTGTGTTCATCCATTATCCGGGCGGGTGTTTTGAAATTCAAATCTTTTCTTGGCCGAGAATTAAGCCGCATCAATGCTCGCTTCACCTCTATCTGACCGACTTTCTTGAAGTCTGTATTCTTTGGAAGATATTGTCGTAGCAAGCCATTGGTGTTCTCATTTATACCTAAAGCATTTCAAGTTGCTACTAGGCAGCAAGTAAACGAAGCCCCATGAGCCTACGAGTAGTAGGTGATCGGGGTGAGCGAACGCAGGCAACAACGTAGCAACTTGAAAGGCGACGGGTATAATCAGTCGTTCCTGATCATTCAGCAACCACCCTGAAATATGCTCCGGGCTCCACTCTACACGCAGCTTTGATTCAATTACCGCGATCATTTTTGGCGTCATTCTACTCGGCCGAGCAGACTCTGTACGCCGGCTATCTGTTTGGCCTTGTGCTTGCCTATGCCTATATCCACGTTCGCCAGTATTCCTTGCCAACTCACGGCTCACCGTGGATTGGCTGGTGCCAATGATCTCCGCTATCTCCCTTTGGCTGCAACCGCTTTTCTTTAGTGCGGAAATCTGGCATCGTTGTTCGTAAACCAGTTGTTGGTAAGTTATCGTCATCACTTCATATCTTACCGGAGAAAAGGGTAGGTGCTTACCTTCAGTCGGCCCTTTCTTCTACCTAGTCAAGTGATGCACTTCAGGTTTGAATCCGCCGGTAACGGGTATACATAGTTTGATGGTTATGAGGAGGGTAAAAAAATGTCTTTTGCCTATGGTGTGATTGAGGGGTTTTATGATCAAAAAAAGAGCTGGGATTGGCAGGTTCGCAATGAGTATGTGGATTTTTGTGCTAGAAAAGGCTTTGGTTTTTTTATCTACGCTCCAAAGAATGATCCCTTCCTTCGAGAGCAGTGGCGCGACCCTTGGCCTGAAACAGAGCTAGAGAACCTAAGAGCGTTAAGCCATGCTTTTCAGGAAAAAGGTATGGATTTCGGTGTTGGATTTACTCCTTTCGAGGTTCAGGCTCTTGATTATAAAACTAAAGAGCTGTTGCGAACAAAAATTGCGTTAATCAATAGTATTAAGCCTACAATGCTATCCATTTTGTTTGATGATTTTTGTAACGATATTCCTAACTTGGCTGCTACACAGTCAGAGATTGCGGAATTTATTGCAAGCGAAAGTAATGCTGATAAGTTTCAAGTAGTAGGCACTTATTACTCTAGAGACCCACTGCTTTCCAGGATTTACGGTCCTAAGCCAGAGCAGTACTGGTCTGAGATGGGAGCAACGTTAGATCCCAAATTTGAAATTTTTTGGACTGGTGATCATGTTATTTCAATGGGATATGATGAGGCGGGGTTAGCTCGTATGACAGAGCTATTCCAGCGAAAGCCTTTTATTTGGGATAACTATCCGGTAAATGATCCTGCATGGCTGCAGAAACGTCTGCGTATTTACTCGTTTACTGGTCGCCCGTGGCGATTGTCGGAATGGAGCAGCGGCCATGCGGTTAACCCAATGATTCAGCCAAGATTGTCTATGATTCCGCTTGCTACCTTAGCAGATATTTATCTTCAGAAAGATCAATTTAATGCAAATGAATCGTTTAAATCTGTGGTGCATGAATTATGTGGGAATGAGCTTGGGAACATAATACAGGACAATTTACTTTACTTCACAGAAGTGGGTGGTGATAATTTCGCACCTAATACTATCAAGCGTTTGAAAGCTGAGTTTGGTAAGTTTGATAACCTCGCACAATTATCCTATACGAAGGAGGTACTTGCGTGGTTAGATGATATTTCTGGGGGTGGGGGTAAATAGGCCGATACCACGTTCCCCCTTGAATGTGGGGGGGTGTTACTGATCTCACCCCAAGTACCGATTGCTCGTAGGTTCATGGAGCTTGGCTCGTTTGTCGCCTACCTCTACTTTTATTGATAACTGGTATCTACACGAGTACTGGAAAATGTAGGTAAAGCAGGGGCGGTTGATGACTTAGCTTGTGTATCTTCAAGTACGCAGGTGCAACGGGAATGGGGCATTAACGGAGTCTATCTAAAAAACGTTGCAATTCTTTTTCTACTAAGGTTTTAAGGAGTAAAGCAGTGGAAATTAAGCTGCCACATTTATTTATAGCAATTACAACTTGTAAAGTGTGAGTAGGCGACAAGCGAGAAAAGCCTCGGTAAGTCTAGGAATGGTCAGTATTTGGGGTGAGTGATAATAGTCAAAAACCTCATGTTTTCAAAGGGGAGTGGGTATAATTAGTCAGTATATGGCACTAAAGTTAATCCATCCGCAAACGGACAATGCAGTAAATGACATTAGAAAAACGTTGCACATCTGGTTATCCAAGTGATCTACCAGAAGGTGCTCGGAAGCTTCTCAAACAACTGGAAAGCCGTCCTGAAAGTGAAATCATGAATTCGGACGCGTTACGAGTTGTTCGCTTGGTTTGGCCTAAAGCATTCATAGTTTCTTCCCCTAGACCTTTGAAAGTAGGGATTCACAAAGATATGACAAGTAGTAATGTTGTTCCTGCTCATATTATTGGTATTGCCCTACGTTTTTTTACAATGCTTGAGCGTTATCTGATAGCCATAAAGCCAGGCGTGGAAAGGATTGACCTTAATGGGCAGGCAGCTGGGAAGGTAAAGCTTAGCGAGGCTGTTGACGCTGAAATAAAGCTATTCAGTAATAGTGCTGATGCTGAGCCGGTAGAACGCATAAGTACTATGATTAGTAAAATCAGGCTGCTTGCCGTTAAAAAAGCAAAGTAATATATCCGCGACCATTCAGGTCAAAAATTTTAGGAGCATTCACATAATCGAAAGGAGAGTTATGTTAGTGTCCTTATGTTTTTACAGTGTAAAATTAGATGGCTAGTTTAACTAAATATGTGGATATCCCTATTTCAATGATTTAACAGCTTAGGCTACCGTAGTCATGCTCGTGTGGTCAGGCTACGGACTACTCATTGAACTATTTAGATGCGTTGTCGTTCCATGCAGACGCATCGTTGATGGAGATTGAAGGTGGAGAAGCTTCCTGATGCATTCTGTGGTGCATTAGCCCAAAAAAGTGCAGCGGCCTGGGCAGAGGCATGGGCATTTTCTTGCAACTGATTTTCGCCTTGTGAAACAGTTCCGTTAGTTAAATCCAAGAAATCACTTCTTGTAATTTCTTCCTAGGTATAAGATGCAGGCAGAAGGTCTTTGGATCGGAGGATATCAGGAACTATTATTCTAGGAGCTTCAATATCTCCTACTGGTAGTATATGTGCAAATAAACAGAAATTCTCAAGCATTTCTTGCAGATTACTACTGTACTCTTTGTTGAAAGTTCTGCATATAAGAGTGTTGCAAGGGTTCTTATCACAGGGAGGAATAATCCTAACATTTTCTTCATTTATATAGTGTTCGATTATGAGGCTATTTAAAGCACAAAACGCCTGTGTTGCTATTATCATGATCTTGGAGTGTCCCTTTGTTATGTGCAAAACTTGCTATTGTTGTATTAATGCATTCATTTTGTCTAAAAATTATTAAGAAACAGCCTGGTTATTGGCCATCAGCGCTTTCATTCCGGTCATCTGGTAATATGGTAGAGCATACATCAATGATGTTTCATCTTTAGATTTTAAATAAGTTATCTAGTTGTTCATACACTTTAGTCGCCTCTTTTAAGGCTGTCTTTTTCTGTTTTGAGGGGCAATGATACTCGATAGAAGGAAGCGTGTTTTTTACATCACATGTACTTAGCTTTCTAAAATCTGCATGATGAATCTTGCTTGTAGTTGTTGTTTTTTTGAATTGGGCTTTTCTTTTGCCTGATATTTTGTGTAGCCAATCATTTGATGTTGTTGTGCCAGTTCTTTTTATAGGACCCATTTTATGTCTCCTTAAATTGAATGATAAGTTGATTTTATTACTTGATGTCTAGTAGGGTGTCTAGGTGGTATAAGGTTCATGTTTTTTTATTTCTGAATCCATGGCTTCAAATTAAAAATAATGTCTTGGCTAGATTACCTGTATACGCGACATCCACATAAATGAAAGAAGGGTTGCATTAGTATGCTTATGTTTTTGCAGCAAGAAATCAGATAACTGGTTGAGCGCAATAATGTTTATATTCCATATTTGGTTTACTTGTCTTTGTTATTTACTTCTACTCCGTAATTCCCAAATTGAAGATGCAAGGTTGTTGATTGCTTTCACTACGCGAGTTACCTATTTCCCTAGGCTCATAGGATTCCTTCGTTTGTCAGCCCCCCCCGTAAGTGGTAACGGGTATATAATAAGCATGGAGCTGAAACGTAATAAAAGACTGAAAGTGTATAGCAATTGCAAGCTTATCTACTACCCAATTAAAGTGATAGAAAGATTTTGTGGCCATAAAAATAAGTGATTATGTTTGGAATTGAATATTTATATTTATTCAGTATGAGTTAAATACGCCGAAACTATATATGAGTTGAAGATACATAAAGGTGCTTCGCTATACTATGGAGTATTATGTCAGATTGTTCATTTTGATAAATTTCAATTGAGGATTGCTAACCTGTTATATTGTAAAGCTGGATTAATATAATAAGTGCTATTGACTGAAATTTTATAGGTGAGCCAGCTGCCGGTATATTTGTAGCTTTCACACTAAAAATGGAAGCCAAGAATGCAGATATCTACTTTACCAAGCCTTATGCTAGTTATCAGCTGGGAAATAACGACAATACCAATGGCATCATTCGGAGAACCTGGCCTAAAAAAATGGCGTTGAGTCATCTGGCAGAAGACGATGTGAGGACAATGGAAATGTTGATAATACCATGCCTAGGAAGGTTTTAGGAGGGTGGACACCACTCGAAGTCTACACAGGGCAGCCGATTGCACTTATTGTTTGAATCCAGCGAAAACACATCTTTCTTGTTTGGAGAAATCATGGATTTATACCATGAAAAAGGATTTACATTACCTGAATTAGTAGTGACATTTACGGTTGCTATAATTCTTCTTTCTTTAGCAGCTCCGAGCATGAAGTCTATGCTTGCTGATCGACGTATTGTTATGGCTACTGAACAAATATACAAAAGCATAGTACTTACCAGAAGTGAAGCAGTAAAAAGAGGCCTGTTTGTTAGTCTTTGTCGTGCTACTAATGCTAGTCAATGTGCAGGAAGTGGAGAAGATTGGGCATCAGGATGGATAATATTCACGGATGAAAATAGGAATGGTAATATTGATGATGCTGATCAGATAATTCGTGTACAGCCAGTATTATCTTCATCGATCAGTATTATCTGGAACAGAGGTCGGTATTTACGATTTAATAGCAGAGGAATGGCTATTGATGCAGGCACGTTTACTTTGTGTGGAACAATTACTGACGGTGATGCTATGCGCACAGTAAGTATCAGTGTTACCGGAAGAGCACGGGTGGCAGAGTTGGAAAGTTGCGATGGATGAATTGATGATTAGCAGGGGAAGCAGGGTGATAAAAAATAAAAAAAGGGAGTTGGGTTTTGGGTTAATGGAAGTGCTGGTTTCTTTTTTTGTGCTTGCTGTCGGTATTCTTGGTATGGCAGGCCTTCATAGTCGTAGTATACAGTATAATCATACGGCTTACCTACAGTCTAGAGGGATGATTCTTGCTACGGATATGCTTAATCGTATTCTAATTAATAAAGCTCAGGCATTAACAACTAATAATTATGTGACTGGGGCTGATGATGCTATTCCTTCTTCTTGTTCCAGTACAAACTATCCGGATACTTGCGAATCAGGTTCGTGCTTACCGGACCAGCTTGCTCGGTATGATATCGATCAATGGAAATTCCAGATCTCATGTCAGTTGCCTGATGCTAGCGGGGCAATAACCTATAAAGAGCACGGTGATAGTCGTATTTATATTATTTTATTGTCTTTCGAAAATAACGATGGGGAGTTTAAGATAAACGACCTGATTATAAGGAGCGTTATATGATTCGAAGTCATTCTGGTTTTTCTTTAGTAGAATTACTGATAGCTTTACTGCTTGGAATGATTTTAATTACAGGAATGGGGCAGCTTTTTGTGTCTGCTAACAAAACCTATGTATTGCAGGATGAGCTTGTTCGTATTCAGGAAAATGCCAGGGTGACTCTTGAGCTTCTTACGAGAGATGTGCGAATGGCAGCTTATACTGGTTGTCCCTCGTGGGTGCAGCTGGGTAATGCTCTTTTTAGTGAGGATCAGAGCAGGTTATGGATGACTCATTTTGATAAAGGGATTCTAGGTATTCCTGCTGGTGTCAGTGTCAAAGAGTCAGTGGATAAGCATGCCATTTCTGAGGCGCTTGTTGTACACAAAGTTAACTGGGAAGGAGGTGTGTCTGTTGTCAGTCAAAATACTGATTCCATGTTTGTAACGCTTCAAACAAGGCATAATTTTAATCAGGGTGATTTGTTGGCCCTTGTTAGTCAGGATTGCAAACAGATTTCTATTTTTATTGCCGGGTCTAATACTAGTGGATCGGAGGTTTATTATGCAGCGATTCCAAGCGGATCTTTATATAACTGTACGCACCTTCAGCAAGGCTCTTTTAACTGTATGGAATCGCAGCGGGGAGAAAAACTGTTTGATCATAGTAAGTCTCAATTAGTACCAGTTTCATCAGTAGCATACTATATTCGTAACAGTAATGGTATACCAACACTGTATATGAAGAGAGGTGGCGAAGATATTTTTGGTAGAAAGCTAGCAGCGGAAGCTTTAGTAGAAGGTGTTGAGGCGCTGAGGGTCTTTTATGGTTATGATGCTGATAATGATGGTATTGTTAATCAATATCGTTTGTCTTCTGATATGCCAATATATGGCGATGAATGGAAAAGCATTATTAGTGTTAAGGTTGAGATTCTTATTAGAAGTTATAGAGATGTTTCTCCGCAGCCGGAGACGTATTTTTTTGCTGGCTCTGATATTATTGCAAATGATAAATATATTCGCAGAGCTTTTATGACGACTATTGAACTTAGGAATAGGAGCCGTAAATGAAACAGCATGGAAGCGTGTTATTTATGAGCTTAGTGTTTTTACTGATTTTGACGATAGTTGGTGTTACTGCAATAAACTCTTCAAGTATTGAAGAAAAGATTGCTGGTAATTATAATAATCAGCAGCTTGCTTTTTATGCTGCTGAGGCAACGTTACTTGAAGCTGAAAAATATATTTCTGAAACTAACTTAGATGTTACGGAATTTACATCTGAGTGTAATCAGGGGCTATGCTTTAGTGGTTCGCATGTCAATGATGCTGCAAGCTGTAGTGCTAATTCGGTTTCACCATGGCGGGAAAAAGATTTGTGGAGTAATAGCTCTAGAGTGAAAAAAGTTGAGATGAATTTTGGTGGAATACTTTTTAATGGTTGGTATATTATTGAGTTTCGTTGTTATTTGCCTAAGGATCATGACGGGCTAAAACCAGATATAACCAATATTAATGATTGGTCTCAATTTTTCAGAATAACGGTGAAAGCCAGTGGGGCATCAAAAAGTGCACGAGCGATGTTGCAGAGCACTTATAAGAAAAATAATTGAGATGGTATCCTAGGGAATTAAGTTTATGGAGTGGTATTTATGAAAACACAATTGCAGCCATGGGTTTATATATTATATCTTGCCTTGTCTTTTGATGTTTACGGGGAGTCACTTTCGAGCCTGTATTCTGCGACACCGCCATCATTGAGCAAGGCCACTGATCCGCTAGTAATGCTCGTAATGTCAGTAAATCATGAGTTATTTAAGAAAGCGTACAGTGATTATTCTGACCTTGATGGTGATGGTGTCATGGATACCACGTATAATGATAGTTTTAACTATCTGGGCTATTTTGATAATCAATGGTGTTATACATATATCAAGGCAAATAGAAAGTATAGTCCGATAAATAAAGCGAGTGGTGTTAATCAGCATTTTTGTACTACTAAAACTGATTCTTGGAGTGGTAATTTTCTAAACTGGGCGACAATGTCCAGAATAGATATTCTGAGGCAAGTATTATTTGGAGGTAAACGTTTTACGGATACCGTAGATCAAACTATTTTAGAAAGAGCATACTTGCCAAGAGATATTCATTCCTTTGTAAAAGTGTATAAAGGCACTGTTAATGCTTCTGTTAGTAGTCTTACGCCATTTAATAATAACACTATAAGTCTTTGTAATTTATCAGTTTCTGAAAATGGCGCTCCGGTGGTAAGAGTAGCGTCTGGTGAGTGGCCTAGATGGGCTTCTACTGAAATGCGACAGTGTCAATGGGGGAGTGAGAACTCCCCTTCATCTTCATTGGAGCTTGCTGAGAATAATGTATATATTCAATCGTGTGTTGCGGGTAAAAATGCAGATAATTCCAAGCATTGCAAAAGTTATGTTGATGGAAAATATAAACCAATGGGTATGCTCCAACGTTATGGTGAAGAAGGTAGTATACGGTTTGGATTAATCAGTGGAGGATATGATAAAAATATTTCTGGAGGTTTGCTGAGAAGGAATATTACCAAGTTAACTGGAAATGATGATTCAGCCAATGATGAAATAGATATCACTACCGGTGTATTTAATAGCGCTGTAAATGGTATTATTAATCATATTAATACTTTCCGTATTGCCAAATACAGTTATAAGTATAGTAAGTATCTGGATTGCAGTACTTATGGCATTAGCACGAATACATTTAGTAATAGCATTAGCCGTGGGACAACATCAAAAAAACATTGTAGTAATTGGGGGAATCCTCTGGCGGAAATGTATTTGGAAGCTCTTAGGTATTTTGCAGGAGAAGAGAAGCCATCTGCGCAGTATAATACTAACAAGGATAACTATTTTATTGAAGGTTTGAGTACGGAAAACTGGGTTAGTCCTCAAGGGAGTGGTAATGCTTGCGCTAACTGCACTATTGTTTTAATTTCTACAGGATTTAATTCATTTGATACAGACGAATTTAGTGCTGCAAGTGATGTGCCTGGAATAAATGGCGTAGGGGGAGTTAGCAAACTAACCGATAGCGTTGGTCTTATGGAAGCAGCGATCAATCCTGACGTGAATTTTCCAGGAATATTTTTAGCGGATAAATCTGGTGGAAATAAACAATGTGAAGAAGTTGAAATACGTAAGCTGTCAGATATTCGTGGTATTTGTCCTGAGTCACCACAATTGGAAGGAGGTTATCATATTGCTGGGTTGGCATGGCATGGGCGCACAGCAGACCTGCGAACAGATCTTGCAGGTAAGCAATCAGTAAAAACTTACACAATTCAATTAGCTGAAAGTATTCCTTCATTTTCTCTGGATGTAGCGGGCAAAACGGTTACCTTCCAGCCTGTTTGTCAGGCTCATAGTAATCGTAGTGAATGCTCATTAACAGATGTTGTTGTGGAGTTCCTTGCCCCCGATAAAAAAAGTGGCAGATTTTTGTTCACATGGGAAGATTCTTTATGGGGTAATGACTACGACTATGATGCAAGTTCCAGTGTTGAGTTTTGTATAGCTAGCGCTTGTTCGCCAGCAGTTGGTGAGTTTCAGGTTCAGCTGTCTGTCAGACAGGAATCAAAAAATGCAGGATCTGAAACCTGGTATTCTTACACCGTCACCGGAACAGATAAGGATGGTATCGTTCTTCCTATGGCTCAGGATGCAGGAAACAATGCTAGTCAGGGGCAGGGGGCAACGGTTGCAACTATCTTTAATGCTGTCGGAAATACGGCCACTCAGTTACCGAAGCCATTATGGTTTGCTGCAAAATATGGTGGCTTCTTTGACCTAGATAAGGATAGCTCGCCAGGAAACGATTTCAATGGCGATGGTTCTCCAGATGTAGGTGATGCTCGTGAATGGGACAGTCACAATAATATTACTGGTGCTACTGGTGCAGATGGCTTGCCTGATAATTATTTCTTGATTCGAAACCCTTCCTTGCTGGAGCGCCAGCTTGGACAGGTTTTTCAAAATATTTCAGCTAGGATGGCTTCTGGAACTAATGGTGCTCTAGCGTCTCATAGCAGTAAAGGTGCTGGTACTTTGTATCAGGCTATCTTTCAGCCAAAACTGGAATTGAATAAAAAGGTGGTTACTTGGGGGGGGATGCTGCATGCATTATTTATTGATAATAAGGGGTGGGTGCGGGAAGACTCTAATGGCAATGGTATGTTGGATGATTACAGTATTGATAGAGTTATTGAGTTAATTTTTGATCCTGATACAGAGCAGACGTTAGTGCAGCGTTACGCCATAGTTGACGATAATAAAGTTATAGATGGAGAGGGGTTACCGTTAAAAGACCTTAATGCGTTGTGGGATGCTAGGGATGCATTGGCAAGTATTACAAGCCCAGTTGATCAGAGAACTTATAATTCAGTGGCATCTGGGGGGCGACATATACTAACCTGGCTTGATAGCAATAATGATCAAGTTGTTAATGGTGATGAAGTGCGACCATTTATTCCTGCAACGTTTATTAATAAGGAAGGTTATTTGGGCATAGCAGCCAGTAAGGCTGCAGATCTTGTTAATTATATAAGAGGAGAGGACATCGATGAATGGCGCTCTAGAACCATTGACTATGATCTAGATGGCATTGATGAAACGTGGCGACTAGGAGATATTATAAACTCGACACCGGTAGCCGTTATCGAGCCTGCAGATGGATATGACGTTCGTTATGGTGACAGTAGTTATGGGGCATTTAAAGAGCATTATAAAAATCGCAGGCATGTTGTTTATGTTGGTGCTAACGATGGATTAATTCATGCTTTTAATGGAGGTTTTATGAGTGAAGATGCCTATGCTTATAACGTAGCTGGGAGCTCAGGAGAAACAGCTCATCCGCTAGGTTATGAATTGTGGGCATATGCTCCCATGAATCTTTTGCCCCATCTTCGTTGGTTAGTAGAACCTGATTATCCTCATGTTTATTACATGGATGGTGAATCCCAAGCCTTTGACGTTAATATTTTCACCGCTGATGCAGATCATCCCGGAGGGTGGGGGACGATCCTTGTTATAGGTATGCGTCAAGGTGGCGGAGCTATTGATGTAACTGCTGAAGGTCATAAACGTATTATGCGCTCAGGTTATGTTGTACTTGACGTTACTAACCCAGAAAAACCACCGATATTACTAGATGAAATAACCAACCCTAAATTGGGGTTTAGTACTTCCAAGCCTGTATTGGTAAAATATAGGAAGGCTGGAAAAGGTGGCGATTGGGGGAGACCGGCAAGAAACCAATGGTATTTGATGTTTGCCTCTGGTCCTGCTGGGTCAGGTGAAATGGGTCTTAGGAATGCGTTAGAGCATGGTGAAAGTGACCAAAATCTTAATGTGTTTGCTTATGATTTGAAAAACAAAACACTTGTTAGTGGGCTTGATCCGTTAACAACGTCTCGTTCAAATAGCTACGGTGGAGACATGACAGCTACCGACTGGGATCAGGACTATCAGGATGATGCAGTGTATTTCGGTGCAATTGATACTTCTAGCACTATTTTGTCTGGTGAATTACTTCGCTTTAAAGTAGGTAATAGCATTGAGAGCTCGTCGGTGAGTGCATTGCTACGAACAGAGCAACCCATAACTGCAGCACCATTAACACTTAGTGATGGAAATGATTATTGGATTTATATTGGTACAGGCCGACTATTAGTTAATAAGGATAATAAAGATAAGTCTGTTAACAGTTTTTATGGAGTAAAAGAGCCGACAGATGTCAATGGGGTGCATATATTCGATAATGTTAGCCTTGGCAGTCTTGTTGATACTACGAATATTGTTGTGAAGACATCAGGTCAGGTTTTGTTGAAAAACAAAGAGAAGTATATATCTGTGGTTATTGGTGGCAATACAGTGAATAGTTTCGAGTCTTTAAAGAGTGAGATGCGTAAACAATCTGGCTGGAAAATAGATTTAAGGGGAGATGGTATGGTACCGTCTGGGAAAAGTATGAATAAAGCTAATCATTTGTTTAGTATGGTTCTTTTTTCTGAAAATCAACCTTCAGAGAATAGTTGTCAGCTTGATGGCCACGGTTTTTTGTATGGATTGCATTACTTAACAGGAACATCGTCTCCTAAGAATATATTAGGTGTTTTTGATACCACTAATAGCAATGATGATCTGTCGCTGTCAAGTGTTGATTTTGGGTTGGGTTATCTCTCATCCCCATCCATTTTTTACGAACAAAAAGGAGAGAGTAAGATAATGATTAAGGGGTCTGGTGGAAATATTTATACCGAAGATATTATATATGACTTTTCATCATCAGGGCGCCAATCCTGGAGACAGATATTCGAAGTGCAGTAAGACATAGATACTAAAAGGTGAAAGAAATGCAAAAAAAACAATATGGATTTACTTTATTGGAAGTGCTTGTGGTTGTAGCTATTATTGGTATACTATCGAGTGGTTTTGTATCAATGGGATCAATGATTCGTGAATATAGAATAGATTATGCCATGAAGAGACTTTATAATTCTATTGTTTTAGCTAAAAGTGAATCCATTATGCGAAAGAAAAATATTACTGTTTGTCGAAGTTCATCAGGAGTAAAGTGTAATGCTGGTAATAATTGGTCTGGTGGATGGATAGTTTTTGTTGATGAAAATGGTAATGAAAAACTTGATAGTGGTGACAAGCTTCTTCGTGTTTATAATAATATGTCTTCTTCTTTTAATGTGACGTGGAGTGGTGCTGGTAATGGTTTCTTGTTCAATTCAAGGGGGCAGGTTAATTTCAAGACTGACAGCAAATTTTCTTTATGTCTTGATGGTGTTACAAGCGGGCCTCGCAGAGAGATCTTGATTCGTAATAAGACTACTAGAGGAAGAATTGCGTTATCATCTGATTATGGAGACTGTGGATGATGATAATAATTACGAGAAGATCATATGATGGTGGGTGCACTAGTTTTCATAAAGGTGAGAGATAGTTGGCTGCTCTTACTAATAGCATCCACTACTACTCTTATGGTCATAAGATTTGCTCATTTATAAGATGTTTATACTTTTAATGGTAATGGATATCATAAATGTAGGTAAGTAAGGTTGTTAGGATTAAATATAGATAAAAATATTTAATCCAGTTTAAAGAAAAAGAAGGTGTGATCTTTCAGATTCTATAATGTTTTTTATGCAGAGGGAATATTTAAAAAGGTTACTATAAATCAATAATAGAGAAGGCATGGTTTTATGAAAAAACATAAGGTAAAGCAATCGGGTGTGACCCTTATAGAGGTGCTAATTAGCGCTGTGCTTCTTTCAACTGCAATGTTATGGATTAGTGATGGACATATGAAAAGCTTGAGCCTTGTTTCAGACGGCTCTAATCGCAGTGCGATGATGCGACTTTCAGAAGAGATGCTTGAACGTATTAAGCTCAACCTTGTTCCTCAATTGTATAAGACAGAAATTAATGGTGTCACTAATCGTAAGGATTACTGTAAGTCACTTCAGAGCTGCGTTGGCGCTAAGTGTATGCAGTCTGAGGTAGTGAAATATGATGTGCAGCAGTCATATTGTCATGATCTTGATGGTATTGATAATCTTAGTATGAAGTTCGAGTGCTTTGACGTTAACTCTGGTAGTGCTTTGACCAATTGCGCTGAGCGGGGCACGCTACGAGGAAGGGTTAGTATTAACTGGGATTCAAAAGGTAAAAGTACTGGTAAATTATCAGCTCACGCAGATGCATTGCTGCTAATTAATCGAGCTTTATCTTTTAATGGTGCTAATGACTATTTAAAAGTTTCAGGCGCAGGTACTCCAAGTGCAAATGGAGACTTTACCATGGCTATGTGGATTAAGCCTAAGTCTCTTGCAGCTGCTGATTTTTTTGGTGCGCCAGGTGATGGTGGTAGAAATACAGGACTATCAATTAAAGCCGGTGGAGGTATAGAGGTTGACGCATACAGCAGAGTTGTTACGCCTCACTCAGAGAGATACTGTGTGACGAGGATAGCCTGGACCTGCTGGGACTATGACGTGAGACGTTGGAATACAGTAGTTTATACTAGTCATAAGCAAGTTATGAATAATATTTTTGCTGCTGAGGTATGGGTTCATATTGCTTGGATAAGAAGCGGAAATAATTATTCTTTATACAAAAATGGGGCGTTGGTTCGTAAGTGGGCAGTAGATGCACCCCCACTCCATGTACAAGGATACTTTTTTATTGGTAAAATAAATAAATATTTTAAAGGTGAAATTGATGATGTTCTAGTTTATAGCAGTGCCATATTGAGTTCTCAAGTTAGAGGTTTGATGCACGGACGGGTTGTTGATGGGCTATTGGCAGTTCATGTTGATTTCGAGGGTAGCTCATTTAATGACGCTAAAAATGATAAGTCTAAAAATAACAGAACTATTAATGCATATGGAGGACTTAATGACAAAAGCCTTATACACGCAGTTAGATAACCATAACTTGGACAATAAGATAAAGCAGGCTGGGTTATCATTAATTGAAGTGATGATCACCGCATTGCTTTCTGTTGTGATGATACAGGGGATGTTCCAAGTATTCTTCGCCAACGTACAAAGCTCGAGTTATCATGATACCAGATCAAAGGCACAGACCACTGCGCAGCATGCTTTGGACATGTTAGGACGAGATGTTCGTGAAGCTGGTAGCGGTAGCGTAAGGGTTGGTATTGGAGGTTACAATATCTATCCGAATGAAGCATTTTCAGGAGGAACGACTCGTAACGTGAATACGCTACTCAATGCTTGCCAAGTTGCCTGTGATGCAAATACTTCATGCAAAGGCTTTTCATGGGCTAGTGGATTTCTGTCTAGAAATACTGGAGATGGGGATTGTAGAATTAATCTGAACGCAACAACGAAGCGTGGGAGTGGTGGCTGGATAACCTATCAAAAGGTTGGAGATACTCTTTTTTATGCAGGACTATGTGACGGAGCGTCTTGTACCAGTGAAGGTGGTGGCAACCTGAGTGATGCTATAGCTATTGTACTTAACCCTGGGTACGACGCAGATTGTACTAGTGTGTACACATCAGGAAGTATAGTCAATCGTTACTTTATTGATAAGACTGCAGAAGGGGAGAAGGGCTTGTTTTGCAAGAGCTTTGAAACTAACGGTACTCCTCGATCCGGTGGTGGTCACTTGATGGTTGAAGGTGTTGAGCAGCTCCAAGTGTTATATGGCTATGCTGATGGTGGAGGGCGAGCCGTATCTAGTTACCGTACGGCCAGCGATATAGATAATTGGGGTTTTGTGAGAGGGGTGAAGATAGGGCTTTTGGTAGGGGGGGGGAATCAATTTGGCGAAGGTGTAACTATGAGTCGCAGCTATAATGTGTTAGGCAGTACCACTCTTAGTATTAATGATAAAGAGCCACGCTATGTGTTTACCATGACCCAAAGTATTTTTGCAACGAAGCGAGACAATAGCTGGAGAGAGCGAGTGTACTCTGAGTCGGGACAGGACGAAGTCCCAGAAATCGCTGATACGCCTCCTGAGGTACTCAAACCTCCGGTATTGGATTGTACAGACCCAAACAATACAGATACTGTGAATTGCCCTGCACCTCCATCTGATGAAACAAAGAGTTTATTTAAACAAGTGGAAGAATTCATCTGTAATGGAGGTCCGGAACCATCAGAACCTTTGCCGGCAGATGTGGATATAAAATGCCCAGAAGACGTAGAAAGTGAAGAGGATGATGATGAGAGTGGCGGGACGACCCCATGATGGTGGGTGTACTAGTTTGCATAAAGGTGTGAGATAGTTGACTGCTCTTATTAATAGCATCCACTACTACTCTTAGGGTAATAAGATTTGCTAATTTATAGGCTGCTTATACTTTCAATGGTAACGGATATCATAAGGGTAAGTAATCTATGTACGGGACAAAACATTTAGCAGATCTAAAAAAGTGGGTTGATCATTTTTTGCACAGCTGTTTTTCAGTACCCGTCTAAGCCTAATCGAAACAGACTCGTGGCTGGACGGTAATGCTTGTTTAGCGGTAATTGACTTGCATTCCCATACACCAGTGCCTACTAGTAGGTAGTAGGCACCACACAACAGCAATCGTCAGTAGTCCCTCAGTTAATCCATCCGATCAAGGTTCGTCATATGTGTGGACTCCAAATCAAAGCCCCGACTTTTTAGATTGCCAAACATGGTATCAATACTCCTGCGCTTGCTATAGTCATCTATTATGTTGTCTGGCTTCTTAGTAGCTACGACGAGAAACAATCCTTTCAGAGTTCGACGGGCTGCAATATAGAGCGGTACTCCAGATACTTTCTTTTTGTTATGCGACATTACTGTTTGATTGATACTAACGCCTCTGCATAGCTTGCCAATGGCAATCTTTTTGCTTCGATGTTCCACCACATTGTCGCTTTTAACCAGAATTCTGCATGACAGTTTGTTTTGACGTAACCAGTCTAACCATACGTGGCCTATAAACTCACGATTTGCCAGAAGGTTATCAATTCTCTTTAAGGGAATGAGATTTAGTACACGATCCATTACCGCTATGCTTTCATCGGTATTGGAGTTTCCTCCTTTTTTGTCAAGACACTCCCAAACAATGGGAATTGAGGTTCCTTGCCAAGCAATTGATACCACCAGATAGTTGAGGTTTTTGGAACCATGCGTCTAGTTGGTTCTATCCATGCGCAGGGTAAAGCGATCCATGCATAGGCTGCTCAGAATCAGCTCACCTTGTTGCTCAAAACTGTAGTCAGAGTCAGCGAAAAATCTCTTTATACTCAAAGCATTTCAAATTGCTACTAGGCAGTATGTAAGCGAAGCCAACAACGTAGCAACTTGAAAGGCGACGGGTATATGCGGCGATAACTGGACTCGTAGTCTACCTTCGTCTGAAACTCTTCGGCTACACGGTGCAAGTTAGTGGAACGGCTACGCAGTAAGGCCGTTACAAGCTGTGCAATGAAGGTGATCCGAGCTTGATATAGGCAGACGAGCTTTTAGCTTCGAACTGACGTCTTTCATGTTCAACAACCATAACCTATTCTGGGGTAAAAGACCGTGCAGGTTACCTTGCCTGAGAGTCACCATTGCTAAATTATGCCTTGAAAATCAAGGCCTTCAGGTTTTTTGTCCCGTACATAGATAACCAATATAAACAACATAGCCGACTAAAACATCAAGAGAATCTATGCGCTAAATTACTATATAATACAATAACTTATAGTGAAATAAATACAAACATGCTAGTAACTGATAAAGATGCAGCCCGTAAACATTCAGAACTTTATAGCTTCAAATATAGTGTAATTGTCACTCATTATTTTACAATTTAATATTGTAGGTATTTACTAGGAATTGTAGGTATTTACCAAAAACGGTAAAACTTATATTTACTTCTCAGATAATTTTAAAACAACTTAATAGTACCTATAACCTATCGTGCTTCAAATGCCTATTCTTACCAATCAGCAAAATTAAGAATAGGCAGCGTACAGATTCAATTACAGCTATTCAACTGCACCTGAAGACTCAATCATAATCATACTTTCTTCAGCTTTTTGTTCATCTTTTCCGCTTGAATGGTCACCATCTTTTGTAGACAGCTCCCTATGACCTGAACAACAACCTCCATTATTATGCCTTTTATACCAATAAAAACCACCACCAACAGCAGCAACGGCAATAAAAGCAACGCTAGATACTCCAATTATTAATGCTTCTGTAGGTGCTTCTGTAGGTGCTTCTGTAGGCACTGTGGCTGCAGAGACTGGTGTTTGCGCTTGCGTTAAGCAAGGTGCATTCCATACCATAATACTAGGCTCTTTATAACGCCTATATTCTTCTGGTTTAATTTCACAATCTTCCCCTATAAAAGGCAACTTACTCCTCCTGCATTGATTAGCTAAGTTCATATTATAATTATACTGATGGTGTGAGACTCCGTTCGCATCATTGTAAGATGAGTTATCGAATATCTTTTTAGTTTCATCAAAAGTACAATTACTTATTCCATCTTTATTCTCTCCAATACAAAATCCTATTTGTACATTTGATCCATCCCCTTCAAATAGTATCTTGCTCCTGCTTACCGTAAAGCTTGAAATAGAAGCGGAATCAATAAACCCAAAAGCACCACCTATATTTGCATCATTTGCCTTCTTAATATTGATAAAGCTTTGACTAACTGCAAGCTGTTCATATGCACCACTTTCCGTCATCTGGCCCACCCCCCATCCAGCAGACAAAACACCATCATCTCCAACTATACTCAGGTTAGTTTTGATGATCATTGTATTGGAAAATTGTACTCTTCGATATGACTTTCCAAAACCACCGCCAACTTCTGATTGATATTCTGAGTGTTTGATAACAACATCAATAACAGTATCAATAACAGTAAGGTCTACAGCAGTAATAGCATTAGCATACCCTATTCCGCCCCCAGCAGAAGGACTTTCAGTATGCGCAATAATAGTAGAATTAGCAACTGTAGCATTTTTCATTTCACTGCTTTCACCAGATCCGATCACCCCACCTACAAAACGACCATTTACTTTCGCCCTAATAACATGACAGGTACTAACTTTATCAGACCTTGAGAAACCTACTATTCCTCCGGCAATGCCTCCAAAAATATTCGAATCTATAACGGTAACATTCTGTATGGCACTATCAGCGGAGTATCCAGCAACACCTCCAACACGAGCTTGACCCGCGCCCTTTACAATAGTCTTGCCGATATAAACTTCTTTAATTCCCACGCTTCGCATCTCTCCTGCTACCCCACCGACACGTAGAGCCCGGCCTGAGCCAGTAATATTGACATTTACTATTATTACCTTAAAAACTTCATTCCCACTATTAAATGCTGCTCCTACTACCCCACCGGCATATTTAACCCCAGTGCCACTAAGAGTGCTACATGCTATCATTACATTATCAAAACTAGATTCCCCCCGCATAACATTAGAGACCATACCTATAGCATTCCCTTTAAACACTCTATCATCCTCTTCAAAATAGCTACCAACCCCTTCAAAATAGCTACCAGCCCCTTTAAACTGACTATTCTCAATTTTGATAAATCTAACTATGGACTCATCAGTAATAGTATTGGCAACTGCTGGGTCACATTCTGCATTCCTAGTGTCAACATTATTGAGGTTTATGTTTTGAACTATTCCCTTACCTGAAAGTTTGTCTATCAAACAGCATGGCAGCTCGTCAAGGGTTTCATTATTTCCATTGAAATCACCTGTAAACTCCGGTATTGGTTTGGTGAAGTTTTTTACGTTAAAGCTTGCAGTTAGTTTATAGCTGCCGTTACTAGGGTAATCTGTATGATTGCCAATTAAGTTCAGCTCTGCTACATTACTAATGCCAATAACATTAGAAGCAGAGGCTCTAATAGTTGAGCTATCGATTTGGGTAGTATTATGCAGAAATGACTCAGTTTGAGTATGGTTCTGAAAAAATGTCTCAGCTTGAGGAGAGCTTGCTGCTGTAGCAGAGTCCACAACAGCTAAAACACACAAGCCTACAACTGCGCCCATAAGAAGCCTGCTGTAAAACGATGAATTATAGCCAGATCCTATCCACACAGTCTTGCACTGGCCTCTTGCTTGCTCTTCATTTTTTTCTTCATAATCTAGATTAATAAAACACCAATCTACGTGCAAAGGTGATGATTTGGTTGTATTAGTACCATCACTTTCATAACTCCCATCAGCTTCATTAACCTCAGCATCATTTTGTGATTTACTTTTTTGTAACATATAGTCGTTTGTTGGCATAGACAACCAATCTCTATGCTTTTCTTCAGCACTATTGTGTTTTTCAAAATCATTACCACTTGCTGGAATATCTATTGGCTGGTCTGCTTGCTCATATTGTAACTCACAATCATTAGCATTTTTATCTGAAACAGCAGTAACAAGTGGTTGGTAGCAATATGTTTTTTGTCGTATATCTGCTTTACGCTGTAACCCTGTTAACAGGGTAAACGCTTGTTCTTTATCTGAACTAGTACAATCCTGTGCAACCAGTGTAATTAAAGCATCTTTTATGGTTATATCTCCTTCTTTATGCAGGCTATCTATTTTTATCAACTCTGCCATAACCAATTGTATGCCTTTATTATCTGAGCTATCTGTTAAATGCAAGGCATTTTTTTGTACCATATTAACCCAGGCAGTCATTATTTTTTTGCTTTGCTCTTGCTTGGTTGGTGGTGCCGTAAAGCCATTTTTTACAACATTAAATACATAGTTAATACCAGATGCAACCTTACCTAAAAGACTGTCTTTCATGTTTTTCTTTAGACCTTCCTCTAGGTATTCATCCCAGTCTTCTTGGCCAAATGATCCGTTTTGTTTATCTTTCTTTGTTTTAGCTTGGTCCTCTGGGTTAAGGCTTTCTTGTTGTTCTAGGTTGCTATGCATTGCATCTAATGCCACAAATCCAGACTGATAAATGACATTTAATTGTTGTACTGTTTTAAACTGATCACTTAAATTTTTTATAACATCGCTAGCTAATAAAGTATTAGCAATCTCTCTGGCTTCACAATCACGTAAAGACTCATTTGCACCATGCCATACCTCGGTTACATCTTTTGAGTTGTAATGCAAATAGGAGAAAAATACTTTTTCCTCTGCGCTTATGCCATTTGTTTTGTTTTCTTCTGCAGTCAAATGATAATCTTGCGTAACCCAACGTTTGCTATCATCTAGTAATTTGCTTATTAAGCTATCGGAATTACGCGCACCCCAATTCACCAATGCTTCTAATACTGGATATTGTATCTCTGATGGCGTATTACTTGTTGTAGCTACTACATAATGGGTTGATAATACATCCACTAAGTTACGCGTTTGCTTCAAGACAACCTCATTTAAGAAGTGCGTATCATTTTGTGCTCTTAACATCAGCGAACTTACTTGTTCATCTAATTTGGCGCAAATTAGTGGGCTAGCGTTACTCGTCTTAACCTTATCTTGCCACAAGGTGTGAAGCTTATAAAAGCATTGCTTTGCTCTAGAATTCAATACCTCTGCAACGAACATTTGCTCTTCTTTAGTGAGCTGTGTAAACGTTGTTTTTGTACTTTTTGGCAGGCGGAAACAAGCTCTCTTCTTTATTTCTTGGGTGATACCGCTAAAACCTATTATCCAGCTAGGTGATTCTAACCCAGCGTTAATTATGTCTTGTTCAAGCTCACCAACTTCTAGCAAAATACTTACATATACCATAGCAAGCACTTCAAACACGTTTTTTCCCTTAAATGCTTCTAGAGTAACAGAAAGATCGTTGTCATCTAGCACATGTTGCAAGCAACTAATGCTATTATCATGGCTTTTGCTATATTCAGCGCCTCCTAATAAGTTGCTACTACTAAAACACCTTCCAGCTAAGTTTTCCTCTCCATCAGCCTGACTATTGGTCCAACTTTTTTTGAGTGGCTGCTCGGCACCTTGTTGGTGCAACTGCTCTGCCGGTGACGTATAATTTTGCGCTGAACTTACACTGCAACCACAGGCCAATATCAACAGTAAAAAAACACTTTTTACATGTTTGCAACAGAATGGAATTGAATAAGATTTAAATGAGATAAACATAGTGCTATGTACTCCTGATTATATGCTGTTTTTACTGCTGCAACATGTTAACAGGTAACCAAGAGATAAACAACAGATAAACAACATAGCCGTCTAAAGCATCAAGAGAGCCCGTGCGCTAAATTGCTATATAATACAATAACTTATAGTGAAATAAATACAAGCATGCTAGTAACTGATAAAGATGCAGCCCGCAAACATTCAGAACTTTATAGTTTCAAATATAGTGTAATTGTCACTCATTATTTTACAATTTAATATTGTAGGTATTTACCAAAAACGGTAAAACTTATATTTACTTCTCAGATAATTTTAAAACAACTTAATAGTACCCATAACCCATCGTACTTCAAATGCCTATTCTTACCAATCAGAAAAATTAAGAATAGGCAGCGTACAGATTCAATTACAGCTATTCAACTGCACCTGAAGACTCAATCATAATCATACTTTCTTCAGCTTTTTGTTCATCTTTTCCGCTTGGATGGTCACCATCTTCTGTATACAGCTCCCTATGACCTGAACAACAACCTCCATTATTATGCCTTTTATACCAATAAAAACCACCACCAACAGCAGCAACGGCAATAAAAGCAGCACCAGATGCTCCAAGTGCGACTGTAGGCACCTGTTAGTGCTGGTGTTTGCGCTTGCGTAAGCAAGGTGCATTCCACACCATAATAAGAGGCTCTTTATAACGACAATATTCTTCTGGTTTAATTTCACAATCTTCCCCTATAAAAGGCAACTTACTCCCCTTGCATTGATTAGCTAAGTTCATATTATAATTATACTGATGGTGTGAGGCTCCGTTCGCATCATTGTAAGATGAGTTATCGAATATCTTTTTAGTTTCATCAAAGTCACATTTACTATTTCCGTTGTTGTATCCCATACAAAATCCTATTTGTATATTTGATCCCTTCCCTTCAAATAGTACCCTGCTCCTACTTACCGTAAAGCTTGAAATAGAAGCGGATCCATAAGCCCAACAGCACCACCTATTTTTATATTCTTTACCCCCTTAATATTGATAAAGCTTTGACTAACTGCAAGCTGTCCATCTATATTAATTCCTATCATCTCGCCCTCACCCATCCAGCAGACACCGAACCACCACCTCCATCTATACTCAAGTTAGTTTTGATGATCATTGTATTGGAAAATTGTACGCCTGCACTTGACTGTCCAAAACCACCGCCAACTTCTGATGTATATTCTGAGGGTTTGATAATAACATCAATAACAGTATCAATAACAGTAAGGTCTACAGCAGTAATAGCATTAGCAAACCCTATTCCGCCCCCAACAGAAGGACTTTCAGTATGCGCAATAATAGTAGAATTAGCAACTGTAGCATTTTCCATTTTACTGCTGTCACCAGATCCGATCACCCCACCTACTAAACGACCATTACTTCCGTCCTAATAACATGACAGGTACTAACTTCATCAGACCTTGAGTAACCTACTATTCCTCCGGCATATTTTCCAGAAATATTCGAATCTATAACGGTAACATTCTGTATGAAATTCTTATCGGAGAATCCAACAACACCTCCAACAATACTATCTTTACCACCGCCCTTTACAATAGTGTTGCCGATATAAACTTCTTTAACTTTCACACCTGCCATATATCCTACTACCCCACCGACACGTGCATCCTTATATCCTACTACCCCACCGACACGTGCATACTTGCCTGAGCCAGTAATATTGACATTTACTATCATTACTTTAAAAAATTCACTCCCAGTATTATCTACTTCTCCTACTACCCCACCGGCATATTTAACCCCAGTGCCATTAAGAGTGCTATTTACGATCATTACATTATCAAGGCTAGATGCCGACACCATAAAATTAGAGACCATACCTATCTTACTATCTATACCAACCCCTTCAAACTGACTATTCTCAATTTTGATAAATCTAACTATGGACTCATCATGCATAGTATTGGCAACTGCTGGATCACATTCTGCATTCCTAGTGTCAACATTATTGAAGTTTATGTTTTGAACTATTCCCTTACCTGCAAGTTTGTCTATCAAACAGCATGGCAGCTCGTCAAGGGTTTCATTATTTCCATTGAAATCACCTGTAAACACCGGTATTGGTCTGGTGAAGTTTTTTACGTTAAAGCTTGCAGTTAGTTTATAGCTGCCGTTACTGGGGTAATCTGTATGATTGCCAATTAAGTTCCAGCCCTGTGACATTACTGATGCCAATAACATTAGAAGCAGAGGCTGCACTCACATCCCTAATATGCCGAGAATGGTTACTATTTAAATTTGAGCTATCGTGTGCTTGGGTATGGTTCTGAAAAAATGCCTCAGCTTGAGGAGAGCTTGCTGCTGTAGCAGAGTCCACAACAGCTAAAACACACAAGCCTACAACTGCGCCCATAAGAAGCCTACTGTAAAACGATGAATTATAGCTAGATCCTATCCACACAGTCTTGCGCTGGCCTCTTGCTTGCTCTTCATTTTTTTCTTCATAATCTATATTAATAAAACACCAATCTACGTGCAAAGGTGATGGTTCAGTTGTATTAGTACCATCACTTTCATAACTCCCATCCGCTTCATTAACCTCAACATCATTTTGTGATTTACTTTTTTGTAACGTATAGTCGTTTGTTGGCATAGACAACCAATCTCTATGCTTTTCTTCAGCATTATTGTGTTTTGCAAAAGCATTACCACTTGCTGGAATATCTATTGGCTGGTCTGCTTGCTCATATTGTAACTCACAATCATTAGCATTTTTATCTGAAACAGCAGTAACAAGTGGTTGGTAGCAATATGTTTTTTGTCGTATATCTGCTTTACGCTGTAACCCTGTTAACAGGGTAAACGCTTGTTCTTTATCTGAACTAGTACAATCCTGTGCAACCAGTGTAATTAAAGCATCTTTTATGGTTATATCTCCTTCTTTATGCAGGCTATCTATTTTTATCAACTCTGCCATAACCAATTGTATGCCTTTATTATCTGAGCTATCTGTTAAATGCAAGGCATTTTTTTGTACCATATTAACCCAGGCAGTCATTATTTTTTTGCTTTGCTCTTGCTTGGTTGGTGGTGCCGTAAAGCCATTTTTTACAACATTAAATACATAGTTAATACCAGATGCAACCTTACCCAAAAGACTGTCTTTCATGTTTTTCTTTAGACCTTCCTCTAGGTATTCATCCCAGTCTTCTTGGCCAAATGATCCGTTTTGTTTATCTTTCTTTGTTTTAGCTTGGTCCTCTGGGTTAAGGCTTTCTTGTTGTTCTAGGTTGCTATGCATTGCATCTAATGCCACAAATCCAGACTGATAAATGACATTTAATTGTTGTACTGTTTTAAACTGATCACTTAAATTTTTTATAACATCGCTAGCTAATAAAGTATTAGCAATCTCTCTGGCTTCACAATCACGTAAAGACTCATTTGCACCATGCCATACCTCGGTTACATCTTTTGAGTTGTAATGCAAATAGGAGAAAAATACTTTTTCCTCTGCGCTTATGCCATTTGTTTTGTTTTCTGCTGCAGTCAAATGATAATCTTGCGTAACCCAACGTTTGCTATCATCTAGTAATTTGCTTATTAAGCTATCGGAATTACGCGCACCCCAATTCACCAATGCTTCTAATACTGGATATTGTATCTCTGATGGCGTATTACTTGTTGTAGCTACTACATAATGGGTTGATAATACATCCACTAAGTTACGCGTTTGCTTCAAGACAACCTCATTTAAGAAGTGCGTATCATTTTGTGCTCTTAACATCAGCGAACTTACTTGTTCATCTAATTTGGCGCAAATTAGTGGGCTAGCGTTACTCGTCTTAACCTTATCTTGCCACAAGGTGTGAAGCTTATAAAAGCATTGCTTTGCTCTAGAATTCAATACCTCTGCAACGAACATTTGCTCTTCTTTAGTGAGCTGTGTAAACGTTGTTTTTGTACTTTTTGGCAGGCGGCAACAAGCTCTCTTCTTTATTTCTTGGGTGATACCGCTAAAACCTATTATCCAGCTAGGTGATTCTAACCCAGCGTTAATTATGTCTTGTTCAAGCTCACCAACTTCTAGCAAAATACTTACATATACCATAGCAAGCACTTCAAACACGTTTTTTCCCTTAAATGCTTCTAGAGTAACAGAAAGATCGTTGTCATCTAGCACATGTTGCAAGCAACTAATGCTATTATCATGGCTTTTGCTATATTCAGCGCCTCCTAATAAGTTGCTACTACTAAAACACCTTCCAGCTAAGTTTTCCTCTCCATCAGCCTGACTATTGGTCCAACTTTTTTTGAGTGGCTGCTCGGCACCTTGTTGGTGCAACTGCTCTGCCGGTGACGTATAATTTTGCGCTGAACTTACACTGCAACCACAGGCCAATATCAACAGTAAAAAAACACTTTTTACATATTTGCAACAGAATGGAATTGAATAAGATTTAAATGAGATAAACATAGTGCTATCTACTCCTGATTATATGCTGCTTTTATTGCTGTAACACGCTAACAGATACCCAACTGATAAACAACATAAACAACCTATGTACGGGACAAAATATTTAGCAAATCTAAAAAAGTGGTTTGATTGTTTTTTGCACAGCTGTTTTTGAGTACCCGTCTAACCTTATCCAAGCCTAATCGAAACAGGCTCTTGGCTGGACGGTAATGCTTGTTCAGCGGCAATTGATTTGCATTCTCACAACACCAGTGCCTTATTAGTAGGTACCACACAACAGAAATCGTCAGTAGTTCCATCAGTTTATCCATCCGGTCAAGGTTCGTCATATGTGTGGACTCCAAATCAAAGCCCCTACTTTTTAGATTGCCAAACATGGTTTCAATACTCCAGCGCTTACTACAGTCATCTACTATGCTGTCTGGCTTTTTAGTAGCTACGACGATCAACAATCCTTTCAGAGTTCGACGGGCTGCAATATAGAGCGGTACTCCAGATACTTTCTTTTTTCTATGCACGTTACTGTTTGATTGATACTAACGCCTCTGCATAGCTTGCCAATGGCAGTCTTTTTGCTTTAATGCTCCACCACATTATTACTTTTAACTCTAATTATGCATGACAGTTTGTTTTGACGTAACCAGTCAACCATTCGTGGCCTATAAACTCACGATCTGCCAGAAGGTTATCAATTTTCTTTATGGGAATGAGATTTAGTACACGCTCCATTACCGCTATGCGTTCATCGGTATTGGAGTTTCCTCTTTTTTTGTCAAGACACGCTCAAACAATGGGGATTGAGGTTTCTTGCCAAGCAATTGGTACCACCAGATAGTTGATGTTTTTGGAACCATGCGCGCAGTTGGTTCTATCCATGCATAGGGCAAAGCGATTCATGTCCAGGCAACTCAGAATCAGCTCACCTAGCTGTAGTCATAATCAGAGAAAAAACGCCTTATACGGCGATAACAGGACTCGCTGTCTGCCTTTGTCTGAAACTCTTGGCTACACACAAGGTACAAGTTGGTGGAATATCTACGCAGTAAGGCCATTGCAAGCTGTGCAATGAAGGTGATTCGAACTTGATGTAGGGGCAGGCGAGCTTTTAGCTTCTAGGCCAATGAACTGACGTCTTTCATGTCCAACAACCATAATCTATTCTGAAGTAAAAGACCGTGCAGGTTATCTTGCCTAAGAGTCACGTCATGCTAATTATGCCTTGAAACTCATGGGTTTCAGGTTTTTTGTCCCGTACATAGGTTTACGCTATGTTAAAAAATGAAATATGTTTTGATGACATTCATTCTGGTATGTTATTTCAAGAGGCGAAGTATTAAAGTTTTGCACTACCACAAATATAAGCTAACTTTAATATATAAGGGCTTGTTATAATAAAACAAAAATCGTATTTAAATTGCATGATGATAATCTTGTCAGTGGCTCCAAGGAATGTGGTTTTGAAGAGTTGTCTATTGATAATATTGGTTGCCTTAACAGTTTTAATAAGACCGTCTTCTTTTGTCAATGAGGTGAGTGAGGAGCAGCTATTAAATCTTAGCGTAGAATAGGTCACTATTTTTGATATGGCCTCTGTATCATTGAGGAAGTAGATAATCATAGGGTCTGTGTCGGTAAATTACATTGTTCAAGAGTATATTAGTCGATCTGGGGAAGAATTTTGTTTGTTGGCGCAATAGGATTCAATTATGTTATTGCCAGGGAGTAATTAGTTGCAATGAATAGATGTACACTATATAACCCATTGTTTTCATAGCTCTATAAAGATGCTGTTATTCCATATATTTCTAGTCTAGATGTCTGCATAATCTTAGGTTTTGGCTTGTGACTGGGAGGTCAGTGGTTAGATAAGCATTATTACAAAAGAAGTGCAGAATACTTCAATAAGTGTTCTTTGGGAGCAAGGTAGAAAGGAAAAATATTTTATAGTTTTAGAGTAAAATGGCAGCTGAATACATTGCAGTAGGTGTAATACTCTATATCTTAGTTGTGTTGATGGCTACTTAAATAAAGAGCATATTTGATATGTTAAAAAACACAGTTGTTTTAATTATAGGTGATAGAGACGATTTTATTTAGTAGGAGGTGGTGTTTTTTGTTGAAGAATGACAATGAAATTAAGGGGGTGATAACTATGACGTCAAAAAATAAATCTATACTGAAGATCGACTCTGAGTTATTTATATTATATCAAATAAGTAGGTGGTATTATGGTGATTTTTAGCTTTAAGAATCGACCAATAAAACGTAAAATACATTACGCATTGCAAATTACGGCATATACTGTTCTGTTGGTTTCTTTGTCTATTCAGACTGTTAACGATCTCATTAGCTCTAGAACCTCTCTCGTTGCTAATGTTGAGGCATTAGCTGAGTTCGTTGGCTCTAATGCTGAAGCCGCTTTAATGTTTGAGGATAGTGACTCAGCAAAACGTTTATTAAGCGCGTTTACCACTGCCCCTTATATTAAGTTGGCTTACCTAGTCAATGCTGATGGTGTTCAAATAGCGGCATATCACAGGAATAAAAAAACTTCTTCAATGTTTGATCCGCAACATCATGATCATGGTGCTACTGCATTTACTCATAACTCCTTGCACTTATATAGATCAATACATTTTGACTCTAAGTTAATTGGCACTATTTATATTCAGTCTGATCTTACTCAGATTTATCAGGCATTATGGACAAACTTACTAGTAGCCTTGCTCGCTGCACTCGCCTCTGTTTTTGCGGTTTACATCTTGACTTCGCGACTTCAAAAGTTATTAAGTCATCCAATTACTGAACTTGCCAGTATTATTAGCGAGATTACCAAAAATGAACAATTCGATCGCCAGGTACATAAATTTGACAATGATGAAATAGGAAAGTTGTACGATTGTTTTAATGAAATGTTGATGCAAATCAAAAAACGAGACATACGCCTTCAAGAACATAGGGAGGGGCTAGAAATTGCTGTAGCGAATCGTACCAAGGAGCTTGATGATATTAACTCTGAATTAAAAGTAAGTATTTTGGAAACAAATGAAGCTAAAGATTCTGCACTTGAGGCTGCTAAGTCTAAAAGTATGTTTTTGGCAAATATGAGCCACGAAATAAGAACGCCAATGAATGGAGTTTTGGGAATGTTAGAGCTTCTTAAGAGTACTGATCTAGATGAAGAGCAGAGAGATTACCTAGAAATATCGTACTCTTCTGCAGATACGTTATTACAAATAATTAATGATATTCTAGATTTTTCTAAAATAGAGGCGGGAAAAATGGCAATAGAGTCTATTGATATGAACCCGAAAGTATTGACAGAGGATGTTTGTTCATTGCTGGCTGGTCAAGCCCAAGAAAAAGGCCTTGAGATTAATTGTTATGCAGATACAAAGTTGCCATCACTCCTTAAGGGTGATCCGTTAAGGCTTCGCCAGGTTCTTACCAACCTGCTTGGCAATGCTGTAAAATTCACAGAGAAAGGCAGTATTACAGTACGTGTTGGGGAGGTAGAGCGGTTATCTGATTCTATCGATATAGAGTTCTCTGTAGAGGATACAGGGATAGGTATTTCAGATAACGTACAACGAAAATTATTTACTGCTTTTACTCAGGCTGATGGTACTACAACTCGTAAGTTTGGAGGCACAGGGCTCGGTCTGACAATTTCTCGGGAGTTGATCACATTGATGGATGGTGATCTTCGGGTAGTGTCAAAAGAGAACTATGGATCAACATTCTCTTTTAAAATAAATATGAAGATATCTGATTCCGAAATAAACGAAAATGATAATATAGACAGTAGCCTTGATGGTATTAAAGCGCTGATTGTTGATGATAGTGCTATCAATCGGGAAATTATAAGGAGCTATTTAGATGTTTGGAATATCAGCCATGATGAAGCTGCTGATGCAAAAGAAGCTTTATGTAAGCTGCTAGAAGCTGCGAGTCAAGGTAGTCCGTTTGAATTGGCATATCTTGATATGAATATGCCAGGCAAAGATGGTCTAATGTTATCTAAAGAAATTGAAGATAACTCTGCTATAAATAATATAAAACGCATTTTAATCAGCTCTGCTGGCCCCATTTCACAAACAAGGCAAAATGAGATCGGTATTGATGCAAGCCTTACTAAACCTATCAGGCAGTCAAGGTTGCTTGAAACAACAATACAGGTAATGAGAAGAAACACTACACCTAAAAGGCTTGCTAATTCAAACCCAAACCCAGAGCCAAATCCAAACGCCAGTTCCAACGCAAAGGAAGAATCGGAGATGCTTGCTAGAAATGAAAGTATTCTTTTAGTGGAAGACAATATCGTTAATCAGAAAGTGGCTCTTAGTATGCTTAGGAGGGAGGGTTTTAATAGGATAGGTTTGGCGGAAGATGGAGAGATAGCATTAAAGATGGTAAGGGAAAGTAGTTATGATTTGATACTGATGGATTGCCAAATGCCTAAAATGAGTGGGTATGAAGCCACCAGCCACATAAGGGAAATGGAAAAATCAAATAAGCAAAGAAGAACGCCAATACTTGCTATGACGGCAAATGCAATGTCAGGTGATAGGGGTAAATGTTTGGCAGCAGGTATGGATGACTACTTAACTAAACCAGTAAAAGCAGATGCTTTAATACAGAGTATTACACATTGGCTGACTTTAGGTGCAGGTGCTACGACTCAAGAAGCTACTGAAGTACAGCGTCAGAGCAGCAATGAGGTATTTACAGAGGCTCTAATTGAAATTAAGACACTGGGTGCACTTAAAGATCTCATGGAAGAAGACTTTGATGATTTATTAGAAAGTTACATAGAAGATGCTCCTAATCTATTTGATGATATTCAGAGTTCATCTCGTCAAGCAGACCTTGAGGTATTGGCTAGAGCAGCTCATACGTTAAAATCAAGCAGTCAAAACTTGGGCGCTATAAGGTTGAGCACAATCGCTATGAGAATAGAAGCCGATGCGAACAAAGGTAGTCTTAGCGAGGCGGCAATGATGATTCCTGATCTTGAGAAAGCGCTGTCCGAATCCATTGCTGCCCTTAAAAATTATCTACTAATAAAAAAATAATGGTAAGAAATTAATTAGCATGGTGTTATAATGAATAATGATACAAAGGTGAAAGCTAGGTTTGTTAGGTTACTTCTCAGTCCTGATAGAGTAATGAAAGCGTCATTGAAAAATTATAAAAGTAGTTTAGTAAAAAAGCTTAAGTTTAGGCTTGGCCGTATTTTTCTAAGCGAGTCAATTCTTGGTGGTTTGGCGATTGTCCTACCATTAGTAGTGATTGTTTTTTTTATAACTTGGCTTGTCAGTGGAGTATCTCACTGGATAAGCCCTATTGCTCATTTATTTAATAAATATGGTTTTTCTATTTTTCTGTCTGACCTTATTGTAGTATTCCTATCTATTATAATTTGTTCCATTATAGGCAGAGTGGTTAAAACTAAGGCGGGAGGATATCTTTATAAAAAAATAGAAATAGCGGTTTTAAAAGATCTACCAGGTTATCAACTGTTAAAAGATATGATAGAAATGATCGGAAGTAATGAGGCAGGTATATTACAAGGAGACGTAGCAAAAGTATGGCTTTATGGGCGATCGGTTCCAACATGGACCATTGCTTTAATTACCAGTAAACACGAAGATGGCACTTATACAGCATTTGTTCCCACAGCCCCAAGCCCTGCATCCGGAGTTATCTATCAATTGTCTTCGGAGCAGGTTGAAATCCACCCCGACATCGCTATTGAAAGTTTTCTCAAGGTCGTAGTAGCTTGTGGATCAGGTTCCTCAAAGTTATTTGAGAAAACTGTTAGCGAAGTAAAGGCTTCAAAGTTATCTGAGAAAAATATAACCTTATCGACAGACTAAAATGTTACTAAAACTGATCGTTTGTTAGAGCATATAAGGTTTCGTCAGTCCCTGATTCCGCAGCATCAGCTAAGGCATAAAACCGTGGTAACAGTCGTTTGAAATAGTGCTGTGCTAGAATTAGTTTTCCTTGATAAAATGGTTGATCAACAGTTTTGGTTTTTAGTTTCTTTCTGGCTTCTTGAGCCATAAGTAACCACATCCATCCATAAGTTACATATGCAAAGGCGTGCAGGTACTCAACACAGGCAGCGTTGATTGCGTTGGGGTTATGCTGGGATTGCATTATTAGTTGGGAAGTAAGGTTTTCAAGTCTCTTTAGGGCTTTTGACAATGGCACAGTAAGTTCTAATTGCTGTTCTTCTTCAAGAGAGAGGCGAATCTCATTGGCAAAGACCTTAAAAACGGCACCATTATTATGAACAATCTTTCTGCCTAATAAGTCAAGTGATTGAATGCCATTGGTGCCTTCGTAAATTTGGGTAATGCGGACATCGCGAACTAATTGCTCTTGTCCCGAGTCTCGAATATAACCATGGCCACCAAAAATCTGCTGTCCTGTCATGCACACCTCCAACCCTATATCCGTGAGAAATGCTTTTACAACTGGTACTAGCAATGAAGCCTTGTCAGCGGCACATCGTTTTTCTTCCATGTTCTCACTATGTTTGGCTGTATCTAGCTGCATTGCCACATAAGCGGAAAGAGCCCTGCCAGCTTCATTCATTGCTTTCATGTTTAGTAACATCCGTCGAACGTCACCATGCACTAATATTGGGTCGGCGTGCTTATTTGTTTTTAACATGGCAGTGGTGGCGCGTCCCTGTAGCCTTTCTTTCGCATAAGCAACTGCATTTTGATAAGACATTTCACCGCAGCCTAAGCCCTGAACCCCGACAAAGAGTCGTGCATGGTTCATCATGACAAACATAGCAGCTAAACCATTATTTATTTCGCCGATCAAGTATCCTTTAGCGTTATCAAAATTCAACACACAGGTAGCTGATGCCTTGATGCCCATCTTGTGTTCGATTGAGTTGCAGTTGACATTATTTCTATCAGCAAGAGATCCATCATTATTTACGTTAATCTTGGGAATAAGAAATAAGGATATTCCTTTTGTTCCAGGAGGAGCGTCAGGTAGTTTGGCTAGTACCAAGTGAATAATATTTTCCGTGAGATCATGTTCGCCTCCTGTTATAAATATCTTAGTTCCATTTATCAAATAGTTGCCATCTGTGCAGGGTGTTGCTTTGGTTTTAATAATGCCAAGATCCGTACCTGCATGGGGCTCTGTAAGGCACATAGTTCCTGTCCACTTACCGCTGTATAAATTGGGCAGATAACGGGATTTTAGCTCTGGAGAGGCATGGCTCTCCAGCGCAGATGTGGCACCATAGGTCAGGTTTGGGTATAAAACAAAAGAAAGGCTAGCGCTACACATCATTTCATCTATCTGAAATCCTAATACTTTTGGCATTCCCATACCACCAAATTGAGGGTTTCCTACTAGGCCAACCCAGCCTCCTTTAGCAAAGTCTTTATATGCATCTTTATAACCTTTCGGAGTGGTTACCATGCCATCCTTCCACAAACAGCCCTCCTCGTCGCCTAGACGGTTTAGGGGGGCAATGACACGGGAGGAAAATTTCTCGCACTCGTCTAAAATAGCATCTCCGATTTCCTGATCAATAATTTCTTTGGTGGTAGGCCACTGGGCCCAACGATTTGGTGCATTTAGTACCTCATACATAACGAAGCGCATATCACGTAAAGGAGCATTATATTGGGTCATAGGATTACTCTCCTGAAGGTACTTTCATTTAGTGTGTATATACTTGTTCCCAGTGAAGAAGTAAGATGATTGACTGCTCTCAAGCATCAAAGTCACCTACTACGTTAGACACATGGGGCTTTTCTCGATTACAGTCAACTTACACCTAGATATACTATTTTAGTATTTAGAAAGATAAGCGATGTTCTTACGGGTGTGGACATGGGTATGCGTAAGAGTATGTTTGCGCAAGGTTCGATCTTTTTCATCATTTCAAAGACTCATCAGGTTACTAACGTCGTGTTTACGGTATTGCTTTTCTTTTTCAAGCTAGTGGCAGAAATGATTGTTAATGGTGACTTGGAGGCTTCCTCTAGGTTTGGGAAGAATGGGCTTTAACTGATTATCCAGTCTTGCTGGTATCTCATTAATACGCGGATTCAAGTTCCAAGTGCATCACAGCTTAAGCTGCTAAAGCAGACCTGTGTTCACCCATTATCAGGGTGGGTGTTTTGAAATTCAAATCTTTTCTTGGCCGAGAATTAAGCCGCATCAATGCTCGCTTCACCTCTATCTGACCGACCTTCTTGAAGTCTGTATTCTTTGGAAAATATTGTCGTAGCATGCCATTGGTGTTCTCATTTATACCCAAAGGATTTCAAGTTGCTACTAGGCGGCAAGTAAGCGAAGCCCCATGAGCCTACGAGTAGTAGGTGATAGAGGTGAGCGAGCGGAGCCAGCAACGTAGCAGATTGAAAGGCGACTGGTATATACCCAAAGCATTTCAAATTGCTACTAGGCGGAAAGTAAGCGAAGCTCCATGAGCCTACGAGTAGTAGGTGATAGAGGTGAGCGAGCGGAGCCAGCAACATAGCAGATTGAAAGGTGACGGCTATAACCCTCGCTCCCAAGAGCTGTAGGGTGCGCAAAGTAAACCTCCGCCGATAATGCTTTGCTGATTTTCTCATGGTACGAAAACTCTTTCCCGTTATCAGCCGTAATGGTGTGAACAATATCCTTAAATGGGTTAAGCAAGCTGATCGTAGTCTTGGTCACATTTGCTGCGTTTTTGTGAGACTGTGTACTTCGTGACCAGCTCGACGATAGTTACCAAAGCCCAGCTATGCCTCTTGCCAATGACGGTATCAATCTCCCAGTCTCCGATGCGCGATTTATCGTCAACGATCTTTGGGAGATCATCTATGCTGACGCGGTTCTTTATCTGACCGCGCGTTGACTTGCCGTTTCGTCGCTTGTCATACTTCTTGCACTGGCGACGAAGATGCATGTAAAGATCGCCGCCAGCCTGCTTATTCGCCCAAATATGTAGGTAGATGCTTTCATAGCTAAGAAATCGTTCCTGATCATTCAACAACCAACCGGGAATCTGCTATGGGCTCCACTCTACACGCAGCTTTGATTCAATCACCGCGATCATTTTTGGCGTTATTCTACTCGCCCGAGCCGACTCTGTACGCCGGCTATCTGTTCTGCCTTGTGCTTACCTATGCCTATATCCACGTTCGCCAGTATTCCTTGCCAACTCACGGCTGGCTGGTGCCAATGATCTCCGCTACCTCCCTTTGGCTGCAACAGCTTTTCTTTAGTGCGGAAATCTGGCATCGTTGTTCGTAAGCCAGTTGTTGGTAAGTTATCGTAATCACTTCATCTCTTGCCGGAGAAAAGGGTAGGAGCTCACCGTCAGTTGGCCCTTTCTTCTACCTAGTCAAGTGATGCACTTCAGATTTGAATCCGCCAGAAAATAAAGATTAGCATAGATAGGTTGTATTACCCTTTGCCATTGAAGGAGTGATTAAGAGGCAGTTGGGCTAAGCCCTAATAGTTTACTTGGGAGAGATATATCAGTCCAGAATGGGGTAATTCTTGTTCTTCCCTAAACCTTTGATATATAGTGCCTATGGATATGATTGTTTTTTTTGTTTCGTATGATTTTAAATTTATTTTATATGTGTGAATTAAACAAGTTGCTATCTATGTTGGTGTAGGTAGGTGGGTAAGTAAGTAGTGCAGTGACGTATAAAATAGTGGGAACTGCTGTCATGTTGTGTCGTGTATTTGCTTGCTGCATTCCTTTATTATTTGTTTCTACGATTGGGAGATGTTAGAAAATGCTTATGTTTAAAAATATTATGTCATATGGAAGGTATCATTTGATATCTGTATTCATTTTGGCCTTATATACAGTCATATGGGCTTCTAGCTCTTATGCGACTAAAAAAAAACCACAGATAGAAGTGAATGATGTAGTGCAACTCGACAAAAAATCGGGAACTAAAAAAATATCGTTTTCTGATACTTTACCCTGTATTATCAATGATTACGCTAGGGTCAGCAGTACCTTAGGGGGTGAACAACTTTTGATACATGATACTTTTCTTATTAAATTCATTCCCTATATATATGAATATCTAAATATCGACTCTGCTTATGAGCTATCCCCAAAAACTCGTGTGTTGAAGCTAAAGGTATTGCCATCTTTTGTTGAAGCTACTTACATTAGTGTTATGCTACGTCATGCGATCGGGGCTTTTCATAGTGAAGATGATAGTCATCTTATACTTACACACAGTATTTATGAATTGGCTAATATCTATTACACTTCATACGTTGAGCATGCAAACGGTGGGAGTAGAAATGTTGACCAAAAAGCACGCACGCGCATAATGCTTGGAATAACAGGAATATTACTTCTGCGTGCTAAAATTGAAGAAAACAAGGGTGGTCTCGTTGTCAGTAATGAAGCTTCTGAGGGTCTAGACGCTCTCTTTGCAGAAAATAAAAGAGAGAGTCGCTCCTTAACCAATGCTCGAGATTACCTGAGATTACTGTATAAAAGCATTATAGTAGAAAGAAATGAGAGAAAAGAAGATAATGGAGATGGAAATAATTTTAATCAAGCAAGTGATCGCAAGGTTTTCTCAGTCATTAGTGCTGGCATGCGGGAGATGCACATCATGTGGGGTAATGATGGGACTAAGAGGGCTGATGAGGAAGCTGAAATACAAAACACACAGCATAATATGCGTGTTGATAGCTATCAGTATATTTGCGAAGATGCGCCTAGCGCTTATTTTGGCCATTGGAAAAAAGTAACACAGGAAGAAGGAGTCTGTAGAAGGCAAGACGAAGCTTTGCAAGAGTCAGAAGTTTTAAAGCCTTCCTGCAGCAGAGGCTCCTGCAGAGACTCTTGCAGATACTCCTGCAGATACTCCTGCAGATACTCCTGCAGAGATACAAAATTTAAATAAGCCTATTTCTCAAAAGTTATTAAAGATGGGTACGTTCTTAGTGGCGTTTTCCTTACCAATTTCTGGAATGATATGGGTTATAAAGACCATCTATTTTTAGCTATCACGCTCTCAAGTAATAATTGCGACGGATTCAAATCTGAAGAGCATCACTTGACTAGCTAGAAGAAAGGCCCAGCTGAAGGTAAGCTCCTACCATTTTCTCCGGCAAGAGATGAAGTGATGACGATAATTTACCAACAACTGGCTTACGAACAACGATGCCAGATTTCCGCACTAAAGAAAAGCGGTTGCAGCCAAATGGAGATAGCGGAGATCATTGGCGCCAGCCAGTCCACGGTGAGCCGTGAGTTGGCAAGGAATACTGGCGCAAGCACAAGGCCGAACAGATAGTAGCAGCTTGAAATCCTTTGGGTATAAATGAGAACACCAATGGCTTGCTACGACAATATTTTCCAAAGAATACAGACTTCAAGAAGGTCGGTCACATAGAGGTGAAGCGAGCATTGATGCGGCTTAATTCTCGGCCAAGAAAAGATTTTAATTTCAAAACACCCGCTCTGATAATGGGTGAGCACAGGGCTGAGTTAGCAGCTTAGGCTGTGGTGACTTGGAATTTGAATCTGCGTGCAATTTAATCACGCTGCAAGTAATTTTATAAGTCTCAGTGTGATTTTCAAATAATTCGTTCTGTTGTGATTATTTTGCGCTTTTCTAGATCTATATCTATTTCCCTATGTACGGGACAAAACATTGAATAGGGATAAGAGAGTAGTTTGATCGTTTTTTACACAGTTGTTTGTGAGTACCCGTAGAAGTCTATCTGATCCTAAGTGAAACAGGCTTTTGGCTGCACGGTTAGTGATAATTTATTTTCATCCCCATAACACCAATGCCCAGCGAGCAGGTGCCACACAACAGCAATCGTCAGCAGTCCATCAGTTTATCCATTTAGTCAATGTTCGTTATATGTGTAGAGTCTAAATTAAAGCTTCTACTTTTAAGATTGCCAAGCAGGGGGTCAATACCCCAGAGTTTACCATGGTCATTGATTATACTGCCTGATTGCTGCTCAGTGGCTACGACGACCAAAAGTCCACCGAGCGCTTGATGGGCTGCAATGTATAGTGGTGTTCGGTGTTTTGCCTGCTTGGTTGTTATTTATGACAGGCGCACCACGATGCCGTTGACCCCGCGTCAGAAGTTACAGTCCACTGTACTTGTGTGTTTCGTTGTACTACCGGACAAAGCATATACCCAGTTTCGTGTTGCTTCAGCATTTGCAAATGGTTTGCGTGGGTAGCCAGGACGGTACTTAATGGTTCAGAAAAGAGCCTCAGAATAATGATTATCATTACTAACTCTTGGGCTATTAAATGAGCTAACTATACCATGGTGCTGCAAGGTGAGAAGCGTGGTAATGCCTTTCACTAAATGTACAGCGTTACCCCTATACACTAGTAGTACGCGCCAATTGACCGACTGACACATTATTGTGTGGCATCATTCTTAGGATTATGGGCTCTTTGAACTCTTCTGAATATAGTGGCATTTATCTCTCTCTGCCCCACCACTTGTTTAAGTTGGAGAAATCAGAAGAGGCGATAACTATGTTGGCGCAGGGGGTACTTTAGATACTTTCTTTTTGCTATGCCACGTTACTGTTTTGTTGAGGTTAGCGCTTCTGCATAGTTGGAAAATTGCTGCTCTGGTTGAATGAGCCATATACGTTGGTAAGAGACAGTACTAGTTAATTATTGAGTGTTATTATGAGGCAGAAACGTAGCTACAAACAATATCCAAAAGAGTTTAAAGAAGTTGCAATGGCCTGAGTTCTAAATCAAGGATACTCGGTAGCTGATGTGGCTAAATCACTGGGTATTGTGACTAATATTACTCTATCGCTGGAAAGATCAGCAAGAGCAGTTGTCGGCAGGTATAGGGGGGGCTGGAGATTAGCGTATTGATCTTCAGCGTCTGTGCAGAGAAAATAAACAGTTGCGCATGGATAAAGATATTGTAAAAAAAGTCAGTGCCTTCTTTCCGAAAGAAGTGAAGTGACATGCTGCTTCATCAAAAAAACACGCTCACATCCAGATTATAACGCTTTTTTGTCGAGTGATTAGAAGCAGTAAATCGTCCTTCTATGCATGGAAGGCTCGTCCAACTCAGATCATAACAGCCCAAGATTTACAGTTGTATAGAAGTATAAAAGGGTTGTTTACGCTCAATCTAGAGTTTAGGAATCCGATAGATGGCGAAACTAGGCGCAAAATGCTTTGACATTACTCGCAGTCTGAAACACAAAAATTGGGGCGGCAATAAGGAAGTCACACATTAGGTATATTTTATTACAGCCATATTACCCCATTAAACTTTCTTCAAGTGCGTCAGCCTGCCTTTCGAGTTCTGCAGCCTCGCTCTCTGGAATAGCACTAATGAATACAATTTCATCACTGTGTTCAGATACTTGTATCTCTGTGATGTCTGCGGGAAGCCAGCTCAGCTGTGTTCGCAACATGTGAAGGCCGCCAGATTCTAGCAAGCTTGCAAGTATTAGCGCCTGACTTGCGGCGGTATCACAAAGAGCTGGATGTTGTTCTTTCGGAAATTCTGGTATTTTATCACTTAGGCAAAGTCCTATTCCTAGCTTTATTGCGGCAATACTTTGCTCACCTATTCTTTGAGAAAGCATGTCTATCAGCAAGCCACAACAAAGAGCATCCATGGCAAAGCTTTCACTTTCTGTGCTGGAAAACCGGATGTAAATATTTCCTTCTGGAGAATAACTTAAAGAACCCTCATAAAGGCTGGCGGCTTCTACGGCGATCTCTATTTGTAACCGGACTATATTCATTAAATCCTGAGGCGCTAGCAGCTGTTGAAATCTGGAAATATTTTTTGCATTGATACTGATAATAGCAGTCATTGTATCGTCAGGATGGATAACGTTCTCGTTATTAGAAAGGCGACGTGTTTCTGTTAGTTGCTGTTCAACCAAAGTAGCAATACGATCTATTTCCCCTGCGTCTTCAGGGGCAGATGGTTGCAGTGGTAATACAGAATGTAGCTGCCTTTCAATAAGAGCAAGCTTACGCACCAGATTATCACTGTAAAAAAATAGAAACACCATGCCGAGGATAAGTAATATGCTACTAACAGTAATAATAATCTGAATGGCTTCTTTAGGTTTTTGAGTTAGTAGTTTCTGATCAAGAGAAAGGCGAACATACCCTGCAATAACATCCTGATAGTTGATTGGTGCTGAATATACAGGCCCATCTCCATCATCGATATTATCACTGTTACTTACAGCACGCCCCATTCTTAGGTTATCAATACTGTAAATGGATGCTTCTGATATATAAGGGGTTTGAACCAGTCGATTCAGTAAGGCACTGAGACTGAGTCGATCACCAGTTATTAGCATATTGGCTGCAGCACTGGCTGTTTGACCGCTAATTAAACGACCCATCGTATCCGCTTGATGTTGATTGGCGTATTCAATTTCAGAGTGGATAAGTAGGCTGCTGAAAACAGTCAGAACCCCCATAAACAGGCCATAGATGAGCATGAGCTGCGTCTTCAGGGATAGGCTAAATATTTTTCGGGCTATTTTGCCGTTTTTTTTCGGCACAGTCAAAATATTTTCTCCTCTATCTAATTTGGGGTGCTCATTAAGGTGCAGCGTAAATTTCATCAATAGGCAGTGTCACGATGCTCCGCTGCTCTCTAGTTGATAGATTCCACAAAGAGACCAATCTGTCATTATACTCTTTTATCAGTTATAACAATACTTTTGCTATTCAGTAGCTATCTTATTTTCATGGATACTACCAAGCATGGAGTTATTGTTCATTAACTACTGAATATTATTTCATTGAGCATTTTCAGTAGCTATTTTAACTCAAGTTACGCATCCACTAATACATCAGCTCACTTTGAGGTAGATTGTTGATGGTTATCACTTCAGCCAACTATGTGTAGGCCCGTTGAGTTTAGCTTGTTTGTAGGTGGTACACACTTTTAATTATAATTATATAAAAGTTAGTGAGTGTATTCTCATGCTTGAAGATTTAAGGTGTTCTTGCCGACTACTTGCCTCTTCAGTTACTTTCTATGCTGGGTTCCTTTGAAGGTGAGTGGATGTTGACTGCTTGCCTTAATAACCTACTCCTAGGTGATTAAGGTTTCGTTCGTTTGTCGCCCCCCATCTTCAATGGTAACGGGTATATATACAGAAAGGCAGAATGAGAAAGAGGTATGATCAATCTAAAACGTCAGAATCTAAAAAGGGTGGTAAACAGTGAGTAATACGGCTTTGCTGAGTGTCGTCGGTTCATATCAAGATAATACGATGGCTTCGCTATTATCTATTCTTGTTGGTTATGACCTGGATGTTTTGGATATAACGCAGTCATTAATCAGTGGTTATATGACTATTGCTATTGTTGCTAGACGAGCTAAGCAGTCTGTAGATATGAATTTTCTTGAGGGAGTAAAAAACTCTATAACTGAATATGGCTACTTGTGTTGTTGTTGTCCTCTTGGGGAGCATGAAAATTTGTCTTTCCAGAAAACTGGTTTTTCAGTATTGACTCTTATGTCTGATACTTTGAAAACAGTCGATCTACAGTGCATTTTTGCTGCTATTTCCTCTATAGGGCTAGCTATTGTTAATATCAAAAAGTTGTCCAATAGTTGTTATGATGACCAATGTTTTGATAGTAGTGCCTGTTTAGAAATACGTTTATCAGGGCAATCGATGCAATTGGCACAGTTAAAACAAAAATGTTCGGTACTTTCCGATGAGCTGAATCTAGATATAGTGCTACAGATGAACGCTACTAACAGAAAAAATTACAGGTTGGTGGTTTTTGATATGGACTCTACGCTCATAAAAGCGGAGGTTATCGACCTTTTAGCCGAAGCTGCTAGAGTTGGCCGACAAGTAGCGGAAATCACAGAGAAAACCATGCGGGGAGAGTTAGATTTCAATGGTAGTTTCAGGCAGCGATTGGCAATGTTGAAAGGACTTGATGAGTCGTTCCTGTATGATATTTCTCAGAATTTACCACTCATGAATGGGGTAGAAAAGCTGATTGAAAATCTGAAATATCTAGGTTGTAAAACAGCAATTATTTCTGGTGGCTTTACGTACTTTGCCAAATACTTACAAGACAAGTTAGGTATTGATTATATTTACGCCAACGAACTGGATATTATCAAGGGAAAAGTGACCGGACAAGCTAAAGAGCCAATTATCAATGGTGAACGAAAGGCGCAGATATTGCAGCAACTTGCTTTTCATGAAGGGTTAAGTCTTGATCAAGTGATAGCGGTAGGTGATGGTGCTAATGATTTGCCTATGCTTTCAATTGCTGGGCTTGGTATTGCTTTTCACGCTAAACCACTGGTAAAAGAGCAAGCGAGTCATGCAATTTCAAGAATGGGGCTCGATAGTATATTGTATGTGCTTGGCCTGCATGAGTCGGATATTTACTCTCCATCTTGACAACCATCTACCTAGTTATGTGATATGTGCTCTGAGTGCGTGGAATGAGATAAGTGGTTAAGTCAAAAAGGTGTATCTTAAAATCACACTATCACGGGCAAGCTTGCTCTTGCTATTTACAGTGCTGATGGTAGGGGAGGGTTGCGCAGAAGCTCATTTTTCCGCACATATATCCATTCACCTTGAAGATGTGAGGTTCACGCCTTCAATGGTAATGGATATATGGTCATGACCATTGCAAAGGAGGTGGCGTCAAGAGGCTGAAATTTATTCACTGTGCAAACCAAAGTATTCGGTAATCTAGTACAACATGAGACGGTTTCGGAGCTGGTAAAATACGTTTGAATCGCTTTCATTCCGACCGTATGCCGGAAAATCTAATTTCCTTGGGAGGATGTCCATGTGCTCGTGTCAATTTTCACCATAAAACCTATAGTCGCCTATAGTGCAGTTGTGCTGCCTACCTATATTAAATGATCTAATTGTTAACTATTGTATCACTTATCTTATGCCTTTGGCGCTTTGCTTATATATAGTTCCTGCTCCTTTATTAAATGGAGCCTATTTTCAAGATAAGAATATCATAAATTTCTTTTTGGTCCTGTTCACTCATAAAGCGTACAGATTGCCAAAGATTAGGAAACGCCTGTCTTGTCAGTGGTTGTTTTAGTAAGGCTCCAAGCTTTTCCAGTGGTTTAATGTTAGGCCGCCAGTTCTCAGATGGTACTTTCGATACAGCAGGATATCGATTAATAATTTCAACAGTACTCATGGCTTTCAAGATGTTTTTTATACCTAATACGGCGTAGCCAAGTTGTTGTTGTGAACGAGGAAACGGCGTGTTGATACTATATAATATCATGGAGCAAAAGCGTTCAAGTTTAATATCATCATGGTCGCTAAACGTAAAAGGTAGTCTATCCATAGACTGTATTTCAATATGACTATGCTCTTGACTTATTTGCTCTGTATGGCACGTTGTTTTGGCTTGGCTCGTATGTGTTCTATTCAGCTTTTTCATAGTCACTTTCTCCTGAAATGTTAAAAAGATATTTGTTGAATAGGATAGAGTTTGTGGCTCGCTTATTTTAAGTTGATAACCTAGTTATATCTTGTATGAGCAGGAAATGGACTAACAATTCTGACAGTAATACTGTCAAAGGAATAAAATTGTGACAAAAGGATTTTTGATAGGCAGGCAGTTGTAAGGCCTGCCATCTGTATTATTTCCTTTGAAGGTGTGTTGTTGATTGCTTGCATTTACCTCAATCACTTGATGCTAGCAGGCTCACATGGTGTCGTGCGGTTATAGGATGCTCATATCTTCAATGGTAAGGGGTAGAGACTTTGATCTAATGACAACACAAAAAAGTATTGGGTTAGCAGAATATGCCTCAAAAGATAAGATAATGAATAGGGTATTGTTAAAATCACTCTGTAAATGACCCGTAACGCGTACATGTTTGCGCTATTATGGTGATCATACTGGTGTTTTACAAGGGCAGCCGGCTATCTCCCTAACTAATCTGGGTACTAAATAACCAGGAGATTTTGCCATTATTGTTTTTATCAAGCGTTTTGCGATAGTGTCATTAACATCAAAATGCGCGGCTCCCTGAACAGGGTCAAGCAGGTGCAAGTAATACGGAAGAACGGATGAGTGAAAAAGCTTCTGATTTAATGCAATAAGTGCTTCGGAGGAATCATTTATACCTTTTAGCAATACGGTTTGATTAAGTAAAATGACACCAGCTTGCTGAAGTTTAGACAAGGCTGCTTCCACTGATAAATCAATTTCATTGATATGATTGCAGTGGATAACAACCACTGGCTTTAGGCGGCTACCAGTCAGCCATTGAAGCATTTCTCTGGTAATTCGTTGGGGAATTACGATAGGCAGGCGCGTATGTATTCTCAAGGTTTTAACATGGCTGATTTCGCTCAGGTCGCTCACAAGTTTCCCCAGGCGCTTATCGCTGGCGGCAAGTGGGTCGCCACCACTAAGAATTACTTCTTTAATGGTGTTGTCCGAAGCGATATAGCTAAGAGCATTATTCCAGTTTTCACCTACTAGCTGATTCTTCCCGTAAGGGAAGTGTCTTCGAAAACAAAATCGGCAGTTAATTGCACAGATACCACTGGTTATAAGAAGCAGGCGTCCGTAGTATTTGTGAATAACCCCATTTCGTGGTATTTGTTTATTCTCTGCCAGAGGATCAAGGCTATATCCTTTCGTTTTTGATAATTCTTTTCCTAATGGCAGTACTTGCAAAAGCAAAGGGTCTTCAGGGTTTCCTTTTTCCATTCTTGAGGCAAATGGCCGAGGCACTTTTAAAGCAAATTGTTTATCAGCCTTAATTGTCTCAGGTAGTAGGGTTGGCTCCAGTTCTAGCAGAGACAGTAGCTCTTGGGGTGTTGAGATACTGTTGGAAAGAGCTTCTTGCCAGTGAGTATTTTCTTGTTCTATGAAGATTGTTTGGTCCGCGCAAGCCTCTTGCGAGTTTCGAGTATGCACTCTTGCCTTAGAACAGGGTATCATAATCATTTTGGCTTTCCTGGTAAATTTGATGGCTAGTTATAGTACCAATGAGTTTCGTTCCGGTCTCAAAGTAATGCTTGAAGGTGGGCCTTGCTCCATCATTGAAAATGAGTTCGTTAAGCCTGGAAAAGGACAGGCATTTAATCGAGTTAAACTCCGAAACCTGATAACTGGACGTGTTTGGGAGCGTACATTTAAGTCGGGTGAGCGTCTTGATGCTGCTGATGTAGTGGAGCTTGATATGGAGTATCTTTACACAGATAGTGAATTTTGGCATTTTATGATGACAGATGGGTCTTATGAGCAATACGCTGTTAGCAAAATACCTCTTGGCGATACCGTCAATTGGCTGAAAGAGCAAGAAGTGTATAACGTAACCCTGTATAATGGCTCTCCGCTTTCTGTTATTGCGCCAAATTTTGTTGAGCTTAAGGTTATTGAAACTGATCCTGGTCATAAGGGTGATACCGCTCAAGGTGCTTCCAAACTAGCAAAGCTAGCTACGGGAGCAATGGTTAAAGTACCATTATTTATTGCTGAAGGTGAAATGTTGAAAATTGATACGCGCAAAGGAGAATATGTTAGTCGTGTGAAATAGTAGAGTTCTTCTGGTTTTTAGAGAGAATAAGTGTCTCTCTATTGCCTTACTTATAGCAATATAACTTTCCTATACCTATTTTTCCCTTGAAGGCGTGCACTCTTACCTTCAATAGTAACGGGTATATACCTGTCGCCTTTCAATCTGCTACGTTGTTGGCTGCGCTCGCTCACCCCGATCACCTACTACTCGTAGGCTTGTGGGACTTCGCTTACTTGCCGCCTAGTAGCAACTTGAAATCCTTTGGGTATATACCAACTATATAATTACTTTTTCTCCGAAAAGATTAATTAGAGGAAGTAGTTTATGTCCAAAAATGATTGGCGCCCGTCTGCTTCCATTGCAGTTCTCAAAGAGCGTGCAATATTACTCCGTGGTCTAAGATCTTACTTTGACTCTCAGAGGGTTATGGAGGTAGAAACCCCGATACTATCAACCTCAGCTACAGTGGATGTATATATAGATAGTTTTCATTGTGACTTCCAGCCCATCGGCAAGCTAAACCCTCAAACTTGCTACCTTCATACTTCTCCAGAATTTGCCATGAAAAGGCTTTTGGCTGCAGGTAGTGGGGATATTTATTCCATGGAACACGTTTTTAGAAATGGTGAAATAGGAGTTCGCCATAACCCTGAGTTCACACTGTTGGAGTGGTATCGAATAGGAATGGATCAGCAAAGATTAATGGATGATGTGGCAAGTTTGTTAAGGTCTGTATCCTCTTTTAAAGAAGTGAAACGATGTAGCTACGGAAATCTATTTGATGAGCACCTAGGCATTAATCCTTATACGGTTTCTGATCATGCGTTAAGGTGCTTAGTTCGACAAAAAGTTGATAGTCGGTTGACCGAGTGTGATAGAAATGATTGCCTTAATCTTCTATTTTCTACTCTGATAGAGCCGACTCTCGGGACAGGTGACGCTAGAATTCTATCTGGAGTATTTGTTTATGACTACCCAGCTTGCATGTCCGCGTTGGCGAAGGTCAGGGAGGATAAAAATGGTGATATAGTAAGCTCAAGGTTTGAGTTATTTGTGAATGGCGTAGAGTTGGCTAATGGTTATCACGAGCTACAAGATTCTGAAGAGCAGCTCTATCGTTTTAAAAGCGAGCAACGCAAAAGAGAAAGCCGTGGTCTTCCTATTTATCCTCACGATCACCGGTTAATCAACGCCTTAGTTCACGGTATGCCAGATTGTGCAGGTGTGGCATTGGGAATTGATCGTTTGTTAATGCTTATAATGAATAGGTCTGAAATCTCTGACGTCATCACTTTTAACTTTAGTCGCAGTTAATGTGTTCGTTACTATTGGTTGCGATAGTAGTCGGTATATCAATGGTAACTGATACAGCTCCACCTAAGGATGCTCGCAGATATGAATCAGTCATTTCCTGATTGTCACTACATTACCTTGAAGGCCTTTTGCTGTTTTGGGGGCAGGATATTATAGATGGTTCAAAGTAGTTAATGGTAGAAGAGTTGTGTTAGTTTGCTGGGAAGAGTTGGTTAGGGATATTCTTTAAGTGTTGCCTGTTCATAGTCTATATTTATCCCCTTTGATATGTGGGCTATCGACATCATTTACACTTATCTCGTCGTCTACTATTAGCCGGTTCATGAGGCTTGATTCGTTTGTAGTCTATCCGTGCCGTCGATGGTAACGAGTATATATCCAAGAGAATTCAAGATACAGGTTTCAGTATCTCAAAATTGTGACTACCCTGCTGATCAATGAAACGCTAATTTAAGGTAAAGTGTCATAGAGAGAGTGATTTGTTTTTTGTCGAAATCTATTCGCAGTCGCGCAGTATCCATTATTCCTAAGATGTTCATTCATGACATTCCAAAGTAGCTCAATATGGTTCAAATTTGAACTGTAAGTCGGAAGGTGTTGTAGCTTAATTTTCATTTTTTCGGTTTGCTCGAACAACACTTTTGGCGAATGGTAGTCAGTACCATCAATAATTATATGCATAACTTCTATTAATGCATATACGCACGAGATTTTTTGAAAAATTCGATAATAGTTACACCATGAACGGTTTTTGATTGGTCAAAAATTATCTAGTGGTATGCTTGAAGATCAAGGTTCAGTTTTGTATGGTTAATGCTAACGTATACCTCATTGAAATGAGAGTCATGGAGAAGCTATATATCGACTCTACGTTAATGTATGGTTGTGGCAAGTGCATTGGATTAGGTAGATTGCGCTATGTTAGTATCTGCAAACTATTAGTAAAGTGATCCGCAAATCGATGAAGGCTCGTAAGCTCTTCATCGTGAGATAGTTCTGCTACTACGGTTGTTTGCCTTGTAATTAAAGGCGTTGTTGAAAGTTGAAAATGTGGGCGTTGTCTGTATAAAGCTCGGAAATGGCAATGAATAGCTTATGATGGCATTTCCAGAGCACTGTCTGCTTATATTAAATGGTGCGCCCACATGGAGTTGTTTATGGGTTTTTGGTTGCCTTGTTGGTATGCTTAATCCTCCGTGCTCCCTGTAATTTGCTGGTTTAGCGGAGGTAGCTGATGTTGCTGATGTTGCTGATGTTGCTGAGATATCTGATGTGTATCCTCTGAGTGCATATTCTGCAGGCGCTTATTTAGAGCTGCATTTATTCGATAATTACGTATAAGGTAGCCGCCACCGATTGTGACAAATCCGGCAGCTAGCGATGTAAGTGATATTATCGCATAAAAATCCGAATTTCTAATATAGCTGCAGGTGCTGCGTATTTCTGTCTCCTTTTGGCTCACTAGTATTACGTCATATGGCTGGTCAGCACTTTTTATCTCTCTAGGGGAGGAGTGGTTGTACATCGGGCGGTTATCAGAATTTACTGGAATGGCGGACATACGTTGCATGAGATGCATGTCAGAATAATAAGATTAGGCTAGCTGTAGGCAGTCATGGGCGTCATTTAAGTCGCCTTTGCGTACAAGGTTACCAGGACATGTGAAGAAGTAGCAGTCTGTGATCGGTAGGCTTGAAGTATTAAAGGTGTATTCGGCCGATGTAGCAAGGCTGCCTAATAGATACTCATTAACCCCTGCGGCGCAAAAGATTTTTCCGGCATTGATGAGTACGTTGGAGCATTTATTTACAGTGAACTCCAAGGCTTTATTAGTAAACCCTTTTTGACAAGCAAGTTTAGGTTGAATGTTGTGCTCCTTGCAAATGTGAACCAGTCGAGTCTGTATGGCAAATAAAGTAATTTCTCCCAGGTGGCTTTTTACTTTGCTATCATCTATTTTTTCAATAAATGCTTCTAGGGGATCTTCATCGCTATCTGCAAGATGGTTTTGGTTTTCTTCTAGTTGAAATAAATCCTTCAAATACTGCAGTAATCCAGCTTTTCCTTGCGACTTGTAATATTCATTCATCGCGTCCCGCATAAGAAATTCGTGGTAGCAAGCAGTAGATACGCTATCGGAAACTTCTACTTGATGGTGTTTTAAATAGCTTAGAATATCGTTCACTGGTCTTTGGTTTAACTCTAACTCAAGCATCGTTAGTAAGCGCTTATATCCTGAATTAGTGGATAACGCAACTATGAAATCCTCCATCTTTTGTTGGCGATCTTGGTATTTGGTAGAAAGCATCTCATCAGGAGGTGTTAATCCATAAACAAGTGAAGATGTTATTTCAGAACTATCGTCTACGAGAAGGGTTGGGCCTGAGGCGCCAGCAGGAAAAATATTGATTGCGCTAAGGTAAAAAATAAAAACTGTCAAGTTTCTAGTCATATTTTTTATAAGAGATAGTCTATTGCTATTGCTCATAATTGATTATGCCATTTGTCGATTTTAAATATTAGTTTGTCCTGATTCATATGCGCTATGAATCCTCTGGTATCGAGAGTCGCTAATCTATTGCTGGTATTTCCGTGTGTTTTAATTTACCTTTATGCAGGATTATAAGTCATGTGTGTGTCTTAGTCTGACTAATTTCTCTCTTGAATAGTTATTATTCAAAGTGAAGTTGTATGATTTATCTAGTTCGTCGTGTATCCATGCATTTGATGATGTATGTGTAACATTAGCTTTATAAAAGATCAAGAAAATAATCTGGTTATGTTATGGCATTTATTTTTAATCGTTAAGTCTTCAAAAGTAGTGTATTAGTCTTATTGATTGTATGTTTTTGCAAGCTCAATTTATCATGCAAATTATGACGTTTAGTGGTATAGCAATGATTTCTTCTGGTTCATAAAAAAGGCGAAGCAAAAAGAGTAGGTGCGAGTGTTTGATGAGAATTGAGTATTGATGCGAAACTTCACGCATCATGCTGGTTAAGATCTGGGTTGCTGGATGTTAGTGTGTGGATGAAGTTGTTTCAGGTAGCCTTGAGTTCGAAGTAATATTTTTCCCACGGCCGTGACGTAGCCGATCTAAAAAAGTTGGTGGCTGTAGCGTGACAGAGGGTTGTGCAGAAGTGGGCAGTGAAAAGATATTGTGTGTGATGAAGGTTTTAATCCGATCATATGGCAAGTGGAAAAAAGCTAGTCATTTTAATCGCAGGGAGTATTGCTGGCGCACTTAGGCTCTAGCAAGCTGGTTATTTGAAATAAACAAATAGTGAGGTCGATTATGATTGTTGCAAGTAGAATGTCTTTGATGAAGCAAAGAGCTTACATGCTAAAGGTCAGTTTTTTATACTTTTTCTTGAGTGTTCTTTTCCCTGTTTGCGCTTTAGGTGTAGGAATTGGTGTGGATGATGATGAGCAGATAAAGTCTATTATTGCTTACGGATTTACGCCTGCAGACGTGTTAATTTCTTCCGAGAATCCTGAGAGGCAGCAGAAAATGGAGGATTTTATTATCGGAATGTCTTTAAAAACTAAGCGTGCTAGAGTACTAATCCGGCTTAAGAGAGAGTTAGATGAAAGGCCTCTGAGTGATATTTTAAAATACGTAGAGCATCATAATTTAAATGCTGCAGCTGAGATGTTGAATAAATACAGTAGTGAAGGCGTTATGTCGGGTGTACTGAATAAGCGCTATGAAGAGGGAGGGATGGATGGTGTATTGCAGTATATAATAGGTTTGTTTGACCTAGTAGGGTATGAAAAAAATGAAAATTCTTCTGAGACAATGGGTGTGTCTGAAGATTTGATTGTAGATATGGATGATAGCGAAGTAGATGTCCTGATGGTAGAAGAGACTCTACGCGCCATACTTTTTCGATTGGATGGTATCTGCAAGGCGCATAATATTAAGCCCAAGCTTGCCAGTCAAAAGGGGGTTGTAAACAAGTCGATTGATTTTCTTACAAATGGATTTTCTAAAATGATGATCAAAACTGGCTTGGCTTTATGCACCATAGGGGCTAGTGAGTATGTAGTGAGTAGCCTGGGTGCGGCGGCGGAGTATATGCTGCCTTATACAGAGCATGACCCTACCAGTACCACTCATACTGATGATTGTTTGTACTTCGAGTGTAACGGAGGAGAGAGAGTGGATATAACAAACGCTGGCAGTTTTCCTGGGTGTATAGTGGTGGAAGTTCCTCCGTCTTATGAGTCAGCAGATCTGTGTATGATCCCATTTGATGAAGATGGTGAGGTAATGAATGCGCCGTCTGTCATCGCCCCAGTTCAAGTGGGAGAAGATGGTAACCACTACAAGACTGTACTGGATGTCGATGATATGGCAAACCGGAGGTATTTAAGTACTAGTGCGTATTATGTGATGGCTGGAAGTCTTATTGTGGCTTGTGGTTCGGCCACTATTGTTGTGGGGTACTGTGCACTACATTTTAAAAAGAATCGGGCGATTAATTGGCGACTGGGTAAGTTAGACGATAGTGACTATGATATTGTCTCGTTAGTGAATACGGAGATCACACTTGGTGGAGCCGTTGTCAGGGAGAGTAGAAATAGAGGGTGTGGAGGAGACTCTCCAGCCAACGCTGATATTGGCATGGAGTAATGTTTAAGTGATGATTTGGACAGAAGGCTCAGCATAACTCAACAAAGACGATTATATTCTGGTAAAATATGGGCATGCAAAAATCCTTTACAACACAGCCCAAGCTCTTCGTTTAAGTCAGCGACCTAAATCATCCAATTCTTCGTAGTCTGGATGATACAAAAGCGCTGCTGAAATGGTAAGAGATTGAGAAGTTATTATCCTCAATCTACGCCTCTAACACCGGTCGCCCAGCTATCCTTTGCTGACGTTTCGAGCCTTATTGCTTGGAATATGGTATCGCTTATCCGATGTACAGTTGGCTC
>JASXSU010000001.1:0-625000 GCA_030674875.1 Candidatus Endonucleibacter sp. (ex Gigantidas childressi) | reverse complement strand
TGTCGGGTAAGTTCCGACCTGCACGAATGGCGTAACGATGGCCAAGCTGTCTCCACCCGAGACTCAGTGAAATTGAAATCGCTGTTAAGATGCAGTGTATCCGCGGCTAGACGGAAAGACCCCGTGAACCTTTACTATAGCTTCACAGTGGATCTTGATGTTGCTTGTGTAGGATAGGTGGGAGGCTTTGAAGCGTGGATGCTAGTCCATGTGGAGCCAACCTTGAAATACCACCCTGGCAACATTGAGGTTCTAACCTGGATCCCTTATCGGGATTGGGGACATTGTGTGGTGGGTAGTTTGACTGGGGCGGTCTCCTCCCAAAGAGTAACGGAGGAGCACGAAGGTGCGCTAAGTACGGTCGGATATCGTATGGTTAGTGTAAAGGCACAAGCGCGCTTGACTGCGAGACGTACATGTCGAGCAGGTACGAAAGTAGGTCTTAGTGATCCGGTGGTTCTGTATGGAAGGGCCATCGCTCAACGGATAAAAGGTACTCCGGGGATAACAGGCTGATACCGCCCAAGAGTTCACATCGACGGCGGTGTTTGGCACCTCGATGTCGGCTCATCACATCCTGGGGCTGAAGCCGGTCCCAAGGGTATGGCTGTTCGCCATTTAAAGTGGTACGCGAGCTGGGTTTAGAACGTCGTGAGACAGTTCGGTCCCTATCTGCCGTGGACGTTGGAAGTTTGAGAAGAGCTGCTCCTAGTACGAGAGGACCGGAGTGGACGAACCTCTGGTGTTCGGGTTGTGTCGCCAGACGCATTGCCCGGTAGCTATGTTCGGACAGGATAACCGCTGAAAGCATCTAAGCGGGAAGCCCCCTTCAAGATGAGACTTCCCTGGGCACTTGATGCCCCTAAAGAGCCGTTAAAGACTATGACGTTGATAGGCTGGGTGTGTAAGCGCTGTAAGGTGTTGAGCTAACCAGTACTAATGACTCGTGCGGCTTGACCATATAACGCCAAAACGATTTTGTATCATACACAGCAAAATAGAATATACTCGTTACCATTGAAGGTATGGGTAGGTGGTAAACCAGCGAATACCATGATTCTACGCTAGTAGATAATTGGAGTTTGCAAGAAAAGCCTTTCCGTATTTTTAATATCCACTGGGTATCCACCTAAAGAATTTGGAGTTGCTAGGCAGCTATAAGTGAGCTAAGTCATAGAAGCTAGGAAAACTAGGTTACTGTGGTGAGCAAACTCTGACAGCAAAGTAGCCGCTTCAAAGGCGATGAGTATAGAAAAATTTAAAGCAAGAAACAGCTTAATGCCGGATTCCAGATAAAAGACGATGGTCTTTTATCACGATTTAGCTTGACAGCCATAGAGCATTGGAACCACCTGATCCCATTCCGAACTCAGTAGTGAAACGGTGTATCGCCGATGGTAGTGTGGGGTTTCCCCATGTGAGAGTAGGTCACTGTCAAGCACCTATTTCATAACCCTGACAATTATTTTGTCAGGGTTTTTTTTGAGCGTAATTTATGGGAGAAAGATTACAGACCTTTGTGATCATTTTATCTATATCAGTTGTGAGTTAGGCAGAAAAATAGCTATGCCCCCGAACCTAAGGGTGGCAGGAGATAGGAGGGAGCAGTCAATCACCTCACTCCTGTAAGGAGGAGTGAGTATAGGGAATACTTTTTTGCTTTGTTTGTACACCAAATAAAAATGCTGAGACGATTTTTTAATTAATGACTAGCAATGAGTTGACTTCTGGGCGCATAAGTATTTGTAACATAATTCTCAATTAATTCTTTGTACTGTTCTGAAATGGCCTCACCTTTGAGTGTGGTGACTTTTTCCCCATCAACAAATACTGGTGCTGATGGGTTTTCGCCAGAGCCGGGCAGACTTATGCCGATGTTGGCATGCTTGCTTTCTCCGGGACCATTAACAATACAACCCATAACAGCAACTTTCATATTTTCAACACCAATGTATTCTGACCGCCAGAATACCATTCTTCTGCGCAGGAAGTTATCCACATCATCTGTTAGTATTCTGAAGAAATTGCTACTTGTACGACCGCATCCTGGGCATGCAGTTACTTCTGGTGAAAAGCTTCGTACTTCTAGTGCTTGAAGTATTTGCTGTGAGACAATAACCTCCTTATCTCGGCTGGCATCTGGCTCCGGAGTTAATGAGGTACGAATAGTATTGCCTATACCTTGTTGCAGTAAAACGCCCATGGCGATGCTTGAAGAGACGATGCCTTTACTGCCCATTCCTGCTTCTGTAAGGCCAAGGTGAAGAGCATAGCTAGAGCGATTAGCCAGCATCTGGTAAACGCTAATAAGATCTTGAACTCTGGAAACTTTACAGGAAATAATAATTTTATCTTCGCCTAAACCACGTTTTTCTGCGGCCTCTGCACTGCTTAGGGCAGAAATAACAAGGGCTTCGTGAAGAATTTGCTGAGCGCTTTTTGGGTTTTTTGACTTGGCATTTTCATCCATAAGATGTGTTGATAATGCCTGATCAAGGCTACCCCAGTTAACACCGATACGTATAGGCTTGTTATGTTTGATGGCAATATCAATCATCATGTTAAAGCGTTCATCTTTTTTATCACCGAAGCCTACATTGCCGGGGTTAATTCGGTATTTATGAAGAAGTTCTGCGCAGCCTGTATATTTTGTTAGTAAAGTATGACCGTTATAGTGAAAATCTCCAACAATAGGAGTGTTATAGTTTTGTTGTGCCAGCTTGTCATATATAGAAGGAATTGCAGCCGCGGCTTCTTCAGAGTTGACTGTTATTCGGACTATTTCTGAGCCAGTATCAGCCAGAAGCTTGATCTGATCTACGGTTTTGTTTATATCAGCTGTATCGGTATCGGTCATGGATTGCACAACAACAGGCTCACTGCCACCAATTGCAATGTCTCCAACCTTAACCGTATGGGTGTGATGATGACGATCCATTGATCGTTAATCCTTCTGAATATGATGTAGAATATACTCTACGTATTTGGATAAATAGAGTGTTGCTGAATCCATACATAAAATTTCTAGGCGCCATTTATTCCCACTCCCTATGAAGGTGTGGGGTTGTTGACTACTCTCACCCACTTCAGTCACCTACTACTGGTAGGATCATTGGGCTTTCGTTTTGTCGCCTAAAGATGCAATGGTAGCTGGTTATACCATGCCTTGGTGCTTTAACGCACTCTAATCACCTATTACTCATGGGTAATGGGTTGCTAGACTCATACCTTCGTTGGTAACAGATATCTTAATTTAAAAAGATTATAAGATTATAAGGGTATTAGCTTTTAGCTTCTTTCTCTTACGGATTTCTTATACCTTTAATTACTTTGGATGCAGCGGACCTAAAGTATACTTAGAGCTTCCTGTTTGTAATTAAGTGCGAGGCTTTGGATCTGTAGTTGGAGTACGCAGCAGCATTATTATATCAGAAATATGGGTCTCGTGGCGAAGAAGTTTGTTAATTGAGTTTGGGGTAAAATCTGGGTAATCAGTTTTGTGTCACGGCACGCTTGAATAATCGTAAAAAATGTATAACAAGGATTAGTTGTCTTTGTCTCCATAATACCCAAGATAGATGTATACTAGTTATCCTTGAAGGTGGGGGTGTTGACGGCTCTAGCTCAGCCCAGTTACTCGTTATTCGTAGGCTCCTGGGGCTCCGCTCGTTTGTTGCTTGCTTGCGCCTCCAATGGTAATCGGTATACATTCATTTCCCTTGAAAAGGTGTGAGGATTATGGTTGCTCACGCTTACCTCAATCACCTCTCTTTGCAGGGTTATGGGGCTTCGTTAGTTCCTCGCCTACTCACTTCTTCAATGGTAACTGGTCTAGGTGAGAATGCGGCTAGTGACATCATTGCTGCTTCTTTTGTTGACAGCATTTTGGGATTTTGATTATTTAGGCTCTTGTAAATAACTTGAAAGGCCAGCACATTCTGTACATACTGCCGAGTTTCATCGTAGGGAATGGTTTCAATCCAAATATCCAATGGCAAATGACCACGTTTTTTTAGCCAAGAGTTAACTCTTGATGCTCCAGCATTATAGGCAGCTGTTGCGAATACTTTGTTTGTTTCAAACTTGGATATCAACTTGGAAAGGTGGGCTGTACCGAGTGCAATGTTTACCTTGGGTCGGAATAAATCACTTTCTTTGCGATATTTTATCTTATAATTATGAGCTGTCTGTTTGGCAGTTGCAGGCATTAGTTGCATAAGCCCCTTAGCGCCAGCGTGAGATCTGGCCCTAGGATTAAAAGCGCTTTCTTGGCGTGCGATTGACATGACCCAGAACAAATCTATTTCTTGTTTTTTTGAATATTTAGCAAAAATATTTGAAAGAGGTGATGGAAACCTTAATTGGAGATCATTCCAGAGAGACTCTTTTGCTGCAGTGAGTATTGCTTGATGATGCCAATTCCACTGTTGTGCAAGGTAGGCCACCATTTTGCGTTCTTTCGATGATAGAAAAGGTTTTAGTTGATTAAGTTCAGATTGAGCTTTGTAGAAGCGTTGATGATAAAGCCATTCTTGAATTCTTTCAAAAGCATCGAATTTGGAGGCAAGTTTCTGTAGAGGTAAGGTATCCACTGTATCTTTGGCAGAGTTCATATTGAAAGGAGTGTTGCTAATATCGGCCACCAAAAAACCATAAAAATCACGCTCTTGGCTCAAGTCAGTAAATATATCTTGCGTTAGTATTGATTTATTAGTATTGAGTTTTCCTTGCTGTTTCTTTATGTGATTTATGGCAACAGCTCGCCAATATCTCCAGCGATTTTTCTCCATGTCTTTTTCGGGAAGTTGTTCAGAAAGGGAAAGTACGCTACTCCAGTCCCGATTGATAAGCGCTAATCGAATGCGCCATCTAGTTACCTTTGGATATTTGAAGCTGGGATCAATCCGTACAATATATTGACTGGCGTCATCGTGAAAGTTTTTAGCCAAGCGGATGGCTAGCCATTTGTCAAGCTTAGTGGTTTCCTTAAGGCTGAAGGGGTATGCCTCTCTATCTGCAAGCCAGAGATTAGTCGCCTGTGTAATGTTTTTCCTAGCCAGCTTTTTTATCCCGTATAGGTAAATAAGGCGGTGTTTTTCTTGTGTTTTGTTTAGTATTTTGGTGGAAGTCAAACGCTGGGGTTTATTATGAATGCGCCAGAATAACTGTGTTTGTTTTTTCAGGTCATTATCACTTATGGATTTATCTATATACTTGGCTAGTTTGATATTGCCTTTGGCGATAGTCAGCCAAAAGCGCTGAAAGATCAACTGTTGGCTAAGCTGTTTTTCGGTTTTCCAAGCTTGAAATAGTGGGTTGCAGGCCTTATTTTGTGAATGTCCTACGAGCCACAATGTAGTAGCTTTCTTCCAAGCTATTTTTTTATTTCCTTCTTTATACTGGCTAACACCGTATAGGCATTGGTACTTAGAACTACGAATATTACTGCGTTCAAAGGCTGTAAGGTAATCTGCCCAGCGCTTTTTCTTTGCCAAGAAAATAAGCCATTTCTGTTGAAGGCGCTTGTTTGAAGGCATTGAAGGCCAGGTGGTTATATGGCTATCAATGTCTTTTTGAGAAAGCTTGTTTAGCTTGTTGATCAAGTTCAGTGAATGCAGGTAGGGCAGTAAAGGATAGCCTTTAAGTTGTTTTAGGCTCTTGTGGTAAAGTCTATCTTTTTTGGTTTTAAGCTTTTTTTCAATTGTAGTAAACAAGGTTCGTTGAGACTTCAACTTGTTGATATCTGTAGTGAAACCTGAAGGTGAAAAGAGAGAGGCTATGGATGTTATAGCAAAAAAAGATATTCCTTTGAATAGCCTGTTATTCATAGCTGGTACTCTGTCTTATTATTATTTTTAGTAGCATATTGATTAAGAAGAAGTATTTGCATGGGCAGCCGATGCAACGGCATCAGTCATCCAAAGGTCTTTTTAAAAAATGCATCGTATTTATCATTAAATACCTTATGATAATACTCTATTGCTTAAAGGTATTGGTCTCAGTTTCATGTATGGCTCTTATTTGAATAGTTTCACCTATTATTATATCTCTCACGCTAGGTGCGCAGTTCCCGCCTGATTTATCCACATAGCCTTTGAAGTTTAGCTGCTCTCATCATAGTCACTTAGTGCTCCTCAGGTCTTCGTGGCTTTGCTCGCTTGCTGCCGCATAGCAACTTAGACTTGGGTATAGAGCCCAAGTTACGGGTTCGTGGAAATGTCTTGATAAGTAACTTAATATATCGGCAGGTTCAGCTATAAAAAAACAGTGAATTTGTAATCATTGTAATATTTCATCGTCGGTGGTAAAGCTCTCTAGAGGTGAGCTTACTAGATTAATTTGCTATGTGTCTTTTCTGATCGTGAGAAAATAGTTCTTTTGACCATTACTTACGCCTAGACCTGTAGGTAAAGAGTGCCTTGAGTAAAATTTTTGTTGGCATCAGGAGTACTCTATCTTCTAGTAAATGTTGTTTGTAAGGTTTTCGGTATTGGTGCAGAAACATCTGAACTTGTAGGGTTTTAGTAAACTCAGTAGCTTCTGGAATGTAGTGGTTGGTGCAACCAAAAGCATGAGTAAAATAACACGCTTGAAGTAAGAGCAGTAGGTATAGAAAAATCAGCGCTTATTGTATTTATGTCTTCAAAGCTTCACTGTTTATCAATTCGACACAGAGTCTAAAATTGAGCATATTTACAAAAGGTAACGTGCTTTATTTGCTTGTACAAGAGTTTTTAAACTCATCATAATCATTCTGATATATCTATTATCTAGAGGTGTGAGGTTGTTTATTGCTTCGCTACTCCTTATCTACCGGTAACGGAATATGGTAAGCCCTCACAAAAAGGCACTCAATAATTTTTAGAAGCGCCAATAGTATAAGGCTTACCGGTGTGCCAGCAAGATTTCATCAAGAAAGGGGCTTACCATCCCTTTCTTGTGAATGACTTGCTTAATAAAAAGTGTATTGAAGTCCAACGGAAAAGGCTTGGCTGCTGGGCTCTAGTTCATGCATATTAAAGGAATTGCTAGGATCCTCTGATAACTTATATTTTTTATACATTGTATACCTGTAATCAAGGCGCACGGTGAGCATCTCATCAAAATGATGCTGCATACCTATGCCAAAAACAGTGCCTTGCTGGGTTTTGTCAGTGGACTGGTCACCCACTGGGGCCGGGGCCTTGTACTCGGCCTTGAACTTAGTTTGTACAATACCTATGCGGCCATATATGTCTGTGCTTTCGCCAATAGGAAGCCCAGCAAGGATATGGAATCCCATTGTGCCATCTTGTGAGAGTTCTTCCTTGACGCTTGTTGCAGGCTCAGTCATCTCTGGCTTCGCTGTGAGGAAATTGTAATCCAGCTCGCCGGCCATAAAAAACTCATCAAAATCATACCTGTAGCCAATATAGGCACCGTAGAACATACCTTCTACGCCACGATCAGTTTTTACCATGGCATCATCGGTGTGCTTTATATTTGTTGAACCAGCACCAAGTTGACCTCCGGCATAAAAACCAGATGCCATTACAGAGCCGGAAAGTAGTAAGCTCGAAGCTATGAGTAACTTTTTCATCATCTATCAATCTCTTATTTCATTATGAAGGTGTGCAAACAAACATTGTACAGCACAACTTAGTCGTATGCAACTTATCATGGATGAATTTGTTTGGGAAGAATAATGTTCTTTTATATGAGACCTTTGCACGAGCCGTAATCTTGTTAGTTGGTGAGGAAAATACACACTAAAATAGATGATTTATGCTTGTAAATGATCGATTTAGTACGTTTTTAAAGAAGCCAGCTAGCAAAATAACAATCGTGCAAAGGTCTCTATATGAAAGAAATAGAAAGAATGTTGTGGCTTTCTATCTGGTTGATTTTTATTGTTTTTGTATGCAAGGATAATGAATGAATATTGTCTATCTTTGTTTCGCGGATTCAAATTCCAAGTGCATCACAGCTTAAGCTGCTAACGCAGCCCTGTGTTCACCCATTATCAGGGCGGGTGTTTTGATATTCCAATCTTTTCTTGGCCGAGAATTAAGCCGCATCAATGCTCGCTTCACCTCTATCTGGCCGACCTTTTTAAAGTCTGTATTCTTTGGAAAATATTGTCGTAACAAACCATTGGTGTTCTCATTTATACCAAAAGGATTTCAAATTGCTACTAGGCAGCAAGTAAGCGAATCCCCGTGAGCCTACGAGCAGTAGGTGATCTGGGTGAGCGAACGCAGCCAACAACGTAGCAACTTGAAAGGCGACTGGTATAATCAGTCGTTCCTGATCATTCAGCAACCAGCCTGAAATCTGCTCTGGGTTCCACTCTACACGCAATTTTGATTCAATCACCTCGATCATTTTTGGCGTCATTCTACTCGCCCGAGCCGACTCTGTACGCCGCCTACCTGTTCGGCCTTGTGCTTGCCTATGCCTATATCCACGTTCGCCAGCATTCCTTGCCAACTCACGGCTCACCGTGGACTGGCTGGTGCCAATGATCTCCGCTATCTCCCTTTGGTTGCAACCGCTTTTCTTTAGTGTGGAAATCTCTGGCATCGTTGTTCGTAAGCCCGTTGTTGGTAAGTTATAGTCATCTCCTCATCTCTTGCCGGAGAAAAGGGTAGGAGCTTACCTTCAGCTGGCCCTTTCTTCTACTTAGTCAAGTGATGCACTTCAGATTTGAATCCGCCCTTTTACATGCACCTAATTTTTTACCATTACCGCCTATGTACTGGACAAAAAACCTGAAAACCTTGATTTCCAAGGCATAATTTAGCAAGACGTGAATCTCAGACAAGGTAGCCTGCACGGTCTTTTACCCCAGAATAGGTTATGGTTGTTGAACATGAAAGACGTCAGTTCATTGGCCAATAAGCTTAAGGCTCATCTACCTCTGCATCAAGGCTAGGATAACCTTCTGGCAGATCGTGAGTTTATACCCTTCGCCTTTCAATCTGCTACGTTGTTGGCTGCGCTCGCTCACCCCGATCACCTACTACTCGTAGGCTCATGGGGCTTCGCTTACTTGCCGCCTAGTAGCAACTTGAAATCCTTTGGGTATATAGGCCACGAATGGTTAGACTGGTTTTACGTCAAAACAAACTGTTATGCAGAATTCGGGTTAAAAGCAACAATGTGGTGAGCATCGAAGCAAAAAGATTGCCATTGGCAAGCTATGCAGAGGCGTTAGTATCAATCAAGCAGTAACGTGCATAGCAAAAATAAAGTATCTGGAGTGCCGCTCTATATTGCAGCCCGTAGAACTCTGAAAGGATTGTTGATCGTCGTAGCTACTAAAAAGCCAGGCAGCATAATAGATGACTATAGTAAGCGCTGGAGTATTGAAACCATGTTTGGCAATCTAAAAAGTCGGGGCTTTGATTTGGAGTCCACACATATGACGAAGCTTGACCGGATGGATAAGCTGATGGGATTACTGACAATTGCTGTTGTGTGGTCCTGCTAGTAGGGCACTGGTGTGATGGGAATGCAAATCAATTGCTGCTGAACAAGTCTTACCGTCCAGCCAAGAGTCTGTTTGATTAGGCTTAGACGGGTACTCAAAAAAGCTGTGCAAAAAATGATCAATCACTTTTTTAGATCTGCTAAATGTTTTGTCCAGTACATAGCATTACTGCACTACGAAGGTTGAATGCGTTTATTGTATTCTCTGTAACTGTAGCGCTGAAATGATGTACCAACTCTCTATTTTCAATTGCTTGCTTAGAGTAGATAGAATCAGGTTTTAGATGAATGCGTACTGAATACCAATAGTTAATAGCTGTATGCTCGGTGCGAACGATCGTTCTCTATTGTTATATATAAAGTCATATTTTTTATACATGCTATATTTGTAATCAAGTCTAATGCTTAGCTTGTTATTAAATTGATATTGCATGCCTAAACCAAGAACGACTCCGTGAATCTTTTGATTGTTTTTTGTTATGACCCCTGTTTGATCTCTTATAAACTCGGTTTTGATTTCAGTTTCCGAAAATCCCAATCTACTGTATATATCTACATTTTTTCCTATAGCTGTTCCTGTGAGGACATACAAGCCGAAAGCAGGTTCTTGTGTGACTTGTGCATTAAGAACCTCTATTTTTGAAGAATTGATATTGTAATCAATTTCTCCAGAAATGAAAAGGTCGTTAAAATCAATACGATACCCTGCATATACTCCGCCGGTCTCTCCACTTTTGCTAATGTCATGTGTTATTTTATTGGGATAGTAGGGGCTAGGGATAGTTGCAATATTTTTGTATTTCATGCTTGTAGAGGATGCGCCCACTTGCCCACCTACGTAAAATCCAGAGGCCATCACAGAGCTGGAAAGCAGCAAGCTGGATGCAATTAGTAGCTTTTTCATTCATGATCCTATTATTTATGTTTTTATAAGAATTAGGATTATAGTCTAAAAATTTGATAGGATTGTTTTCTTTTATTTTAAAGAAATCTATGTGCTAATTAACAACTTGATTCGAAGATATGATGATTGCAATCAAAACATAAGGTTACTAAGCAAAGGTATCTAAAGGTACACAATATTTTTTATAAAAGAAAGTGAGATAAATTCTATCAGAGGGGTTTTGTTGGTTTTTATGCGATCTCTTAATTACACACCAGTTACCAATGGATGTATGGGGATGCGACAAATTAGAAAGTTCCTCATAAATCCACTAGGTTGGCAATGATAACCAGTAACAATCTTACACACCCAATGTAAGTTGGTGTAACGCTGTGATGTACAATATAGCTATACAATAAAAGCATCAGCGGCATTTGAAAATGCTGGGGGTTTGCTTATCTTCTGAATTATTTAAGGTATAGCATATCATATGTATTAGGTTTTTTAGAAAGCGTATTGAGCTCCAACGGTGAATGAATGGCTCTCTGGTTTTACCGAAAATTCAGCAGTTGTATTAGGTCCTGAATTTGCTGCAGTCATTGCTTGATACATTGTATATTTGTAATCAAATCGAATACTGATATTATCACCAAGATGATGCTGCGCTCCTACGCCCAGGATAGTTCCTTTTGATTTTCCAGATGAACAGAATGAGTGATCTGTTTTCAAATTATTTTTGAAAGTTGTTTCTGTGTAGCCTATGCGTCCATATACCTCTGAGCTCTTTCCAATGGGTAATCCGGCAAGAAAATGAAACCCGAGTGACGGTGCTTGCGAAATCGCCATTGCTGCTAGGAGTACAGTGTATTTCGCTAATGCTGTATTGGCATTGTAATCTAGCTCACTGGCAACAAAAAAATTGTTAAAGTCAAATCGATAACCTCCATAAATACCGTAAGATATGCCTGTAGCACCAATACTGTCTTTGCTTTTGTCCGTGAATGCGTGAGGATTTGTAATGCTCAAGGTATAAGAATTATCAATTTTTACACTATTAACTCCCAGTTGCCCACCAGCGTAAAATCCGGTAGCCATTGCGGAGCTGGAAATCAAAAAACCACATGCTGTTAATACTTTTTTCATTTATAAGTTCCATAATTTTTTGTTTATTAAGAGTTTGAATTGTAGTCTATAAAAATATTTTTGCTGTTTTATTTTATTTGAAGAGAGAAATTTTTACGAGATTAATATGGGAAAGTGTTTTTAGAGCTTATTTATATACCCATCCTCTTGAAGCAGATGGGTTGTTGACTGCTATCTATCAATCCAATCAGCTAAGCCTAGGCTCGTGGGGTTTTGATCGTTTATCTCTTCTTTCAAAGGGTATAATTACTCTAGCGTAGAGCACACCATATAAGCGCACACTGATTTATGAAGAGTAATCTTATTTTGGACATGGGGCGCTCACAACGGCATCAGATACTGGCTTTGTTGCCATTTGCAGCTCAGTGTCATCAATATAATCTGTCGGTGGGGCCTAATTGTAATCACAATGAGTCAACGAAAGGCTCGCAGGCTTAGTAATTGAACGTAGCAGCCGTGCAAATATTCCTTTGATGCTTTAGTCAGCTTGCTGAAGGTCAGCACTAGTACTAATGAGTGTAGAGCAATGCAGGCCCTTATCGCTGCCGTCAGCGCAGTTGTTTATGCCATTGCAGAGTAAGCCACGAGCAATAAGTATTCAATTATTTCCATCGTAATCAATAAACTCTATTTTCCTCTGTACAGTTCTTCTCGTATTCATCAGTTTCTGAGAGCATCATGGTTTTGAGAAATTTATGAACTCTTATGGCTAACTCTTCCTCCTATGTACGAGACAAAACATTTAGCAGATCTAAAAAAGTGGTTTGATCATTTTTTTCACAGCTGTTTTTGAGTACCCGTTTAAGCCTATCCAATCCTAATCGAAACAACTCTGGCTGAACGGTAATGCTTGTTCAGCGGCAATTGATTTGCATGCCTTAAGCTTCTTAGCCAATGAACGGAAGTCTTTCATGTTCAACAACCATAACCTATTCTGGGGTAAAAGACCTTGCAGGTTACCTTGTCTGAGAGTCACGTCTTGCTAAATTATGCCTTGAAAAGCAAGGTCTTCAGGTTTTTTGTCCCGTACATAGCTCTTCCTCTAAGGAGGTTAGAGAATTAGCTGAATTTTAATAATATTGTTACAGATATAGTGTTTGTGGTGTTATTGTCATGCAAACATAGCTCGGGGATTAGACTAAATATCTATTTTGCTAAAACCATGCTACTCATAGCAACGGGGATTTAACGATAATATTAATGGTTTTCTGGGGAGACTCTTCTCTAAGGGAGTGAAGATTGTATGATTATAGGAAAATGAAATAGAAGATGCGCAATTTTTAATTAATATACGGCCACGAAAATATTGGAAATACCTTAATTAAATTGAGTTTTTATTGGGAAAGCGTGTGTCACCTATGTTGGCAATCTAGAGCATAAGCTTTTTTAGAATAGCTGCTTTACGCTCGGTGGAATAGTATGGCTTAACTTTCTAATTTTCGCTTTCTAGTCATGACTGTATCTTTCACTGGAGGTAACAACGACCATAATACAGGGAGGAGGCCTGCCCCTTTAATTATTTTAGGTGCAGGCACTCATGTGCATTGGCTTTTTTTAGAAAGTATATTGAGCACCAATGGTAAGTGCATGGCTCTCTGGTTTTATAGAGAATTTATCCTTATAAGAAGAGCTGTTAGTATCTGTTGAAATTACTGTAGTTACTTCTTGATACTTTGTGTACTTGTAATCCAGCCTAATACTAAGCTGATCAGTAAAATGATGTTGCGTTCCCAAGCCCAAGATAATTCCTTCCAATTTTTGAGATGCTGCAGGTACTTCGTTTAATCCTTTCGGTTCAGATTTGAAAACTGTTTCTGTGTAGCCTATGCGTCCATATATCTCTGAATTATTTCCAACGGGTAACCCTACAAGAACATGAGCCGCTAATGACGGGTTTTGCACAGACTTTATTTTTGTGTAGTAATGCGTACTTTCTATTGATGCTGTATTAGCATTGTAATCTAGCTCGCTGGCAACAAAAAAATTGTTAAAATCGTATCGATAGCCGCCATAAATACCGCAGATTATGCCTTTAGCAGCGGAGCTGGTATTTTTTTTATCGTAATGTGGTGCTGGGGTAGAGTTGTACATGCTATAGATGTTATTGAATGTTACGCTACTAGCTCCAAGTTGGCCGCCTGCGTAAAAGCCAGTAGCCATTGCAGAGCTGGAGATCAGTAAGCTGAATGCAGTTAATACTTTTTTCATATAGAATCCTCATAGTTTATTTATTAAAAACTATAATTCTAGTCTAAAAAAATATTATTGCTGTTTTATTTTATCTAGTATTTTATGAATAGATAGATGGCAATATTGTAGGCTTGTTTGATTTATTTTTCTTCAATCTTGAAATTGTAAAGCGTTTCTTTACAAAGTAGTGTGACGATAAAGTCAAGTCCCTTCCGTTGCACTTGAAAGAGCTGGGGGCTACCTCTACAATTGTTTTTTAGATTCAGGCAGGCATCACATGTGTATTAGCTTGAGAAAGCGTATTGAGCCCCAATGCCAACGATATAGCGCTCTAGTTTTGAAGCTGAATCACCGAATTTTAAGTCTTGATACGCTATGTATTTATAATCCAATCTAACACAAAGCTGATCATTAATATGATATTGTACTTCCTCACCAAAGATATTTCCTTTTAGTTTGCACGAGTGATACTAGCTTTCATTGAGGATCAATATAGGTGGGGAAATCGTCATTGTATATTCTCATTTTGGCAGCAGGGGTTTACACACTCGTTAAATCCCCCAAGATCTGCCACATCAATGGTGTGACTTATCTGCGGCTACTCTTTACTATGTAGGTTGTTGATGAGTTTTGCATCTATTAAACCTTTAATATCAGACTTCGACATCCCCGCTGTAACCAGGCGCTTGCTCAAGCTACTAGGATGTTTTTTTAGCTCATGTAAGCTGTTTTGATCAGCCACCTGGATATTAGCCTCAGGTTGCTCGTTCGCTATTAGTAACTCATGTACCTAATTTTCCAACTCCTTATGCAGAGCACTTAATCGCCTCGATAAAGCCGAAGCATCTGAAAGGATATCAATCGCAATCAGCAAGTTTTGAATCTTTCTGTCATTTAGCACCCCCTGGCTGATAGTACTTAGCCACTTGCTAGGCTGACGCTACCTTCTGAAATATGATTTAACCAGAGGCTCCGGCATTACATCGTGCGAAGATAACTTACTGCCTACATGATCCACGCTTAATCGTGCTTTCAAATAAGTTGGAAAACGCATAAGCTGATGCAGTACCCTCCCCACCTACTGGACTCTACTTTTGTATCCGGCCCGTCAACATGTATAAACTGCTCGGCAACAATCGGCCTGCTACTAGGGTCATTCATTACTGGTGGCATGAGTTATACCCTTTTCATAACAGCCTAAGAGGATGGAGGGCTTGATCAACAAAAGATATATACCCGTCGCCTTTCAATCTACTACGTTGTTGCCTGCGCTCGCTCACCCCGATCACTTACTACTCGTAGGCTCATGGGTCTTCTCTAGCTTGTCGTCTACCGGCACCTCCAATGGTAACGAGCATATATCCGTAGCCGTTAAAGGGGCTACTTTTTTATAGTCGGGTCCGTAACGTCTACAGGCGACGGGTCACTCTGAGGGTAATGGTCCGGCGTAACAATTAATCGAGTGGTGAAAACCAAATCCTGATAAGGCTTATTTTCATAACTCACTTCAACAAAAGATGCCTGCCAACCTTTTTTAGGGGCTGGTAGATCTATTTTCAATGTGCAGCTCTCCTGACATGTAAACTTAAGTGGCGTAGCAACAAAGTCTGACACCCCAGTATTATCTTCTATTTTCCTAAAATCCCGAGCCACAGAATTAGATGCCTGCCACAACCTTGCCGATTTTGGTGGCACAGAGCTACTCAGGTTAAGTACCCCTTGCTCATACTGCCACGTCAGCTCCGGAATTAACTCAGCTTTGATAAAAGCACCATAAAATGACTCCACTGCCGCAGAAACTGGGTTAAGGTCAGCGCTAAATATATAGTGATTTATATTAGGCAATACTCTCAGCCATTTTTCCCCCAGCAACTCTTGGAAAAAAAACTGTGATATATCCGGCGGTAAAAAGCTATCCCCAGAGGCACTAATTGCATATTTTGGCATAGTCAGCAAATGCTTGTATTGATATGGATCAATAATAGTTAACAGCTTGTCCATCGAGTCTGTACCTATCATAGAGCGGAGGTGCATATATCTTGTTATGGAGTCGTTACCCTGTGGGTACACTCGAAATAAATGACGAAATACTTTGGTTAGGTTTAAAAAATCAGCAACAATTGGAATTACTGCCGTCACACGTGTATCCATGGCAGCAACTAACCAAGCTGTCCACCCCCTTTTCGATGCACCACTAACAACAAAGTGATTAATTGCCAGCTTCTGTTCTTTGAGCAATTCCTGAGTAGCATTCATAGCGCTAATGACGGCCTTCACCATAGGTAGGCGTAGAGGCCACCTAGCATTTTCTACAGGATTTGTCATAAAGCGAGACCAAGTGTAAGCAATCAGACCATCTTCCCTTAAAGACTCACCTGCACCAAACCGTAAAAATTGATTAGGCACATCTTTAAGGTCAATAACAACAGATTGGGTTTGAGCCGCTATCCTAGAAAACTCAAGCCCATCTCCCCTGGTAGGTTCTTTATAGTGTTCAGCTGGGTTGATTGTACCACCTTCGATATACAGCAACGCAGTATCTACCGCTACCTTCTCAGGAATATAAACGGTTAGCCTGTGTCGCCAGACGGGCAAGTCAACATCGTCTTTTTCCCCTTGATGCCAACGTAATGAAACTAGCTTCAGCGAATGCTTCTTAACCAAAATTTTTTGATTACCAATATTTATAACTTCCGTCTGTTGACTTTCTTCATCCCACTGGAAATCAGGCTCTTTTTCCGCAAGATAGCAAGGCAAAACATGATCCATACGACCAAGTTCGCACTCAGCTGGAAGCGCCTTGAAAGTACTAGGCGGAAGCTCTTTGATAACAGCTACACAGGAAAGTTGTGTGCAAAAACAAAATACTACGAGATAACGTAAATAGTGTCGCATTAGATAATTCCTGAGCCAAGATTGAGAAAGTTTTAAAGTATATTGCCTTATTTATACCCGTACCATTGAAGGAACAAGTGGCGGATTCAAATCTGAAGTGCATCACTTGGTTAGGTAGAAGAAAGGGCCAGCTGAAGGTAAGCACCTACCCTTTTCTCCGGCAAGAAATGAAGTGATGACGATAACTTACCAACTGGCTTACGAACAACGATGCCAGATTTACGCACTAAAGAAAAGCGATTGCAGCCAAAGGGAGATAGTGGAAATAATTGGCACCAGCCAGTCCGAGGTGAGCCGTGAGTTGGCAGGGAATACTGGCGAACGTGGATATAGGCAAAGGCAAGCACAAGGCCGAACAATAGGCGGCGTACAGAGTCGGCTCGGGCGAGTAGGATGATTGCCCAGAGATCGTTGACGGTAAACCGCGTATCGGAGGGGGAGATTGATACCGTCATTGGCAAAGGGCATAGCGGGGCTTTGGTAACTATCGTCGAGCGGGTCACGAAGTACACGGTCTCAGCCCAGGTGAACAACAAAAGCGCAGCAGATGTGACCAAGGCTACGATCAGCTTGCTCAACCCATTTAAGGATAGTGTTCACACCATTACGGCTGACAACGGAAAAGAGTTTTGTACCATGAGAAAATCAGCCAAGCATTATCGGCTCAGGTTTACTTTGCGCACCCTACAGCTCTTGGGGGCGAGGGTTAAATGAGAACACCAATGGCTTGCTACAACAATATTTCCCAAAGAATACAGATTTCAAGAAGGCCGGTCAGATAGAGGTGAAGCGAGCATTAATGCTGCTTAATTCTCGGTCAAGAAAAGATTTGAATTTCAAAACACCCGTCCTAATAATGGATGAACACAGGGATGCGTTAGCAGCTTAAGTTGTGATGTACTTGGAATTTGAATCCGCGCATTAACGAAAGGTGCATATTCAATAGTATATTTTTCGTAATCATCTTTCGTTAAAACTGCTTGGTCTGGGTGCTCTATGTCACCATGCATTTTGTAGACAACAGCATCGCGTCGTGACTTGGTTGTGGCTAGGTGATTGTTCGTATATTCGGCGTCAGCAATTTTGCCATTTTATTTCAGAGCATCCTCTATCAAACGGTCATAGTTGGTCGTCCAATATGTGCTGATTGGGAGCTTTGAAAGAATGCGGTGGCTATTTGTTGGGTCTTTGTTTGAAGAAATCTCATCAATCAGCTGTTGATTGATTCGATGGCGTCCGTTTTCGTTATGGTGGTATTGCGCAAGGCTTACCAAATCTTGCTCTTTATCAATATCTAAACCAAGTTCGTCAACAAGAGGCCTGAGCAATTCCTTCCAATTTACAAAACCCGCAGGTGCGGACAGTCCTGCACCTGCAAAGATTGCAGCATTATCTTCCTCTATTTCCTTGAGGTAGCGCTTAATGAATTGCTCAATTTCCCTATTCAAAAACTACTCCTCCTCAAATTCAAAACTACTAAACCGTAATACATTGCAATTTTCTTTGATCGTCCGCTGTAACGCCTCATCAAAGCCATTCTTCGATTTCGTTTGAATTTCTACCGATATAGACACCTCAACACCCAGTTTTGCAGTGAACTGTTCCACCACTTCATCAACAATGGTGGCAAAGTCCATCTTGGCTTTCACAGGGTCTAGCTCAATGTTGCCGTAAAATTGTTTTTTAATGGCAGTTTGGATCGCTGGTGTAGGTGCTCCTCCAGGTATAGGCTGCGGCGGGATTGCTGGTGAGCCGCCAGGCACAGAAGGTGGTGTAGGATTACCACCTTCTGTAGCAGGGGCTGGTTGCGGAACGGGTTTGGTTTTTTCTCGATAATCTGCCGCAGCATCTTTATCAATTAACACGCAGGCATCATCGAGTGTTGGTATGCCACCATTGCCAAAACGAAACCCTAAATAAGCATCGCCATCTTTACCTGACGCAAAGCCAAAAAAGTCTTCGCTATCCAAGCCTTGGCCAATGGCATTGTGATAAACTTGGTCGTTAATCAATCGCGGTAAATACAGATAGTGGCAAGTGTCTTGATACACTTTTAAGCTATTAACATCAGTTACACCGTCTTTAAAATACCACTGAGCCAGTAAGTTTTTTAAGTGAATGGGGGACCATTCAGAGGTGATCCATTCTTCTTCACGCAATCTATTTTCGATTTCTTGGATTAAATTCGTCGCGTTGGTTGAAACCGAAACAGTTTCCCAGTCGACGGTTTTGTCGGTCGCTTTTAACTGCAGTGGGCAAACAATCCACTTATAGGCTTCACGTACCAATTGTTGAAGGTTACTCTCAGCCACTTTAGTGCTTTTTTTCGCAAGATTTACCTGAAATAGATCGAGATTTAACTTACCCTCATTGATATCACTAACAATTTCACACCACGCTAAATAAGTACGGCCCGCATCATTTAAACGCCCCACCACATCGGTATCGGCAGCGAAGAATATTAAACGGTTACGCTTTTGCCGTGGTTGGTCATCGCGAAAGCTCAATATTTTTTCGGCCGCAGAGATTGCGCTATTGCCATCGGCTTTGGTATAGCCTTCGTTGGGTGCTAATACGACTAATCTTGGGCCAGAACCATAGTCATCTGGCACATCAACAGAATTGGTAAACACATGAACGCCTGCAAATAGTGATTTGCGACCAAACACACTGTTCACTCGGCGCTTTAGCTCATCATTGAGTGCTAGCTTATCAATGTTTTGTTTTCTGCTTTCCATTTCACGGCGCAGGTTAGGCTTGGTGTCTAACCAAAAACGATCTTGATCTGAATACAAATGATGTAAGCGATCACGCAATCGTTTTAACACATCTTCAAACACACCTACAGTTTGTCCAGGCTGAACTGCGCCAAGTAAAATTCTCTCAACCTGAATACCTTTCACCACTTGGCCGCGTGCACTGGGCGCACTTCCCAAGAAAACCGTACGCATGGCGCGATGCGCCGCTTGCACACCACCAAAACGTGTGTCGTCACCATCAATACGATGGGGTTCCGAGCGATCACCATCCACCTCGCGTTCAAGCACTGGCTCCCAGCCTTGAGGCAAGTAATGAATACTTTTGTTGCGCACTAAACTATCATCCAGCGGGATGGAGCCAGGCATAATCAAGGCATCTTGATTATTGTCGTTCCATAAGCGATGAATAATCACCGCCATATATTGGAGCACGCCACGCGTACGCTGGAATTTATCCAACGTTGACCAATCTTCATAAAGGCGATCAAATATTTCGGGATGAATGGGGTATGAGGTGCACATGCGCTCGAAATATTCATTCGATTGCGTTTCCAGCGGAAAGTATTGCGCGTTCTGACGGTAGTAATCACAAAATTGGCGGCTGATGCCTTCAATCTGAGCGCGGTCACCGGCCGATTCAAACAAGCGTCTGCGAACAATTTCAAAGGCTTCTTCAGTGGCGACAGGCTTCCAAACAGATTCCACACGGGCAAAGTGTTTTTCTAATGCGACTAAGGTTTTCTGACCAAATGAATCACCCACTTCGGTTTCAGATTCCGGTAACGATGCCAGCAAGATAGCATTAGAAACGGTTTTAAACGCTTCGGTGAGTGCCTGTACAAATTTAAGGTTAGCTTCATATGTACCCGCACTCAGTTGCTTGCCGGGTTTTAAATCGCTGCAAAACTTTTGCAGCTCATCAATCAGCACCACGCAAGGCGCCGATTTTGTGAGTAGCTCGGCCAATACATCTTTACCAGGTGCGGTACCATCGCGATCACTGGCGGCAACCAGGCTGTAACCTTCATCGCCTAGCAGCTGCCAAGCTATTTCGCCCCAAAGGGTATTGGCGCAAATGCTGCCATGTTGTTTACCTTGGCTAACGGATAAGGCTATGCCATCCAATACCGCAATATTGGCATGGGGTAATTCGGTAATGCCTGCTTGGTCTAGCAGTGGAGGTATGCCTTCGAGTTTATCGGTATTCACCTTTCGGGTAGCCAGGTGCAACACCGTTAGCATGGTGTGGGTTTTACCACCACCAAAGGCCGTTTGTAATTGAATAACCGGGTCTCCGCCCAAGCCTGCTAAACGTTGCGCCACCGACATCAGCAATAAACGCATACCTTCGGTAATAAAGGTACGCGAGAAGAATTTTTCGGCATCTTGGTATTCGGGTGTGGCCGTACCATTGGCAACCTGAGTAATGTCAGCAGCAAATTCAGACTGTTTAAAGGTGCCTTCTAATACGTCTTTATGTGGGCGCGCTATCTCACGCCAAGGTTTTAAACTCATCATTCACTCCTTAAAAATATAAACCAAGTTCGGATTGTGTGCCTGTATGGCCTACCTCATGGGAGGCCGAGACAATGGCACGCCACGAGCCGATTAATTCGTTATAAGCGCGGGCCTCGATCGCCCATTTTTTGCGTTCGCATAATGTGTATAGGTGATAAGCTAATTGGCGGATAGGTTCGCCACGTTCTGGCATGCGGGCCAGCAGGCTTCCGGCTTCGCTTTCACCTTGTTGGTTTAGCACGCGAATCATTTGGTGGCAGGCTTCCCATATCGGTGTGCGGGTGTCGGTTTCTGGGTCCCAGTCTTGTGGGTATTCGCTCCACTTTAACAAGCGCACCTTACCACCGCCGGCTTCAATCACTCCGGCATCGCGCACGCCATCTACAGAAGTGCCTTTGGCGCGTGCCAAGGTATCGGCTTCGCCAAATTGGCCTTCGCCCCAACCGTATTGGCTAAACCAATCGTCACAAAACAGAGTGTCGGCATCAAAGTTGCCGCTGTCGGGGTTGAGGTAATCGGTAATGGCGCGGTTAATTAAAATCAGCGCATCGTGCACGCTCATCTTGCTGCCATCTTGATTGAGCACCGCTGCGTATTTGGAATAAATGGCCATGCCTGGGCCAATAGCGGCTTGGGCTAAATCCACTGGGGCGATGGGGGTGACGCCAGTTTCGCCGCCGATCATGGCTTCTAAAGCGTCCGGCATTTGGTCGCGTAATTCACGTTGGAATTCTCTGCGGGAGATAGAATCTGCTTCAATTTGGCGTTTTCGGCAAACGAGTACAACGGAAGAGGCCAACGCATTCGCTCCATTACCAATTACACGTCCTTGTTTTTCGGTTCTGACTGGCCAAGTACCATCAATAGAAAACCCTGCCTTGATAACTGCTTCTAAAAAAGTATCCCATCCAGTATTTGAAGTGCTTCCCTCTTTAGTTTCAGATTGTTTAAACGCATAATAAATAGTAACAGGAAAAGCCGGGTGCCCCTTCTCCGACATATTATGAATTGCTTGCGTCATGCCGTCTAAGAAGAAGCTGTCTGCTTTTTCTTTATTCCCATGCCTATAAGGAGTTGCGACCAACTCTTCTGCTTTTGGTACTGCTAAAGTGGCAAATAGATCTGGATACAAACTTTTTAATGATCGTCTCATCCATACATAAAAGAAATCAGACAGGTCTGCATAACCAATATTATCGTAATAAGGAGGATCTGTTGAGACAACTTTATCCTGACTTATTGCCTGGCAAGCTGCATCAGCCTGTTGAGCAACCCCAGGTAAACCATTCCCCAATGCTACAAAGCCTTTTATCATTCTTTCAAATAGATTATTAAAGCTACCTGAAGAATTACTAAAAACGTTGCATTCTGCATAATCCCAACTCATTGGAAGTGCTTGCCTCGCAAATACACTTCGCATTTGAGTATTTGCTGAATTCCAGCCGCAAATTGTTGAACTATGGTTTGCAACCTGCTCAACAATGAACGCCAAATAAATGGAAATAGCATTGCCATACTCTTCAGAGTTCATTGGAGTGCTAGCAACGACTTTGGAGTCATTTATAGCTTTGTTTCTGGCTTCTTGAACAAGGTCAGAGAAAGTGGTTAGAGCGACAAGTTGGCGTTGAGTGAAAAGGTCTCCATAAACATCCAAACCATAATTAGAAACATTCACTCTACATTTACCATGCATTGGTGTTTCAGGCTTCCAAGTTGGTTTTGCTTGTTCTGCAATATCAGCTATTTCTTTAGTTGGGCTTAGATACACACGACCGGACTTTCCTTCTGCAACTACTACCATCAAATTTTGTCCCATTCTCCCTTGAGTGCCTTCGTCACGAATATATTTATAATCTAGTGGAGTTCCCGACATCAAGCAGACAAAACCCTTGCGCTTACCTGCTGTTGTACCAGCTTCAGCACCTTTTGATGGCTTACCACTTTTTACCTTAAACCGGTAAACATCGTTTTCAATTTCTGGCTCAACAAAGTGTTCTTTTCCTTTTTTACTAGAAACAAAAAAGGTTGAAACTAAAGGAACATCTACATGGTTGTATGCCGGATTGGGGCTTTTCACTGTCCGCGCCCACAACCAAGCGATTACCGTTAATTCTTCACCTGCATAGGGTTTTAAATCCGGCCGCTCGGCAATCATCTCATCGGTGATTTTTACTTTCGGGTACAAATGCCCGATGCGCTTAAAGGCTTCTTCACGCATCCAGTGACCATAACGGCGCACGTCTTCGGCTAAACCTTTGGCACCACTCCAGTCTTCCAGCATATCTTTAGTAGATTTCTTTTTACTGGTTTTGTCTGATTCTGGTATTGGCCCCACCGGTGCCTGGCCTGCAAATTTGGGTGGTATCTCGATCATAGCTTTGTTGATCATCACCGCTACCGGGTTTAAATCACTGGCGTAGCTTTCTAGCCCCAAACGCTGTGCTTCTAATGGAATGGCACCACCACCGGCGAATGGATCGTGAAAGGCAGGCAGTTTTTCGGGATTAAACAGTTCTTCGGCCTGTGGGTGTTTACGGTTTAGGTAACAGGTTTCACGCCAGCTTTCTTTAATGGCTTCACGGGCACTGTTGAGCACCTTTTCATTATTGGTGTTTTCCCATTTCACTAAGTCACGAATAATTTGAAACAGCTTTTCGCGCTTTACTTCGGCTTCTTTTTTATTGACGCCATATTTAAAGCCAGCGTCTTGTTGGTAGCCAGGATCATTCACCATTTGCGCAAAAATAACAGCGCGGGCGGCAGCTAATGGACGACGCGCCCACCATAAATGCAGGGTGCTTGGGTGACCGTGACGAATGGATTTTTCACGCGCCGCGGCGACGTTAATGTCGTCTAACGGCAACGCCACCTCAATGAGTTTTTTGGGGCTGAATATTTTATGTGTCATAAAATTCTCTCACGCCATTTCTTAAACATAATTTACGCAGGTAGCAGAGTATGTTTAATGGCTGTGGTAAATGGCAAGGGTTCAATTTTGTCTAGTTCTTTTTGCAGTAATGGCCGCCAGTCGGCTTCGTCACATTCTGGATTTGCAGCGTAAGTGGCGAACGCTTCTGCTGTTTGCAAATAACCTTTAAGCGCAGTTTCCCGTATTTGCCGCAATGAGCCATTGAGGTTGAATATGCGAATAGTCTCTTCAGCGCGGTGTTTATTTTCTGGCGTTAAACCTTTCGTTGGTGCGACATTTCCATCGGGTAAGAAATCAAGAAAATACTCTGGGTCGTCTACATCCATTTTTATCAGGTCTTGATGGTTGTAGGTTGGAAGGTCGTCTTTATGTTTGCCGCAGCTATTTTGGCGATTACAAGAACCGAATAAATTGGCCCACTTAAATGTGCCTTGTGGGTAACTGCGCCGCTGGCGAATATGTTCAATATGCGCGTTGCTATTTGCTCTATCGGTTTTAATAGTGCATTCACAATAGGCACACCGGTGTCGCTGCATTTCATCCAGTTTTAACCAAATCTCGCTTTTATGTGCTGACGTCACGGCTCTCCAACTATCGCGGCCATGCTGGTAGTGGCTTAAACATGTAGGAGGGATGGGGCGGGTGAGTTTATGCATGTCCGCTCCTTATCCGTTGCGCTTGGGTAGCTTGGCTTTCATGGCCTGTAAGCGAATCAAGCGTTCGCACTCGAGCCACTCTTGATGTGTTTCCCCAAAATGCGCGAGGATTTTCTCTTTTAACTCACTCCCTGTTGGGTTTGTATGTTCGTCTTGTGTAATCAGTTGTTTATATTGCGTTAGCCACCTTGCCTGTTTAACGTCTGGAATCGGGTCTACACCTTGTAGCAGTGCCATGACATCGGCACTGGCTACGCCAAGGCTCTGAGTACTTGCTACTTGAGCGACAAAATTGTCTTTTCCTGTTTCAGGATCTTCAATTTGTTGAAGAATACGGATTGATTTTGAGTCTACGGTCGAAAGTACCTGCGGGCTATGTGTAGTGAGGATGAATTGAATTTTAGGAAATGCTTGTTGTAATGAGCCAACAATTGTTTGCTGCCATGATGGATGAAGGTGCATGTCAACCTCATCAATCATGATAATGCCTTCACTTTCAAGCGCTGCATTTTCTTTCATGTGGCCATTAAGTTTTACACAGCGATAAGCAATATCGGCCACTAGGGCTACGGCACTGCGAACACCATCACTTAATTGTTCTAGCTTAAGTATTCCGTTTTGTTTATTGTATAAAACAATGGATTTTTGCGTCGTACTATATTCTATCCTCCTCCATCCAGTCTTACTTTCTACAACTTTGTTAATCGCTGTTTGAACCGCTCGAATATACGGTTGCTGTTTTGTTTCCAACAGCTGAATATCTGCTTCAATCGCTTTAATTTGTTCTTCACGGTGCGATTCGAATAGCCATTTAAACCATTGAGAAAAGTATTTGTAGCTAGATGCCTCATCTAAACAATTTAGATAACCGTAAGTGCGTGAAAAAAAGCTCTTATCTAACTGCGCCCCTTTTGGTAAATACTGCTTTTCTTTCCATAACCGGCCTGTTCCGTAAAAACCGAGAACAGGTAAATCCTGAGGTCTTTCCGTCTGCAAAACAGCATCATTTAAGTGGCAGTCTTGAATGAATTTCTTAGATGAAGGCGACAGTTCATCGATACTTATTTGTTTAATAGCTCTTGAGCGTTCTTGTAGGTAGCTTGCAAGCTTCTCAATGGGTTTTGCATCTTTATACAAAGTATTTGTATTTCGTCTGACCTTTTCTCTCGAAATTTTCCATCTGTAGGTTTTATCTAATACCGATATTTGCGATTCGATGGAAGAAGGAAGCTTTGGCTCCATTTGAACGCGCTCATTGTTCGATTGGAGTAAGGTGACATCATCAATATTGATTCCGACAGCCTTTGAACCACTACTTCCACCCGCGACATCTATCTTTCTTACATAAGCCCATAGAGACGCACGTACTGCATCTAGCACAGTTGTTTTACCGCTTCCATTAGGCGCGGCAATAACGGTAAGCTTTTCATCAAAATCAATCGTTAGTTTTTCAAAATTACGAAAATTATTGATCTTTAACTGATTGATTCTCATAAAGTTTTCTCCGGTGCGACTGCTTTTGAGAGCAGATCACTCAAATCATAATTAATGCTGGCCACGCCAAAATCTGGCTCTACGGTGAAGGGGTTTTGCACATAAAAAGGCCCCTCAAATGAGTCGCTGTCGACAATCACAATGGCGAGAATAAATTTGTCGGCTTGGTTCAAGCCGTAAATAATTTCATTACGGCTAACGGTAATAGTGCTTTGGCCTTTGGCGCGACCTTTTACTTCGATGTGGCGATCGGGCTTGATGGAACCGCCTGCCTGCCGCGCCCAATCGGGAGCTATTTCTTTCAACCAACGACGTCCATTTGTCGTTTTTAGTTCTTTTTCTCGAGCTACTGCGGCATCGCGCGATAGTTGCTCTTCAAAATAGGCTACTCGTATTGGCCGATGTGATTTGGTCCAATCTGCTCTTTTACCATCTCTATGTTGTTTATAACGTCTTGGTAAATCGTCGGTTTGGCCTATATAAAAACTTCCGCCAACACATTCCAAGGCATAAACATAGAATTTGCCAGGTTGCGGCGCAGGCAGGTCTGCATTCGCAGGCGGGCGTGAGGTCACATCCCAACCGCATTTTTCTGCACCCACATCGGTGACTTTATGGCCGAAGGCAAGTTCGGCCTGCATAACAGCATTCATGGCGACTTGTTCTACACGAGCGCGTGCCACGGCATCCACCGAAAACTTGGTTTCGCCTTTGCGCATAGATAGCAAACCTTGCGGAATCACCAAGGCGCCACCAATAGCAACGGGTGTACTGGACACCACATTCTTAAGCGCTATCAATTCGGCTTTACGTTGTTCTAAGCGCGCGGTGAGTTCATCCACGCGGCGACGTGCCATTTCGGGCTGCACGCGGGGCTGTTTGCCAGCGTTAACATCGTCTTGCAGTTTGATGTAACGGTCAGACCAATAGTTAATTTCTTTCACTAACCGCTCATTCACTGCGGCCATAGTTTTATCGGCCTGGCGTTCACGACGACCTTTTACCTCGGCATAGTGCTCGGGTACCAGTTGCTGTGAGGCATGGTTCAGTGCTAGGGCTTCGAGGTTATGGTTGAGCCAATCAGCTTGCAGAATATCGCTTATTAATTTGTGGTCGTATTCGTCGATGGGCTGTAGGTCTAAGTGGGGTGCCCAACCTGCATTAATGGCTTTGCCTTGTTCGTCGATTTCAACAAATTGTAAGCGGCGCGATGCCACTTCACTGCTTTGGCTCGACTCGCGTACGGTATGATCAACCATGAACAGCACTTTGGGTTCGGTACTATCGTCATTAGGGCCAACTAATACGGCGCCTTGTTTGAGCTTTGGTCTGTGTGCTTGTAAAACCAAATCGGTTGCGGCATGCATAAGTGGGTGCATGGGGTGGATCATGTCTGCCATGGCTTTGCCGGTTTGGCGAACGTGCTGTTTTTCAAAACAGATACGTTCGTATTTCTTCAATACGGGGGTGCGGCTTTCGCCAATAATGCGGTCACGCTCACGAATGGCTGCGGGCACATGGCGCACTTCATAGCGACCAGATTCCCGCGCACGAAATTCACCGCCTAAAGTTTGGAAGGCTTCGGTGAAAAAGGCGCGGATAAAGTAGGGTTGCAGTTTTCGTGCTTCGGCTTTTTCCATTTCTTCTTTTACGGCATAGAGCTCTTCAAGCCCCATGTGTTGGTCAACTAATGCGTTTCGCTTGATAATTTCTTTTAGGTGATCGGCATCCAACGCACCTTCGATAACCTCGTTCATTTTTGCTTTGTTTTTTGGATCTTCACCATAGCGAATGGCTTCAACTAGTAGGTCTTTTAGCGATACGTTGTCGAAGGCTTCACCCAGTACGTCAAATACTTTGCCGCCAAGCGCTTCTTTTTCTACTTCGATTTTATCGAACAGTTTTTGGAAGACTTCGCCTTCGCGGGTTTTATTAGCGACAATATTCCATAAGTGGCACACTTCTGTTTGACCAATACGGTGGATACGCCCAAAACGCTGCTCTAAGCGATTTGGGTTCCAGGGTAAGTCGTAGTTCACCATCAAGTTGGCGTTTTGCAGGTTGACACCTTCGCCTGCTGCATCGGTGGCAATTAACACCACTACTTCTGGAGCATTGCGGAATTCTTCTTGGATTTTACGGCGCTCATCGCGGTTTGTGCCTCCAAAAATCGTACGTACTGCATTGGTATTGCCAAGCATGTCACCAATGCGTGCAACAAGATAGTAAAGCGTGTCTTTGTGTTCGGTAAAGATGATTAGCTTGCGGCGACTGCCGTTTGCCGTAAACATCTCGGGTTTGTCTTGTAGCAAGCAAGAGAGCTCTTCCCACTTTTTATCATTGCCCGATTGCACGACACTTAGCGCTTGGTATTCTAGGTCTTTAAGGCTAAGAATTTCGGCCTCAAGCTCTGGGATGGTTTCGGCGGCCGATGCTTGATCCACCACTTGCTCGGCATAGAGTTCATACTCTTCTGCGCTTAAGTCTTCATCCAGCTCATCTAGGTTGTCGGGCAGGTCGATTTTTTTATTAACGCTGTATTCACCAACCGTTTCGGCGACTCCGTTGTTTATAGATTGGCCGCAGGCCATGAGTTTAGTTTCAGCTAATCGGTCTTCTAAACGCTTGCGACGACGCTTTAAAGATTGATAGATTGCCTCAGGGCTAGATGCCAAACGGCGCTGCAGCATGGTTAATGCAAAACCAACGTTGTTTTTCTTTTGGCCGTCAAGGTTGTCGGCGCGGTTCATCTCTTCACGGACGTAGGTTGTCACCTGATCATAAAGTGATGCTTCCATAGGCGATAGTTCATAGTTTGCTGTATATGCTAAGCGCTCAGGAAATAGTTTTGTTCCATCGAATTTAAGCAGCTCCTCTTTCACCATACGCCGCATCATGTCAGAGACATCAACCTTATGGGCACCTTCACGGAATTTGCCGTAGAAGCGATCACCATCGAGCAGTGACAACCAAATTTGAAAGTCTTCTTCTTTACCGTTGTGCGGCGTTGCTGTCATCAGAAGGTAATGGCGCGTAATGGAGCCTAGCAATTCACCTAACTGGAATCGCTTGGTTTTATTAACCTTGTTGCCAAAATAATTAGCCGATAATTTATGGGCTTCATCAACAATGATTAAATCCCACTCTGTATTTTTCAGCTTTTCTTGGAAGTCTTCATTGCGAGACAGCTGATCTAGGCGGCAGATAAGTTGGTCGGATTCATCAAAGTAATTGCCTGAGGCGCATTGATCTTGTTTTTCTCGGCTGAATATATCGAAGGTAACGCCAAACTTTTCAAGCAGCTCGTCTTGCCACTGTTCGGTAAGAGAGCCAGGTGAAACAATTAAAATACGCTTGGCATCCGCACGCATTAACAGTTCACGTATTAACAGGCCCGCCATAATCGTTTTACCAGCACCAGGGTCGTCGGCCAGCACAAAGCGTAACGGCTGTTTTGGCAGCATGTGTTCGTAAACTGCGGATATCTGATGCGGCAATGGCTCTACATTGGAGGTGTGCACCGCCATCATTGGATCAAACAAAGCTGCTTGCGTAATACGGTATGCTTCTAGCCCTAACTTAAATTCAGCGCCGAGGGCATCAAATGCCCATGGCCGACCTGCAGTGCCTAATTTTAAGCGTGCTTCGTCAGAACGAAACAGCATCTGCTCGCTTATTTTGCCTTGGCTGTCTTTATAGTAAACCGTGATGGCGGTATCACCGACAGGCTCCACCTGAACGATACGGACAATTTCTTCGGCTTGGATGCCACGCACTTGAGCGTCTTTTTTAACGTCTTCGAGTTTTAGCATTTAGTTACCTATACCGCCCTTAGTGTCTTGATCCTCGTAGCCTGGTGCGATAACCAAATTTTCTACGCCATAGAGTGTTTGTCTATTTTGAAGCCAGAGATGGTATTCCACCCCGGTTAAGTGGTGGTGGTGAGAGCAATCAGCATTCCAGCGTCTAAGTACATAGCCTGCCATAGCCGCACGAATCTGCACTTTAAGCATCCCGTCTTTCATTGCATATTCGGCTTCGATTGTTTCTGGGTGTTTGAGCCTTGGATGAGGCACGATGTGCATTTCAACAATGCGATTCCATTGAATATCGGCGTCGTTAGTCTGGTTTTTTGGTACGTCGATATCCAGAATGTTAGGCTTGCTGATTCGATTGATGACAAAGTCTGTAAAGCGCTCGCGTTTTCGATCGAAAGCTCTTACGTGCCAGCGCAAGCCGTTATCGACTAAGGCAAACGGGACAATTTCCCGTCTACTTTGTCCGCTTGATAATGAGCGATATTCAATCTGTAGAATTCTCTTTTGATGAATGGCTTTTGTTACTTTGGCGAGCACATCAAGATTTGGCGAGTTAAGGTGTGTTGGCGTTTCAGAAGTAATGAGCGCGCTGTTGTTCGCAACATGATCATCACCCAGCCCATGACATAGTGCCGACAAAGCCTGACTACCAGGGTACTCAAAAACCGGCTTGAAATTATCGGACTCTATATAGGTTTTTGCCTTGGTGTCGTAAGTCAGGTTTTTTGGCGCGATGTCTTTGTATAACGAGATGTCTCTTGTCGCTGCTGCAGCCTTAGTGCCAAAGCGAGATACTAGGTCATGCCTATTGAAGGTGCCTAAGAATCGCAATTTAAAGTCTATATGAAACAGTCTTTCTTTTTGAGCTTGTCCCATATCATCCAATAGCTGATGTGCATGAGTGCTCATTTAATCACTCCCTTCTTTCTTCGTGTTACTGAAGTTGGGAGTGCTGTTTTCTTTATAGAACGTGTTTTTTTTGCACCCTGTGTTTTTCAAAATAGATGTCACCTTATGGCTATTTTATTACCCATTTATCGTGCTCTTTAATAGCTCTTACTACAACTATGAGTGATCGAATCATACGAGCAGCTCTGCTTTTGGCAGACTGGTCGCAGGCGCTTTATTGGGATACGCACAAATATTCTACTTATTTTCAGGGTGAATCATAATACTAAGCGTATATGAGTACCAATAATGGCTGTTGACATAATCAAAAAGATGATGATAAGGTTCGCATATTAATTATAGGTGATTCGTAATGACTCAGCCGCTGGTCTGGCTTGAATGCGTTCGAGTGTAGTTGTATGTATGAGATGTTCTGAATGAGGGGCGTGTATTGAACTTCCAAGGTTTGCAAGCAAAATATCGGCGTCTATTCACCGATAATGCTGCTTGGAGGCTATTAAAAGCCGACAATGCACCTTATTTCTTGGCGTTCATTGCGGATCTTTTTTCTAAAGAAAGTGAAATTCTCTACGGCCAAGCCCGAATAAGGCTGGATGCTGAGATAGAGCGCAGCCGAGAGTTAGGGTTTTGGTCAACGGAAGTCTCAGCGGCGAACTACCTGAATCAGTGGATCAGGAATGGCTGGTTGCGCGAAATGGATGATTTGTTATCTAAGACAGACGCCAGTGAAGTAGCTCTTAGATTTTGTAAAGGTTTGGATGAGAGAAATTCAGGCACAACCGCTTCGCATTTACGCATTGTTCAAGAAGCAGTGCGTGATTTGGCTGTTGCGATCAGCCCTAATGTTGATGAAAGGGTGACTTTGCTTGAAAGTAAAAAGGCTGAAATACAGCGAGAAATAGACGCCCTTCAAGCGGGTGTGGTTCCTGAACTCAACGAGGTTGAACAGCGGGAGCGGATTCGAGAAATCTATCAGCTTGCCTCGGTACTCACCGGTGACTTCCGTCGAGTAGAAGATGAAATTAGGGTATTAGACAAAGATCTTAGGGTACAAATCATTGAAGGTGATGCCTCTCGTGGCGATGTTCTCTTATCGGTGATGGAGAAAGAGACGTTACTTTCGACCACTGAAGCCGGAAGCGCTTTTGAAGGTTTTTTTCAGTTGCTGTGTGATGAAAACAGGTCAATAGAGTTTCGTGAGCAGTTACGCAGTATCTTGAACGGACCTGTAGCAAAGCAATTGTCTGGGAGTCAGCATCAGTTTCTAAGGCGATTGATGCGAGAGTTGAGCCGTGAAAGTGACCGCGTTTTTCGCGTTAGGCGTCGCACTGAGGAAGGCATCCGGTCTTATATCGAAAGTGGGGCGGCAGCTGAGAATCAAGCAGTCGATCGTCTGCTGTCACAGCTGGAAAGGCAAGCTGTGGTTTTGCGAGATGAGGGGCTGGATTTAAAAACTGAAACCGCCCTTAGCCTACCCGTTGGACCGATAGAGGTTAAGTCACCTAAATCTATGCGGTTGAGAATCCCTGATGACAAGCTTGATACATCTGGAGTGGAAGAAAAAGCAAACAGCCGAGAGCCAAGTTCTCATGTTCTTGACTGTTTGGATGCTGTTCAGGTGAGGGAAATTGCCCATAAAACGTTAAGTACCCTCAGAGAATATGGCCCTTTGTCTATAGCGGGGGTGGTTGATCGAAATTCATTACAGTCTGGTCTTGAAGAGTTGGTTGCCTATTTGCGAGTAGCAAAGGCTGTTGGTGCAACTGCGTTAGAGCAAAAAGAAGATGTGGTGCTAAGTGATAAGCAAGGTGGCTTGCTGAAAGCGACAATTCCAACCTATCTGTTAACGGCCGAGCTATTTCCTGAAGACATTGATGAGCTAGCCCTCTAAAGGGACTGAATATAAGGAAAAACTATGACTAATAACTCGCCGACTAACAGCTTCTTTTCCATGGTTACGGGTAAAGAACTTACTGGTAAGAATAAAGACATTAGAGTCGCTGACGATGACAGATCTTCCGACAGTGATGAGGTCAGCGGTTATGAGAACAAAGGTTATGAGAACAAAGGTTATGAGAGCAGCAGTCCGGTGGCAGAAGGTTCAGGTGAGGCCGAGCTAGCACATCATGACGCAGGTGAGTCAGCTATGCCTCACGATGCTAGACGTGTTTTGGTGCATTTAATGAGACAAGGCTCGGTGATAGCAACACAAAAATCAAAATTATTTGAATTACTGTGCCTCCATAAAATGGCAATACGAAAACATTTGTCTGAAGTTTATTTGCAGTTGGTACTCGATCAAAAAACGGGTGTGGCATTCATTGCCAATTCTAACTCCGCCTATAAAAATGATAGAGATAATGGCAACGATGATGCTGACGCTGGTTCTGATGTTGAGAGTCACGAAGAGCTAGAAGAATCAATAACATTGATCTCAAAGAGAACACTATCGCTTTATGACACCTTGATACTGCTCGTTCTCAGAAAGCATTATCAAGACCGGGAGTCTGCTGGAGAACAAAAAATAACGATAGATATTGAGCGACTTGAGTCGTACCTGACTCCTTTCCTTCCAATTACCGATCATGCGTCTAAAGACCGCAAAAAGCTGTTGGCAAGAGTGAAAGAGATGGTAAAGAGGAAGGTGTTGTCGACGATTCGTGGCACTGAAGATCGATACGAGATCACTCCCATTATTCGCTATGTCGTGAGCGCGAGCTTTTTAGAAACCATGTTGGCTGAATATACCAAACTTGCCTCAGATCAAAGCAGCTTGAATGATGAAGGCAAACACAATCTAGAAAACGGTGGTCCTCATGCATAATGAACAAGTGACTAATGAGCAAATGAATACTGGACAGGCAGTATTTGGCGCTGACTTATTCCCCCAAGGACAAATCCGATTGTCAGAACTCTCAGTTTACAATTGGGGATCTTTTCATGGACTTCATACGGCGTCGATTGATGCTGACGGTACATTGGTGACGGGCGGTAACGGCTCTGGCAAATCAACATTTATTGATGGCCTGATGGCGCTTCTTTTACCTGCTGGTAAAGCCACATTTAATGTTGCTGCAGCTCAGGGTGATCGCTCAGATAGGTCTCTTTTATCTTATATGCGAGGTAGTTTTGGATCAGCGCATGATGGCTCTTCGACTCGAGTCAAAAGCAAACGTGAAAAAGGTGTTGTTACCGGGCTGCGAGCGCTTTGTCAATGTGACGATGGCTCATCTGTTACCCTGGCAGCGCTATTTTGGACGAACAGCGCAACGAATTCGTTAAGCGATGTAAAACGAGTTTATGTCGTTGCTAAGCGGGATCTGCAATTAAAGGAAATGCTCGACGCTTTTGGAGAAGGGAATGTCAGGCAGCTGAAACAATGGTTGCGTGATGATCCGGCCATCACAGATTGTGATAGTAATTTCTCTGATTATGAGGAGCTTTATCGCAAACACCTCTACATGGATAATAAAAATGCGCCTGCTTTGTTGTCTCGTGCACTTGGGCTCAAGAAAATCGATGATCTTACAAAGCTCATCCGTGAATTAGTGTTGGAGCCCAGCGGTGTAAAGGAGGATGCGAGAAAGGTTGTTGAAGAGTTCTCGGATCTTGTTGCGATTCATGAGCAGCTGATTGACGCCAAAGAGAAATATAATCATTTAGGTCGATTGCCAGAGCTCGCTGAGTCCATTTCCAAAGCAGCAAAGGCTTTGGATTTATTGCAGCTAGAAAAAAATTATTTAGGTGTTTATTTTGGCGAAGCACTTTCGATTCTTTGGTCGAATAAGCTGGCAGAGATTGGAAATCAATTAGAGACGATATCAAGAGCAATTAAGAGTGCAGAAATCGAAGGAAAGGATGCACAAGGTTCAGTTGAAAAAAGGCACGAAGAGTATCTTAATCTCGGTGGCGACAAGATTGAGTCTTTAAAGAAAGATATCCAGCACACTCAAGATAAGCTTAATGATGTGATTCAGGTATCTTCGAATTACCAAAGAGACTGTCGCAACCTGAGTTTGAGCGCAGAACTAAATGAAGAGCTATTTCTAGAGAACAAGAATACAGCTGCCGAAAAGTTAGCAAAAAATGAATATGACACTAAGCAGAGCCAAGATTATTTTGGTGAGATTGCTGCTCAGTTAAGTGAAAAGAAGAAGAATTTAAATGATATGAAAGACGAGATTCGAGAGATTGAAGCTCGTCCAGATTCAAATATAGATATTAGTTATCAGCAACTTCGTGATGAAATGATCGACTCGCTTGATTTATCAAGTGAGGAGCTCGTTTTTATCGGCGAGCTACTAGATGTCAAAGAAGACGAAAAATCATGGCAAGGTGCTATTGAGCGCGCGTTAGGAGGGCTTAAAACGACCTTGCTAGTCCCCCAAAAAAGCTACTCGATGGTCACACGCTGGCTCAATGTTAGGCATACCGGCCTGCATGTTCGGGCACAGGTTGTTTGTCAAGCTCGACCAGAACACTCTTCAGGTTCGGGAAGGCCAGCTTCAAGCTTCACCGAGTTCAATGAACGCGGGTACCTGCGTAAACTGGTCTGGAAAGATAATCCTTATCGCGATTGGTTGAAAGGTCATCTGAACAAGTTTGACCTGCAGTGCGTATCTGGCACCGATGAGCTTGATGCTACGCCGTTTTCAATGACAAAAGAAGGCCTCGTGCATATGGAGCGAGGCCGTTTCGAAAAGAAAGACCAACGGCGTATAAATGATCGCAAAAGTTGGAGTCTAGGGTTTTCGAACAAGTCGAGTTTGGTGATTTTAAATTCAGATAAAAAAGATGCTGAGCTTCGCCTAGCGGAACTGAATGCAACTTTAAATGAAGCAAGAGCATCACTCAATAAAGTAGCTGAGCGTGCAAAGTTATGGGGAAGGCTTGGCTCTTATGCATGGGAGCAGGTAAACGCACAGTATTGGCAACAGCGCTTGGACAATGTGAGTGTAGACTTGAAGAAGCTTGAACAATCCGGGGGAAATCTTGAACTCGCTAAAAATCGTTGGAATACTGCTAAAGTGCACCTTCAGAAGATTCAAGAAAATAAGGGTCAGCTATTGATGGAAAAAGGCTCGCTTGGCAACGATAAAAAACATGCTCAGGAGCAAGTAGATAAGTATCAGCAACTAGCGTCAACCTGTATGACGGACGATGTGAGAACGTTGTTGTCAGAAAGGGTTGGAGAAGTCACATTAGAAAGTTAGGAGTGCACTGAGTCAGTCGACTAGTGATGACCATGAAGCTAGGTTTGTCCTATTGGCAGATGTTGTCGAGATACTTGAAAAAGCATGTGCTTCCGGTACGTCGAGTAATATGGAAAGTTTAAGTCTGTTAGACCCAAGGTATCAAATGTCATTCTTTGCTGAAGAGGTTGATTCTCAGACACTTTATGTGCGTGACGTGCTTGCGTCCAGTAGTGGTAAGTCTGGAGGTGAGAAAGAATCTTTCACTGGGACTATCGTTGCCGCGTGTCTTGCTTACGTATTGACTCCAGATGGATATGATAAGCCTATTTATTGCACAGTTTTTTTGGATGAGGCATTTTCAAATACAGCTGAGGCTGTAAGTAGAAGGGTGCTTCGCGTCTTCAAAGAACTTCATATACATGTCAATCTGATTACGCCCTATAAAAATCTAAACCTAGCGCGAGAATCAGCGAGATCATTGCTTATTGTAGAGCGAGATCCAGAACTTCATGAAAGCCACTTATGCGAGGTTATTGGGAGGAAATTGATCGGCAGATGGCGGCGCAAAAGCAGTTAGCGCATGAAAAGGAAATAGTAGCTGAAATAGAATTGACAGACTTAACTGATACTGAAGTAGAGCTCAGATGACATCTGATGAAAACAACGAACGTGATTCATTAAAGCCCAAGTGGGGCCTATTGCCTGCTGATGCTCTTGAGTTGTTAAAAGGTAGGTATTGGCATAATCGAAGTAAGCTTAAAAGTCTGCTCAATGGGGGGTTAAAGTTTCCACTGGAAGTGCCTTTGAAGCCGCCAAAAGGCAATGCTGCGTTACAAAACATTAATCATTTTCGAACGTTTGTAACTTCCTGGAAGGCTTTTTCGAAAGACGGTTGTGTGTCTGAAGGTAAAGGGTGCGTGGTGAGACGGGAGAGTCGAACATTTAGGACGCTTTCCGAGCACGAAATTCCCACGCACCTCAGCATTACAGATATTGCTTCTCTTGCTGGTTTGCTTGGAAGCAAAGAAGAGCGCCAACTAAGAGAGTGGCAGTCAAAGATTCAGTACGTCTTCGATTCGCTTTCTTCGGAGCCTAATCTAAACATTAGTGGCTCTAATAAAACGGTTCGTGATCAGGGGCTATTTCTAGCGTTAATTGCACATTTAGAAGCGTTGGATAATTTTAGTCACTCTGATCTAGAGCTGTTAGGCAAGCTAATTCCCCAGCTACAGCAAGGGATGGGCGAAGGATGCTATCTAAGGACGCTACCTGTTACGTTTGTTGATACAAAATTTATTGAGAAGAATCTACGAATTATCGAATCGATTGCAGCTGCACATATCGACAGCGCGGCCAAAGAAATTGGCTTGTTAGCTTGGCTTGATTGTAGAGAGAAGCCGAAGGACTGGTTGCTAGTTAAGCCACTATGTGAGGAAACAAAGAAATTGCTGGGTGGTATGCCACTGCTTCGCCTATCTTCCGATACCTTACTCGAGTTCGAACTACCTGCTAATAATGTGCTGGTTATAGAAAACGAACAATCCTGCCTGGCATTAAGGAATGTTCCAAACACGATATCTGTTTCGGGTGGGGGTAAAAATGTTTCATGGATGAAGGCTGAATGGCTAGTAAGAAAGAATGTTGGTTATTGGGGCGACATTGATTCTGAGGGCTTTAGCATACTTAGTGATGCTAGAAGTAAGTTAAGTAGTATTACTCCTCTGATGATGGATGAACTGACAGTTGAGACTTTCGCTGCGCGTATGGTTCCAGAGCCAGATTCCGTATCAAAAGACCCCATTGCACTGACCGATAAAGAGCTGGCTTTGTTTAAAAGTTTACGCGCTGATAGCTATGTCGATAGGAGGTTGGAGCAGGAACGACTCCCAATGGAGTATGTCGCACAGAATATTGAAGAGTGGTTAGTGTAGTTACCTTCCGCCTACCCAATTCACCCAGCAAACTTTTTGATTAGTCCGATAATAAGGTGCTGATTTTAAATGGTTCTCTGTTCTCTGTTCTCTGGTCATGGACTTGGGGCTTGTGAGGTGGGGAGAGCCACAGAGAGTATTCGGCAATTCAGAGAATATATACCTTGAAAAGTTCGAGATTAAGAATGACTCGGAGTCCGTAAGCCCTTTCCAGATAAAGCTTGTAGCGCTGCGAGTAGGCAATAAAAAACCCCAGCTGATAACAGTTGGGGTTTCGTATTTGGTGGAGGCGGCGGGATTTGAACCCGCGTCCGCCAGTTCTACACTATTGGCTCTACATGCTTAGATCCGCCTTTAATTTAACTCCATTACGACCCAGCGGTCGTGGTTTAACAGAGCGATCCTGTAAGTTTTAGTCCGTCAGCCACAGAAATACTGAACGTAACGAGCCTGCTTGCGATGACAATCCAAAAATCCAGCCAGCAGGCGAGCCAGGTGGATTGTCGTGTCTACTAGGTTAGTAGTAGATTAAGCGGCCATAGCGAATGAATCGCTATTGGCTGCCACGAGGTTGTTGCTTGATTTGGCAACTAAAGGTTTGTAGTGTTTTGATTTACGAGAACCACTACGTCCTCGACATGCACCTCAAGCTTCGATACCGTCGTCGAATCCTAATCGCCCCCGAAACATTTAACTTCAAGACGCTAGTGAGAATATACTAAATATCCGCTTACGGCAATATATTTATTTGGCGGATTCAAATCTGAAGTGTATCACTTGACTAGGTAGAAGAAAGGGTCAGCTGAAGGTAAGCACCTACCCTTTTCTCCGGCAAAAGATGAAGTGATGACGATAACTTACCAGCAACTGGCTTACGAACAACGATGCTAGATTTCCGCACTAAAGAAAAGCGGTTGCAGCCAAAGAGAGATAGCGGAGATCATTGGCACCAGCCAGTCCACTGTGAGCCGTGAGTTGGCAAGGAATACTGGCGAACGTGGATATAGGCATAGGCATGCACAAGTCCGAACAGATAGGCGGCGTACAGAGTCGGCTTGGGCGAGTAGAATTCCGCCAAAAATGCTTTGGGTATAAATGAGAACACCAATGGCTTGCTACTACAAAATTTTCCAAAGAATACAGACTTCAAGAAGGTAGGTCAGATAGAGGTGAAGCGAGCATTGATGCGGCTTAATTCTCGGCCAAGAAAAGATTTGAATTTCAAAACATCAGCCCTGATAATGGGTGAACACAGGGCTGCGTTAGCAGCTTAAGCGGTGATGCACTTGGAATTTGAATCCTCGCTTTATTTCACAGATTTATGGTCAGTAACTGATATGCCAATCCCCATAATACTGTATCTGCGCCCTTGAAATTGGAAGGATGTTTCCGGCTATCAATCACCTCCAGCACCTACTATTCGTAGTCTCATAGATCTATGTTTGCTTGTCGTCTAGCCATGCCTTCAGGAGTGGAAGGTATGCGTATTGATTTTCTTCTGGGTACATGTGAACGCGTATCATTTTCTGCTTGTTTTTTTCTTGTTATTGGCATAGCTTATTTCCGAGGATAGATATATCGTAGGTGTAGAAATATAAACGCTTTATGTCGTGTAAGTTAGTGTTCATTTGCAGCCTTTGACCATGAAACAAAAGAACCTACTACTTTTTTCGAGCGACTTTCATCCATTGCGCCTTTAAATGCAATATTATACTGCATTAGCTGCCTAATTGTTTTTATAAAGCATGCTTACTTTATAGACCAGTTACCATTGAGAGTAAGGGTAGGTGGCAAGCTAATGAGCCTCCCGCGCATCCGCAGGTAGAAGCAGGTGGCTGTGGTAGTGAGAGTAGACAACTACCCCGTACCCTCAATGGTAACGGGTATATCAATCATTTTCACATAAATGGAGTGGGATCAACCATGACACTGACAAAAAAATTAAGCGCTGAATTTATAGGCACCTTATGGCTTGTGCTAGGAGGGTGTGGAAGTGCTGTTCTTGCAGTTACGTTACCGGATGTAAACATTGGTTTGCTTGGCGTTTCCTTTGCTTTTGGGCTTACGCTATTAACAATGTCGTTTGCTATTGGGCACATATCCGGCTGCCATTTGAACCCTGCTGTATCTATAGGTCTATGGGTGGGTGGGAGGTTTCCAGCTACAGAGCTAGCTCCATATATCTGCGCACAAGTTACAGGAGGGTTGGCCGGAGCCTCAATATTGTATGTTATTGCCACAGGCCAGGCAGGTTTTGATGTAGCTGCAGGTTTCGCCACAAATGGATATGCAGAACACTCCCCTGGAGGCTATAGCCTCACTGCCGCACTGGTCACCGAAGTGGTTATGGCTTTTATGTTTTTGATGATTATTTTAGGTGCAACAGATAAGCGTGCTCCTAAAGGTTTCGCTCCTCTTGCCATTGGCTTAACCCTGACTCTAATACACCTAATTAGTATACCTGTTACCAATACATCGGTTAATCCTGCAAGAAGTACCGGAGTAGCAATCTTTGAAGGTGGTCTGGCTCTGTCTCAATTATGGCTGTTCTGGCTGGCCCCTATCGTGGGAGCTATTCTTGGAGGGGCTGTTTACCGTTGGCTCGAAGCTGAACAGGGCAATAATTTAAGCAGGGTTATAGGCAAAATGATTGTTTCAAAAAAACAGAAAGAACTCAGCGCTAAAAGACCTAGCGCAACTCAGCACGGATCAGCCGTAATAGCCTCTAAAGCCACTAAATCCTATAAGTCCTATAAGCCTTATAATACATCTAAAAACACGAAAAAGTCTGCGAAACAACACTAAAGATCAAGCAGTTTTCCGTTACTACCACAAGCTATCTATAAATTAAGGGGTATCTTTCGCAGATACGCCAGCTGTATCAGCAGGTTTTGAGAAAAAGTGTGGTAACTTTTTGTCGTCATGTATACCCGTAGTTTTGGAAGGTGCTATTTTGTTGTTAGCATTAGATTGCCACAGTCGTTTAGTGTTCTTTATCCTCTATGGCTTCATTCACATGTCATCGATCTTTTGGGTATATATCCGTTACCATTGAAGTTGTAGGTAAGCGACAAGCTAAGCCCTATGATCCTAGTGCATGTGAGCTGATGAAGAGTAAGCTGAGGAAAAATGTTAGCTGATCATTTTCACCGCAAGAGTCATTCGAGATACACAAGTCATTTTATTTTGGTTATCTTTTATTTGTATCTCCCAAACTTGTGTATTTCTTCCAATATGTATCGGGCGAGCAGTGCCTGTAACATGCCCAGTTGAGATCGGCCTTAGATGATTAGCATTAATCTCAAGGCCAAGACAGTACTGGGTATTATCGCATGCCAGATTAGCTGCCACACTACCAAGTGTTTCTGCTAATGCAATGGAAGCACCTCCATGGAGTATACCCATGGGTTGTTGTGTTCTTCGGTCGACAGGCATGGTGCCTGAAATGAAGTCTTCGCCAACATCCGTAATAACCATCGCCAAGTGCTCGCACATATGAGTCATACTGGCATTTACCGTATTGATATTGGCATTTTTTTTCCAAATACCCATAAATTATGCTCCGTTTTCAATACTGGATAGCCTAAGTGATTACGATAACACTTAGAAAAACTCACTATACCCAAGTGTCTTCAATACACTTGGGTATAGATATCCTGAGAAAAATATCGTAGGTTATCCAGCATACTGGAAAGTTTAAAATAGCAATTCTTAATAGGCAGGTTATTTGTAATTTGCCTATTAAAGTTTTTAACGCCCAGCATGAGTGCTGAATGAGCGTTGCACCCTAGTAAGCAAAGCCAGGTTAGCTTACTAGTACAAACTATAGTTAGCGAAATAGATCAACCACTTCACATTTTCAAAGAAAATGCATATATACTTTTGCCTCTAACATCATCCAAATTAGCAAGCTATTTCATCTCAACGAAAACATCCATCCCCAATGTTACATAACAGGCTTCCATATAATGGTAATGAAGAATCCTTTTGGCTCACCATTATACCCCAATGCTGTTTGATACTTTTTATCAAAAAGATTAATTACCTTTAGTTGCGCCGTAAACTCTTTGTGTATTTTGTAGCTCACGCGCATATCGATAATTGCGAACCCTGCTAATCTCACATTATTGTTAGCGTCTTCGTAACAAGGCCCCTGAGCTCGAAATGCACCCCCCAGAAAAAGTTTGTTAATACTGTAGTCTACATCCACCACCATATATTGCTTAGCTCGACGCTGAAGAACGGTATTCCTTTTTGTATCTTTTGGATCAAGCAATGTGCCTGAGATTGTTATACTCCACTGTTTAAACACGGTTGACATGGAAGCTTCCAGCCCCTGAATACTCGCCTTATCAACATTTTCTGGTTTGAATTTCCCTGAAGAATCAGCAGTCCAGCTAATAAGATCATCAATAGTATTCTGGAACAGTGATACGCCCCATTTACCATAACCACACTGACCTTTTAGCTCTAGCTCTCTTGCTTTCGAGGTTTCAGGCTTTAGGTTAGAATTACCAGAAGACCAGGTTGAGTCTGGATAATAAAGCTCATTAAAAGACGGAGGTCTATAAGCAGTACTATAAGACACAGAAAAACGTAGATCCTTGGGCAAATCAACCATCCAAGAAATATTGCCTGTTGTTTGAAAGCCATAAGATTCGTTTTTATCACGACGCAAACCAAGCTGCATAGCACTACAGCCAAACTTGGTCTGGTTTTGAATAAAAAAAGCCGCATTATAACGAGAGTTTTCTTTGTCTCCTGTTCTTGGATTATTATAAGTATTACTACTATCCACCATGTCTCGGTAGTAATCAATACCGGTAGTTAGCTGTTGGTTGCTCCACCAAGCAATATCATTTTGCCATAAGCTAGATATACGTTTTGTCTCATAGAAACTTGGAGTGTAAGGAGCTGAATGGTGATAGTTCTTCCCTAACTGTTTATTTTTATCTTTTAAATATCCAGCATCAAAACGCGAAAGCCATATAGCATTAACTGGAATAACTGAGCTAACATTCAATGCCGATCGTTCAAATAATGTATAAGCCGAATATGGGTATTTTTTTATAAAATTATTTGGATCAACGGTATAACCGTCATACTCTGTTTTACCTGTCTGGCTATAAAAGCTTACCCCTATATTTGTATCAGACTCAAGTAAGCAGGATGCTTTTCCAGTTATAGATTTGTTTCGATAGGCCTTACCATCAAGATTTACACCTGAATTAACTGGATAATTATCATTGGTAACATCGTAACCAGCAGTTTCGTATAGGTTTGCTCCTAAATTATATTGTATACTATTATTTCCTCCACTATAGTTTATTCCCTGCTCACAGGTGTGCCAGTTGCCTATGCTTGTTTTGACAGTTAGCTGTGACTCCCCCGCCTCTTTACGAGTAAAAATCCGAATAACACCACCTATGGCATCTGCACCATACAAGCTTGATTTTGAACCTCGCACCACCTCTATGCGCTCAATTTGATCCGAGTGCAAATATTGAAACTCAGGAATTCCTGAAGTGGCACTATTCAACCGCTGACCATCAACAATAACCAATGTTTGACAAGCACTAGCTCCTCGTATCATGGCCGACGTTAATGAACCAGGACCACCGTGTCTACTGATTTGTATGCTGGGAACATTTATTAATAATTCTGTAACACTAGCGGCTTGACTGTACTCAATATCTTTACGACTAATAACTGTAACCGATGCCAAATTTTCATCGATGACTTTAGTTGTCGAAGGTGCAGTGACTATCACATCATCAAAACTATAAGCATTCACGGCTTGGGCTATAGTAGAAAAGGCCGAGATTATAATCATAGCCAAAATATGTCCTAGTAAAATCATGTTATATAACCTTTACCATTGTGAGCAGGAGATAAACGAACGAAGCCCTTGACCTATCTACAGGACAAAAAACCTGAAGACCTTGATTTTCAAGGCATAATTTAGCAAAACGTGACTCTCAGACAAGTTAACCGGCACGGTCTTTTACCCCAGAACAGGTTATGGTTGTTGAACATGAAAGACGTCAGTTCATTGGCCAAGAAGCTTAAGGCTCATTTACCCCTGCATCAAGCTAGGATCAGCTTCATTGTACAGTTTGTAATCGCCTTACTGCGTAGCCATTCCACTAACTTGTACCGTGTAGCCGAAGAGTTTCAGACAGCGAGCCCAGTTATCGCCGTATAAAGCGATTTTTCGCTTACTATGACTACAGTTTTTAGCAGCTAGGTGAGCTGATTCTGAGCAGCCTGGGCATGGATCGCTTTACCCTATCCATGGATAGAACCAACTGGAAGCATGGCTCCCAAAACGTCAACTATCTGGTGGTACCAATTGCTTGGCAAGGAACCTCAATTCCCATTATTTGGGAGTGTCTTGACAAAAAATAAGGAAACTCCAATACCGATAAACACATAGAGGTAATGGAGCGTGTATTAAATCTCATTACCATAAAGAGAATTGATAACCTTCTGGCAGATCGTGAGTTTATAGGCCGCGAAAGGTTAGACTGGTTACGTCAAAACAAACTGTCGTGCAGAATTCTGGTTAAAAGCAACAATGTGGTGGAACATCGAAGCAAAAAGATTGCCATTGGCAAGCTATGCAGAGGCGTTAGTATCAATCAAACAGTAATGTGGCATAACAAAAAGAAAGTATCTGGAGTACCGCTCTATATTGCAGCCCGTCGAGCTCTGAAAGAATTGTTGATCGTGGTAGCTACAAAAAGCCAGGCAGCTAATAGATGACTATAGTAAGCGCTGGAGTATTGAAACCATGTTTGCCAATCTAAAAAGTCAAGACTTTGATTTGGAGTCCACACATATGAAGAACCTTGACAGGATGGATAAACTGATGGAACTACTGACGATTGCTGTTGTGTGGTGCGTACTAATAAGACACTGGTGGTGTTATGGGAGTGCAAATCAATTGCCTCTGAACAAGCAGTACCGTCCAGCCAATAGTCTGTTTCGATTAGGCTTGGATAGACTTAGACGGGTACTCAAAAACAGCTATGCAAAAAATGATCAAACCACTTTTTTAGATCTGCTAAATGTTTTGTCCCGTACATAGGCCTTGACCTTACGAGTTATTACTTATTAGTAATCACAATCAACAACCTCATACCATCATGTGAGAGTGGCTATACAAAAAGATCCCTTAACTTTTGTAGTTAGGACGTTTTGGTTATCAGCCGGTCAAGAGTAGGCTTGATTAATTTTAGTACGTCTTTAGGATAAATAGCTTTCAAACACTGATTATCAGTACAAGAGGTCTTTCGGTGATTACCAGCACTAACACATGGAGAACATGCTAGACCTGCATAGATATGGGTAGAATGACCCAAAGAACCATATATATCTGGGGTCTCAGGACCGAAGATAACAAAAGTGGGCAAGTCTGTCACTGACGCAAAATGTGGCGGTCCGGAATCATTGGATAGCATCAAAGAAGAGAGCGAGTAAAGAGGTACCAGCTCACTAAACAGGAATAATCCTGCTGAGTTAAAACAACGTTCATGATCAACAAGCTTACGGAGGCTCTCTGCACCTTCTCTCTCAGCAGAGGATCCGGTAATAACAACCAGAATATCTGCGTAGTCAGTCAGCACCTTGCCTATAACCTCAGCAAATCTATCCGCCATCCAACGACGCTGAGGTAATAAATCGCTGGCATTAGGATTAACCAACATTAAACGTTGCTTACCAGACTTATAGTCAGAGTGTAATGCTCTAACCTTATTAATCACCTCTTGCTGCGACTCTTTGCTAACCTCGGCACGTGCTAGACTGACCTCTTCATCATTAATTCTAATGCGTTGGTATGGTTGCCCACCCGCTGCAAGAGTAGCTTTTGCCAGCACCATAAAGTTTTTTGAAATATGCAAGTGTGGGTTATACATTACTGGGTGGGTCAGATACTTACCTCTATACAACCCTTCTTCATGGACAGAGTCAAAGCCAACCCGATTCACTGCTCCACTAGTTCGACTCAATATAGAGGTTATACGGGAAAACAGCTCAAGATCTACAACAGTATCCAGACGCTTTCTTCGACACCATAGTAGAAACTTTAAAATATCAATGGTTAAGGTAACAAGGTTAATAGGACGAATAGTATAGATATTTTCAGGTGGTATGGTATTCAACAGATTTAGGCTGACGGCATTATCTTTAAAAATAACAAAATATAATTCACAACCCTGAGATTTCAACCAGCGCATAGCTGGATCAACAAGTATCGCACTACCCATTTCTGACAACTCAATAAAAAGCACTCTTTTAGGCTTTATTGCCTTTGGCCTAAAAAATATTTCTTTTAGCTTAAAAAAAACACTAATAATAAAACAGAGAGGGATGCCGACGTAACGGTCTATTGTCCGCATAGTATCTACTTTCATATTAGTCCTCCCCGGTCGTAGAGATAACCTTGCCAGGAAAAATAAACAATGATGCAATGGTAAAGTTGAATAGCATACCAAGCCCTACACCAGCTATTAATGCTAGTTGTTTATATTCATAGAAAAATTGAACATGCGTTGTTAACAGATAGTACGTACCCCAGTTTGGCACGAAACTTACCATACACATCCCCAGATATTTTATCCACTGCGCTAACTTTCTGGGCTTATCTATATGTGAAAATGTGAAGTTCCTATTCCAGAACCAGTTCCAACTTGCGGAAACCCAGTATGAACTTCCTCTGGCTATCAAGTGAGGAACTCCAAAAACAATAAAGAGCAGTGTGTAAACGCCCATATCTACAAGAAAGCCACTGGCACCCACAATACCAAACCTGATACCAATAACAATCAAACATTTATACTTTTTAAGAAGCATTCCTAATACGGAGTTGCTGTGGTCAGACACAAAGCCTTCCTTCTATCGCAGGGTGGAATCTTTTCATTCATTAGGTCTTTTCTTTGCGTTTAGCAGAGTAATCTCTGACCAGGGTATTAAGCTCTGCAACAGATAGTATGAGAGAGAGCACTGCAAGAATATATTGTAATATCTGAACGAAGACAATGTCTTGGAACCCGTTATCATAAAAAGGTAGTAAAAAAGCAGGGATAAAGCCAAGGAAAACAAAAAAAGCACGGATCAGAAAGCCTACCTCACACCTTTTTGAAAGCATCTCACCCACCGATGCGCAGACTAATCCTATCCATGCGCCTGCAACAACATCAACGAGAAAATGAGCCCCCACAGCCACTCTAGACAAAGCAATAAGGGTAGACAGCCCCAAAACCAGCAGAGCTACCCATTTGTTCGCAAACAGTATTGTTAGCCCAGCCAATATAAAGATAGTTCCTGCATGACCAGAAGGCATGCTATGACTTTTTACTTCAGGCCCTACAACGGTAACCAGTTTATCACCAAAAACCCCCAAGGGCCTAGTGGTATCTACAATATACTTACCTGCGTTGAGCACCAGAGCAGCCAGAATAATAGTTATAATCAGGGCTTGCTGTCTCTTTGGATTATTCTTGACCAGAAGCATAGCCAAAGGAAATAAAAAGAAACCGTCTCCTAGATTCGTAAGCAGCGCCCAAAAAGTAACCCCTGCCCATTCCACCAGCCTACTATTCAGCCACAGAAACGGTATTTTTTCACAGGGAATTACCCACAGAACTATGCCTATAGGCAATAAAAAAAGTGTAGCCCTTTTAACAAGAGTAAGGTTCAGGCTATTGTTTGAGATAGGCATATGTATCCAGAGGTTAAGACTTATGAAGCATGTTATGTTGCATACTCATATCCCACTTGAAAATGTGAGATTGTGAAATGCTCTCACTCACCCCAATTACCTGGTACTCTTAGACTCACAGGGCTTCGCTCGATTATCGCCTACCCACACCTTCAAGGGTAACAGGTATATTCCTCAGTTCTTTGGCCACAGTATTGTGCTTAATAGAGCACAGAAAGTCATTAAATAACTATTCTTTAGGCTTCTAGTGTATCTCGATTTTTAGATCTGACTGTATATCTGAAGCGATCAAGTTGACTGATTTTGGAATGGGAAATGCTATCACTGGCGCACAACTAGCTTTTTCTATCACTGCAACCTGCTTTCCACGCTTCTCTGCCATCTTGATAACTTTATTATTCAAGCTCACAGATATAGATATTTTCTATCTATTCGTAGATTTCAACAAGCCGAATGGGGTTGAATATTTGTAATATTTATGCGCTAAAAAAGCTACAATTAGCTAAATCCAAATGGTTCATTTTAAGAGATAGTAGCCTCATCACCGCAAGTATGAGCAAAATTAAATTTCAGTATGCTTTTCTAGAGAACTAACTTTTTGTAAAAGACGAGCTTTCTCACCTTTGGTAAAGTCATTCCAGTGCGTGTCATTCAGGGCACCTTCAAGAGCATAAAGCAAAACCTTTGACGCTTTAAACCCTCTCTCACAAACCTTATAGTAAGTTGCAGCAGAACCAGTATTACGAAGCTGTTCAAAAGTTCGTATTCCTACAGCGTTAAGCCATTGAACTGATGTTTTTCCGAGGTTTTTTAACTCAAGTAACTCGTTAGACATGATAGTTTCCTAATCAAAGCAAAGACGTTAATGCCAAGTTTTGATATTCAAAATATGATATAGAGGTAGCTTTCCCTTAAGCATAGACGCTACTTTTCAACTAACCGTATATTTTGACTAAAAGTCATGTAAAACAAATGCGCTATTCATCAACAATGCCTTTAATCATTGATAAGAAATAGCATATTACTTTTATAGAGAGACCTCAGTATAACCAACGACTTTGGTCACGATAATTGAATTTTCCAAGTTTTGTCAGCCATTACGAAGATTTCTAAGGCGTTGAACATCAAATCATGAACATTACCAGGCGTTACGCTTTGCCTATGAATAAAGCCATCTTCATCGACACCGGTATGAACGGAAAAACCATAGCTGCTTTTTTTGTTACCACGACTGTCATTCTTAACGTGCCAGCTCGCTTCAGCGATCTTTTGTCAGTTTTCCTCTTTTGTCGTGGCCCAAACCTGATCGCGCTGCATCTATCGGTGTAGCATCAATGATATTAATGCGACCTTCGCTCATTATGATGTTTTTGGCTTCAAGCTGACGATTAATCTCTGCCATTAATTGACCCCACAGACGATGTTCGACAAGTCGTGTTCGAAAGCGTCCCAAGGTGGAGGCTTCAGGAACTGCGCCACCAAGTTCAGGGTGACAAATTTTACAAAACAGAAGATCTCTATACCCAAAGCATTTCAAATTGCTACTAGGCAGCAAGTAAGCGAAGCCCTGTGAGCCTACGAGTAGTAGGTGATAGGGGTGAGCGAACGCAGCCAACAACGTGGCAACTTGAAAGGCGACGGGTATATACAAGCACTGAGCCAGCTGTACATCGGATAAGCGAGACCATGTTCCAAGCAATAAGGCTCGAGCAGAGGATAGCTGGGGCGACCGGTGTTAGAGGCGTAGATTGAGCATAATAACTTCTCAATCTCTGACCATTTCAGCAGCGCTTTTGTATCATCCAAACTACGAAGAATTGGATGATTTAGGTCGCTGGCTGAAACGAAGAGTTTGGGTTGTGTTGTGAAGGATTTTTGCATGCCGATATTTTACCAGAATATAATCGTCTTTGTTGAGTTATGCTGAGGTCTCATAAAGATATATTTAAAAAATATTTATTCATTCGTCGCACACTTTAAAATCATAAATGCAATTTAATTATGCTGCAACCATGCCCACTTACAACCCTAATAAATAGTTAATTTAGTTGTCGATAGCTTCTAGCCTTTCGAAGATTATTGTTTAATTAACCCATAACGTACTGTATTTATTAACCGATTACTGATTTGAAATCAGCAGCCACCTAATCAAACTACTTGTCTTTTTATTGACACCTAGCGGCCATGGAAAATATAGATGAACAAGTAAATAATTACTTCTAGGTCTTTGGAGATAATCTCATGCTCTGCAACTTACAAATAATTATCGCAAGTGGTAGTTTTTACTATTTTGTATAAATAACTTCGATAGTGCACCACTGTAGCAGCTAATAAATATGCCTCTTTAACTGCTCGGCGAACAATTAGCCTTAGAATGATGAGGATTAGCTAGTTTTTCACCTGCTCACACCTTTGATGATAACTGGTATAAATAGGAATAAAAGTCAACCAGATCAGTTAAGATAACAAAATAAGAAACTTGTTCGCAGGCCTCTAGTTAAAAATATTTCAACAATATACAAAACAAATGTTTTCTAAAATCTCTAGAATTTGTTACAAATAAAGAATCAACATGGATGACTGATCATGAAAACAATAATTATTCTATTATTATTTGCCCCAAGTATTATTAGCGCTGAAGGTATTTATAAATGGCAAAATAATCAAGGAGTTATTCAGTACTCATCAGCACCACCGGCCATGGTTAGCGCTAGCACTATTAAGAAAACACCGGAAATATTATTTACTTTTATCCAAAACCAAAACGCCTTGCAGGCTCTGAGTCTACAAAGAACGGTAGGCCACAGACCTCCAATTATTGCCAAACATTGCAGAAGAATATAATAGTCATTTATAAAAACAAACGCGTCAGAATCAGACATTCAAATGGTAAATTTGTAGATTTAAATGATAACGAAAAGCAAGAAAAGCTCTCTGAAATCAAAATGTTAACAAACAAGATTGTCACGAATAGCACTAAAAATCTAAGTACTAGACTCCAGTGCTAGACACTCAGCATTGTATACCTGTAGCATTTGAACTCGCTACTTGTTATCAACGTTCGCTAACCACAGTCACTTAGCACTCCTAAGATACTATGGCCTCGCTCACGTCATGCATAACATCTCCACCGTGCGAAAGGGTCTGACCACTCCCTCTCACCACTCGCATACTAACGAAGTCCAACTCGTTTATAACCTCATCACACCTTCAATGATAACAAACACCTAGGGCAAATATGAGATAACACAAAGACGGCAGCTTACAAACTTTGTACACTAAAACCTAAACGCTCTGCTCAACGTATTTTGCGTAAGCTTTTGCGTCCATTAAATCTGTTAATTCACTGGGCGCAGATAATTTCATTTTAAAAAACCACCCGTTATGGTAAGGGTCGCTGTTGATTATTTCCGGGGTACTTACAAGCTCTTCATTTACTTTAATAATATCTCCGGTAAGCGGGGAATAGACATCTGAAGCAGCTTTTACTGACTCTACAACACCTGCGTAGTCACCCGCCTTATAGGTTATTTCTGTACTTGGTAGCTCCACAAAAACCACATCTCCTAGCGCTTCTTGAGCATGCTCAGTGAGACCTATTGTAACGCTATCATCATCTTCCACTCGAACCCATTCGTGTGAATGAAAGTAAAGTAACTCTGATGGGATGTTGCTCATGGGGCAGTCCTCTGATCCAAGGTTTAAACTTGCATACCAAAAGTTAATAAGAGTAAGTGGCTCATAGGGGCTTCACAACGCACTACTTTCTTCGCAGCTCCGCACGCATAGCCATTGAAGGGTGTAAGCAGGTGACAAACGAGCGAATCCACAAAATCTACGAATAATCGGTGAATGAGGTGAATGATATCGGTCAACAACCTCACTCTTTCAATGAAAATGGGTATATAATTACCCACTCCTTTGCAGAAGTAGCTATCATGTCTTCCAGTGAACCCAGTCAGTCACACGACCCTCTAAAGAGTAATGCAATAGAATATATCAGCAAGTCAGAAATTAAACGAGAAAAACATGCCTTGAGAGATATAGGTGCCCGTTTAATGGAGATGAAGCCATCACTGCTCGAAAAACTCCCATTAAACGAGCGTTTAAAGGAAGCTTTGAATGAGAGTAAGCGTATCACAAGCCATAATGCCAGAAAACGGCACCTTTCCTTTATTGGCAAGCTCATGCAGACTCAGGATACAGGCCCCATTACAGAACTCTTAAATCAACTGGATAGCTCCAGTATCGAATATAACCGACGATTTCATCAACTTGAACGTTGGCGAGACCGACTTATAAACAATGATCAGACAGCATTAAGCGAATATCTGACTAAATATCCATGTACTGATCGCCAACATATTAGACAGCTGGTAAGAAATGCCTGCAAAGCAGCAGAACAGGGAAAAACATCTAAAGCATCCCATAAGTTATTTAAATACTTACGAGAAACGGGTGCAATGTGACTAGGTATCACCGAGCCATATACCCTAGAGTATCGAGAAGAGTGTTATACCAGTGATAATTAAAGATGCGGATGGTGAAACTATTTTCTGCACTCTCCGCCCACGCCAAATACAACCCGAACATAGCAGCAAAAAACAGGCTTGGAGTTTCGCCATAAAAAAGCGAGTGGTATCCCAAAGCTTGACCGCAATTTTGGCTTACGGAACTGCCTACATCCTTACCGCTTTCTTTCATCTCTGATTACTGTGATCCCAGTCCTGAGGTTTCGTCACTAATGAGGTGATCTGGATAGTCTGAAAACACACCGTCAACACCCCAGTTAAATAACACTTTAGCCTGCCCTAGCTTATTGACCGTATAGCAATATACCCCATAACCAGCCTCTTTAACCATATGCACTGTCTTCTCTGATAGATTGTTACCATTTAGGTGAATATTTACTGCATTCACATGCTCAGCTGTTACTCGCCAGTTGCGAGGTAATCGCTCAAATAAACAAGCACACCTTTGTGAGCTATAACCTCCGAGTAAAATTAACGTATCTATGTTAAAACTTGACACAATTAGCTGACTGACAGGAAATTCTGTCTGCTGTAATACGTCATTTACTTTTTTTACCAGTAAAGCTTGATCACAACGATTAGGCTTTATCTCAAGATTTAATCCTAACCCAGTTGTTTTAACATGCTCCAAAGAACTGGCAAAAGAAGGTATTTTCTCTCCAGCATAAATGTCAGAAAACCAACTGCCAGCGTCAAGCCTATTAGCTTCATGGGCAGTAATGCTGTTAATATAACCATGCCCATTAGTCGTACGCTTCAGCTTCGCGTCATGGAACATCACAGGAGTGCCATCACCTAGCAATGTTACATCCAGCTCAATCCATTTAAGCCCCATCTCAACAGCTTTCCTAATACCTGCTATTGTATTCTCCGGCGCTAGGCCTGCCACCCCCCTATGACCAATAATCGGACTCATTTTTCCATTCATCGTGCAATCCATCGTGGTGATTTATTCAAATTTAACTTTCTATACCAAGGCTATTAAAGGTACAAGTAGGCGACAAAAGAGCAAAGATTATACATAGTGGGTGAAGAGAGTGAACGAGAGCAATCCACAACCGCACACCATAATTAGGGAATGGACATATACCCGGAGGATTTAGAGTTGCTACGCCACGGCAAGTAAACAAGACCACAGAAGCTTAGAGGTATCATGTGACTGTGGTGAGCAAAAGTTGACAACAAAGCTGGTAGTAGCACCTCTCATCACCAGAGGCGAGCAGAGCCACTCCAATGTACATAATATTTTTCCAATAAACCCAGCACGCAAAACATAAATAAAGAAAAAAACGAGAGAACTGTTACCCCAGCAAACAGTTGATCCAGCATAGCCATTGAGCCTGCCCCCACAATAAAAGCCCCAAGACCTTCATTAGCCCCTAGCATTTCGGCTGCTAACAGAAGGATTAAAGCTATCGCTATTGTCAACCTACAAGACAGAAACACACCTGGAAGGCTGCCTGGAATAATAATTCTCCAGACAATACTAAAAGGAGAAAGTCCAAAGCTTTTACCCATATCAATAAGAGACGCTGGTACAGATAGTACTGATTGCCACACGCAATAAACCACAGGAAAAAAAACACCCACAAATACTATGGAAATACGAGCCGATTCGCCAATGCCCAAAAAAAGAATAAATGCAGGAAAAAGTGCTATTTTGGGCACTGGAAACAAAAGCACTAACCAAGGAGCAACCAGCCTAAACGCAGTCACTGAGATCCCAATTAGCACTCCTGTAAACCAACCAATACAAACACCAGAAATCCATCCTGGCACGAGTCTTTTTATAGAAGCCGTAGCATGAAGCCACAGCTCGCCGGAATGTATCAGCTCCTGCAATGCCGAAAAAATAGCGGAGGGTGACGGCATCAAACCAACATCATTACCATTTGACAAACAATATTGCCAAAGCAACAGGCCCGTCAATAAACTCATTGCTGATACCAAGATGCTTTTCAACCAGTCACGCATGCCTCGTACCAACACAATCATTATATTTAACCTGACTTCGTAATTTCTCCCATATTAGCTGCCTCAGAGCTTCGCGCCCAATATCCTGCAAATAGCCTTTGATATCCAGCCTTTCCATAATAGAGGCAGGCTGCCCAGAAAAAAGCATCACCTGATCAGCTAAATCTAAAACATCGTCAATATTATGCGTTACCATAACTATGGTCATAGGTACGGTACTAGCAATCTCCCGAAATTCCTCAACAAGCAACCCCCTTGTTTGACCATCCACATTAGAAAAAGGCTCATCCATTAACAACAGTGAAGGCTGAACTGCAAGCGCTCTCGCTAAACCAGTACGCTGCTGCATCCCCCCTGACAGCTCATAAGGGTATTTTTCCGCAAAATCATCCAAGCCCGTAATAACAAGAGCATGATCAATGCGTTGATTTTTATCGACAGCACTCATCTTTTTGTCATGCAATACAAGAGCAACATTTTCTTTTACGGTTCGCCATGGCAATAAACAGAAATCTTGAAACACAAAACCAGTCTCTTCTCTACGGAATTTATTAACGAGCACACCAGAGCAAGGCATTAATAAACCCGCTATCAATTTTAGTACGGTTGTTTTACCACATCCAGATGGCCCAAGAATGGCAACGCAAACATTTTCATCAACGCTAAAACTTATTGTTTTGATTATTTCCTGCCCCGCGTAACTAAATGACAGATCTTTAATATCAAGCATTTTTAGCCCATGACTATTTACAAAAAACCTCTTATGTACCAGCTACCATTGAAGATGTGAACGAGCCCCTCCATGAACCTAAGAATAGTAACCTGCTAGGATAAGTAGAGTAGTTCATACCCTTACGCCTACAAGGGGTAGCGGAAATAGCCTATTACTATGGGTCTATAAGATTCAAAGTAAGCACCTTGTCAACGGTTACCCTCTTATCAACCATACCTCTGCTCTTATACCAATCCACTTGATGCTGAATACTATTTTTATCAACCACTCCATCAGCCTTTATATAAATTGGAAATCTACTAACGAGAACCGGATCCAACACTGGCTTTATAAACGAAGAGATAACGGTAGCTGAACTTTCTCTTTCTGGCCATTTGGATAACATTTCTTTAGTTGCATATAGCTCAGGTTTCTCTGTATTAAATATGCGGTGATAATATTTACAGCCTTTCAAGAAGCCAGCAAGATACTTTTTCACTAAGTTCGGATTTTCTTTCAGCACCTTGGTTGATGCAAAAACACCAGTCACCTGCCAAGGCGTTTCATTACCCACATAGCCAATAATACGCCCAGCTTTGTCCTCTTCCAACTTATGAGCAATTATACTGGGAAGGATAGCGCTGTCTACCTGAGATGTAGCCAACGCAGCTCGTAATGCTGGTAGAGTTGCCAGAGGCACCAGCTTAATTTTTTCTTCCAACGAAAAACCATATTTGTCGGCCAACAAACCTGCCATATAGTGGAAGGTGGAGCCTTTCTCTGTAATACCCAAGCTAACATTTTGTAATTGAGAAGGTTTACGAATTCCCTTGTTCCATGCTGCATTCGACACAACATAAGCAACACCAGGCCAGTTATCCGTCTCGCTGGATACCCCCGCAATGATTTTCAACTTCTCTTTCCCAGCCAAGTTATACACAGCGGCAGTTAAACCGCTCAGGCCAATATCCACATCTCCAGATGCTATAGCCGTGGCTACATGTTGTGCAGAGCTAAATGACAGGATTTTTAAGTCAACCTCTTCAAAAAAGCCCTTATCCATAGCCAACTTAATAGCGCCTCCAGCCATTAAATTCATCATGCCAAGCCGCAATACCTCTCGATTTTCTTGCGCTGGCAACTTGCTAGTATCCACGAGCCTCTTACCTAAAGCCGAACAGGAAAGAGATACAATAAAAAAACAAAAAACAACGTATTTTTTTATATAATTCAAGACACTACCCCCGAAGGAAGTTGATTTTTGGCAAACCCAAAATTTACTATTCATATAGCAGTTACGATGAAAGTATTAGTAGGCCACAAATGAACGAAGCCCCTATAAACCTATGAGTAGTAGGCGATTTGGTAGAGAGGATATATCAACAACCCCGCACCGGCAATGGTAGCTGGTTCAACGGGACTGACTACTGCATAAGGTAACCTATCCTGAAATAATAGACAGCACATACCCAGCTCCATTTAAAATATGGGAAGGCGACAAACTAGCGCAGCTCCATGGCCTACATGTGGGGGGTGAGATAGCAGTCAACCCCACATTCAAGGAGAATGAGCATAAACTACCTTACGAGAGAGTCATCTCGCACCAATTACTCCTTAGAAATCAAAGGTTTCAAGTTTTTTTATTTTGTACATAGATAAAAACTACAGCTGCCTTTCCAGTCCATTTTACGTGTATCTCCTCTTGTGGGAGTATGGAGCTAATATTTGGCTTTACTAGATATTACAAGTTTTCCGACCCAGAAATGCAATGAGTTGTTGCATATACACAAGTTATTCGTTATTATCACTTCTTTTCTGGTTGATGAGGCTTTATATGTCTACTTCTGCCCAGTTTTCTATTTGTGTTCGAATCGGTGAATTCGAATATGAATTTAATACCTTTCACCAATACATTGAGTATATAAAATGAGTAAAGGCACAGTTAAATGGTTCAATCCCGAAAAGGGTTTTGGTTTCATCACACCTGAGGATGGAGGCAAAGACCTTTTTGTACATCACTCCGAAATCCAGAGTGACGGAGGCTTTGCAACTCTTAATGATGGTCAGCCAGTTGAATTCGAAGTCGGCCAAGGGCAAAAAGGACCGTGCGCTAATAAAGTTGTGCCTCTATAAGGGATAAGAGGACCAATACATATAAAGCCCACTAACGAGAGACCACCTAAAAGGTATATCTCGTTAGTGGCAATACCAGTGTGAAGACTCAAACCCATTGTCTACACCTACGTCTATCTACATAAATAATTCGCGACCGTAAGTATCCATCCCGTTAATATAAAATCTCAAACAGACACAACCTGCCAAGCTAAAAATAGCATGTTCTATGCAAAACCCTCCAGACTTCACATGATCAAGACTACAAGCAAGCAGATTCACCGCTCGAACCCCAAAGTTTTCAGTCATACGCCCCCTTGGTAGCTGAGGCTATCGAACAACCTCACTCACCCAGCACCTCTTGGAACTTCGCTCACTTGCCACCGGCTCACACTTTCAGTGGTGACAGACTATACCCCGAAAAGCTTCTCAACTCTCTGCAGATACAGCACTTACATCAGCACTATTAAAGACTATGATTTTTTATGAGCAACAAATACCAGAGCTATAAACTACAACACAAAATACACAGATAGAGAACATATACGATAGACCGATTACAGCAGCCAGAACCTTATGTTAGCATTTGCGAGACTCCCTTCCTCTTGCTAAAATTCTAACCTTCATCGTTTATATACCCAAAGGATTTGATGTTGCTACGCGGCAACCAGTTGACACTATCTAGTAATGGCACAAGAACAGCCACTTACGTCTCCTACCAGTACGTAAGAGCGCAGATTATCTGAGTTAAAAAGGAGCCTGATAGATGCACATCCTAAGCCCATCTACTTTGCAAAACAAAAGAAATATCGTACGCTCTGAAGCCTTACTACCACTACGCTTTGGACGGTCTGAAGTCAGCAACCTTAATCTTGCTGAAACCAGAGAATGGCTAGTAACAAACGGAATAGGAGGCTACGGCTCCGGTACAATTGCTGGTTCTATCTCTCGCGGCTACCACGGCTTACTAGTTGCCTCCACCAAACCTCCTACTAAGCGACGTGTCACGTTAGTAAAGCTAGATGAGACTCTACAAAGTAACGATAAATCTTATAAATTAGCATGCAATAGATGGTCAGACGGATCGATTGAACCAAAAGGACATTACCTAATTGAAGCATTCGAGCTCCAAGGCTCGATCCCTTGCTGGCGTTATATGTGTGATACTGCACTTATCGATAAGCGTGTCTGGATGGAGGATGGTGAAAACACCACGTATGTATCTTATACCTTAGTCACCGCGTACGATCCTATTTTGCTCACAGCCAGTGTCGTAGTGAATAATCGAGCGTTTCATAACACTGGTCACGTCAATGTACCTATTTCTGTTAATGCCCATGGCTCCAAAGCGGAAATCATCTGGGGAGACGAAGACTCCCCACCTCTTCATCTAGGCATCTCCTCCGGGGATATTAAGGGGGCCACAGATATTTATCGAAACTACCTACTTTCAGAAGAAACCTCTAGAGGGATGCGTAATACCGACGACCACGTCCATGGAGCAACATTTAGCTCCATTCTTTCTATAGGTGAAACCTTGGTTTTTGCCGCAAGCACTAAAGGAGAAGTTACTCCAGATATAGAAGCTCTTGCTAGACGGTGGCAGCGAGATGGCTCGCTACTCACCAAGTTTAGAGCCAAGGAACAAATCAATACGGCTCGAAAAACACCCCAAAAATCCGCCTTAGCACCCCAAGTCTCTGCCATTGAGCCACCAGCACCAATAACGTGGATAGAACGCTTAACCCTAGCCGCTGATCAATTTATAGTGTCACGACCCTGCCCAGATCAACCAAACGGCATGAGCATTATATCTGGTTACCACTGGCTTGAAGATCGTGATCGTGACACCATGATTTCATTATCTGGATTAACTTTAGTCACCGGTCGTCCAGAGGTCGCAACTCAGATTCTGCAAACATTCGCTCGCTTCATCAACGAAGGAATGCTGCCAAACCGCTTTTCAGATGCCTGTGATGAACCTCAATACAATACCATTGACGTAACCCTTTGGTACTTTCATGCGGTTCAAGAATATTACAGCGCCACAAACGACAAAGATTTACTTAAATTACTATTCCCAGTACTAGATGAAATCATTCAGGCCTACGTGCAAGGAACTCGTTACGGAATAAAGGTGGATCCAGCCGACGGCCTTTTACAAGGTGGAGATCCAGAGGTTCAGCTTACCGGGATAGACTCCAAAGTTGATGGCCACTACACCACTCCGCGAACTGGCAAACCGGTTGAGGTAAATGCTCTTTGGTACAACGCCCTTCGAACAATCGAGCGATTTGCAAAAATTCTTGGCGATCCCAGTGCCACCTACAACACATTGGCAGCTCAAGCTTTAACTGGGTTTAGTCGCTTCTGGAATAATGAGAAAAATTACTGTTTTGATGTGCTAGACGGGCCCGATGGCAATGAAGATACCCTGCGTCCCAACCAGTTACTTGCCGTCTCCTTACATGACAGCCCACTGCAACCAAAACAACAGATGGCAATCGTTGATGCCTGCTCCAAACTTTTGTTAACATCCCGCGGACTTCGCTTACTTACCAAGAACTCTCCCGCGCTCAAAGGTCGGTACTGTGGCGAGCAATCATCACGTAACAGCTCCTACCATGAAGGCACTTCCTGGGGCTGGCTTGTAGGACCGTTCATAACAGCACACCTTCGAGTATATGCTGATGCACATGCTGCTAGACGATTCCTAGAGTCGCTGGTAGACAGTCTGTCTGAAAATGGGCTTGGAACCATTGGTGAAATATTTGATGGCAACCCACCTTTTACAGGTAAAGGTTGCATCGCTCAGGCGTGGAGCGTTGGTGAGATATTACGAGCAGTGGATAGAATTGAGTCGCTTGAAGCTAAAAGCAGCAACTTCAAAGGCGATGAGTATAGAGTGCCGATTTTCCGTTAAAGAGCCTCTCCTATTTCCTTTGCCATATCACCCCATGACTTACTTAAAGCAACTGCAAAAGAGCCTGCTCCTTGCCTGGCCAGTGGCACCAAATAGACTTTTTCAACCTCAAATTGATGCTCACGGCCTGATCCATGAATCTTCCAGAAAGAATCAACGCGAAGAACTCCATTGACAACAGCAATAGAATTAATTTCAACGGTGATAATAATCTCAGGCCTGGCGCTCCTAACCCACGGACCTCCAGTAACTGAGCTTTTTGTTAGGTATCTCAAGTTTTGGACCATATTTCGGGTAAGTAACTCTGACAGCGGCTCCATCCAACGATCATAGTCATGACGAATTAAACGAACAGCACCGTCACTGAAGGTCAAATTCTTCTGATCTAGCCACGCAGGTATCATAACTGGCTCTAATCCAAGACTAATATTTGACGATAGCATTACTGATCTACTACCAACCTCCTCCCTTGGGATACTCTGGAGCGTGTAATAGTTATATTTTGGCACACTGCCACAGCCACCAAGAACAAACAGAACAAAGCCCAAAAACATGATAAAAAAGAGCCGTTTATCCATCATTAGTTAATATCCTCCTTACCAAATAAAATGGACTTAGGATTATTTTCTAACATCTCTGCCAGACCTCTAACAGCTCTGGAAGTACGACTGATGTCTCTTGAACTTTTCTCTAATTGATAAATAAACGGGGAATCACTGGCTAGTGTATCTTCCATCACCTGTATGGACTGCTGAATTTGCGCCATAGTATCCTTCAATTGCTGATTCGTTGCTGGCAATTCTTTATTCAATTGACCACTCAACGACTGTATACTGTCGGAGATGGCCACAAACTCTTTACTGATTATCCCTACGCCATCGCTTATGTCATTAGACATTTTTTCCATACCAACAAAGGCACTACTGACATTCACCACCAGATCATCCAGCTTGTTATCATTAGTTAGGTTCGCCACATTATCCAGTATTTTATTTAGTTGTTCAGCCATATTAGCCAGATCGATATGTTCCAGCTTTTTAATAATTTCTTCGAAATTATTAGTAATAGTGGGAATCTGGGCATATGTAGTTGTAACCGGCTGGGTTATGTGTTCACCACCAAAAAAATCAACTTCCACATACAACATCCCAGTCAGCATACTCTGCAACACCAGTTTGGCAGCTAGACCATTAGCCAACAACTCATCTATCAATTCCGTTTCGTCATCCTTGTTCTGCTGAACAACAGTATCAGGATAAATATCCACGACCACAGAATTCAACACCCTTACATGTTGATCATACAGCATGGTTTTTATACTTATTACTTCGCCGATTTTTACTCCGCGAAGAGTCACAGAAGCACCTACATCCAACCCCTTGATTGAACTGTCAAACACCAGTTCGTACCTATGAGCTTCATTGTGAGAAAAATTGTTGTCACTTATAAATAGCACTATGGCTATGGTCATAACAGCCACCAAAACAACAAACAGGCCAACCGAAGCAGCGACTGTTTTTTTACTCATACTTTCTCATACCTCGCACTCATATTTACCGTCACTTATTATTCTAAATACTCACCTCTAGACAAAAAGTCCCTAACTAGATGATGAGGGCTTTGATGAAGCAGCGTCAAAGGAGACCCAGTATCCAGCTGCGTTTTTGTCTGGGCATCCAAAAAAATGCCATTGGTACCAATGGCAAAAATACTAGCTAATTCATGAGTGACAATCACAACAGTGGCTCCGGTTGAATCCCGCAACTGGAGAATAAGATCATCCATTCTCCTAGAGCTAAGCGGGTCTAACCCGGCAGATGGCTCATCAAAAAACAACACATTGGGATCAATGGCAATGGCCCTAGCAAGACCAGCTCGCTTACACATGCCACCACTAATCTGAGAAGAATAAAAATTCTCATAGCCCGCCAACCCCACCAAAGCCAACTTGTAATAAACCAGCTCTGCCGTTTCTCGAGTTGATAATTTTGTATACTGCTTAATAGGAAGTGCTACATTCTCGGCTAGGGTCAAGTCACTTAACAGAGCGCCTCCTTGGTAGGTAACACCCCAACTTTTTCGCATATCCAATTGCTCCTGAAAAGTCGCAGAAAAATAATTTTTCCCATGAAACAGGATATCCCCTTCCGACGGCTGATAAAGACCAATCATATGCTTGAGTAACGTGCTCTTACCACATCCGCTACCCCCCATAATGACAAAAATATCCCCCTGATTGATTTGAAAATTAAGGTTGGACTGAATCAGGTTATGGCCATACCTCATCGTCAGGTTACGAGCCTCAATTACAATATCACTCATGGTCATATGCCAATCTTATAAAATAATATATTCAACCCGGCATCGGCAATAATCAAATATATAATGGCAGTCACCACCGCAGAAGTAGTAGCATGACCAACAGCCGCTGAAGATCGCCCACAAGCCAGCCCAGCCCGACAACCAGACACTGCTATCAACTGAGCGAACACCAGACTTTTAAATATTCCTGTAAATATATCACCTACAGTTATCGCGCCAGCTAACTGTTGAAGATACATACGCCAGGTTATGTCCATACCAGTGGCCACTAGGCCGCCACCAAGCATACCCAGAATATTACTAAAGAGACACAGTAGTGGTACGCAGAACACCAGAGCTAGCGTTCTGGGAAGCACCAGGTAATCCATAGACTGGATCCCAAGTGTCGTCAAAGCATCAATCTCCTCGTTGACCTGCATGGTACCCAACTGAGCAGCATAAGCAGCTCCAGTGCGACCGGACATAATAACTGCCGTCATTAACGCCCCCATCTCTCGCACCATACCAAGGGCTACAAGATTAGAAACGTAAACCTCAGCACCGAACTGTTGCAACTGAACCATACCGAGATACGCTAGTATCATCCCCATCAAAACGCTCTGAATAGTGATAATAGCCAAAGCTGATGGCCCTGCTTGATAACAGAATGACAGAATATCAGACCAGCAGGTAGATCCACGACCAGACAACCAACGCAAAAACGCAAGCGTCAAAGCGCCAATAAACTCCAAGAAACCAACAATTTCCTGGTAGATATGCACGACTTCTTTAAGTAAAAATTGAAGACCACTAGTCTTCTCTTTTAAAGTAGCTTGATGGGCTGGCACAGTATTGGCCAGCCGAAATAGCTTGGACACATCACCAGGCATACCTTTCAACTCTAATGCACACCGATGTTGGTTACAAAGCCGCTGGCAAGCCATTAAAAAAGATAACAGCCTGGAGTCCCAAGCAAAAGGCTCGCCTGCCACCATGATGAGAGTAGTAAACTTGTCATCAGACAGCAGTTTCTCAAGGACGACAAGTGAAGGAATTTGGTGCCCAATCAACCAGCTTCCATGTATATGAGCCTCTATCTTTGGACAATATTTATTTTGCAGTACCATTGTCGCCTTATTCATGGTATTTCAATCGTCTAAATATGATGATGTAAATTAGGGTCATGGTAACAGGTATATCCGTAATAAACTCGCACCCAGTAAAGTTAATCTATCGCAGTACATCTCGTGGTATTGATTATTTTTCTATTGCAGAATACTAACCATCAACACAAATAAATTTTATACAAAGTGTTTGTAAACAATTTTGAAACCTCCAAAATAAAATCAGTGACTTTACAAAAAAAGAAAGTTAGGTCCACTGATGTTAAAAAGAGACAACACATAGACAATATACCCGTTCACATAGAGGAGGAGGTAGGCGACAAAAGAGCGAATCCCCCATGATCCTACAGGTTGTATGGGGTTTGGGTTAATAAGAGCAGTCAACAACCCCGCAACTTAATGGTAACTGGTCTCTTTCTATAGCTAAATTAGTTCGGAATTACCTGCTACGGATACGCAGGTCGAGCGGTAATACGCCAGTCTTGCCCCACAGAACGAACATCAGTAATTACAAGAGCCTGTTTATCGGCGATAGATGCGAATGGTAGATCAAATAATGGTTTCGCACTGGATCCCATTAACACCGGAGCCATGTAAATAATCAGTTCATCTAGCAATCCTTCCTGCAACATTGAGCCTGCCAGAGTTGCACCTGCTTCCACCAGAACTTCATTGCACTCCCTTTGCCCAAGCTCTTCCAGTAAACTTTTAAGACGAACCTGCCCAACATTATTTTCCTGAATAAGAACTTCCGCCCCCGATGCCAGTAAAGCTTGTTTTTTGTTTATATCTGCCTGCTCAGTAGCCACAATCAAGCAGCGACCATTACTAGTGATCACTTTTGCCAATGCCGGTGTTCGTAACTTAGAATCAACCACCACTCTTAACGGTTGCCTTTTACTAACGAGTCCGCCATTAGGCAGCCTTAACTCTTGCTCCCGTACCGTCAGTGATGCGTCATCAGCAAGGATTGAGCCAACGCCAGAAACAATAGCACAACTAGCAGCTCTCAAGCGCTGTACATCCGAGCGGGCATCAGAGCCGGTAATCCACCTAGACTCTCCGTTGGCCATAGCAGTACGCCCATCCACACTCATCCCTAGCTTAACTCTTACCCGCGGCCTTCCGGTTTTCATACGCTTAACAAAACCTTCATTCAACGACAAGGCTTCCTCTGCCAGCAAACCACAGGATACGGCTATACCTGCATTTTCTAGCATTAATAAACCCTTGCCCGACACTGCAGGGTTGGGGTCTTTCATGGCGCAAATAACTCTTGCTACTCCGGCCTTTATTAGCGATTCAGCGCAGGGTGGGGTTCGGCCATAATGACTACATGGCTCCAGCGACACATATACCGTTGCACCTCTTGCCCGCTCTCTCGCCTGATTTAATCCATGAATTTCAGCGTGGGCTTCCCCAGCCCACTCATGCCAACCAGCACCCACAACCTCTCCATTACAGACAATCACACAGCCGACTTTAGGGTTAGGCATGGTAGTCCAACCCCCAACTTCTGCCAGCCGGATAGCTTTGGCCATCCATTGATGATCATCAACAGAGAACATGCTCATTAAAGACGCTCCCAAAAAAGATACAAAAAACCAATTCAAACCCAAAACGCATCATAATCGGCACTAGTTTCCACTGAAAGTTTGAATCTAACACCCCAATCACCTACTACTCATAGGCTCAGAAGCTTCGTTAGTTTTCCGCCTACTAGAACCGTCAAAGGTAACGGCTATACATAAAAATACGCAAAATAAACACCTGTGATGATAATTTGCTGAGACTCCAGTATAACCAACGACTTCAGTGACCGTCATTTAACTTTCCCGATTTTATCAGCCCTTACGAAGTTCGCCAAGGCGTTGAACATAATATTGAGACCTCAGCATAACTCAACAAAGACGATTATATTCTGGTAAAATATCGGCATGCAAAATCCTTCACAAACAGCCCAAACTCTTCGTTTCAGCCAGCGACCTAAATCATTCAATTCTTCGTAGTCTGGATGATACAAAAGCGCTGCTGAAATGGTCAGAGATTGAGAAGTTATTATCCTCAATCTATGCCTATAACACCGGTCGCCCCAGGTATCCTCTACTGACCTTGTTTCCAGCCTTATTGTTTGGAACATGGATGTACAGTTGGCTCAGTGCTTGTATATACCCGTCGCCTTTCAAGTTGCTACGTTGTTGGCTGCGCGACCACCTACTACTCGTAGGCTCACGGGACTTCGCTTACCTGCTTCCTAGTAGCAATTTGAAATGCTTTGGGTATAGAGATCTTCTGTTTTGTAAATTTTGTCACCTTGAACTTGGTGGAGCAGTTCCTGAAGCCTCCACCTTGGGACGCTTTCGAACAAGACTTGTCGAACATCGTCTGTGGGATCAATTATTGGCAGAGATTAATCGTTAGCTTGAAGCCAAAAGCATCATAATGAGCGAAGGTCGCATTAATATCATTGATGCTACACCGATAGAGGCAGCGCGATCAGGTTCTGGCCACGACAAAAGCGGAAAACCAAAAAAAGATCCTGAAGCGGGCTGGTACGTTAAGAATGACAGTCGTGGTAACAAAAAAAGCACCTATGGTTTTTCCGTTCATACCTGTGTCGATGAAGATGGCTTTATTCATAGGCAAAGCGTAACGCCTGGCAATGTTCATGATTCTAGGAGCGTGATACCCTGCTACTGAGGGGTGAAACGGAACTGTATGCGGATTCCGCGTACAGCTCTGAGCAGACCCGATAGAAATTAGCGCAGCTAGGTATTAAAGATCAAGTTCAACGTAAGGGCTACATAGGAAAGCCTCTATCGAAAGAAGATAGGACTCGTAACAAAGAAATAGCCATAACACGGGCGGGTGGTGAGCGTCATTTTGCCACCGATAAAAAACACTACGGACTTGCCAGAACTAGGTTCATGGGCCTTGCCAAAAATGCGACAATTTATGGGCTGGCCGCTATTGCTGCGAACATTCGTAAAGGTACTAAGTTTTTGGTGCTCTATGGTGTGTCAAAACCATGTTATACAGGATAGGTACGTTAAAAATCAGTCCGAAGCACTAAAATCAGTGTATAAAACAAATGATGTGATGTTCAACACCTTAGAAGCTTCGTAATGGCTGACAAAACTTCGAAAGTTCAATTACCGTGACCAAAGTCATTGGTTATACAGAGGTCTCTTGCTAATTTTTAGATCAAAATCCATCAAACCAATTTCAGCTATAAAATAAGGCGCTTATTCGCAGACTTCCTAAAACCCAACTAAAAAACCAATAGTTCCTACGACCCCAGCCCAAGAAAGCTGAATACCAATATTTTTATAAGTAAAATCGGCGACAACTTGAAGCAAGGGAAAAAAAGGAGTACCACATAGAGTTAGGTGTTTTTTATATCCATATAGCACCCCAATCCGATACCCTAAATCAACATCTAAAATACCGTATCGTTGCTTATACCAACTCCTCTGAACACCCAAAGACCACACCCTATCGAAATGAGTATTTATAAAAGTGCCACAATAGTAACTATTATAGGTAACACCAAGTAACTGATTATTGGAGTTATTGTCATCTTTGTTTTTACTATTAACGTGGTATGTCCACATACCTAAACAAAGACGATTCCTAACCGACCCCCCCCAGAGTGCATCCAGCCAAGTTTCGGAGTAAATATTATCATTTGGATATTCTTTATCTTTGCCCATGTACGCATCAGCATCTGCTTCAACTGTAAAGTCTTCAGCCCCCATACTCTGACTCATGACTAAGGGCTGAAAAGGAGCCTGCTCCTGGAACACACCTCCTAAATCAAAATATTTTGATTTTTTATCAGCCAAGAACTCCACCCTGTTATCATAGGCAAGAACACTATCCTCAAAAGATAAAATAGCCACCAGTATAAAAAATAATTTTCTATATGCCATAATTATGCTTAATTTCCTGCCTCTGAAAATAAGCTTCCAAGAATAGAATATAAATTGCGCACTGACAAGACGAAAGACCCCTCTCTGGCAACCGTTTTAACCTAAGCCCTGAGAATATAAGCAATATCCCATTAACCTTTAAAGTGTAAGGTTATTGATCACTATCACTCACCGACTTCGTGATTTCACGAGGCTGCGCTAACAGCCACACATTCAACGGAAAAGAATATCAATATAACAAGCTTGAACCAATGATGTGATACTGACTATTTTGAATAAATTCCACCCAGTATTCTCATCCCTTTTGCACCGGTTCCCTCGGGAAGATTACCCGGCTTACCGTGTAGCGCCTGCCTAGCCAGCCAAGCAAAAGCAGAAGATTCCACTAACTCTGGATCAACTCCCAGCTCACTGGTTGAAGCTAACCTGATACTGCCAAGCTCTAAGCTTAAAATCCTCATTAGTTCATTGTTTTTTGCACCACCACCACAAACAAACACAGCCTGTGTACTAGAAGCATGATCTCTAATAGCGGAGACAATACTCATGGCCGTTAAATTGCAGAGAGTTGCCTGAATCGTGGCAGGCGAGAGCTTAGCAAAAGGTTTTAATTGCAGGGCAAGCCAATCTGGATTGAACAGCTCACGGCCTGTACTCTTAGGCGGCAATCTATGAAAAAAGCTTTCACTCATCATAGAATCAAGTAATTCCTGATTATGCTCAACAGAAGCCGCCCATGCACCATTATTATCGAAGTGAGTATTTTTATGCTTACGACACCAGTAGTCCATTAACATATTACCAGGACCGCAATCAAATCCAGTGGTCATACCACTGCCATTTACAGATAAAATTGAGATATTGCTGATACCACCAATATTAACAATTACTCTTGATTCAACATCGCTAACAAAAACCGCATTATGAAAAGAAGACACTAGAGGTGCGCCTTGACCTCCTGCAGCCATGTCTCTGCGTCGAAAATCTGCAACAACGGTGATACCGGTGAGCTCTGCAATTAAACTAGGATCACCAATCTGCAAGGTATAACCTACTTCTGGTTTATGTCGTATGGTTTGACCATGACTACCAATAGCTTTTATATTAGCTGCTATTTCTCCACTGCGTTTGAGGAGCTCGTTCACTGTAATAGCTGACAGTCTAGCAACATCCAGATCGACTATCGCGAGTCGTTCAATCTCATTATTACCGCTACTGCATAAGTCCAGAATCTGTTGACATAGAGCGTCAGGCATTGGCGTGTAGTGGTGTGACAAAATCTTAGGTACCTTATTGTCCATAGATATAAGCACCGCATCCATACCATCAAGACTAGTGCCAGACATCAAGCCTATATATTTTTCAACCATAGCATTCTTCTCTTGCGTAAAGTTGTATCTGCTCCATACCCGTACCATCAACGGTATGAGTAGGCAGTAAATGAGCTAAGCACAATGACTCTACGAGTTTGCCATCACCAATAGTGGCTCACCTGACTTCACCGCACAGGGGTGCAGCCGTGGGCCCTTGTGTATGACAGCCTTGCCAGTGTTATCTTCCAGATAGGCGTTGAACACTTCCGGGATGGTCTAACTCTCCGGTGGCTTGTAGAGCCAGCTGCCGACAGATTCATCAGTAAATTCTGATAATAATGATTCAGTTCAACTGTGGAACTACCGGCAGATGAGCTGGAAATCGGATTTACCCGGCTGACCTGTACCGGACGTTGTGTCCCGTTAGCACGGGTGGCACCGGACGGATGGTAATTCCAACCAATCGCCGCGTCGTGTATTTGAACTACTCTCCTGCTCATGTGTACTCCTTTAATTTGAGTTGCTCACGGCTACAAGTCTATTGAATTCTTGGCGCAGTGGCCGGGGCAGGGAAATAGAATCAGTCGTGCAAGCCGGCATCGTGGCGTGCGGCAGTGACTATCCCACGAAGTGCAAAAAATACCGAGCAGCAGGTGATCAAGGATAAATAAGGGCAATTAAAAGCTCTACACTTTCAAGGGGAGTGGATATATATCAAACATAATTATAGGCAGGCAGAATACAGTTATTTCAGATACAGAGTACTCCGTTACTTCTGTGCTAGTAGGGTTTTTGATGCATATTCAAGGTGAGCCAGTATTTTCTGGCTACTCTTTTTAAATCTAGCCATTTCCTGTTTATTGATAGGCGAAGCATCCGGAAGCTTGACGGTCACAGGATTTCTATGACTACCATTGAGGCGAAACTCATAGTGCAAATGAGGGCCGGTAGCCCAACCTGTTTGCCCAACATAACCGATGATTTTCCCTTGCTTTACCTGGTGACCTTTTTTCAATCCCTTAAGAATTCTTCTTTGATGGGCATAGACCGTCACAATATTACCTGGGTGTTGGATATAAACCACATTTCCATAGCCTCGCTGCCACCCTGCAAATTTAACCTTGCCATCACCTGCTGCTTTTATAGGGGTATTAGTTGGAGCGGCATAATCAACACCTCGGTGAGGACGTTTAGTTTTAAATACCGGGTGAAGACGGTGAGGGTTGTATCGTGAGCTAATTCTGCTGAAATCAACAGGTGTTCTGAGGAAAGCTTTTTTCATACTCTTCCCACTAGGAGTATAATAACTAGCCTCGCCTTTGCTATCAGTATAGCGAACTGCAGTGTAGGTTTTTCCTTGGTTGCTAAAAGTAGCGGCAAGGATGTTACCATCTCTCAGCTTTTCATCATTCAAATATTTTTCTTCATAGATCAAATTAAAACTATCGCCACTACGAATATCCTGAACAAAATCAATATCCCAACCGAATATTATGGCTAGCTTCATCGTCAACCGGTCAGGCAGACCAATTCTTTGGCTAGTTACAAAGAGAGAGCTATCAATTTCACCGTGGCTATATGCAATACGAGTCTGCGGCTCAAGACGAATAAGTTCGGCCTTGTACCCAGAGTTCGTTTTACTGAAGAATATACTTTTTACTTTTGACTTAATATAACGAAGCTGGGTAAGCTCGCCAATCTTATTAATTCTAAATTCTAGTATTTCTTGGGGACGTATTTTGGAAAGCAACTTACCTAATTTTGATGTACTCACAATACTATGAACGACATCAGAACCCAACCCTTGCTTAGTGAAAATGGTTGAGAGATTATCACCGTTTTTTATCTTTACTATATGCCATTCACCTAATTTACTTGTAAGATCACTGGTATCAGCGTCAATAGACGACTTATTAACCTTCTGTTTTTTGATGTTTTTGATATCTGAAGAAACAGTTAATACACTATCTTCGCTGGGTAATTGGTAAGCATCTATAATCAGAGACTTTTCTGAGTGTTTGAGTTGTACGTCCTCTGATGATAGCGTTAACATCAACCCTATAACGGCAATAACAATACCACCAATAATGAGTATATGCTTTTTGGGAAATGGTTTTAGGCTGTTCGCGTTACTCCTAGGCGTGACACCTCTTACTATGCGCTTATTCATAATATTGATTATAAGTAACTAAATTAATCGGAAACACACCTTAATTATAACTCTAACAAACAGATTATTTTTCTTTATCATCATAGCTACAAACAATCGAAGCTCATAATCAGATAGTAAAACTAATACATTATAAAAGCAAGAGCTTTACCATTAAGCTGAATCCGTGACTTCCTGATTACCTCAACAATTTCCGTGCTTAGTATCTATCACCCTCGGTGAGCTGTCGATACTTCATAGGTTTTTACTTCGTGATGGAGCAAAAAACTAATGGTATCGCAGTTCATCGTTTTTATTAAATTTGGTGTCGCACTTAGTACGCGGATTCAAATTACAAGTGCATCACAGCTTAAGCTGCTAACGCTGCCCTGTGTTCACCCATTATTTTGAAATTCAAATCTTTTCTTGGTCGAGAATTAAGCCGCATCAATGCTAGCTTCATCTCTATCTGACCGAACTTCTTGAAGTCTGTATTCTTTGGGAAATATTGTCGTAGCAAGCCATTGGTGTTCTCATTTAATCCTAGCTCCCAAGAGCTGTTGGGATGCACAAAGTAAACCTCCGCCGATAATGCTTGGCTGATTTTCTCATGATACGAAAACTCTTTCCCGTTGTCAGCCATAATGGTGTGAACAATATCCTTAAATGGGTTGAGCAAGCTGATCGTAGTCTTGGTCACATCTGCTGCGCTTTTGCTGTTCACCTGGGCTGATACCGTGTACTTCGGGACCCGCTAGACGATAGTTACCAAAGCCCCGCTATGCCCTTTGCCAATGACGGTATCAGTCTCCCCCTCCGATACGCTATTTATCGTCAACGATCTCTGGGCGATCATCTATGCTGACGCGGTTCTTTATCTGGCCGCGCGTTGACTTGCCGTTTCGTCGCTTGTCATACTTCTTGCCCTAGCGACGAAGATGCATGTAAAGATCGCCGCCAGCATGCTTATTTGCCCAAATATGTAGGTAGATGCTTTCATAGCTAATCAGTCGTTCCTGATCATTCAGCTCTGGGCTCCATTCTACACGCAGCTTTGATTCAATCGCCTCGATCATTTTTGGAGTCATTCTACTCGCCCGAGCCGACTCTGTACGCCGGCTATCTGTTCGGCCTTGTGCTTGCCTATATCCACGTTCGCCAGTATTCCTTGCCAACTCACGGCTCACCTTGGACTGGTAGGTGCCAATGATCTCCGCTATCTCCCTTTGGCTGCAACCGCTTTTCTTTCGTGCGGAAATCTGGCATCGTTGTTCGTAAGCTAGTTGTTGGTAGGTTATCGTCATCACTTCATCTCTTGCCGGAGAAAAGGGTAGGAGCTTACCTTCAGACGGCCCTTTCTTCTAATTAGTCAAGTGATGCACTTCAGATTTGAATCCGCCCAACTTAGACGTGATGCACTTCGGATTTAAATCTACGCTGTGATTCATAGAGTTTTTTTGTATTTTTATCGCCTTGCTGTGTTTCCATAATATCGAATATAAGGTTACTTCATGTCAGAGAGTCAAAATCAGCTACTGCAAGACCTTCAAGATCGCCAGCTCATTGCACAGACCACGTCTGCAGCTGAGTTAGACGCTCATCTCAGTGAACAACCTCGTACAGTTTATTGCGGTTTTGACCCTACGGCAGATAGCCTGCACCTTGGTCATTTGGTGCCTTTAATAGTTCTGGCACGTTTCCAGAAGGCTGGGCACAAACCCATTGCCCTTGTTGGCGGTGCAACAGGACTGATTGGTGACCCTAGCTTTAAAATGACAGAACGACAGCTAAATAAGCCAAATATTATTTCAGAGTGGTCTGATAAAATTTGCGCCCAGGTCAACCAGTTTATCGACTTCAATTGCGGTGATAATTCAGCTATCGTTGTTAACAATTTTGACTGGACCAGTAAGTTAGGTGCATTAGAATTTTTACGCGATGTTGGTAAGCATTTTTCTGTCAACTCCATGATCAGCAAAGAGTCTGTTCAGCAACGTTTAAACCGAGACGGATGTGGCATTTCTTTCACTGAGTTTTCTTATGCATTGTTGCAAGCAATGGATTTTTCGGAGCTAAATCGCCGCTATAGTTGCACCTTGCAGATTGGAGGCAGCGATCAATGGGGAAATATTGTTGGCGGCATAGACTTGACCCGTCGTCAGAATAAATCACAAGCTTTTGGGTTGACAGTTCCTTTAGTCACTAAAGGAGATGGTACCAAATTTGGCAAAACTGAAGACGGTGCAGTCTGGCTGGACCCCACAAAAACATCTCCTTATTCGTTTTATCAGTTTTGGATTAATACTGCGGACACCGATGTATATAAGTTTCTTCGCTTTTTTACTTTCCTTAGCATGGATTACATTCAGAGAGTTGAAAAATCTGATGCAGAGATTCAAGGACGCAAATCGGCTCAAAGCATTTTAGCTAGAGAAGTTACCGAACTGGTGCACGGCAAAAATGGTCTAAATTCGGCAAATCGCATCACTGACGCACTATTTTCTGGTGATATAAACAGTCTTTCCGAGCAAGATTTAGAGCAGTTGAAACTAGATGGTTTACCTACAAAAACAATCAAACACGCCGACCTAGCAAACCAAACCATAACGCAAGTACTTGCTTCAGCGGAGGTGGTGTTATCCGGTAAGCAAATAAAAGATGCTTTACAACGAAAAGCAATACTATTTAATGGCAAAGCTCATGGCATGGAAGATAATATGAATCTGCCTGAGTGCTTTGCTGCTAAACGGGCTCTTTACGGTAGATTCTTTTTAGTCAAACTTGGAAAGAAAACTCATCATTTATTTGAGATAATATAAATTTACCATAGAGCACTTCCACAGTTACCCCAGCTATCATTGAAGATATGTGTAGGCAAACCCCATAAGACGAGTGAGGGAGGTCAATAACCCCACACATTTAAAGAAATGGTGATAACCAAAGACGTGTTCTTTGAGCCATTGGCTTTTACAACCTTCTATGATCATAACAGGGCATTGTTGCCCTTAACTCATACAGCATCGACAAATCAATATTAACTGATAATACCGTTGGCTCAGTTCCTGCTTCCGCAAGAATTTCCCCCCATGGAGAAATAATCATACTATGCCCCCAAGTTTCCCTATCACCGGCGTGCCAGCCTCCTTGGTTCGCAGCTATTACAATGCATTGATTTTCTATAGCTCTTGCTCTCAATAGTGGCTCCCAGTGCGCTTTACCCGTAACTTGAGTAAATGCCGAGGGAACACAAAGAATGTTAGCCCCAAGCTCAACCAAGGCTCTGTATAATTCAGGGAAGCGAAGATCATAACAAACACTTAACCCTAAACATCTAAATGGCACGTCGCCCATTATTATGACCGTAGGTGTATTTCCAGGTAAGTATTCGTCTGATTCTTGATACAGCCCTTTACTGTCAACAACTTTCGCATCAAATAGATGAATTTTATCATAACGAGCTCTTTCATTACCTTGCGGGTCATATACAAAACAAGAAGCCCGAAACTTTGTTTCATTTTCATGCAAATATGGAACAGTGCCTCCTACCACCCAACAACTATAGTTACTGGCTTGCTCGCTCATCCATCGTTTAATGTGGGCTATTTCTTTTGCCACATTAGCCAAAACCCCACCCATAGAGGCAAAACACTCAGGCAATACCAATACATCAGGGTGAACGATTAGCTTTTCATTTAATAATTGGCCAATTTGATAAAGATTAGTCTCCACACTCAACTTTGAGCATGTTTGAACCAGAGCAACTTGTATCTTATTCATATCTTAACCTCAAAAATTATTTACCTTTATCCGTTACCATTGAAGGTGTAGTAGAAAACAAACGATCACAGCCCATGAACCTCCGGGTAGCACGTGATTGAGCTTTGAGTTGTTGATAGTATTTACCACTATTACTCCCTATCTTCCAAGTCAAAAACAGACAATTTCGCTAACTCATGAAATCAATAAAATAAGCGTATAAAGACCTACAAAATTCATCAGATAGCTAGAATAAAAAGCGATAAAGCAACTAAACATATCACAATAAAGTTATATGAAACCGATTTTCGCAGTGAAATTCGTCACTCTGTATTTTTTCTATACACATTTTGAATCACCCACAGCTATGCACCTTTCTAGCGACTATCCCAAATATGATCACAAGGTTATCCACAGTTAATGTGGATAACTCACCTTGATAGTGTTGCAGATAAAATCGTTAAGTTAGCACGATAGTTTTATATAGCCACCCCTAAAACCATGGGGTTATTGATTGCTCTCGCCACCCCCAATCACCTACTATTGCCGCAGCACTGACATTTTTTACGTCTATTTATGGCGATAACTCTTGCATTTGTATGTCTTGCAAGCTTTCTGCTCACCAAGGACTTACTCACTCCTATAATTTCTGTTATTTTACTTTGTCCGCAACCGCTACGCTTTAGGATAAAAATCTGACATCTTTGCTAGCAGGTTCGCTGCTGATAAATACCGTCATCACTTCTACCGGAGAAAAAGAGTAGAATCTCACCTTCAGCAGCCTCTCCCTTTTCGACCTAGTTAGATTACGCACTACAGCTTTGAATCCACGACATTTAAAAATGCAGCACATGTAAAAAGTTTGTACGCAAGGCATTCTGCCATTATTTACCATTTTAAAGAGACTGATTATGAGCCATCTAATTGAGACCGCAACATCAGCCCTATGGGAATATCTACTGATTTACTTGTTGTTGGGCGCCGGGATCTATTTCACGATAAGAACTCGCTTCGCCCAAGTACGCTATTTCTTTCATGCTTGGAAAATAGTCTTAGGTTCACGGAAAACCGATAAAAAACACATATCCTCATTTCAAGCTTTCTGTACCAGTCTTGCTGCTCATGTGGGAACTGGTAATCTTGCAGGAGTGGCCATTGCTATATACATTGGGGGCCCAGGTGCTGTTTTTTGGATGTGGGTTGTTGCACTATTGGGAATGTCTTCCAGCTATGTTGAAAACACCCTAGCTCAGCTATACAAAACCAACAACGAGGACGGCACTTTCAGAGGTGGGCCGGCGTACTATATTGAAAAAGCGCTAGGTCTGCGATGGCTAGGTGTTTTATTTTCCATCATGCTGTTAGTTTCATTTGGTTTTATTTTTAATGCTGTTCACGCCAACTCCGTTGCTGCAGCGCTAGCAACCACCAGCTCCCTAACGGAAATCCATGTTGGATTGATTATGGCCGCCATCACTGGAGTGATTATTTTTCGTGGTATTCGGTCTATCGCACAATTTGCTGAAATGGTTGTACCACTAATGGCTCTAGCTTATCTGTTGATGGCAATGGTGGTGGTTGTTATGAGTTTTGATCGCCTTCCAGAAGTATTTTCTTTGGTTATAGATAGCGCCTTTGGCCTAAAAACTGCTGCAGCAGGGGGGCTTGGCTACAGTGTTTCCTTGGCGATAATGCAGGGGGTAAAAAGAGGCTTATTTTCCAATGAAGCTGGCATGGGCAGTGGGCCTAACGCTGCTGCAACAGCCACGCCCTGGCCGCATCATCCGGCATCTCAGGGTATTATATCTATGATCAGCGTCTTCATTGATACGATTGTTATATGTACCGCAACTGCAGCTATAATTCTGCTGTCTGGCCAACTAGAACATGGCAGCATGCCAAATGGCATACAGCTGACTCAGGCTTCTGTTGCGGCTATTGTGGGCGACTGGGGTCAGATTTTTATTTCTGGAGCCGTGATTTTTTTCGGTTTTACTTCAGTAATCGCCAATTATTATTACGGTGAATCCAATCTGTTATTTATGCGCAACAGTCCCGCCTTACTTTGCCTGTATCGGATAACAGTTGTTCTGCTTGTTTTTGTGGGCTCAATAAGTTCGCTTAACTCTGTATGGATTGTTGCAGACCTTGCTATGGGTCTAATGGCATTGATTAATCTTGTGGTTATTCTCCTGCTGTCAGGTTATGCATTCCAGGTTCTTCAAGACTACGGCCAACAACTCAAAACAGGACACATGCCTGTATTTGATCGGAGTAAATTCCCCTTTTTAGATCGAACAATGGACTCCAACGTTTGGAATGACGTACAAAAACATCCTACCCTCGATGATAGTAAAGCAACCGCTAATACAGACCCTAAAAAACTTGAGAATAAGCCCCAAAGCATACGCTAATGCAGTTTTGCTACAGGCTAATGAGAGCAAATATGGAATAACGACGTTTCCTTGTCGCGCAGATTCAAATTCCAAGTGCATCACTGCTTAAGCTGCTAACGCAGCCCTGTGTTCACCCATTATCAGGGCTGGTGTTTTGAAGTTCACTTCATCTCTTGCCGGAGAATAGGGTAGGTGCTTACCTTCAGCTAGCCCTTTTTCTACCTAGCCAAGTGATGCACTTCAGATTTGAATCCGCCTCGTTATTAAATGTCAACTATACCAATTATCTTTCAAGATGCTACGCTGTTGCCTGCGCTAGCTCTGATCTTCTACTACTTTTGAATATGCGGAGATATGAGAGTCGCCAACAACCACGTATCTTCAAGGAACATAGGGTCACCTCCATATGTGAAGGTGCGGATACAGCCATCGCTACTCAATGATTGTGGGTGTAACTTCTTAAGCTGTTCAGACTCTTAAGACAATTCGTAGAAATATTCAAAGATATTTCCAGAGAGGCCTCATTTAGTGAAAACGTGTTGCAAGCAATAAATAAAGCACCTGTCATACCTGTGTTATGATTATTTACTATTCTCCTCCAAAAAATATTGCATCGTGTAGGCTTGCCCATGACTACAAAAAAAAAGAGTGCTTTTGTATTTGAAAAATCTCTTAGCGACCTAGAATCATTAGTGCAGAAGATAGAGTCCGGCGATCTGTCCCTTGAAGAATCATTGAGCTCTTTTGAAAAAGGCATTCGATTAACCCTTGAATGCCAAAAAGCTTTGGAAAAAGCTGAGCAGAAAGTGCAGTTGTTATTATCTGGGAAAAACGGTGAGCTACAATTACAACCCTTTGATCAATCGACTGAAAAGGACGAAAGTGCATCTTAAGACATACATGGACCGGTGCAGCGCAAGAGTAGATAAAGCGTTACGCATGACTCTTCCAAGTAGCAACCCTGTTAACGAAACGCTTTCTGAGGCCATGCGTTATTGCGTTTTAAATGGAGGTAAACGTATTCGTCCTATTTTTGCTTACGCAGCACTTGAATGCATTGGTGGAGACTTGGTGAATGCTGATCCGGCTGCCTGTGCCGTTGAGTTAATTCATGCCTACTCACTGGTTCATGATGACCTTCCAGCAATGGATGATGATGACCTAAGGCGAGGGCAACCGACTTGTCATAAAGTATACGATGAGGCAACAGCCATTCTTGCTGGTGATGCTTTGCAGACTCTTGCTTTTGAAGTATTAAGCAACCGTCAGCTGTTCCCAGACAGTACAATCTCTGACACTCAACGCTTGCAACAGGTTCAAGCTATAAGTGTGGCTTCCGGATATGCGGGAATGCTGGGGGGGCAGGCTATGGATATAGCATCGGTAGGGCTAAAGCTTAATCAACAACAACTTATTCAGATGCATGAACACAAAACAGGAGCTCTTATTAAAGCCTCCGTTAGAGTTGGTGCTTTAAGCAGCACTGCTATTGAAAACTGGCATTTACATCTGATGGATCAGTATGCCTCTGCTGTCGGTCTTGCCTTTCAGGTACAAGATGACATTCTTGATGTGATTACTGACACCCAAACGCTGGGCAAAAAAAATGGGGCAGATGAGGCGCTAAATAAACCAACTTACGTTTCTATTATGGGGTTAAAAGAGGCCCGTCAGTTTGCCATTGAACTAAGTGAATCTGCAATAAGCACCTTGGCTGACTTTGGTAATAGGGCCGGCCCACTTCAGCAATTAGCGAAGTATATTGTCGAGCGTTCTTACTAGAGGACTACCATACCTTCAATTTAAACGAGTATAGAATCTTAAAAGCTATATCAAATTCCGTAGCTTCAAGTATAATTAGTGCACTTTTATTTAGTTTCACAGCTCTATTATGGCATCCTAATGACATGTTTCACGAAATACCCAAAACAAGGCCCGCCACTCCATTACTTGACCGAGTGGAACGTCCTGAACAGATTCGTGCTTTAAGCGAATCGGATCTACCCCGTTTAGCCGTAGAGCTTAGGGAGTTTTTGCTATACTCCGTGGGCCAGACCGGAGGGCACTTTGGTGCAGGCTTGGGAGTGATTGAACTAACAATTGCTCTTCATTATATTTATAACACTCCTCAAGATAGGCTGGTTTGGGATGTTGGCCACCAAGCTTACCCCCACAAAATTCTTACAGAGCGCAGAGAACTTATGCCTACTTTGCGCCAAAAAGACGGTCTGGCTGCCTTTCCAAAACGATCAGAAAGCCTTTATGATGCCTTCGGTGTAGGTCATTCAAGCACCTCAATTAGTGCGGTTCTGGGTATGGCGATCAGTGCCAAACTTAAAAAAGAAGACCGGCGCACAGTTGCCATCATTGGTGACGGTGCTATGACTGCAGGCATGGCCTACGAAGCACTTAATCATGCAGCAGATTTAAAAGCCAACATGTTGGTTGTTTTAAATGATAATGATATGTCCATTTCCGAAAATGTGGGTGGACTCTCCAATTATTTAGCTAGAGTGCTTTCTAGCAAAACCTACCACCATCTTCGAGAAGGTAGTAAAAAAGTGTTAAGTGCCATTCCTGCTGCATCGGAGTTGGCTAGACGTACAGAAGAACATATGAAAGGGATGATCATTCCAGGCACATTGTTTGAAGAAATGGGCTTTAATTATATTGGCCCAATAGACGGTCACGATCTATCCATGTTGATGCATACTCTCAAAAACTTGAGAGATTTGGAAGGGCCGCAGCTTCTTCATATTGTTACTCAGAAAGGAAAGGGATTTGCACCAGCAGAGTTGGATCCTATAGGTTATCACTCTATAACCAAGCTGGAGCCTAGACCTGCTGAAAGTACCAAGAAAAAACCACCCCCCCTAAAAAAACTAAAGTACTGCAATATTTTTGGGCAGTGGCTATGTGATATGGCCGCCAAAGATCAACGCTTGCTAGGCATTACTCCTGCCATGTGTGAAGGCTCAGATCTTGTTAATTTTGCAGAGCGCTACCCTGATCGCTACTTTGATGTAGCAATTGCCGAGCAACATGCTGTTACTCTTGCTGCAGGTATGGCCTGTGAAAAAATGAAGCCCGTGGTAGCTATATACTCCACCTTTCTTCAACGTGCTTATGACCAATTAGTGCACGATGTTGCTGTTCAAAATCTGGATGTATTGTTTGCCATTGACAGGGCAGGATTAGTTGGTGAAGACGGACCTACTCACGGGGGCTGTTATGATATTGCTTTTCTTCGCTGCATTCCTAACATGGTGGTGATGGCACCGTCTGATGAAAATGAAACACGCCGCCTACTATCTACTGGTTTTCTTTATAACGGTCCTGCTTCAGTTCGTTATCCAAGAGGAACAGGACCTGGAGCTCCTATCAGTATGAGCCTTTCTCCATTAAATATTGGTAATGGTGAAATTAAGAGACATGGTAAGCATACCGCTATCCTTTCTTTTGGTACATTACTTACCGGAGCCTTGGAAGCTGCTAGGTGTCTAGATGCAACAGTGGCTGATATGCGCTTTATTAAACCACTGGATGAAAGGCTAATTCTTGAGCTAGCTGCTAGTCATGAACTACTGGTCACCGTTGAAGAAGGTAGCCTCATAGGCGGCGCAGGCTCTGCTGTAAATGAATTTCTGCAAAAGAAAGGCATCAATATTCCTGTTGTAAATCAGGGAATCCCTGATCGCTATATTGATGCGGCCAGCCATAAGGATCAACTAGCAGAGTGTGCACTGGACGCTGAAGGCATATACAATGCAATAAAGAAAAGGATCGATCGACTAAGAATAGAAAAGCCTCGAACCACCAATGTTAATGTGTCAACAGTTTAACTACATTAGCGGTCACACAGTATTATACAAATGCCCTAACTTCCACACCTTCGTGGCTAAATAGCGCTCATTATGTGGGTTTTGTCCGGCTTGATGAGGTATTCGTTCAACAACTCGAATCCCTTGCACAGATAAAGCATCTACTTTAAGAGGGTTATTAGTCATTAATCGCAGGCTTGTTACACCAAGATGATCTAGCATTAATTTACATATATCGTACTTACGCATGTCTGGGGCAAAACCAAGCTTCTCATTGGCTTCAACAGTATCCAGCCCATTATCCTGAAGATTGTAGGCTCGAATTTTATTCAGTAAGCCTATTCCACGTCCTTCTTGACGCAAATACAGTAAAACCCCGCGCCCCTCCTCGGCAATTTTTTCTAAAGCCCCCTGAAGCTGGGCTCCACAATCACAGCGAATACTAAATAGAGCGTCTCCCGTTAGGCATTCAGAGTGAATTCTAGTCAAAACTGGTTCGCCATCTGACAAATCGCCCATCGATAATGCCAAATGTTCCTTACCTGAAACCCCATCTTCAAAACCGTGTACGATGAACTCACCAAAAGGCGTGGGCAGGCGTGATTCTGCAACAAAACTACGAGGCACTCACAGCTCCTTGAATAGCTGGGGCATAGTAAATCAAATGCTAATGACTACGAATCTAGCATACATCTAATACGTCTACACTCGTTATCACTGACTACGAGAGGTTGCTGACCACTTCACTCACAACCTACTACACGTAGGCTCAAAGAGCCTTACTTATTTATCACCTACTCACATATTCAATGGTAACGGGCAAGCACATCAAAAGATGGGTCATTATAATTTTTGAAGATAAAGGAAATAATAAATTATACCAGCATCTACCTTTGCATGCGAGGTCAAAAAATAATAGCAGAACATCTACCCCTTGGTTTTTTTATATTTTGGCACACATCACAGTCAGCCCTAGAATTATACTCGCTCCCACTCAAAGGTAATTGGTATATACCCGTAGCCTTTCAAGTTGCTACGTTGTTGGCTGCGTTCGCTCACCCCGATCACCTACTGCTCTAGGCTCACGGGGGCTTCGCTTACTTGCTGCCTAGTAGTAATTTGAAATGCTTTGGGTATAGATAAAATAGGCGATTAGCTGCAATACAGAAAGTGCAAAAAAACCTGCAACGATATCATCAATCATAATACCCATTCCCCCACCAACATGAGCATCAAGCCAGCTGATTGGCCACGGTTTCCAAATATCAAAGACACGAAACAGAATAAACCCACACAAAACCCATTCCCAGCCCGTAGGCGCCAGTAACATAGTGAACCAATAGCCACAGAATTCATCCCACACTATACCTTGATGATCATGGACACCTAAGTCTTTTGAGGCCCTGTCGCAAAGCCATACACCAGCAGCAATGGCAATAATCAGCAAAAGGGAATACTGCCAAAACGGCAGGTACTGCATTAATAGATAAAATGGAACTGCCGCAATCGTTCCCATGGTACCTGGTGCTTTTGGCGATAGCCCACTGCCCAGGCCAAATGCGAGAAAGTGAATAGGGTTTTTCCAGACGTCTGGTTGAGCTTTCATTGTTTGGTAACTGGTAAAATAATGAAAAAAATACACATATTTTGTAGAGCTTTCGCTGCATGAACAAAACATGGCGGCCACGGTCAAAAAATTTGGTTAAAAATGCGTATACGAGCTCATATTAAAGTCGTTTCCAGTATGACTGTTCACCAGTTGCATTTTTTTTGTAATATGGCCGATATGTGAAACCGTACACTCTAGAGCCTCTGGTAACATTAGTGCTTTATTTTCGGGCCAAGTAAAGCAGAGTTCGTAATCATCTCCACCAGTCATTGCAAATCGATTTGCCTGTTCAAGACCACAAACCTTTATTAACGCATCGGAACAGGGGATTATGTCAGGGTTTAGTGTTGCACCTTTATGACTTGCCGTCAGTATATGCTGCAAATCTCCCAGTAGTCCGTCAGATATATCAATAGCTGAGGTGGCACCGTTTCCACCAAGCCACTGACCAAGAGCTAGGCGAGGCGTAGGTTTATAGTAACGATTCAGCAACCTGCATATATCTTTATCAACCACCGTCGCCGGGTGCTGCCCTTCCAAAACAAAACTTAGTGCACCGGCAGAATCACCCAGACTTCCGCTAACATATATTTTGTCGCCTGCTCTTGCACTACTGCGCTTTAGTGCTTTTCCTTTTTTTATGAACCCCTGCACCTGAATGGATATGGTTAATGGTCCACAGGTTGTATCACCGCCAATTAAGGCTACACCCTCTTGCTGAGAAACAGCGCTAAGACCATCACTGAACCCTTCTAGCCAGGACTTATCAACCTCTGGCATAGTTAACCCTAACATAAAATAATATGCAGAAGCCCCCATTGCTGCAAGATCGCTAAGGCTTACCGCTAGAGCCCTATAACCAAGTAACTTTGGATCACAGTTGAATGGAAAGTGAACTCCTTCAACCAGTGTATCAATTGACTGTGCAAGCTGCATATTGGAGGGCACTTCAAGTAACGCGCAATCATCACCAACTTCAGTAACACCAGTCAACGAAGGTGCAAGCTCTGCACGATGGAAATATTTTTTGATTAATTCGAACTCTCCAATCATCATATTCAGCAACTCACTAAATTGATAAAAAGCCGGATACTGAGCTAGGAGTTTACGCTCACCCCAAGTTTCGAGACGGATCCAGCAAAAACTCAAGCCTTAATCTGATGGTCTCAATGCTCCATTGAGACGTCAGTATAACCAACTACTTTGGTCACGGTAATTGAACTTTCGAAGTTTTGTCAGTCATTACGAAGCTTTCTAAGGCGTTGAACATCAAATCATTTGTTTTATACACTGATTTTAGTGCTTCGGACTGATTTCTCTCGGGTCTGGGGCAGGGGCGTAGGTTGAGGATAATAACTTCTCAATCTCTGACCATTTCAGCAGCGCTTTTGTATAATCCAGACTACGAATAATTGGATGATTTAGGTCGCTGGCTGAAACGAAGAGCTTGGGCTGTGTTGTGAAGTATTTTTGCATGCCCATATTTTATCAGAATATAATCGTCTTTGTTGAGTTATGCTGAGGTCTCCCATTAGCACTTCTGATAGGAGCGAACTTCGTTTACACGCAGTTTATGTGCGAGCTTATCGAGAATACTATTGATATAACGATGAGAGTCTTGAGCACCAAATTTCTTTGCCAAGCCAATGGCCTCGTTAATAACAACCCGGTAAGGCACGCTAGGTTGACTCACTAGCTCATAACAGCCAATGCGTAACGCTGTTAGTTCAATTGGATCTAACCTGGTTATTTCGCGATCTAGCAGGATAGCTATGGCTTCATCAAGATCACTTACCTGTCGCGGGACACCGTGCAGTATCAAGCTAAAATAACTGCTATCCACTTTATCCATATCATTGTCAGACATGAACTGAGACTCAATAGAAGCAATAGGTGATTGTGCAATTTGCCACTGATATAAAGCCTGCAAGGCAAGTTGACGCGCTCTCCTACGAGCAGAAGGCATAGGTGGAGAGTCTTTTTTTTCGGATTGCTGCACCATACTTAAGCCTTCAATTTTTGATCAGAGATACCATTCAAAACATAGCATTACTTTGGGTAGATATGATCATCGACTTCAAGGTTAAACCCTGTAAAAGCCGAAAAGCGCATCTGAGAGCTCAGTAGTCGCATTTTGCCAACGCCGAGATCTTTTAATATTTGAGAGCCAATACCAATTGTATAATAAGCACAAGAGTTGTCACCAGAACTCTGGTAGCGTTGAGTTTGCAAAAATCGCTCACGCTCTGTGTACACCCCAAGTTTCTCATCTTGACCGAAAAGAATTATAACACCAACCCCCTCCTCGGCTATAGCCTTCATAGCTTGAGGCAAAGACCAATCCTGTTCACTTTCCTGACATTTCACATGGAGTAAATCACAAAATATATCTACAACATGTAGCCTGACTAATACCGATGTTTCAAGGGTAAAATAGCCCTTGGTTATGGCTAGATGCTTATCGCCCGTGACCTTGTCATTGTAGACGGTCATGTCAAATTGTCCAAACATAGTATCCAGAGTTTGACGAGCTTGCCTCTCAACCGTTCTTTCGTTAGCAATACGGTAATGCACCAAATCAGCTATGCTGCCTATTTTTAGACCATGTTTTTTAGCAAAAGTTTCCAGTTCTGGCCGGCGTGACATACTACCATCTTCATTCATAATTTCAATAATGGCCGCCGCAGGCTTAAGACCTGCCAGTCTGGTTAGATCACAACCTGCCTCAGTATGACCTGTCCTACTTAAAACTCCGCCTAGCTGAGCTCGCAAAGGAAAAATATGTCCTGGTTGAACAATATCCGTTGGTTTAGACCTAGCATCAACAGCAACACGAATAGTATGAGCTCTATCTTGAGCAGAAATACCGGAAGTAACCCCTTCGGCAGCTTCAATAGATATAGTAAAAGGTGTACCAAAGCATGATTTATTTTTATCTTTGGCAACCATCGGAGGTAATTCTAAATAATCGCAATGCTCACCAGACAGAGTTAAGCATAGAAGCCCTCTACCTTCCTTAACCATGAAGTTAACTATTTCCGGCGTAATTTTTTCTGCAGCGACAATCAGGTCGCCCTCATTTTCACGATCTTCGTCATCCATAATGATGACTGGTTTTCCAAGCCGAATATCTTCAATAATGGCTTCGATAGAATTCAACTGCATAACGCCTCTCAGGATAGTGATTTAGATATTATACCAGTTGCGCTTAAATATGCAGAGTTCTTGATTGTCCCCTTACCATAATCATTTGGTTTTCTATGCTGACAGAAATTGCCCTTTGCCGCCTAACTGCTGCTTATACCAAAGAGTTTGGGAGTTGCTACGCGGAGGCAAGTGCGTGAAGCACAGAAGATTACAAGTACTATACCAGTTACCATTCACGGTGGGGGTAGGAGCCAAACGAGCGAAGCCCAGTGACCTTACAATAGCAGGTGAGAGGGGTCGCCAACAACCCCTCACCTTCAAGGGTAATGGTATAAGCCACTGCTGTGAGCTAACTCTGGCCGCAAAGCTTTTTGTCAAATGTTGATGATTACCACTATTTTCATTATCTGCAATCAAAACAACAACTTCCTGTATATTATGAGCCTCGAAGAAAGCATGCTGAGTGTTTATTTTTTTCTGTTATTCGATACTTACCTCCCGCGATATTAGAAAAAAAGGAAGCATACCCTTGCCCTAACTACTTATTTTGCTAGATTATGGGCTTTACTCTCATTTTCACCTGCCTTAACCTAGCCTCCAGTTGCGTTAGTATATTTGTCTTTGTTTATTATTTAGATTGCAAGCTATAAGCCCTATCGAAAGGTTATAATTACAATCGTTACACCCCACACTGTACAAAAGAATTTTATCATGTTTTGAAAATAGGACTTCATAATGTTAGATAAAGCTGTAAAGAGCGTTTCTCTCGAAACAGAGGAAAGCATTGATAAGTGGACATCTAGGGATACAGGATGGATGCTCAATCTTTTCGGAACAGCAATTGGAGCTGGCGTTCTGTATTTACCTATCAATGCTGGTGCGGGAGGCATATGGCCTTTAGTTGTTCTTGGTTTTTTAGCAGGCCCTATGGTGTGGTTGCCACACCGTAACTTGGTTCGCTTCTGCTTATCCTCCACAGACCCCAGGGCAAATATTACTGTTACGGTTCGAGAACACTTTGGCGAGGGAACAGGTCACATTCTAACTTTTGCATATTGCCTGTCGGTTTATCCTATTTTACTGATGTACGGTATCGGGATGACAAATGTGGTGATTTCTTATGTTGAAAATCAACTACATTTAGATCCTCCGTCCAGATGGTGGCTTAGTCTGTTTCTAATAGTTATGCTTGTAATGCTGATGCATACGGGAGAAAAGTGGATGTTGCTCGCAGTCAAAGCAATGGTTTATCCTTTAGTTGTAACACTACTTTGTATATCTGCATATCTTATTCCACATTGGAATCTATCGTTATTTCATCAAGAGTTATCGTTTACAGGGTTAGCTACAACATTATTTTTTACCATTCCCCTATTAATTTTTTCATTCAATCACTCGCCTGCCTGCTCAGTACTTGCTCAAACCTACAGACAGATTATGGGCAGCGCTGAGAAATGCAGACATAAGACGCAACAAATTTTGACAAGCAATACTATCTTACTGCTAGTTGTTATTCTCTTTTTTGTCTTTTCTTGCGTGCTGTGCTTAACGCCTGCCGAGCTAGAGCTAGCTAAAGCAAAGAATCTGCCTGTTTTATCAGTACTTTCAGATAAAACAGGCACTGGCTTTTTTGCACATGCGGCACCACTGATTGGCTTTCTTGCCCTTGTTAGTTCATTTTTTGGAGTTTATTTGGGAGCATTAGAAGGCATCCAGGGGGTGGTGACGCAACAATGGTTAAGGCACTGCCCTGAGAAACCCATGCGACTTAGGATGATTCGAAAATCATCAATTCTCTTTATTGTATTAACGTGCTGGGCCGCTGGCTATGCTAATTGGAGCGTTATTGGGCTAATTGAAGCCTTTGTTGTACCAGTGCTGGCAACAATTCTCTACATCATGCCAGTGTACGCTTATTATCATGTGGAAAGACTACAAAAATATAGGAGCTATTGGATTGATGGGTTTACGATAATAGTTGGTGTTGTTGGTATTTGTGGTTTTTTAGTGAGTAAGTTGTGATGATATACTCTTTGCTGATCTTATTTCTTAAAGGAGCATCTAAAAGTTATTTTCAAGCTAAAGAGATTATATCGTAGCTAGACGGACAATTGATTATATCAACCAGCAATAACAAGTTCTGCATATAAACGTCACCTTTGAAGTTACTACTTTGTTGTTAGCTTTAGCTTACCACAATTACTTAATACTCCTAAGTTTCTGTGGCCTAGCTCACTTGTCGCCGTGTAAAAACTTAATCCTTGCCATTTTAGCGCGACTATCATATATCTATCACCCTCGGTGAGCTGTTGATACTTCATAGGTTTTTACTTCGTGATTGGAGCAAAAAAACTAAGGGTATCGCAGTTCATCGTTTTTATTAAATTGGGTGTCGCACTAGTATATGAATTCGGCGATGATTTAAAAGGAAATATAAGGTATAATACTCTTCTTTTGACGTATAGTTTGTTTTTATGGCTTTTATGTATGATTGCATATCCATAAAAAAGCACTCCTGCTATGTGCTAATTTTTTATTCTTTTTAGAGGAGAACCCATGCACCCGCTTGCAGGTCAGCTTGTGACTAATGATATGCTTGTCAATATTCCTCGCTTGGTCAGCGATTACTACGTCAATAAACCGGACCCAGAGAACGAAGCACATAAAGTAACATTTGGCACCTCTGGTCACCGTGGTAGCTCTTTTCTATCTACGTTCAACGAATCTCACGTCCTTGCTATGAGCCAAGGTATTTGCGATTATCGTCAGAAAATGGGTATTACAGGCCCACTATTTTTGGGAATGGATACACATGCTCTTTCAGAGCCAGCTTTAATTAGCGCAGTGGAAGTATTAGCCGCTAATAATGTTGAAATTATGATTCAGATAGATCGTGGCTATACTCCAACACCAGTGATATCCCATGCCATTGTCAATTATAATTTAAGCAATACTAGAAAATCCGACGGAGTAGTGATAACCCCGTCTCACAATCCCCCAGAAGACGGTGGCTTAAAATACAACCCTCCTCATGGTGGCCCAGCTGAAATAGATATAACTTGCTGGATAGAGCAAAGGGCAAATGACTTGCTTGCCGATGGACTAAATCCTGTTAAAAGAATAACATTTCTGAAGGCCATGAAATCTGGCAATGTTTGTAAGTATGATTATATAACTCCTTACGTTCAGGCCATTGACCAAGTAGTAAATATGGAGGTTATCAGCAAAAATGGCTTAAAACTAGGTGTAGATCCCCTAGGTGGTTCTGCTCTACACTATTGGGAAGCTATAGCTAATCATTACAATTTGAATCTCGAAATAATCAATAGAACCGTGGATCCAACATTTTCATTTATGCCCCTAGACAAAGACGGCAAAGTACGTATAGATTGTTCTTCCGCTTCTGCCATGTCTGGATTAATAAAATTGAAGGACAAATTTGATATTGCTTTTGCTAATGATCCAGATGCTGACCGCCATGGAATTGTAACTTCTCAATATGGTTTACTGAATCCCAATCATTATTTATCTGTAGCAATAGATTACCTCTACCGCCACCGCACCTACTGGCCTGCACAAGCGTGCATTGGAAAAACTCTGGTTTCAAGTTCAATGATTGATCGGCTGGCAAATGGACTGAAACGTAAGGTGGCTGAAGTACCTGTTGGCTTCAAGTGGTTTGTTAGTGGCCTTACAACCGGTGACATAGCTTTTGGAGGAGAGGAAAGCGCGGGAGCTTCTTTCCTGAAAAAAGATGGTACTACATGGTGTACCGATAAAGATGGGTTCATTCTTTCTTTGCTAGCGGCGGAAATAACAGCTGTAACAGGTAATGATCCTGGCAAGTATTATCAGACACTAACCCAACAATATGGCACGCCTCTTTATCAAAGAATTGAAGCTCCGGCCAATAATTTCCAGAAGAAGGCCCTATCTGCACTGAGCCCCGAGCATATTAAGGCGGATAGACTAGCTGGTGATCCTATTGTGGCAAAGTTAACTAGAGCCCCATGGAATAATGCTCCAATTGGTGGATTGAAAGTTATTACCGAGAAAGGCTGGTTTGCCGCTCGCCCCTCTGGAACAGAGGCTGTGTATAAAATTTACACGGAAAGTTTTGAGGACGCAGAGCACCTAAAAATGATGCAAGTTGAAGCACAGACAATTATATCTGAAGTATTCAACTCAGCTGAAGAATAGATTGGGTTCTCGATTCAGGCTGCTGCATGATACGGTCGCAATCTGTTTTATTTATTTGTAACTGAGAAAAGTTTTGGAGTAATACATATGGGTTCAGTACTATCCATGATACTGGCAGGGGGTGCTGGATCGCGTTTAGCACCTATGACTGAATACCGAGCCAAGCCTGCAGTGCCATTCGGCGGTCAGTATCGGATTATTGATTTTGTACTGAGTAATTTTGTTAACTCTGATCTACATAAAATCTATCTAGTCACTCAGTTTAAATCACACTCTCTAAGTAAGCATGTCCAGAGATGTTGGAGGATTGCGGGGTTATCTGATAAGTTTATTGACACACTTCCCGCACAAATGTGGACCGGAGAAAACTGGTATCAAGGGACTGCTGATGCGATTTATCAAAATTTACACCATATAGACTACCATAGACCAGATATCGTGTGCGTATTTGGTGGTGATCATATCTATAAAATGGATGTACGCCAAATGACATCCTTCCATGAAAAAAGCAATGCAGACCTCACCGTTTCTGCCGTTCCGGTACCTGTAAGTCAGGCTCATCACTTTGGTGTTATCGAGGTGGATAAGAGTGGCCGGATGATTGGCTTTCAGGAAAAGCCAACTTGCAAACCTAAAACCATTGTTGGCAATCCACATTATGTTTTAGCATCTATGGGAAATTACGTATTTAACCGTAACTGCCTGATAGAAGAACTGCAGGCTGATAATAAAATAGCTGACTCTACGCACGACTTTGGAAAAGATATTATCCCTTCTCTATACCCTAGAGCCAAGGTCATGGTGTATGATTTCACCACCAATAGGATACCAGGTGATAATAATGATGGTTATTGGCGAGATGTTGGGACTACAGACTCTTACTGGCAATCGAATATGGATTTATTGTCATCAAAACCGCCGATTAATTTGCATAATCAGAGGTGGCCTATTAATACCTATATCCCGCCTTATCCGCCAGCACTTATTGCTTATGATCGAAGAGTAAGAGCGGGACAGATTACTAACTCTATGGTAGGTAATGGCTGCATCTTTAATGATATATTTATGGACCACTCTGTGATTGGTTATAATGTTCGAATGGGTAATTTAGCACGCATTTCCGACTCTGTGATATTACCCAATGTAGTTATTGGTGAGGGCGCAGAAATTCGCAGGGCTATTATTGATAAGCGGGCTGAAATAGGGGCTGGCGTTAAAATTGGCGTGAACACTAATGACGATAGAAAACGTTTCACAGTTACGGACTCAGGTCTTGTTGTTGTATCAAGAGGAATGAAGGTTGTCGTCTGAACTGAAAATTGTATTTGCAGCATCTGAACTGGCCGGCATTGTCAAAACTGGAGGACTGGCTGATGCCGTTTGTGCTTTGGCTCCAGCGATGATTAAAGAAGGTCACAATGTCTGTATTATGATACCAGCTTATAGGGAGGCACTTAGTCATATTGATTCAGAAGTAGTTGCCTCTGGCACAGTTGCAATGAACAATTATCTCAATATTAGTTATTCTGTTCGAAAATGCCACCTTGATGGTGTTACTGTTTACCTAATTGAGCACAATGACTATTTTGATCGCCCAGATTTATATGCTCAGCATGGTGAAGGTTACAGTGATAATAGTCAACGGTTTGCATTCTTTAGCAAAGCGATACTGGCGGCTTGCCAATTACTGGATTTCAGACCTGATATTATTCATTGCCATGACTGGCAAACAGCTTTGTTACCATATTATTTAAGAATAGATGAATGCTGCAATCCTTTCTTCAACAAAACTAAATCTGTACTAACAATACATAATGCAGCTTATCAGCAGCACACAGATAGCCACCAGCTCGATAATTTAGGCATTGCTTGGCGGTATTTTAACTCAGCCTGTTTTGAGGATCACAATCAGATTAACCTGCTAAAAGGTGGTATTGCGTTTGCTGATCGCATCACAGCAGTCAGCCCTGCTTATGCAGAAGAGCTTATGACTGAAATTGGAGGACACGGTCTAGCCGACAGTTTCAAACGCAGGGGTAGTGATTTTTTTGGCATTCTAAACGGTTGTGACTACAGACACTGGAACCCGGAAACTGACAAGCTGATTCCGGAGCTATTTTCGTGTGACGAAATGCAAGGAAAAACTGCCTGCAAGTCCGCCCTGCAAGATCGCTTTAACTTACCCGTTGATGATGGCATTCCCCTGTTTGGTATTGTTAGCAGGTTAACGGAACAGAAGGGGTTCAGTTATCTTATACCTGCCTTGCAGAGCTTTCTAAGTAATGATGTACAACTTGTTATTCTAGGCTCTGGTGATAATGGGATAGCAAAAGAACTTCAATTATTTACCGAGTCACATAAAGATAAGTGTCGTTTTGTAAATGGCTTTGATAATATTTTGGCACACTGGATTGAGGCCGGAAGCGACTTCTTTCTGATGCCTTCTCTTTTTGAACCTTGTGGCTTAAATCAGATGTACAGTTTAAAATATGGGAGTTTGCCTTTGGTACGGTCTGTTGGAGGCCTGAAAGATACAATAGAGAGTTACTCAGAGCATGGAGACACAGGAACCGGCTTTATGTTTGACTTCCCGAACGATCACTCTCTCCTTCTCTGCCTTCATGAAGCCTTAGACGTCTATAAGCATCCTAATATTTTTAAGAAGATGCAGATGAATGCTATGAGTCGTGCATTTACTTGGGATAATGCCGCTGCTCTTTTTTGTGAACTATATCAATCAATACGATGATAGAGGAGCCAAACTATGCATATAAATATTTTTCATACTCATCGTATTTAAAGATGCACCCAACATTTACATTTAAGGTGTAGGAAGACAACAAATGAGCGAATCCCATACACCCATGATTAGTGGAGCAGTTGACAACCTCACAGCTTCAATGGGAATGGGTATAAACTTATGGGCCGTTATTCCTTACCACCTCCCTTCATTCCCAACCACCCGGTTATATTATTTGTGTCAAAAAAAGGGGGTGGGAGATTTATAAAAATATCACTGCTGGTTTAGTTATGCACACTGCTATCCCCTCCTTTGTTGTAAATAAGCTTGCTTATGCGTCATATGCTACCCCTTTTGATTGGCTTGGCTTGCACTCCCACCCTTCGGAGAAAGGCTTTGTTATCAGGGTTTGGCGTCCTGACGCTGAAACTGTTCGAGTCCTGGAACATCCCTCTAGAAAATTGTTAGGAAAAATGGTGCCAGATGGAAATGGTGCCTTTAAGTTGATTCTCGGTGAAAAGAAAAAGCGCTTCAACTACCTGCTAGATATTTGTTTAAAAGAAGGACAACGTTTTATAATTTTTGACCCATACCAGTTTGGTCAATACGTTCTCCGCCAGGATGATATTGATAGTAATGCACTGTATCGACACCTAGGAGCCCACAAACTTGAGCACAACTTTAATAGCAAAAATAGCGTTGAAGGGAGACTGTTCAGAGTTTATGCACCACATGCTTCGTCTGTAAGTGTTATTGGTAGTTTTAATAACTGGGATGGTCGTATTCACCCAATGGCCAGCTCCGATGATGGCATTTGGCGCTTGTTTTTGCCTGAAATTGTATCGGGAGATCTGTATAAATATGAAATCCATGACTCCCAAGGTCGCAGGCTACCCCTGAAAACAGATCCATTTAGTGAATATATTGAGCAATGGCCTGGGCTATCTTCGATTATCTATGATCGAGATAAATATTGCTGGAGTGATGCTGACTGGCTGCAAAATCGGAAAGATATACAAGGATATGATCAACCTTGCTCTATTTATGAGGTTCATTTGGGTTCTTGGAAGCGACAGGAAAATGGTGACTTTCTTAGCTATCAGGCCTTGGCCTGCGAGTTAATTCCGTACGTAAAAAACATGGGTTTCACCCACATTGAATTGATGCCTATATCAGAACACCCTTTTTATGGTTCTTGGGGTTATCAGCCAGTTGGACTATTTGCGCCTACCAGCCGCTATGGTAGCCCTGACGATTTCAAGCATTTTATTGACCAATGTCATGAAGCAGGCATTGGCGTCATTCTTGATTGGGTACCAGCCCATTTCCCTAATGACACCCACGGACTTGTAAACTTTGATGGTACTGCTTTATATGAACACCCTGATTTCAAAAGAGGCTGGCACCCAGACTGGAAGGCCTGCATTTATGATTTTGGAAAAACTTGGGTTGACAACTTCCTAGTCAGCAATGCCCTGTATTGGCTGGAAGAGTTTCATCTTGATGGTTTAAGGGTTGATGCTGTTGCTTCTATGCTATATCTGGATTATTCCCGTAGTCATGGCGAATGGGAACAAAATATTTATGGAGGCAATGAAAATCTTGAGGCAATTGCATTACTTAAGCGTTTCAATGAAACAGTATACAGTAACTATCCAGATGTAATAACTATTGCAGAAGAATCCACTAGTTGGCGAGGGGTGTCTGATTTTACTTACAACCAAGGTTTGGGATTTGGTTATAAATGGAATATGGGATGGATGCACGATAGCCTGAGCTATATGAAAAAAGACCCAGCTCACCGCAGATATCACCATCATGAGATGACCTTTAGCACTGTCTATCTCTGGAGCGAGAATTTTGTATTACCTCTTTCTCATGATGAAGTAGTACATGGTAAAGGTACCTTGTTAACAAGAATGCCAGGAGATGACTGGCAGCGCTTTGCAAACCTAAGAGCCTACCTTGCATTTATGTTTACACATCCAGGTAAAAAACTGCTATTTATGGGGGGTGAAATTGCAGTTTATAATGAATGGGATTGCAACCATAGTCTTGATTGGTCACTCCTGAACCAAGGTGATGGCAGGCACAAAGGTGTTCAAATGTTGGTGAAAAAGCTAAACGAGGTCTATCGTGAGATTCCTGCTCTACACGAACTAGATACAGAGACAGGCGGATTTAGCTGGGTTGTAATTGATGACAACGCTCAAAGTGTTTTTGCTTTTGTCCGGTACGATAAAAAAAGACGACCCGCTGTCATAATGAATAATCTTACACCTGTAGTTCGAACCAATTACCGCATAGGCGTTCCTGATTCAGGCCTCTACGCTGAAGCACTAAATACAGACAGCACTGACTTTGGAGGGAGTGGCATCTTGGCAGAAGACCACTTAGAAACGCAACCTATTTGGGCACACGGCTATGAGCAAAGCCTGAATCTTACTTTACCACCGTTAGCAACAGTTATTTTAGTACCCTGCTAGTAATACCAATAAGGTGATACTTATTGAGACCTTTGCACGATTGTTATTTTGCAAGATGGCTTCTTTAAAAACGTACTAAATCGATCATTTACAAGCATAAATCATCTATTTTAGTGTGTATTTTCTTCACCGACTAACAAAATTACGGATCGTGCAAAGGTCTATTATTATCAGTAGCTCTAACACAGAGTTTTCACATAGATTACCTGAAGCGTACACCCAGAGTAATTATAGGAATATATAGATAGAAAGTATGATGGGTATAGGCTAAGTTTTATAGAGGCAGAAATGCTGACACTTACACCTTCTCTTGAGCGCCAACAAGAAAACATAGACTACAAAGGATATGTATTATGTGCAGGTATTCCCTCCACCATCCAGATCAAGTATTTCAGGGTGCGCGTTTTTTCCCTGCGCAAAGATTAAAAGATGGTACTGTCGTTAGTGGCGTTCAGTTTGGCTTAAAGTCTATTCACGCCTCAAAGGTTGAGCTATGTCTTTTCGACAGCGATGACAAAGAAACGCGCATTGCAATGCCATGGTGCCAACACTATATCTGGTATGTCTTTGTTGAAGGAATTGATCCAGAACAGAAATATGGTTACAGGGTGGATGGCCCTTGGAATCCTCAGGCAGGAATGCGCTTTAATTCTTTCAAATTACTTATTGACCCTTACACTCAGAAGCTCGATGGATCTATCAAGTGGTCTAGCTCTCTTTATGATTATACTATCGGAGATAATGGGCAATGGCTGTATAACAAAGAAGATAGCGCCAGCTGCATGCCACGTTCCGTAATTGTAGATAATCAATTTGACTGGGGAGAAAAAAATAGACCACGATACAAAATGGCTGAGTCTATTATATACGAGCTAAATGTTCGCGGGTTCACCATGACTCATCCAGATATTCCTGAGTCATTGAGAGGAACATATCTTGGTATGTGTCAGTTGGTAGTAATGGACTATTTAAAAAGCCTAGGAATTACAGCAGTTGAACTTTTACCAATAAACAGCGGGGTAACAGAGGAGCGACTGGACAAACTAGGGCTAAGGAATTACTGGGGCTATAATCCTCTGGCATTCATGGCTCCAGAGAATACTATGGCAGTTAGCGACGCAGTAACTGAGTTTAAAACCATGGTAAAAAGCTTTCATGATGCAGGAATAGAAGTCATCATGGATATGGTATTTAATCATACAGCAGAATCTGGTAACGACGGACCCTTGCTGAGCTATAGGGGCATAGATAATCTTGATTACTATCTTCTTGATGAAAAAGACCCCACTGTTTCAATTAACCATTCTGGCTGTGGTAATACCCTTAGGGTTGATAGAACAACGGTCATGAAGTTGATACTGGATAGTCTTCGCCACTGGGTTGAAGAATATCATATTGATGGGTTTCGTTTTGATTTAGCTCCGATACTCGGTAGGAGAAATTGGCACTTCGATAAGTATTCATCCTTTTTTCAAGCACTGGAACAGGATCCCGTACTCTGTAATATAAAACTTATTGCAGAGCCTTGGGATCTTGCGCCTGACGGCTATCAGCTAGGCTGTTTTCCTCATCGATGGTCGGAGTGGAATGATCGTTATCGTGATTGTACCCGTGCATTCTGGCGCGGTGAACACGGATTGCTAGGACAGATAGCGGAACGTCTTTGTGGCTCTGCGGATATTTTTCAAGGAAATGGCCGTCACCCATCGTCCAGCATCAACTATATCTGTAGCCACGATGGCTTTACCTTGAATGACTTGGTGTCTTATAGCGAGAAAAATAATAAAGATAATTGTGAGAATAACAAGGATGGTGATAATCATAACTTTTCATGGAACTGTGGCCATGAAGGTGAAACAGACTGTCAAGATGTTATGAGATTGAGGGAGCGGTACAAGAGATCGCTATTGGCAACCTTAATGCTATCTAATGGTGCGCTGATGCTTCAGGCTGGCGATGAGTTTGGTAATAGCCAGCAGGGTAATAATAATGCTTATTGTCAGGACAACGAAATTGGGTGGCTAGATTGGTCTTGGTTACATGATGACGCTGAAAGTAGTCTTAGCAAAAAACGATTACAACAGTTTACATCTGGACTTATTAGAGGTAGGCGCGAAAGCTCACGTTTTGCCATGGATCACTTTATACGTGGTGTTGAGGAAGACCCTGAAAACCATGAAGTATTATGGCGCAGCCAGCATGGCGCAGTCATGAAACCCAAAGACTGGGCAGACCCAGCGCTACAAACCATCTGCTTGCACTGGCTGGGAGTTACAGGAAAGCCCTGTGATTGTGATTTTATTATATTTTTAAATGCCTCCCATAAAGCACAACACTTTACCTTGCCGAAAGAAAGAAATCGCAGAGAACGCTATCAGATAATGGATACGTCCGTTGATGAGGCTTTCAATGTACGAATACTCTCTGATGATGACCACGAATATACTGTAGAATCTCACAGTGTTGTTGTGTTACAAGACTACTGTCATCCATTCTGCCCAATGGGAAAGGTGCTGCCTTGACTGGCGGTAGAGTAATAATTTCGAGAAACAATTATGGGTAGTATTTACCACACGGTCTTATCTAATTCTCTGTTTATCTCCACTTCTCTATAGTCTCACAAGAATTAGTTCAATTATCGCCTACACATCCTTTCACTCGCAACGAGTATATCGCGGATTCAAATGCCAAGTGCATCACAGCTTAAGCTGCTAACGCAGCTCTGTGTTCACCCATTATCAGGGGGGTGTTTTGGAATTCAAATCTTTTCTTGGCCGATAATTAAGCCGCATCAATGCTCGCTTCACCTCTATCTGACCGACCTTCTTGAAGTCTGTATTCTTTGGAAAATATTATCGTAGCAAGCCATTGGTGTTCTCATTTATACCCAAAGGATTTCAAGTTGCTACTCGCCCGAGCCGACTCTGTACGCCGCCTATTTGTTCGGCGCTGTGCTTGCTTATATCCACGTTCGCCAGTATTCCTTGGCAGCTCACGGCTCACCGTGGGCTGGCTGGTTCCAATGATCTCCGCTATCCCCCTTTGGCTGCAACCGCTTTTCTTTAGTGCGGAACTCTGGCACCGTTGTTCGTAAGCCAATTGTTGGTAAGTTATCGTCATCACTTCATCTCTTGCCGGAGAAAAGGGTAGGTGCTTACCTTCAGCTGGCCCTTTCTTCTACCTAGTCAAGTGATGCACTTCAGATTTGAATCCGCCCATGATGAAAATAAAATAGCTAAATATAACACAACTTCCGCCGAATATAAAGTACTCCGTACAAGTTAGGCGAAAAACTATGAATAATTATATAAAAAAACCACTACAACATAACTTTCCATCACGACCAAGTAAGCTTGGGATGGCAATTATGACAGTGTTATTTAGCGTTAGCTCATTTGCAAGCAATGATGTTCCTGAGTCTATCGCTATGCCCTCAGTTACACTCCCATCGTGTGATCAACTAAAAGAAACGCATCCCCTAGAAGAGTGTGTTTCAAAATCGTTTGCAAACATCAACATCCCAAGACTGCAAATTAACAATAAAAATGACGCATTGAAAAAACTAAACAATGCTGATCAGTCCGTTTCTTCATTCCTAGAAAGCCTAACGCTTCCTGCATTAACCAGCGAAACTTTTGGGCTTGCAGCAGCAACTATTTTAGGAGGAGCAGCTCTTGCGGTTGCAGTGGGAAGCACAGGCAACGATAGTTCCGGGAATAGTAACGGTGATGATAGTAACGGTGATGATAGTAACGGTGATGATGTTAACGGAGTAGGTGATTACGGAGGAGATGATGACGGAGTTAACGAACTGGCTAGCTCCGCAGAATATAATGAGAATAAAGACGCATACGATGCAGTTAAACTTTCTGTTGCCTTAAAAAATATCGAATTAGCTAAGACTGATACACACCGAGGGTTTGCTGGGGATGGTGTAACGATAGCTATTATTGATTCTGGTGTTGACAACGGCCACACTGACTTACAAAGCAACCTCATTGAAGGCTGTGAGGGTGTTGTTGGCTGTGATATCCATTATGCCGATAATGACGTGGATGCTGCTGGACATGGCACTCATGTTGCCGGTATCGCTGCAGCATCAAGAAACGATGAAGGTATGCATGGTGTTGCTTTTAATGCCACTATCCTCCCAGGTTGCGCCAATTTTGGTACAAGATGTACAGATTCAGGCCCTGTTGGACCTGCAGAACTTTTACTGTGGGCATCCGACAATGGAGCCCAAATTGCTAATAGAAGCTTAGGTCTCCCTATTGCTGTTGGTCTTAAGGATCGTACAAAAGTTGCCACTGATGTTACGGGCACAGAGGGATCAGCCTACACCCAAGGGGTCATGAGAAGCAGTGATAATCTTATGTTTGGTGAAGTGGGCACTCCTACGTACGAAGAAGCCGAACAAGCATTTGAGCAAGGTGTTATTAACGTTGTAGCGGCAGGTAATTACAATATTGATGACGGCCCTACCACCGAAACCGGCCAGGCCGGCATACATACAATGGCTCCATTAATTTACGCAGGAACTACCCTTGGCAGCGACCTTGAAGACCAATGGCTGGCGGTCATCAATGTTACTAACGATGGTATTTTGGCAGGAAGCTCACATGCCTGTGGGGATGCAAAGGAATTTTGTCTTGCGGCACCAGGTAGCGACATTAATTCCACAATAATTGGCGGTGGTTATGAGGACAAAACAGGATCATCAATGTCTACCCCTGTCGTCAGCGGAGGTCTTGCGCTAGTTATGGGGGCATTTCCTACCTTAGAATTACCTGACACCCATGCTCAAGCAAACATCTGTGATCCAGGCGATTCTGATTATAATGCCGATCAGTGTTTAAGTAAAGCAGTGGTCAACCGAATATTAACTACTGCCACAGATCTTGGTACAACAGGTGTAGATGATACCTATGGTCGCGGCATGATGAATCTTGATGCTGCCACGCAACCAATAAGCACTCCTATGGTATCCACCCCAAGCGGTGTACACTACAATGTGGGAGACAGCAGCCTAAGCTTATCTTCAGCCATGGGTAATGCACTTACGACGACTCTTGCTGCTGTTGACTTTGTAGCGGTTGATCCCTACGATCAAGCGGAGTTTGTGTATCAGGGCTCATCTCTTATTGGTAACGGTTCGCAGCAGGATAGCCGAGTTAATAGCATGGAGTATCTTGATCGCAGCATTAAGCCCGAATCAAGTAATATTTCAATTAATAATGGCCAGATATCCTTTGTTCAAACATTTGAAAGGACCTATAAATCAAATACTGAAGTTAATAAAAATTATCGTATCAGTTATAAAGCTAGCGAGAATAGTCAGGTGAACATCACCACATCCTTTAATCCTCAAACTGATTTTGCGATGTCTGGAATATCCTCGTCGGAACTGACAGATCTTACGATAAGCTCTGCATTTAATTCTCCATACAGTCAATTCAATGAAGATGCAAAAGGCATCACATACCAACTTAGCTTTGGTGGTGGTTATACTTTTTCTTCCGGATTTTTCAAAAGTGAGTCAGCCCAGACCCAGTTAGCTGAAAGCACTTCGCTAGATAGCGAATCAATAATAATGCAGGTTAATACTCCGGTCTTTAGTGATGTTAGTGGCCGGAATTACTCTGCCAGCTTGCAAGTTGGCAGCCTTAACGAATCTGACTCTATACTTGGCACTACCGGCTCTGGAGCATGGGGTTTCAGTAAAGGTAGTGAAACATTGATCACGGGTATTAATCTGAACTATCAGTTAAGCAACAACATTAATTTATTGTTGAGCTACTTTTATTCTCAGACAGATACTGAAAACGGCGGAGGCTTACTTAATTATAATAATGATTTTAACAGTAACAGCTTTAGCATAGGGCTGCTTGGAGATATTGATAATTTTTGGCAATACGGTTTATTTATTAGCCAGCCTCTTCGTCTTGATGAAGGATCGGCAACACTCACTCTACCAACTGGTATGGATAAACATGGCATGACCTTTAGCGAATATGATATTGATCTAGCGCCGGAAGGACGTCATCTTGAGTATGAGTTTGCATTAAGCTGGAAGACTGACATTGTTGACTATATGCGGGTGAACGTCTTAAGGGTAGTTGACTATGGAAGTATTGTTGGGAATAACGACACTATGATTTTATTTAGTGCAGGCTCAAAGTTTTAACTAATGCTCTAACTTAAAGCGCATCACAGCCTTTAGCCGTTACCATTAGAGGTATGAATAAGCAAGCCCCATGACCCCTTAAGTAGTAGGTGATTGGGGGTAAATGAGAGCAGCCACCAGCTCCACATTTACAAAGAGAATAAGTATAATTCCTACCGGTATTTCTAGACACCTCTACCCCCTACACTGACTCACACCTATAATTTGCGCTGCCTAACTTTGCGTGCAACTTTCTTTTATGCCAGAAAAGTAGCATGATTGCTCGCAAGTCAGTTATTAGCAATAACCTCATATCTTACCTAAAGAAAAGAATACAGGCTTCAAGAAGGTCGGTCAGATAGAGGTGAAGCGAGCATTGATGCGGCTTAATTATCGGCCAAGAAAAGATTTTAATTTCAAAACACCCGCCCTGATAATGGGTGAACAAAGGGCTGCGTTAGCAGCTTAAGCTGTGATGCACTTGGTATTTGAATCCGCGTATGAGAAAAAGCCAACTCTATAGGGGAAATAAAGAAATTCTTTGCATATTTCATAATTCACTTGAGCATGGTAACTTGGTTTATCTTCCTATGGCTCGGTTTATGCTGGAACCAGAACACCTAAAATTTATAAATAAGGAGCCTTGGTAATGCCTATTGCAAGTAGTGAAAAAATCAACGAACTAGCCAGATTATGTGGCATAACTACTCAGTACCTAAACTTGGAAGGAAACACTGTCCACATGACCAGTGAGCGTCAAGCTCCAATACTTGAAGCAATGGGTCTTGATGTTAGCAGTGAGAAAAAGACAGATCAGGCCATTGAGAAACACTGTAATGATAAATGGCAGGATGTGCTGCCACCAGTAAAAGTAATGCATCAAGGCGAAGAGCTTGTTGTACCCATATATGTACCAGCCAACTCTCCAAAAAAAATCCTGAAGGGAGAAATTGAGCTTGAATCAGGTCAACGAAAGACATTTAAAGTTGAACTTAACTTACTGACTGTTCTTGCAAGTAAAAAAATAAATGGCAAGGATATGCTCAAATTAAACATGATCCTACCAGATAATTTACCACAAGGCTATCATAGGCTATATCTGAAACACCGCAAACATAACCATCCCTGTCAGCTGATTGTTGTACCGCCCACATGTTACGAGCAAGAAGCGTTAGCTAGAGGCAACAAAATATTGGGTGTAAGCATTCAGCTCTATACAGTCCGAAGCCATGAAAACTGGGGCATAGGTGATTTCACTGATTTAAAAAAAATGGTAACAGCTTTAGGCGAAAAAGGGGTTGATATTATTGGCCTAAATCCAATTCACGCATTGTATCCTAGCAATCCACAACACTGCAGCCCCTACAGTCCTTCCAGCCGAAAGTATATTAATCCATTGTATATAGATGTAACCGCAGTTGAAGGATTCGAAGAGTGTGAATATGTACGACAAAAGCTTGATGACCAAAATTTCCACAAACAACGTAATACTGCAAGGATGGCAGAATATGTTGACTATCCGTTAGTAGCTTCACTCAAATTTGACATGCTAGAGCAGCTTTTTATTCATTTCAATGAACATCACTGGTTAACTAAAAGCACAAAAGGTAAAGAGTTTGATCATTTTCGTAAAGCCTGTGGGACGTGCCTTGAACAGCACGCACTTTACGAAGCCCTTTTTGAGCACTTTAGGGCCGAGGATGTTAATAGCTGCGGCTGGAGCTGTTGGCCTGAGGCTTTTCAAAAGCCAGATACCAAAGAAGTAAAAGCTTTTGCTCGCAATCATAAAGATAGGATTTTATATTATACATGGCTGCAATGGTTAGCTGACAGTCAGCTAGAAGAAGCTCAACAGGCTGCTGTGAAAGCTGGAATGAGTGTTGGTATCTACCGAGACTTGGCTGTTGGTGCTGATCGAGAAGGAGCTGACGTTTGGTTAGACCAGAAATATTACTGTTTAAATGCTAGTGTCGGTGCCCCGCCCGACGGCTTAGCGCCACAGGGTCAGAACTGGGGACTTCCACCCTTCAATCCCGTTACACTTTATAACAGTCACTATACGCCCTTTATTGCGATGGTTCGCGCCAACATGCAGCACTGCGGAGCCCTTCGCATAGACCATGTGGCGGGGCTGCTTAGACTCTGGTGGTGTCCTATCAACAAAACAGCCAATGCTGGAGTTTATGTAAATTATTCTCTGGATGACATGCTAGGTATTATAAAACTAGAAAGTCGTCGCCACCAATGCTTAATTCTTGGCGAAGATCTTGGAACAGTACCAGAGGAAGTTAAAGACAAGCTGAAGTCTTTTTTTTGTTATTCCAATGAAGTAGTTTTGTTTTCCTGCCAAGGCAAAAATTTCATACCTCCGGAAAACTATAAATCAAGAGCGATGACTTGTATTTCAAATCATGATACTCCCACCCTGAAATCATGGTGGAACTGCAATGATATAGATTTACTAGAGTCTCTGGGAATTTATAGCGTTACCAAGGCCTTGAGTGAAAAGGGTCACCGCCATAATAACAAGATCGCTCTGCTCAGCACGTTAAAATATATTGGTGAGACTCCCTGCAATATTGATCCCAACGATATTGCTACTATGGGGTACACTCGAGACCTGATGGAGAAAATTCATTATTATCTCGCCAAAACTGAATCCAAAATCACCGTTATTCAACTGGAAGATATGCTTGAACTTGATACTCCTGTCAATGTCCCAGGTACGAGTATTGAGTACCCAAACTGGCAACGCCGTCTACCACAAGACTTTTCTGAGTTGCTAGACATGCCTATTAGTCAGTCACTTCTAAAAAACATTTCGGAGATAAGAAAGTCTTGAATATAACTTGCGGACGATTTCTATATCAGTCTCCATTGATTATATGAATAACAGCAGTCAACAACCTCACAGCATCAAGAGGAAACGGACATATAAAGCAGGAGCGGCGTTAACGGCTTGGGCTGTAATGAGTTTAGAAATTCAAGGTTGTTGATGATTCATATATTTTATGGACACCATTTTCTATGATTATCTGCCTCAACAAAGTAGTTGCGCACAATTACCATATAAAAAAACTAGGTATAATTAGCCGTCTTGTGACGTTTATACTTATTACCATTGAAAGGGTGGTGGGGTGTTAACTGCTCCTCATTCACCCCAATCACTTACTACCCTTAGGATCACAGGGATTATCTCGCTTGTCGCCTACTAACACCTTCACTGGTATTGGTATATACCCAAAGGATTTCAAGTTGCTACTAGGCGGCAAGTAAGCGAAGCCCCATGGTCCTACGAGTAGTAGGTGATCGAGGTGAGCGAGCGCAGCCAACAACGTAGCAGATTGAAAGGCGACGGGTATAGAGGGATAACAATATGAGTACAGTTCAGGCCGATATTAATATGGATAAGCTGCTGAGTGCTTCACAGATAGAAGAAAGTATTTGTCGTCATTTGGAGCAATCTTTGGGAGTTTATCCTGATGAGGCTGGTGCAAATGAATACTGGGAGGCTCTAAGCCTAGTAACCAGAGATATTACTCTAGAAAAGACTAGATTAACTCGTAAAAAAGAACAATCAGAGAAAACGCGCAGGGTCTATTATTTTTCACTCGAGTTCCTTGTTGGGCGATTACTGGGTAATAACCTACATAATCTGGGCATATATAAACACGCTGAAGATGCTTTAGCAAAAAACGGATTCAGATTGGTTGACGTATTGGAGCAAGAAGCAGACCCAGGTCTAGGCAATGGAGGACTAGGTCGACTTGCAGCTTGTTTTATGGACTCATTGACAACACTAAACTTGCCCGCATTTGGCTACGGGATCAATTATAGGTTTGGATTATTTAAACAAAGTTTTGCTGGCGGTAGACAGGTTGAAAGCCCAGATATTTGGCGCGAAAATGGCTGCCCATCTGGCATTGAACGCCCTATGCGTAAACAAACGGTTAAACTCTACGGATGCGTCAATGAGAGTGATGGCAACGCATCATGGGATGACGCAGTAGAGATTGATGGCATACCTTGGGATATCCCCATTACTGGCTATAACACTGATACAGTTAACATCCTACGTCTCTGGGAGGGACGTGCAACTAGTGGTTTTGATCTTACCAGTTTTGATGCAGGCCGATATCAGGACTCAAGATCAAGAGAAGTTGAAGCAGAAAATATTAGTCAAGTTCTTTACCCTAATGATAACCACTATCAGGGTAAGGCACTCAGGTTGATTCAGCAGTACTTTTTTGTAGCCTGCTCCTTGGCGGACTTGATTGATCGTTATAAGCTTGAAAATACTGGCTGGGAATATTTTACTGATAAAATAACAATTCAACTGAATGATACCCACCCTGCCATTGCTGTACCTGAGTTGATGAGAATTCTTATTGATAATGAAGGTTTTGTCTTTTATAAAGCATTAGATGTTTGCAGGAAAATATTTAGCTATACCAATCATACATTGCTTCCAGAAGCTTTAGAGAAATGGCCTGTAGGCCTTGTTAGTAAAGTATTACCAAGACATATGCAACTTATTCATCTGATCAACTTCCATTTTTTGAATGATGAAGTTACCGCTATGTGGCCAGGTGATGACCAGATTAAACGACGATTATCTATAATAGAAGAACCAGAAAAACCTGGTGATGAACAAATGGTTTTAATGGCGTATTTATCTGTAATATGCAGCCATAAAGTAAACGGTGTTGCTGAGCTGCACTCACGATTAATCCGGGAGCAGCTTTTTCCCGAGTTTCATAAAATGTGGCCAAGCAAGTTTGTAAATATAACTAATGGTGTAACTCCGAGACGTTGGCTTGCACACTGTAATCCTGGCCTGGCAAGCCTGATTGATGAGACTATTAAGGGTGATTGGCGTAGCGATCTCTCCATGTTAGAGCAGCTTCGTAGCTATGCAGATAATACCTCATTCCAAAAACGTTTTGCCGAGGTTAAACGAAATAATAAATGTCGCTTAACTGCGGTGATTAAAGAATTATGTAATGTTGAAATTAATCCTGACGCCATTTTTGACGTACAGATTAAGCGCCTGCATGAATATAAGCGTCAGCAAATGAATTTATTGCATATTATGGTGCTCTATAAACAATTGCTAGCAAATCCAAATACAGACGTTCCTCAAAGAGTCTTTATTTTTGGGGCCAAGGCTGCACCAGGCTATAAAGTAGCAAAAACTATTATTCATGCCATCAATTGTTTGGCTGCACGAGTTAATAATGATCGTCGAATACATGGTAAATTGAAAATCGCCTTCCTGCCAAATTATCGCGTAAGTCTAGCGGAAAAAATTATTCCCGCAGCTAATGTGTCGGAACAAATTTCTACCGCAGGTTTTGAAGCATCCGGTACTGGTAACATGAAGCTAGCCTTGAATGGGGCGCTTACGATTGGCACACTAGACGGAGCAAATGTTGAAATTGCAGAAGAAGTAGGTGAAGATAATATTTTCATTTTTGGCATGACTGTTGAGCAAGTGAATGAGTTACGGCATAGAGGCTATAACCCAAGAGACTTATATAATCGCTCCGAGCAGTTAAAAACAGCTATTGATTGGCTTGCCTCGGACGATTTATGCCCAGAAGAATGTACGGCGTTTCGCCCTCTTGTGGAGTCGTTGTTGGACAGAGGTGATTACTTTTTAACTCTGGCTGATTTTGCTGCTTACGCTGATGCGCATCAGCGTATTGTTGAAGCTTGGAAAGATCAACCGCAATGGTGGAAAATGGCGATACTCAATACGGCTTCAATGGGAAAATTTTCCTCAGATCGCTCAGTTATGGATTACGCTAAAACCATCTGGAATATGGCGTGATATATACTCGTTACCATTGAAGGTGTAACTCGGCGGCAAACATGAAGCTCCAATTACGTACAAACAGTAGGGAATTGGAGTGAATGAGTGTAGCCAACACGCTCATAGGTATATGATTTAAACAACCACCGTATACAACCACAACATACTGATCTCGCTATTTATACACGCAGTACTAGTACAAAGTGTTAATGAAGCCTTCTTTCTTAAACGTGCCTAACCTTATCTATTTCATACTCAATCTTGCCTGAAGGTGTAGTTACAACAACAGTATCACCCTCCTCTTTACCAATTAAGGCACGGGCAATGGGTGAGCTCACAGAAATCTTATTGTTTTTAAGGTTAGCTTCGTCATCACCCACAATTCTATAGCTCACACTTTGCTCATTATCTAGGTTTATTAACTGGACGCTAGCACCAAAAATAACCCTCCCTGCCTCCTTGATAGTAGATATATCAATCACTTGAGCGTGAGAAAGTTTTGCTTCAATATCCTGAATGCGCGCCTCAACAAAGCCTTGCTGCTCACGAGCCGCATGATACTCTGCATTTTCCTTAAGATCCCCCAGCTCTCTTGCTTCAGCAATAGCCTGAGAGATCTGTGGGCGCTCAACACTCTTTAACTGAACTAGCTCTTCACGTAGGGCTTTTTCACCCTCTACAGTCATCGGAACTCGACTCATTTACTCTTACCTTGATAAAACATAAAAAATCCTAAAAAATATTATTGATTCGCATACCCACCTATCGTATATGTAGATAATATCACCCAAAATATGGTGATTACTGACTATCATGACCTTCAATGGTAACTAGTATATACCCGTTACCATTGAAGGTGTCGGTGATTGGGGTGGGCCAACTACACGCCTTAAAGGGTAATAGGGATAGAAAGAGACTGTATTGCTTTTTAAGCTAGCGGAGCGTCTGTACATACTTCCATATTCTCAGCCGTTATTTCCAGTTAATGTGGGTATAAATCCTGCAGTCGCCTGACAGTATTTTCCGACCCAAAAGCAATGGCCCTAGCAATAGCCTCAGCCCCAGCCATAGTGGTGGTATAAAGTACTTCATTAGTGAGGGCAGAACGACGGATAGTATAGGAGTCAGAAATAGCCTGACGACTATCCGTAGTATTAACAACGAAGGCTATCTCACCGTTAACAATCATGTCAACCAAATGAGGCCTACCTTCTTTAACTTTATTGATTGCTGTCACCGGCAAACCTGCCTCTTCTATAGTTTTAGCCGTACCTTTGGTTGCAAATAACTCAAAACCTGTATCCATTAACAACCTTGCAAGCATAGGAACTTCAGGCTTATCAACGTCTCTAATGCTCATAATGACTCGCCCTTCTCGCGGCAACTGCATTTTAGCAGCTAACTGCGCTTTATGATACGCTTCCGGAAAGGAAGCACCAACCCCCATGACTTCGCCTGTAGACTTCATTTCAGGCCCGGGAATTGGATCAACATTTGGGAATTTATCAAATGGAAATATAGCTTCTTTTACACAGAAGTAGGGTGGTATAATTTCTTTTGTAAAACCAATCTCAGCCAAAGTTTTTCCCATCATAACCTTTGCTGCTAATTTTGCCAGTGAATAGCCAATACTCTTAGATACAAATGGCACTGTTCTTGATGCTCTTGGATTCACCTCTATAACGTAGATTTCATCATCTTGGATAGCAAGCTGAACATTCATTAAACCAATAACACCCAGTTCCATCGCCATGATAGTGACCTGTCGACGAATTTCATCCTGAACTCTGTGACTTAAGCTATAAGGTGGCAATGAACAACCTGAATCACCGGAGTGAATACCCGCCTGCTCAATATGCTGCATAATTGCGCCAATCACTACTTGCTGACCATCGCAGATAGCATCAATATCAACCTCCACCGCATGGCTTAGAAATGAATCCAGTGATACTGGACTATCGCTAGAAACTTGAATTGTTTCTCTGATGTAGCGATTTAGCTGATCTCGACAAGTAACTATTTCCATAGCTCGACCACCCAGCACATAAGATGGCCTAACAATCAGCGGATAGCCTATTATTTCAGCTTGATTAACAGTATCCTTACATGATCTAGCGGTAGCATTTGCTGGCTGCAGCAAGCCTAGACGAGAAATTATTTTCTGAAATCGCTCACGATCTTCCGCCTGGTCAATAGCTTCTGGACTTGTCCCTATTATCGGTAGGCCTTCCATCTCAAGTTTCCGTGCAAGCTTAAGAGGCGTTTGCCCTCCATATTGAACAATAACACCAAACGGCTTTTCCACATGGGCAATGGCTAATACATCTTCAAGAGTCACAGGTTCAAAATAAAGAATATCTGACGTATCATAATCAGTAGATACCGTTTCAGGATTACAGTTAACCATGATGGTTTCAAAACCATCTTCCTTAGCAGCCATTGCTGCATGCACACAGCAATAGTCAAATTCTATACCCTGACCAATACGGTTGGGGCCACCACCGAGAACCATTATTTTTTTACGATCCGAAGGCCTAGCTTCACACTCTTCTTCATAGGTGGAATACATATAAGCCGTAGTTGAAGAAAACTCAGCACCACAGGAGTCAACCCGTTTATACACAGGCCTTATATTTTGATCAAGCCGATAGCTTCGTATCTCATGCTCACTCACATTCAATAATTGAGATAAGCGCAGATCACTAAATCCTTTTTGCTTTAAGTTGAACAGTTTTTCTTTGCTCAAATCTGCCATATTTTGCTGCATCAGTGCCTGTTCTTCCTGAACAATATCCTGAATATTTTCTAAGAACCATGGGTCAATTTTACAGGCAGAAAAAACATCCTCCAGAGTCATTCCCGCTCTAAAGGCATCAGCAACATAATAAATTCGGTCAGCTCCGGGAGCAACCAGTTCTGCTCTTATTACCTCACAAACACCTTCTGCATTGAGATCAGCAATAGGATTAAAACCGGCAACACCTGTTTCCAGCCCCCGCAGAGCTTTTTGAATAGACTCCTGGAATGTGCGGCCAATAGCCATGACCTCACCTACTGACTTCATTTGTACGGTCAGACGATCATTTGCCTCAGGAAATTTCTCAAAAGCAAAGCGTGGAACTTTGGTAACAACGTAGTCAATAGAAGGCTCAAATGAAGCAGGCACTACGCAATCAGTAATTTCATTTTGCAATTCATCCAAGGTATATCCCACTGCCAATTTAGCTGCAATTTTAGCAATGGGGAATCCGGTTGCTTTCGATGCCAGCGCCGATGAGCGAGAAACCCTCGGGTTCATTTCAATAACAACCATACGGCCTGAATCTGGGCAGATACCAAACTGAACGTTAGAGCCACCAGTTTCAACGCCAATCTCGCGTAATACTGCCAAAGAAGCATTTCGAAGAACCTGATACTCTTTATCTGTTAACGTTTGAGCTGGAGCAACCGTGATGGAGTCTCCTGTATGAACCCCCATAGGGTCAATATTTTCAATGGAGCAAACAATAATGCAATTGTCATTTTTATCACGAACAACTTCCATTTCATATTCTTTCCATCCAATTAAAGACTCATCAATTAACAACTCATTAGTTGGTGAAAGATCAAGCCCTCTCTGACAGATTTCCTTGAACTCATTACGGTTATAGGCAATCCCCCCTCCTGAGCCACCCATCGTGAAGGAAGGTCTTATAATGCAAGGAAAACCTACTTTTTCCAATACTGTAAAAGCAGAATCTATGGAATGAACAATACCTGAGAGCGGTGTCGCCAGACCAATATTATCCATAGCTTGACCAAAAAGCTCGCGATCTTCCGCTTTATCTATAGCTGCATGGGTTGCGCCAATCATCTCAACTTTATGCTTAGCCAAAACTCCTTTACGGGAAAGGTCAAGCGCACAATTCAGCGCTGTTTGCCCACCCATAGTAGGGAGAATTGCATCAGGCATTTCGTTTTTGATTATGTTCTCTACAGTCTCCCAGCGAATGGGCTCAATATAGGTGACATCAGCCATGCAGGGATCGGTCATAATCGTAGCCGGATTTGAATTCACCAAAACCACCCGGTATCCTTCTTCTCTGAGAGCTTTACAGGCTTGAGCTCCAGAGTAATCAAATTCACAAGCCTGACCAATAACAATTGGGCCAGCACCCAGAATAAGAATGCTTTTTATATCTGTACGTTTTGGCATCTTTGATCTCGCGTCAACTCCTTAGAAACCGCCTGTGGATAGCGTATATATCCATCCCACTTGAAGATGGGGTATTGTTGACCGCTTCACTCATTCCAGTCACCCCAAACAACACTATTGTAGGTTCATGAAGCTTAGCTCGCTTGCATCCTACCCACATCTGCAATGGCGAAGGGCATGTACCAGCCCCCTTTCAAGTTGCTATTTGTTGTCAGTATTCTCTCACCATAACCCCTTAGTGCTTTTAAGCGTCTATGGCTTTGCTCACTTATCGCCGTGAAGCAGCTACAAATTCTTTGAATATAAGTCTTTATTTTCTGTTTTGCTGTGCGCAATAAGCTGAATAAATCGATCAAATAAAACCTCAGCATCGTGGGGTCCAGGGCTTCCCTCTGGATGCCCCTGAAAACCAAAAGCAGGCGTATCTGTTCGCTCTAACCCCTGGAGACTGCCGTCGAAAAGAGATTTATGTGTTACTCTCAGGTAATCAGGCAATAACTCATTCGACACGCAAAATCCGTGATTTTGACTAGTGATCATAACCTTTTTAGTATTCAAATCCTGCACTGGATGATTGGCTCCATGGTGACCAAATTTCATTTTTTCTGTTTTTGCGCCACTAGCCAACGCCAGAATCTGATAACCAAGGCAAATACCAAATATAGGTAATTGCATAGCTAATAACTCTTTCGTAGCCTCAACGGCATAAAGGCAAGGCTGCGGATCACCAGGGCCATTAGAAAGGAAAACACCATCAGGCTTTAAGGCAACAACATCTTTTACCGGCGTTTCTGCAGGCACCACAGTTAATCTGCACCCTCTTTGAGCAAGCATCCGCAAAATATTATGCTTAACGCCAAAGTCATAAACAACAACATTCCATAAATACTTAGTGGGGGTATAATAACTCTCAGACTCAATACTCCAGACGCCTTCATTCCAAGTATACTGACTAGTAGTAGTAACCTTCCGCGCAAGATCTAGACCTTTTAACCCAGGAAAGGCCTGAGCCTTTGCAACAGCATCATCCTTGTTAATAGTCGTTCCTGCCAAAATGCAGGCATTTTTTGATCCACCCTCTCTAAGAATTCTAGTCAGCCTTCGAGTGTCAATGCCCGCAATGGCTATCACATTATGGAATTTAAGGTATTCATCTAAGGTCTGAGTGCAGCGCCAACTACTGGCTGCTAAAGGAAGGTCTCTGATAACCAAGCCTGCAGCGTGAATAGATTCTGATTCTTGGTCAATAGGGTTGGTGCCAGTATTACCAATATGAGGATAAGTAAGAGTAATAATCTGTCGAGAATAAGACGGGTCGGTGAGAATTTCCTGATAGCCTGTCATAGCTGTATTGAAAACAATTTCACCACAGGTTTCACCATTAATTCCAATGGCTACGCCTTGGAAAATATTTCCATCTTCTAAAGCTAAAATAGCTGTCTTAGTCAATGATCCCCCCATTCACTATGTGAAATCCGAATAACTTATCATATTATTCTATTGTTTTGATTAGCTGCAAAGTTAAACGTAAAGTTAGCGCCCTTAGCTCCCAAGCTTGATACTTTAATACCTTAAGTACATGCTTGCTAGTGCGCCCACTCAACTACATAACTTTCCACGCTCTATCAGCATCATCAGTTATTTTGGTTACACACAAAAAAACGAGGCGCCTGTGTGCTGGCATCTCGTTTTTTTATTTTTCTTCCCATGCCACTAATCCGGCATTTTTCTACTGGTTTATTATTAGAGCATAAAAAACGAGAGCAAACAACAGTAAAACAAACCACCCTCTCATCTTTATTAACTCAAACCTAAGACATCCTGCATATCATATAGTCCAGGCTGCTTTTTATGTAAAAATTTCACAGCCTTGATCGCTCCGCGGGCGTAAATCAGCCGATTGTTGCTTTTATGGGTTATCTCAATGCGCTCTCCTTCACAGGCAAATAGCGCCGTATGGTCACCCACAATATCTCCGGCCCGAATCGTAGCAAAACCAATAGTTTTTTTATCTCTCGTGTTAGCGTGCCCCTCTCTGCCATAAACAGCACAATGTTCAAAATCTCTATTAGTTGCGTTGGCAATAACCTCACCCATTTTAAGTGCCGTACCTGACGGCGCATCCTTTTTATTTCGATGGTGAGCCTCGATAATCTCAACATCTGCATCAGCATCAAGTACTTTTGCCGCCATTTCTAGTAACTTAAATACTAAATTAACTCCAATACTCATATTTGGCGCAAAGACAATCGGGATTTTTTCAGAAATCGATTGCAGCTCCTGCTTTTGCTGGGTATTCAAGCCTGTAGTACCGATCACAATACTTTTTTGGTGGTGGCTGCATAGAATGGCATTTTTCATTGTATAGGTCGGACGAGTAAAATCGATAACGGCATCAACTTCATCAATATGGTCTGCCAGACTATCGCTAATCTCAACTCCTAGAGACCCCATGCCAACCAGTTCTCCTGCGTCAACACCTAAAAGACCGCTTTCAGAGGTAACTACAGCTGCAGATAATTTAGCTTCTACATCTCTCGCCAACACCTCAATTAGTATTCGCCCCATTCGTCCAGCAGCACCAACAATCGCCACTTTGATCATTTTAAGCCCCAATCCCCAATAAAAGTTATTACCAAAATACTTCAGCATAACTGAGTTATTTCTCATCAAAATTAATCAATGTTTTTGCTTTAAAAACCTTGTCGCCACGCTGCTAATGTGTTTGTCTAAACAGTATTAGCTTCATCTTATAAAATTATTACAGAGATCTGTCAGCTCTACTGAGCCTAACTAAAATATAAAAACTTAACGCCTATATTATAAGGAATAAGGCGACCAAATACTAATTGAGTAATTATTTATGAATATCCGTAAAGCCCTAAAGCTGTTGATAGAAAAAAATGGAGCAGAGCTGTTTGTATCTGTTGGTTACCCACCGTCTCTGAAAGTAAATAACAAGATAATTCCCATCATGAGTAACCCCCTAAACTCGCAGGAAGTAACCTCCATAATCGAAAAAGTACTGAATACCGAAGAGTATTGCCGATACAAGGAAACCAAGGAAAGCAATTGTGCGCTAAATATAGATGATGTAGGCCGATTCAGAATCAGTGCTTTTGTTCAAAAAGGCAGTCCTGGCATGGTTGTCAGGCATATCCATAGTCACATACCTTCAATGTCAGAGCTTGGTATGCCTATTCATCTGACCGAGCAAATATCCAAAACAAAAGGACTCATACTACTAACTGGACCTGCTGGATCTGGAAAAAGCACTAGCATGGCATCATTGCTAAACCATAAGAATACAACTAGCAGCGGCCATATTATCATCATCGAAGACCCAGTTGAATTCATCCATAATCATAAAAAGTGTATGGTCACTCAGCGAGATGTGGGGTTAGACACAAATAGCTATGAAGAGGGTCTTGCCAATGCGCTTCGCCAAGCCCCAGATATAGTAGCTATAGGTGAAATAAGATCATCATCCGTCATGGCTCACGCTCTAGCCTGCGCTGAAACAGGCCACCTCTGCGTGGCAACACTTCATGCAAACAATTCGTATCAGGCACTTGAGCGCATCATTCACTTCTTTCCCCAAGAACAGAGAAATCAAATACTGATGGATTTATCTTTGAATATTAGAGCCATTGTAGGGCAACAACTCATTGAATCGAAAGATGGGGCGTCAATGCACCCTGCGGTAGAGATCATGTTATCTAGCCCAAGAATCTCTGATTTAATCAAAAGAGGCAAAATTGATGAGTTAAGAGAGGCTATAGGGAAGTCAAGAGAGCAGGGTATGCAAACCTTCGATCAGTCACTGTACGATCTTCATGAAGCAGGAAAAATATCCTATGAAAAAGCCATTCTTCATGCCACTTCCAGCAATAATTTGCGCTTGCTGATAAAGCTAAACAGTGGCAATCCTCCCGATGACTCATCGAATGAAGGTGCGAATTCGTTCACGATATCAGAGGATTAGCATGCTGCTTATAATTTTTTGAGCACTGCGAAAAATGAGCTAAGCCAATAACAAGCCTGATTTTTCTGCTTTTTTTGAGGTAACAGGCATTCGAAGATTAGCAGAAATGCAAGTGAGCTTTTTCACAGCATACTTACGTCTTCAGTTAAACCATAGCTTGATCTCAGAATCTTATAGCTTCATGTCATCAAAAAATTTTTTTACTCCTTCAAAGAAAGATGTTTTTTTGGGAGATTGATGCTCCTGCCCCTCTGCTTCAAAGGTTTGATGCAGCTGTTGCAATAACTTTTTCTGGTGATCCGTCAATTTAATTGGCGTTTCAACAATAACACGACACATTAAATCACCAACAGCACCTCCACGAATAGGCTTAACACCCATACCCTTTAAACGAAACAGTTTACCTGTTTGGGTTTCGGCTGGTATTTTTAACTTAACTCGACCATCCAGTGTTGGTGCTTGTAGTTCACCACCTAGAACTGCCTCAGTAAAAGTAATAGGTACTTCACAATATAAATTCTTTCCATCTCTCTGAAAAATTGGATGACTGGTAATATTTATTTGTACATACAAGTCTCCCGCTGGCCCGCCTTTAACTCCAGCCTCACCTTCGCCGGTCAAACGAATCTGATCATCACTGTCAACCCCGCCAGGAACCTTCACCGATAACGTTTTATATTCTTTTATGCGCCCCTCACCATGACAGCTTTTGCAAGGATTCTTAATAACTTTTCCTCTACCGCGACATGCCGGACATGTTTGCTGAACAGAAAAAAAGCCCTGCTGCATTCTAACCTGGCCAACCCCTTCGCAGGTTGTACAGTTTGCAGGCTTAGTACCTTTTTTTGCACCGGAACCGTTACACTCTTTACACTTGGCCTGTACAGGAATACGAATTTTCTTTGACGCACCCTTAACCGCCTCTTCAAGGGTTAGTTTAATCTGATACCTGAGATCCGCACCGCGCTGCGCATAATTTTGGGAACGACCTCCGCCTCCACCAAAAACATCTCCAAAAACATCACCAAAAACAGAACTAAAGTTATCAGAGCTAAAGCCACTCTCACCACCCATTCCATGGCCAGATGCCTCATGGCCATACTGATCATAAGATCTACGTTTCTGGTCATCAGACAGCACTTCAAAAGCTTCGTTTATTTCCTTGAAGTTGTCCTCCGCACTTTGATCGCCAGGATTACGATCAGGGTGATGTTTCATCGCCATTCGGCGATAGGCCTTTTTAATATCCTTATCGGAAGTGCCTTTCTGAACACCCAGTACCTCGTAATAATCGCGTTTAGCCATAAATAAACCTTAAAACCCGCTAACAACTATTTTAATTACAGTAACTTATTCATTATTAATGCTCGTAGTACTTGAACATGCTGGATTCTTTGCCTGTACCTTTAATTACTTCGGGTATGCTCATTGCCGCCTTTTCGCATCCCAAGCACCACAACACGAAAGCTAGCTACCGCATTGTGGCGTCTACACCACTTATCAGGATTGATACGGGGTCACTTTCCCTCGTCTTTTACTTCTTCAAACTCAGCGTCGACAGCTTCTCCTGAATACTCCGATTCTGCTTTGACCTCTTCTCCTTTGCTGGCATCAGCATACATTTTTTGGGCTAGATTACCCGATAGATCAGACAAGATTTTAACCTTTGCTTCAATATCACTCTTGTCATCAGTTTTAACCACAGATTCCAGCTCTTTGATAGCTTTATCAATAGCAGTTTTTTCTTCTTCATCCACTTTATCGCCAGCATCGGTCAACGTCTTACGAGTAGCATGCATAAGTCCATCAGCAGAGTTACGAACAATAATTAACTCTTCAAACTTCTTATCTTCTTCTGCATTAGCCTCAGCATCTTTGACCATATTGCTAATTTCATCATCAGACAAGCCACTGGATGCCTTGATAATGATAGATTGCTCCTTGCCAGTGGCTTTATCCTTAGCTGATACGTTCATAATGCCATTCGCATCTATATCAAAGCTAACTTCAATTTGAGGAACTCCTCGTGGAGAAGGAGGAATATCGGCCAGATCAAAGCGTCCCAGAGATTTATTCTGAGTAGCTTGTTTACGCTCACCCTGACAAACATGAATAGTAACAGCTGTTTGATTATCATCAGCGGTAGAGAATACTTGAGACTTCTTGCTAGGAATAGTTGTGTTCTTATCAATAAGGGATGTCATTACACCACCCATTGTTTCGATACCCAAAGTTAACGGGGTAACATCAAGAAGTAGAACATCTTTTACTTCCCCAGATAGTACTGACGCCTGAATAGCAGCCCCTACAGCAACAGCTTCATCTGGATTCACATCTTTTCGTGGCTCTTTACCAAAGAACTTAGCCACCTGCTCCTGAGCGAGAGGCATGCGGGTTTGACCACCTACAAGAATAACCTCATCAATCTTTGATAATTCTAAACCGGCATCGTTCAAAGCCGTACGGCAAGGCTCCAAAGAACGCTCAACAAGATCTTCTACCAAAGACTCCAGCTTAGCACGGGTAATTTTGATATTAAGGTGCTTGGGACCAGCTGCATCGGCAGTGATATAAGGTAGGTTAACATCGGTTTGCTGAGTGGAAGATAACTCAATTTTTGCTTTTTCAGCAGACTCTTTAAGGCGCTGCATGGCCAAAGGGTCTCCTTTCAGGTCAATACCCTGATCTTTTTTAAACTCAGTAACAAGGTACTCAATCAGCCGTAGATCAAAGTCTTCTCCACCTAGGAATGTATCTCCGTTTGTTGCCAGTACTTCGAACTGATGCTCTCCGTCAACATCGGCAATTTCAATGATAGAAATATCAAAAGTACCACCACCTAGATCATAAACAGCAACCGTCTGGTCTCCATTGCGTTTATCCATACCGTAAGCCAAAGCTGCTGCCGTTGGTTCGTTGATAATACGCTTCACCTCTAGACCAGCAATACGGCCAGCATCTTTGGTGGCCTGACGCTGAGAGTCATTGAAGTACGCAGGCACAGTAATAACAGCTTCAGTTACTGCCTCTCCTAGATAATCTTCGGCAGTCTTTTTCATTTTTTTTAGGATTTCCGCAGAAATCTGTGGAGGAGCTTTTTTGTCACCCTCTACCTTAATCCAAGCATCGCCATTATCAGCTTTGACGATACTATACGGTACCATCTGAATATCTTTTTGAACGATTTTATCATCGAAACGACGACCAATTAGGCGCTTAATAGCAAACAGTGTTTTTTCAGGATTAGTAACAGCCTGACGCTTAGCGGGCTGACCTGTTAGAACCTCACCATCATCTGTAAATGCAACAACAGATGGTGTTGTACGCGCACCTTCTGCATTTTCCAACACCTTGTACGCGCCCCCTTCTAAGATGGCCACACATGAGTTGGTTGTGCCTAAGTCAATACCGATTATCTTACCCATTTTTAATTGTCTCCCCAGCCCTGATGCACAGGGTGTTTAATTCTAGTTATGTCGCCTTTTACATCTGCAAGCTAACAGCACCTCATCAGAATCGGCACTTTGAACATATAACCCCACAGAGTGCTATTTATCACTAGACTCACTGCTGGCACTTTATGCTCGCCATATTCGAGGATGAGTGAGCACTAACTACCTTAGCTACCTTAGCTACCTTACTAGCCTAGTTTTCCAGATTACGAGCTTTGTTAGACGCCTACCGATATCTTCAAATCACTTTAAGCATATTGTTGCGACCTTTGATCGGATATATGGGTTCACCTTATTATTTTTCAAGTGTTCACATCTTATCTATTCTGCTATGCAAGGCCTTATACAAATCAGAAATTCTATTTTACGAGAGAATAATAACAATCAACACAAAGTGTATAGAAAAACAACTAACGCGGTAAAGATGATACTCGTTACCGTTGAGTATGAGAGCAGATGGGAAGCGAACAAGTTCTATAACCCTAGGAATAGCAAGTAATTATGGCTAAAAATAACAGCCAACAAACTCATACCTTCATGGGGTAATGAGTATAAGTAAGGCCAATATTTGCAGGTAATGGAACACAGACATCTGACTTTAATGATAAGTCCGATGCATTGTTTTTTTAAAATACTATTTTATGAACAATACCGTTACACAGCTTGCTCATACAAAGATCTTATTTATATCCACTGCTTGAAAGTAAGGTGTGAGCAAGCTACAAGCCAGTAAAATATCATGACCCTCCAAATAGTAGCTGCTAGAGAGCCGTAAATAACCTCACTTGCTCAATAGCAACCAATATTAACACCAAAGATACACAGTAACTTGCCCCTAGATTTCTCTTAAGTATTTATACGCTTTTAGAAATCACTACCATAGCCGAGCGCACAATCCGTTCGTTCAGCGTATAACCTTTTTGGAATACAGAAATAATTGTGTTTGGCTCAACCTCAGAATTGGGCACAATAGACATCGCCTGATGGAAATTAGGGTCGAAAGGCTCACCTTCAGGGCTGACTTGCTTAACGTTAAATCGAAGCAAAATATCAAGAAAAAGCTTTAAAGTGAGCTCCATTCCCTCTTTCATGGCATCATGATCACCATCGGATTGGGCAGCGCTTTCTATGCCTTTCTCAAGACTGTCCACAACAGGCAGAAGCCCTTCTACAAACTTCTCTAATGCGAATTTATGAGCCTTCTCTACATCTATCTCAGATCGTCGTTTGACATTCTGCGTTTCCGCCTGCGCCCGCAACAGTTGGTCTTTCGCTTCATTGAAGGCAGCCGTTAACGTTCCAAGTTCTCGTAAGAGGTTAACCGTATTCTTAGGTTCAGTCTTAAGTGGCTCCTTTTCTTCTGCCTTCTGCTCAACTTCCTCAGTTTGCTTAGATGCATTAGCTTCAACCACTTCGTCTGCAATATGGAGAGACTCTTGCCCAGCCTCAGGGTTTTCTACAGTCATGTTACACCTCCTGAATTCATGGTCTGCTCATGGGCGTTAACAGACTCAACTTAAATCACTTTTTTGGCTATATGGGGGCAACAACAAGCGATTCAAGGAGTGAAAATAAAAATAGCACGAACCATTAATTTAATTTCATGAGATAAAAAGTGTATCCAATCAAAGTAGATAAAAGCAAAAACGGTCTTGAAAGGGTCATACCAATCTCCTTTAAAGTTACTGCTTTGTTGTCAGCGCTCGCTCACCATAGTCACTTAGCACTCCTAAATCCGGAGGCTTCGGCCACTTGTCCCTCGTAGCAACTCCACATACTTTGGATATAGACTAATTAAAGCTTCGCTCGGCTATTGCCGACCTCACTTTCAATAGCCATCAGTATATTGAGTGAGCCACGCAAAATATACGTAATTTTATGGCAGGTTGGAAAACCAGATTTCAACCAGCCTCCTGAACTGGTATTTGTGTATTAGTATGGGTGATGTTGTTTTGACCATCAACATATACCAGTTTAGGCTTATAGGTCTTTAATTCCTGCCCATCCAAGCTGGAGTAGGCAGCAATAATAATGAGATCCTTTGGACTAGCTTTATGTGCTGCGGCTCCATTGATTGAAATGATATTAGAGCCAGCTTCAGCCTTAATAGCATACGTTGAAAAGCGTTCGCCATTTGTGATGTTATATATTTCTATTTGCTCATACTCTAGAACTCCTGCAGCATCCATCAAGTTGGCATCAATACCACATGAACCTTCGTAATTGAGCTCCGAGTGAGTGACTGTTACTCGGTGTAACTTACATTTAAGCATGGTGCACTTCATGTAATTTCCTGACTATTTACTATGAATTAATTGAGTTCTGTGCCCAAAAGGTTTGTAGTTGCTACACATCGACAAGTGAGCTAAACCACAGAACCCAAGCAAGCTAAGCGACTACGGCAGATAAACCATGGCAACAAAGCAGAGCTCCAGAGGTGTCGATCATACATCCGCCATAAGTCAGCATACTCATGACTTCAAGGGGTATGGATATACACAAATATTATCAACTACAACTAACTTTTCATCACACCGCGTCGCTTAATTATGAGGGAATAATAATGAACGCAATCAACCCATAAAATTGAAATAGACGCTAACTGAATTATAAATCATACGCCCCTAAAAGCTAAAGAACTTTTGCAATTAGCCCGAGCCATAAAAGCAAATAGTACAGCTAATTCACCATCATTCTTTTTCGTACTCTGCATAGTGTTTTATGCCCACTTCCCGTGTAGATATAAGCATACAACAAGCAACTAACGTTCATGAGCAAAAGGCAATACCCACGAGATTATCTGCTTTTAGCTAGAGTAATGCCAGCATAATATCGCGGATTCAAATTCCAAGTGCATCACAGCTTAAACTGCTAAAGCAGCCCTGTGTTCACCCATTATCAAGGCGGGTTCTTTGCAATTCAAATCTTTTCTTGGGCGAGAATTAAGCCGCATCAATGCTCGCTTCACCTCTATCTGACCTACCTTTTTGAAGTCTGTATTTTTGGAAAATATTGTCGTAGCAAGCCATTGGCGCTCTCATTTAGACCCAAAGGATTTCAAGTTGCTATTAGGCGGCAAGTAAGCGAAGCCCCATGAGCCTACGAGTAGTAGGTGATCGGGGTGAGCTAGCGCAGCCAACAACGTAGCAAATTGAAAGGCGACGGGTATAATCAGTCGTTCCTGATCATTCAGCAACCAGCCTGAAATTTGCTCTGGGCTCCAATCTACACGCAGCTTTGATTCAATCACCGCGATCATTTTTGGCGTCATTCTACTCGCCCGAGCCGACTCTGCACGCAGGCTGTCTGTTCGGCCTTGTGCTTGCCTATATCCACGTTCGCCAGTATTCCTTGCCAATTCACGACTCACCGAGGACTGGCTGGTGCCAATGATCTCCGCTATCTCCCTTTGGCTGCAACCGCTTTTCTTTAGTGCGGAAATCTAGCATCGTTGTTCGTAAGCCAGTGTTGGTAAGTTATCGTCATCACTTCACCTCTTGCCGGAGAAAAGGGTAGGAGCTTACCTTCAGCTGGCACTTTCTTCTACCTAGTCAAGTGATGCGCTTCAGATTTGAATCCGTCTATTATGAAACCATCTTACTCCGAAACTTTTCTTTATATGTTTTTCGTCGTCTATTACGACACAAGTAACTATAAAAAATAACCAGCGCCATTTGCTCGGTTTAGTTAGCCTCTAATAAAGTTATACTCTTATAAACTAGGGTTTATTCGTTACTTACCAAGAAATAAAAAATACTGACTTAATGGACAGGATTGATAATATCAACTATATTATTCATTCCTTCCATGAGCAAAAGATACTACTGATAACGTGTATCTATGAGCAAGGCAAAACGAAGAGTTTATTTGATAACTGTTGACTGTCGAAGATTGGTGAGCTAATTCGATCACTTTATTAGCAATCAGATCACCACAATATAAATACCGGAGAGATACCATTAAAACATTAACAAAATACGTCACCAGACTAAATACACTCATAGCATCAACATTAATTGCTATGCCACTATTAGCTGCCACCCCTGGCTTTGTTTATCCCGGTAGCGCTAGTAATCCTGACAATCATGCCTCACAACTTTTAGATCCTGAAAGCATGAACCTAGCTCTCATCTTTTCCTTAAAGGCCTATCACCCTAATGAAATTAGCCTAGCCAAAAACAGTAATGATCGCCAACAATCAGGTTGGAGTTTTAAGCCATTTAATAGAAACGTCGGCATCAAGGGATTCGGTGATGTTAAACCCATCTTAAACGACATGCTTTCAGCAGAGGGTTTAGGCAACCTGAATTTTAACAATGTGCAATTTGAAAACAGAGAGCCAGCAGGGTTTGTTGCAGTGAATCTAGAAAAAAACGACAACGTAAAAAACGTAACATTATTCGTTGCTTTTCAGGGGACTACGGAGTCATATCCCAGTATTGTAACCGATGCAGATTTTTCCACAGGAGGGCTACCTTTTTCACTCGAAGGGTATGCACATAAAGGCTTCACGAATACAGCTATGTCATCATACGTAGAGGTAAAAAAGGCCATTGTTGATCAGGTATCTGCCGCGAGCGATACAAATTTTTCGAACTTGGAAGAGATAGTTGCTAATCAGAACATGCGCCTCAATATCATTTTTTGCGGCCACAGCCTTGGAGCAGCACAAGCTACACTGACTGCTCATTTTATTAGAAAAGAGCTAAATTTACCTTCAGCCAATACTGCAAGAATCCAGTTACACATTGTATCACTAGGTAGCCCACCAATATTTGATAGCACTACCGCTCACGATGTAAATCAGTTATTTGGGCTTCAGTACATCAGGTTTGTTGCTCCTTTTGATATTGTTCCGAAACTGTCCGCCGCAGGCCTTGGCTTTTATCAACACGCAGGTCAAGAGGTAAGTTTGCCCAGGAAACAGTACATACATACTTTTCTATTCTCATTGTTAACAGATTATGCTTACTCTACCAGTAGCGGTCCTGCAGCAGTTGCTACCAGCGTGGCTAAGGCAGGTGTTCAAATGCATAGCTGCCAAGACTACGTAACCACCATAATTACTGATGGCACTTACAGAAAATTTTATTTCGGCTCAAATGATATGATTGATCCTGATGCATATAAGTATAGCTTCGGAAATGCTATGTCTATTTGGCCTACAGTAATGACCTCCGCTGTGCTTGCTTTTCTTCTTACTCGCTATGCATATAACAGTTACCATAATTTGAAGGTGTGAGTAGACAACAAACGAGCGAAGCCTTATGATCCTATGAGCAATAGGTGATTGGGGTGAGCGAGAAGAGCCAACAACTCACGTCTTTAAAGGGAATTGGTGTAGCAAATCAGCTACTTCTGTAACGTTGCTGAAAGCAATAAAAAACTTCACCAAAAGTAGCGATAAATATACCGTACAAACAAACAGCTAACTATACCCGTTACCAGTGAAGGTGATGGGCGTAGGCAGCACGCTACACTCCATGAGCCTACGAGTAGTCAGTGATTAAGGTGAGGAGCAGTCCACAACCCCACACTTTTAAGAGAAGTGGGTATAACTCCTTCTATGAAAACGAGATACTTATTATCTCGGTAATTTACTGGTAGCTCCATATGCTCAATCAGCTCTCCATTAGTGATTACGCCATTGTTGATCAGCTGGATCTGATTATTTCAGAGGGAATGACCGTCATCACCGGTGAAACTGGTGCAGGTAAATCCATTATTCTCGACGCTCTTGGACTAGCCATTGGTGACCGTGCCGATAGTCAATGCGTAAAACTGGGTGCCGAGCGCGCAGAAATACGAGCATGCTTCGATTTAAATAATTGTTCATCTGCAAGAAAGTGGCTTGACAACCATGATTTAGCCTCTGGAAACGAATGCATTTTACGCCGCATTATCACGAAAGACGGGCGCTCCCGAAGCTATATCAACGGCACTCCCTCACTACTCTCAGATCTGAAAACTATAGGTGAGCTGCTAATTGATATTCACGGCCAGCATGAACATCAGTCTTTGTTGAAAAAAAGTAATCATCAGCGGCTGCTGGATGACTTTGCAGGTGTCAGCACGCTTGCCGCAACAGTGACTCATCTAGCTATAGAGCATGACAAAATACAGAAGGAGCTACATTCATTATTATCGCTACAGCAAGAACGAGAAGATAGGCTACAGCTGCTTTCTTACCAGCTAAAAGAATTAGTGCAACTTGGATTAACAGAAAATGAAACCCATGAGCTGGAGCAGGACTATCGTAAGTTAACAAATGCTACGGAAACCCTGACTACCTGTCATCGGGTTAATATTATTTGTTCCGAGAATGAATCTGGTAATGTCCTGCAACAACTATCTCTATGTATTAATAGTCTTAGTGAGTTAAGCCTCGACCACCAAGCAATAACTCAATCCATTGACATGTTGTCGTCAGCACAAATACAAGTGGAAGAAGCCATTGGTGAAATCAACCATTTCGTTGATTATTTTGATGCCGATCCTCAGCGCATACAAGTGGTTGAAGAGAGACTAAGTGCTATTTATGATCTCGCTCGTAAACACCGAATACAACCAGATCAACTTATAGAAAAACAACAAACTCTCGCGGATGAGCTGGAAAAGATTCAGTGTCATGATGAATTATCTAATGAGCTAAGCACCAAACTTGATAAGCTTTTTGAGGATTACCATGCACAGGCTAAGAAGCTATCAGAAAAACGACAAAAATCTGCACTCAAGCTGGAGAAAATTATCAGTTCTCGCATGAGGCTACTAGGAATGAGTAAAGGGTTATTTAGAGTCGCTCTGCATCAGGTCATTAATAAAGACCCTAGCACAACAGGCCTAGATGATATTGAATTCCTAGTAACAACTAACCCAGGCCAACCGCTAAGACAATTGGTGAAAGTGGCTTCTGGTGGTGAATTGTCCAGAATTAGTCTCGCCATTCAAGTTGCTACTTCTCAAACATCCCACGCTCTCACCCTTGTGTTTGACGAAGTTGACGTTGGCATAGGGGGAGGAACAGCAGAAATTGTTGGAAACATGTTAAGAGAGCTTGGAGAAAAAGGCCAAGTATTATGCGTCACTCATCAGCCACAGGTTGCATCTCGTGGGCATCACCACGTACATGTGGATAAAAAAGTGACAAGCTCTCAGTCCAGCACCAGTATCACATTACTCGCGGGAGACTATCGCATTAAAGAGGTTGCTAGAATGCTGGGAGGAGTGGAAATTACAAGCTCAACCCTTGCCCATGCCCGAGAAATGCTTGAAGACTAACCAACAGCAATAGACTTGACATAAGAGCTTGCGCACAACCTTTTCTACACAAGCACCACCCTCCTAGGTACCACTGTTTTTACATCAGTCGCCTTTGAACTTGCTACCACCACCTTCAATGGAAATAGGCATATAATACCGTTATTAATCAATATTAATGGATGAGTAAATACGGCTCACGTTTGACGCAGCTTTGTTGTATTAGGACACTTTTTCTTTGTTAGGGTCTCCAGCTCATACCCAAAGCATTTCAAATTGCTACTAGGCAGCAAGTAAGAGAAGCCAGTGAGCCTACGACTAGTAGGTGATTGGGGTGAGCGAACGCAGCCAACAACGTAGCAACTTGAAAGGCGACGGTTATAGGTATGACGAATACTCTTATTTCTTCTTGGGCCTAACATACAAAACAAGATCATGATCAACTAGTTCAAAGCCATGTTTTTCAACAATATCTATCTGCAATGCTTCGATTTGCTCATCGATAAACTCAACAATTTTGCCAGACTCAATACAGATCATGTGATCGTGATGCTCTCCCCGAGAAATCTCAAACACTGAGCTCCCTCCATCAAAATTATGTCTGACAACCAGGCCGGCTCTCTCAAACTGCGTTAGAACCCTATAAACCGTTGCTAACCCAACATCTTCATCGGCACTTAACAGTGATTTGTAGACGTCTTCAGCGCTAACATGAAGCCCTTTGGAAGCTTCTAATATTTTCAAAACTTTCACCCTCGGTAAGGTGACCTTGAGGCCAGCTTCTCGCAATTCTTTATTTACCTGCACTTTTCTCTAACCTCTAGCAGAAGAATTCTGTTACCATTACATTTAGTAAATAATTCATTTTTGAGCAATAAAGATAGTGGAAGTCTCATAGTCATGCAAAATTCTCTCATTTATACCGCAATATTCTCAGCCCTAGCTCTAACAGGTTGTGCTAGCTCCACTGAAAGCGGTTCAAAGCTCATTAATTTTCCTGGAGCCTATAAGATAGACATCCAGCAAGGCAACGCTGTTACCAAGGAAATGGTTGACAAGTTACAGAATGGTATGACCCGCATCCAAGTGCAGTACATCATGGGAGTGCCGATGCTGGAAGATACTTTTAATAAAAATCTTTGGCATTACGTTTACAGTATGCAGCCTGGCGGCGAAAAGCGAACCCAGAAAACATTAACTCTTATTTTTAGAAACAACCAACTAAAAAGCATTCTTAGTGATTTAAAACCAGACAGTCCATCATAATGGTGAACCCCCTTCGTGTTTTATATCCACATCTTCAATGGTAACTGATATATATCTATACCCGTCGCCTTTCAAGTTGCTACGTTGTTGGCTGAGTTCGCTCACCCAGATCACCTACTACTCGTAGGCTCACGGGGCTGCGCTTACTTGCTGCCTAGTAGCAATTTGAAATACTTTGGGTATATCACCCTTTGAAGGCGTTGTTAGGCTGCTAACTGCCATCACCTTCACGGGCAACGGGTTTAAGCTGCTTCCTTTTGGCTCTTTTTTTCCTTATTTCTATGGGGTCGGCAATAAGAGGTCGATATACCTCTATCCTATCACCCTCTATGAGCCTCTGCTCCTGTGGATTGAGTGCTATTTTACCAAACACGCCCATCTTTGCAGAATGTAATTCAATTTCTGGGAAGTAGTCAATAATACCTGACTGCAATACTGCGTCAAAAACGGTTGTTTCAACATCAACCTCGATGGACAGTATTTTTTGTTCATAAGGCTTAGCATAAGCAACTTCAACCTTCAGTTTCTCAGGTTTCTTCTCACCCATAAATCTGTTCCGCCCGCTGAGAAAAAGCATCCACCATAGTGTTCATAACCTGGCCAAACATCGGGCCAAGAGTTGCCCTTAATAGTATATTGGAAACCTCGAAATTCATTTCCAGAGACACCTTACAACCTTCTTGTCCCAGCGGCGTAAAAAGCCAGCATCCCGTTAGTTTAGAAAAAGGGCCTTCCAGTAAATCCATTTTTATGGATGACCCATAGGTCATTTTGTTTCTGGTGGAAAAAGCCTGCCTGACCCTGCCTTTAGCAAAGACCATAGCGGCTTCAACCATCTCACCCTCTTTATTAATAATTCTAGCTTCTTCGCACCAAGGAAGGAACTCCGAGTAGGATTCTAAATCACTAACCAGATCATACATGGCTTGAGATGGAAACATGACCAAAGCGGAGCGGACAATTTTAGGCATAAAATTTAGCAGCATCAATCCAAAAAGAAATAGTATACCTGTTGCCTTCGAAGGTGCAGAGACGGCAGCAAGGTTTCTGTACCATTTTTATACCCATTTCCACTGAGCACGTAAGGTTATCGACGACTCTTACCTTCAATGGGAACGGATATAGCTAATAGGCTTTGGCTTCTTTGTCGCCGGATCTCATCTCAACGATTCTGGGTATAATCGATATTTAAATAATCGTCATTACCAATACAGCAATCAGGCAGGCAGGAATGATGACACGAATTATTCCTCGCCAGAGATTAAACAAACCATGACTCAAGGCTAGCTCGTTCAAAATAGTTGAGCGTTTCATCTTCCAGCCAGCAAAGATCGCCGTCAACAACCCTACTAAAGGCATCAGTATACTACTTGTTAGAAAATCAATGAATGAAAAGAAGTTCCTATCAAAAAAAGTAACGGTTAAATCACCTGTAAAAGTGAATATTGTTCCCAAACCTACAAACCAAACAGTTAAACAGAGTAACGCTGCAGCCACTATGCGGCTAAGCTTTAGGCGCTCGGTAAGCCATGCGATAGCAGGCTCTAGCAAAGATATAGCGGAGCCTAAAGCAGCAATAGCTATCAAAACAAAAAATAGACAGCCAAACAGATGACCCATGGGCATATGGGAAAAAGCTATTGTGAAAGAAACGAATAATAATCCCGGCCCTATTGTTGGCTGAAGACCGTAAGAAAAAATAATAGAAAATACGATCAACCCAGCAATAAGAGCCATTACTGTATTTAATATTGCAACCTGAAACGCTGTTTTTGCAATGGAGTCATGGGATGGCATATAAGCTCCATAAGCCATCAAAACACACATACTTAAACCCATAGTAAAGAGCGCCTGCCCAAGTGCAGCAATAATAGTTGCGCCGGTTAGCGTGCTAAAATCAACCGCAAACATAAATCTAACCCCCTGCATAAACGCATCGGTTTTCAGAATGCTGTATCCCAGCATGATAAAAAGCAATACAAACAGCACGGGCATCATTACTTGAAATCCCTTTTCTAGGCCTTTATGAATACCTCTGGCTGTAATAAATAAAGTAACCAGCATAAACACGGTATGCCACATAATCTGACGCGGTGCTGATAATGTCAGCTCTGAAAAGACATTATCTATCTGTGCAACAGTCATGTCACCAAAGATATTGCTAAGCACGTCCCAAGCATAAGATAAAGACCAGCCAACAGTAACGCTATAAAAAGAAAGAATAAGCAACCCAGTCAGCATACCCAACCAGCTAATTATCTTCCAAAAAGATGATACTCCTTGCTCAGAAGTCAGTTTTTTAATTCCGCTTAAAGGGCTCAAGCGAGTATATCGTCCAATAATTGTTTCAGCCATCAACAACGGAATACCGATCACTACAATACAGATTAGATAGACAAGAACGACCCCCCCACCACCATGATCGCCAGTAATATAAGGGAATTTCCAGATATTACCCAGCCCAATGGCGGAGCCAGATGCTGCTAAAATAAAAGTCCAGCGATTACTCCAAATTTTACTTGAAGCACTAGGTGTTTGTTCAGACATAAATTTCCTCAATACAGTAATAACACAAATACACCCCTTTGAAACTGCGCAGTTGTTAACCGTCGTGCTCGCCATAACAAGCCAATACCGGTACACTCATGGGGGTTTCCTCGTTTTTAGCCTACTATCAATGGCAGCGAGTATGTATTCGTCGTATGTGAAAATACGGTGGTTGTGACTGGTTTCGCGGCCTCTGTTCACTTAGCAATTTAAGTTCACCAGACCTAGATTTTACCTGTTGCAAAGCCCAACTCTTAAATATTTTTGGCGTAAATGTGTAGAAGAACTTATCATGCTCTAGCATATTTTACATTCATCAAGCAGTGACATCTTGCTGATCGACTATTATAATTCCCCTTATGGCAAAAAGTTCAAAGAAAGCAAAAAAAGGTGGCTCATCCATAGTCATCAATAAAAAGGCACGTCACGATTACTATATAGACGAGTCTTTCGAGGCAGGCGTTGCCTTTTCCGGCTGGGAGGTCAAAAGCCTCCGAGCTGGTAGGGTACAACTGGTAGACAGTTATGTCTTGCTAAAAGATGGAGAGGCTTGGCTGATTGGATCTCAAATTACACCGCTAGAAACAGCATCTACCCACGTACTAGCAGATCCTTTGCGAGACAGAAAGCTCTTGCTTCATAAAAAAGAGCTGGCAAAACTATTTGCGAAAACTCAACAGTCTGGTCATACCTGTATTGCCACAAAGCTGTACTGGAAGAAGTATCTTATAAAATGCCAGATTGCTCTAGCACGAGGAAAAAAAGAATTTGATAAACGCGCTTCCACCAAAGAACGTGAATGGAATATTGAGAAACAGCGAATTATAAGAAAAGGCTAGCGCCCACTCTGTTTATACCCTTCGCCTTTGAATCTGCTATTTTGTTATCAGCTCTCGCTCACCACAGTCACTTAGCACGACTAAGCTGCTGTGGCCTATTTCATTTGCCTCAGCGTAGCAACTCCAAACCCTTTGCTCCCCCTTGGACGTACGAGTTTTTTGCTGCCATCACTCACCACAAACACCTACCACTCGCCGGTTCATGTAGATTCGCGCGCTTATCACTTACCCTCTCCTTCAAAAGGAATGAGTAAAGGTGATTACTCGCTATGGATTACTTTCTGAAGTGCTTAAAAGTAACTGGAAATGCAAGGAGGGAGTAAATAAACCAGCCACGTGAGTTTGAATGACTAATCACTAGGGTAAAAATATTTTTCCATTTTTAAATATGACTACTATGCGCACTCACTATGAATGAGACCGATAGTAGGCCATAAAGAAAAGCCACCTCCAACACTCTGCAGCGTGGGGGGGGATGCAGAGATATTGAGGTGGCCCATAATCTTTTTAACGGCAGCAATTGAGATAACTATACCAATTACCATTAAAAATGTGAATTAAAGAGCAAATGAACGAAGTCTCATATGATTACGAGTAGTAAGTACTTTAGGTGAGGGAGAGAGGCTATTTAGTTAAGATTAATCTTCATTTTTAGCTGCCATTAGTGGCGTAACTAGGACTATCTAGCGTCTATTGACGCCAAAAATAACAAGTAGATGCTAAAAGACATGCTATCATGCGAAACCCAAGAATTGGATGATTTAGGTCGCTGGCTGAAACGAAGAGTTTGGGCTGTGTTGTGAAGGATTTTTGCATGCCGATATTTTACCAGAATATAATCGTCTTTGCTGAGTTGTGTTGAGGTCTCACATAGGTATAAAGAATTAATAGTCAATGAAGCATCTTCAAAGCTAGCTAGTCATATCGTTGGCATTGGAGTTCAATACTCCTTCTAAAACTAATGAACATAAGATGCCTGCCTGAATCTGCAAAATAACCACAGAGGCAGGCATTATCCCATAGCCCTTTCAAATGCAATAGAGTCTTACTTTTACCGTCATAAAAATGAGCTATGATGAAAGCTTTCTTAGCATGCTTAAGGCTTACAATTATCTTTTATAAATTTACACCATACAATACGAAAACCTGATAAAAATCGATTAAACCAGCCTACTCCATAATAATTGCGTCATAAAAAAACTTTCCACTTTTAAATAAAATAGCAGCAATGAATTTTTAAACTATACTTACTATTTTTAGCTAGCATGCACGCAAGCACGCAAGCACGCAAGCACGCAAGCACGCAAGCAATAAATAAACAAACCAACAAACCAGAGTATTATTGATGAAAAAAATATTAACTGCATTAGGGTTGCTGATTTCCAGCTCTACAATGGCTACTGGATTTTACGCAGGTGGACAACTGGGTACTGACTTCGGAATATCACACTTCAATGTGGGTAATAACAAGTCAGATAACAAAGACACAGGAATGACTTACGGTATTTATGGCGGCTATCGATACGACTTTAACACCTTCTTTGTTGCTGGTGAGCTAGAGTGTTACAAATCGACAACAAAAACTAAAAATACTTTACAAGCAAATCCGAATGTGGCTGTCGGTCAAATGACAGTAGAGAATACACAAGACGGTAACTCAGCAGCACTTCAGATTCTTGCCGGATTACCCATTGGAGATTCCACAGAGGTATATGCCCTCCTAGGCGCCATCCGGACACCGATGCAAACTACAGCGACACTTTCCCTTCCTGGCGTGACCTCCGTCCATAAACAGACGTCCGACTTAAATGGAAAGGTCTTTGGCTTCGGAGTACAGTATCGTATTAATGATCAGGTCGCCGCTCGATTAAATTATAAATACGTAGCGTATGAAGAGTTAAAATTAAATGATATAACTTCAAAGCTAGCGAGCCATATCGTTAGCATTGGGGCTCAATACTCATTCTAAGTTACTGTTCATGAGATGCCTGCCTGAATCTAAAAAACAAGTGCAGAGGCAGGCATTACCATTCAGCTCTTTCAAATACAATAGGGTCTTACTTTTATCGTTATAAAAAAGTATTTCTGATGGAATGTTTTGTTGTATGACTTAGGCTTACGCTGGATTCAAGCAATAAGTGCAATCGACTGTCCTGTGTAGGCTTCGAGAGGTGTCCACCCTCCTAAAGCCTTCCTAGACATGGTATTGATCAACATTTACATTGTCCTAATATCTTCTTCCGTCATATGCCTCAGCACCATTTTTTAGGCCAGGTTCTCCGAATGATGCCATTAGTATTTTCAGGAGACCAACCAAGCAATAGCCCTTTCTTTATTATGGGCATGTGCCGTTCACCTGTTTTACTGAACTTTGTAGCTGTCACTCTACGCTGACTGGCTAGTGCGAGGGCGCTTTCAGCACCGTAGCCATCACCACTGGCATTATGACTCAACTCTCGTAATAAAGCACTCTCACTGATACCTACTGACACTGCGATTTCTTTCTGCATGTAGTCTGTTCCAAGAAGAGTCTCAATCTGATACCGTTGCCCTTGAGTTAGCTGCTTGTATTGCCGGGTTTGAGTACTCATTCTTGGCTTCCATTTTTAGTGTGAGAGCTACAAATATACCGGCAGCTGGCCCACCTATAAAATTTCAGTCAATTGCACTTATTGTGAGACTTTTGCACGATTGTTATTTTGCTAGCTGGCTTCTTTAAAAGCGTACTAAATCGATCATTTACAAGCTAAATCATCTATTTTAGTGTGTATTTTCCTCACCGACTAACAAAATTACGGCTCGTGCAAAGGTCTCATTGTATTAATCCAGCCATTCAACTCAAGCGACTAAGATCGCATCAGGATGGATTAGCAAAGGAGTTGATAAAGTCATCAATACAACCGGTAGCCGAACAAGGCTAAATATTATTGAGCTATTGAGCTATTGAGTTAAACAACCTGTCAGCTGCTGTTTTTGAACAATTTTAGGAAGTTAACGGCAAAGCTATTATCCAATTTTTCAAAAAAGTACGGACTTCTTATACATCAATGGCAGTTATTCATATGGTGTTTGATGGTGCGGGTTATCACCACTCAAAGGGGGTGGTTGAAGAGGCAGAAAAACAAGGTGTAAAGCTTCATTAGCTCCCTCCGTATAGTCCAAATTTGAATCCAATTGAACTACCATGGAAAGTAATGAGTTAGCACGCGCGAAATAATGGATATTTCGCGAAACCTGCGGAGTTTCGACAGAAAATAAATCACTTCCTTGATGATACGTTGCCTAAAATTAGGGCTTCGTTAGTCAGTAGAATTAACGACAATATTCAGATACCTAGCTCTGCATCTTGAGTTTACTTGGGTATAGCATGGCGAAAGCTCGTTATCTTGGCTTAAGCCAAAACCGCACACGTTTTGAAATAATGTGCGTGGCGCACAATATTAAACGAGGCTTATCGATTAAGCAGACAAGTTGCGCCTGAAAATACGATTTAATTAATAGCGGGGCTTATGCAGTGTTATCGTGCAAAGGTCTCAAATTATTTTAGTTGCATACCTTTTCATATGCCATTATGATAACCTTGCCAAAATTGGTCGTAATCATTAAGTATTAATCTCTAGATAACTTATAGGATGTAGTATGTTAAAGTTGTATACCTTAATTTTATTAACTTGTTTCAACGCTATTTGTGCGTTTGGTTTTGGAGAAGACTTTAATCCTGCCGTTGTAGAGCTCATTCTACCAGCAACATCAGCAGCACCAGCAGCACTAGAAACTACAGTTGATACTCAAGAAACGCAAAGTACAGCAGAAAATAAAAACTTTATTGATACAAATAAGCTTGCAACAGTTTTCATGGGCACTCCTCCGCCACTCCCTCGGCTAGGGGAATCGAAGAAGGGAGGTTGTTCAGTATACGATGTAAAGGAACGGCTAAAAAGTACTGTACTCTTTTGGCTGCAGGCATTCTGCGTAATGAGAATCAATCGTATAGAATATGCCCAAGATATAAAACATCTCATAACTAAAGATATAGCCAGTATGAAAAATCACCATAGTGCACTTATCAATATTGCCTATTTAGCTATGTTCGGTGATAAAGATTGCAAGCAAGCCATTATGGATAACCAGAAAAGTTTCATAAGAACAGCAACAGATATAGTAACTATTATCAATGCTATTAGCTGGTTTAATCGTATAAAACCTCACATTAAAGAAAAATTACCTAAAGATGCTGGTTTTTTAAAGTGTTTAGTGTCAACTACCGGGTGCACAGAATCTGTAAGTATGGACACCGTTGCTACAAAAATCACCGCTGATTTTTTGAAGGAAAGGCACGAGCTAAAACTATCATCTTTGCAAAAAAAATGGCTCGGCATTTTTATATGTCAATGGTATGAGCAGGTTCCTGCAAAAAAATTGGTCACGTCTATTACTCGCTTCTGGAAAATGGATGGAATTAGTCACTTTGATATTTTTAAGATGTTCAGGATAAAAAGTATATTTTTAAAAAGAAACGAAGCATACAGAAAGGGAAACTTACTTGATGAAAAATGGCTTTGTATTGAGTACATAGACTCAAATAAAAACATGGATAAAGTTTTCATGTGCGCCATGAATAACAAATTATCAATGACACCAAAATGGAATAACAAAGCAAGACACAATCCTAAAAAGTCAATAAAAACAGCATCGATAGATACTAACAAGCGCTTAGATGCAGAGCTTAAAAAGGAGCATGACAAAAAACTACAAGAAAAAGAAGCTCTGAGTGGCAGATCACGTGACATGTATCAAAAAATTTGCAAGGAAATTATTGATAAAGACAGAAATCACATGCTTGAGATGTTAGAAACTGCATTAAGAGAAGAAAATGCATGTGTAATATCCGAAAATAGTGAAATAACAGAATCCGATTTAACTGGATCACTAAGGTCTATCGCATCTATTTTATTGTATATGACTGCAACCAGAGTAGTAAAATACAAGTTTCCTCATCTACTAGAGCAGATAGTACAGATAGAGAAGACAAAGACAGATCAGAATGACTACATAACTGATAGAAGAAAAGGGTTAGATTGCCGCTGTCATCTTACAAGTGAATATAAACTTAACGAAGAGCATGTTGCGTCTTTTCTTAATGGGTTCGAAAATGAAAAGTTAGTATTAGAACTAAATAAGAGGAAAAATACAAACGAATCATGGCCGTCAAATGATGAAGAAAGTCATGATGTAAATATTAACATATCAAAACCATCCAAAATGCTAGCAAGTCTCGGTGCTAATACAGCTGATGGCAAGTTTGCAGAAGACAACAATAAAAGTGCTGCCAACAAGAACTACATCATAAACTTGATTCAGAAAGAAGGTTCAACAGAACATACACTTGATACAAGCAAACTCTTCAAACTTTATGAACGTTACTCCTCTGGAGCAGGAGATATACATGGTGGGGCACAAAAAACATGGGAGCCAGTTGATGATTTTCTGACTGAATTTGACCAGTCTATACGCAACCGTTGTCAAGCAGATTGCTCTACAATTACTCAAGATCATACAGCCAAAACACTTATAGCTCTGGACTGTTCACCTTGTACAGCAGACAAAAAATGGTTACAGAAACTCAACGCCGCCGTCATTCATATGATTATGCAAAATACGCCTAATTGCAGCAATGTGCTTAGTTATGACAGTAAAGTAAGAAAAGATATTGCTGACACTTTGGGTGGTAACCCGCAGCCTTCCACCTTGCTTGTTAATAAATTAGATCAATGCTGTTATATCAAAGAGCCAATTATTGACTTGATACTAATGCTTGATTTAACATCTAGTATGGCACAAGTAATTGATGCCGTTAAAACACAACTTTACTCTATTATAGACAGGGTGTTAGGCGCTACTTCTTCCTGCGAATCAGTCAAACAACAAGCAGATGCCTGTCAATTGTGGACGTCATTCATAGGATACAGAGACTATTTTCCTACAGGCAAGGAGACTGATAATCAACATGTAGTTGTAGCACCAACGCAAGACAGTAAGAAGATACACGATATCATTTGTAAAGAAGAGGCAGATGGGGGGTATGACATTCCTGAAGATATTGCCGGTGCATTGAAAAATTATAGCAAAATAATAGACCAAATCAACACTTCTAGGCCGCATTCAACCAGAGTATTAGTGCATTTCGCCGATGCACCAGCACATGGCTTTACGCATCCTGATGCTACTAATGATGATAGTTTTCCTTTTGATCACCGCTTAAATTATCGTGATGAAGTTTTAGCTACCTTAGGTGAGATGGTAGGCTTGGGTGTAAATTACTCTTTTGTTTTTACTGGTGCACAGAGATACCAGAATACAATGGATATGATGCAGTCTGAATTCCGATGTGCCTTTGACGCAGGAAGACTAGAAGATAGTAAACCTGTAGCATTCAAATGGTATGATACTTTCGAAAATAAGAATACATCATCTAATGATGGTGGTGTGGATGTAGAAAATAACATCATATCTTTAGTTAATGGTGCGCTAAGCAGCGGATCGAGACCAGAGGTTGTACTAGAATCAGCCTTGCGAGAGGAAAATATTATATATGACCATTTTATAGTATTTACTCATTCTGATGAGATGTCTGATTCGAGCCAAGTACGCTTGATAACAATGCTTAAAGAATATCAAAAAAAGAAAAATCAGTCAGCAAGATTATTGCTGATTTCTAATGCTGATAATTGTATACATCAAAAATTTAAGAGACATGTCGCTGGAATCTCAGAGGTACATATACAATCACCGCATGCACTACGTGATATATATAACTTTATTACACGGGAACCACTAGTAGCAGAGGTAGCAGAGGTAGCAGAAGTAGCAAGTTTAACAAAGGAAATAACTATTGCTAAAACAGAATTATATAATCCTACCGATAGCAAATACATGCCTAGAGTGCTAGGGTTAGAGGGTGCTATTAGAAGCACCATGACTAAAAATACTGCGTCTATAGTAGGCACTACTAATGAAGATACTAAGCCTACATTATACACGACGACGGATGGAAATAAAATTCTTCGTTGTAAAATACTAACGAGACTTCAGTCTAAACTACCAGATCTTGGACCGGTGCCTACGACATCTACGTGGGATTTTGGACTCCAGTACAAACAACAAAGGGTGCTAACCGATAACGGAGATTATGGGTTTTCTCTATTAAAATGTGATAATCCTAAATCCCAAATAAGCCAAACCACCAAACAGGTACCATCTGTATCACTGGCACATATTAAGCAGCTTAAATCCAGTTTTTTTGACACTTATGGTAAGGCCTTACGGAAAGATGAGGAAAATAAGACCTGGAATAGAAAGGATGAATGCATGACGTCATCATGGGCTTGTGCATGGCTGACTACTTATTTGCGGGTAGGCTATGACGCTATAGTTGAATCTTACAAATGTGGTTTATCAATACCAATAACGTCCCTTTATGGTGATATTGATATTCCCATTGCCAAAGCCTGTGATAGCCTGGATGGCTATTGTAATATGCCAACTATAAAATTCAACACCTTGATAGAATTCACAAAAGATGATAGAGGCTTTATTACAGATTATTCATTTCCACGTGTGGGCATAAAGGATCGAGGAGTATTTGTTGATGTGGCGGCAATGTGGCTAGCACCGCAATTAAACCATGATTTACTAGCGAATTCGTTAGAAGAATTTACAACGGTATTTCTGGATAAGTGTGTGAATAACAGGGCATTTGATCGTAAGATTTTGAAAGATCCATATGGCAAGGCCTTATTTCCTGAATCATCTACTGACTTAACGCCTATTGACTTAGCACCTACTGCATTACTACCTATGGAGAGTGAGCTAGCCTTCTTAGTGATTCAGAGGCTCAAGGCTCTTATTGTACACAAGTTACATCACAAACTTTTTGTTGAGGACAGCAGTGATGATTCAGCTGAGAAAATAATTCCTTCTTTTTATGAAATGGTGAGATGGGCTTTGCCTTTATTCCCAGATAATCTTACTGGGATGACTATGAAGTCCATGGAAAAAATTCAAACTGCTAACAAGGATAATACGACATTACAAGATCTTGACTTAGCTGAGATTCGAGAAGCTGTAAGTGAACGATGCGATGTAGTTCGCCAATGGTTTCATATTGTAAAAGATTTTTCTGAGGAAAATGCTGAAAGAGATGTAGAATGCCCTGTTTGTTTTGATGAAATGGATAAGGTAACAGTTCTTACAAATTGCTTACATAAATTATGTAGATCTTGTGCTAATCGCATGAAACGGTCAAAATCCGCATATTTGTGTCCTTTGTGCAGGAAACATATAGAACTAAGTCCGAAAGGAGAGATAAAATTATTAGAGCAATAACATTATTTTGAATAGGTTGTAGCAGTTTTTATTGAAATAATTAAGCAGTTGCAAGCCAGCGAAACCCCATGAGCTACTAGTAGTGATTGGGGTGAGCCAAAAAACAGCCAACAACTGTTCTTGCAAGTTTAAATTGATACCAGTTACCGTCTAAGGTTTTGGCAAGCGTACAAACTAAAAATTCTCATATGTCTACAAGTAGAGCAGGTATTGAGTTGAACTAGAGAAGCTATGTACGGGACAAAAAACCTGAAGACCTTGATTTTCAGGGCATAATTTAGTATGACGTGACTCTCAGACAAGGTAACCTGCACGGTCTTTTACCCTAGAATAGTTTATGGTTGTTGAACATGAAGACGTCAGTTCATTGGCCAAGAAGCTTAAATCTCATTTACTACCCCTGCATCAAACTAGGATTACCTTCATTGCTCAGTTTGTAATGGCCTTACTGCGTAGCCGTTCCACTAACTTGTACCGTGTGCCGAAGAGTTTTAGACGAAGGCAGACAACGAGTCCAGTTATCGCCGTATATACCCGTCGCCTTTCAAGTTTCTACGTTGTTGGCTGCGTTTGCTCACCCCGATCCCTACTACTCGGAGGCTCACGGGGCTTAGCTTACTTGCTGCCTAGTAGTAATTTGAAATGTTTTGGGTATAGCTATGAAAGCATCTACCTACATATTTGGGCGAATAAGCAGGCTGGCGGTGATCTTTACATGCATCTTCGTCGCCAGGGCAATAAGTATGATAAGCGACGAAACGGCAAGTCAACGCGCGGCCAGATAAAGAACCGCGTCAGCATAGATGATCACCCAGAGATCGTTGACGATAAGTAGCGTATCGGAGACTGGGAGATTGATACCGTCATTGGCAAAGTGCATAGCGGGGCTTTGGTAGCTATCGTCGAGCGGGTCACGAAGTACACGGTCTCAGCCCAGGTGAACAGCAGATGTGACCAAGGCTACGATCAGCTTGCTCAACCCATTTAAAGATATTGTTCACACCATTACGGCTGACAACGGGAAAGAGTTTTCGTGCCATGAGAAAATCAGCCAAGCATTATCGGCTGAGGTTTACTTTGCGCATCCCTACAGCTATTGGGAGCGAGAACACCAATGGCTTACTACGACAATATTTTCCAAATAATACAGACTTCAAGAAGGTCGGTCAGATAGAGGTGAAGCGAGCATTGATGCGGCTTAATTATCGGCCAAGATTAAAAACACACGTCCGTGAACACAGGGCTGCGTTAGCAGCTTAAGCTGTGATGTATTTGGAATTTGAATTCAGTTTTGAAAATCACTGCCTCATAAAGAACTATTTCTTGTCCTAGTGGTCAAAGATGTATTGATCATTTAGTGGGTAATATTTATGAGGATTGTGACGGAAACGTCTCACGTGACCATAAGAACCTGGCAAGAAAGCGATTTTCCAAACTATGCTTCCCTTATCGGGGAAAATTCTGATGATTTAAGCAGGTTTAGTGCTAGTAGTCCAAATTGCCGTGCCGAAACGGAGTTATGGCGGTATCAGTTAGAGCAGGATAGGCTAGGGTGGTCACGATGGGCGATAATATGTAAAAAAAGTAATGCGTTAATAGGTTATTGTGGCTTTTCTCCTTATCACGATGATGTTGAGATTAGTTGGCGTTTTGCGCAAGATTGGCGCAGTAGTCGTTTGGCAATTGATGCGATTAAGGCTGTAGCACAGGTGGGGTTTCAGAAGCTGAGTTTTAACAAAGTTATTGCATTCGCTCGTGCAGACAATAGTTTTTCGATAGAAATTATGGAGAAGGTAGGCATGAAGCTAGAGCGTACGGAAGGTTGGAGTAACTGTATTGTTGCTCGCTATAGTATTTCCTGTGAGTATGCTACAGGAGCTGCTGGATTAATATAATAAGTGCAATTGACTAAAATTTTATAGGTGAGCCAGCTGCCGGTATATTTGTAGCTATCACCCTAAAAATGGAAGCCAAGAATGAGTACTCAAATCAGGCAATACAAGCAGCTGACTTAAGGACAACGGTATCAGATTGAGGCTCTTCTTGGAACAGACTACATGCAGAAAGAAATCGCAGGGTAAGTAGGTATCAGTGAGAATGCTTTATCACAAGAGCGGCCACGCACTAGCCAGTCAGCGTAGAGTGGCAGCTACAAAGTATGATCAAGCTTCTGAAGCGGGTGTCATCGGTCTGCACAATCACCCTAGATAATGGTGGTGAGTTTGCAGCCCATGAAAAGGTAGCAAAAGCAATGAATGCAGATATCTACTTTGCCAAGCCTTATGCTAGTTATAAGCTGGGAACTAACGAAAATACCAATGGCATCATTCGGAGAACCTGGCCTAAAAAAATGGCGTTGAGTCATCTGACAGAAGGCGATGTGAGGACAATGGAAATGTTGATCAATACCATGCCTAGGAAAGTTTTAGGAGGGTGGACACCACTCGAAGTCTACACAGGACAGCCGATTGCACTTATTGCTTGAATCCAGCCTTAGTATCAAGTTTGAAGTGCGACAAAAGTAGTTACATTGAAGGTGATATCAGTTAACAACCCCCCAAGCCTTCAAAGAGCATTGATATAAATGAGGAGGCAATACAACGGTTAGTTTATTCGTTCTCGCCCCCCATAAATGAAGTTAATTTACTGCTTTTCCATTGGGATTTAAACGCAGCCAAGAGTGAGAGTGCCAGTAGTATTGCTTGCCGCTCACTGAAGGAGCTGTGCAATTGTAGCGACTTCTGCCGATGGGTAGGGGTTTGTTAGTTTGGACGCTAAACTTGGTTTTTTGTTTATCAAGCCACATAACCTTCATTGTCCCACCATTAGAAGCGTAACAGCGTAATTCTTTTTTTTGGAAGTCCCCCTTGCCAAGAGTTATTTCTAATTTGGGCTTAACGTTGTTCTTGCTAATAAGCAATGATGTTGGTATTTGTTTAATAACAGGTAAAGGAAGGCTATTAACTTTCAGCTTAAAATTCGTCATTTTGGCGTAGGAGGCGGCCATAGGGTATCTAGGCAGTAAAGAAAAGTCTGACAGGGGATTGGCAGCCCCAGACTGTTGACCAAATCCTATATAACCCAGGCTGATGATCAGCTTTTGCAAATCTGGTACTGTTTCTCCAAAAGGCCAAGCAAAATGCTTGACACTCTGGCCTGTTTTTTCCTTGATACGCTGCTCTGATGTGATGATGTCAATTTTAATACGGTTCAACCATGCATCAGTTTTTTCGTTTTTCAGACGCTGAACCAGATGATCATGAGATGTGGTGTGATTTGCTATGGTTGCCCGGTGTTGTGCCATTTCCTGAATCTGTGGCCAATCTAGGAAGTCACCAAATTTGCGGTCTACAGGTTCGGTGCTGACAAACAACGTAAAAGGCCACCCTTTTTGCTTGATAAGAGGGAATGCATTGCTATATATATCTTTATAGGCATCATCAAAGGTAATGACTACAGTTTTATCGGGAAGTTCCATTCCTTGTTTTAATAGAGCAGTTACCTTTGTTAATGGTAAAATGTTAAAGTTGTTTTTTTGCAGGTAGTTCAGGTGCTCTGCAAATATCTTGGGTGAAACACTAGTATTTTTAGGTGTTGTATTACTGATGTGGTGATATTGCAGAATAACAGCGCTTTGGCCTGCATGAACCAACACAGATGACAGTAAGGTACCGTACATTATCGCTACCCGAAATAGTGCTTTTCGCAACATTACCATTATATTATTCCTTTGCTGTGTTAATAGATTAAATACAATTTTTTAGTTTGTTCCTAATTAAGCCCTCTTGCATAGTAGATGCTACTAAAAATCCTTGCTGATTAAATATTTGTCCTCGCGCAAGTCCTCTAGCGCCACTAGCAGATGGGCTATCTACAACATATAGCAGCCAGTCATCTACTCTAAAGTCTCGGTGAAACCACATAGCATGATCTAGACTAGCAACCTGCATATTAGACTGGAAAAAAGAGGCTCCGTGGGGGAACAAGGTCGTCGCTAATAGCTGAAAATCAGAAGCATAGGCTAGAAGGTAAGTATGAATGTCTGGGTTATCTTGCAGTTGCCCTGCGGCTCGAAACCATACTTTATTCATAGGTGCTCGAATATCTGGCAAGTAAGGGTTTTTTGGCTCAGCTGGTCGTATTTCAATGGGCAACTTGAATAGAGCTTTTTCACGGAGGTTTGTAGGCATCAGCTCTGTAAGTTTTAAGCGCATTGCATATTCATCAATTAATACGTCAGGGTTCTCGGTAATGGGCATCTGGTCTTGGTGATCAAACCCGTCTTCTTCTATATGAAAGGAAGCTGTTAAAGTGAATATTGGGCGACCCTTTTGGATGGCCGATACCTGGCGTGTATCGAAGCTTCTACCATTGCGGGTACAATCAACATTGTAGATTATTGGTAGCTGGGTATCCCCTGTCCGGAGAAAGTAGCCATGGAACGAATGAACATGCCTGCCTGTTCTTACAGTTTGTCTGGCTGCAGCAAGAGCCTGCCCTATCACCTGTCCACCATAAATTCTACCATAGCCTAGATCTTGGCTTTGCCCCCTGAAAATATTATCTTCTAACGGTTCCAGAGAAAGAAGTTCAATCAGTTCATCTAGTAATATTTGCGTGGTGTTATCCATTACCAATGCCTCCTTGTTATGCGATTTATCCTTTGCCAAAGAAAAGACATGGCTCACTGATTTTTGCCATTAAGATGAAGCCAGCAATCCTAGTATGCAAATTTTAACGGCTACTACTCCTTAGTAGGTAACAAAATGCTGTTTTCCGCCAAACTGTACTTTCAATTACTTATAATTACTTTTGGCATATTATCTTTGTAGTACCTTAATCAGAGTCATAAAGTAACTGTTACAATATTATAGGAGGCAGGTGTGTTATGTATACCCATCTTGAAGATATGAGGTAGTTCACTGCTCTCGTTCCCCCCAATATCTACTATTAATATACCCATGGAGCTGTAATCTTTTGTTGCTTACTTACACCTTCAATGGAAACGGGTATATAATTTATACCAATTACCCTTGTAGCTATGTTGTTGATTGCTATTACTCACTCCAATCATGTACTGCTACTCGTAGGTTATCTGGGGGGTGCTAGTTTGTTTCTTACTAACACCCTCAATGGTAACTGTATAAATACAGGTTTTCCTCGTACATTTACGCTATCTTTAATTAGCTATTATACTCAAGATCTTTGTTAGCGAGCGACTCTATATTGACCGATGCATAGAAGCGGGTGATAAATAGGCTTGTTCTGAATTGAACGGGTTGTTTTCAGAGAGTCCAAACTGATAGTTTATACTCGTTTCCATTAAAGATATGAGTAAGCGACAAACTAGAAAAGCCCATGAGCCTATGAATAGTAGGTGGTTGGGGTGGGTGAGAGCAATAAAAAACTCCGTACCTTCAAGGGGTATATAGCTTGGTTTATACATTGGGCGAGTAAGCGCAATCGAACCACGCGGACGACATTTTGGACTTTTTTATATTCTCTTGTGTTACAGAGTTCTTTTTTCTGTGTTCACGAGTCTTTATTGGCAAATGACCATTAAAAATGGTTGTTACGGAGTGTTAACCTGACGATGTATCTTTTCAGTTTTGAAGCTATTCAGTCTTGGCTTGAGATTAATTATGAGTGGCTCGGGCCAACAATAGCCTTTATGGCTTTAATTGAATCATTGCTTATTATTGGTCTTATTGTGCCCGGTATTCCAATCATGTTTGCCCTTGGGGCTTTGGCTGGTGCTGGCACAATGGATCCTATATTAATGTTGGCATGGGGTGTGGGGGGAGCCGTCATTGGCGATGGCATCAGCTATCAACTGGGCTACCACTTTCATCAAAGGATTCGGTATTGGTGGCCTTTTAGTACTCATCCGGAATGGCTAAAAAAGGGTGAGGATTTCTTCCGTAGTCATGGTGACATGAGCATTGCCCTCGGACGTTTTATAGGCCCTATAAGACCAGTTATTCCTGTGGTGGCAGGAATGCTAGACATGTCGCCCAAACGATTTTATATAGTTAATATCTTATCAGCTATTCCTTGGTCTCCGATTTATCTGATGCCAGGTTTTCTTGCCGGAGCAGCAATTCAGGCTCACGGAGAGGTACCGAGAGTTTTTTTTATTTTAATGTCAATTTTAATTGCTTTTTCGGTGATCCTTCCAGCTTTAAGCCTATGGCTTTCAAATCGGTTTCGCGCAGCACATTTGCTTGCGGTGTCGATATCTGTGTCTGCCATTATACTGGGCGCATTGATTGCTCTTGAGTTTGCTGGCACGCTTTCCGAGTATAATGTTAGGGCGATAAACTGGCTTGTAGATCTCCATATGACGCCTTACCTGAAAGAAAGTATGGATTGGTTGACCTGGCTTGGTAGTCTCAAATTCTTGCTGATTCCGGTTATGGTATGGATGGCCTGGAGCTATTATCGGCGGGAAAAAGAAAATTTGTTTATTTTTGTGGCAATGTTTGCCGGCATGGAGTTAAGTTTTTGGGGATTAAAATGGTTGATTAATAGTCCTCGGCCTTCTCTATTAGAAAATGTTGACCCCTTTTCTTTTCCTTCCGGTCATACCACTCAAGCAGCTTTTTTATTATTGTGGCTGGGTATTAAAGTAAGTAATGGCATGAATTATGTTGCGCGCATGCTGATTATTTCTACCGCTATGATGTTAACATTTCTAACTGGGCTTTCGCGGTTGGTTCTCAATGCGCACTGGCTATGGGATGTTGCTACAGGCTTTACATTGGGTTTGTTTTGGCTTTTTTTAACTTTATACGTGAGCACGCCAAAAACAAAACTTCAAGGGTGAGTATATACCCGAAGCACTTGAAGTTGCTACGTGGCGACAAGTGAGCTAGGCCCCAGAAGAGTAGAAACACTAAGTGAAGGTGGTGAGCTAGAGCGGTCAACAACCTACACTTTCAAGGGGAGTTGGTATATACCATTTTTTATTGAGGTTAATGTGGGCAGCCTAGTAATCCTATGAGGCGTAGGAGCTTTTAGTACGTGAGAGTAGTCCGTAACCTCATACCTTCGAGGAGGATAAGTATAAGTTGTATTTTAGTCACTGTTTTTTCAGTGTCCAGAATAAACATATTTTTCTCGTTTGATTTTTTTGCTTTCAAAAAGCATGTCTTTGAGCTGTGCCGCCGCATCATCTACCATGCTGGGATTTCCGCATAGGTAAGTGATATCTTTGTCGGGGTTAAGGTTTAGATCATTCAGCTGGTGCTGTACATAGCCGGAGTACTCCCCTTTCTGCAGGTTCTCTGGAGACTCTCTGCTAAGGCAGATACGATAATTGATATTGGGATTGCTTGATGCCAGTTCTTGGAAATCGTTTTTATAAATAATGTCACTTCGGTGCCTACCACCCATTAGAATAATAATATTCCTATCTGAGTCTGCAATGGTTAACAGCTTAGGGATCATTGCTCGATAAGGAGCAATCCCTGTGCCTGTGCCTATGAGAATAAGCTGACCGCCGATTGTTTCTGGTAAGGTAAGCACCCCAAATGGGCCTGATAACATCATTAAGGTTCCCAGTGCAGCGCTTTGAAAAAAAGCTGAAGCTACGCCATCTGTAACGAAGCTTATAGCTATTTGTAGTTTTTCTGTATCCTGAAAGAATTCTGGTGAGCTGGCAATACTATAGCTACGCTTATATTCTTTTGCTTCATGTTCAAATAGTAACTGAACAAATTGTCCAGCCTTGTGCTGAAAAGTTGTGTCGCCAACAAATTGAAATTCCAACTCCATGGTTTGGTCACTTAATGATGTTTTTCCTGTCAGGATGACAGTAAGTTGAGCGCGTGCCATAAGGTATTTTCTCCGACTGTTATCGTCAAGGTTGATACTACGTGTAGTCTCAGCAGCTGCGTTGATAATGCTTTGGGAGCATTCATTACCATGCTGGTAGGTAATGAATAAGAGAGTCCCAACGAGCGTACCAGTAGTAGGTGATTGTGGGGGAGGGTAGTCAGCAACCACTCATTTTCAAGGAATATACCATACCATTGAGGGTGTGAGTAATAGACAAACGAGCAAAACCCATGTAGCAGATTTAAAAAAGGTTGGATTCAAAAAATAATTGCAATCGGCTGTCCTGTGTAGACTTTGAGTGGTGTCCACCCTCCTAAAGCCTTCCTAGCATGGTATTGATCAACATTTCCATTGTCCTCACATCGTCTTCTGTCAGATTACTCAACGCCATTTTTTTAGGCCAGGTTCTCCTAATGATGGCATTGATATTTTCGTTAGTTCCCCGCTGATAACTAGCATAAGTCTTGGCAAAGTCAACCGACTTTTGCGGTCTACAAGGTTCACCAGATGGGCGTCCTGTCCATAAATCGTATCACCCTCCCAATCGCCTAGACGAGACCGCAGATCAACAGCTGCGGGCCGATCGGAAATATCGACGAGGTCTGGGATCGTGATACGCCTAGCCTTACGCTTACCACCTTTGCAGCGCCTCTTGCCTTTCTCAATTTTTAAATTAAATTTCACAAAAAGATAGTAAAAACATGAACATATGATACAGTTTAGTTTTTAGGAGGAGAGTGAGATGAGCAATAATAAATTTGGTTTTTTGTCACCACAACCATACATGGACAAAGCATTAGAAGGTATTAAAAAGCTAAGTGATATAGTTGTTTTAGAACCAAAAGGCTGGGATGATAGTCAGATTGATGAAGTAGTTGCCATCTGCAAAGCAGAGAGCGTTAGTGCAGTTGCTGGCTTTGCACAAAAAGATGCCTTTAACCATATTCTGATAAATGAAAAGCTAGGCAACAAAGTGCCAAATAAAATAGCTTTCCTATATTGCATGAATAAATACCTCATGAGAACACTAGAAAAGGATTCCAATTATTACGACTGGGTTGATCCTGAAATTGAAACAAACGAGCAGATTGTTGGCAAAATTAAAGAGTGGCCATTTATGCTCAAGAACACATCTTTATCACTTGGAAGAGGCGTTTTTAAGATAGAAACAGAGCAAAACCTGATAGATGTTTTAAATGAATACAGAGCAGACACTAAGCTGCAAGATGAAATAGCATATAATTACAAGCATTTTAAAAAAGGAATCCCTGAAAATGATTTGCCAGAAATAATACCTCCGTTTATCGCAGAACATTACATGGATATAAACAAATCCATTGAATATTGCTACGAAGGCTACGTGGATAGTGATGGGAAAATAGTGCATTATGCATTGACTGAAGAAGTCTATTTTTCAAACCATCAAGCTTTAGGTTACATTACACCAACTATTAATGTTGATAAAACTATAGCCAAAAGAGTTGAAGATTGGATAGATGATTATATGGGACGATTGTCTGATTTAGGATATAAAAATCAATTCTTTAATATAGAGTTCTGGATAACTGACGATGGTAAAATATCTCTTGTCGAAATAAATCCAAGAGCAGCTCACAGCTATCATTATAATTACGAACTTAGCTTTAAAAACAGTCTTTTTAATGACAACTTCAAATTGGCTGCAGGAATTCCCATAACAGATAAAACTCCATGGCTTAAGTGGAAAGGTGATGACACAATAAAGCACACTCTTATAGTTTTGATAACAGCAAAAGAGACTGGTAAAGTGGGTGATATAGCTGATTATGACTACATAAACAATATGTATAAAGACAATAAAATCGATGTCGTACGATACACGAAAGCTGCAGATGACACACTAAAAGATTCCGACATGACTAGCGCAGGAGTTATGCTCATGCAACTATGGGTATCTGGAAGCAAAGAAGAAGTTATAGCTAAAGAGATAGAAATCCGTAAAAATGTATATAGACATCCTGAGAAAAATATCGTAGGTTATCCAGAATACTGGAAAGTTTAAAATCTCAATTCTTAATAGGCAGGTTATTTGTAATTTGCCTATTAAAGTTTTTAACGTCCAGCATGAGTGCTGAATGAGCGTTGCACCCTAGTAAGCAAAGCCAGGTTAGCTTACTAGTACAAACGCCGAATTCATATACTAAGTGCGACACCCAATTTAATAAAAACGATGAACTGCGATACCCTTAGTTTTTTGCTCCAATCACGAAGTAAAAACCTATGAAGTATCAATAGCTCACCGAGGGTGATAGATATATGATAGTCGCGCTAAAATGGCAAGGATTAAGTTTTACGGACATTGCCACAGCTATCGGAAAACACCGAAGTACCATATATCGAGAATTTCAACGCAATACTTGTTGGCATAAGGATGGCTCATATAGACCAATCAGGGCACAGCAAAGGACAAGAGCTCGACGTCGACGTTCAAGGATAAACCAACATTTTACAGAAAAGGATTACGTTATCATTTTTTAATCAACATGCGACCGCAAAAACTCTTAACTTACCATAGTTAAGTTTAGTTTTTATCGGATAAGAGCATGCTTATTATATTGTCAATCTAGGAATGCATCCAATTCTTCATCACTTATTCGTCTCTGCATGATATCTATACTACCAGGTAGTTTATTCATCTGGTTATTGTAACCACCAGTATCAATGCGTTTACCTTCAGTTTTCAATGAAGCCATTTCTATATCATTCTCCTCTGAATCAACTACATCTCTATGAATATAACGTTTATAAGCATAGTAAGCCCCAAGAGAAGAAATAAAAGCACCGGCAATAGCAACACTCGTAATTATTTTTGTTGTAGGTACTATTGCAGGTCTTACTGTAGGTGTTTTTATTGTAAATAGCTCTGTTATGAATTTTGTTGTGGTTTTTATTGTACGTAGTTCTGCTGCCTTTATAGTTTCAGATTCTGTTGTAGGTTCTGTTGTAGGTTCTGTTGTAAGTGGTTCTGTTGTAGGTTTTGTAGATACTCTATAGGCACGATTACATTTTATAACGTGCTGATAATTACTAAGTAATTCCTCATTTATTTCACAATCTTTATTTATAAAAATACTCTGAAGCAACCCGCATTTATCAGTCGTGTTTGACATTTCATATCTATATACATTCATTTGGCCAATTTTTGTTGGTTTTGATAAGGTAACACCTCCAGTCATGTTGCAAACACACTGACACCTCTCCAAAATAACAGCGCAGATGTTGAATTTCACATCGCTATTTTGTAATATCGCTACTTTGCTGTTGATTATTATATTATCGATGGAGTTAGGAGTATGCTTTTTATCATTAGATGCCTGGACTCCTGCCGCAGAACCAATATTTCCAGCATTATGTAATAAAGAGATAGAACTGTTCACAACCAAGAGATGTTGCATAGTACTCTCTCCAGACGAAAATCCTGCTCCCCAGGACAAGTATGCATAAGCTTTAGTTACTTTTATATTAGTGTTAATTTGAGTTATATTCTCAACAGTGTTGTTACCCCCTATCGACCCCACAACCCCACCTATGCAAGCAAGACGACAGTTATCTACTTCTATGTTAACATCTCTGGCAACAAAATTTTGAACTATGGCATTACCTTTGAGCTCTCCAACCGCACCTCCTGCCATAGCCCAGTGTCCAGTCTTATTGTTGCTCTTTATATAGATATTTGCTTTCATGATAAGAATATTGCATATCACTGAATCATTATGCATGTTTCCAGCCACGCCGGCAGCATGTAGTCTAGAATTCACATCGAAAGTAATATTTACCTTGCTGTTTATTACAGTTATCTGCTCAATTAGAGACGTATCAAACATGTTCCCTGCCACAATACCTATGACTGAGACGTGATCACTGTGAGTGCTATTATGATGCAAAGTGCTATTTTCAATCTTAACTAAGCTCACTAAGGCATTATCTTTCATTTCACCAGCAATAACTGCAGAACATTCATTATCGATTATATTTGCATTACTTATAGTTAAATTATAAATAGCACCATTACCTGAAAGCGTTTTTGTAAGGCAGTGCGGTATACTATAAATGGTGAAAAATCTGCCATTAAAATCACCACTAAATTGAGATATTGGCATGATGGAATGAGCTGAATATATGTCTTGAGTCAATTGATAACTGCCATTACTAAGGTAATCTTGATGATGCCCAATTAGGTTCAGTTCTGTGACATTACTAATGTCGATGACATTAGAATAAGACGTTGCATCGGCCTCAATAATATAACTGCTATTTGATATTTGGTGATTGTTTATTTGAGTTACGTTATCATATGGAAATAGGTCAGATTGAGCGGTGTTTGCTGCTGGAGCAGATTCAATAATGGCTACCAGACTCAAGGCCATAACTGAACAAATAAGAATCTTACCGTAAAACGATGGGTTAAAATTAAACCCTATCCACACAGTCTTTCTCTGCTTTTCTACTTGCTCTTCGCTTTCTTCTTCATAATCTAGATCAATAAAACACCAATCTACGTGCAAATGTGATAATTCGGTTTTATTATCTGCAACATTATTTTGTGGTTGCCTGTTTTGTAACATGTAATCGTGTTTTGACATAGATAGCCAGTCGCTATGATTTTTTGCATCACTCTTACTATTGTGGGTTACTGGATTATTATCACTGGCAGAGCTATTGGTTGATTGGTATACTGTCTCGCATTGGAGCTCATGATTTTTAGCAGCTTGATCTAAATCAGTAGCAACAAGTGGCTTATAGCAATATGATTTTTGTATTATATCTGATTTACGCTCCAAGCCTGTTAGCATAGTGAATGCTTGTTCTTTATCTGCGCTAGTAAAATGCTGAGCAACTAATGTAGTTAAGGCATCTGTTATGGTTATATCTCCTTCTTCATGCAGGGTATCTATTTTTATTAGCTCGGCCATAACTAATTGTATGCCTTTGTTTTCTGATTTGTATTTTAAAGTCAAGGCGTTTTTTTGTACCAGCTTAAACCAGTCAGCCATTGCTTTTTTGCTTTTCTCTTGCTTGGTTGGTGTTGCAATAAAACCACTTTTGACAACATTAAACGCATAACAGATGCCAGATGCAACCTTACCTAAAAGGCTATCTTTCATATTTTGCTTTATACCTTCCTTTAGGTATTCATCCATATCTGCTGAGCTAAAAGATCCGTTTTGTTTCTCTTTCTTTTTTTTGGCTTTTTCCTCGGGGCTAAGATTTCCTTGTTGTTTTAGATCACTATGCATTGTATTTAATGCTGCAAACCCATCTTTATAAGCGGCAGCTAATTGCTTTACTGTTGTAAACTCGACAGTTAAACTTTTAATAACCTCTTCAGCTAATAGGTTATTAGTAATATTTATGATTTCATAATCACGTAAAGACTGGCTTGCATCATGCCATACATCTTTTAAATCATAATTCAAATAGGTGAAAAATACTTGTTCCTCTGCGCTTATTTCCTTTTTTTTGCTTTCTTCTGCCGTTAAATGACGACCTTGCGTAAGCCAGCGTTTGCTATCATCTAATAATGCACTGATTAAGCTATCGGTATTATGCGCGGCCCAATTTACCAATGCTTTTAATACTGGATATTGTGTCTCTGATGGTGTATTACTTGTTGCAGGTACCATATAAGTAACTAACAACTTATGTAATAATTCTTCTTGTGACTTAAGTGAAGTCTCTGTGGTAACAAGTTTCTCATTATTTTTTGATGGTGACGTCAGCAGGCTCACTTGTTCATGTAGTTTATCTTTGAATAAACTAAATTCATCAGTCGGCTCCTGATAAGGAAAAAAGGATTGAAGCACAGAGTGGCATTGACTCGCTCTAGCGTGAAATGCATCTTCAGCTTTAGTTTTTTCTTTTATAGTTAGCAGCTTAAACTTTTCTTTTTCACTGTCTATATGGCAGAAATCAGATGCTCCATTAATTTCTTGTAAAATGGGACGAAAATTTATTATCCAGGCTGGTACTTCTATATCAGTTTTGGATATGTCATTATCAAGCTTGTCAACCATAAGTAAAACATGCATATACACCATGGCAAGAACTTCAAATACGTTTTGCTTCTGAAATACTTCTAGCGCTACAGAGAGACCGTTGTCATCAAGAATACATTGCAAATAACTGATGCTATTATCATTACTTTTGCTATATTCAGTGCATCTTAATAAGTTGGTACCATTAAAACACCTTCTGGCTAATATTGCTGCTCTATTAAATTGGCTGTAAAACCAGTTTTGCTTGGCTGATTTCTCGGTAGTTTTTTGCTGTAATTGCGCTTTCACTGGAGTATTGTTTTGTGCTTCAACCACACTAAAACCACACACTAAGGCCAGCAAAAAAAGAACACTTTTTAAATATTTTGAATACTTAAATGAGCTAAACATCGTGCTATATACTCCTTATGATATGCAGTTTTTACTGCAAACAAATGCTAACATAAAAATAACAGAAAAATAACATAAAAAAAATGACTGACTAGAATGACAGAAAACACCTTGCTATCAGTTGCAGTATAAGGTAATGATTTATAATAAAATAAACATAAAACATGCCTATAAACGACAAAGGGGTTGCAATCAAAGATTAATAGTTTTATAAGGTTTAATATTATTCTGGTTTTCGTATTCAATAGGCGATAAATTATTATTGGAGGAGGCTGGATTAATATAATAAGTGCAATTGACTGAAATTTTATAGGTGAGCCAGCTGCCGGTATATTTGTAGCTCACACACTAAAAATGGAAGCCAATAATGAGTACTCAAACCAGGCAATACAAGCAGCTGACTCAAGGGCAGCGGTATCAGATTGAGGCTATTCTTGGAACAGACTACATGTAGAAAGAAATCGCAGTGTCAGTAGGTATCAGTGAGAGTGCTTTATCACGAGAGTTGAGTCGTAATGCCAATGATGATGGCTACGGTGCTGAAAGCGCCCACGCACTAGCCAGTCAGCGTAGAGTAAAAGCTACAAAGTTCAGCAAAACAGATAAACGACACATGCCCATAGTAAAGAAAGGGCTATTGCTTGGTTGGCCTTCTGAAAATATCAGTTTCCGGATGAAGGTGGAAGTGCCTGACATCGCACTCAGCCACACCACTGTTTATAAACGTGTTGCTACTAACAAAGTGCTAGGAGGCTCTTTGCATAAGAATCTACCCCGCTTTGGCAAGAGGCGCTGCAAAGGTGGTAAGCGTAAGGCTGGGCGTATCACGATCCCAGACCGCGTCGATACTTCCGATCGGCCCGCAGTTGTTGATCTGCGGTCTCGTCTAGGCGATTGGGAGGGTGATACTATTTATGGACAGGACGCCCATCTGGTCACCCTTGTAGACCTCAAGAGTCGGTTAACTTTAATAGGAAAAGTTGATACAAAACACGCCGAAGTTGTTGCTGAAAGTATGATCAAGCTTCTGAAGCGGGTGTCATCGGTCTGCACAGTCACCCTAGATAATGGTGGTGAGTTTGCAGCCCATGAGAAAGTAGCAAAAGCAATGAATGCAGATATCTACTTTGCCAAGCCTTATGCGAGTTATCAGCGGGGAACTAACGAAAATACCAATGGCATCATTCGGAGAACCTGGCCTAAAAAAATGGCGTTGAGTCATCTAACAGAAGATGATCTGAGGGCAATGGAAATGTTGATCAATACCATGCCTAGGAAGGTTTTAGCAGGGCGGACACCACTCGAAGTCTACACAGGACAGCCGATTGCACTTATTTCTTGAATCCAGCTTTTATGGGGGCTATTATAGTCGTGTAAATAAATTGTAATGTTTAAATTAAATGTTTATTTAGTATAGGTATTCATAATGATTGAACAAATACAAGTAGAATTTTAATTAACCGTAAAATATAGGTGGAAGGCAATGGTGTCAGAATTATATAGATGTATAGGGAGTCTTTACACATTTGTTAGATGTGTGTTTTTTTCTTGTTTATTGATATTCTCTTGCTGCACGAAAGGCGCACAAGAGCAATCAATAGATGAGGGTGTTCTTTTGGAAGAAATGATTGATTTAGAAAGAACAGGGAAATGGCTTTTCAAGGAGATGCATCAAGAATTAGTACCCAGGCATAGGAAAAATGATAGGTTTTTGCTAATAATAGATTCTGCTTTTGTGACAAGGAATCTCCCATCAGTCAATAGCGAATTGTATTTAGAAGGAGACGATAATTTAGGGTTAGACTCCAGGTCAGGCTTGGATTTATATTTAGGGAGAGGCTCAGGGTTGGGTGTGGACATAGAGGTGGGGGTAGGAAATTACTTGGTATTATGTCTAATGTGCATGCTAGAAGCAGGTTTTAGCAAGAGCATCTTTGTTCAGAATGTTAGCCCTAATAATATGAGTTCTAAAATTTTAGGTCTATCAGAAAAAATAGATGCATGTGACTGTCCGTTATTAGAAGTTAATGCAGATGAGTTTTTTGTTGATGATGCGCTTAAAAGAGGTCTTTCAAATTATTCGGCAGTTGTTAGGCTCACATGGTATGAGATTAATAAAATAAATAAAATAAAATGTAGCATTCAAAATATCACTCGTGTTAGTAGCAATAACCAACCAGAGCTGAAAATACAAGAAGTTGATACATCACCATGTTTGCCGGAGGAAACGTTTGTCTTACCGCCAAGCAAGGTCGGTGTAGGGTGCGTTGAGAGTCTAGCTGAGCCTGTAATGTTGAATAAAATGGATAAAACCCATTTCTCTAAACACAATAAGAGGAAAAGCGGACGTATACTTATTGCTGTTAATCTAAGCGGTATCGACGAGGTTAAATTTCTTCTAAGCCAAGGAGCGGATGTCAGCGGCAGAAACTCTTCACCTTCTCCTCTATGGACAGCTGTTGATTCTGGGCAAATAGATATAGTGAATGTGCTGCTGGAGAGGGGAGCTGATCCCAATATAAATTATGGGAAAATGGAGATATACGACCCTCTTATTCTTGCGATTAGGAAGAGGTATTATAATATTTTTAAGTCTCTTATAGATCACGGGTATAATATAAATAAAGAATACACAGTAGATATATATAAGTCATTTATAGTAAGTCCTTTGCTAGTATCTTTAAGAAAGAATCTATTTGATTTTACTGCGTATCTAGTAGCTAAAAATGTCAATATCAGTACAGATGAAGAGTGTGAAAACGACCCTCTGTGCATATCGTTGGAGAGTAGTGATGAACTTTTTGATTTGATCTTGTCTACAGTAGCTGATGGAAGTCTCGTATTAAACGCCGCTCTGTCGTGGTGTCTAAGGGAAAGTAAAAACCATGTATATATTAAGAAGCTGCTAGATAAGGGAGCAGATGCCAATTTAGATTATCACTTGAAGGTAAGGCGCACGTTTAATCAGGGGCCGGAGAATCTGCGTCTTGCATTAGGTAAAAATAATAGTAATTGTTATGACCTTGTTAATTTGCTACTATCATTTGGAGCAAATCCCAATGTACACGATCCAGATAGATATATCAAATATTATGCCCCGCTGTATAAGGCGGTGAAGGATGAGTGTGCCAAGACTGCAAGGCTTCTAGTGACAAATGGCGCTGAAGTAGGGTCAGATATTGATAATAAATATTGTGATTTGTTAAAAAAGAATGACTTAGAGGATCCACGAAAGTCCCCATTCACGCTTAAAACTTTGACCTTTACAAGCATAAATTGTACGCTTGGTTCTTTTACATGTTCCGTAGAAAGAAAGAAGGCTATAGAAAAATTAAAAATTCCCGAGGATTGTAAAACTATTTTGTATAATGGTTATCATTTTGATGATAATAAAGGCGATAATGCGGCTTTCCATTCAATCATTATGGATAGTTCAACCAAATTGCAGTAAGATTTAAGCCATCTTTTGGTGGGAGGGCTTACGGCTTTTTTAGTCTTATTCTTAACTCTGACTGTAAAAAAGTTTCGAGACATGCTGGGCCATCGTCGCAAGATATCCATTCTAAGCTTCGAAAATGCGAGTTTACGAATGGATTGAACCTGGTGTCGTTCAGGAGTCTGCTGCTTGTAAGAATTCCCCATGTGGTAAACTGGGCAGTAACACCGTGCAGATTATCTTATCTGGTAGTACTTAATACTGAGACCTTTGCACGAAACACAGGGAGGCCATATTGATAATCTGGAATAATAGATTGAAAGCAAGACACGGAAACCACTAGAACTACAATGGCCTGGAAAAATCTTACACAACGTAGCTTGGCCGACGTCATGCTGATCGAGCACGATGCAGTGAAAGAACTGGATGCCGTGCATTAACTTATCGATTGATCACGGTTAGAGCAGCGGCTGTCACAAGTTCATTCCAAAGCGCGTGGCGAGTTGGCCTCCACTAATGATGTTTAAAGCGCTGCTGCTGCAAAGCTGGTACAAGCTCAGTGATCTGGCACTGGAAAAACAGCTGGCGCGCGATTTGTTATTTCGCCGTTTTACCGGGCTGGATATTTCTGAGTCTGTGCCGGATCACTCGACGTTTTGGCGGTTTAGACAGAAACTGGACACGCTATGAATGGACGGATTGCTCAGCGAGATCAATGCCGAGCTTAGTGAGCAATGGCTTTATATCCGTCGCCTTTCAAGTTGCTACGTTGTTGGCTGCGTTCGCTCACCCCGATCACCTACTACTCGTAGGCTCACGGGGTTTCGCTTACTTGCTGCCTAGTAGCAATTTGAAATGCTTTGGGTATATATCAAATCGGGAGAAGTCAGTATTGTCGATGCCAGCGTGATTGAGGCCAAGCAATGCCGCCCCAATAAAAACAAGCATGGTGATTCGACTCAAGACCCTGAAGCGGATTGGAATGTAAAAGTTGGTTCCGATGGGAAACGTAAAAGCACCTACGGTTACAAAGCGCACATAAATGTTGATGAAGATGGCTTCATCAAGTCAACGGATTACACGGCAGGCAATGTTCACGACTTCAATTGTTTTACCGAGTTATTAAGCGCCGACGAATCTGCGGCTTATGCGGATAGTGCTTACCGCAGCCAGTCGCATGACCAGTGGCTGGCTGAGCTGTCCATTGATAACAGAGTGATAAAGCGAGTTTATCGCAACACGCCGCTAGACGAAAAATCCAAGAAATTTAATCAGCTACATTCGGGAGTGAGATGTACCGTTGAGCGCGTCTTTGGTGTTTTGAAGCAATACTACGAGATGGCGAAAGCACACGTTATCTGGGTCTGATTTGATATGATGTGTGTTGCGCACAACATCAAGCGAGGGTTATCGATACAGCAGACAAGCTGTGCCTAAAAAATGAAAATGTGGGGTAATAAGACGCAGTTCTTAAAGAATTCGCCCCTATGGCGTCATTTTTGACCTTTTTATCGTCACAAAATGTAACCCATTAATAACTGTCATCAAATGGCGTTATCATGCAACGGTCTCACTAATTATTTTTTGAAAATAACGAGTTTCTGGTTTTTTGTACTGTACATAGGTTAAGGGTATTATTTCTGGTTTTAAGTAACAGATTCAGAGTAATGTGAAATTAATTCTTTTTTTTTGTTGTTTATTGATTTTATGGGGGCTATTATAGCCGTGTAAATAAATTGTAATGTTAAATTAAATGTTTGTTTAGCATGGTATTCACAATAATGGAACAAGTACAAGGAGAGTTTTAATTAACCGTAAGGTGTAGGTGGGAAAGGCAATGATATCAGAATTATATAGATGTATAGGGAGTCTTTACACATTTATTAGATGTGTGTTTTTTTCTTGTTTATTGATATTCTCTTGCTGCACGAAAGGCGTACAAGAAAAATCAATAGATGCGGGTGTTCTTTTGGAAGAAATAAGGGGTTTAGAAAAAACAGGGGAATGGGTCTTCAAAGAGATGAATCAAGAATTAGTACCAGAACATAGGAAAAATGATAGGTTTTTGCTAATAATAGATCCGGCTTTTCTGCTAGGGGATCTCTTACCAGTAGATGGCGAATTGCATTTAGAAGGAGGCTACGATCCAGCGTTGGATGAAGTCGAATACTGGGATTTATATTTAGGGGGAAACTCATGGTTGGGTGCGAACACAGATGCGATAGCAGAAAATTATTTGGCATCATATCTAATGAAGATGCTAGAAAGAAAACTAAACAAAAGAACGTTTGCTAAGAGAGATATCTCTGCTGATATTGTAGTTCTACCAAAAAGAATAGTTGACTGTGACTGTTCATTGTTAGGGGTTGATACTGGTAAGTTTTTTGTAGATGATGCGCTTGAAAAAGGTCTTTTTGATTATTCGGCAGTTGTTAGGTACACATGCAATCTGTATAATAACATAGAATGTAGAATTCAAAATATCACTTGTGTTAATAGCAATAACAAACCAGGGATGGAAATACAAGAAGTTGATACATCACCATGTTTGCCGCAGGAAACGTTTGTCTTACCGCCAAGCAAGGTCGGTGTAGATGGCGTTGAGAGTCTAGCGGAGTCTGTAATGCTGTCTGCAAATGAACAAATAGAACATATTAAAGCCATCGATAAAGAGATAGAGGAGAGGCAATATGAAAATATTTCTGAGCTGTTAGAAAGATGTGTAATTTTTGATGTTAATAATGAACATGTCAATAAGAATATAAACTGCCTTATACATAATCTGACTAAACCTATATCAAATTCTAAGAATGGCCAGCCTGAATTTAATGTAGACCCTTGCTGTTTGTCAGTAGTTACTTATCTGTGCAAGTCTGTAATTATACTGGAGGAGATTAGTGAATTAAACGACTTGCTTTTATACGGCATACACAATAATAGCATAGATCTAGTAAAGATAATGTTGAATAAAATGGATAAAACCTATTTCTCTGAACACAAGGAGTGGCAAAACGAATGTCTATCTTTTGCTGTTAAGCTAGGCTATGTTGGCATGGTTGAATTTTTTCTAAGTCAAGGAGCGGATGTCAGCGGCAGAAACTATGCACCTTCTCCTCTATGTATAGCTGCTATGTATAAGCGAATAGATATGGTGAATGTACTGCTGGAGAGGGGAGCTGATCCCAATATAAATTATGGGAACTTATTTGAGCGCGACCCTCTTTTGCAGGCGATAGCGAAGGGGTGTTATAATATTTTTAAGTCTCTTATAGACCATGGGTATAATATAAATAAAGAATACAAAGAAGATAGTGGAAAGGTAATAAGTCCTTTGCTAATATCTCTAAGAAATGATCTATTTGATTTTGCTGCGTATCTATTAGCTAAAGATGTCCATGTCAGTGCAGATGCACACTACACAAACAACCCTCTGTGCATATCTATGAAGTGTAGTGAGAAACTTTTTGATTTGATCCTGACCAGAGTAGCTGATGTAAATGTCATAGTTGATCCGATGCTATTCAGCGCTCTGTCGTGGAGTCTTAAGGAAAATAAAAACCCTATATATATTAAGAAGCTGCTAGAGAGGGGAGCAGATACCAATTTATCTTATCGCTGGGTGAGGGGAATTCTCAAGGCTAAGGAATATACTATGGGGCCGGCTAATCTGTGTCTTGCATTAGATGAAAATAAGCGTAATTGTTATGACCTTGTTAGCTTGCTACTATTATTTGGAGCAAATCCCAATATACAAGAAGGTGAAACAGCTTGTGTTAACAATTCCCCACTGCATAAGGCGGTGCATTATGAGTGTGCCAATACTGCAAGGTTTCTAGTGACAAATGGAGCTAAAGTAGGGGTAGAGATTGAGTATCAATATCGTGAATTGTTAAAAAAGAATGACTTAGAGGATACACGAAACTCCCTATTCACGCTTAAAACTTTTACCTTTGAAAGCATAAGTCGTACGGTTGGTTCTTTTACATGTCCCGTAGAAAGAAAGAAGGCTATAGAAAAATTAGGAATCCCCAATGATTTTAAAACTATTTTGCATAAAGGTTATGGTTTTGATAAGAATAAAGACGATAATGCGACTTTCCCTGTCAAACATAGGAATCGTTCGCTGGATTCAAGAACGAAGTGCATTTGGGAGATCCCTCTGTACAGCGATAGTTGTATATGCTCCTAAAACCTTCCTAGGCATGGTATTGATCAACATTTCCATTGTCCTCACATCGTCTTCTGTCAGATGACTCAACGTCATTTTTTTAGGCGAGGTTCTCCGAATGATGCCATTGGTATTTTCGTTAGTTCCCCGCTGATAACTAGCATAAGGCTTGGCAAGGTAGGTATCTGCATTCATTGTTTTTGCTACCTTTTCATGGGCTGCAAACTCATCACCATTATCTAGGGTGACTATGCAGACCGATGACACCCGCTTCAGAAGCTTGATCATACTTTCAGCAACAACTTCGGCGTGTTTTGTATCAAACTTCCCTATTAAAGTTAACCGACTCTTGCGCTCTACAGGGGTCACCAGATGGGCGTCCTGTCCATAAATCGTATCACCCTCCCAATCGCCTAGACGAGACCGCAGATCAACAACTGCGGGCCGATCGGAAATATCGACTCGGTCTGGGATCGTGATACGCTTACCACCTTTGCAGCGCCTCTTGCCAAAGCGGGGTAGATTCTTATACAAAGAGCCTCCTAGCACTTTGTTAGTAGCAACACGTTTATAAGCAGTGGTGTGGCTGAGTGCGATGTCGGGCACTTCCGCCTTCATCCTGAAACTGATATTTTTAGGAGACCAACCAAGCAATAGCCCTTTCTTTATTATGCGCATGTATCGTTCATCTGTTTTGCTGAACTTTGTAGCTGCTACTCTACGCTGACTGGCTAGTGCGTGGGCGCTTTCAGCACAGTAGCCATAATCATTGGCATTACGACTCAACTCTCGTGATAAAGCACTCTCACTGATACCTACTGACACTGCGATTTCTTTCTGCATGTAGTCTGTTCTAATAAGAGCCTCAATCTGATACCGTTGCCCTTGATTCAGCTGCTTGTATTGCCTGATTTGAGTACTCATTCTTGGCCTCCACTTTTAGTGTGAGAGCTACAAATATACCGACAGCTGGCTCACCTATAAAATTTCAGTCAATTGCACTTATTATATTAATCCAGCATTATTTTTTGAAAATAACGAGTTTCAGGTTTTTTGTACCGTACATAGGTTAAGGGTGTTAGTTCTGGTTTTAAGTAACAGATTCAGAGTAATGTGAAATTAATTCTTTTTTTTGTTGTTTATGGGTTTTATGGGGGCTATTATAACCGTGTAAATAAATTGTAATGCTTAAATTAAATGTTTATTTAGCATGGTATTCACAATAAATTAACAAATACAAGGAGAGTTTTAATTAACCGTAAGTTGTAGGTGGGAAAGGCAATGGTATCAGAATTATATAGATGTATAGGGAGTCTGTACGCATTTATTAGATGTGTGTTTTTTTCTTGTTTATTGATATTCTCTTGCTGCACGAAAGGCGGACAAGAAAAATCAATAGATGCGGGTGTTCTTTTGGAAGAAATGAGGGGTTTAGAACAAACAGGGAAATGGGTTTTCAAAGAGATGAATCAAGAATTAGTACCAGAACATAGGAAAAATGATAGGTTTTTGCTAATAATAGATTCGACTTTTCTGGCAAGGAATCTCTTGCCAGTAAATGGCAAATTGTATTTAGAAAGAGGCTACAAGCGAAAGTTGGATCAAGTCGAATACTGGGATTTATATTTAGGGGGAAGCTCATGGTTGGGTGCGAACACAGATGCGATAGCAGAAAATTATTTGGCATCATATCTAATGAACATGCTAGAAAGAAACAAAAACAAAAGAACGTTTGCTAAGAGAGATATCTCTTTTGATATTGATGCTGATCCTGTAGTTATACCAAAAAAAATAGTTGAATGTGACTGTTCATTATTAGGGGTTGATACGGGTGAGTTTTTTGTTGATGATGCGCTTGAAAAAGGTCTTTTTGATTATTCGGCAGTTGTTAGGTACACATGCAATCTGTATAATAACATAGAATGTAGAATTCAAAATATCACTTGTGTTAATAGCAATAACAAACCAGGGATGGAAATACAAGAAGTTGATACATCACCATGTTTGCCGCAGGAAACGTTTGTCTTACCGCCAAGCAAGGTCGGTGTAGATGGCGCTGAGAGTCTAGCGGAGTATGTAATGCTGTCTGCAAATGAACAAATAGAACATATTAAAGCCATCGATAAAGTGATAGAGGAGGATCAATATGAAAATATTTCTGAGCTGTTAGAAAGAAATGTAATTTTTGATGTTAATAATGAACATGTCAATAAGAATATAAACTGCCTTATACATAATGTGACTAAACCTATATCAAATTCTCAGAATGGCCAGCCTGAATTTAATGTAGACCCTTGCTGTTTGTCAGTAGTTACTTATCTGTGCAAGTCTGTAATTATACTGGAGGAGATTAGTGAATTAAACGACTTGCTTTTATACGCCATACACAATAATAGCATAGATCTAGTAAAGATAATGTTGAATAAAATGGATGAAACCCATTTCTCTGAACACAAGGAGTGGCAAAACGAATGTCTATCTATTGCTGTTAAGCTAGGCTATATTGGCATGGTTGAATTTCTTCTAAGTCAAGGAGCGGATGTCAGCGGCAGAAACTATGCACCTTCTCCTCTATGTATAGCTGTTAAGAATAAGCGAATAGATATGGTGAATGTACTGCTGGAGAGGGGAGCTGATCCCAATATAAATTATGGGAACTTATTTGAGCACGACCCTCTTTTGCAGGCGATAGCGAAGGGGTGTTATAATATTTTTAAGTCTCTTATAGACCACGGGTATAATATAAATAAAGAATACAAAGTAAATACTCTACGGGTAACAAGTCCTTTGCTAATGTCTCTAAGAAATGATCTATTTGATTTGACTGCGTATCTATTAGCTAAAGATGTCAATATCAGTGCAGATGCACACTACACAAACAACCCTCTGTGCATATCTATGGGTGGTAGTGAGAAACTTTTTGATTTGATCCTGGCCAAAGTAGCTGATGTAAATGTCATAGTTGATCCGATACTATTCAGCGCTCTGTCGTGGAGTCTTGAGAAAAATAAAAACCATATATATATTAAGAAGCTGCTAGATAAGGGAGCAGATACCAATTTATCTTATCGCTGGGTGAGGGGAATTCTCAAGGCTAAGGAATATACTATGGGGCCGGCTAATCTGTGTCTTGCATTAGATACAAATAAGAGTAATTGTTATGACCTTATTAGCTTGCTACTATCATTTGGAGCAAATCCCAATATACACGAGCAAGGTAAAGCTGGTATCCACAATTCCCCACTGCATAAGGCGGTGAATGATAAGTGTGCCAATACTGCAAGGCTTCTAGTGACAAATGGAGCTAAAGTAGAGTTAGATATTGAGGATAAATATCGTGATTTGTTAAAAAAGAATGACTTAGAGGATACACGAAACTCCCCATTCATGCTTAAAACTTTGACCTTTAAAAGCATAAATCGTACGCTTGGTTCTTTTACATGTCCCGTAGAAAGAAAGAAGGCTATAGAAAAATTAGGAATCCCCAATGATTTTAAAACTATTTTGTATAAAGGTTATGATTTTGATAATAATAAAGACGATAATGCGACTTTCCATGTCAATCATAGGAATCGTTCGCGGGATTCAAGAACGAAGTGCATTTGGACGCGCCCTTTTAACTTAGATAAGTGTATATGCTCCTAAAACCTTCCTAGGCATGGTATTGATCAACATTTCCATTGTCCTCACATCGTCTTCTGTCAGATGACTCAACGCCATTTTTTTAGGCGAGGTTCTCCGAATGATGCCATTGGTATTTTCGTTAGTTCCCCGCTGATAACTAGCATAGGCTTGGCAAAGTAGATATCTGCATTCATTGCTTTTGCTACTTTCTCATGGGGTGCAAACTCACCACCATTATCTAGGGTGACTGTGCAGACCGATGACACCCGCTTCAGAAGCTTGATCATACTTTCAGCAACAACACGTTTATAAACAGTGGTGTGGCTGAGTGCGATGTCGGGCACTTCCACCTTCATCCGGAAACTGATATTTAGAAGGAGACGACAATTTAGGGGTAGATTCAAGGTCAGGCTTGGATTTATATTTAGGGGGAGGCTCAGGGTTGGGTGTGAGCATGATACGGTGGCAGAAAATTATTTGGCATCATGTCTAATAAGCATGCTAGAAACAAATTTAAGCAATAGAATCTTTTTTCAGAATGTTAGCCCTAATAAGATGAGTGCTAATATTTTAGATCTATCAGAAAAAATAGTTACATGTGACTGTTCATTGTTAGGGGTTAATACGGGTGAGTTTTTTGTTGATGATGCTCTTGAAAAAGGTCTTTTTAATTATGCGGCAGTTGCTAGGTTCACATTCTATAAGAAAAATAAAATAAAATGTAGCATTCAAAATATCACTTGTGTTAATAGCAATAACAAACCAGAGTTGGAAATACAAGAAGTTGATACACCTAATGCTAATGGTTGTAAAGTTTTGCCGAAGAGAGCGGTTGTTGTACCGCCAAACAAGATTGGTATAGAGAGCGTTGAAAGTCTAGTAAAAGCTGTAACGCTGTCGAAACAGGAGCAACTTAAACATCTTCAATGCATCTATATGGAGATGATGGATAACACCTTTGGGAATATTACTGAGCTGTTAAATAAGAATGTGATTTTTGATGTTACGGATAAAATTATAAATGAGAGTATTAACAATATTATACATAATTCGACTCAAACTAGTTACTGCAAGAAGGTTACGAAAGCCAGGAAAGATAATGTAAGATCTTGTGGTTTATCAGTAGCGATATACCTATGTAAGGCTGTAACTATAGTGGAGGACATTAATGATATAAACTATTTGCTTTTATACGCCATACAAAATAACAGCATAGATCTAGCAAAAATAGTACTGAGTAAAGGGGCTGAAATTAATATAGCTCAAAAAGATAAAACGATGAAGTACCCTATGTCTCTTGCTGTTAGTCGAGGATCTATTGATATGATTGAATTTCTGCTAAGCCAGGGTGCTGATATCAATGGTGCAGAATGCATACGAACTCCTATATGGGTAGCTGTTGATAGGGGGCAAATACATATAGTTAATGCGCTTCTGGAGAAGGGAGCTGATCCAAATAAAAACAACACCAGAGTTCGTGGTAACAATACTATTCTGCATGCAATACATCTAGGTAATTATGATATTTTTGCATGTCTTATTGAAAAATCAACTAATATAGATTTTTCATGTGTAGATACTGTGGCGTTAAAATTTCAAGGTAAACTTGACTATGTATATAACCCTTTGCTGGACTCTCTAAGACATGATCTCTATTATTTTACTAGGTTACTATTAAATAAGAATGCTAGTTTTAATGTAAGTAGGCATTGGGTAAACAACCCTCTTTACATAACGATGACTCGTAAAAATAAGCCCCTTTCTTAAGTTTATCCGATAAATATTTGTCTGGACTAAGTCAGACCTCGTGAGTCAAATTCCAGTTTCTGATCAGCCTCTTTCCTCAGTGTTCATGGGGCGCTGTTTTACCTATTTGGAAACCTTTTGGCGGTTACCTATGAGTATCTCAGACTCACCACTATGCTGTTGATTTAGTGTCAGAAACCTCAGAAAGCTGTGCTCTTCGGTAGATTAAAGCATGACTGGAACTGTCAATTAGCGAACATGTGACGAATGCTGTTAAAGCTTACATTAAGCATGACAACCTAGACCTGCTCCATTCATCCGATAATAATTTATCGCCGATTGAATACTAAAATTTAGCACATCAATGTGCCTGGTTTTGTTGGCCAGAATAATATTAAATCTTATCAAACTATAAAGCCTTGATTGTAAGGCTTTTGTCGTTTACCTGCATGTGAGCGGTATGGCAAATTGCTGACAAGGCTTTTCGCCGTGCTGCTATTGTGGGCAATGGTCGGCTAGTTGATATATCTGGTATTATTGCAGGCATTCGTAGGGAAGATGTGCTTTGGCGAGCAGGGTTCTGGTAAGGGCATAGCTATTCTGTGGATAGCTACGGCAGTTTTGTCATCTTTGTGGATGCAATGCTTTTTGTGTTATGGCCGGTCGGTTATTTAAAGCATGAATCTTGAAATGTGTCTGTAGATGCACCATTGTTTTATTAAGTGTATGCCTATCAACAAGAGAGTAAAAAAATGACGAACCCGCTGCTGGAAGAACACGAGTTACCGCCTTTCTCCCAGATTAATGCTGAACAGGTGGGTCTGGCCGTTGATCAACTACTGAATGATTACCGCGCAGGTGTTGAGTCCCTTCTGGTAGAAGGGAAAATATTCCACTGGGATTCCCTACAGCAACCGTTGGATATACTGGAAGACCGCTTGTCACAGGCTTGGTCTTCGGTGTCCCATATGAATTCCGTGGTAAACAGTGACGATCTGCGAGAAGCCTACAATGCCCAGTTACCGAAACTGTCTGAGCTCTCCACTTGGATGGGTCAGAATATCGACCTCTATAACGCCTATAAGCAGTTGGCAGGCAGAGACGATTTCAGCCATCTAGATACTGCGCAGCAGAAGGTTATCACTAATGCGTTACGTGATTTTAAACTGAGCGGTGTCGCCCTGCCAGAGAATAAAAAACAGCGCTATGGTGAATTGAAAAAGCGTTTGTCAGAAGTAACCAGCCAGTATTCCGATAATGTTCTGGATGCCACTATGGCATGGAGCAAGCTGATTACGGAAGAAGCAGAGCTGGTCGGTTTGTCAGAAAGCGCAAAGGCCAACGCCAGGCAGCTGGCGGAGGCTAAGGGCAAGGATGGCTGGTTACTGAATTTGGAATTCCCCAGCTACCTACCTGTCATGACCTACGCTGATAGTCGTGCATTACGGCAGGAAGTATACACTGCCTTCTCCACCCGTGCGTCAGAGCAAGGGCCGAATGGTGGTGAGTTTGATAACTCGTTACTGATGTATGAAATCCTCTCCCTGCGCCATGAGCTAGCTCAAATACTGGACTTTGATAGCTATGTAGAATATTCATTAGCCACCAAGATGGCGGAGTCGTCAGATAATGTCATCAGTTTCTTGGAAGATCTAGCCGCACGCAGCAAGCCTCAGGCTGAGCGTGAGTTAGCGGAACTCAAAGCCTTTGTGAAGACGCTGGATAGTTCTATAGATCTGCAGGCTTGGGATATAGCATATTATGCAGAAAAACTACGACAGCACCGTTATTCGATCAGTCAAGAAGCACTGCGTCCCTGGTTCCCTGCAGAGAAGGCGATTGCTGGTATGTTTGCGGTCACCAGTAAGTTGTATGGCCTGACATTCCGTGAAATTAAGGGAGTGGATACTTGGCATAAAGAGGTTTGTTTCTACGATGTCTGCCGTGATGATGAGGTGATTGGTCGGTTCTATCTTGACCCCTATGCCCGTGAACACAAGCGCGGTGGTGCTTGGATGGATGTCTGCCGGACTCGCATGATAAAGGGTGAAAAAGTTCAACTGCCCGTCGCCTATCTGACCACTAACTTCACGCCGCCGGTTGGTGATAAGCCTGCTCTGCTCACCCATGATGAAGTGGTCACGCTGTTCCACGAATTCGGGCATGGTCTGCATCATCTGCTTACTCAGATAGACTATGCGCCTGTCTCAGGCATCAGTGGTGTTGCCTGGGATGCGGTAGAAATGCCCAGCCAGCTTATGGAAAACTGGTGCTGGGAACGGGAAGGTTTAATGCTGATCTCCGGCCATTATGAAACCGGTGAACCTCTGCCGGAAGAGATGCTAGAAAAACTACTGGCAGCAAAGAACTTCCAGTCTGCAATGATGATGATGCGTCAGCTGGAATTTTCCCTGTTTGATTTTAAAATGCATATGAATTATCAACCGGGGATGAAGATTCAATCGGTGCTGGATGATGTTCGTCGGCAGGTGGCTGTGGTTATGCCTCCGTCATTCAATCGGTTCCAGAATAGCTTCAGCCATATTTTTGCTGGTGGATACGCAGCGGGTTACTACAGCTATAAATGGGCGGAAGTTCTCTCTGCGGATGCATTTTCACTGTTCGAGGAGAACGGTATTTTTGACAGAGCTACCGGTGAGAAATTCCTCCATGAAGTTCTTGAGAAAGGCGGTTCTCGGGAGCCGATGGAACTGTTTGTAGCTTTTCGGGGGCGTGAACCGAAGATTGATGCATTGCTAAGACACAGCGGCATCAAGTAATAGCTGGTTTTTGAATACCCGTCTAAGCTTATCCAATCCTAACCGGAGCGAGGCAGTAATTCTTGTTCAGTGGCAATTGATTTGCATCCCCGTAACACCAGTGCCTCACTAGTAGGTAGGAGGCGCTACACAACAGCAATGGGAATTGAGATCCCTTGCCAAGCGATTGATACCACCAAAAGTTGACGTTTTTGGAGCCATGTTTCCAGTTGCTTCTATTTGTGGGCAGGGTAAGTGGTATGGATTAGGAGCATATATATTGCAGTCTAATGCCTGCATGATGATGGTGTGGTCAGCTCATTAACCCAGCTATCAAACGTAATAATCTTACAGTTATTCTCAAAGGTCTGCGCATTTTTTGGATGGCTTGGCCACTGCTTTTTTTGTTTTTTTGTTTTGTTTTGAACTATGACTGTGAAAAAAGTTGAGATATATACAAGGAAATATGCGAATATGCCCTATGACTATCTACGGAAGGGAAAGAGTCAAAAAACTTTTTGTAGACATGCCGAGGCCTGTAAAGAATGGTTAGTGTTGGATCCTTTGGAGGGCTATGCACTGGAGTAGGCTGTGGGCCCATAACCCAAATAGCAGTAGTGGTTGGGGTAAATCATAGAAATTAACAACCTTATGCCTTCAGGGTTAGTGGGTCTAGAATCGTAAGCTAAGCAGCTTGCCAGAACATGTTGTATTGCAGTTTTTGTTAAAAGCTAAGGATTTTGATCGCACACTTAATTTTGCATCTGCTGCATGTTTTAGCATTGCAGGATGCATAGAGTTATTTGTATGCTTTAGAATTTGTTCGCACTTTTTCTAAACCTTTTATAATAAAAAAGTATAGTGGTAGTTTCAAAATGCGATATTTTCTCTATGGAAAAGTGTGCATATATTTTTAATTAGTGTAAAAAGTTGACATATATGAATCATAGCTTATGATGGCAGATTATTAGTAGAGAAGTATAGTGATCATGAATATATCATTAGTAAAGAGATTCCTCTTGAACCATACGTTTAAGAATACAGATTTTCACACTGTATACATTTTATTTGTTAAAACATCATTATTGATATATCTATTGTTATCTCAGTATGCCGTTGCTAAATATGAGGTATCTTGTGAGTTAAATGAACGCGTAGAAATACATACTTACACATACAACAATGGAAATAATACATGTAATGCAACAAATGAACCGTCTAGTAAAATAGACGAAGGTATTAATGCATGGTTGGCAAATAATACAACATCGAATAATAACGTTGAAGATAATTCTTTGTTTAGAATTATTGTACCTACTAAAAATCTTGATTTAACTGAGCAGGATGATAATCCATCACCATTCTGGATAAACGATACGACCAGTGATACAGATGTATCAGAATATACATACTGGCCATACCTCCATAAACTGTTCTTTCCAAAGCAAGGATCCTCTGTAAATGAATTAGATGGATACACATCGCTTACACAAAGGTTTCACAAATTATGGTCTACGGTAACAGATTCTCAGCTACATAGTGCATCTAGTATGATTCCGCCTATTTACCAAGGGGATCAAATAAATGGATACCTTCCTATTACTCCTTCTGTTGCTCACCTTAGGCAGGAAGAAAGAGTTAGCCAGCTCCAATATATAGTACCAGAAAAAATGGTGCGCACTAAAGCAGTGCTGAAATTGCAATTATGGCTAACTAAAACTGATGATTGTCCAAGTGGTTGTAAATTTTGTGCATCACACTTCCAATGGACTTTGTTTCCATATATGGACCCAACAAAAGTAATGTATGAAGAAGCGTTATATCAAAAAGCTTTGAGAATAAAATGCCGAAGATTATACGCTGACATTCATTTTTTATGTATAGTTCCAACAACCATAGTTGCGAAAGAAATAAAAGATATTGTTTTGGCAGAAGCGCAAACCAGCGTTCCTATAAAACGTATGTCAGACAGTATAAAAAAGGATGCAAAGGAGGTAGACGTTAAGGGAATGGGCCTAAATAAAATAATAGGAAAAGCAGATAATATGACGAAAGCAGGTGATCTACAGAGGTTGACTTTAAGCATATTAGTTGTTGAATCAAATGATGCCGCAGGTAATGTGTCCGGAGAACCAAGTTCTCAGCCGAGACACAGCAGGAGAAAAGACCGTTTTAAATATAAGGAAAATTAAATACAAAAGTAAATTACAGCACAATAATAATTGGCGTCCTCTTTATAAGAATAAAGTAAGTCAGATGATGTTCATCGAGAACTTGCTAAAAATTATAGAGAGTCTATACCCGTCTCCCTTCAAGTTGCTACGCTGTTGGCTGCGTTCGCTCACCACGATCACCTACTACTCGTAGGCTCACGGGGCTTCGCTTACTTGCTGCCTAGTAGCAGTTTGAAATGCTTTGGGTATAGATACTCAAAGGCGTCAGAAAGATATTTAAGAAAAATAAAACCCAAGGCAATATGCTTGCATTCATCCTAGGCAATGTTTTTCGTAATCTAGCAGCTGATATCCACAGTTGTTTTTCCATTTGTTCTGTTGGTTCTGTTGGTTATTCTTTATTTTTTGCCATTATCTTGTCGTTAGTTTTCCGGTTGACTTTGCTGGTTAGGTGTCAATATTATTCGAGGCTGCATTTTCAACTGGATTGATGCGGGCGTGTGGGTATTGCGGGTCACGATTTTGAAACGACAGAATAGATAGATCCTGAATTACGCCATCATCAATATTTATCGCCCGTCGAATGGTCTCATTTTTCTGCCAATAATCACTCCCGCCAACTACAGTTGATAAATAAACAATGAGAGCGGCAGAGATTGAGCGCGTTGCACTTTCCCATAGATAGCTTGGAGTATGATCCACGGCATAGTAATCTACGGTTTCATATTTAAACATCGGGTTTTTGAACGTGGTAGGTTTGGCAAAAAAGAATCCCATACCCTCATCGCAACTGATGTCAATAATCAGGCTGTTGGGCTTGAGGTATGAGCTTTCTGCTTCAGTCACAAAGTAGATGGGGTTTTCTGTGTCTTGATAGGTCCCGTTTATGATGATGTCTGTTTTACTAATCAGATCAGTCAATGGACGTTTAGTTCCGTCGTGCTCCACCACCAACATACGTGTTTGACCATTATTTCCTGCCTGAACCCGAACATAGTGACAATCAAGTACCTCTTCGCGTACTTCATGGTCGGGGCGCTGAATGCAGATTGTGATATCTCTAAAACCATGCGCCTTGAGGGCGTATATCGCCCCACGACTGACTGCACCAAAACCGAAAATAATAGTTTTGCGTTGATTGCCGTAGTGCCCATCGATACCTTTAAGTTGTAAGGCATGTATTACTGCACAGTAGCCAGCCATTTCGTTGTTCTTATAGAAAGTGTGGCGACCAATCTGACCGTTTGGGCTCCAAATAAACATGTCCTCAAGAGCAATGAGAGTTAATTTACGGTCGATCGCGGCTTGGGTGATATCTTGTTGCTGTACACAATGCACATAACCCCAAAGTATTCCTCCTTCGCGAAGTTCTTGTAAATCAGATAATATTGGTTTGGTAATGATAACTTTGCCAATGTTGGCCAATATATCGTGCCGTGTGGCAATGCCACCAGTCTGAGCAGCAATTTGCGAGTCTGATATGCCGAATGGTTCTCCATAACCCTCCTCAAATATCAGCTGGCGGCGAATGTCTTCAGGAATACGCTGGAAATGATCTGGATGAATTGGAAGCCGTCGCTCATCTTCTTTTTTTGAAGTCCCAATGACTCCCAGTGTTAATTTACCCATGCTGCTTCCTTGTTATTTATAAAGTTATCAGTTTCGCTAATTGTTGTTCTTTTATGCTCTAGCCTGTCGCAAGAGTTACAGCGTTTTAGATAGTGGAGCTCTGTGCAAATTATGAGTGTATCACGCCTAACCTCTAACCTCTAAGATGATTGGTGATAATGGAGCGTAGCTAAATTGCCGGTTAAGTACATGTTCTTATCTTTTGAACTTCACTAATTTGTCGTCTATCCACACCGTCAATGGGATCTGGTATAATGTAGTGCAACTGAGTAGCGTAAACAAAAAAAATCTTTCAGGTCTGTGTTAAGGGGGGGGATTCGCTTTATTATTAGCTATACCAAACGGTATGTGGACCATTGGAATGCCACTATCAGAAGGTTCCAGATGGATCAGTTGGTCATCAAAGAACATATGAGGCTTTAAAATTTCTAATATCCTATTTTTCTTCATGCCACCCAGAAAGAAAGTATCGTCCGCGCTAACGCCCCACTGGTTTAGTGTAGTAACTACTCTCTCATGCGCAGGTGCTGACCTAGCGGTAACTATAGATATTCTAAGTACTCTTTGATACGAACTGTTATCACACTGTTTCTTTCTTTCAAGTTTTTGCAAAAAAGATAGCTTCTTAAAAAGATCTGCAAGAGGTCCTGTCTTATGTGGGATATGGACATTTTCTTTTTCATGATCCTGAAAGCCAGCTAGATTTGATTTCTTGAAAACAGTCTCGGACTCATCATCTGCAATAACACCATCAAAATCAAATGCAACTTTTAGTTTTGTATCGTTATCATCATCCTTTATCTCTGATGGCATAACAATGCCAGCTGGGTATCCTGCCTCTATTGCTTTTTTCACATCTTCCATATTTGCAGATAAGAAAAGTGATACATTAAAAGCTGGAATAAATGCATAAGGTGAATGACCAGCCATAAAAGCAGCTCTAGATATATCTAAGTTATGCTTGTTAATGGAGCGAAAAACTCGTAATCCAGTATCTGGATCATTCCTTGATAATAAAACTACTTCTACAGGATCTCTGTCTTCAAATGTCTTATTCAAACTCAGAAATCGTTTGATAAAAGGAAAAGCTACACCTTTTTCTAAAGTGTTATCAATGTTTTCTCGTTGATATTTCCTATATTTATCTTCACCATCTTCGTTAAACACTTTGTCCGATTCAGATAAATCAAATAATGCACTAGAAGCAACGCCGATAACAAGCTTTTTATGAATGGGATGTTCCACAAAATCTCCTCATGGATCTAGCGACAAAGTTAACCAGCCACAGGCCAGTAGCTCACCACCATCCAACCTAACATAATGTTTGCATTACCTCAAAAAAAACGCAAGTTTTTGCTGTTCGAAGTTTAAGTGGTGGTTAGCTCTTTACCAATTACCGTATGTACGGGACAAAAAACCTGAAGACCTTGATTTTCAAGGCATAATTTAGCAAGACGTGACTCTCAGGCAAGGTAACCTGCAAGGTCTTTTGCCTCAGAATAGGTGATGGTTGTTGAGCATGAAAGACGTCAGTTCATTGGCCAAGAAGCTTAAGGCTCATTTACCCCTGCATCAAGCTAGGATCACCCTCATTGCACAGTTTGTAATGGCCTTACTGCGGAGCCGTTCCACTAACTTGTACCGTGTAGTCGAAGAGTTTCAGACGAAGGCAGGCAGCGAGTCCAGCTATCGCCGTATAAAGCGATTTTTCGCTGATTATGGCTACATTTTGAGCAGTTAGGTGAGCTAATTCTGAGCTGCATGGGTATGGATCGCTTTACCCTGTGTATGGATGCCAACTGGAAGCATGGTTCCAAAAACGTCAACTATCTGGTGGTATCAATCGCTTGGCAAGATACCTCAACTCCAATTGTTGGAGTTTGGTAAATGTCGCGGGAATCGCTGGCCACAAGTATAAGTATTCCCAATTAACTACTGACTTTTAACTTCGGTAAGTAATGGTGATTACCGCAAGGTCAATAAATTCTGACACCGGCAAACATAACGAGCACCTCTGCCATTAACTGACGATGCCGTTACTGATACTAACCAATCATCTAACAAATATATGTTTATCTTGTCCAAAGAAATACTTCTAGCCAAAATATTAAGAATCCTAGTAGTAAAAGAAAAAAGCAGATCATCACGGATGTAATTGTGTAGTGTTTTTTCAAAAAAAATTACTAATTACGAAAATAATAATGTGAGATATTGGAGGTCATTAAAATGAATTATCACTCACAAATTAAACCGAATAGTACCGGTCTAGTTGCGGAAGTCACTGCTGAGCAAACAACTACAGGATCATCAAATGGTCATAACATAACCTCCACTCCTAGCACCAGCACGGCGGGCATGAGTATTGATTATAGTCAACCAAGCACTTCGGGATACATTCCATCTCAGTTAGGTAAGAGAAAGGCTTCTTCAGCACCAGGTCTTACTGATGCTCCAAAAAAAAGCAAAACAGTTGATGACTTAGCAGGCACAGTGGCTCATATAGCGTCTAACCTTTTGCACGAAGATGTCTCGAAGAACAATGAACCTGAGCAGAGCAAGCCGACACTTCAGAATACTGGGCGAGAACTTAATCATGGACAAATAAACATTGATGCTATTGAAAGCATGGATGTTACTGAAAACGACAATGACGAAACACCAATTTTTACTCCCTGTGTGTATGAAACCATAAATATGACGACAGATGAAAACCTGCTTGATTTTTTTAAATTACCAGAGGTTAGTGATTATGATGAGCTAGAACGACATACCTCTTTCCCTCAGATTAAATCTCAGTTTTTACATGATATTCAGGAACTCAAGAAGCTGGCTCCCTACTTTGTTGGTAACGCATTCAATTGGCAAATAAACCATTTTTATAACGGAATAAAAAACTCTGATGAATTTTCTGAATCCGATTTGTTAATGCTGTATAAAGAAGTGCGATTCCATCTACGCTCCCTGCTAACTACTCTTAAACGCTATCAAAATGAATATCAAAAAAATGATATAGACTCTAAGCAAAAAGACTATATTGCAACTGTACTCCGTGGTTGCCTCGAAGGTATTGATCAATGCGCTGCTGGCATTTGCGGACGTTTTAGATACCACTTCATTGATCTCCAAGCATCTGAGTCAGGGCTTGAGGGGAAGATTTTTATGGCTAGAAAGAAGTTGTTGCAGAACTGTGTTCATTCCTTTATAACTATAATGAAGCGGAAGAAGATCATGATAAATAGGGGTGACATGGAGATTCATCAATTCTACTCCATTTACAATATTGCTTGCGATAGTCTACAACTTCCGCCTATTGCGGATGACTACGCAATACCAGAATCTGCCTTAAAAAAGTATCGTACTTCGTTTAATTCTTTGGCACAGTTAGCTGTCAGCAAATGCGCTATCCTTAAAAGTCTATCAAAGGAATGGTCTGATAAGATAAGCACTATCCTCCAACAGGAGGGCGTATCGACATGGGAAACTAAGGATATACCTTTGTCAGCACTAGACGATACTGCAGACATATTAGAAACTTTAGACAATAAAATATTCAAACCTCTTAGCACATGGCTAGGAAAAACAGAAAAAAATGGGATTAATACATGGTCATTAATGGATCAAAAAGATGATGACACCTATTCCTTTGCACGCTATCCTGAAAAGTTATTTGCTTGGGTAACCGGAAGTTTTAGAGAGTCAAAAGACAAACCTTTAAACGAGCCAAAAACAACAGTCTTTGCTTCTTCTACTCCCAACACAACCAACCCTAATTTGCATATAGGAACAATTGGAGGCGATTTCTTCTGGCTTTTTAATGATGAGCAGCCTCTTAAAGCCGGTGATCCATGTACTTTTGAATCTGACAACCACATCACGCTTGAGTTATCTCATCTAACCCCCGAACACCTCTCTAGCGATGCTAAGACCAACTATGCTATCTTGACGCAGGCATTAGAGCAGACTAACAAGGCCGAGGACATTGCTTCGTTTTTTATGAATCCACTAATCAGTAGCGAGCTCTATAAAGCAACGCCATGGTTAACTTGTGAACTCTCCAATCAACTTACAGATAAATTAGCTCATCAGAAAGATGACAAGTTTCAGACGATACTTTGTAAATGTGTATGTAACCAAGTGATGAGCTACAAAACAAAAGTCGTTACACCAGTAGACATAAATTGGCTGATCGGCACTCAGTTGCTAAAGCCAGTATTATTAGAGCTACAACAACATAAAATAGATATTACTCCAATCACACAAGGCTTGAGCAGTTGGCAGATTTCAGAGTTTTCAGAAAGTGATATAAAGCGCTTGCTAGCACCCAAAGATTGCCAGCGGTTATGCATGGAGGCACACGATTTAGGTCAGCAGACACTAGTGTGTAAGCTCTGCTCGACAGGACATTGCGGCCTATTTGTTGACTATTTAAACACGCGGAGAAACGCTCTGCATTACTTTGCACACCACGGTATTTTGCATGGATTAGAACGCATTTTAGCAAGGGATGACACAAATGTAAATAGCGAAGATGATCTAGGTAATACGCCTCTGAACTACGCAGCCCAATTCGGCCACGTAGCGTGTGTTGAGAAGTTACTTTCCATCCCTAGAATTCAAGTCAATGCGGCTAACAACAGCGAGGAGACGCCTCTACACCAAGCAGCCATGAATGGTCATGTAAATTGTGTAAGTGCTCTACTAAAACAAAGCGGTACGTATGTTAATGCGACAACCAATAGTAGTTCAACGGCCCTGCATGAAGCAGCCAAGGCAGGCCAGTTAGAGTGTGTTAAGTTATTATTGAAAGCTAAGGGAATTCTGCCAAATGAGATAAATATAGACGACCATACGGCCTTAAGTATTGCCTGCAGAAATGGCCACGAAAAATGCGTTGTGGAGCTGTTGGCCGCAGGCGCTGACTATAAGCCGGAGAGAGGGGTAGCCCACTTCCCTCTGCATCTGGCGGCTAAGCGTGGCCACATAAAGTGCTGTGAGGCTCTGTTAACCGCAGGCGCTATGGTCAATACGAAGGATGTTCACGGTAATACTCCCCTGAACTACGCAGCCGCAGCTGGTCATGTAGAGTGCGTTAACTTATTATTGGGCGCTACAGAAGTTCAGCTAAATATTACAGATGAGTTCGGCCACACAGCCTTAAGCAATGCCGCCAAAAAGGGCCACGCAGAATGCATTGCAGCGCTATTGGCCGCAGGCGCTGAGTCTGAGACGAAGCATGAAAAAGGCTGCTCTCTCCTACATATAGCCAGCAAGTACGGCCACATAAAGTGCGCTGAGGTGTTGTTAGCCAATGCCGCTAAGGCCAATATGCAGGATAACACCAATAATACTCCCTTGAACCTCGCAGCCACATTCGGTCATGTAGGGTGCGTTAAATTATTATTGGGCGCTAAAGGAGTTCAGCTAAATCTGACAGATGAGTTCGGCCATACAGCGTTAAGCAATGCCGCCCAAGAAGGCCACGCAGAATGCATCGTAGCACTGTTGGCCGCAGGCGCTGCGTATGAGACGAAGCATGAACACGGCTGCTCTCCCCTACATATAGCCAGCAAGCACGGCCACATAAAGTGCGCTGAGGTGTTGTTAGCCAAAGCCGCTAATCCCAATATGCAGGATAGCACCGGCAATACTCTCCTGAACCTCGCAGCCGAAGCCGGTCATGTAGGGTGCGTTAAGTTGTTATCGGGCGCTGAAGGAGTTCAACTAGATATTACAAATAACTTTGGTCATACAGCCTTAAGCAATGCCGCCAAAAAGGGCCACGCAGAATGCATTGCAGCGCTATTGGCAGCAGGAGCTAATACAATTACTCAGGATGCCAAAGGTAATACTCCTCTGAACCTCGCAGCCAAATACGGTCATTTAGACTGCGTTAAGTTGTTATTGGGCGCTAAAGCAGTTTGTCTAGACGCTATAGATAAATCAGGTCATACGGCCTTAAGCAATGCCGCCAAAAATGGCCACGCAGAGTGCGTTAAAGAGCTGCTGGCAGAAAACGATGCTATGGTCCATTCTACAGATCGGTCCGGCCGAACGGCCTTGAGCCACGCCTCCGAAAATGGCTGCCTAACGTGCATTTCAGCGCTGTTGACAGCAAGAGCTGATATCAATATGGCGGATGAAACAGGCAACACTCCCATGCACTATGCAGTCATGGACGGCCGTAGAGATTGCATTGAGCACCTGCTCATCAACGGTGCTATTATTACGAATCAGAATAGTGTGGGTTGGACTCCCTTGCACTTATCGGCCGACGCAGGCCACATCAATTGCTGTGGAACGCTGGTAAGAGCAGGCGCACCTATCAATACGCAAGATAGCCATGGCTATACTCCCCTGCTCTTAGCAGCCCAGCGCGGCCACAAAGAATGCGTTACTATACTGTTGGACAAAGGTGCTAACACCGCGCTTAAGGAGAATGATAACGGCTGTACTCCACTGCACTTCGCTGCCGAGAGCGGCTACGTAGACTGCGTTGAATCGCTATTAGGCAAAGGTGCTAATATTAATACGCAAAATAATCATGATGGCCACACCCCCCTACACTTAGCGGCAATATACGGCCGCAATGAGTGTCTTGATAAAATGTTGCGGTCAACAACTAATGTTGAGATGAAGACTAAAGAAGGCTATACAGCCCTAGAACTAGCAGCCATGCACGGCAACGTAGAATGCGTTAAATTACTAGCCTCAACTACGTTGGACCTCCAGCGGGCATTAATATTAGCCGTAGAATATGATCATGAGGACTGTATAAGCCTGCTGAAAAAACATGCTTTGGGTACATCCGGTCTGTTACTAAAACTTGACAACTCCAAAACACTTTATGATCGGGTCCGAAACGGTTGTAGTATATCTTGATTCGATATCATCATTCCCTTTCACTATCGTTAATCAAGAGAAAGTTTCAATGATGATATCAATTACTCTTGAAGGTACGGGTACTCGACAAACGAACGAATTCCCGTAAATCCACGGCATAGTAATCTACGGTTTTATATTTAAACATCGGGTTTTTGAACGTGGTAGGTTTGGCAAAAAAGAATCCCATACCCTCATCGCAACTGATGTCAATAATCAGGCTGTTGGGCTTGAGGTATGAGCTTTCTGCTTCAGTCACAAAGTCGGTGGGGTTTTCTGTGTCTTGATAGGTCCCGTTTATGATGATGTCTGTTTTACTAATCAGATCAGTCAATGGACGTTTAGTTCCGTCGTGCTCCACCACCAACATACGTGTTTGACCATTATTTCCTGCCTGAACCCGAACATAGTGACAATCAAGTACCTCTTCGCGTACTTCATGGTCGGGGCGCTGAATGCAGATTGTGATATCTCTAAAACCATGCGCCTTGAGGGCGTATATCGCCCCACGACTGACTGCACCAAAACCGAAAATAATAGTTTTGCGTTGATTGCCGTAGTGCCCATCGATACCTTTAAGTTGTAAGGCATGTATTACTGCACAGTAGCCAGCCATTTCGTTGTTCTTATAGAAAGTGTGGCGACCAATCTGACCGTTTGGGCTCCAAATAAACATGTCCTCAAGGCAGGCAGCGAGTCCAGCTATCGCAGTATAAAGCGATTTTTCGCTGATTATGGCTACATTTTGAGCAGTTAGGTGAGCTAATTCTGAGCTGCATGGGTATGGATCGCTTTACCCTGTGTATGGATAGAGCCAACTGGAAGCATGGTTCCAAAAACGTCAACTATCTGGTGGTATCAATCGCTTGGCAAGATACCTCAACTCCAATTGTTGGAGTTTGGTAAATGTCGCGGGAATCGCTGGCCACAAGTATAAGTATTCCCAATTAACTACTGACTTTTAACTTCGGTAAATAATGGTGATTACCGCAAGGTCAATAAATTCTGACACCGGCAAACATAACGAGCACCTCTGCCATTAACTGACGATGCGGTTACTGATACTAACCAATCATCTAACAAATATATGTTTATCTTGTCCAAAGCAATACTTCTAGCCAAAACATTAAGAATCCTAGTAGTAAAAGAAAAAAGCAGATCATCACGGATGTAATTGTGTAGTGTTTTTTCAAAAAAAATTACTAATTACGAAAATAATAATGCGAGATATTGGAGGTCATTAAAATGAATTGTCACTCACAAATTAAACCGAATAGTACCGGTCTAGTTGCGGAAGTCACTGCTGAGCAAACAACTACAGGATCATCAAATGGTCATAACATAACCTCCACGCCTAGCACCAGCACGGCGGGCATGAGTATTGATTATAGTCAACCAAGCACTTCGGGATACATTCCATCTCAGTTAGGTAAGAGAAAGGCTTCTTCAGCACCAGGTCTTACTGATGCTCCAAAAAAAAGCAAAACAGTTGATGACTTAGCAGGCACAGTGGCTCATATAGCGTCTAACCTTTTGCACGAAGATGTCTCGAAGAACAATGAACCTGAGCAGAGCAAGCCGACACTTCAGAATACTGGGCGAGAACTTAATCATGGACAAATAAACATTGATGCTATTGAAAGCATGGATGTTACTGAAAACGAAAATGACGAAACACCAATTTTTACTCCCTGTGTGTATGAAACCATAAATATGACGACAGATGAAAACCTGCTTGATTTTTTTAAATTACCAGAGGTTAGTGATTATGATGAGCTAGAACGACATACCTCTTTCCCTCAGATTAAATCTCAGTTTTTACATGATATTCAGGAACTCAAGAAGCTGGCTCCCTACTTTGTTGGTAACGCATTCAATTGGCAAATAAACTATTTTTATAACAGAATAAAAAAATCTGATGAACTTTGTAAACACGATTTGTTAATGCTGTATAAAGAAGTGCCATTCCATCTACGCTCCCTGCTAACTACTCTTAAACGCTATCAAAATGAATATCAAAAAAATGATATAGACTCTAAGCAAAAAGACTATATTGCAACTGTACTCTGTGGTTGCCTCGAAGGTATTGATAAATGCGCTGCTGGCATTTGCGGACGTTTTAGATACCACTTCATTGATCTCCAAGCATCTGAGTCAGGGCTTGAGGGGAAGATTTTTATGGCTAGAAAGAAGTTGTTGCAGGACTGTGTTCATTCCTTTATAACTATAATGAAGCGGGATAAGAACATGAGATGTGGCAATATCATGGATATTCATTATTTCCACTCCATTTACAATATTGCTTGCGATAGTCTACAACTTCCGCCTATTGCGGATCGCTACGCAATGCCAGAAGTTGCCTTAAAAAAATATCGTACTTCGTTTAATTCTTTGGCACAGTTAGCTGTCAGCAAATGCGCTATCCTTAAAAGTCTATCAAAGGAATGGTCTGATAAGATAAGCACTATCCTCCAACAGGAGGGCGTATCGACATGGGAAACTAAGGATATACCTTTGTCAGCACTAGACGATACTGCAGACATATTAGAAACTTTAGACAATAAAATATTCAAACCTCTTAGCACATGGCTAGGAAAAACAGAAAAAAATGGGATTAATACATGGTCATTAATGGATCAAAAAGATGATGACACCTATTCCTTTGCACGCTATCCTGAAAAGTTATTTGCTTGGGTAACCGGAAGTTTTAGAGAGTCAAAAGACAAACCTTTAAACGAGCCAAAAACAACAGTCTTTGCTTCTTCTACTCCCAACACAACCAACCCTAATTTGCATATAGGAACAATTGGAGGCGATTTCTTCTGGCTTTTTAATGATGAGCAGCCTCTTAAAGCCGGTGATCCATGTACTTTTGAATCTGACAACCACATCACGCTTGAGTTATCTCATCTAACCCCCGAACACCTCTCTAGCGATGATAAGACCAACTATGCTATCTTGACGCAGGCATTAGAGCAGACTAACAAGGCCGAGGACATTGCTTCGTTTTTTATGAATCCACTAATCAGTAGCGAGCTCGATAAAGCAACGCCATGGTTAACTTGTGAACTCTCCAATCAACTTACAGATAAATTAGCTCATCAGAAAGATGACAAGTTTCAGACGATACTTTGTAAACGTGTATGTGACCAAGTGATGAGCAACAAAACAAAAGTCGTTACACCAGTAGACATAAATTGGCTGATCGACACTCAGTTGCTAAAGCCAGTATTATTAGAGCTACAACAACATAAAATAGATATTACTCCAATCACACAAGGCTTGAGAAGTTGGCAGATTTTAGAGTTTTCAGAAAGTGATATAAAGCGCTTGCTAGCACCCAAAGATTGCCAGCGGTTATGCATGGAGGCACACGATTTAGGTCAGCCGAAACTAGTGTGTAAGCTCTTCTTTACAGGACATGGCGACCTATTTGTTGACTATTTAAACACGCAGATGAAAAACCCTCTGCATTACTTTGCACACCACGGTATTTTGCATGGATTAGAACGCATTTTAGCAAGGGATGACACAAATGTAAATAGCGAAGATGATCTAGGTAATACGCCTCTGAACTACGCAGCCCAATTCGGCCAAGTAGCGTGTGTTGAGAAGTTACTTTCCATCCCTAGAATTCAAGTCAATGCGCCTAACAGCAGCGAGGAGACGCCTCTACACAAAGCAGCCATGAATGGTCATGTAAATTGTGTAAATGCTCTACTAAAACAAAGCGGTACGTATGTTAATGCGAAAAACATTAGAGGTTCAACGGCCCTGCATGAAGCAGCCAAGGCAGGCCAGTTAGAGTGTGTTAAGTTATTATTGAAAGCTAAGGGAATTCTGCCAAATGAGATAAATATAGACGACCATACGGCCTTAAGTATTGCCTCCATAAATGGCCACGCAGAATGCATTGCAGCGCTATTGGCAGCAGGAGCTAAGACAATTACTCAGGATGCCGAAGGTAATACTCCTCTGAACCTCGCAGCCAAATACGGTCATTTAGATTGCGTTAAGTTGTTATTGGGCGCTAAAGCAGTTTGTCTAGACGCTATAGATAAATCAGGTCATACGGCCTTAAGCAATGCCGCCAAAAATGGCCACGCAGAGTGCGTTAAAGAGCTGCTGGCAGAAAACGATGCTATGGTCCATTCTACAGATCGGTCCGGCCGAACGGCCTTGAGCCACGCCTCCGAAAATGGCTGCCTAACGTGCATTTCAGCGCTGTTGACAGCAAGAGCTGATATCAATATGGCGGATGAAACAGGCAACACTCCCATGCACTATGCAGTCATGACCGACCGTAGAGATTGCATTGAGCACCTGCTCATCAACGGTGCTATTATTACGAATCAGAATAGTGAGGGTTGGACTCCCTTGCACTTATCGGCCTACGCAGGCCGCATCAATAGCTGTGGAACGCTGGTAAGAGCAGGCGCACCTATCAATACGCAAGATAGCCATGGCTATACTCCCCTGCTCTTCGCAGCCCAGTGCGGCCACAAAGAATGCGTTACTATACTGTTGGACAAAGGTGCTAACACCGCGCTTAAGGAGAATGATAACGGCTGTACTCCACTGCACTTAGCGGCAATATACGGCCACAATACGTGTCTTGATAAAATGTTGCGTTCAACAACTAATGTTGAGATGAAGACTAAAGAAGGCTATACAGCCCTAGATCTAGCAGCCATGCACGGCAACGTAGAATGCGTTAAATTACTAGCCTCAACTACGTTGGACCTCCAGCGGGCATTAATATTAGCCGTAGAATATGATCATGAGGACTGTATAAGCCTGCTGAAAAAACATGCTTTGGGTACATCCGGTCTGTTACTAAAACGTGACAACTCCAAAACACTTTATGATCGGGTCCGAGACGGTTGTAGTATATCTTGATTCGATATCATCATTCCCTTTCACTATCGTTAATCAAGAGAAAGTTTCAATGATGATATCAATTACTCTTGAAGGTACGGGTACTCGACAAACGAACGAATTCCCGTAAATCCACGGCATAGTAATCTACGGTTTTATATTTAAACATCGGGTTTTTGAACGTGGTAGGTTTGGCAAAAAAGAATCCCATACCCTCATCGCAACTGATGTCAATAATCAGGCTGTTGGGCTTGAGGTATGAACTTTCTGCTTCAGTCACAAAGTTGGTGGGGTTTTCTGTGTCTTGATAGGTCCCGTTTATGATGATGTCTGTTTTACTAATCAGATCAGTCAATGGACGTTTAGTTCCGTCGTGCTCCACCACCAACATACGTGTTTGACCATTATTTCCTGCCTGAACCCGAACATAGTGACAATCAAGTACCTCTTCGCGTACTTCATGGTCGGGGCGCTGAATGCAGATTGTGATATCTCTAAAACCATGCGCCTTGAGGGCGTATATCGCCCCACGACTGACTGCACCAAAACCGAAAATAATAGTTTTGCGTTGATTGCCGTAGTGCCCATCGATACCTTTAAGTTGTAAGGCATGTATTACTGCACAGTAGCCAGCCATTTCGTTGTTCTTATAGAAAGTGTGGCGACCAATCTGACCGTTTGGGCTCCAAATAAACATGTCCTCAAGGCAGGCAGCGAGTCCAGCTATCGCAGTATAAAGCGATTTTTCGCTGATTATGGCTACATTTTGAGCAGTTAGGTGAGCTAATTCTGAGCTGCATGGGTATGGATCGCTTTACCCTGTGTATGGATGCCAACTGGAAGCATGGTTCCAAAAACGTCAACTATCTGGTGGTATCAATCGCTTGGCAAGATACCTCAACTCCAATTGTTGGAGTTTGGTAAATGTCGCGGGAATCGCTGGCCACAAGTATAAGTATTCCCAATTAACTACTGACTTTTAACTTCGGTAAATAATGGTGATTACCGCAAGGTCAATAAATTCTGACACTGGCAAACATAACGAGCACCTCTGCCATTAACTGACGATGCGGTTACTGATACTAACCAATCATCTAACAAATATATGTTTATCTTGTCCAAAGCAATACTTCTAGCCAAAACATTAAGAATCCTAGTAGTAAAAGAAAAAAGCAGATCATCACGGATGTAATTGTGTAGTGTTTTTTCAAAAAAAATTACTAATTACGAAAATAATAATGCGAGATATTGGAGGTCATTAAAATGAATTGTCACTCACAAATTAAACCGAATAGTACCGGTCTAGTTGCGGAAGTCACTGCTGAGCAAACAACTACAGGATCATCAAATGGTCATAACATAACCTCCACGCCTAGCACCAGCACGGCGGGCATGAGTATTGATTATAGTCAACCAAGCACTTCGGGATACATTCCATCTCAGTTAGGTAAGAGAAAGGCTTCTTCAGCACCAGGTCTTACTGATGCTCCAAAAAAAAGCAAAACAGTTGATGACTTAGCAGGCACATTGGCTCATATAGCGTCTAACCTTTTGCACGAAGATGTCTCGAAGAACAATGAACCTGAGCAGAGCAAGCCGACACTTCAGAATACTGGGCGAGAACTTAATCATGGACAAATAAACATTGATGCTACTGAAAGCATGGATGTTACTGAAAACGAAAATGACGAAACACCAATTTTTACTCCCTGTGTGTATGAAACCGTAAATATGACGACAGATGAAAACCTGCTTGATTTTTTTAAATTACCAGAGGTTAGTGATTATGATGAGCTAGAACGACATACCTCTTTCCCTCAGATTAAATCTCAGTTTTTACATGATATTCAGGAACTCAAGAAGCTGGCTCCCTACTTTGTTGGTAACGCACTCAATGGGCAAATAAACTATTTTTATAACAGAATAAAAAAATCTGATGAACTTTGTAAACACGATTTGTTAATGCTGTATAAAGAAGTGCCATTCCATCTACGCTCCCTGCTAACTACTCTTAAACGCTATCAAAATGAATATCAAAAAAATGATATAGACTCTAAGCAAAAAGACTATATTGCAACTGTACTCTGTGGTTGCCTCGAAGGTATTGATAAATGCGCTGCTGGCATTTGCGGACGTTTTAGATACCACTTCATTGATCTCCAAGCATCTGAGTCAGGGCTTGAGGGGAAGATTTTTATGGCTAGAAAGAAGTTGTTGCAGGACTGTGTTCATTCCTTTATAACTATAATGAAGCGGAAGGGTATCATGATAAATGACGATATCATGGATATTCATCAATTCCACTCCATTTACAATATTGCTTGCGATAGTCTACAACTTCCGCCTATTGCGGATGACTACGCAATGCTAGAATCTGCCTTAAAAAAGTATCGTACTTCGTTTAATTCTTTGGCACAGTTAGCTGTCAGCAAATGCGCTATCCTTAAAAGTCTATCAAAGGAATGGTCTGATAAGATAAGCACTATCCTCCAACAGGAGGGCGTATCGACATGGGAAACTAAGGATATACCTTTGTCAGCACTAGACGATACTGCAGACATATTAGAAACTTTAGACAATAAAATATTCAAACCTCTTAGCACATGGCTAGGAAAAACAGAAAAAAATGGGATTAATACATGGTCATTAATGGATCAAAAAGATGATGACACCTATTCCTTTGCACGCTATCCTGAAAAGTTATTTGCTTGGGTAACCGGAAGTTTTAGAGAGTCAAAAGACAAACCTTTAAACGAGCCAAAAACAACAGTCTTTGCTTCTTCTACTCCCAACACAACCAACCCTAATTTGCATATAGGAACAATTGGAGGCGATTTCTTCTGGCTTTTTAATGATGAGCAGCCTCTTAAAGCCGGTGATCCATGTACTTTTGAATCTGACAACCACATCACGCTTGAGTTATCTCATCTAACCCCAGAACACCTCTCTAGCGATGATAAGACCAACTATGCTATCTTGACGCAGGCATTAGAGCAGACTAACAAGGCCGAGGACATTGCTTCGTTTTTTATGAATCCACTAATCAGTAGCGAGCTCGATAAAGCAACGCCATGGTTAACTTGTGAACTCTCCAATCAACTTACAGATAAATTAGCTCATCAGAAAGATGACGAGTTTCAGACGATACTTTGTAAATGTGTATGTGACCAAGTGATGAGCAACAAAACAAAAGTCGTTACACCAGAAGACATAAATTGGCTGATCGACACTCAGTTGCTAAAGCCAGTATTATTAGAGCTACAACAACATAAAATAGATATTACTCCAATCACACAAGGCTTGAGAAGTTGGCAGATTTTAGAGTTTTCAGAAAGTGATATAAAGCGCTTGCTAGCACCCAAAGATTGCCAGCGGTTATGCATGGAGGCACACGATTTAGGTCAGCCGAAACTAGTGTGTAAGCTCTTCTTTACAGGACATGGCGACCTATTTGTTGACTATTTAAACACGCAGATGAAAAACCCTCTGCATTACTTTGCACACCACGGTATTTTGCATGGATTAGAACGCATTTTAGCAAGGGATGACACAAATGTAAATAGCGAAGATGATCTAGGTAATACGCCTCTGAACTACGCAGCCCAATTCGGCCAAGTAGCGTGTGTTGAGAAGTTACTTTCCATCCCTAGAATTCAAGTCAATGCGCCTAACAACAGCGAGGAGACGCCTCTACACAAAGCAGCCATGAATGGTCATGTAAATTGTGTAAATGCTCTACTAAAACAAAGCGGTACGTATGTTAATGCGAAAAACAGTGGAGGTTCAACGGCCCTGCATGAAGCAGCCAAGGCAGGCCAGTTAGAGTGTGTTAAGTTATTATTGAAAGCTAAGGGAATTTGGCCAAATAATATAAATGGATACGGGCATACGGCCTTAAGTATTGCCTCCAGAAATGGCCACGTAGAATGCGTTGATGAGCTGTTGGCCGCAGGCGCTGACTATGGAATAGGCAGCTTACCTCTGCATCTGGCAGCTAAGAATGGCCACATAAAGTGCTGTAAGGCTCTGTTAACCGCAGGCGCTATGGTCAATACGGCGGATGTTGACGGTAATACTCCCCTGGACTTCGCATCCGCATTCGGTCATGTAGAGTGCGTTAACTTATTATTGGGCGCTAAAGAAGTTCAGCTAAATATTACAGATGAGTTCGGCCACGCAGCCTTAAGCAATGCCGCCAAAAAGGGCCACGCAGAATGCATTGCAGAGCTATTGGCAGCAGGAGCTAATACAATTACTCAGGATGCCGAAGGTAATACTCCCTTGAGCCTCGCAGCCGAAGCCGGTCATGTAGAATGCGTTAAATTATTATTGGGCGCTGAAGGAGTTCAACTAGATATTACAAATAAATTTGGTCATACAGCCTTAAGCAATGCCGCCAAAAAGGGCCACGCAGAATGCATCGTAGCACTGTTGGCCGCAGGCGCTGCGTATGAGACGAAGCATGAAAACGGCTGCTCTCCCCTACATATAGCCAGCAAGCACGGCCACATAAAGTGCGCTGAGGTGTTGTTAGCCAAAGCCGCTAATCCCAATATGCAGGATAACACCGGCAATACTATCCTGAAACTCGCAGCCAAAGCCGGTCATGTAGGGTGCGTTAAGTTGTTATCTGGCGCTGAAGGAGTTCAACTAGATATTACAAATAACTTTGGTCATACAGCCTTAAGCAATGCCGCCAGAAAGGGCCACGCAGAATGCATTGCAGCGCTATTGGCAGCAGGAGCTAAGACAATTACTCAGGATGCCGAAGGTAATACTCCTCTGAACCTCGCAGCCAAATACGGTCATTTAGATTGCGTTAAGTTGTTATTGGGCGCTAAAGCAGTTTGTCTAGACGCTATAGATAAATCAGGTCATACGGCCTTAAGCAATGCCGCCAAAAATGGCCACGCAGAGTGCGTTAAAGAGCTGCTGGCAGAAAACGATGCTATGGTCAATTCTACAGATCAGTCCGGCCGAACGGCCTTGAGCCACGCCTCCGAAAATGGCTGCCTAACGTGCATTTCAGCGCTGTTGACAGCAAGAGCTGATATCAATATGGCGGATGAAATAGGCAACACTCCCATGCACTATGCAGTCATGACCGGCCGTAGAGATTGCATTGAGCACCTGTTCAGCAACGGTGCTATTATTACGAATCAGAATAGTGTGGGTTGGACTCCCTTGCACTTATCGGCCGACGCAGGCCACATCAATTGCTGTGCACTGCTGGTAAGAGCAGGCGCACTTATCAATACGCAAGATAGCCAGGGCTATACTCCCCTGCTCTTAGCAGCCCAGCGCGGCCACAAAGAATGCGTTACTATACTGTTGGACAACGGTGCTAACACCGCGCTTAAGGGGAATGTTGAGATGAAGACTAAAGAAGGCTATACAGGCCTAGATCTAGCAGCCATGCACGGCAACGTAGACTGCGTTAAATTACTAGCCTCAACTACGTTGGACCTCCAGAGTGCATTAATATTAGCCGTAGAATATGATCATAAGGACTGTATAAGCCTGCTGAAAAAACATGCTTTGGGTAGATCCGGTCTGTTACTAAAACTTGACGACTCCAAAACACTTTCTGCTCGGGTCCGAGACGGCTGTCGTATGTCTTGATTCGATATCATCATTCCCTTTCACTATCGTTAATCAAGAGAAAGTTTCAATGATGATATCAATTACTCTTGAAGGTACGGGTACTCGACAAACGAACGAATTCCCGTAAATCTACAACTAGTCGATGACTAAGGTGAGTAAGAGCAGTTAACAACCCCGTAGCCTTTCAAGGTGCTACGTTGTTGGCTGCGTTCGCTCACCCCGATCACCTACTACTCGTAGGCTAACGGAGCTTCGCGTACTTGCTGCCTAGTAGCAATTTGAAATGCTTCGGGTATAGAAGGAGAAATCAGTGTCTCAGCCACTCCATGACATTCCTGTTAGTGTTCTCAAAGGCGTGGGCTCTACCATGGCTGAAAAACTTGCCAAAATTAACATTTATACTTTGCAAGATATACTCTTCCACTTACCTATACGCTACCAAGATCGAACCTGCGTAACGCCAATTAGTCACCTGAACCCTGAACAGTGGGCGGTTATTCAAGGAAAGGTCATATTTTCTGATACTGTTATGGGTCGTCGTCGTAGTTTGCTATGCAAAATAAATGACAATACTGGCGCTATTGGGTTACGTTTCTACCATTTTTCAGAAGCAAAAAAAAACGAACTCTGCTTGGGCGCAGAAGTTCGTTGCTTTGGTGAGCCTAGACAAGGGGCTAGCGGGCTAGAAATTTATCATCCAGAATACCAAGTAATCACAGAAGATAACCCAATTAAAATAGAAAATACCCTAACACCCATTTACCCAGTCACAGAGGGGCTAACTCAACAACGTATTCGTAGCCTCTGTGAACAGACTATGGATATGTTGGCTGATACCGATGCTCTTCAAGAGCTACTGCCGGAAACTCTGCGTAGCAAATTCCAGCTAGGCTCCCTAACAGATGCTATTCATTTAATCCACCAACCACCTTCAACTCTTGTAAAATCAATTTCTGGAGAAAATCGTCACCCCTCTAAGCGAAGACTTGCCTTTGAGGAGCTGCTGGCTCACAACCTGAGTTTACAAAAAGTGCGCCTCAAAGCCAGAGAAGTAGCGGGTTTTAATCTGTCAGCCAAACATACCCTAAACAAAGCTTTCAAAGAACAGCTGCCATTCTTACTCACTGCTTCCCAAGAAAGAGTATTAAAAGAAATATGTACTGATATGGCCAGTTCACTACCAATGCTTCGTCTTCTACAAGGTGATGTGGGTTCTGGCAAAACGGTAGTAGCTGCAATGGCCGCACTTCAAGCTGTTGAAAATGATTTTCAAGCGGTAATTATGGCCCCCACTGAGATTTTAGCGGAACAACATGATTATAACTTCCGCGAATGGCTTAAACCCCTAGGCATACCGGTTGCTTACCTATCAGGAAAAACTAAAGGAAATAAACGTCATGCTGAACTTGAGCGTATTGCTTCCGGTGAAGCCATGGTAGTGATTGGCACTCATGCACTGTTTCAGGATGATGTCCATTTCCACCGGCTAGGGTTGGCGGTTATTGACGAACAACATCGCTTTGGGGTTCATCAACGTTTAGCCCTGCGACAAAAAGGTGAGCATGCAGGAGGACAACCAGATCAGCTGATTATGACAGCAACCCCCATTCCCAGAACGCTAGCAATGACCGCCTACGCAGACCTCGACTGTTCAATTATTGATGAATTACCACCGGGACGTACCCCAGTGAACACGGTGGTTATTGGCGATGATCGTAGAAACGAAGTCATTGAGCGCCTCAGAACTGTTTGTCTAGGAGGCCGCCAAGTTTATTGGGTTTGCACTCTCATAGATGAGTCCGAGGCTTTACAATGTCAAGCTGCAGAAGCAACATTCCAACAATTACAAACACTCTTGACAGAGCTCTCAATAGGGCTTGTTCACGGAAGAATGAAGGCTTCTGAGAAAACTAACGTTATGGCAGCTTTTAAAGGCGGCCACTTGCACGTACTCGTAGCTACAACAGTTGTAGAAGTGGGTGTGGATGTACCTAACGCGAGCCTAATGATTATCGAAAACCCCGAACGTTTAGGGTTATCACAGCTCCACCAGCTTCGTGGAAGGGTAGGTAGAGGTAAGGTTGTCAGCCACTGTATGTTAATGTACCATGCGCCGCTATCTCACCAAAGCAAAGAACGTTTACGTATTATGCGCAACTCTTCAGATGGCTTTGTCATTGCAGAAAAAGATCTTCAGATTCGTGGGCCTGGGGAGGTAATGGGGACTAGGCAAACAGGCCTGATGCAATTCAGAGTTGCTGTACTGGAAAGAGATGGAGACTTGCTCAATGATGTTCGTTCAGCAGCCATACAGCTAATGGAAGAATCACCAGACAGTGCAGAGCTTTTAATTGATCGCTGGATGGGACGCAACGAACAATACCGCGACGTTTAATTAAACACCCTCACTAATGGCTTAAAAACCAGCAATAACGGAAAGTACAGATGACTGGCAAAAAATACAAGACCAAGGAAGGGGCTAGCTTATAAAACACCGGAGGAATGCTTTTATGAATAACTACTTTTGTCGAACTTCAAACTTTATACTGAGTATGGTAGTGTTTATACTCACGCACCTTAAAACGCAAAAAGGGTATAGCCATAGCCTTTGAAGTTGCTATATTGTTGTAAGCGTTAGATCACCACCGTCGATTAGTGCTCCTAAGCTTCTTTAGCTTTCTTTGCTTATAGACGAATGACAACTCCAAATCATTTTGGTATATACCTGAAACAATGGTGAATGGGCGTAGCTACTCATCCTATGTCTTTAAGTACGGTGGATGCAGTTAGCTTTACTTAACAGGCTGAAAAACAGCGTAAAATTCTTTTTGCCAGGGGCGGAAATGAAACTACAATGTTGTCCTTGCTGTAAGGGAAGAGCGTACTTCGCAGACATATTGGTCGGTGACTTGAGAATGTGGCAAGTAACCTGCGAGCTGTGTGGTTTGTCTACAGAGTATGATGATGACCGTGTATTTTGCAGAGATCGGTGGAATTTAAGGCAAGAAAAAAATAGTTTAACGGTTTGGGTTACTGGGCTTGGGGTTCTTAGTCCTCTTTTGGCGGCAGTGTTTTTCCTTTTGGGCAACTTGGTAGGAGTTGGCATTTGGAAATAATTCTATCCAATTACAGCTTTAATGAGAATAAATCTTGCTGTAGATGTTTTATTTTAGCCTGAGTATGGGGCTCTTACTTATTATTCATTGCTCAGGTTGGTTATTTAGAGTGTCGCTGATAGTTCTGACTATATTCCTAATAAACATAACGTAACCATCTTGGGTGATTGGAATTCCATCTGCCAACGGGTCAAGCACATTGATATTAACTGGTAACCCTTCGATTAATCGGTTAATGTATGCGGGCTGGAATTGTGGCTCACGGAATACACTGGTTGGACCAGCGTCTTTCAGTTGCCTTCTTAGGAAATCAAGATGGCGTACGCCTGGTTGCTGCTGAGGATTAATGGCAAAGTATCCCGCAATAGTGAGATTATAGTGATCTTGCAAGTGTCCATACGCATCATGAAAAACAAAAAATGGTTTGTGCTTAATATCTTGAAGTAGTTTTATATTTTGCTGGTCTGCTTCCTGAATCATTTTTTGAAAAGAGAGGAGGTTGGCATTGTATTTGCCATGATTAGCCTCTCTTTTATCAATCAGTAACAGCTTCTCCTTGATTTCTTTAGCTATAGCTAGGGCATTTTTAGGGTTTAGCCAGATATGAGGATCATATTCACCATGATGTTGGTGGCTACTATGATGACAGCTGCCGTGATATGTGTACTTATCATCCTTGTTATCATGTCTTTTTTGCTCTTTCCTGTGTGAAATATCGGCAATATCCATCATGGCCATGTTTTTTTGGTTATTTGAGCTTTTGAAGGCTGAAGTCAGAAAGGTTTCCATCGTAGGTCCAATCCACAAAACGAGGTCTGCTGCATCAAGCTTTTTTCTGTCTGAAAATTTGAGACAATAATCGTGAGGCGATGCCCCAGCAGGAAGCAATATATCGGTATTGAGTACACCGCTAGTGATTGCTTGGGAGATGAGTTGAAGTGGTTTAATCGACGCCAAAATTTTGAGCGTAGTCTCTTGCTTGTTTAATGTACGACTAGCAGGCTCATTTGCCGAAAGCGTTACGGTTACGAAGAGGGCAAGCACAAAGGTAACAAACCAAATTTTATACCTATTTTTATTGAAGGTGCTAGTAGGTGACAAACAAGATAATCTCAATGAGTCTACGAGCAGTAGATAAGGCAGATGAGTGCGAGTGGTCAGTAACATCATCTTTTCAATAGAAACGAGTACATACAGTTTTTTTAACATAAACATAAATACAGATACAACACAGCAGTAAGTGAGAGAGAGTATAGTTGAAATAACATTATAACATAACATTATCGCAAAGGATTTGGAGTTGCCTTACACATGCAAGCACTAGAGGCCACAGAAGCATACGAGTACTAAGTGATTGTGGCGAGCGAATACTAACACCAAAGTAATAATTTCACAGGCAACTAAGATTCATGAGCTTACTAGAGGTAAGTTATAGGGTGCAATCACACACCTTCAGTGGGGGTGAATATATTAACAGGCATAACGGTTATTATGCCAAAGGCAGCCCTCGAACCAGTTTAGGTTTGTTGCCTGTTATACCCATAGCGTACTTCATTACTTGTTTAACCCCAGGAGTTAACCGCCCAGCTAGCATAAGGCCAATGTTGCGGATTAGCTTTAACGGCATATGATTATTGCTAAAGCCATGATAGAAGCCATCCATAATCATCATCATTCTCAAATTATCAAACCTTCGAGATTTTTCATAACGAGCTAAAACCTTGGAGTTTCCAATCTTTTCTCCAGCCTGACGAGCATTAACCAGTATTTCTGCTAGCCAAGCAATATCTTGAAAACCAAGGTTGACGCCTTGTCCTGCTAAGGGGTTAATGGTGTGCGCAGCATCACCGACGAGCGCTATTCCTTCCCGATAATAATGTTGGGCATGTTGCCGCATTAGAGGGAATGAGCCACGTTCGTGCAGCTGAATTATCTCGGGCAGCTCCCGGGGGAATGACTTCACCAGTTTGGCAATAAAGTCATTGTTGCTTAATGACTCCAGGGCTTTAATCTTACAAGGGGTGTTATACCAAACAACAGATGCATAATTTTTACCGTTAACGCAAGGTAAAGGTAAAAAAGACTCGGGCCCTGTAGGAGTAAATGCTTGCCAAGTAGTATCCCGATCTCCTTTAGCAATTTCTACAGTGGCAATCAAGCATTGCTGTTCGTATCTTTGCTGGGTTACACCGATATTGGCAGCGTTTCTTACCATTGAGTGCGCACCGTCTGCCCCAATGATAACCACTCCTTTTATACGTCTTCCGTCGTTCAGAGTGATCTCTTGAAAGTCTTCTGAGGTTTTTATTGTCTTGATGGTTATAGGGCAAATAAATTCAATATTGTTGCAGGCTGCCATTGCTTGATGAATACCAAGCTGAATCACTTTGTTTTCAACAATAAAGCCTAGCTGCTCGTGGTTAATGATTGATGCATCAAAAACAATCTTATTAGCCTTCTTGGTCAGTTCTGCAATAAGACCATCTAGCTTTTCCCAAACAGCTACTTTTTGATATGGGCACATGCGCATATCCTGCATGGGCCTCCAGGCTTTAAGTTGGCGTAGAATTTGTTCAGAAGCATGGCTCAAGGCAGACACTCTTAAGTCTGGGAGTTGTTCAGGCTTGAAAGCTTCTGGTAACTCTTGGTCAAACAAGGCGACTTTAAAGTTATTGTTGCCTAACGCTACCGCTAGGGCTGAGCCAATCATTCCTGCGCCCACAATCATTACATCGAAATATGGATCTTTCATTTATACCCATTCCCCTTAAAGGTGTGGGGTTGCTGGCTACTCTCTTTTACCCAAATCACTTACTACTCCTAGTCTCATGGAGGCTTCTCTTACGCACCTCCGCGTAGCAACTCCTCATTATTGGGGTATAACACTGCCTTTATGGTAGAACATAGATCTATGAGCTTTCGCATTCATCAAAGTACCAATACCCTAGATTAACTAACTGGGTTACTCTAGCTATAAAAGCAGGGTCTCCAATAGCTGTTGCGCCTAGGTCTGTAGCGGTTACTGAATTAAGGTTACTCAACGCCATGGCTGCATCACTGCAATCTTTAGGAAACTCAAATGTTTCACCATTTATGTGAAGTATGTTTGCAGATTGCGGGTGATAAAAAGCACGTAAACCTGCAAGTTTTTGCAATTTATCACCCTTATACAGGAGTTGATACAGATTGTCCGATTGGTAGAGAGTATCAGGCGCTGCAATATCCAGTTCATGGCGAGACAAGCTGAGGTATTCACCTAGCCATTGTCGTTTTATTTTCTCATTATCAAAAAGGTTTTCCATCATGGAAATCATATTTTGGTATTCATCCTGATAGATAGCTCCGTGGGCATTTCTGATGGTCATATTTGGATCGAAGTAGTGTGTATCTCCCATTTCCTGACTGATAATGTGATCTGCAAAGCTGCTAAATAGCTCTCTAGCCTTGGGTGATCGAAAACCTATGGAATAGCTAAGAGATGTTTCTAGGGATTGTCCTTCATGGGGAAAACCCGCTGGAATGTAAAGTATATCGCCGGAAGTCATTTCTTTCTCAAGGATGGCGTCAAACTGTTCAATTTGGCAAATACCTGTACTATGATTCGCCTCGTCATAATCGCCTTTTCCTCCTACTCGCCAGTAACGTTTCCCCATTCCTTGGATTATAAATACGTCATACTGATCTATATGCGGACCAACTCCTCCCTGAGGTAATGATAAACAAACCATAACATCATCAAAAAGCCAGCCAGGGAAACACTTGAAAGCCTGAGCTAAAGAGTGTGTTCCTTGGTGCCAATGATTTGCAGCTTGAACAATAAGCTGTGTGTGACTTTTCGGAAGGTGGTCAAAATTTTCAAATGGGCCATGCTCTACTTTCCACTGGTTGTTGCTGTTGTATACAAGCCGGGAATCTATGTCTTCTTCCATCGCCAAACCTGCCAGTTCATCAGGAGATATGGGATCTATAAAGTTGGCAAAACCTTTGCTTATGATGGTGGGCATTTTTTGCCAATAGTTGGCCATAAATGCATTCAGGTAAAAGTTTAATTGATACATGTAGACCTCAGCATAACTCAACAAAGACGATTATATTCTGGTAAAATAACGGCATGCAATAATCCTTCACAACACAGTCCAAGCTCTTCGTTTCAGCCAGCGACCTAAATCATCCAACTCTTCGTAGTCTGGATGATACAAAAGCTCTGCTGAAATGGTCAGAGATTGAGAAGTTATTATCTTCAATCTACGCCTCTAACACCGGTCGCCCCAGCTATCCTCTGCTGTCTAGCCTTATTGCTTGGAACATGGTATCGTTTATCCGATGTACAGTTGGCTCAGTGCTTGTATATGCCCGTCGCCTTTCAAGTTGCTACGTTGTTGGCTGCGTTCGCTCACTCCAATCACCTGCTACTCTTAGGCTCATGTACTTTGCTAGCTTATCGCCTTCTCACACCTTAAAGAGATGAGAGATTATGCCGGAGTTCTCGATAAATTTCTCTGGTGAATGTGCTACAGTCATAAAAACGTAGAGAGCGTGAAACACTGTAATACGAGATGTATACCCATTCCGCTTTAAGATAAGAGCAGTTAACAACCTCACACCTTTCATAGTAATGGGTATAGATATTATGAAACCCTTAGTGATTTTTATCTAATGCAGCAACAAGCAAGGCCTATTATTATTTTTGATTCCGGTATTGGGGGTCTCAGCATTTACAAAGATGTAAAGCAAATGCTCCCAGGGCTTAAGGTTATTTATTGTGCTGATAACATGGGATTCCCCTATGGATCTAAGCCAGAAAAAGATGTTGCAGATAGAACAAGCTATTATCTTCGGAAGCTAACAGAGCACTATAATCCATTACTGGCTATCATCGCTTGTAATACGGCCAGCACTATATCTCTTCCTAGAGTTCGCCAGGAACTTAATATTCCTATTGTTGGGGTTGTGCCAGCCATTAAATCTGCGAGTGAGTATTCTAAAAATCGCTGCTTTGGCTTACTTGCAACGCCAGGAACTATAGCGCGAAAGTACACTGCCAGTTTAATTGAGGACTTTGCCAATGACTGTCATGTAATACCTGTAGGCTCTAGTGAACTAGTTCATATGGCGGAACAATATTTTGGTGGAGAAAAAATAGAGCCAGAGCTGCTGCAAACCATTATTGAGCCATTTTTTTCTGAAAAACTCTTGCCGGACTCTATTGTTCTTGGGTGCACTCATTTTCCTTTATTGAAACACCTATTGCAGTCTGTTGCGCCGGTTAAGGTTCAATGGATTGATTCCGGTGCAGCTATTGCCCGTAGAGTTCAATCATTATTGGGAGGTGCGGAGTTAAACTCTATTAATTGTGAAGAAAGTTTATTTGTTTATACCGTGGAGTTTCCTTATGCAAAGACATTATTCGTAACCCTTCAGGCTATGGGGTTTTCTGATTTTGTTTTGTTGTGAGATACCAGTTACCATTGGAGTGTGGGTAGGAGGCAAGCTAGCTAATCCTCATGAACCCACAACTGTAGGTGCTTTGGAGTGGGGCGCTAGCAGCCAACAACCTAACACCCTCAAGGAGAATAGGTCTAAATTGCTTGCAAACTAGCGTATTCCATCATTAGCCATTTACTTCCCTCAGTATCAAAGCTTATCTGAATTCTGACTTGTGCTCCTTCGCCTTCATAGTTGATAACAGCCCCTTCACCGAATACATCATGGTGTACCCGCTGCCCAAGCGAGAGACCGTCCGGAGCAGCCGAAAGCTGCGACTTAGCAGAAACAGGTTGGGTAATCTTGCCGCCAAGACGGACTTCTTGAAGTAGCTCACTGGGAATTTCTTTTATAAATCTTGATGGACGATTTCTGGTTTCAACCCCGTATAACCTGCGGGTTTCTGCATAAGTTATATACAGCTGCCGCATTGCGCGCGTTATCCCAACGTAGCAGAGCCTGCGCTCTTCATCAATATTGCCCTCACTCAGAGACATTTTGTGGGGGAACAAACCCTCTTCCAGCCCGACAAGAAAAACCAGTGAGAACTCCAATCCTTTGGCGGAGTGAAGAGTCATCATTTGAACGCTATCAGTGAATTTATCAGCTTGATTGTCGCCGGATTCTAGTGTTGCATGGGCAAGGAATGCATCAAGTGGAGTCATTGGATCACTGTTATCCCCAAACTCAACGTCTTCCTGATTGAATTGTTGACAGGCGGTAACAAGTTCTTCTAGGTTTTCTACACGAGCGCGGCCTTTTTCACCTTTTTCTTTAGCGTGATACTCCACCAAACCGGTGATGGTTAGTATGTTGTCAGCCAGCTCGCCAAGCTTTAGCTCACTATCAGAATGGCTTAATCGTTGAGCCAGCTCCACAAAAGCGACTACCCCTTTATTTATCTTGTTTCCGACCTGAGAGGGGTTCACCAAAGTATTTAAAGCTTCCCAAAGTGAAGTTCCTTGATTACGGGCAATCTCGCGTAGTCTTTCAACTGTTTTTCCGCCAATGCCTCGGGGAGGAATGTTAATAACCCGCTCTATGGCTGTATCGTCATTAGGGTTGCTTGCTAGGCGCATATAAGCCAGAGCGTTTTTAATTTCTGCACGCTCAAAAAAACGTTGGCCTCCATAGATGCGATAAGGAATACTAGACCTTAACATAGCCTCTTCAAGAATGCGTGATTGTGCATTTGAACGATAAAGGACTGCTATATCAGAACGGCTCATATCGTGTTGAACTGCTTCTCTAATGCGATCTGTAATAAAACGAGCTTCGTCTACTTCATTAAAACCTGCATATAACTTAATTACTTCACCATCATCGTCATTAGTCCACAGCTCTTTGCCTAAGCGATCTCGGTTGTTGGAGATTACGGCGTTAGCTGCTTTTAAGATTGAACCGGTAGAACGATAATTCTGCTCAAGCTTAATGGTTGTTGCATTACTAAAGTCATCTGAAAATTGTCGTATATGCTCTATTTTTGCTCCCCGCCAACCATAAATAGACTGATCGTCATCACCAACGACCATCATCTTGTCTTCCTCACCAGCAAGCAGCCTTAACCAAGCATATTGAACAGCATTAGTATCTTGAAATTCATCAACAAGTATATAGCGAAAGCGATTTTGATAATGCTGAAGGATACTAGGATTATTACGCATGAGCTCATGTGTTCGCAGCAACAGCTCTCCAAAATCTACAACACCCACCTGCTCACAATAATCATGGTAGGCGTGATAAACTAGCAGCATGTTTTTGTCAAAAGCGTTATAGCCTGGGTCAATATGACTAGGGCGTAGACCTTCATCTTTTTTATTGTTGATATACCACTGTGCTTGTCTTGGTGGCCATTGTTTTTCGTCAAGTTGCATATTACGTATAATACGTTTGATGATACGGAGCTGGTCATCACTATCTAGAATTTGAAAGTTTTCTGGTAGCCCGACTTCTTTATAGTGCGTTCTTAGCATACGATGGGAAAGGCCATGAAAGGTACCAACCCACATGCCTTTTGGAGGCATTCCCAATAAAGACTCTATTCGTGAACGCATTTCTGCTGCGGCTTTATTGGTAAAGGTAACCGCAAGGATTGAGTAAGGCGATAACCCATTAGCCTGAACTAACCACGCAATTCGGTGAACTAATACCCTTGTTTTGCCACTTCCAGCTCCTGCTAACACGAGTATTGAGGATAGCGGTGCTGCAACAGCTTTACGTTGCGCTTCATTCAAGGGGTCAAGTACTGAGGTTACATCCATAATGTTTATTCATTGTTAGTTGAAGTGTATGTTTATACCCATTCCTATGGAAGGTATGGGATTGTTGATTGATATCGTTCACCCCAAAAACCTGCTACTTGTAAGCTCATGGGGGTAAGTTTATTTGTGCCGACTATCACCCTCAAAGGTAACGGGTATATACCTATATGCTTGTAGCTTACCTACACTCTAGACTTGATTGTTAACGGGCAATAATGCTTTATCACTAGCTGTGGATAAAACATATTTGCTATTTTTTTACAATTACACACAATATGTTCTTGCATGTAAGTTTCAGATTGAATACAATAAAATCTTTAGAAAGCATTATACGATAAAAATAAACAAAGAGAATGCTGCTATGACTATAGATAATAAGGTAGAAAAAGACTTTTTGGGTGATGAAAAGATCCAAAATGAAGATTTGTATGATAAAGGTTCTATAAGAGCTATGCAAGTTAGGCGCGTCTTAGAAGACAGAGAAGAAACAAAACGCCTAAGCTCCATATGTGGTGAGGATTACTGGGGGAATATTTAGCCGGAATTTTATTGTCTAATCGATTAGCAAAACATCAAGAGATTTGGTTGTTTTGCTAAATTCCCGTTAGCAACAATCATCTGGCAATCAGTAAAAAATCGATAGTCTGCACAATCATGTGTGATTTCTTTACCAATAAGAAGAATTACCGTGAGACACCAATATTTAATATGGATGCAGGCTATCCACTTCTCTTGATAATGTAAAATCGCCGACTGCTCTATCACTTACTATGCGTAGGTGATTGGAGCTTTCTAGCTTATCTCCTACCACACCTTCAAAATCAACGAATGAATCCTCACGAGCCTACGAATAGCAGAGGATTGGCGTGCGAGCATTCAACTGTCTCACCTGCAAGAGGAATGGATATATACCCGTCGCCTTTCAATCTGCTACGTTGTTGGCCGCGCTCGCTCACCCAGATCACCTACTACTCGTAGGCTCATGGGGCTTCGCTTGCTTGCCGCCTAGTAGCAACTTGAAATCCTTTGGGTATAAACACAACGTATTAATTACTAGATAATTGATCTTCGGGCTCGAAGCGCCAAGTACGTATTATTTCCAGTAGATCGTAATCTTTCAGGTCATCATCAAACGGTGAAAAAGGTGCAGCCAGCCTAACAGTTCGTATTGCTGCCTCATCTAACACACTCAGCCCAGAAGATTTTATTATTTCAACATCATGTAATGTTCCATTTTTGTCGATGGTAACCATTAGGCTTAGCTCTCCATATAACTCCTCTGCGCGAGCTCTCTCTGGGTAATATAGATTACCTACTTTTTCAACCTTTCTTCTCCATGTTTCTTTATAGTATGCACCTGCTTCTTGAGCGGTTGATGCAGCTGTAAGCCGCTTGATCTTTAGTCTCTTAGCGTAAGTCTGACGCTCTTTTTTGAGCAGCGCTTCGAGGCTAGCAATTTCTTCTTTCAAATTAACAGGGTTGCTTTCCGCCTTATGTTTAGCAAAAACAGGATCTATTTCCTGCTTAACAATATCTGGCGACTTGTTTTTAGATGTAGATAGAGTGACTACCACCGTCGTGTGTCGTCGAAGAGAAGTAGATTCTTTTTGTGGAGGTGGTGATGGGGAAGCCTGCTGTGTGTCGTGTATATTTTCATCCTGAAAAGCAGGCTTTTTATTTGTTGTCGGCAAGGCTTTTTCATCCAAGGAACCACCACCATGCTGATTTAGTTGAGCTATATAATCTGCATCCTTAGGCTTATCTTTACTTTGATAAACTGCTAGGGTGACTTCTAGTGTTGGTGATGTAATGGGTTTATCTTGCACTGTAAAACTAATGCCCAATATAATCAAAGCATGAAAAATAACAGCAATAAATACAGTAAAACTTAGTCGGTCATTAGCCGACACCTTAACAGCTGGGTTCATGAGCTTCTATGCATAGCCTAATGCCTCATTGTATACCGAAAATAATCGAATATGTATGAGTAGCAACATCACCTTAAATGGTTGTGGGTATAAGTAAACCTTGCCTAACATTGCTATGTTAACTTTTCTTCTATTTTATCCATCAACATATCACCAATATTAATATTAAACTGATGATCAAGCTCCCTAATGCAAGTGGGAGAGGTAATATTAATCTCTGTCAAATAATCTCCTATGACATCAAGACCGACAAAAATGAGACCTTTTTCTTTCAATACAGGCCCCACTTGTTCAGCAATTAAGTAATCTTGCTCAGATAAATTCTGGCCAACACCCTTTCCTCCTGCCGCAAGGTTGCCACGTAGCTCGCCTTCAGAAGGAATTCTAGCCAAGGCATAAGGTACAGGCTTGCCATCAATCATCAAAATGCGTTTATCTCCGGCTTTAATCTCTGGAATAAACTTTTGAACCATTGCTTGACGTTGGCCATAGTCCGTAAGGGTTTCAATGATAACACTAAGGTTTGGATCATTTTCTTGCGTTCTAAAAATAGATGCTCCACCCATACCGTCAAGAGGTTTAAAAATCACATCCTGATTATCTCGAACAAATCCACGAATCAGGCGCGAGCTTCTGGATACCATTGTGGGCGGAGTACACTTAGGGAATGTCGTAGCAAAATATTTCTCATTACAATCACGAATACTTCGGGGCCTATTAACAACGATTGTTCCAGCTGCTTCTGCCTGCTCCAGAATATAAGTACTGTAAATATACTCCATGTCAAAGGGTGGATCCTTTCGCATAAGAATTACATTTATATCAGCCAGAGCCCTCTCTTCACGCTCTCCCAAGTAAAACCAGTTTAGTGGATCTGCATTTACCGATAGGGGGCGCATGCTGCCAAATGCTTCGCCTCCCTGCTGATATAGGTCAGACTGCTCCATATAAAATAACTGCCAGCCTTTTTTCTCGGCTGCCAGCAATATAGCTAAAGAACTATCTTTTTTGTAGTTAATAGTGCTGATGGAATCCATCACAATGCTAAGTTTAATCGTCATATTTTACCTGAAGGAGGTACTGCTTCTTGGTCTTCTTGCATGCTGCTCTTCCATACACGCCCCAAAGGTTGACCCATTTTAATGCTGTCTTCCGCTTGCCAATGCTCAAGCCAATCAACCTGATCCTTACCAAAAAGAACAATGGCGGTAGATCCCATTTTAAAGCGACCCATTTCATCGCCCCGCTTTAACGCAATACTTTTATGCTGCTTAGTATTGTACTCAACGCTTCTAATCTGCCTACGGTATGGTGTAACCAACCCAGCCCAAACAGTTTCGATGCTGGCAACAATAATAGCGCCAACCATAATGACTGCCATAGGCCCTTGATTAGTATCAAAAATACTCACCACCCGCTCATTTCTTGCAAACAAGCGGGGAATATTGTCTACGGTAGCTTTATTAACTGAAAACAACCGTCCAGGAATATGTATCATTCGGCGTAATTTACCCATTGCTGGCATATGTACTCGATGATAATCACGAGGAGATAAGTATATAGTGCCAAATTTTCCGCCCATGAACTCCTGCCCAAGGTCTACATCTCCGCCCAGTAGTTCTATCAAGCTGTAATCACGGCCTTTTGCCTGAAATAATCTACCATTGGAAATATCACCTATTTGGCTAATGAATCCATCAGCAGGGCTAACAATTTCCTTGGTATCTTTTGGTAAAGGGCGAACGCCATCTTTTAATGAGCGAGTGAAAAATTCATTAAAATTGACGTATGCTTCAATACGCTCTTCCTTGGCTTCGCTCATATCCACATTATAGTGATGGACGATTCTCCGAATAAAAGTGTTTTTGAACCAGCTCACTTTGCTTTCGGCACAATAATGCACGGCTCTAGAGATCAGGTGATGGGGTAAAAAAAATTGAATGTATGCAAATAGTTTTGCTTTCACGGCAGTTGTATTCCCTTTATTGAGTTATCTACACCCATTATCTTTGAAGGTGGGGAGCGAAGCACCATAACCGAGTAGTAGGTGATTGAAGTAAGTGAGAGTAACCAACAATCCCACACCTTCAAGAGAAGTAGGAATACACTCAAAGTTATCGGAGATGCAATTAGGAGGCAAGTGGTTAAGCCCCAGATATTAGATAACTATACTCAAAGGATTTGAAGTTACTACTTTTATCGCACTTCAAACTTAAGCCTAAGACCCCTAAGACCCCTAAGATTCTGAGGATTAGCTCACTTGTAGCCGCGTAGCAAATCCAAATCCTTTGGGTATATAAGATTAGCGATTAATTCTCCTGCGGCTTCAATGTGATGGGTATATGCCCCTCACCTAGCATGACGGTACAGGCTTCGCTCTCTTGGCGCTGGAATTCTAATTTATTTTTTATCACTGCTCCACAGGCGTATCAAGCAGGTTTCCCCACTCAGACCACGAACCATCATAGGCTCTGACTCGCTCATAACCCAAAGTTTTAGCCAGCATATAGGTGAAGCCTGAACGATGGTGACCCTGACAGTGAGTGATAATCTCTTTGCATTTAGTGATACCCAGAGAATCAAGCTCTTTCTCTACATCTTTCTTTATGCGATAACCTTTAGCAGGATCAATAGCGCGACTCCACTCATAGTTAATTGCTCCTGGAATATGGCCACCACGCATGGAAAAAAGCCTCTCTCCTCGGAACTCCTCGGGAGAGCGAGCATCCCAAATTACTACATCTGGGTTGCCAATCCTAGCTTCAATATATTCACGGGAAGCAATAACGTCTTTGTTTATGGTGAGATCAACGTTGGTCGGTTCAGGTGCTTTTATCAGACTTGTTACTGGCATATTTTCCTGTAACCAAGCGTGCATTCCACCATTCAGATATGAATAGTTACTATGACCTATAACATCCAGGGTCCAGATAAAGCGGCCCGCCCAGCCACCACCTTCGTCATCGTATGGAACAATACACTGGTTGTTACCGGTATAACCCAAGCTACTAAACAGTTTTTCCAATTGATGAAGAGAAGCTAGCTTTCCTGGTACCGGGTTCACACCAGATACAAGCCACTGTGTGGGAATATTTACCGCTCCAAGAATATGAGATTGAGCGTATCTTTGTGGATTACCTAGGTCAATAATGAGTAGGTCATTACGAGACAGCTGGTTAACCATTGCGACTGGCTCAATAACCATGCTGCTTTTTTTTTTGTCTTTGAAAGTATCCATTTTTTCTCCGCTCTTGAGGTTTCCTACCAGAGAGCATAAAAAGTAGATCTCAGGCAAGGGGAAAGAAAAAAATAAGTAGCATCAGTGTACAAATAGAAGGTAATGAGGTTTAGTGGATTTTAAGTACTTTGCAGTTGTGGGTAATTAAGTGCAATTTCTGAGAAAAACAGCCAACTGATGTAGCTTGTATCTTTACTCATTGAGGAGGTATTGCCAAGTGATCTACACTTATTTGCCTTTAAGGTATGGGTGGGCAACAAGCGAACTAAACCACAATTGGCTGGTAGTAGGCAATTAAGGTGAATAAGAGCCGTAAACAACCTAGCACACTCAATGGCAACTATACCCAACGCCTACTTTGTTGTCTGCGTTAGTTCACTACAGTAGCACTCCTAAGCTACTGTAGCCTCGTTCACTTGTCGCTGCATGGCAAGCTTCAGTGTATTAAAATTTAGAGCATCCGTACGCATGTAGGAACCCTAATAACTTTGTTTGTGGAATAACAATTAAAAACCCATACTCATCGGGCTCATCGCTCTCATCGCTCTCATCGCTCTCATCGGGCTTATCGCGCTCATCGCGCTCATAGAGCTCATCGCGCTCATCGGGCTTATCGAGCTTAAAATGAGAACGAACAGCTTGTCTTTGCTCGTCAACCTTTTTAAGGTTGGTTATTTCATTGTCTTTGTCGAAACCTCTAATAAATTCATCCACAAAACTATCGTTCTCGAGATAGTCGCCTAATGCTATGCGTTTCTCTCCCTTAAAGAATACATCACTGTATTCACCAAGTAGTACGCCCACGCTGGGGGCACTACCAACTTTTATGTCTGACGACCACAGAGCATGTAAAAACTTTGTTATAGCGTCTTTTTTAACAGTTTCGATTTTATTCTGACAAAAAGCATCTACGTTCTCTAGGGAACCTCCTGCGGATGAGATATGTTCTTGCGCATATGCTAATGCCTCGGTATGAATAGGGTCCCTTGCTCCCGTAGTGTTTAGTGAGCCTGTACGAGAAAGCTCAGAGATGAATTCACCGAAATTCACGAATCCTAAATTATTTCTAAGCCGTTTAACAATACTGATTGGTGTAAGTGGTGGCTTACCCAGTGTGTTTTTCTCAGTATACTTTGCCATATAATTTGCATAAGCACGAAATAGCACAGGTACTATAGGCATTTTCTTATCAACAGTCACAATCTCAGAAGTAGCAGATTGTCCTAGTTGAAACATCCCCCCTAACCCCTTTTTCTGCATAGATGCCGGCAAATTTCCGTGCTGCTCTAAATAACAATTGTTATGACCCTTATCGAAGTGGACCACCATTGCATATGTTGTCATCCATAACCCAGTATGAGCATGCGGCCCAACTTGCAATATATGAGTCACGTTCAATATATGAGTCATAAAGTCTGAATCTGGATAAGAAAACACTTGCTCACGCTTAAACTCAAACTCAAGCTGCTCGCTCAGAATTAACCTGTAAAGTTCAGCGTGTCCTTCAGGTTTTGTCAAATCTGATGTTTCTAATAAATTCTTGGTATCTTTGTTTTCTCTTAGTTCACTATAAAGTATGTCATTTCCATCCAATAGGTTTTGAACTGCGCTTCGGTTCAGATTGGATTTGTCAGTCTGACCAGCAGCAGCTATTACTACCGCAATGTCCTTTGGCTTTCTGTTTTTTAAATCATTTTTAATGTTTATAAAGTCCTCAGTATCTTTTAAACTTTTCAGTATTACCGTTAAAAATGCTGTAGGGGAATTATTTGTAGCCCACGATGCGACATCTCTTGAAAGCATTGGTGAATTAGAAGTACTACCCTGCAACTGGCCTATCCGCGGAAGATTAGCCAAGATGTCTCCATAAGATAAATAAACGCTATGATTAGATACGTACATAGTGAGAACCTGTGTAGGTCCAGCAAAACTATGGAGTGAAAATATAGAAAAGGATAAACAAAATATTATTTTTAATAACTTCATTGTGAGCCTCATATTTATTTAGCGGTATCAAGAGTAGAAAAGCATAGTATATATTTCTTATTGAAACATATTCTTTTCTCATTTTTTTGAATACGACAACCAGCTCTGGCAATAACCTTGTTATGATGAATTACTAATAAGCTAGCTTTCCTGGTACCGGGTTCACACCAGATACAAGCCACTGTGTGGGAATATTTACCGCTCCAAGAATATGAGATTGAGCGTATCTTTGTGGATCACCTAGGTCATTACGAGACAGCTGGTTAACCATTGCGACTGGCTCAATAACCATGCTGCTTTTTTTTTGTCTTTGAAAGTATCCATTTTTTCTCCGCTCTTGAGGTTTCCTACCAGAGAGCATAAAAAGTAGATCTCAGGCAAGGGGAAAGAAAAAAATAAGTAGCATCAGTGTACAAATAGAAGGTAATGAGGTTTAGTGGATTTTAAGTACTTTGCAGTTGTGGGTAATTAAGTGCAATTTCTGAGAAAAACAGCCAACTGATGTAGCTTGTATCTTTACTCATTGAGGAGGTATTGCCAAGTGATCTACACTTATTTGCCTTTAAGGTATGGGTGGGCAACAAGCGAACTAAACCTCAATTGGCTGGTAGTAGGCAATTAAGGTGAATAAGAGCCGTAAACAACCTAGCACACTCAATATACCCAACGCCTACTTTGTTGTCTGAGTTAGTTCACTACAGTAGCACTCCTAAGCTACTGTAGCCTCGTTCACTTGTCGCTGCATGGCAAGCTTCAGTGTATTAAAGTTTAAAGCATCCGTAATCATGTAGGAAGTCTAATAACTCTGTTTGTGGAATAACAGTTAAAAACCCATACTCATCGGGCTCATCGCGCTCATCGCGCTCATCGGGCTTATCGAGCTTAAAATGAGAACGAACAGCTTGTCTTTGCTCGTCAACCTTTTTAAGGTTGGTTATTTCATTGTCTTTGTCGAAACCTCTAATAAATTCATCCACAAAACTATCGTTCTCGAGATAGTCGCCTAATGCTATGCGTTTCTCTCCCTTAAAGAATACATCACTGTATTCACCAAGTAGTACGCCCACGCTGGGGGCACTACCAACTTTTATGTCTGACGACCACAGAGCATGTAAAAACTTTGTTATAGCGTCTTTTTTAACAGTTTCGATTTTATTCTGACAAAAAGCATCTACGTTCTCTAGGGAACCTCCTGCGGATGAGATATTTTCTTTCGCATATGCTAATGCCTCGGTATGAATAGGGTCCCTTGCTCCCGTAGTGTTTAGTGAGCCTGTACGAGAAAGCTCAGAGATGAATTCACCGAAATTCACGAATCCTAAATTATTTCTAAGCCGCTTAACAATACCGAGTGGTGTAAGTGGTGGCTTACCCAGTGTGTTTTTCTCAGTATACTTTGTCATATAATTTGCATAAGCACCATATAGCACAGGTACTATAGGCATTTTCTTATCAACAGTCATAATCTCAGAAGTAGCAGATTGTCCTAGTTGAAACATCCCCCCTAACCCCTTTTTCTGCATAGATGCCGGCAAATTTCCGTGCTGCTCTAAATAACAATTGTTATGACCCTTATCGAAGTGGACTATTGCATATGTTGTCATCCATAACCCAGTATAAGCATGCGGCCCAACTTGCAATATATGAGTCATAAAGTCTGAATCTGGATAAGAAAACACTTGCTCACGCTTAAACTCAAACTCAAGCTGCTCGCTCAGAATTAACCTGTAAAGTTCAGCGTGTCCTTCAGGTTTTGTCAAATATGATGTTTCTAATAAATTCTTGGTATCTTTGTTTTCTCTTAGTTCACTATAAAGTATGTCATTTCCATCCAATAGGTTTTGAACTGCGCTTCGGTTCAGCTTGGATTTGTCAGTCTGACCAGCAGCAGCTATTACTACCGCAATGTCCTCTGGGTTTCTGCTTTTTAAATCATTTTTAATGTTTATAAAGTCCTCAGTATCTTTTAAACTTTTCAGTATTACCGTTAAAAATGCTGTAGGGGAATCATTTGTAGCCCACGATGCGACATCTCTTGAAAGCATTGGTGAATTAGAAGTACTACCCTGCAACTGGCCTATCCGCGGAAGACTAGTCAAGATGTCTCCATAAGATAAATAAACGCTATGATTAGATACGTACATAGTGAGAACCTGTGTAGGTCCAGCAAAACTATGGAGTGAAAATATAGAAAAGGATAAACAAAATATTATTTTTAATAACTTCATTGTGAGCCTCATATTTATTTAGCGGTATCAAGAGTAAAAAAGCATAGTATATATTTCTTATTGAAACATATTCTTTTCTCATTTTTTTGAATACGACAACCAGCTCTGGCAATAACCTTGTTATGATGAATTACTAATAAAGTAGCTTGTGCCGAGAAAGCATAACACTCTGTCTATACCCAAAGTATTTTAAATTGCTACTAGGCAGCAAGTAAGCGAAGCCCCGTGAGCCTGCGAGTAGTAGGTGAGCGGGGTGAGCGAACGCAGCCAACAACGTAGCAAATTGAAAGGCGACTGGTATATATGCGTGATCATTGAAGATATGCGACTTTGGCACTGTTTTTCTGCGTTCTCCGCTCATGCCAAAAATCACACTAACCTTCAATGGTAACGGGTATATTCAGGGCTCTACCCACTGCGACCATAATTTTTTTACGATGCTCGTATAACGCGCAGCGGTTATGGCAGAGACTAAAGGCTTTTCATTTTGGAGATCCTGCTTGTGAACCATAAATCTTAGTTGCTGATACACATCTCTTAGATTTCTCGCATCCACCTCATCCAGCAAACCCTCTGCTTCCAGCTGCTCTGATATACGGATATTATCAGTCCATTTCACAAGACCTGGGTGCGAGGCTGCATAGCAGAGCACAGCGTACTGCATCAAAAACTCTAAGTCAATAATACCTCCTGCATTGTGCTTTATGTTCACTGCTTCTTGCTTGCTGTTATTGCCGTGATGGTTACGCATTTTTACTCTCATCATCACCACATCATGACGAAGTTTTTCTGGATCACGTTTTTTTCTCAGTACCTTCGACCTTAGCTGTTCAAACTGCTTAACTAGCGATTGATCTCCAGTAACCACCCTAGCCCTAACAAGAGCTTGATGTTCCCAAGTCCAGGCATTGTTTTGTTGATATTTTTCATAAGCTTTGAGGGATTCAACTAATAAGCCTGAAGAACCATAAGGACGCAAACGCATATCAACATCATATAATATGCCTAACAGTGTCTGTGCTGTTAAAATATGGATGATACGTTGACCTAGTCTAGTAAAAAACGTTGTACTATCAATTTTCCGAGTACCATCTGTTTCCTGACCAGCCACACCATTGTGAAGAAAAACCAAATCAAGATCCGAACGAGGCCCAAGCTCTATACCTCCCAACTTACCATAACCAATAATGATGAAGCCGGGATTACAAAGTCCACCACCTTCAGATGGAGGCCTACCGTAACGGTGGACCATAGCCCGCCAAGCAATATCAATGACTTGCTCCAATACCACTTCAGCTATCCAGGTCAAATAGTCACTTTCTTTCATCAAAGGTAATGTGTTTGCCACGTGAGCGACGGCTACTTGAAGGTTATGAGACATTTTGAAATAACGCAGTGCTTCCATCTGTGATTCCAAGTCATCTACTGGAATACGCCTCAGTTGTTGCTTTAGCTCACTGGCCAGTTTGTCTTTTTTTGGTGGATGATATAGCTGGCCAAGATTTAGAAATTCATCAAGCAGGACTGGGGTTTTGGCTATTTGATCAGCGATCCAAGGACTAGCAACACAAAGCTTGCACAGGTGCTTGAGAGCCGCCGGATTTTCCATGAGCAATACAAGATAAGCCGTTCTTCTTAATACCGAATCTACCAAAGGTAATAAGCGATTTATGGCTACATCTGGCTTTTCTGACAGGCAGGCAACATCAAGCAATAAAGGTATAAAGCTATCGATACGATCCCTGCTTATACGGCGAGAACGGGATAACACCTTGCCGTCACGAAACTCCCGTAACAGCCTTAAGGAAGGTTCTGGATGCTTAAAGCCCTTGGTCGCCAATAACTGTAATTCTTCAGAAACACTCAGTTTACCTACCCAGAACATTCGCCAACAGTCTGAATTTTTTGAGTCCTCCTGCTTATTGCCAAAACCGGAAACAATGCGGCCAAAATGATAGAGAACGTTATTGCGATGTTGCTCCAATATGGATAGCAGTGCCTCCCATGACTTGAAACCCATGCTATAAGCTAGTCTTTCTCTGCCATAGTTATCCATAGGCAGGGTCTGGGTTTGCATATCCTGCACTGCCTGAAGGGCATGCTCTAGATCGCGGAGAAATAAATAAGCTAGCTCAAGCTCATTAACAGTCTGACCTTGTAAATAGTTTTTAGCCTTCAGTACAGGTAAAACATTAAGAAGCGCTTGTTCCTGCAAAGATCGATCCCTGCCACCATGAATAAGCTGGAATGATTGAACAATAAACTCTATTTCCCGAATCCCCCCCGGACCTTGTTTAATGTTTTTTTCCATCCCTTTGAGCTTGACTTCGCTGTCAATCAAGAGCTTCATCTCTCGAAGCGCCATGATTGCACTGAAATCTATGTAACGTCTATAAACAAAAGGCTTTAACGTTTTTAGCAGGCCATTTCCCCATTCCCGGTCACCAGCAACGACCCGAGCTTTAACCATGGCATAACGCTCCCAGTCTCGACCCTGATCCTGATAATATTGCTCCATGGCAGAAAAACTCATAGTTAATGCGCCGCTTTCACCGTACGGCCTCAGCCGCATATCAACCCTGAATACAAAGCCATCCGATGTTCTGGCATCTAGAACCTTGATTAAGCGCTGACCTAGCCGTATGAAAAACTCTTGGTTAGTTAGTTTACGACGAGCTCCTAACGTTTCGCCATGGCTTGGGTAGGCAAAAATGAGATCAATATCAGATGACAGGTTTAGCTCTTCTGCGCCGAGCTTGCCTACCCCTAAGACGATCATTTTTTGAGGTGTTGGCTTTTCACCATCTCCTTCTCCCAGTGGCACGCCAAGTATTTGCGTTAGGTCTTGATGCAGCCAGTGAAGCGAATGCTCAACGCAGGCATCTGCCAGCTCGGAAAGATCCCGGATGATTTGGCGAGTATCAGATAATCGATTAAGATCTGCCCAGATAATTCTGACCATTTCTCGATTACGATACTGCCTTAATACTTTCATTAGCCCTTCTTCAGACTCAACACCTTGAATTATTTTATCTAGCGTTTGGTGATGATGGCTGCCCTTAACTCTAAACTGGCCTTCTTTCTTCCAAAGACCATAAAAATAGAATAAGTGGGCAGGGTGTTTAATGAACTCATCTCTGGCAAAATCACTACCTACCCAAGTAGTTATCAATTGCTTAAAAAATAAAGGATTTATGGATCTGAGTTTTTCTTTTTGTTCTTGTTCAGGATGCAACAATAGCAGCTGTTCCCAGCTTGATTTTAAGGTTTCCTCCATAAATTCTGGATAGCATCTAGGCAGCTCCATAAAAATATCCTCCCGTTAAGGAGTTTATAAATATACTCCTATTTTTATAGCCGAAAATAATTTGACTGACTCTCAACTATACCCAAAGGATTTCAAGTTGCTACTAGGCGACAAATGAGCGAAGCCCCAATGAGCCTACAAATAGTAGGTACTTAGGGTTAGCGAGAGCAGTCAACACCTCCCCCCCAGCTTCAAGGGTATTGATATATACCCATCACCTTAGAAGTTGCTACTTTGTTGTCAGCATTCACCCACCACAGAAGCTTACTACTCCTAATCTTCTGCAGCTTTGCTTACTTGTCGCCACGTAGGAACGCCAAATTTTTTGGGTATAAGCGCCTCTTCGCAGCCTCATTAGGCGATACTTGATAACAGGTTTCTTAGAAAATAAATAATGAGGATAATGATCATCATAGAGAAATCAAGACCCCCTAAAGGTGGAATGATTTTTCTTACCCTACTGGAGAGCGGATTAGTTAACTGCATAAGTAGCATCAATCCTGGGTTGTAGCTTCCCTGTACAATCCAGCTGGCGATAGCAAGAATTACCAAACTATACATATAAATATCAAGCACACGATTCGCCAACTGTACGAAACTGGATATTATAACTTGGGGGAATGGAATTACATCTGGAGTAAATCCTTTGATAGCAAGCAACAGATAAATTAAAACAATCTGCAATGCAAGAGCTAAAACAAGAGATGATGCATCAACTCCAGCTACGCTTGGTATTACTTTACGAACGGGGTTAAGAAGAGGCGAGGTTATTTTTACAATAACTTGGGTGACGGGATTGTAAAAATCTGCCCGAACAACTTGTAGCAAAAAGCGAAGCAGAACGGCAATAATATACAAACCTCCAAGGGCCTGTATCAGAAGGCTAACGCTAGATAAAAGTGCAGACATAATACCTCTCTTATTAAGAAAGCTAGCCTCAAGGCTAGGAACAATCGGTGTGCCTAGGGGAGCAACCCATTACCATTGATTACCCTTGAAGGTGTGGGGTTGTTTATTGACCACACATTCAATGGGAACAAGTATATACTCATTCCCCTTGAATGTGTGACGATCTCATTCACCCCCAATAATCCCATGACTAAGTAATAAAATCATTTTCAATGATAACTGGTTAAAGCATTACTTGCTCAGTTCCTCAGCCATTTTTTGAGCTTTTTTTACAGCGCTTTCCATGGATTGCTTTACAAGCTCTGCTAAGCCACCATTTTGGAAAGTTCTGATCGCTTGCTCGGTAGTACCTCCTGGAGAACAAACCTTTTGTCTGAGCTGAGTGACGTTAGCATCTCTGAGAATGGCCATTTTGGCAGCGCCTAGCGCTGTCTGAATTGTTAGTCGCTCAGCAATTTCTGGAGTTAAGCCAAGGATAACTCCTGCATCCTTCATCGCTTCCATAAAAAGAAAGTAATAGGCTGGGCCACTACCAGATATAGCAATAATGGTATTGATCAACTCTTCTTGCTCAACCCATTCAACAATGCCTACTGACTGAAAAATTGATTGAGCCGTAATTTTTTGCTGACTAGTAACCTTGCTATTCGCAAAAAGGCCACATGCTCCTACACCAATTAGAGACGGCGTATTCGGCATACTCCTGATAATAGCTTGAGGAGCATCAACCCACTGATTTAGGTGTGACATAGTAACGCCTGCGGCTACAGAAATAAGCAAAGATTGCCTCTCTTTCAAAGCCGACGCTATCTCAACAAGGACCGCTTTTATAAGATGGGGTTTTACACAAAGAACAACAATATCAGCCTTAGCCACCTCAAGATTACTGCCAGAACCCGCTACACCAAATTGATTATTTATAGATGCCCGTGTCTTTTGGCTGGGAGCGGATGCAATGATTTGGCTAGCCTGCCAATCTTGTTTAATCATTCCCCCAATAATAGACTGAGCTATATTTCCTGCACCAATAAAGCCGACTGTTTTTTCTGAATGCGCCATGTGATTACTCATAGATAATAGACATCCCCATTACTCTGAAGATGGTAGGTTTTGACTAATCTTTCTCACCCAAATACCCGCTATTCTAGGCTCATGGGGGCTTAGCTAGTTTGTCGTCTACCCTCATTTTCAATGGTAACGGGCTTAGTATCAATCACCCTCGGTGAGCTGTTGATACTTCATAGGTTTTTATTTCGTGATTGGAGCAAAAAACTATGGGTATAGCAGCTCATCGTTTTTATTAAATTGGGTGTCGCACTTAGTATATGAATTCGACGGGTATAGAAGGCTATACACGAGCGCCAAAAAGGGCTGTACCAATTCTAACAATAGTTGCACCCTCTTGTATAGCCACCTCAAGGTCGCCGGTCATCCCCATGGATAATGTATCCATAGCAAGGTTATGACTCTTATTCAAAAAAGCCAATTGGTTAGCTAAAACTCTAAAAGATTCCCTTTGTTTTTTGGGATCCGCTTCTGCCGGTGGTAGAGTCATTAACCCACGCAGCTTAAGACCTGGTAGTGTTGAAACACCCATAACCAGCTCTGAAAGATCAGCTATTTTTACACCAGACTTGCTAATCTGCTCGCTAGTATTTACCTGCAAGCAAATATTTAATGGTGGTGATGAGGCAGGTCGTTGCTCGCTTAGTCTTTTAGCAATTTTTAGACGGGTAACACTGTGAACCCACTGAAAATTTAAAGAAATATCCTGAGTTTTATTAGATTGGATGATCCCAATAAAATGCCAGCTAATATCAGTCATGTCAGATAGCTCTTTGATCTTATCAAGTGCTTCTTGTAAATAGTTTTCACCAAAAGAGCGCTGCCCTAAGTCGTAGACTTCACGGATCATAGCTGCTGTTTTTTTCTTGCTAACGGCCAATAGCTGCACTTTTCCTCGACGATTACTGGCGTTTTCTGCTTGCTGAATGCGCATTCTGACTTGATCAAAATGTTTATTTAAAGAAGTCATGCTGCATATCTCTCCGTAGCCCAGATATTCTTTAAATATATTAGATTATTAATAAGATATTGCACATACTTTTAAAAGAGTTGCGGGATACTGTCGTATAATTCCGTGAGCTAAACCCAGTCTTACGAAAAACCTATTCACTAGCTTTATTTTTTAGGGGGATATTGTAATTATGGATATCAATGAGCTGCTTCTTTTTAGCAATAAACAGGGGGCATCGGATCTTCATTTATCAGCGGGCATGCCGCCTATGATTCGTATTGATGGAGATATTAAAAAAGTCAATGTGCCTGTCATGGAGCACAAAGAAGTAAAGAGCTTGGTTTACTCTATTATGAATGATACGCAAAGGAGAAACTTCGAAGAAACCCTCGAATGTGACTTTGCTTTTGAGATTCCTAGCGTATCCCGCTTTCGTGTTAACGTATTTAACCATTCCCGTGGTGCAGGTGCAGTATTTAGAACCATCCCGACCAAAATTTTAACGATGGAGGACCTAGGAATGGGGAAAATATTTCAAGAAATATCTGCAAAACCTAGAGGTTTGATTGTGGTCACAGGGCCTACAGGGTCAGGTAAAAGCACCACCATGGCAGCAATGATTGATTACCTTAACTCTACTAAGTATGAACATATCCTCACTATTGAAGACCCTGTAGAGTTTGTACATCAGTCAAAAAAATGCTTGGTAAATCAACGAGAGGTCCACAAGGACACCCAGAGTTTTACTAATGCCCTGAGATCCGCACTTAGAGAAGACCCTGATATCATCCTTGTGGGTGAAATGAGAGACTTGGAAACCATAAGGCTAGCATTGAGCGCAGCAGAAACAGGCCATTTAGTTTTTGGCACCTTGCATACCACATCAGCAGCAAAAACCATTGACCGAATTATTGACGTGTTTCCTGCGGACGAAAAATCGATGGTGCGCTCGATGCTATCAGAATCATTGGAAGCAGTCATATCTCAGTCACTTCTCAAAAAAATTGGTGGAGGCAGGGTTGCAGCCCATGAAATTATGCTTGGCACTTCAGCCATCCGGAACCTGATTAGGGAAGATAAGGTGGCACAAATGTACTCATCCATCCAAACCTCAGGAGGCATGGGAATGCAGACCCTAGATCAATGTTTGGAAGATCTTGTAAAACAAAATATAGTAAGTGCTGAAGCGGCCCGAGATAAAGCAAAGGATCCTACTAAATTTTCAGGGACATAAAAGTAGAATATTGGCGTTATCATTTAGCCAACTTTCAAGAATGAGCTGGGCTGCCATGCTATCAACAGGTTTAGACCTGTAATTACCGTGGTGACCAAGCTTTTTCGCCCATTCCTTCGCCTCGAATGAGCTCAATCGCTCATCCACCTCATAAAAAGGCAGGTTGAATCTACCATAAATTCGATTGCCGAATTTACGAGCTCGGAGTGACATTTCAGACTCACTGCTATCCATGTTAAAAGGAATACCCACCACCACCGCATCTGGTTGCCAGTCGTTAATAAGAGCAGCCACTTGATTCCAGCAAGGAATACCATCCCGAGCCTTTAAAGTAGGGAGAGCTGATGCTGTTTTAGTAACGGTCTGGCCTACAGCAACCCCAATGTTAGTTAAGCCAAAATCAAACCCTAGTAGAGAACGTACCTGCATTAAAATTCCAGTCAAAATAGGTCTTTTAGCATAAAAGAATTTTTGGGTGATATACCAGTTACCTCTTCAAGGAAGAGGATCGGCAACAAATACCCATGAGCCTGTGAACAGGGATGAGTAAGAACACCCACCTTCAATGGAAACGGGTATATACTGAGTGTCACTTTCTTCAATCGCAAATAAGTGGCTCATGTCATTATTACGTTCTACGCTCAAATACCTTGTTCTAGTAAAAGATAGCAAGTAACTCAAATTACGCAATAAGTGAAAGCTTAGTATCAAGTTTGAAGTGCGACAAAAGTAGTTATTCATAAAAGCATTCCTTCGGTGTTTTATGAGCTAACCGCTTCCTTGGTCTTGTATTTAATTTGGCCGCGATGATATTGCATCGTTGCTGAGTTAGTACTGCCATTGATCTTCTCTTAACTAAGTATTGTCTGATCAAACCATTGGTATTTTCATTCGTATCACGTTCCCATGGGTGGTGTGAGTTGGCAAAGTAGTAAGGGCAACTAGTCACTTCTTCAACTTTCTTATATTGGTGGAACTCGGTGCTGTTATCTGATATTGCTCAGGCATTTCACTCATTAATTTTATCGTTCGCCTGTTGGTTGACTTGGTCGTTCTATCGTTTAACTGGCCTATCAATGTGTAACCAGTTTTTCGCTCAACCAGCGTGACTACGCAGTGTTTAGGCCCTTTACCCATCACGGTATCTATTTCCCAATGACCTAGTGTTTCACGCGTTTTTACTTCGTGATTGGAGCAAAAAACTACGGGTATTGCAGTTCATCGTTTTTATTATATTGGGTGTCGCACTTAGTATATGAATTCGGCACTTTTGATAAAGCCTTCTCGCCTCATCAGCCAACAAACTGAGTTCAGAAATCAATTTTTGCTCAGCTAATACCTGTAAATAGCAAGATAGCATTGAACAATTGACTACTAGGGGTCACGGATATAAAATTTCATTTATTTGATATTTTAGAATCAGAATTTTAGGGCGTCGTGGTGTTGCTGGCAAATGCTACCAGGATAAACAAACACGTTTTTCGTAACTTGGAAGATGGTGATCTTTGCTTGGATCATCAATATTTTTGGTGTTAATACTGAGGGTGGTCGTTGTGAAAGGCGTTGATAAAAGACATCTGAATCTAGCCGACTTAGGTAGCGTAAGAGGTTCAACGAACAGTCAGAGCCAGAAGCCGCCTGAGAGTAATGGATCTACTAAACCAAGTGAAGTGAAGAACAAAATACCAAAGGCTCAAGCAGAAAACCAAACAAACCCCATTAATACACGAAGAGCCAAGGAGGTAGACGCCAATCTTTATGTTAATGATGTACATTCAGATTCTGACTCTGGCATTTATATGGATGAAGAATATACGAACGAGAGCATATCCTTTGATGGTAGCCCGCTGAATTGGTCGCTATTTAAAGCAGACGAAATAGCTGGTGAGTCTTTTGATAGCAGGATGCTTCTTAGCGGGAAAGGTAGGCAGCAAGAGGAGCAAGTGAACGAGTTGGCCGATGCTCTATTAGAGGGGCTGTTGTTTAACACTGAAAATTCACCTCAAGAGGCTCTAAAACAGCTTTTAGCTGACGTTCATGATGAGAAACAAGACTCAGACCATGATTTCTTCCTTCGTTCAGCCATCTTACTAGCCAGCGAAAAGGTGGGAGCAGGCATTCATTCTTGGCAGGTTTATACCCATAAAAAGCCTGAGGGTGTCGATCAATGGACTTGGCTTGAAAAACCATCCAGCTGGGTTCCTGAAGCTCAAGCCGCTGCAGCAAAGCATACAGAAACTGCTTTTATTAAAGCCCTGAATCTTGCAAAGACGCATAAGGAAGAACAGGTTATTGCTTACAAAGGCGGTTTTGGTGCCGGGAAAACATCGCACGGTACGGAGGCTTTTGGCTACGATGAAAATAATGCACCCTTATTTAAAGGCAGTATCAGCCCTGATGCTGGCAAACAGTTAGTTCGAAAAACTATGCCAGTTTCCCATAACTCTGCACACGTGCAGGGTTCGAATGTATCTTTTAATTTGTTTGATGGCTTAATTAGTAAAAAAATGGGAACTATTGTTTATGACTCCTCCTTGGCCAGGTCTAGTGATATAACGGGCCTAATTTCGAAATCGGAAGCCGCACAGAAGTCACTTAAAGTGGTGGATATTGTTAGAGATGATCGAGCTCGGTTTTTGGCAGTACTGGCTCGAACTGTTAGCGGCGAGGATCCTAGAATACCGGTTAGTTTTTTGCTATCTGGGGCCTCTATGGATCGTGCGGAGAGATGCAAATGCTTCAATACTGTTATCAACAGCAAGGAGTCTATAGTCGTTGACAAAATAGATAAAAAAGAGAAAACATTAAGCCACGTTTATGAATTTCATTGTGCGAATCAAGCCGGTAGTGATAGACAGTTATTGTTTACACTGCACTCAGACGGAACCCCAGACTGGAATATAACTAAAAATATGTCAATGACTAATATTGAAGAGCGTCTTACCAGCCAAGGGATTTCTTACGATGGTACAACGAATCAATTTATGCTCATTGATAGCAAAGAAAACTGGAGAGAAGTCATGAAGGAAGAGCTTCGCAAGCCCGTTAGCGAATTGGTTGCTGGGTTATCCAATGAGGAGGGCAAGATCAGAACTAAGCAGTTTTCAAGCAGAACAATAACATTTGACAGAGCTATGAGTGAAGTCTCTATTGAGGCTTTATACGAAGCTTTACCATTGTCTATGACATCAGCCATATCGCTGGAGGGTTTGAGTGAATCTTTTAGCGTGCTGGATAATAACGATTTAGATAATACGCTAAAAGCATTTAAAGAGTGTTCTCAAAGCCCTGATGGGAAGGGCATGTCTTATATGAATATCCCCACCTCACTTGCATTAGAAATAAACAGACTCCTAATAAATCGACCCGATACTTGGCAAGACTCATAATGACTGTAAGGGCAGGCATCGAGCTATTTGCAGACTAAGCAGGTGATACAGTAAGCTGTGCTTATCAGGCTTTATTATACTCTTGTAACTCCAGCTCAAAAAAACATTCCAGTGAAACTTTGGTTACGTATACACCAGTTTACCACTAAAGGTGTGTACGGCTACACAACGAGTCAAGTCCTCCATGGGCCTGTGAGTAGCAGGTGATTGTGGTGAATGAAAGCAATCAACAATCCCTTATCTGAACGGGTAATGGATAACTCATGATAACAGCCTACCGGTATCTCTATTGCTTTGTGTATACTAACCCACCTAGTATTAATTGAATTTTTTCAAACAAAGTAATTAGCATATACCCAAAGGATTTCAAGTTGCTACTAGGCGCCAAGTAAGCGAAGCCCTATGAGCCTACGAGTAGTAGGTGATCTGGGTGAGCGAGCGCAGCCAACAACGTAGCAGATTGAAAGGCGACGGGTATATACCCGTTTCAATTGAAGGCGTGGTTAGGTGACAAGCGAGCGAAGCTCAGTGACTCTACGAGTAGTAGGATGTTGAGGCGAGTGAACGCAGTCATTACCCTTAGTCTTCAGGTTGGTAGACATATTTGAATGTACTTTGGAGAGCGCTATTGTTCAATTTACACGTAAACAGAACTGTTAGTATAAAAAATGACGTACTATCAGGCTTAACCGTTTCTTTGGCGTTGGTTCCTGAAGCTGTGGCTTTTGCATTTGTGGCTGGAGTGGAGCCACTTGTCGGCCTTTATGCGGCTTTTATTGTGGGGCTAATTACGGCCGCTATTGGAGGGCGTCCGGGAATGATTTCAGGAGCCACCGGCGCTCTGGCTGTTGTCATGGTATCCCTAGTTGCTAATCATGGTGTGGAGTATTTATTTGCCACAGTTGTTTTGATGGGGATTTTTCAGGTTCTAGCTGGTCTACTTAAGATGGGTAAATTCATTCGCATGGTTCCTCACCCAGTCATGTTAGGATTTGTTAATGGATTGGCTATTGTAATTTTTCTGGCTCAACTAGGGCAGTTTGGTATTAAAAAAGGCGGGGAAATGTTATCCGGAACCTTTTTGGAAGGAAGCGTGATTGATATTGAATGGATGCAGGGTGAGCCATTGTTTCTCATGCTGGGATTAGTAGCTTTAACAATGGCTATTATTCGTTTTTTACCACTATTAACTAAGGCCGTACCTTCCTCTTTGGTAGCTATTGTAGTTATTAGTGGTTTGGTGCTCATACTAGGGCTGGACACACGCACAGTAGGTGATGTGGCAAAAATTGCAGGCAGCTTGCCTGATTTTCATGTTCCATTAGTGCCGTTTAATTTTGAAACGTTCATGATTATACTCCCTTATTCCCTGATTCTTGCTGCCATTGGGCTAATTGAATCGTTATTGACTTTGCGCATGATTGATGAAATGACAGAAACTCATGGTTGCAGTAACCGCGAGTGCGTAGGACAAGGAACGGCTAATATTGTCACCGGTTTTTTTGGTGGTATGGGAGGTTGTGCCATGATCGGCCAGAGTATGATTAATGTGAACTCTGGTGGACGTGGACGACTATCCGGCATTACGGCGGCTTTGTGCTTGTTAGCTTTCATCATGTTTGCCTCTAGTTTAATAGAAAGCATTCCTGTAGCAGCGCTGGTTGGAGTTATGTTTATTGTTGTTTTGGGAACCTTTGAGTGGACTAGCTTTCGGATTCTTAGCAAAGTCCCCAAAGGCGATGCTTTCGTTTTGGTGCTAGTCTCAGCTGTTACAGTTATTACGGATTTGGCAATGGCGGTAATAGTTGGTGTTATCGTCTCTGCGCTGATTTTTGCATGGAAGCACGCTAAACAAATTCGTGTAGAAAAGCAGGAAGATAATGATGGGTTTACAATTTATAAAGTGTACGGCCCACTATTTTTTGGTGCTACCAGTACTTTTATTGCGCAGTTTAATCCACAGGGAGATAATGAAAATGTCATTGTCGATTTTGCTGAATCAAGAGTTTGTGATCACTCAGGATTAGAAGCTATAGATGCGCTAGCTGAGCGCTATATGAATAGCGGAAGAAAACTGCATCTGCGGCATTTGAGCTCAGATTGCAGGCTGCTTTTGAAAAAAGCCGGTAAGCTAGTTGAGGTTAATGTGATTGAAGACCCTAAATATTTTGTCGCTACAAATATGTAACCGTGTCGCTTTGTGTTTTGCTCTGTAGCACCGAGACTTAATCACTTATAGTTGATTGCTACAGGAGGTTGGTAATGTAATGGCATACCCTGTATCTTTACAAATTGTGTATAGTCACTCTCCTGAAAAGTACTGGTTGCGCACTCCAATCTCTTATGGTGCTTCGCTAGCCTTCACCGGTAACTGGTATAAACCTAAGAATGTCGCTCTGGGTAAATAAAAGTAATTGCACGATTTAAACTTATCTTTTTTGACATGATCTGGAAAAACAACAGAGAAAATGAAATATAACAAACAAAATAAGACTCCTTTATGGCAAAGTCAGAAAGCTACAACAAGAAAGGAGTCGTCGCCTAGTCTCATAGATATAAATCAGAGACTAAACCAGCAAGACGATGACTCAATTGACATGGGAAAAGTTGAACGTATTCGCCAGAGTATTTCCAGAGGGGGTCTGGAAATTAACATTGAGCGCCTTGCGCAAAAAATAATTGATGCTGAAGTATCCATCTTTGATGCATGCAATAAAAAGAAAGATTGATATACTCGTCATATAAATATACATGGGAATTCACCTTAAGTGCTTAGTCTGGCGTGATGACTTCGCTTTTCATTTCAGCTCTGTTCACCTCGGCTTACTTCGTACCGTATAGCCTTAAAGTAATTTAATTATCCTTTTTAATAATTAGAGTTATGCTGTACTCACTGTTTATATACCCAAAGTATTTCAAGTTGCTACTAGGCGGCAAGTAAGCTAAGGCCTATGAGCCTACGAGTAGTCGGTGATGGGGGTAAGCAAGTGCATACAACAACGCATTGGTATGAAAGGTAAGTGGTGTAATTTTTATTTTTTTTGTTTACATATCAATTTGTTACTAATACTCTAATTACTCAGGGTTAGGAATGATATAGTGTACGCCATGAATATCGTGGTACCTATATAAAACAGCATAAGAAAATCTTTGCATCTGAATAAGGATATATTTATGAAACTTCTAGGTAATTTCAAAAAAGCAGCATTAGTTGCTATGATGTGCGCAACTGCTACAGGAGCTATAGCCGCAACGCAGGGGTCACTGGGCACAAACAGCACAGGTACTTTTGATATCACTCTCAACCACAAAGGCAATGCCAAGGTCTGGGGTTTAGTAGACGTTAATTTGACTGATACTCACGCAACAGAGAGTGTAAGTATTTGTACTTTTAATAATAATACGAACAGAAGTTTCTTTTACTATAACCAGCAAGAGTACGGATTTTACGTTAATAGGAGGCGCCGCCAGACTCCAATTCCGTACACTATAAAGTTGCACGACAAAGGTGGAACTAATGGGGAGACTTGGGGCGAAGGCGGCTTGCCAAGTGGGCAGCAAGGCAGTGCCAAGTACAAACTCAGGCAGGGTCAACTGCTCCCCTGTTCAGATCTATTAGCTTGTCGTGCTGGTAGCAACTGCACAACTCAACTGACATGATTGTAAGGTGGATGCGACAGCATTGGCTAGAGCTTCAGATGGTGCATATACTGATACAGTTACTTTGTTAATGGAGCCTATATAACATACACCTAGGGTCACTAAAAAAACAATAGAAGATGTGATGGGCAATGCTTTTGAAATTTGCCCATCCATCTTCAGCTATACACGTTACTATTGTAGATTATTTGTTTTTTATAGCTTATCCTCCTCATGTATTACCTTCACGCTCAAAGCCATTCTACAAACCATCAAAAAATAAAGTTATATCTACCTACCACCCCTTGAAGGTATATACCCAAAAGATTTCAAGTTGCTACTAGGCGGCAAGTAAGCTAAGGCCCATGAGCCTACGAGTAGTCGGTGATGAGGGTAAGCAAGTGCATACAACAACGCATTGGTATGAAAGGTAAGTGGTGTAATTTTTATTTTTTTTGTTTACATATCAATTTGTTACTAATACTCTAATTACTCAGGGTTAGGAATGATATAGTGTACGCCATGAATATCGTGGTACCTATATAAAACAGCATAAGAAAATCTTTGCATCTGAATAAGGATATATTTATGAAACTTCTAGGTAATTTCAAAAAAGCAGCATTAGTTGCTATGATGTGCGCAACTGCTACAGGAGCTATAGCCGCAACGCAGGGGTCACTGGGCACAAACAGCACAGGTACTTTTGATATCACTCTCAACCACAAAGGCAATGCCGTGCTCTGGGGTTTAGTAGACGTTAATTTGACTGATACTCAACCAACAGAGACTGTAAGTTTTTGTACTTTTAATAATAATACGACTGAAGTTTCTTTTACTATAACCAGCAATAGTACGGATTTTACGTTAATAGGAGGCAGCCGCCAGCACTCCAATTCCGTACACTATAAAGTTGAACAACAGAGGTGCAACTAATGGGGAAACTTGGGGCAAAGGAGGCTTGCCAAGTGGGCAGCAAGGCAGTGCCAAGTACACATCCGGCACGGCTGGAACTGCCCCCGTTGATCTATTAACTTGTACGGCTGGTACAACTGCAAACTCAACTGACCTGATTGTAGAGGTGGATGCGACAGCATTGGCTACAGCTTCAGATGGTGCATATACTGATACAGTTACTTTGTTAATGGAGCCTATATAACATACACCTAGGGTCACTAAAAAAACAATAGAAGATGTGATAGGCAATGCTTTCGAAATTTGCCCATCCATCTTCAGCTATACACGTTACTATTGTAGATTATTTGTTTTTTATAGCTTATCCTCCTAATGTATTACCTTCACGCTCAAAGCCATTCTACAAACCATCAAAAAATAAAGTTATATCTACCTACCACCCCTTGAAGGTATATACCCAAAAGATTTCAAGTTGCTGCTAGGCGGCAAGTAAGCTAAGCCCCATGAGCCTTAGAGTAGTAGGTGATCTGGGTGAGCGAGCGCAGCCAACAGCGTAGCAGATTGAAAGGAGACGGGTATAAAGCTGTTAACTTCTTTTCACCTCAATCACTACTACTCACAGAATCATGGAGCTTCGCTTGTTTGTCGCCTAGCGCACTTGAATGGTAACGAGTATAGATGGACGCATGCCGCTAGCTTTTGGCGAGAAAATAGCAGAACTATACTAGCACGCTTGCTTTCTAAAAAAATTAACTTATTATTCAAAAACCATGACCAACATATTAGACTAAAAAGTAATATTAAAATAGACTGTACATATGGCGCTTATTGAGCTGTTGTTTTTATCTCTAATTATGCGACACTTATATTTTACTACAAATAATATGGAAATAGCCATGCAAGTATCTATAGCCAGACCTGATAAGGCTAAGGTGAAAGTCAGTAGGGTTAGGCAGAAAAATATACGAATTATTATGCAAGCTGCTGAGGATGAATTTGTAAGCAGTGGCTTTAAGGGAGCATCAATAAGAGACATTGCCAATAGAGCTGGCTTGCCAAAAGCAAATGTTCATTATTACTTTAGCAGCAAGCAAGATCTTTACTCGGCTGTTTTAGATCATATCATGGAATTATGGGAAAATGTTTTTAGTGGTCTTGATGTTAATGATGATCCTGAAAAAGCATTTCGTTCTTATATTAATGCAAAGATGCGATATTGCCAAAATCACTCTAAGGCATCTAGAGTTTTTAGCAGTGAAATACTTCACGGAGGACAACGCTTTAAAGAATATTCTCACGGCTTCTCTAACTGGATAAATGAAAAGTCAGATGTTATTCACGCATGGATAAAGGCGGGCAAGATGGATCCTGTTGATCCGGTGCACCTGCTGTTTACTATATGGGCTACCACTCAATACTATGTAGATTTTCGCCCTCAGGTTGCATCGGTACTTGGCACAGAATATCTTAGCGAGAAAGATCTTAACGCTGCAACAGAAAGCCTAACCCAGCTTATTATTAAAGGCTGCGGCATTAAGTGCAATTAAAACTAGATTATTGAAACCAATAAATAGGCACTGCTTTCGTTCTATACCTGTTACCATTGGAGGTGAGAGCAATAAACAACCTCACCCCATTTAATAGAAATAGGTATAAACGCTTGAAGTGAGCGGACACAGTTAACATCTTTGCTGTTTTTTCCGCCTTAAGTACGCTAGGCATGATCATCGCCCGCAATAACATCCGCACTATCAACTTTCTGAAAACCTCTGGGTAACTTATTACCTCGCCTGCCTCGCTCCCCTAAGAAATGTTTCAGGTCGGAGGGCTTTAAAGTGAGGTGACGACGACCGGTATGGAGAACAAGAGATTCTCCTTCGTTAAGAAGAGCCAACGCAGCGACAAATTCTATTCTCTCCGCTACCCTATGGGTCGGAATGCTAATAATTTTATTACCCTTGCCTCTAGCTAGCTTCGGCAGCTCAGTTAGAGGAAATGCTAACATTCGCCCTTCGTTAGTGATTACAGCTAAAATTTGATTGTCGTCTACAATCTTTATTGGAGGTATTACTTTAGCGCCTTTTGGCAAACTCAGCATAGCCTTACCAGCTTTGCTTTTACAGGCTAGGTCTGAGTGCTGTACGATAAATCCGTAACCAGCATCACTGCTCAACAGGTAGCAATCGTTACTCTCCCCTAAACAAAGTCCTTCGAAAGTTGCATTAGGCGGCGGTGTTATTCTCCCGGTTAGCGGTTCCCCTTGCCCTCTGGCAGAAGGAAAAGTATGCGTTTGAAGGGAGTAAGACCTGCCAGTTGAGTCTATAAATACAGATTGCTGGCTACTTTTACCCTGGGCAGACATTCGATAACTATCGCCAGACTTATAATTAAGATTGGCGGTATCAACATCGTATCCTTTTGCGGAACGAACCCACCCTTTTTCTGAAAGCACAACAGTTACAGGTTCGGACGTAAGTATATCCGTTTCCGTTAGAGTTTTTGCTTTTGTTCGAACCGCTATAGGTGAGCGACGATCATCACCATAAAGTTTAGTATCAGCCGTTAGTTCTTTTTTAAGAAGTGTTTTTAGCCTATTGTCAGAACTTAACGTCAACTCAAGGCCTTTACGTTCCTGCCCAAGCTCATCCTGCTCTGACCGGATTCTAGTTTCTTCTAACTTTGCAAGGTGGCGCAGCTTCAAATCAAGAATAGCTTCAGCCTGAAGATTTGACAGCCCAAAGCGCTCCATAAGATTAGCTTTTGGTTTTTCTTCCGTACGAATGATGTTAATGATTTCATCAATATTTAGAAACGCAATTAATAATCCCTCAAGAGTATGCAAACGATTGAGGATTTTATCTAGCTTGAACTTTAAGCGACGCCTAATGGTTTCACACCGCCATGATAACCACTCCGTCAGTATTGTATTAAGAGGCTTTACTTGGGGACGACCATCAACACCGATCATATTCATATTTACACGATATGTGCGTTCCAGATCGGTGGTTGCAAACAAATGCTGCATAATACTGCTTGCATCTACCTTGTTAGACTTAGGCACGACCACCAGCCGAGTGGGGTTTTCGTGATCAGATTCATCACGAAGATCAACCACCATCGGAAGTTTTTTAGCTTGCATTTGAGCTGCAATTTGCTCCAGAATCTTAGCTCCAGAAACCTGATGGGGTAATGCTGTAATTATAATGTCACCGCTATCCACTTGGTAAACGGCTCGCATTCTCAAGGAGCCACGGCCCTGTTCGTAGATTTTCACAATCTCGTTTTTCGGTGTGATAATTTCTGCGTCAGTAGGAAAGTCTGGGCCATGAATATACTTGCATAGATCCGCAACAGATGCTTCGCGGTTCTCCAGCATATGGATAGCAGCAGCCGTCACTTCTCTTAAATTGTGCGGAGGAATATCTGTAGCCATACCTACCGCAATACCGCTGGCACCATTTAGCAAAAGATTAGGAAGCCGAGCAGGAAGAGTCATTGGCTCTTCTAAGGAACCGTCGAAGTTCGGTGACCAGTCAACAGTTCCTTGGTCCAGCTCGCTTAATAGGCTATCTGCATAAGGTGTAAGGCGCGACTCTGTATAGCGCATGGCCGCAAAAGATTTAGGGTCATCTGGTGAGCCCCAGTTACCTTGCCCATCAACTAAAGGGTGGCGATAAGAAAACGGCTGAGCCATGAGTACCATTGCTTCATAGCAAGCACTATCCCCATGAGGGTGGAATTTACCTAAGACGTCACCCACTGTTCGTGCTGACTTTTTAAATTTAGCCGTATTTTTAAGGCCCAACTCACTCATCGCATAAACAATACGCCTTTGAACTGGCTTAAGGCCGTCACCAATGTGTGGCAATGCGCGATCCAAAATAACGTACATTGAATAATTAAGGTATGCGTTTTCCGTATAGTCTTTTAGGGCTTGGCGCTCCACCCCATCATCACCAATGAAGGTTTTCTCTATCATCTTGGAACCTGTAAATTAAACTATCATAATAAGCCGTTAATATTATTGCACGAAATCTCTAATTGCTTCCTTTGCTAATGTTAGTGCTGCGCCAGCTGTTACCTATCTACGAATTAAATCGCTTAGAGCTATGCTCGTCGCCTTTGAAGTTGCGGCTTTGTTGGCTGCACTCGCTCATTCCCGTACTTGGTAAATGTAAGCTCCTAGGGCTTCGTTTGTTTTTCGCCGCGTTGCAACTCCAAATCCGTTGGGTATAAAATTGTGATAAGCTATCTTTTTTTATGTAGGTTAATTGTTTTTTTGTAAAAAAAGGAACTTTCCTGAAACTATGCTGTCTTACTTTGTATACAAGCGCATTGTTAAAAATACTCTCTTTGAGCTTTAATGCTAGGTTGCTTACTTATTGCACTCAAACACCTATTGTTCCTAGACTCATCATGGTATTTCTTATCTGATATACACACCTTCAGTAGTATTCGGAATGCATTGTAGTACAGAAAAACAGTTCTTTACTCTTCAACAAGAGCAGCAGTTTACGGCCAGTTACCTTATTACCTCTTACTGGGTAGCTGGTTTTTTTACTAACTGGCAAGAACTTATTCGCTCATCGTTATTGTCACTAATACTTTGCCCTTTTGCGCCCGTGCTACTTGAAGATGCAGAAGTGTCGATTATATTCGTTCACCCCAATCATTTGATTTTTCAGCACATGAGCCTTGCTCCGTGTCACCGACTTACAGCTTTAATGGTAACGGGCATAGTAACCACTCATCCAATTTTAAAATGAGCTCATCAACACCTACTTTTTTCAACGCAGAAAATAGCTGCATACTAATCAGCGGGAAAGTATGAAGCTGTTCTTTCAGTTGCGTTAATTCCTGCCTGGCTACTCCCTGCTTGAGTTTGTCTGATTTTGTCAGCAATATATGAAGAGGCAGGTTTGAATCAATGCTCCACTGTAGCATCATCTTATCGAATTCTTTCATTGGATGACGAATATCCGTCAATAATATCAGGCCAGCAAGAGAGGTTCTGTGAGTCAAATAATTATTTAAGTGGCGCTGCCACTCCTTTTTTGTGGCTTCCGGGACTTTGGCATAACCATAGCCAGGGAGATCAACCAGATAAATCTCTTCTTCTACTTTAAAGAAATTTAATAGTTGTGTGCGGCCCGGAGTTTTACTAGTTCGTGCAAGCTTCTTAGAACCAGTTAATGCGTTAAGGGCACTGGATTTACCTGCGTTAGATCGTCCGGCAAAAGCCGCCTCCCGGCCAGTATCCGGTGGGCACTGATTTAGTTTTGCAGCGCTTTTCAGAAAAATGGTTTGTTGATAGTTTAGGGTTTTCTTGGGTTCGGTCATTGATCAATCCAGCTTTGCAGGAGAGCGAAAAAAGTAGCGACAATAGAACTAAGTGCACCCATTAGTATATACTTTTGGCTGTTCTGGATGTATCTAGTGTCACCTGTTATAAATATTACTGCTGAAGAGCAGGAGCAGTAAGGTTATACCCAAAGCATTTCAAATTGCTACTAGGCAGCAAGTAAGCGAAGCCCAGTGAGCCTACGAGTAGTAGGTGATCGGGGTGAGCGAACGCAGCCGATAACGTAGCAGCTTGAAAGGAGACGGGTATATATCCATTCCATTTAATCGAGCAAGGTGGTTGGCTACTTCACTACCCCTTGTCACCTACGGCTTGCAGGCTTATTGGGCCGCTCGTGTTAGCTATTCACACCTTGTGTGAAAAATGGCTATAGATGACTAATAATAGTCGCTTATTGCACGTACTGTAATCGGGGCAAATAATGAAGAAAACTATTTCCAGTCTGATCGTATTTTGGGGGATGACAACATTAGCGTTCGCCGTTGATCAACACAAAGGCAAAGAGGATGCTGCTTTAGCGCGTCTTACGGATAGTTGCATAATATGCCATGGCGCTCAGGGTATTAGTGTAGTGCCCAACTTTCCTAGTTTGGCTGGGCAGGGAGCAAAGTATTTGGCTAAACAAATGATGGATATGAAGGAGGGTATTCGTAGCGTGCCGGAAATGACAGCTTTTGTTAAGGATATGTCCGAAGAAGATATTAACAAAGTAGCCTCTTTTTATGCCAATCTGCCTGCTCCATCCGGTGTCACGGAGTCAAAGCACGTGTCTCTGGGAGAGTCAGTATATAAAGGCGGTGGCGACAACTCCCCTTCTTGTCAGGGGTGTCACTCACCCGAAGGGAATGGTATCTTTTTGGCAGGGTATCCTCGTCTTGCAGGACTTAATGCAGACTATATAATTAAGCAGCTTACTGACTTTAAGGAAAAACGCCGAACTAATGATAAAGACTCTGTTATGAGAGACGTTGCCAAAAAATTAAGCACTGAAGAAATTAAAGCTGTAGCGCATTACATTCAAGGTTTAAGAAAGTGATTTCAGCGCTAGTGTGCATTAATCAAGACTGCTGGCTATGCTAGCCACCTCTTACTATGTGCTATCTTGTCTGGGCGTCTTTCCCTTACCACCTAATTGCTCTATGCATCTACTTGTTACCATTGAATATATAAGACTCTTGACAGTTATCGTTAACTTTAGCAACCTATTACTATTAAGTTCACTAGGGTTAGCGCGTTTGCCGCCTACCTCCCCCAGTAAATAGTAACGGGTATACACAGAAGCTTCCTATTGGAAGTTAGGTGACAACCTGTTAGTCTCTTGTTTGTAAAATTAAAGCTTATGAGTGGAGTTTTATATGCCAATAATAACTAAATTATTGTGGTTGTTGCTTTTTTATCCTCTAATTGTCAGTGCTTATGAAAAAGAAAAAGTGACAGAGGAGATTAATGCGGAGGTGCAACAGTTATCACCGAAGTATACGGCAGATAAAGATTACAGGGTGCTAGAAAACCCTGAAGAGGACGATGCTACAGCAAGTCAGATCGTAGTAGCAGAGGTTTTTTGGTATGGCTGTCCACATTGTTACACGTTGGAAGCTATTGTTAGCTTATGGAAAACCACTCTACCGAAGACTGTAAAGTTTATAAGAGTTCCTGCCTTTTTTGGGTCTGGGTCCCCTGCTTGGAAAATCCACGCACAGCTTTATTATACACTCCAAAGTATGGGGCTTATTGATAAGGTGCATTATGGGGTTTTTGAGGAAATTCAAAATCAGAGACGTAACTTGGATAATACTAGTGAAATGGCTGCTTTCTTAAAAAAGAGGTTTAAAGTAGACAAAGGCAAATTTTTAAAGAATTATAAATCTCTAACGGTGTCTCATCAGCTGCTGAAAGCATTTAAAAGAACTAGAAAGTATGGTATTACAGGGGTTCCTGCCTTGGTTATTGGGGGGCGGTATATTGTTGAGCCTAGTCTCGCAGGATCTCTTGACAACATGACAGAGATCGCTGATTACTTAGTTGCAAAAATACAGAGCGAGCGTGATAAAAAAAGTATGCTCCGCGATAGGGCTGTAGATAAGTAGAGGGCATTGCTAGCTACAGTAACATCTTAAAATTCATGCTTTATTTAACATAAAGGTCTTAAGAGTACTGTAACATCAGGGTGTGCAATTGTTTAAAAACATATTTATTAAACTTTTAATAGATATTTTTTATCACGCTAGCAGGCAAGTGTTTTGTGAGCTTGCTGCAAGGAGCTGAGTTTTAATATCTCTCCGTATTTGTCACGCCCATTAACACTTCTTGCCTATGATATTCATCAACACTCAGCTGTGCCGCCACCATGCTACACGCTGGTAACAGTATATATTTTCTTGCTATCATCGGCTTTATAATATTGGCCGTATAGGATCCTTGCTTACTAAGCCGAATTCATATACTAAGTGCGACACCCAATTATATCCATTCCTTTGTATGCCAATGGCTTGTTGGCAACTATAACTAACCCCAGCCACCTATTGCTTCTAGGCACATGGTGGTTTCGCTTGTTTGCCACCTGCCTACACCCTCAATAGTAGAGACCTATGAGCGAGAAAGCTTCGAATATTGCCCAAGACAAAAGAGAAGATTATAGCTTCACAAGGTGAGTTTAGATCTTATATTTTAAAATCTAACAGGAGTAAATTCAAGAGTGGATGAGTAAGAATGAGCAAGAAAAAAAAGATTGGTGTATTTGGTTCCGCATTCGATCCACCAACTCGTGGGCATTATGATGTTGTGAAGCAGGCGGCACCTTTCCATGATGAGATACTACTTGTTCCCAGTGCAAAACATGCTTTTCTGAAAGAAATGCAGCCTTTTCACTATCGTGTTGAAATGATAAATAGGTTTGTAAAAGACATTTTTATTCAGTCTAGGCGCTGTAAGATAACAGCGTGCCAAATTGAAGATTATCTTTTTAAAAGACAGAGATATGGAGCTAGAGCTGTTTATACATTTGACCTCATGCATGCTTTAGAAGCATATTATAAAGACGATAATGTGGAGCTGTGCTTCATTCGTGGGCCTGATAACGCCAACCCCGACATATGGCAACGCTTTTATAAATCCTGCGAGATAGAAAAACGTTGGCTAATATTTACCGCAATCGAGAGAGTTAATGCAAGAAGCAGCCAAGTCAGGCAGCTTATTGTAGATGGTGAGATGGACAAAGAGAGTGGTATCAGCCTTAACCGTTTACTTCTCCCTTCTGTTTTTGATTATATTCGAAGCAATAGGTTTTACTTGAAGGGAGTGTTATGAAACTATCTGGCTTGGTTTTTAGTGATGTTGATATTGAAAACAAGAGTGTTCTTTCAGATGGATTTATGAAATTGTGGCGATACAGGCTTCGTCATCGTCTATTTAACGGCAAAACAAGCGAGCTGGTTGAGCGAGAAGTTATTGCTAGACCTAACTCTGTTGGTGTTATGCTATACGATCCAGTTAAAAGAGCTCTTATTCTAGTAGAGCAGTTTCGCATAGGACCTTTCATAACGGAAGATGACCCATGGCTACTAGAGGTTGTTGCAGGTATAGCTGAGCCAGGCGAGAGTTTACAAAACACTGCTTATCGAGAAGTACTGGAAGAAACTAATTGTAAAGTGATAAAATTGATTCCGATAATGGATTTTTATATGACTCCTGGGGGCTCCAATGAAAGAATGAAGCTCTATTGTGGCATTGCTGATGCGAGTTGTGCAGAAGGTGTTTTTGGGGTTGAGACAGAAGGAGAGGATATCAAAGTTCATGTTATTCCTTTTGAAGAAGCATGCGATATGATTGAAGATGGTCGTATAGCTAATGCTACAACAGTGATTGCGATCCAGTGGTTGAAAATGCATCATAGAGAAGTAACTATACCCGTTACCATGGCCGGTTAGGGTAAGCGAAAGCGAGCGAAACCCCATGAGCTTACGAGTAGTAAGTGATTGGGGTGAGAGGGAAGTCAACAACTCAACTGTCAAGGGGAATGGGTATAAACATGTTAAAGCCTAGGTTTATGCGTGGATGGCTCCTCGTTTTAATATTGCTGGCAGGATGCCAAAGAAACCTACATAGCCTCTATAGCGACGGGCTCCCAGGAACTGCATCATGGTATATTGAGACTTTTACAAATTTATCTTCAGATAAAGATGCCGCCCCTATTCTTGAACGAATCTTAGTCTCACACCTACGTTCTATGGGCGTTGATAGGCCCTTGATGTATCGGAGAATTGCCCGCACTCGATCAAAATACGAGGAAAAGGATCAGCACGATTTTGAGCCATATAAAGGTGCAGGATTTACTGTAGGTGGTGAGGTTAATGAATGGCAAGCTAATAACGACGATACTCCTATAATATCCTTCAGTGTATACGTCCTTGATTCTAGGACAGGAAAAAAAATATGGAGCTCTCATTCCTCCAAGAAAGGCGAGCCTGGAGTGGCGCTTTATGATCTTTGTGAAATGATGATTGCTAGCATGTTTAGCTCATTGCAAGTGAATGGCAAACAGCGCTAAGGTTTTATCAATTTCACCATCCAGTAAGAAATGCAATGTGATTATGTTACACAAATCTACGTGCAGCCCTTAAAAACATCGTTTGGTGATCGGAGCCCATAAGTCTCTAACCTACTAGTTAACCGATCCATCACACTCTGCATCCATTCGATTCGGCAGTGAATCACAAACGAGCTAAGCCCAGAGAGCTTATTAGTAATGGCTGCGTGAGGCTAGTGAGAGCAGTCAACAATCTTACGCCCTCAATAGAAATAGGTATACGTACAAAAATTACGCAATGCACCAATTATCTGAATTAATAGAACAAGTGCAATAGACTAATTGTGCGTTATAAGAGCGGAAAGGGAGAGATATCTATGCTTTATGTTCTCAGGAGTGATGAGGGTAAAATCAAAGCTGTATCGGAAGAGGCTATTTCGTCCGAGTGGCAAGCTGTTGATCTGGAGGATAGCGCCCTTCATTCGTTTCTGGATAATAATCCATCCCATGGTAGTCAAGTAATGAAAGCTGTTGATATCAATTTCATCCGGGTACTAGAAGACGTTATTGACCTTTTGATTGATAAGAAGCTCATTCAGTTTACAGAGCTACCTGCTTCTGTACAGGTAAAGGTGCTAAATCGAAAACGTTATCGTGAAAAGTTGGTGCCCAAAGATGAAGCCCTACTTTTTGATAGCGATGATGGTAGCGTAATATAAAACAACACTGATTAAAGCCTTAAATACATTGCAATAGAAGCTGCTTTCGCAGCTCTATGCTTATCTATAAATTGCTGCGCTTACTCATAATTGCCTTTTTTAGATAGCTATTTAAATGGCTGCTAATGCTGAACGTGCTTTTTCTCAAAGCCTAAGCAGTAGATGGTGTGGAGGAGCCATCTTGCGCTAGCAATACGTCCTTAATATGGTTGCACTCTAGGACATAACTCGCTTTTTTGTGGAGCGATTATCAATCTGCTTTGTACTAAAAGAAAGGATGTATTTTGGTATGAGAGAAAAATATTTTCAAACTCAAGCAACATCATTGGCAATTGGTATATACATTAGGAAGGTCTTAATTTACCTACTGATACTGATGCATAAATTACAAATTTGATGATAGTAAGGAGCTTTCCTGCCATCTTGTACTTCATCATCGTTGCCTTCATTACAGTTATCGTCTCTTAATATCAAACAGCGTTCATACAAAAATATGCTTTTAATGCATGCCTTACAGTGTATAATACTGCGAACAACTTATAATCTCCTAAACGCGGAGAACAAAAAATGTATTACAAAAGATTATTAGCAGTGGCCACATTAACGTCCCTAGTGTCTGCCACTTTATCCGCAAAGACAATGTCCGTACCGTTATTTTTACTGGATGGAAAAGAATATCGGCTAGAAGACATCGACTCGAAACTTCAGAATGCTTACCACAAAATAGAAGTACAAGCCCGCGAAAGTAAAGACCAAGTGCTACAGCAAGCCATGCTGCATACTTATTTTAATATAATAGCCAAAAAAGACAAAAAAACAATAGATGAAGTCGCCCTTAGTCTTTTACCAGTCACTACAGCAGGTGATGAACAAATTCAAAAATTCTATAATGATAACAAAGAAAACATAAGTGCCCCTCTTAAGGAGGTTGAATCACTGATTAAGAAAAAGCTGGAGAAGGAAAGTCGCCAACTGAAAGCAGTCGCCCTGATCGAAGAGTTTAAAAATAATGGCAGATTTGTCAGTCTGCTTACCGATCCTGAAGCTATCGTATTTGAAATGGATCTCACTCCTTTCCCTTCAAAAGGTAAAAAAAGTGCGGCTATTAAACTTGTAGAGTTTGCTGATTATCGTTGCCCTCACTGTCTGACAGCAAAAAAAGCCGTCGACAATATTATCAAAGAATTCTCAAATGAAGTTCAGGTCTTTTATGTTGATTATCCGGTAATTGACCAAGGTGAGCCCGGAATATCCACTGATATTGCCCATGGCTCTTACTGCGCAAACAATCAAGGGCAATACTGGCCATTTCATGATAAGTCCTACAGCATGGCCTCAAACTTGGGTAAGAATTCATCATTAGCAATAGCCCAAGAACTTGGCCTTGATAAAAACAAATTTGCTATATGTATGGCCACAAGGGAAGAGGGTTCATATGGTAAGTACGTACAAAAAGCCATAGACCTTGCTCAGCAGCTGGGTGTGTCATCTACTCCATCATTTTTCATTAACGGTAAACCACAAGAGTTCCAAAACATAGAGGAAGACCTGAGGAAAGAGATTGAACGTCTGCTAAAAGACATAAAAAATATAAAAAATATAAAAAATATAAAAAATATAAAAAATATAAAAAACATATAAGGCGGATCCAAACCTGAAGTGCATTACTTGACTAGGTAGAAGAAAGGGCCAGCTGAAGGTAAGCTCTACCCTTTTCTCCGGCAAGAGATGAAGTGATGACGATAACTTACCAATAACTGGCTTACGAACATCGATGCCAGATTTCCGCACTAAAGAAAAGCGGTTGCAACCAAAGGGAGGTAGCGTAGATCAGTGGCATCAGCCGGTCCACGGTTGGCAAGGAATACTGGCGAACGTGGATACAGGCATAGGCAAGCACAAGGCCGAACAGATAGGCGGCGTACAGAGTCGGCTCGGGAACGTAGAATGAGCCTTAAGCTTCTTGGCCAATGAACGGACGTCTTTCATGTTCAACACCATAACCTATTCTGGGGTAAAAGACCGTGCAGGTTACCTTGCCTGAGAGTCACGTCTTGCTAGATTATGCCTTGAAAATCAAGGTATTCAGTTTTTTTTGTCCCGTACATAGGGGTGGCATATAGTTTGTTTTTACTATCTTAACAGCCGGATTCAGTATATTAAACGCTAACTATATAAGTAGACTTATATAGTTATGGAACTTATTAGGTGTTATGACGTCTAATTGGCGTAGATGTAAATAATAGTGATTACTATTAGAAAAACTATAACTATGATGGATATTTTTGGTACTTAAATAAGCTACGCAATAATTTATTATATAGGAAATATACCATCTCTTATCTGAATATTTAATGACGTAGGATTAATAATAATGAATAATATTACTCACATTGGTAAATCTCCTGCTACTGCTATTCTTGCAGCAGAAACAGCTAATAAAAATGAGAAAGTATCTATAACATTTAGAAACGCTTTTAATAGAAGTGTAAAAACTGCTAAGGTAGCTTCCAGTCTGTTCAAAGGATACAACAGCCAGATGCGAGAAAAGACTTTTGCCAACTGCAACAATTTGTTCACAATAAATAATATATCTCACAAATCATTGGCAGAATCAGGGTTTATATATACTGGAATAAGGGATAAAGTGCAATGCGTTTTTTGTGGAGGAGTGTTATCCGAATTTAAGAAAGGTGACACCGCTAGAGGTGATCATGCCCAACAATTTGTTGAATGCCCACTGGTGACTACACAGCTACCCGGCGATTTTGAGTTAGATCCTAAGGATGATGCCACATTTGATATGCGACCATTTGAAAATATGGTAGCTTCAAGAGCCACAACTTCAGGGGCTAATAGGGCACACGATGAAAATGTATCTAGTGAACATCCACCGAAAAAGGTGGCACATTATGCAGAGGTCGCATCTTCAGGAGCTATGAAGAGAACACACAGTGCAATTGATACATTGAGTGAACATCCGCCGGAAAAGAGTGCGTGCTATTCAATGCCTATGGAGAAGTCAGAAAACTCTGTTGGAACTACAGAGCTATTTAATACGTCTGATCTCTGGAAAGATGCAAGAGGCTTCCTACAGACTAACAGACCTAGTCTAATAAGAAATATTGATAGATCTACACTAAATAGTTTTCTTGACCTATTAGTTTCTGGTAACGGAGGTCTAAGGAATTCTACAGATCGTAGTGAAATCACTCCGGATATGAGTGATAATATAATGTGTGCGCTCAAATCAGGAGTATCTAATGGAGTGCGCGGGTTATTAGACCTCTGTGGTACTAGAGCCGGAGCTGGTGTATACTTGACCACTCTTATATCTCAAAGTGGTTGTTTACCGGACAACCAAAAATATCCAGATTTTGTTAAGACCTTTGTAGATTCTTCTAGAGGGCTTTATAAGAAGTGATACTTAGAATGACACTTTAATCATTGACGAGTAGTGTCTTTTATTAAAGTGTCATATCTGTTTAACTATAATGTTAATCTAATAATCTATAATATTCTCTCACCTCACTTTTTTTATCTCCTAACTCCATTGACCAAACGTTCCATGATTTTTTCAATATTCGTTTCTTAGATGCAAAGTGTGCCATCATACGACGATTTTTTGCACGACCTGAGACAGTGCTATTACTTGAAATAGGTTTCTCACTGGAAAATCCTACAACTAACAGATCATCTTTTTTAACTCCGAATTTATTGATTAATATTTTCGCCACAGCTGTTGCTCTGTTTTTTGACAACTCTATATTAATCTTATCGGTGCCTGTGCTATCGGTATGACCTTCAATAAGTAATACATGGTCAGAAAAAGTTTTGTGTAATGCTGCGATTTTCGCGATTTTTTCATTGTATTTGCTTTTGACTACAGTGCTATTGGTATCAAATTGTATGCCAATATCAACAGTTTTTATTTTATCGTATGACATTTCACAACCATCGTTATCAACCTCAACTCCATCATCTGACATTGCACAGTTGTCGCGCATATTTATTACACCATCCTTGTCACTATCATCAAGGGAGCCTTCTGTCTGTAGTTTTAGCGTATTTGCTGAATGCTCTTTACTGATAGGCATTGTTTTTCCTGATGGTAAGCCGCTTAAAGCTATTTCACTCCTGTTATCCTTTACACCGCTGGTACAACTAGATATTAAGAATATTACAACTAATGTACATAAAGTCATTTTGATTTTCATAACTTATAGGCCTCGCATAACTGAGTTATTTTGGTTGACACATCAACGTTATAGTTTTTAAATAAAAGATAATCATTTTTATGTAGATTAAGCAACACATTCGTATTAGATAAGTGTTTTTTGAGCTAAATGCATATTTTATGACATACCTTATACCGGCGGTTTATATTTTACGATTAAGTCTGTTGAACTTATTATCTTACTCAAGTCTCGCGCAAACCTTTCATAACATTGATTTTTAAAGCATCTAAAATGTAGCTCATGCTCGCAACAACTCGATATTGAGCATACAAATACTTATAATCTGATTCAATATAAGATCTTCTTGCTTGAAATAATTCATTTTGTGAATCAAGTAAATCCAATAATGAACGCTTGCCAGCTTTAAATTGCTGCTCATATAGTTTTTCAGTTTTTTCGGTTTGCTCAACATATTCTCTTAGATACATCTTCTCTTGCTTTAATTGTTCGTAAGCATTCCAAGAAGCTTCAGCATTGGCTTTAACCGATCTCATAACACTGCTTAGTTTCATTCTAGTGGCTTCTTCTTGGAAAACTGATTTTTTGTGAGCTTCACTTGTTTGGCCTCCAGCAAATAAGTTCCACTTCATTTCAAGCAAAACACGCCATTCCCTTTCATGCCCTGTATAGCCTCCCACATCATCTTTCCACGTTATGTCTGCCACAACATCAAACTCTGGGTAGTAGTGAGAGTTTTGTGCTTTAGAAGCCGACATAGCTGCGTCCATATCACACTGGCTGGATCGTAGTATTTGATGATTAGCAAAAGCTATATCTACCACTCGTTGATTGCTCATAGGTATATAATTATGATCAACTTTAGGTCTATTCAAATCTTTTGGCATAACACCAGTTATTTGTTTGTAACTGATTTTAGTATTATTATAATTACTTCTTGCCGAAATCATATTTGCTCTTGCTCGTGCTAATCGGCTTTTTATTTGTGATAAATCAGCTTGATTTGCAACCCCTTGATTAGACCTTTCAAGAATGAGGTCATATGTTTGTTGGTGATGTTTCAGATTTTCTTCTGACATCACAATGACATCTTGAGCACTTAATACATCAATGTAGCCTTTGGTGAGGTTTAATGTTATGACTTCTGCTTTAGACAGGCTCTTGTAGTAGCTAGATTTCATTGCGGAAGAGGCTCTATCGTGCTCATTTACATTTGCAAAGCCTCTAAATACAGGTACTGACACTCTAAGCTTTGCACTAGTTCTGTCTCTATGGATGTTAGTGGTGTTATCAGTATTAGTGGCGGTGGGAGTTCTATTTTCTCGTTCAGTATCTTCTACCCCAACATCTGCAAACAAATCTAAACGAGGTAAAAACCTACCTGTTGCAATATTCAGGTCTGATTTAGTAGCATAATACTGCTGAATTGCCTCTGCCATATCGGGGCTGCTTTGTAAGGTATCAAATACCGACTTCTCAAGCGTTGTGGCGTGTATTGCTCCACTACAGCATAAAATACAAACACTTGCTTTAGTGACAATGTTCTTAATTGTAGTCATTTATACTCCGTAACACCTAAATAACCCGGTATGTTGTTATCAACATAATCGGAAACATTAATTTGATAAATTTGCAGGATGTATTCACGATAAATAATTGTTCTATACTCGTTACCATTGAAGGTGAAAGCATTCAACAATTTTACTATTCAAAGAGAATTGGTATAGATATATACATTCATCAAACAATGCTGATAAAATGTGGTAGAAAGGGTGGTAGCATCTGCGGACAGAATATTCATTTAATTATCCTTGGTGATTTAAACACCTGTTGATAATGAAGTAAGACTTTCAACATTAGCAAATGGTTGAGTGGATGGCATAATGCCAGAGTTTTAGGGTTATTAAATTTTATTTGAACATCGGCTTTAAGATGTAGGTTAAAATACTTTTATTATCTAAAATTATACGGACCTCGGTTTTCATTCCGGGAATAATAGCATACTCTTCATTAGACTTGTTCTTCAAAATATTACTTTTTGTACGAATGCGTGCAAGGTAAAAACTGTTTCCTTTTTTATCTGTAATAGTATCAGCACTAATAAACGTCACAACACCTTCCAACCCTCCATACGTGCTAAAATCAAAGGCCGTAATTTTAACGACAGCGGGTAAACCGTTACTAATAAATCCAATATCTTTGGGTTTAACTTTCACTTCAATAAGTAGTTTGTCATCAGTTGGCACTATTTCCATTATATCCATTCCTGGGCGAATGACTCCACCTACTGTATTAAAGTTTATTTTTTTAACTGTGCCTACAACGGGTGAGATTACAATAGAATGGTTAAGTTTGGCTTGAAGTGAGACACCTTTAGAGTGCATAGCATTTAGTTTTACTTGAACCTCATTACGCTCTTTCTCATCCTGATACTTAGCTTCATGTATATAGGACTCTCTTTTTTGTATTGCTTCATTTACAGATGCTTGCATCTTAGGAACAACAGTCTTGGCATGATTTAGTTTGGAAAGAGCCTCATTAGTCTTCTGCTTAATATGTAAGAATTCAACTTTAGATATAGCTCCACTTTTAAGTAATGGTTTATTAAGTAACAGCTCCTGTTCAGACAATGCGTAATTTGCTTTTTGCGTTCTTTTCTCACTTTTTGCCGATTCATACTCTTGCTGCCTTTGTTTAATGGCAAATTCCAGTTCTAAAAATTCGGATTCATATTTATGACGCCTGGCATTAAATCGTGCTCTTTCCTGAGTGATAATTTTAATATGATTTTGTAATTCTTTAGGGAACTCTAAGCAATCCTTGTTTTTAATTCTAGCATTCAAAGATACAGATCTAGCTAAAAGAGAATTATAAGAATTAGTATTTTCATCTACAGCAGACTTAGCATAAACATCATCAATAACAACAAGCACCTCGCCTATTTTTACTCTTTGCCCTTCAATTACATTAATTTCCTTTACAATTCCACCTTCAAGGCTTTGTATTATTTGAACTTGCTTAGATGGTATAACCTTGCCATGTGCCTTAGCTATTTCATCTACCTTCATTATTGACGCCCATAAAATAAGCGCTACCGTGGTAATAACTGCCAGCATAATTAATAAGGAAGCACCTTGGGGTACTGCTAATAAGCGTGCTTCACTTGCGGATGAAACAAACTCTAAGTCAGATTTATGCACGACTTGCTCTTCTTTTTCTTCTGCTTTTTTTGCCATTTTTATTTCTGAGAAGAAAACTCTTGCTTGTGCTAACCAGCTCATAATGCGCTTCTTTCCTCGTTATTCAGTTGTGCTGTTACAGCATCTTTACTTCCAAACGCAACCAGTTGACCAGCTTCAATGACCATTAAGCTATCAACAAGTTCTAACAGTGAAGCTCTATGTGTAGAAATAATAACAGTACGGTCTTTCGTAATAGCTTTTAAGCGTTCTAACAATATTTTCTCAGTTGTTTGATCCATGCTAGAGCTGGGCTCATCCATTATCAATATTTTAGGGAATAAAATTAATGCTCTCGCCAAGGCAACTAGCTGCCTTTGTCCGCCAGAAAGGTTTTGTCCCATTTCGCCTACTGCCATATCTAATCCTTTAGGGTGTTTATCTGTAAAGTCAGTAACACCTGCCATTTCAGCAACCATTTGCACTCTTGCATCGTCTATATATTCTACTCCCATTTTTATATTATCTTTTATCGTGCCGAAGAAAAGATGTATGTGCTGCGGTACATAGCCAATGTTTTTTCGTAATATGTGGGGGCTAAGTTGATTGATGTCTTTGCCGTCTACATAAATAGCGCCTTTACTTGGCAAATAAAATCTTAATAATAACTTTCCTAATGTTGACTTACCTGATCCAATTCTTCCTAATATACCTACTTTTTGTCCAGGCTTAATGGTGAAACTCACATTATGTAATGATAATACATCCGATTCAGTGTATGCAAAATCTACCTTCTTAAATTCAAAGCCACCATCAAGCTGGTCTTTTTGTAAATAGGTTTTTTCTTTATCAATCTCTACAGGATTACCCATTAACTTGTCTAGAGATGAAAATGCCTCTTTTGCACCATGAATACGAGTAACGAGTGAGGCAACTTGACGCATTGGTGCAATAGTTCTTCCTAAAAGCATAGAAACAGCAATTAACCCACCCATGGTAAGTTCTGCATCATGAATTAAATAAACGCCAAGTACAACAGAGGCAACTGTAGACATTTGTTGAACATAGTTGGACCACGAACCAACCGCAGTAGAAAGCGTTTTAGTTTTAATACTCCAACCTGAAATTTCTCCAGTAACATCCTCCCATTTTTTTTGATTACGCGATTGCATATTGTAAGCTTTGACAGATTCAGGTGATGAAAGTGTTTCGTACAATAAGCCATTTTTTTCTGCTGATGCTTTATATGTTTGTTCAACGGTGTACTTCATTGCGTTATGTGCATAAATACTGAAAAGTAAAATAAGTATCATAGCTACTATCGGTACCCAAACTAAAGTGCCTGCAATTAAATAAATAACAAATAAAAATAGTAGTGTAAAAGGTAAATCTATCAGTAATGTCATCGAGCTTGAGGTTATTATATCCCGAATAGCATCAAAATCGGTTAATTGTTTAGAAAAAGTTCCTACCGATTTGGGTCTAACACCTAATTCGCTAGCTTGCACTTTTTCGAAAATAAGTGCGGATAACATAACATCGCTTTTTTTTCCAGCAAGATCTAAGAAATAAGCTCTTACCAGTCGTAAAATAAGGTCAAAGGTATAAGCAATAAATACTCCTATGGTGAAGGTCCATAGTGTGTCCATAGCACTATTTGGAATTACTCTGTCGTAAATATTACGCGTATACAATGGCGCAGCAAGCACAATTAAATTAACCAGTATCGAAACTAAAAGTACATCTTTATATATTTTCCATGATTTTGCTAAAGCACCCCAAAACCAATGATTTACTTTTATATTTAGAGTGTTTTCTTGGCGTCCATCAAACTTATGATGTTTTTTAATTAAATACACATAACCTAAATATTCTTTTTCTAAATCTTCAAAAGAAATTGTCTCTTCTGATTTTCCAGTTTCTGCCCGCATAATGGAATAGCATTTTTTATCTTTATCAATAGATAAAATAATAACCACTTGTTTTTTCTTTAATAAGGCTAGGGCAGGCATGGTTAAGTTAGATAAAGATTCTAGATCACGCTTAAATAAGCGTGTACTTAATCCTGCTCTTTCTGCCGCAGTAGCAAAATTTTTAGCATCCAGTTCTCCAGCTTCAATAGGTAACCCTGCAGTAAGTGCATCTCGTGCATAAGGCGACCCCATTAAATGAGTTAGTAAGATTAAGCTATCCAATAATGGATCAAAGCGAACATCTTCTTTATCTAACCCTTCCCATTCACTCATAATTGCTTCTCTGCTTAACTTTATCTAAAACCAAAATTGACAGTATTTTAAACTCTTTTCTATTTTTACTGGTAATTTATAGATGCTAGGAAATCCTTTTCCTATGAAGAAGGTTTCTGTTACCAACCTTCACTTTTTATAAGCCAGCCTAAGTAAATTTTGTATTTTATTATCATTTGAAAGAGCGTTATGTTAACCCTGTACCATCATCATTATCCTCATTTGAATTATGTGCTGGCTGATGATTACCATAAGCCAATTCAACAGTATTAGTTGACGTATCGTGAGTATTATCTGAATGGTCTCCTCCATGCTCTTTGGCCGACGCATCAGGATTATTAACGTGGGCTTTTTCTTCTTTGTTTTCAACCGCTTTTATAATAAGATCATTTTTTGAATTTTCTCTGGCATCACTGATAAGTGTTGCAACAACGGCTAAAGTATCATGTGCAACATCTGGCTCTGTCGTTTTTGTGATTTCTAAAGAATGCTCTACGTTATCAAGATTTAACATCGAACTATCATGAGTTGGTAATGAAAAAGATGATATTGAATTACTTTCATTTATATCCAGATTAAGTGCTTCAGGTGCGTCATCTGATGTATCGTGCGCCGTAGTCACAATATTATACATAGCACCATCAGCGTTAATGCTAGTGGTTAGTACCGCAGAGGCAGTGTTTCCTGCTGCATCTGTAATTTCATAGGTAAGCGTGTCTTCTTCATGATTTCCTGCTGCAATATTTTTAGTGGCGTCTTTATCAATGGTAAAGGTATATGACCCATCTGGATCTAATGTGTAAACCCCATGAGACGTTATCAATGGCGTAGTTGCCATCACTGTTTCACCCTGTGCATGGTCATCGTTACTTATAACGCTTCCGCTGATCATCGAGGTTGTGGTTTCATCGATAATTGCATTATCATCGGCTGCATTTATCGTTGTATCAATCAATACATTCAGTGGCGTTGCACTGAGTGTAACCGATGTTCCTAACGTGACTTTTGCGACTAATGAGTGCGCCCCATTACCAAGCGCTGGTACATCTACCGTGTAAAAACCTGTAGAATCTGCTGTAGTAGTAGCGATAACTTTTCCATGTTCAATTATCTCCACAAGTGCATTTGGGTTATTGGTTAAACCAGCAACTGTTGGGGTATTGTCATTTGTGATATTGTCATGAGCATCTATACCTGTATCACTTCCTGCTTCTAAGACAATTGTTACATCATCTGTATGTGAGATAGGTGCATTTGGATCAATGGTTATAGCCAATGATGATGTTACAGGTGTTGTAGCCGATGGCCCTGAGGCTTGTGCAGTAAGAGTATGTAATCCTGCACTGCCTAGGTCAGAAGTCTGTACACTATAATCACCATTCGCACCTGAATATGTTGTAGCAACAACCGTACCATTATTTAATATCTCAACTTTTGAATTTGGGATATCAGTATGCCCTATTATTTCAGGTGTTGTAATGTCTGTTATCTTATCAGCATTATTTGAACCACTATCACTTTTTGCATCTAAATCTATTGTTACGGCATTAACAGGAGGAGTGATAGGCATCATAGATGGTGCATTAGTTGTGATATCCGCTGCGATTGGGTATGTCACGTGGATAACTGGCGGCAATCCACCCACGCTAGGGGTAACAGTCGCTTGTATATGGAACGTAATATACTGAACACTCTCTCCACCGTGACCATCTTTTGCCTTTACTTCAAAAACTTCGCTTCCACTATATATGCCTTTGCTATTGTCATACTGCATATTGGCAACACTAGGACTACCCATTTGCCTATATTCATAATCAGCTGTGTGTCCTTGGAGGTGGTCAGGAGTAATGACCAGGTAGCCAAATCGACCAATAGGTGTGGTAACCTCATATTGGTGCTTATCATTCATGTCGTCATCGTGAACTGATATTGGCCCTTTGTTAAATTCAGTTGCATGGTAAATAGACAGTACTGGTGCATCATTACGCCCTTCGATAGTCGTTATTAAATGTGCCTGCGCAGTGTTCCCTGCTAGATCTGTTACTTCATAGGTTAGAGTTGCTTGTACTGACTCTCCAACAGCAAGATAGCTGGTTTTTGTCGTGTTGACCGTAAAGGTATATGAGCCATCACTTTGTAATGTATATAAGCCGAGACCGGTGTCAAGATTAGATGTCGCGGTGAATATTTCACCATGTCCGTGATCATCGTTATCACTAACGCGGCCAGAAATGGAAGCTGCATGATCTTCATCCGTCGTTGCAGTTTCGTCTTTTGCGTTAATACTAGTATCAATGGTGATAGCTAAAGGCGCAGATATCACCGACGTTGTAAGCGATGGGCCTGTAGCTTGTGCCGTTAAAGTATGCAAGCCCTCAGTCGGCAGTGGTACTGCAATACTATAGTTGCCAAGCTTGTCTGAGAAAGCATGTCCAATAACGTTGCCATTTTCTAAAATATCGACTTTAGAAAAAGGAACAGCAGTCTTTCCTGTTATTTCAGGGTTAGGATTATTGGTAAGTTTATCATGATCTGAAATACCAGTATCCGTTTTTGCTGATAGGTCAATCGAAACAGCATTAGCAACATGAGCGTTTGGTATTACTGGATTGGTATCGGTTACAACTGGCTGGTTAGGGACAGAAGATGTAATTATTGGAGGCAAATTAGGTGTGGGAACCTGATTTCCACTAGAATCGGTATGTGTTGGTGCAGCCAATGTAGATTCACTGGTAAAAGTGATGAATTTACTATGTGTGGCACCATGGTTGTCTGTTACTTTTACTTCAAAGGCATTTTCACCGCTATATTTCACACCGCTTGGGTCTAGAGTCATTCCTGTAACAGATTGATTTTGCACGAAAGTATAGGCACCTGTTGATGGATCTACGGTTAACGTTCCGTAACTACCTGCTCCATTAACTACTGCAAAAGTGTGTGTATCTCCAGTATCCGGATCTACGGCTGTAAGTGTTCCTGCTATATGTGATGTTTGACCTACACTTAGCGTTGGTGTGTCATTTGTTCCTGTAATAGTTGTTGTCAGTTTTGCCGTTGCTGTGTTTCCTGCTGCGTCTGTCATTGTATAGCTTATTGGATCTGGTAATGTTGCACCTTCAGCAAGCGCTTGAACGGCGGGATTTGTATTATCAAGATCATAAGTATATTGACCATTAGCTTGCATATGGTACATGCCATACGTCCCTGGAATATTACCTACGCTTGTGACTATTGAATACTGCTCATCATTTGCTAGAACGTCGCCAGAGGTTGCTCCGGGAGCTTGGTCTTCTGTTGCAGTATCGGTATCATCTGTTGCCGTAGCAGTAGTATCAATGGTGATCTTTAAAGGCGAAGATGACACCTGCGTTGTAATCGATGGCCCTGTTGCATGTGCGGTTAAATTATGTATGCCGCTGCCCAGTGGCGCTATAATACTATAGTGACCATTATGATCTGAGACACCATTTCCAATAACTTTACCCTTTTCTAAAATTTCTACGGTAGAAAAAGGAACATCGGTATGTCCTATTATTTCAGGTTTAGGATTATTGGTAATGTTATCATGATCTGAACTACCAGTATCACTTGTTTTTGCTAGGTCAATCGTCACACCATTAGGAACAGTAACTTTTGGTATCGTTGGTTTGGTATCGGTTACAACTGGCTGATTAGGAACGGAAGGTGTCACTACTGGATGCGCATTAGGTATAGGAACTTGGCTCCCATTAACTAGATGTGTTGGTGCGGTCAGTGTGGATTCACTGGTGAAAGTGATAAATTTACTCTGTGTTCCACCATGGTTGTCTGTTACTTTTACTTCAAAGGCATCTTTACCACTATATTTTCCACTGCTTGAGTCTAGACTCATTCCTGCAACTGATGTATTTTGCACGAAAGTATAGGCACCTGTTGATGAATCTACATCTAACCTGCCGTAATGCCCTACCCCGTGAACTACTTCAAAAGTAAGTATGTCTCCAGTATCAATATCTACGCCTGTAAGTGTTCCTGTTATATTTGTTGTTTGACCGACAGTGAGCACTGGTGCGTCATTTGTTCCTGTAATAGTTGTTGTCAGTTTTGCTGTTGCTGTGTTTCCTGCTGCGTCTGTAATTGTATAATTTACTGTATCGGGCAATGTTGCACCTACAGCAAGCGCTTGAACGGCGGGATTTGTATTATCAAGATCATAAGTATAATCACCACTAGCTTGCATATGGTACGTGCCATATTGCCCTTTAATGTCCCCTAGAGTTGTTACTGTTGAATTCGTGTCGTCATTTGTTAGAACGTTCCCGGAGGTTGCTCCGGGAGCTTGGTCTTCTGTTGCAGTATTAGTATCGTCTTTTGCGAGAGCGGTAGTATCAATTGTGATAGCTAAAGGCGAAGATGTAACGTGCGTTGTAAGCGATGGGCCTGTAGCTTGTGCCGTTAAAGTATGCGCGCCCTCAGTCGGCAGTGGTACTGCAATACTATAGTTGCCAAGCTTGTCTGAGAAAGCATGTCCAATAACGTTGCCATTTTCTAAAATATCGACTTTAGAAAAAGGAACATCGGTATGTCCTGTTATCTCAGGTTTAGGATTATTGGTAATCTTATCTTGATCTGAAGTACCACTATCCGTTGTTTTTGATAGGTCAATCGTCACAGTATTAGGAACAGTAACGCTTGTTATAACTGGTTTGGTATCCGTTACCACTGGCGGGTTAGGCACGGTAGGTGTCAGTATTGGAGGCACATTAGGTGTGGGAACCTGATTTCCACTAGAACCGGTATGTGTTGGTGCGGTCAATGTCACTTCACTGGTGAAATTGATAAATTTACGTTGTGTTCCACCATGGTTGTCCGTTACTTTGACTTCAAAGACCTCATTGCCGGTATACTTTCCACTTGTTTTGTCTAGGCTCATGCCTATAACGGATTGGTTTTGCGCGAAAGTATAGGCACCTGTTGTGGGATCTACGGTTAACGTTCCGTAACTACCTGCTCCGTGAACTACGGCAAAAGTGTGTGTATCTCCCGTATCCGGATCTACGGCTGTAAGTGTTCCTGTTATATTTGTTGTTTGGCCGACACTGAGCACTGGTGTGTCATTTGTTCCTGTAATAGTCGTTGTCAGTTTTGCTGTTGCTGTGTTTCCTGCTACGTCGGTCATTGTATAGCTTATTGCATCGGGCAATTTTGCACCTACAGCAAGCGCTTGAACGGCGGGATTTTTATTATCAAGATCATAAGTATAATCACCATTAGCTTGCATATGGTACGTGCCATACTTCCCTGTAATGTCCCCTAGAGTTGTTACTGTTGAATTCTTGTCGTCATTTCCTAGAACGTTTCCAGAGGTTGCTCCGGGAGCTTGGTCTTCTGTTGCAGTATCGGTATCGTCTGTTGCCTTAATACTAGTATCAATTGTGATAGCTAAAGGCGAAGATGTAACGGGTGCTGTAACCGATGGACCTGTGGCTTGTGCGGTTAAAGTATGCACGCCATCAGTCAGTGGTTCTGTAATACTATAGTTGCCATTAGGACCCGAGATAGTGCTTCCAATAACTTTGCCGTGTTCTAAAATATCGACTTTAGAAAAAGGAACATCGGTATGTCCTGTTATCTCAGGTTTAGGATTATTGGTAATCTTATCTTGATCTGAAGTACCACTATCCGTTGTTTTTGATAGGTCAATCGTCACAGCATTAGGAACAGTAACGCTTGCTATAACTGGTTTGGTATCCGTTACCACTGGCGGGTTAGGCACGGCAGGTGTCACTATTGGAGGCACATTAGGTGTGGGAACCTGATTTCCACTAGAACCGGTATGTGTTGGTGCGGTCAATGTCACTTCACTGGTGAAATTGATAAATTTACTTTGTGTTCCACCATGGTTGTCCGTTACTTTGACTTCAAAGACCTCATTGCCGGTATACTTTCCACTTGTTTTGTCTAGGCTCATGCCTATAACGGATTGGTTTTGCGCGAAAGTATAGGCACCTGTTGTGGGATCTACGGTTAACTTTCCGTAACTGCCTGCCCCGTGAACTACGGCAAAAGTGTGTGTATCTCCCGTATCAAGATCTACGGCTGTAAGTGTTCCTGTTATATTTGTTGTTTGACCGACACTGAGCACTGGTGCGTCATTTGTTCCTGTAATAGTTGTTGTCAGTTTTGCTGTTGCTGTGTTTCCTGCTGCATCTGTAATTGCATAGCTTATTGGATCTGGTAATGTTGCACCTACAGCAAGCGCTTGAACGGCGGGATTGCTATTATCAAGATCATAAGTATAATCACCATTAGCTTGCATATGGTACGTGCCATACTTCCCTGTAATGTCCCCTAGAGTTGTTACTGTTGAATGCGCTGTCGTCATTTCCTAGAACGTTTCCAGAGGTTGCTCCGGGAGCTTGGTCTTCTGTTGCAGTATCAGTATCGTCTGTTGCCGTAGCTAGTATCAATTGTGATAGCTAAAGGCGAAGATGACACCGTGCGTTGTAAGCGATGGGCCTGTAGCTTGTGCCGTTAAAGTATGCGCGCCCTCAGTCGGCAGTGGTACTGCAATACTATAGTTGCCAAGCTTGTCTGAGAAAGCATGTCCAATAACGTTGCCATTTTCTAAAATATCGACTTTAGAAAAAGGAACATCGGTATGTCCTGTTATCTCAGGTTTAGGATTATTGGTAATCTTATCTTGATCTGAAGTACCACTATCCGTTGTTTTTGATAGGTCAATCGTCACAGCATTAGGAACAGTAACGCTTGGTATAACTGGTTTGGTATCCGTTACCACTGGCGGGTTAGGCACGGAAGGTGTCAGTATTGGAGGCACATTAGGTGTGGGAACCTGATTTCCACTAGAACCGGTATGTGTTGGTGCGGTCAATGTCACTTCACTGGTGAAATTGATAAATTTACTTTGTGTTCCACCATGGTTGTCCGTTACTTTGACTTCAAAGACCTCATTGCCGGTATACTTTCCACTTGTTTTGTCTAGGCTCATGCCTATAACGGATTGGTTTTGCGCGAAAGTATAGGCACCTGTTGTGGGATCTACGGTTAACGTTCCGTAACTGCCTGCTCCGTGAACTACGGCAAAAGTAAGTATGTCTCCAGTATCAATATCTACGCCTGTAAGTGTTCCTGTTATATTTGTTGTTTGGCCTACAGTGAGCACTGGTGCGTCATTTGTTCCTGTAATAGTTGTTGTCAGTTGTGCTGACGCAGTGTTTCCTGCTGCGTCTGTCATTGTATAGCTTATTGGGTCTGGTAATGTTGCACCTACAGCAAGCGCTTGAACGGCAGGATTTTTATTATTAAGCTCATAAGTATAATCACCATTCGCTTGCATATGGTACGTGCCATACTGCCCTTTAATGTCCCCTAGAGTTGTTACTGTTGAGTTTGCCTCATCATTTGTTAGAACGTTCCCGGAGGTTGCTGTGGGACCTTGATCCTCTGTTGCCGTATTAGTATCGTCTTTTGCGTGAGCGGTAGTATCAATGGTACCTGCAGGCGTAGATACCACAGGCGGTGTAACTGATGGGCCTGTTGCTGGGCCGATTAAGGCATCTTCACCACTAGACAGTGTATAGCTGCCATTAATTTCATCTTCTATCGTGTTATTTTCCCTTTGCAGCCCTTGCCCTGGTTCACCAGCTGTTACATCTATATTTAGTGTTTTTAGTTCAACAACTTCAGCGGCTTTGTGCATATCACTGAGTATTTCATCGTCAACTGGTTGCGATGGTTTATTTGCTCGTGGTACATCAGCCGGTTCTAGTGCTGCATTATCATTTTGGCTAATAGTTGAGCCATCAGGATCATTAACTGAATAGGCATCCGTATTATTAAGAAGATCACTTAATGGAAACCCAGAAGCAGTATTGATTGATATAGTTTGTGATCCGTCTTGTAATACAAGCTGAGAATTTTCACCTTTCTCAATAATTGCCGTTTCAGGTAAAATATCTCCTGTTTTAACTGGGATCATTTTACCTGATGTATCACGTACAAACGTATTACCATCACTTGCAACAACTGTATAAAATTTCATGTATTCACCACTCTTGCAGACAAGGACACACATATTCACATGAGAATATATGGCCGTTACCATTAAAGATGTTTGATTTAGAAACTGTTTTCTCTACTCTTCTCTTATGCTAAGGCTACCTGAAAAAGGCAAAGCTAAGGCCTGAAAATGGTTGTAGCGAAAGTGTGCTACTAACTATTTAGGTTAGAGTGTAATTTATTCCATCCTACCTAAAAATTGCATGCATTTTACTAATGCATCACTGTTTTTAGGTGTACAAAAAAATTAGTAGGTTAGTTATGAGTATTATGCTTGGATGTTAACACTGTATTTATCTGAAAAACCATTAAGCTATTGTAAGCAGAAATTTATATCAGCTTTATTTGGAAAGCATATTTATTTGTTGTTGCCAATGTTGTACATATAGTAGGAGTTTATTGTTTTAGTTCTATTTATATTTTTTGATACTATTTCTCCAAGAAGTAATCAATTAATAGACATCCTTAATTTCTAAAGTACCATTTAATTTTTTATGGCATAACAAAAAGTACTGCTAAGAATTGCTATTAAAATACTCGTGTTACCTGTAAGCCTCCACCGTATTCTTTACCGTAGGTTTGCTTTTTGTAGATGATCCCTGCGGAGAGATCAACAGAATCGCTAACTGCACCTCTTAAGCCAATGCCTGTTACAATTGCATCTGGCCCACGATGCGTACCGATAAATGATTCTGAAATATTCGGTGTTGATGCAAAAGAAGCGTATATCTTATGCTCTTTTTTCTGTGCAGCAAGAAAGTCATGCTCGTAACGAATAAAGGCGTAAGGTTTAAGCCCATAGCCAAATACCGGACCAGTAAGATTTAGAGCAATACTTCCAGTAAGGCTTTCAACTGTTGTGTCTTTGATATTAAGAATTAAGTTCTGAGGGCCGGTTTCAGTAAAAGACTCCTGATTGTAATTAATATAGCCACAGCCTATTTCAGGCATTATTCTCCAAGGATCGTTAGTACGAAAGCTGGTATACTCGGCGCGAACTGATGTTTCAAAGACTCTGGCTTTGTAATCCCCCTTGAAGGTGTCTGAGGTTATCACTCGTTTTGCATCAGTGTTGGCCCAAGAATAGCTTGTCATACCGATAATAGACCAGTTAGGAATATCATAACTCCCATAACCGCCGACGGAAAGAATCTTCGAAGAGATACCAAAGGATGACAATGATGATAAGGAAGATGATTTTTCGTCCATACTATAATCGCCGTAGCCAATAAAGGCTCCAGCACTGCATTCTTCGTTGGACCAGATATCCGCACCAAATATGACTCCTCCCATACTATAATCGAAACCAATCAAATCATTCTTTGGATCCATGTCTCCCTGTAACTTGCTGGCGTCCATCCAAACTCTATGACCGCTATCGGTAAAACCCTCGACCAAATCTCCATATGGCTGACCAGATCCTCCCGCATTTCCGCGTGCGTTTACAAGCACTAAATTGCGCAAGTGCATGCTGTACTCCAAAGCAACTGTCATGAAAGAAGCGTAAGTTTCTGGGTGTAATACTTCCACGGCATTTAGAGATGCTGATGACAAACTGGTGCTACTGAGGCTCATGAGTGAGGCAAGGCGATAGGTATTCCCAGTTCCTGTGGGTTTGTTCATAGGCGCACCAACCGACGTTGTGCGCACATGAACACCGCTCTGGTTTGTCACTGTCGTGGTTACCAACTGAACAGCACCGCCAGAAATTGAACTGGATGGAACAGTCACGGTATTGGTTGATAGAATATGACCATTTGCTGCCGTAACCGTTGTCGTAATCACATGAGACACTGTTCCGCCGGGGGCGCTTATTGCTTTCTGCGAAATAGATACGACGTTGTTAGTGGTAGGAGTGGTAACACTCCATGATTTAGATGTACCAACGCTAAGATTAGGCAAGATAGAAACAGTAACCGCATGCGTGTTTTTAGAGTTGGGATTAACAAAGACCTTGGATATAAACTGTGGAGTATAGTGTGTGGCAAGTTTTGGGTGGTGCTTCAGGGTTAGATCTATAAAGGTAATGTCGACTCGCTCATCCGCTACGGGATCGTTTGCGATAGTATAAATTAAATTGGCAGGAAGGTCAGATCCGGCTGCTGCAAGTTGCATTGCGGTGGGTGTAATAGGAGCAGCATCAAAACTTTTTTTGTCAGAGATCAAGTGGCTTGAAATATTCGCCTCCGCAACAGTATAAACCTTATTAATTCCACCTGAAACATAGTCCGCATTCTTTGCCGTTTTATCCATTGCTTTGGGAACAAACAAAACCGTATCAAAGCCAATAAGTTTAGAATTGGGATCATTGCCAATATTGACAACAAGTTCACCGGCATATCGTCTGGTATTGGGAATAGGACTGCCATTATAAATAGAGTCTTGCCCGGAAGGGTGAATGCCGACTAATACCTGATTGCTTCCGGAAAACTCAAGGCTTTTCGCACTGATATGCACTGCCTGTAGCCCTGGGGGCATTTGTAGGTTGTGTTCCCCTAGAGCTGAGACTAGATCTATCTTACTATTTGTTAACTTAGCTGTAGCAATGCCTTTATATGCAAATGATCCAAATTTGGAAAGTGATTTCAACGTTCCGGTATTAACTTCAAGATTTTCCAGCTGGTTATATTCTTTAAGCCGATCAAACAGGATTCCGTTATTCTTCACCGTAAGACTTCGCCACTCGCCCGCATTGGCTCCGTAGCTGGTTATATCCAAGGTTCCTCTGTCGATATTGACATTGTCGACTTGCAGCCCATGTTTCGCATTTGGTATGACGCCGGTGAGCGTGGTTGTGCCACGGCCAACATTCAGCGTCAAATGATTCGGATGGACAGTCGCTCCCAGCACAGTTGAGTCGCCATGGTCAAAATGCAGCGTATTATTGCCAACAAACGACATGCTACTGCGCTCGTTGCCTCTTTCTTGAATCCGAAGAGCACCGCCATTTATGAGAGAAATCTTGCTGTCCGAAAAAAGAGGTGCAGTAATACGTAGTTCTGAAAGACCTCCATCGATGGTTATTTCCCCGTTAGTCACGGTAGATTGCGGTAACGATGACACGTTAGATTGGAGCAATTGCAATATTGACTCGTCCTTCAGATTCAAGCTAGCCCTCTTTTCAATATGTAAAGATCCTTCTTGCTGTGCGATGAGTTTCGTGTGGGAAAGTGTCAGTTTGGCGCTGTCTTTAATATCCACATAAAATTGCTTCGCGTTAATTGACTGGGTTTCGAGTTTGAGCAGGTTGTCACCAGACTCTGCGCGAATATAAGTGGCCCCACTGGGAGCATTTATCAAGAGCTTTGTGTCGGGCCAAATATTTAGCGAGGAGTTGCGCATTGTCATCCGTCCACCTTGCCCAGCTCCGGCGGAGCCTAATGTTAAATAATCGATAACACCAGTTTGCCGTCCATCAGCGCTCGCTGCGTGTTTCAGTGTCAATGCTGTGTTTTCAAGAGTGAGTCTGTCGAAATGTAGTGTGATATTACTATCCGAGTGATTTATACTAGATTGTGGGAGCGAAACCATATCAACAGCTGTTTTTTGTCCATCACTACGCGTCGATCCAATATAGATATTTTTCCAGCTCTTGTATTCGCCAACCAAAAACTTCACATCAGACTTAAATCTTAGTCGCTTCTCGCCGTGTCCGGCTATCCAGTCAGCATCCCAAACCAGCCCATCATAGGTCTTCCCCATTAAATTATCCATATACAGCTCTGTCGGAGTTGCAGAACCATTTAGGCCGTAAATAATGTTGGAAAGTGTTTTGGCGCACCCCAAGCTTAAGCCTGGCTCAGACACTCGACTGCAGTAGTCCTGCACTGCGGCAGACCAACTAGGGATGAGAAAAATATTCGTAATAATACATGCGTAGAGTATTTTTGTTCTAGTCTTTAGAAGTTTCATCAATATCCCAATTAGTATCTTCGTACATTGTTGTTTTGGTGTTTGTAGTGCGTTTGGTAATATCCTGATAGTCATTAGTTGACTTTAATACACTCAAAGAATTTGGAGTTTCTGCGTTGCGGCAAGTGATAGAGGCCACAGAAGCTGTAGGAGTATTAGCGCAACTGTGGTGAGCTAACGCTAGTAACTTCAAAGGCCACTGACATCATAGTAGGTTTGAACACTTAATAATCACTCAAAAGATTCTGGCCTTATGCTGCAATCAAGCATTAATAATTAAGTACGCTACCGCCCGTCTACTAACGCATATGCAGAAACAGCATTACCTTTAATACTTGTTTATCCAGATCTTCATGTAACAACTATTTTCCTAGATAGTGTCTACAGGTAAAACTCCAGCTCTGGACTTTTCCTTTCAGATCTGATTCTCATCGAACAGCACTTCGCATGAGTTTCATACGACAATGGCTTGCTTATGTGTGCGCTAGCTATGATTGCCGCATTTATATCTAATCTCTTTGAAGACTACGGCTTGGTGGCTTCTCTCTTACTAGTACTACCTAATGATCTTATATTCACTGGGCTTCAGCCGCTTGCTACCTACCATAATATCAGCTTCATTTAGCATGATACTCCTCCCTATGATAGAAGTCAATAGAAGTATATATTATTAAGTTATAATTTCTACTTAAAGCTAAAAATACCTGAGCTTTCTCTCATGATATTTATGTACCTAAATGCATGAGCATGAGTCCACTAGTGATAGATGAAGAGGGGGGGAGAGTGGCTGGTACCTTTATGTATGCCGAGAGTATATACAAATTTGTAATCTACCTAGCTAAAGCGAAGAGTGTCCGATTTCATTAGTGAGCACACGATTGAGAAGTGTGTTCTCCTACCATCTTATCTACAATTAACTTGTATTTTAAGCAGCTCTAACCAAGACTGCTTCCATCCATAGTTATGCCCAGCGTTTGGGTTTACATAATACGAGAGGCAATCTTTTTTACTGAAAAATAATTGGTAATTGTCGTATACATTAGGGGTTATGATAGAGTCTTGGCCACCAACAAAATGCAATTGTGGTATCGTTGCGAGATCTTTTGAAAAGTCAGCAGGATTCAAACTTTCAGGCATGGGGCTTACACCGTGAAGCCTATTAACAAAAGAAGGGGAAAGATTACCAGCAACAGTTCTGACAGAGGATATATCATTCCTGCTGGAAGCCAGCAAAAGTGCTAGTGTTGCTCCACCGGAAAAACCGATGAGTTCAAGTTTCTTATAAGAGCCTTTGATTTTAAGTTGATTGAGAGCTTCGTTGAGGGTGTCTACCATAGGGTGACTGTAACGGAGGCTAGTCCAGACTGAAATTTTACAGTTATCACCCTGGACAAATTGGCAGGGACGAGCAAGATAGGCGCGATCTGGATAGGGGTCTTGATGCATTAGTTCTAAGAGCATCAGGTTGTGAGGGGTTGGATCAAGCGAGGGGCGTCGTCGGTTAGCCCAAGCGTGGCCGTCACCCTCGATGTAAACACGCAGGGTGGGACCTAAGGAAGAAAAAATTTGGAGTGTTTGTAAAGGAAAGTAACTGGTATGCAATACTTCGGCATGAGCATTCAGTGACAGGGAAAGACGGGCGATAACCGCTTGATTGTCGCTAGGTGCAGCGCACCCGCCAATCAATATAGTAATGAAGCATAGCGTCAATAAACACAGTTTAAATAGCATTGGCTTACTGTTTTAACCTGCCGTTAATACCTAAATAATCAGGGGTTTCTACGCGGCGACAAGTTAGTGTTAAGTCACAGAGTCCTGCTTACTAAGCAGCGAACGCTGACAGCAAAGTAGCAATTTCAGGGGCGACTGGTAAAGTTTTCAGAGCAAATAAGTATGATTAATGCGTGGATACCACGCTGTACCTGTCTGAAAAATTTTTTAAGCTATTGTAAGCAGGCCTTCATATAGACTGTAGTTTACAGGCCACACTTTCTTGTTATTTTAAACTTGTTGGTTAAGATTTTGCTTTTGCCAGGCCAAAGTCATCTAGGACACAATAAAGACATGGTATAACAAAAAGCACCAACAACGTTGATGTTGCTATACCAAAAATTATACTAGTAACTAAAGGGATGAGTATTTGTGCTTGGGTGCTAGTTTCAAATAACAGTGGTGTCATGCCTGCAATGGTTGTTATTGAGGTTAACAAAACGGCTCTAAAGCGGTCATGGCTTGCTTTTGCGGCGGCTTGGTGCACAGATAAACCTGTTTTTACCCACTTTTTAACAAATTCCACCAGTAAAATAGAGTCATTAACGACAATGCCAGCTAATGAAATAAACCCCATCATTGAAGGCATTGTAAACTGTAATCCCATTAATAAATGCCCCCAAACAACACCTATCATGGCAAGTGGTATAGCAACTAACACAACAAATGGCTCTAAATAACTTCTAAACTGAAAAGATAATAATATAAAGACGCCAAAAAGCCCCATGATAAAAGATCTCATCATCGATAGTTGAGTGGTGCCTGCATTTTTAATTTCACCTTCAAATGTTAATGAAAGCGTAGGGTAAGTTTTCTTAAAATGTGGTAGCCAGCGGGTAGTAATATCGGCCAGTACTTTTTTCGTGTTGTTTTTATTTATATCAAGATCGCTATACACGGTAATGGTTCGTTGATTGTTAACACGACTAATACGGGCATAACCTCTACTAGCCTCAATATTGGCAACACTTGATAAAGGAATGATCGCTTTGGTATGCGGATGAACAATAGAAAAACTATCAAAGTCTGCAAATTCATTTCTAGAATCTTTATCTAACTTTACTGTAACCTCAAAAGTGTTTAAGCCGACATTTGTTTCTGATACTTTAACGCCTTGAAAAGCACTACGCATTTGATTTGCTATCATGCTGGCATCAACACCTAAATAATAAGCTCCATCTTTAAGTGTGATGGAAAACTCTGGCTTACCTGGTCGTAAATCATCAAAAATATTTTCAACACCGTTATAGCCACTTAGCCATGATTGCAATTCAAGTGATGCTTGAGTTAATAGTTCAAAGTCATCTCCTTTTAGTCTTATTTCAATGGGTTTGCCGCCTGGCCCTAGAATAGCTTCTTTAAATGAAATAGCATGGGATTGTGGAATAATGCCAGTTTTTTCACGCCATTTATTAATAAAAGTCTGAGTTCTGGTGTTACGTAACCCAGATGTGAGTAAATCAACTTTAATGGTGGCCAAGTGAGGGCCAGATTCGTATGCATCTTCGTTTTCATTGTATGAAACGATTATTGCTTTGATTAATTTTTGTTTTTCATTTCCTTGAAATGTATCTGAGGCTTGCTCAAGTGACTCTAGTAACTTATCAACCACAGCTTCGGTTTGTTTCAATGGTGTACCCGCAGGCATTAGAATGCGAGCTTGTATCATATCCCCCTCAATATTAGGGAACGCAGAAAACTTTAGTACCCCAGATGCCAACATACTTATTGATATTAAAAATACAGCAATAATACCACCTAAAAAAGCATAACGATACTGTATAAGTATCTCAACAATTTCAGATACCTTTTTGGTTAATGTATCAAATTTTTTCTCAAACTTAAGCCGAAATGGAGAAACTTCACTCTTTTTAGCTTTGGTTAATGAATGATTTAAGTGGTGTGGAAGAATAAGAAATGCTTCAATGAGTGATACGCTAATCACACTAAGTAAAACGATAGGAATAACTTTTAGAACTTGCCCTATAGTACCTTCAATAAATATTAGTCCTGTAAATATACAAGCTGTTGTCAAAAATGATGATATAACACCTCTAGCGACAAGTTTTGTACCTTCAACAGAAGCATCAAGTGGTGACAAACCCTTTTTCATTTGACTTCCAATGGATTCAGAAATTACAATGGCATCATCCATTAATATACCCAAAGATAGCAATAACCCTACCATAGAGAACATGTTGATAGAAATACCAACTAAATGTAACCAATACATGCTGAAAAGAAATGAAACAGGTAGCCCCATAACCACCCAAAAAGCATAGCGGAATGTGAAGAATAGCCACATCACGGCAAAAACCAAAATAAGGCCCTGCCATGCATTAGTTCCCAATAAACGTATCCGGTCTTTAACAATACTTGTAGCATCTTGCGTCAATCTTAAGTTGACCCCTTTTGGTAATAATTCTTGCTCTTTTATCAACATTTCTTTAACAGCATTTAATACCGTTAAACTATCGTCAGTTGTGTTTTTGCTGATCATTAAAATTGCAGCTTCTTTATTGTTAAAGGTTATTTTATCTTCTGGTGATTCAAAAGTATCTGTAATTGTAGCAATGTCACCTAATAAAACATCATTGCCATTTTCGCCACTAAGCACAACAATGTTAGCTAAATCAGTAACATTTTTTCTTTCATCAGAAACACGTAACTGCGCCTCCTGAAAGGTTGTTTCAACCGTTCCTACAGGCAAGTCAACGTTTTGATTACGGACAATATTCGCAATATCTTGTAAGCTCAAGCCATAGCGTCTGATATTGTAGTTTGGTACTGATATAAGCATTTGCCGGTCTGAAAAACCTTGTATATCAACGAGAGGTATATTTTCATGTCGTAGTAAACGCCGTTTTATTTGCTCTGCCAAAGTTTTTAATTCTGCCCTAGGTAAATCTGCTGTTAATGCCACTGCAATGACATTTTGTATCCTGCCGACTTCACTTACTGTTGCTACTTCTGCCTCATGAGGGAAGTCGCTTATGCTATCTACAGCATTATTTACGTCATCTAAAAATTTTGAGAAATCTCCCTGTTCGAACATTTTAACTGTCATAATTCCAATATTTTGTCTAGCTTGACATACCTTCTCTTCAACAAAACTAATACCATCTAAGGCATCTTCTAACTTTAGACAAATACCCTGCTCTACATCAAGTGGTGTTGCCCCAGGATAAGGTACCTGTATCTGTACTGAATAAGCGTTTATTATAGGGAATGTTTCTCTATTAATTTGCGGTAAGGTAATTACACCAATAGCAAGAAATACCATCATTAATAAATTGGCGGCGGTTGGGTGCGCACAGAAATACCGGATCATGATTTATCCTCGATGCCAGATGCTTTTTCATTGCTACTTTCTATCAAAGGAAAATCTAGCCATTGTTTCATTTTACTATTTGTGTTTTCATCTATCACTGGGATCACATTCATGCCATTAACAGCAGGGAATACATCAGACGTTATTATTTTATCATGAGCATTAATTACCTGGTTTATCGATGGCTCTATTAATACAAGTTCGCCGTGATATTGTAAGTTGCTCAGCGTTTTCCGTTGTAACTGGTTATCTTGATTAATAGTATATACTTGTTTCCTATGAAGAGAGAATCGCGGAAGCACTAACATGTTTTTTGCTTTACCATATAGTATTACCTTCATGTACATGCCTTCTAATAAAGGCGGCTTAACTCCTGGCTCTACTGATTTATAGCTATCACTGATGCTAACCACAATACCAACAGTTCTGCTTTTGGCATCAAGGTTGTCACTAAATCGCTCTACTTTTGCCTGCCATATAACAAATTTGTGACTTGGATCTTTTATTATGGCAGTTAATTCTAAAGACGATAATAATTGTTGCATGTTCAAAGATTTGTCATTCCCAGAAAACGAAGATATATTAAAGGATCTTGCAAACATTCTAAATTGTTCTAATGGGAACTGAGCATTTATGACCATTTTGTTAACGCTAAAAGCATCAAATAACTGTCCTGTACTTGAGCCCCCAGCTGTTACGTACTGATTTATTTCAGTATGAACAGCACTAATGCGACCGTTGAAGGGCATGTGAATTTTCGTACGCGCTAGGTCTAGCTCACTTTTCTCTAGCTTAGCTCTTGATATTTCAAGTTTGGCTTCTATTACCGCTAAGGTAGATGGTAGTGTGGTTTTTTTGTTGTTAAATTGTTGCACTTCTTGTTTTTGTTTTAATAAGTTTTGTTTTTCAGTATTTAATGATGATTTAGACACTACCCCTGTTTTGCTCAGTTTTAGCAGGCGGTCATATTCAGCTTGTATTACTTTCAACTTTGCTAATGCTAATGTGATTTCTAACTCGTTATTTTCGATAGTTAATGTCATTTCTTGCAAGTTAGCTTTATTGATCAGCATTTCTTCTTTGTCTTGTTTTGATCGTAATTGGTAATCTTTATCGTCAATAACTAATAATAAAGTATCTTTAGTGAAAAACTCACCCTTTTTGAGCTGAGGGTGAATATAAGAAATAAGTCCTGTTACTTCTGCTCTAGCTTGTAATGAAAGATCAGGATCTATTAAGCCGTAACCTATAATTTCCGCCTTAATATGTTGCTCAGTAACTTCTATATAATTAACAGACGTAACTAAATCTAGTGATGATTCACGTGACATGCTCGGCTGTAATTTAACAATAAGAACGAATATTAAAACACCACAAAAAGCTAAGATGGGCAAAGCAATACGATTTTGTAACCACTTAGTATTTTTAATTGAATTTTTTAACTTTTCTACATTCATCTATGTGTTTCCTTTCGCTTTTATATTTTCAATTATTAGGGGCATTTTTCTTGGATTGCTTGCATCCATCTGTGCCAGCACAGTTGTCGCTTTTTTTGATTTTTTCAACTTAACCAGGTGGTGGCCAAAGCGTGATCAATGCCACGCTATGCAGAAGAGTTCAAAGAGTCCATAATTCAGAAAATTATGCCACCCAATAATGTGTCAATCGATCAATTGGTGTGTGCTACTGGTGTCTCTGGTGTGAAGCTATACAGTTGGAGAAAGACAGCGTTATCTTAAGGAATGCCAGTTCCTGGTGATGATAAAAATATAGATCAATGGAATCCTGCAAACCAGTTGGCCGTGATCATTGAAGCGACTGTGTTGAATAAAACAGAGTTGGCTGAATACTTGTTGGTATTAGAATGACTACCTGAAAAAGAAAAAGCTAATTCCTGAAAAAGTTGGCAGCAAAAGTCGCCTGAATGACTAGCAAAAGCGGTAATTGATCGAGCATATCTCTGAGCATACCTATGCCTACATCCACCAGATTTTCACGTGTATCTCTAAGACATTGGAAGTTAAATATACTGTATTCGGTCTAAACAAATGGCTTCACCTACAAAAAACCTAAGGGCGTACCCCACAAGTTAGAGGCTGAAAAACAGCTGAGTTTGTGGAACACTATGTAGCCTTGAAAAATCATTTTCTCTATAAAACTGTACCCAAAATTGGTGCTTCATTGATCAATAGGATTCATAACAATTTTGAGATAATGCAACCTGTATGTTGAACTATCTTGGGTATAAGTACTGCATTGGGTATTGTACCAACAACACGCAAGAGATAAGATTTTTTAAAATGTATATTTTAGGTTGGTATATAAATAACGCCCTGGCTCATTCATTAACATTACGTTATTATTGGCAGTTATCAATACCAGATCACTGTAGGTGTTTGATACAGCATAGGTTGTGTTGAATACATTATCAATACCGACAGTTAGCATAAATGCACCCCATGTTTTGGATCCTTTGAGGTTTAATACAGCATATGAATCCAATTTCTGTTCACCGTTTTCAGAGTCAAAGTCTGACCATGAATCTGCAGCTATTAACTCTGTTCTAAAGGATAATGTGTCATCCCAATCATAATTCGCTGATGCATTTAATTTCAATGGTGGAATCTCAGGCATATCTTCTGACATTTGTCCTTTGAGTGGGTTTTTCTTCGCACCTTTCTGGCATGCCATCCCGTAGTCAAAATAGAGAGAGGCAGTTACTATGTATGTACCGCTTATTTCCAAACCATAAAGAGTGGCATCTATGTTTTCATAGTTATTAGTCGCTGATGCGGAGTTATAAGCTATGAAATTACCGAGCATGGAATAAAATACTTTTGCTTTAATGGATGAATTATCGAACATTTTTTCTATGCCAATATCTAATTCTGTATTTTTTGTAGCTTTAAGGTCAGGTGTGCCCGCCATAGCACCGCCACTCTTTCGCCAAAAAAGTTCTTTTGCATCAGGTACTCTTGATGATCTGCCTATTCCTGTAAAAACTTTCATGCTGTCATCTATATGGTACGTTCCCATTACAAATGCATTCAGCTCGTTATACTTGTTTTCTTCTTGATTTGGATTGCCAGAAGTGATTTTTGTATTATCATATCTTAAACCTAATTCAAAAACAAATTTGTTAAAAGTTATGTTATCTTCCATGAAAAATGCCCTGTTTTTAGTATCAACATCCCAGATGCTATTTGTATTAGGAATAGGCTGATTATTACTCAGGCTGTATGTGCCGTCCCAATTCCGTAAAGAAGTATCTATACCAATAGTAAAAGTATGGATGTCAATATCAAAAATATTCTTGATTTTTATACCTTTAATGTTACTGTATAATTTGTTGGTCATATAGGTTGGGGTGCCCATGATTCTACGTTGTGTTGACATTGGGTGTGTAATTTTTGAATGGTATAATTGTATGTCAATCTCTTTAGAATATGTCCCAAGGTTTTTGAGAAGATATTCAGCATTGAAAATGTCAGTATCATCGGATACGGCATCCATGTTTGATGACGGGTATAGAATATCATTACTTCTGTTTCCGGTGTAGCCGAGTCTTAATTCTTGATTATCTGTAATGTCCCAATAAAATTTTGTTAATATTGTTTTCTTTGTATAGGAGTCCATATCCATATATTGTTGTTGATATTGTACATGTGGATTAGCGCCTTTGCCTATCTCTCTCTGGATTTGTTGTGAAAATGTATTACCACTACCATCTTCATACTGACGGCTTTTTTCTCCTGAAGTAGAAATCATAACTCTTACCTTTTCTGTAATGGCACCAGAGGCAAACAAAGAAGCTTTTTGATAACCCCAAGATCCAATACTCAGGCTTTTATCGCCTTTGAATTTTTTGGATGGCTTGAGTGTATGAATCTTTATGTCTGCAGATAAAACCCCGAAGTCTTGTACATTGAAAGGTCCTTCATTGATTTCAATATCGTCAATATTGTTTGCCAGGACGTGAGAAATGGGTGGGTCCATTCTGTTCGGACAAGCACCGGCTACCTTTGCTCCGTCAATAGTGATGTTTATATTATCTTTTTTTTGCCCTCTTATAATCACATCATTGGCAATTCCTGATCTTCTTACTATTGAAATAGATGGGGACTTCTTAAAAAGTGCTTCACCTAAGTCAGCAGACTTAATATCTTCTCCACGCACGTCTCTCATCACATGCGTATCTATTTTTGCTTCTACGTTTATAGTTCCCATGTCTACCTGCTCTGCCAACAGTAATGTAGGTATTATACATGTAAATACAAGGAATGCTCTTATGTATGTTCTTTTCATTCTTTCTTCCTAGTGTTACTCAGTGTTATAGAGTTACTGAGGCAAAATTTTTAATGATGCTGTTTAAGAGATGCAATAATTGCCTCCCCATTGTTTAGATTTAACCGAAAGTGTAGATATTCTTTGCCCTAAACTATACGAGCAAAAATATCAATGATAGAGGTTCCTTCATGTTTTAGAAAAGTTTATCAAATATTAAAAGTCAGTTGAAGCCTGTAGCTCATCCTATACCTGTTAGCATTGAAGCTATGAATAAGTAGATAAAAGAGCTAATTAATAACGATGATCTTACGATAGAGTGAGTTATTTTGAATATATGGTAAGTAAAAGGTGTTAGAAACCTCACACTTTCAATGGTAATATGTATAAATATATTTTTTGCATGTGGTTATTTTCTGGCCTTAATGAAGTTTATATGAAAGTGATAAATTAATAGAAATAGGCAATTCCAATGGTGTATCTTTCACATCTATAGGGAATGCCTTTTTTACTGCAGATTTGGTTGAGTTGTAAAACACTTTCGGCCCGGAAACTGTTATATTGCCTAAGTATCCATTTTTCAAGATGGTAAACCTTACCTTTACTATACCATGCATGCCTTTTCTTATGGCAATTTTAGGGTAGGATTTTTTTTTGTTAATACTCTCTCTTATTTCTGAAAGGTATTGGCTTTTTTTGTCTTGATCTACTCTGCTTGAAGTAGCTCGTTTTGATGAACCTCTGCTAACATGTTTATTGTTTTTTATTTTTCGGGCTATATTTTTTTGTTCAGTATTCTTTTTTATTTTCTTGGTTCTTGGTATTATACCAATTAATTCTTTCTTCACCACGGTTTCTGGTTCTGGTTCTGGTTCTGGTTCTGGTTTTGGTTTTGGTTTTGGTTCTGGTTCTGGTTCCAGCTTAGGTTCTGGTTTTGGTTCTTCTGTCTCTTCAGTTGATTGTTCTATTGCTGTTGGTACAAAGTGCGCAAGTGAAATGTTGACGATTTTATTTTTTTCTTTTTGACTTATAATGAAGTTCGGGGTTGGTATGTAAATATAACTAATAATTAGCGCTGTATAAATTAAAGCTGTAATGAGGAAGGAGACTTTATAACGATGCCTTTTCACAAATAATCTTTCTGTTAACTGGTTACAATGGAGATGTTTTTGAATCCTTTTTGCTGTATAAAATCAACAATGTCCACGAAATAGTGAAAGTCTGTATTCTTGTCTGTGTGCAAAGATATTTTATCTTTTTTAGGGTTAAGTTTCTCAATTTCATTTTGAATTTCTTTCAGTGGTAAAATTTTATTCTCGTGTACATATTTACCATTTTTATCGATATAAATGATGAGGTTTTTACTGTCTTCCTGTTTCTTTGTGGTTGCTGATGGTAAATTAATATTGATGGCTTTGTTTTGTACAAAAGAAGACGTTGCCAAGACAATAACCAACAGCACCAAAACAATATCGATGAACGGGACAATATTCATTTTGTCAAAACGTTCACGCCTCATTATTTGTTGAACCTTTTGTGTCCTGAAGTATTTGCCATTGGGAAATAAAAATATCTACTTTAGTAAGCAGGGCATTGTAAAATGCGGTGGCAGGTATGGCAACGACAAGTCCAGCTGCTGTTGCTTTGAGTGCTAGCGCTAGGTGTTTCATTATCTCGCCAGGATCTATAGTATCTTGTTGGTCGCCAATAATATAAAAAGTAAGCATTATTGCAAGAACCGTTCCTAAAAGGCCGATATAAGGTGCATTAGCTCCGATACTGGCAATCGAAGGTAAGTTTTTTGTAAGGGATATCTCTAATTCTTTCCCATGAGTATATTCTTCTATCTTGATGCTTCTGTAAAAAAAGATTCGTTCTATTGTAAGAATAACCGTTAAAAAAGATAATAAGGCAAGCAAGCCTATAATTCCATAGTCTACTATATATTTTATCTGTTCAATAGGCATGTTTTTTCTTTTGAAAGTTGATGTGTTGATATTTAAAAAGCTGGATTCAAGCAATAAGTGCAATCGGCTGTCCTGTGTAGACTTCGAGTGGTGTCCGCCCTCCTATACCCATCGCCTTTCAATCCGGCTACGTTGTTGGCTGCGTTCGCTCACCCCGATCACCTACAACTCGTAGGCTCACGGGGCTTCGCTTACTTGCCGCCTAGTAGCAACTTGAAATCCTTTGGGTATAAAACCTTCCTAGGCATGGTATTGATCAACATTTCCATTGTCCTCACATCATCTTCTGTTAGATGACTCAACGCCATTTTTTTAGGCCAGGTTCTCCGAATGATGCCATTGGTATTTTCGTTAGTTCCCCGCTGATAACTAGCATAAGGCTTGGCAAAGTAGATATCTGCATTCATTGCTTTTGCTACTTTCTCATGGGCTGCAAACTCACCACCATTATCTAGGGTGACTGTGCAGACCGATGACACCCGCTTCAGAAGCTTGATCATACTTTCAGCAACATCTTCCCACGCTACCGCCCTTCTATATTGTTCTAGAATGTTGAGGCTGGTGGCGTTGTTTTGTGCACAGTACACGACACCGCCCTATTAAACAGTTAATGAAAATAAAAGTCAACACCATTTTCAGCATGTAGGATAATAGTTCAAATTAGGATTAGAGTTGTCTAGTAAGCGGTGTTTGTTAACATACTTGTCGCCTCAGCTCAAGCGGCTTTCTTAAGTAGATATGATAAAGATTCATCTAGATTAAGCCAGACCTCGTGAGCCAAATCGCAGTGTGTTGTTAACCTCGCCGAATTCATATACCGAAGATTAAAATTCCAAATGTATCACAGCTTAAGCTGCTAACGCAGCCCTATGTTCATCCATTATCAGGGCGGGTGTTTTGAAATTCAAATCTTTTCTTGGCCGAGAATTAAGCCGCATCAATGCTCGCTTCACCTCTATTTGACCGACCTTCTTGAGGTCTGTATTCTTTGGAAAATATTGTCGTAGCAAGCTATTGGTGCTCTCATTTAACCCTCGCTCCCAAGAGCTGTATGGGTGCGCAAAGTAAACCTCCGCCGATAATGCTTGGCTGATTTTCTAAATCATGGGTTTTTTGAGTTCTTTTGAAATAGTGTGGCATTGAGCACTTTCTGGCCCGCCCTGTTGAAGCTGGAAAAGTCAGAAGAGGCGAGAGCTATGCTGGAGCAGGGGCTAGCCGTTCAGCTAACTTGTGTTTGTTTAGCTGAGGAGCTTCAGAGAAAGGCAGGCAACAAGTCCAATTGTCGCCGTATAAAGCGACAGTTTTGAGCAGTTAGGCAAGCTGCTTCTGTGCTTTCTGGGCATGGGTCTCGGATATAGAGCTAGCTAGATGCATGGCTCCAAAAACTTCAACTATCGGGTGATATCAATGCGGTGGAGCATCTAGGCAAAAAGATTGCCATTGGTCGCTATGCAGAGGTGGTAGTCTCTATCAAGAAATCGCGTGGCATAGCAAAAAAGTATCTGGAGTATCGCTCTATATTGCAGTCCGTCGAGCTGTGAAAGTATTTTTGATCGTCGTAGTCGCTGAAATGCCAGACAACATGATAGATGACTAAGGTAAGTGCTGGAGTATTGAAACCCTGTTTGGCAATCTAAAAAGGCTGGGCTTTTATTTGAGTCTACACATATGACGAACCTTGACCTGATGGGGCTACTGACGATTGCTGTTGTGTGGTGCTACTAGTGGGGCATTGGTGTTAGGGGGTGCAAATAAATCACCAATGAACATAGAATTACCGTTCAGCGAAAAGTCGCCGATTAGGCTTGGATCGGCTTATTAAGAGTGCTCAAAAACAGCTGTGCAAAAAATGATCAGACTTCTTTTTTAGATCGGCTAAATGCTTTGTTCAGTGCATAGTAGCATTAGCTCACCACTGTCGCTTAGTGCTTCTAAGCTTTTGTAGTCTGGTGCGCTTGTCGCCGCGGAGCAACTATAAATCCTTTGAGTATAACATCAAAGAAAAAACGGGCGTTAGCCACTTTTCTCTTTAGTTGCACTGCTCCTTATCTTAAAGTGGCCTAACATGACCTGTATTTATTTAATATTCTGTATTATTGTACCAATTGATTGATAATACTTATTAATAAAATTAGAAAGCATGTCAAACGACTGATTATATTTATTTATTGTTTGTTGCAACTTTGTAGTTTCAAGCTGAGACTGGCTGGTTAACGCCTCGACTTTTCCTTTTAATCCTTCGATATTAACATCCCAGTCTCCTGAGTTATGGTATAGACCAGCAACCGCTGGATCAACGAAGTGTATTTCCAATCTGGTTGACGTCTGGTGTTCAGCTCCCAAGCTTTTCCAGTAAGATATAAATTCAGGAGTAAAAAAAGTACTTCCACTAGTGCCTGCATTAGCTTTTTGCTCTTTGGCTCTAGTCAGCCATACATTTGCCTCTTCAAGCTCTTCATTTTTTTTCTGAATATCGCCAATTTGTCCTTGCAACTGGACTTCTAGTATTTCAGCTCGTTGAGTTAGAATAGACATGACTAAAGCATCAAGGCTGATGTTAGTAGGGTCTATCGGTGGATCCATGTCATCCAGGGGTAAGGTATTTGTAGACATGGGGTGTAAAAAAGCATTAACAGCCATAGCTCCTGGCCCTATATACACATCCTTTTTCCAATTTCTGGGATTACTCACTTCTGACATCATTGCAACCGGTGTCCTGGCTGCCACCAGACTTTTAGAAAAATTACTAAGAGCCTTAGATTTTTGCAGCGCAATTAGAGTGTCTTTGTTGGCTGTAGCAAACGCAAGGGGTGATAAACAATTATCAGAATTTTTTTTGTCTGCTATTGCTAGCCATGCATTCAGCTCGTTATCATTGAGTTTCAACTCTTTTTTAAGCTCAGCGCGTAAATCAGGCTCAATAATAGCGGAAAAGTTACTTCCGTCATCATCATTAGTAAGTGGCGCCAATGTAGGATTAGTATTTATGTCTGAGTTTTTCATAAACAGGATTCCTGCCAGTTATAGACCTGCCATTCTGTAGCAGGATTGAAATATATTTCTGCTATTTTGTAGCCTAATCTCTTTTCTTTTGGATGAGCTTGTAAGCAGGTTAAATATTCACGAAACCACCTATGTTGACAGTAGATCACAAAAACCATGCATCGTTAAATAAATCGTACTCTATTTCAAATGATAAGTGCACTCTGAGAAAATAGACTTATAGTTACACCATGATAAAGCCGTGATGTCAGAGTGTGATAATATTAAGCGGTGTTGATGTGAGAAGAGTGGTCTGTATCATCTATTGCGCAGGCTTTGAGAAACAGTCATCCAGCAGAAGTCGGCACCTGAATCACTACCTGAAAAAGAAAAAGCTGAGATCTGAAAGTGGTGACAGCGACAGTCGCTTTAATTACGATCAGGCGCGGTAATTGATCGAGTATATCTATGCTTATATCCACCAAATCACGGCCAACTGATTTGCAGGCTTGAAATAACGTTGTCTTTCTCTTGCTGTATAGAGTCGCACCCGAGATATCAGTTGCGTACCAAGTGACCGACTGGCACATGATAAGGTGGTGTTGTTTACTGAATCATGGGCTCCTTGAGCTCTTTGAGCTCTTCAGAGCGTGGCACTGGCCACTCTCTAGTCACTCTCTGTTTAAATTGAAAAGATCAGTAGAGGCGCTAACTATGCTGGCACAGGGTGGGCAAAAAGTTAGGATTGTTTAGTTTATATCAGTTACCTTTGAAGGTGTGGGTAGGCGGAAAACGAACTAACCCTCATGAACCTACAAGTAGTAGGTGATGTGGGTGAGGGAGAGCAGTCTGTTCATGTTATACGACTCAAGTTCTTCCGTTTTAATTTCACAGTCATCAGTTAAAAAGGTAATTTAATCCATGAACATTGGTTGTCAGTATCGTTCATTGTGAATGTAAAAACAGAATCATTCGCACTCTTCAATCTGACACCTGGAGCTATATCGCAAGTACCTTGCTTATCATAAATGAAAGCACACTTGTGGATATGTAAACTTCTATGTTGCGTAAGTTTCATTGAGCTATTCATTACCGCAAGGTTCCAGATGCTACCAGCTTGACAACTTCTGTCAGTCATCAATCCTGCCCCGGCGAATAGAGATAAAAACTCTTTTGAAATACCGTGGCTATTATTTATTTTAATGTTATTGAGACCTTTGCACGATTGTTATTTTGCCAGCTGGCTCACCTATAAAATTTCAGTCAATTGCACTTATTGTATTAATCCAGCGTCCTTTATAAGATTAAACTTTTAATAAATAGAAATAAAAAAATAGTAACGCGCTAATTTATAAGAATTCAGGATGTTTGTCGATGATTTTAATCAGGAAGTGGTCGAGAAAATATTAAAATAATAATCAATACTAAAAATAAATCACAAAGAGAAAAGAGCTTCTCTATGAGAATCAAGACGCTACTTGGTAAATAATTAAGTAATGTTGCGCCGAGTACTCCCCTTGCTCCACTGAACTTTAGTGCCGTCAACATCAAAGCCGTACAGTATTATAGTACATTCCTTAATTAGCTAAATACTTTAATCGCAGCTCGAAATACTAACTGAACAGAATATATAATGGGAAATTGTGAGTGCTCTTTATAATTAACGGACTATTGCTTAAAGCTGCGCACAAGGTTAAGTATTTTGCTATAAAATGGTATTATCACACTTAATGAGCGCAGCTAATTTTTTATTATTTCATACAATTTGCCAGTAAGTTAACAAAAAAAGGTTGCCCTTTTTTACGCGCAAAATGGATATTTCGAGCAGGAATAGCGTCTGGATCAGGATGGTTTTCTAGAGCGTATTGCATCGATGATTCACGAATAATATGCAAGGTAGGGTAAGGAGAGCGATTAGTATAGTTAGCAGGATCGTCATAGCTTTCACCTGCAAAATAGTAATCAGGATGAAAACTAGCCAGCTGGTAAACACCTTCAAAGCCTTGCTCATAAAGTAGATCATTAGCACGATCGAGTAGATCTAAAAAATCTTCAAACTGTTTAACACCATTTGGAATGATAAACAGAGTGGTTTCCACCTCTACATTTTCTGCTAAAAACCGACATTGTTCGATAAGCTGTGTCAGGATCTCTTTTGATTTATGTGCTTCAACAAGGTGATAACAGATAGATCCTCGCTCTACCTCTTTGCGGGCAAATGGGCAAATATTGTATTTTACAATTAGTTGCTTGACCCAGTTTTCGGTGTGTTGTACCATTTTATTTTCACCCATTTGTGTCTCGTTGCGGCCGGTAAGTTAAGGCTTGTTGCTGGCATTGTTGTTGTGTATGTTGTGGGTTAAATTACTGTAAAATGCTGTCGTAAGAAAGGCCTGTTTTCTGAATAAATACAGTAATGGAAAAACATCTTTATTGATAATCATTTTCTTATGGGGTAACTCTAAATTTATTTCTTTGTGAAGTCAGAGTAATTTTGAGCATGAACAGATAGTGCAGAAAAACAACTTCAAAACAAAGCATCTTTAATACTCTTGGGTATATAAGGAGGCAAAACAGGGAACCTATTAACGCTGAGGTAGGGGTCCGCAATTTGACTCACGAGGCCTAGCTTAATCCAGACAGATTTTTATCGGATAAACTTAAGATAGTTGTTTGAGTTGAGGTTACAACTATGCTGGCAAGCACAGTGAGGTGAAAGCCTCTGTAGTAAAATTGCCGTCGGGAATCATGTTGTTATCTCATTTACCATTGCAGATGTGGAGGCGGTAAATGAGCAGACCCATGGGTAGCATGAGTCTAGAGTGCTAGGTGATGCAAGGTGAGCGTTCAACAATCTCACACCTATAATGAGAGTGGATATGTGCAGAGATTTCTGAATTTTCTGTCTGCCGTTATATGAAATGCCACGATATATATTAGTGGAAAGGCTGCGTAGTAAGACCAGTATAAGCTGTGCAGTGTTGTAATCTGGGCTTGAAATAGGGGTGGATAAACTTTAACCTTTTCGGCGAATGGGCTGATTGCTTTCTTATTTTACAGACTTAACCTTCATCCTCAATAGTAGCTGGTATAGTTATGCCTTGGAAATAAGGGGTTTTAGGTTTTTTATCCAAGACATAGGTAAGCATAACGAAAGCTTTTGCTGAGTTGTGATGTCGAGCGTAACTCAAAAACATGGAGTTTGTTTTAGATGTTTGTTTCTGAAGACCCTTCGATGTTGCAAGTTGAAGCAGGTCAAATTTTGCTGGTGGATGAGAACCCTATCAATCTGAAAATTCTGTTGCAGGGTTTGAGCAGTCATGGCTATAAGGTTCTGATAGCTAATAGTGGGGAAAGTGCTATAAAGATCGCTGCTAGAGAAAAGCCAGTCCTGATTTTGCTGGATATTACACTGCAAGGAATGGATGGCTATGAGTTATGTAAAAGGCTTAAGGAAAATGCTGAGACTAAAAATATAGCTATTATTTTTTTGTCAGCACTGAATGACCTTGAGGATAAGGTAAGAGGGCTGGAGCTAGGAGCTGTAGATTATATTTCAAAACCTGTTCAAGCGGAGGAAGTAATTGCTAGGGTTAAAGCGCAGCTTAGAATGCGTAGGCTCGAATTGGATTTATCGGCCAGAAACAAACAATTAGAGCAAGACAAGACGTGTCTGCTTGAAAGTATGCGCGAAGGAATTTTTTGTCTGAATAATCGAGGAGGTATTTTATTTGTCAATCATGCGGCGCTGATGATGACTGGGTGGTCATCTGATTTATTGAAAAATAGCAATCTGATCAACCTGCTATTTGAAAAAAACCGGGAAGGAAAAGATGCTAATTTGCAATCTAATCCTATTCAAATGGCTCTTAATAAGGGCGTCGCCACAACCGTTAAAGATGCTGTTTTCCGACGTAGATATGGTACGCCATTGCCTGTGAATTACTCCTGTACGCCCATTATGGAAAATGGAGTAACCAATGGAGTAGTTGTAGTTTTCAAAGATATAACAAAGACTAAAAAAAGAAAGGAAGCTTTGAACAAAGCACTGGAGGAGATTGAAACGCAAAAGGATAAACTGGCCCGAGTATCCCGTCTAAGTTTTATGGGTGAAATGGCTGCAGGCTTTGCTCATGAAGTAAATCAACCATTGACGGCTATCTCCAATTATGCGCAAGTGGCGAAGAGGCTATTGATCCAGAGTTCCACTAATGACAAAACTGTGAATGATCTAATAAATAAAATCAATCAGCAGGCTAGTAGAGCTGGTGATATAGTTTCTAGAATCCGTTCGTTTGTAAAAAAACCGGATCATATTCTCGATTGGATTGACCTAAATAAGCTGATTCGTGATATTTGCCAGCTAGCTGAGGTTGACATCCGAAGCAGCAGTATGGAGCTATTCTTGGAGTTGGATGAGAACCTGTATGAGGTGAAAGTGGATGCGGTTCAAATTCAGCAGGTGCTTCTTAATCTGATCAGAAATGGTGTGGAAGCTATGAGAAATCTGGGCGATACGGCTCTTGGTGTCAGAATAAAAACAGAAATGTTATCTGTAGACTTTGTTAAAGTCTCTGTCATTGATCGTGGCTGTGGTCTTGCTGAAGGAGCTGAAGAGAAACTATTTACACCATTTTATACCACCAAGACTGATGGTGTAGGAATAGGGCTTTCTGTATGCCGCTCTATTATTCAGTTTCATGGTGGTAAACTAAGCTTTGAACGAATCCCTGATGGTGGAACAATTTTCTACTTTACAATACCGATTACTGATTAGCATATTCACTATTATTCCATGCTATAAAATGAGAGAGCAGCCAACACACCCTACACACTTGCAAGAGTAATGAGTATAAAATAGATATGCGTATGACTAGTGTGCTGGGTTATTATTTTTAATTTACGGTGACTTTAGAAGGTAGCATTATGTCGGATATATTACGCTCCGAGAATGTCTCTGCTTATATGCATAAATTGGGGGAGCAGGCTCGACAAGTCAGTGAGGTTATCGCAAATGCTGATATAGCTACAAAAAATCATGCACTTCAGGCTATTGCTGAGATTTTGAGTGAGCATCGTACAATAATTATTAAGGCTAATTTGAATGACTTGGCCGAGGGACGTAAGAAAGGGTTGAATAGCGCTTTGCTAGATCGACTGGAGCTGACTGACCTATGTATTGATAAAATGACTGAAGGGTTGAGACAAGTAGCGGCGTTACCTGACCCGGTAGGAGCTATTAGTGAACTAAAATATATGCCTAGCGGTATACAAGTAGGGCATATGCGAGTGCCTTTGGGTGTTATTGCTATTATTTATGAGTCCCGGCCGAATGTAACAATTGATGCAGCCAGCTTGTGTTTGAAGTCAGGAAATGCTGTTATTCTTCGGGGTGGCTCAGAGTCTGTATGTTCAAATAGGGCAATTGTTGAGTGTATTCAGCAGGGATTACATATAGCACAATTGCCTGAGTCTTTGGTTCAGCTGGTTCAAACTACTGATAGAGAGGCTGTTGGTCATTTGATCGCAATGCCTGAATTTGTTGATGTAGTCATACCCCGTGGTGGCAAAAGTCTGCTTCAAAGAGTTACGGATAATGCTAAAGTACCGGTAATCAAGCACCTAGATGGCATATGTCACGTATATCTGGATGATTGTGCCGATACAGAGAAGGCCATAAGCATTGCCTTTAATGCCAAGACCCACCGTTACGGTGTTTGCAATACTATGGAAACGCTCCTTATTCATGAGAGTATTGCGCCATTGTTATTGCCGAAACTTGCAGATCAGTATTTTCGGAAGGGAGTAGAGCTGAGAGGTTGTCCCAGAGTTTGTGATATTTTGCCGAAGGCTTTAGCTGCAACGGATGAAGACTGGGTAACAGAATACTTGGCGCCGGTGTTGGCTCTCCGACTAGTCAGGGATATGGATGAGGCCATTAGCCATATTAATAAGTTCGGTTCCCATCATACGGATGCTATTGTCACAGAAAACTATTCTCATGGGCGACGCTTTCTAAGAGAGGTAGACTCAAGCTCTGTGATGATTAATGCTTCTACTCGTTTTGCGGATGGTTTTGAATATGGGCTAGGTGCTGAGATAGGGATTTCGACGAATAAATTGCATGTTCGAGGGCCTGTGGGCCTTGAGGGGCTGACGTCACAAAAATTTATAGTTTTGGGGGATGGGCATATCCGTGAGTAATTGCTTCTGATGGGATTTTGGCATTGGAAGACCTGCCTTATTCCGTTGCCCTTGGAAAGATGAGATTATTTACTGTTCTCACTTATATATGCTATTCGTATGCTATTGGAGACCTGTTCATCAGCTGTCTACGCATATTGCCAATGGTGGCGGTTATAAGTAGGGTGTTGGCCAATCATAAATAGTGTGAGACCTCAGCATAACTCAACAAAGACGATTATATTTTGGTAAAATATCGGCATGCAAAAATCCTTCACAACACCGTCCAAACTCTTCGTTTCAACCAGCGACCTAAACATCCAATTCTTCGTAGTCTGGATGATACAAAAGCGCTGCTGAAATGGTCAGAGATTGAGAAGTTATTACCCTCAATCTACGCCTCTAACACCGGTCGCCCCAGCTATCCTCTGCTAACCTTGTTTCGAGCCTTTTGCCACCTATAAAAGACACTACGGACTTGCCAGAACTCGGTTCATGGGCCTTGCCAAAAATGCGACAATTTATGGGCTGGCCGCTATTGCTGCGAACATTCGTAAAGGTACTAAGTTTTTGATGCTCTATGGTGTGTCAAAAACCATGTTATACAGGATAGGTACGTTAAAAATTAGTCAGAAGCACTAAAATCAGTGTATATACCCAAAGCATTTCAAATTGCTACTAGGCAGCAAGTAAGCGAAGCCCAGTGAACCTACGAGTAGTAGGTGATGCGAACGCAGCCAACAACGTAGCAACTTGAAAGGCGAAGGGTATAAAACAAATAATTTGATGTTCAACGCCTTAGAAATCTTCGTAATGGCTGACAAAACTTTGAAAGTTAAATTACCGTTACCAAAGTTGTTGGTTATACTGAGGGCTCAGTGTATAATAATTAGGTTATTTTGACTATGGGTGGAGGTTATTATTAACAATGGAATGGGTTGTTTTTTTAGATAGTCACAAGATAGTCGCGATAAATTGAGTTATACCCAAAGGATTTGGAGTTGCTATGCGGTGACAAGTGAGCAAAGCCACAGAAGCTTAAGAGTACTAAGATTTTGTGGTAAGCGAGCGCTGACAACGAAGTAGACACTTCAAAGGCGATGGATATAATAAATTGTAGGGTTTGCGAGTATTATTTTACAATAGATCATGAGGCACCAAATACGATCTTATGCATTCTGATGAACTAAAGAACTTGATTATAGAAACTCTAAATGAGTTGAAAGGTAATAATATCATTAGTATGGATGTTACTGACCTTACTAGTGTTACGGATTATATGATTATTGCCTGCGGCACCTCTGATCGTCATGTTAAGTCACTGGCAGATAACTTAATTGATAAATGTAAAAAGCATGGTATCCGCCCTTTGGGCACAGAAGGAGTGGAGTCGTCTGAATGGGTTCTGGTTGATTTTGGTGATGTAGTTGCTCATATAATGTTACCAGCCACCAGACAATTTTATGACCTTGAGCGACTTTGGGGTATAAAGAAAGTTGCTTGCGAACACTCCTGATGCGTATCAAACTGATATCAATAGGGGCAAAAATGCCGTCATGGATAGAAGGTGGGTATCGGGAATACAGCCGACGACTTGTCCAAGATGTTAGGTTGGAGCTTGTTGAGGTGCCTTTGGGTCGTAGAAGCAAAGATTCTGATATCAGCCGACAGCAGGCAAAAGAAGCAACGCAGATGTTAGCTGCAATTGGTAAGGGGGATCTCGTTGTTGCAATGGATGTTCTCGGCAAGCTATGGTCGACAAGGCAGTTGGCAGAGAATATGGCAGGGTGGCTGCATTCAGGATGTGATGTCAGCTTGCTGGTGGGTGGGCCGGAAGGGCTGCCTAGAGGGAGTGCTGATAATGTCGATTTTCGCTGGTCTTTATCACCTCTGACATTGCCACACACTTTGGTTCGTGTTGTTATTGCTGAGCAGATTTACCGGGGCTGGAGTATTTTGCAAGGCCATCCATACCACAAATAAACAGTACCAAAGCTAAGATAATTAAAACTATATATGCCTACACCCTCAGTGATAACGGGTATACGCTTGCAATTGCGTACTATGTTTCTTGAAGATTTTGATGAAGGTATTTATAGAGCCTTGCTAATATGCCGACAGAGACGCTAAAGAATCATGTAGCCGAAGCAAAAGTTGTTACTATCAGGGTCTGGGTTGCTGTGGTTATTATGATTATTTTAGCTACAGGTCTGTTGTCTAAGATTTTTTATCTTCAGGTTGTTCTCTACCAAGAGATGTCAACCCAGTCCTATGAGAACAGAGTTCACCTGCGTGCTTTGCCTCCAATTAGAGGCTCAATATACGACACCAATGGTAAAATTATAGCCTCAAATCGTCCTAGTCAAATCTTGGCTATTGTTCGTGAACGATCAATAAATACGCAAGAATTGCTAGCAGATATTGCAGAGCTTATTCCTATTTCTGTAAGTGAGACTAATCGTTATAAAAAACGCTATCGCAGGGGGCGACCCTTTGAAGCTATACCTTTGAAATTTGACCTAACTGATGAAGAGATTGCTCTTATAGCGGTTAATCAGTTCAGGTTGCCTGGTGTAGAAATTAATGCCGAGTTAGTACGCCACTATCCTGAAGGAGCCATTTATGCCCACAGTATTGGGTACGTAGGTAGAATTAACGAAAGAGAGTTAAAGGAAGTTGATGAAGCACTTTATAGCGGTACTCATAGTATCGGAAAAATTGGGATAGAAAAATATTATGAGTCTGTTTTGCATGGTAATCCCGGTTATCAGGAAGTTGAGAGTAACGCTAGGGGGCGCATTCTGCGAACCTTGAAGCAAGTAAGTCCTGTATCAGGACAGGAATTACACTTGTATCTTGACACTGATTTGCAGAAAATTGCCGTTGAGGCAATGGGTGGAAAACGAGGTGCTGTAATAGCTATGGATCCGAGCACCGGTGGAATACTTGCCATGGTTAGTAGTCCAACGTTTGATCCTAATTTATTTGTAACAGGTATTGATCATAAAACTTATAATGGCTTGAATACCAGTATTTATAGACCTCTATATAATCGGGCAAGCCTCGGCGAATATCCTCCTGCATCCACTATTAAGCCCCTAATGGGGCTGGCATTGCTTGCCAATAATATAGTTGATGCTTCTGACATGGTTTATGACAAAGGCTGGTTCCAAATCAAGGGCAGTGAGCATCGCTTTCGAAACTGGAAGCGTAAAGGGCACGGATGGATTGACCTTTATAAAGCTATTTATATTTCTAACGATACCTATTTTTACAGCCAAGCAGCCAAGCTAGGGATTGATAATATTCATGCTTTTGGAAGCAAGTTTGGATTAGGGTACAGAACCGGAATTGATATTAATGAAGAGCGTCCGGGCTTACTGCCTTCAAAAGCATGGAAGCGGAGGCTACACGGGCAGCCTTGGTATCCTGGGGAAACAGTCATTGCAATCATAGGTCAGGGGTATATGTTAGCTACGCCATTACAGCTGCTAAAAATGGTGGCTTTGATTGCCAACAGAGGTAAGTATGTTCAGCCTCAATTGGCAAAAAAATCTATCACTAGCCTGAAGCTGTCCGATTTGGAGAGTGACATTAATATTGCTTCTGACCACTGGGACTTAATTATTAGTGCTATGGGCAAGGTCGTGAGCTCTCCAAGAGGAACCGCATACTGGAGGATTGGCCGCGGGATAAAATACGCAATGGCGGCTAAAACAGGTACTGCTCAGGTTGTTGGAATTGGACAAGGAAAAGAGTATGACGCGGAGAAGCTTAAAGAGTTTGAACTAGACCATAGTCTTTTCATCGCTTTTGCGCCTGTGGATGATCCATTGATAGCAATTTCAGTCATTTTAGAAAATAGCACGGGAGCTGCCAATGTTGCACGGAAGGTCATAGACTCATACTTGTTGCCAAAATTGCATAAGGAGGAGAAGTAGTATGCAAGACAAGGATTTTGTCAGGCAGCTGCAGTTTGCTGACGGTTTTGGAAAAGATGTTGGTTGGTCGCAGCGTTTGCATATAGACCTACCTCTGGCAGGGTTGCTGTTGTTGTTATCAATAGCAGGATTATTTATTCTTTATAGTGCGTCAGGAAAGGATGTTGATATTGTTATACGGCAATCCGTTTATTTATTTATTAGTTTTATCGGAATGCTATGTGTTGCCCAAATACCTCCAAGATTATTAATGATCTGGTCAAAGTATATTTATGTTATCGGCGTTGTTCTTTTGCTTGCCGTATTATTCTTTGGTACTCAATCGAAAGGAGCCCAGAGATGGATTGAATTACTAGGAGTTCGCTTTCAGCCTTCTGAGGTCATTAAGCTGGTTATGCCGATTACAGTGGCGACTTACTTAGCTAAGCGACCATTACCACCTTCGTTTAAGGATGTTGTTGTATCTTTGTTTATTATTGCTATTCCAGTGGTTCTGATTGCGAAACAACCTGATTTGGGAACATCTCTTTTGATCGGTACGTCTGGTATACTGGTTTTACTATTATCAGGGATTAGAAAAAGACTGCTTTTTTCAGCTGTATTATTGGCCGTTCCTTCAATATATGTGTTCTGGCAATACATTATGCACGATTATCAAAAACAACGAGTATTAACGTTTTTAAATCCTGAAAGTGATCCTTGGGGTGCAGGGTGGAATATTATTCAATCTACCATTGCCATAGGGTCTGGCGGGTTATATGGAAAAGGTTGGTTAATGGGTACTCAGTCTCATCTACAGTTTTTGCCAGAAAGCCATACCGACTTTATTATTGGTGTGCTAGCGGAAGAGTTTGGTTTTTTCGGTTGTTTGATGCTTATGGCCATATATGCGCTCATCATCGGGAGGGGGGTCTTTATCGCACTCAACGCTCATACTCTTTTTAGTAGTTTACTTGCCGGCAGCATCACCTTAACTTTTTTCGTTTATATCTTTGTCAATATTGGTATGGTTAGCGGCGTGTTACCTGTCGTCGGAGTGCCATTGCCGATAATCAGTCGAGGAGGCACGTCTCTGGTAACGCTTATGATTGGTTTTGGAATATTAATGTCGGTATATACTGACCGGAGCTTTTCGAGGCAACCTTAAGCAAAGCATTAGTGAATATAATATATTTATGTATTTTTTGAGTACCGAATGGTTGTATTCCGGACTGCCGAGATTTATTGCAAGTCGAGACAGGAAATAGATAAAATATCTATGGGGTCGCTAGAAGAAATTACTGAAGCTGAGAAATGGAAAGCTGTTGTCGAAATAGTTAACACCCCAAATATAGAAATTGGAAAATATTATAATATGCCCGTTACCATTGAAGGTGAACGCAACTAACAAGCTTACGCCTTCAAGGGGGATTGGTATATGTTGAAAAGAATTAACGATTGCTTGGTTTTTGTGAAACAGCAAAGATGCTAGTATCGGTGCACATGGTGCACCCCATACATTACATAGATGAAGGCCTAAAATTAGGTATTCTGCTGTTCCTGTTCCTGTTCCTGTTCCTGATCCTGCTCCTTGTTAGCAACTTCTTTCATGCTTAATTTCACCCTTCCGCGATTATCAATATCCATAACAACAACCTTAACTTTCTCACCCATTTTTATATAATCAGCTACATTTTCTACGCGATGATCGGCGATCTGGGAAATATGTACAAGACCATCCTGACCTGGTATAATATTAATAAAAGCGCCAAACTCAACAATGCTAGTAACAGTACCCATGTATATTTTACCAATTTCAACTTCAGCGGTAATACTATACACTCGATCATAAGCAGACTGACAAGCTTCTTTGGTGTCAGCATAAATCTTCACAAGACCATCATCATTTATGTCAACCGAGGCTCCAGTATCTTCGCAGATAGAACGAATAGTAGCTCCACCCTTTCCTATGACATCTCTAATTTTGTCTTGATCGATTTTGATCTTCATGGTCATTGGTGCATTAGAGGACAACTCCGTCCTTGATTCACTAATAACTTTATTCATCTCTTCAAGGATATGCATGCGTGCATGCAGGGCCTGTTCCAGCGCGGCATCCATAATCTCTTCAGTGATACCGGCAATTTTAATATCCATCTGCAGCGCAGTTATGCCTTTAGCCGTACCGGCAACCTTAAAGTCCATATCTCCAAGATGATCTTCGTCACCCAGAATATCAGTCAGAACAGCAAAGCGCTCTCCTTCTTTAACTAGTCCCATTGCAATGCCAGCAACAGGTGCTTTCAAAGGAACTCCTGCTTCCATCAGCGCTAGACTTGAACCACAAACGGAAGCCATTGAGCTAGATCCATTAGATTCAGTGATTTCTGAAACGACACGGATCGTATATGGGAACTCACTCTCATCAGGAAGCACTGCTTGAAGGCCGCGACGAGCTAAACGTCCATGACCAATTTCTCGACGCCCTGGAGGCCCCATGCGACCACATTCACCAACAGAGTATGAGGGGAAGTTGTAGTGCAGCATAAAATGGTCTTTAGATTCTCCTTCTAGAGAATCAATAAACTGTGCATCTCTAGAGGTGCCCAGCGTTACAGTAACCAGTGCTTGGGTTTCACCACGAGTAAATAGTGAAGAACCATGGGTTTTTGGTAATACGCCAATCTCAACGTTAACAGAGCGTACTGTTTTATTATCACGACCATCAATTCTAGGCTTGCCTTCTAGAATATTGGTTCGCACAACGGTTTTTTCCAGTTTACTCAACGCTCCTTTTACATCATCCTCGGGAAATTTATCTTCGCCATCACCGGCAAGGGAGGAAATAGCACTCTGACGAAGACTTTCTAGCTTGGTGTTTCGATCTTGCTTTACGGTCACTTGGTAAGCTTGGCGAACATTTTCTTCAAACCGAGAATGAACGGCATCTTTAATAGCTTTATTTTCTACTTCAGGCTTCCAGTCCCACCGTAGTTTGCTGGCTTCAGCAGCAAATTCTTTAATTGCAGAGATTACTGCCTGATATTCTTGATGAGCAAAGAGAACGCTACCAAGCATTTCATCTTCTGTTAGTTCCTTTGCTTGAGACTCAACCATAAGTACTGCGTCGGCAGTACCTGCAACTACCATATCTAGTTCAGAAGATTTCAGGATCTCAAACGTGGGGTTCAAGATATAGCCTTTTTCTTCTGTAAATCCTACACGTGCCGCACCTACGGGTCCGTCGAAAGGAATGCCGGAAATACTAAGTGCTGCAGATGTTGCAATCATGCCTAGAATATCAGGATCATTGACTTTATCCACAGACATGACTGTAATAACTACCTGTACTTCATTCATAAATCCGTTAGGGAATAAAGGACGAATAGGTCGGTCAATAAGGCGAGAAGTTAACGTTTCTTTATCGCTAGCTTTTCCCTCTCGCTTAAGAAAGCCGCCAGGAATACGGCCAGCAGCATAGGTTCTTTCTTGGTAATGTACTGATAGAGGGAAAAAGCTCTGACCTGCGCGAGCCTCTCTGGCTCCCACGACCGTGGCTAGTACAGCCAAATCACCCATAGTTACTAATACGGCACCAGAAGCCTGACGGGCAATTCGTCCTGTTTCCAAGGTGACAGTCTGGCTGCCATATTTAAATGTTTTTCTTATCAGACTCACGTTATCTTCCTAAATAAAAAGATGGAAAAACCAGGCAGACAGTACTCTCAACGTCATATAACTAATGCAACCTGAAATACTTAGTGAAAAAATGCATGGTTGCTACCATTATCGACAATAGAACAGCCTAAATGGTTTGATTTCCAAGCGCAAAACACCGCTAGCCACATAAATTGCAGCTTACGGTGTCTTGACTATGAGCGTAACAGTATATCACTGCCATACCCTCGATATTAATCTTGCCTAGCACTGTCTAACGACGTAGACCCAGTTTAGTTATTAGGGTGCGATAGCGTTCAGCATTTTTACGCTTCAAGTAATCTAGAAGGCTACGACGTTGATTAACCATGCGAATAAGACCGCGACGGGAATGGTGATCCTTTTTATTTGCCTTAAAGTGAGTCTGCAAACCATTAATGTTAGCTGTCAATAGGGCTACTTGAACTTCAGAGGAGCCGCTATCGTTTTTAGAACATCCGAATTCCCCAAGAAGTTCTACTTTTTTTTCTCTCGTTAAAGCCATGTAAAATACTCCAATTAAAGATGCATATGCTTAGGTATCTTTAGAATACCTGAGCTGAATAAAATTAATCATGATCGCGCATACTTACAGCCAAGCTTACTTCCCACTATCATTTACTTAACATCTACTCGCAATCTTTTAATTCGAAAAGAGAAATGTATAAAAACAACAACTAGCCCACTAAACTAGGAGTTCTGTCACTATGCAGGAGTTTTGATTAGTCGCTTTGGCGCCACCCGACCATCATCCATAATCTCACCAACACCCAGAAAATGACGTTCTTCTCCATCCTTAGCAGCGAGGTATAATCGAACGTAGCCACTGTCTGGAGCTTTGGGGATCATAACTGGCTGCCCCTGAGAAATGTAAAAACTACTACTTACCCCTATGCTAACCTGAGGCCAGTTATTCACAGAGGTATCCATGGATAACAATAACTTGTCTAGGGCAGCATCACCCCCTTTACGACAAAGAGTTGTCAGCTCTTTCAATAACTTAAGGTTGTCATCTCCTAGAGAGGTATGATCGCTACTGTCAGTCTGATCGGTTAGGCTGTTAAGAGTGGCCGTCTGCTCTTCAGTTAAGGCATTTGAACGTCCCTGAATCTTGATGCGCTCAAGCTCTTCAATAGAATAAGATTCCTGCTCAGAATAGGGTCCAGCCTTTAAGCGCCTGAGCTCAGCAACATGAGCTAAGCAACCAAGGGCATTACCAATATCTTCCACCATAGTGCGAATATAGGTTCCTTTACTGCAATCCACTTCCAGCACGCATTGGTCGCCATCAAAGCTAATTAATTCATTTCTGAAAATAGAAACTGTGCGTGATGGGCGCTCAACCTCAATGCCTTGACGAGCCAATTTATATAGAGGTTGTCCCTTATGCTTCAAAGCCGAATACATGCTGGGTATCTGGTCAATATCCCCAATAAAATGTTTTAGTGCCGCTTCAACGTCAGAGCGTGTCACACTTACTGCTCGCTTTTCAACTATCTCGCCTTCAGCATCTCCAGTGGTTGTTTTAACACCAAACTGAACGAGCGTTCGGTAAGACTTATTAGATTCCAGCAGGAATTGACAAAATTTCGTGGCCTCACCTAAACAAATAGGTAGAACGCCGGTAGCTAGCGGATCAAGACTTCCTGTATGACCTGCCTTTTCAGCGCCAAAAATCATCTTGACACGCTGTAGTACCTCATTAGAGCTTGCACCCGTGAATTTATCGACAATAACTATTCCATCTACCTGTCGACCATAACTGCGACTGCGATTGCGATTGCGATTGCGATTGCGATTGCGATCATGTCTTAGCATATTTCACCTTCGCCACGGCTTCGATCTTCTGCTACAGCCCGTTCAATCAAAGAGCTAAGGTGCCTACCTCTACGGATACTATCATCGTAATAAAACCGAAGTTTTGGTGTAAAACGAAGTTTAACTGCACGGGCAAGCTTGCTGCGAAAAAAACCAGAGGCATGATTAAGAATCTCTACTGATTCGTTAATTTGTTCCTTGGCATCCATACCCAGAAAGGAAACGTAAATATCTGCAAACGCTAAATCACGACTAACATCAACAGAATTAACTGTTACTATTCCAAGACGAGGATCCTTCATTTCAAACTGAATGACCTGAGCTAGCTCTTTCTGAATTTGCTCTGTCACTCGTTGAGAACGACTGTATTCTTTAACCATGTTAAATTTCTGTTCTTTACGTCTGCAACCAGTGCTGTGTAGCACAAAGGGTGTCAAAATAATAAAAGCTCGCAATTTACACTACGGGCGCTTGGCACATTGGCATCCTTCATACGGAAAGATGCAGAGATGCCAGCTGTATTCACTACTAATAATCCCTTAACTTTTCAATCTAATGACGCTTGGGTTTCTTTCCAGTTTACTGCAACCTATCTGTACGATAGGTATATCCATTCTCCTTGAAGGCATGAAGTTGTTGACTTCTCGGGCTCATTCCCGATCATCGACTACTTGTAAACTCATGAAGGTTCGTTCATTTGTCTCCAATCTACATATTAGATGGTAAGGATACCTATTATCCCTTGAAGTATGAGCTTGTTGACTGTTCTAGCTCACCTCACTCACCTGCTTCTTTTAGGCTTATGCTGAATTCGCTAGTTAGTCTTCTGCTCACACTCTCAATGGGAGAACGGGCATGGATCTAATAATCAAAGTGTACGCTGAACTTCGATAGTCTTGTAAACCTCTATGTTATCGCCGGCCTTCACGTCATTGTAACTCTTAACAGCAATGCCGCATTCCATGCCGTTGCGAACTTCAGTAACATCGTCTTTATAGCGCCTTAGAGACTCTAATTCACCTTCATAAATTACAACGTTATCCCGCAATACTCTAATACGGTCATTGCGATAAACATTACCTTCAATTACCATGCATCCTGCAATAGCGCCAAATTTGGGAGAATTAAAGACATCGCGAACTTCAGCGGTACCCATAATCTCTTCCCGAGTATCCGAGCCAAGCATTCCTCCTAGCGCTTTTTTAACGTCATCAATAATATCATATATGACGCTGTAGTAACGCATACCTAACTCTTCAGTCTCTATAATCTTGCGTGCTGACGCATCGGCACGAACATTGAAGCCGATAATAACGGCGTTAGAAGCTAGTGCGAGATTTGCATCCGTTTCGGTAATGCCACCAACACCATTGGAAATAATTTGAACCTCCACTTCTTCGTTACCCTGCTCCTGCAGAATAGAAATCAATGCTTCCAGAGAGCCTCGAACATCTGTTTTTAAGACAATATTCAAAACCTTTTTTTCTTCCACACCCATGCGAGAAAAAACATTTTCTAGCTTTGCTATCTGCTGACGAGCTAACTTTACATCACGGAACCTTCCTTGACGGAATGCTGCAATTTCACGCGCCTTACGCTCATCACGAACCACCTGTATTTCGTCACCAGCAGCAGGAGTGCCGTCAAGGCCAAGAATCTCAACAGGAATAGAGGGGCCGGCTTCCTTAACAGGCCTACTATTCTCATCCAGCATAGCTCTAACACGACCATACTGCTGACCAACCAGAATATTATCACCTAGAAGCAACTTACCACTCTGTACCAACACAGTAGCCACGGGGCCACGCCCTCGGTCAAGACGAGATTCTATAACTACACCACGAGCAGGACCTTCGTCAGTAGCCTTCAATTCAAGTAATTCAGTCTGGAGAATTATTGCTTCCAAAAGTTCATCTATGCCCTGGCCTGTCAATGCCGATACAGGAATAAACTGAGTGTTACCACCCCATTCTTCAGGGATTACATCACGAGCAGATAGCTCATTTTTAACACGGTCACAGTCAACACCAGGCTTGTCTATTTTGTTAATAGCTACTATTATCGGAACGCCGGCGGCCTTGGCGTGCTGAACAGCCTCCTCTGTCTGAGGCATTACGCCATCATCAGCAGCAACAACCAAAATAACAATGTCAGTAGCTTTGGCTCCACGAGCACGCATAGCTGTAAATGCTGCGTGTCCAGGAGTATCTAAAAAGGAGATAGCGCCAAAGTCGGCTTTAACGTGGTACGCTCCAATATGTTGGGTAATGCCTCCAGCCTCTCCTATTTGAACACGACTCTTTCGAATATAGTCAAGCAGCGAGGTTTTACCGTGGTCAACATGGCCCATAACAGTAACAACCGGTGCTCTCGGCTTCTCTATACCATGCACTTCGGCTGCAGCAGTATCTTCAACCAGCGCATCTTCAATAGCGTCTTCTTTGGTCAGCTTGAATTTATGCCCCATCTCCTCAACCACAATTGATGCAGTTTCTTGGTCGATTACTTGGTTGATGGTCACCATAGATCCCATCTTAAACATCACTTTGATAACATCAGCAGCCTTTACAGCCATTTTTTGGGATAGCTCACTGACTGTTACTGTTTCCGGAATAGACACTTCGCGAACAACTGGTGCAATCGGTCTTGTGAAGCCGTGAGCCACCATTGATTCTGGGGTTACTGTTTTGGGAGTGCGACGGCCGCTACGACGATCACCTTTGCGCCCATCACGAGCACCTCCGCGCTTTTCACCGTTGCCTCGAAGACGATCATCGGTATCTCGTCGACCTTTCTTGGCGCGCTTGTTGCGACTCTTCCGACCATCATCTCCCATTGGAGTCGATGGCGAATCAGCCATATTCATTGTTGGAGATGATCTGCCTCCTGCTGCACCACTACTACGTGATGGGCGATTATCTCCACTACGAGGTGGGCGAGCATCTCCACCACTACGAGGTGGGCGAGCATCTCCACCACTGCGAGGTGGGCGAGCGTCTCCACCACTACGAGGTGGGCGAGCATCTCCACCACTGCGAGGTGGGCGAGCGTCTCCACCACTGCGAGGTGGGCGAGCATCTCCACTGCTACGCACTGTGCGAGCATCTCTCTGTGGACGAGTGTCTCCGGTGCTGCGCGCCGAACGACTCCCGTCATCACGCCGTGGTGAGCGAGCATCAGTTCGAGTCTCACTATTTTTCTCATTTCTCCCGCTTTGACTGCTTGCTGCTGGAGTCTTTCCTTGCTCGGAGTAAGTGCGTTTTTTTATGGTTTCAACATTAATTACTTTACTTGTTCCAGTGCTGCTAATAACTTTCACTTTGCTGCTAGACTTACGCTTTAGGGCAACTTGCCCTTGCTTTGCAGTATTACCTTTATTATGAATACGTCTCAGATAATCTAGCAACTTTTGCTTTTCAGTATCACTCACTGCTTGGGCTGCTTTAGTCTGCGGCAACCCTGCATCCTGCATTTGCTGCAACAACCGCTCGACCGGAGCACCGACCACTGCTGCGAGTTGCTCTACAGTTACTTCTGCCATTAACACGTCTCCTCTCAGTGGCCTGCTCAGTTACCAGTTTCCTCGAACCAAGGTTTTCGTGCGATCATAATCAACTCACCGGCTTGCTTTTGATCTATGCCTTCAACATCTTGTAAGTCATCTACAGATTGTTCGGCAAGATCTTCCATCGTTAAAATGCCGAAACTTGCAAGCTTATGAGCTATCTCTGGATTCATACCGTCCATATTTAACAAGTCTTCAGCTGGTGTAAGGATTTCGATCTTCTCTTCTTGTGCAATAGCTTGCATCAGTAAATGATCTTTAGCTTTAGCTTGTAATTCATTGGCTAAACTATCATCTATTCCATCGATATCAAGCAGATCTTCCACAGGAGCATGAGATATATCCTCCAGCGTAGAAAATCCTTCTGATACCAGTAGCTCAGCTTTATCCTTCTCTATGCAAAAAACATCTATAAAGCTTTGCACTGTTTGAGTAGATTCCTGTTGCTGCTTATTCGCAGCATCACTTTCAGTCATAACATTTAAATTCCAGCCAGTTAACTTACTGGCCAGTCTGACATTTTGCCCGTTACGACCAATGGCTTGAGCTAGATTTTCTTCAGCAACAGCTATATCCATTGAGGCGGAAACTTCGTCAACAAAAATAGAAGCTACCTCGACAGGCTGCATCGAATTAATAACATAATGCACTGGATTTTCATCCCAAAGCACGATATCTATGCGCTCATTGCCGAGTTCGGCGGACACTGCCTGCACTCGTGCTCCATGCATGCCAACACAAGCCCCCACAGGGTCAATACGGCCATCGTTAGTTTTTACGGCAATTTTGGCTCGTACTCCCGGGTCTCGGGCGGTGCTTTTGATCTCTACGATTTCCTCAGCTATTTCTGGGACCTCAATTCTAAATAGTTCCGCAATCATTTCTGGGCAAGTTCTAGATAGCATCAATTGAGGTCCTCGAACTTCAGTGGCAATCTCTTGCAGTAAAGCGCGAACACGCATGCCAACCCTGAAGTTTTCACGGGGCAGCATTTGATCTTTACGCATGACCGCTTCAGCATTATTGCCAAGATCAATCACAATACTATCTTTTGTGTTTTTCTTAACGGTGCCGGAGATTAACTGGCCTACCTTGCTGCGATAAGTTTCAACCATTTGAAGCCGTTCGGCTTCACGAACTTTCTGAACAATTACCTGTTTTGCCGTTTGAGCAGCAATTCGACCAAAAGCCACAGACTCAATGCTTTCTTCCCAGATGCCACCTATGTCTATAGTTTTATCTTTTTCTTGAACTTCATCCTTGGTTAAATGCATCCCTGGAAATTCAAAATCCTCGTCAACAACGACCGTCCACCGGCGAAAAGTTTCGTACTCGCCAGTTTTTCGATCAATCTTTACACGAATATCGACCTCACCTTCATAACGCTTCTTGGTCGCTGTAGCCAGTGCTATTTCAATCGCCTCAAAGATAGCTTCGGGCGATACTGCTTTTTCATTTGATACTGACTCTACGACCAATAGAATCTCTTTAGTCATGCTTTGCCTCGCCTATACTGAACCAGTTCGTGCTTATGCTGGCACTCCTCTGCTGGCCTCAAACCGGTGTGTAAATGTCCGGTCTAAATGCTTCAGTCGAACCGTGGTACCACCTGCGCCTTATCAATATTCTCGATTGGCAGAAGGAACTCATGATCATCGGTTACAATAACAACATCCTGCCCTTCTACACCCTTTATCAAGCCTCGGTACTTCCTGCGTCCCTCAAATGATACGTGCAAGCAGATTTTAACTTCTGCTCCGGCCCAAGCTTCATAGTGTTCCAGCCTAAATAGTGGTCTATTCATACCTGGAGAGGAAACTTCAAGTGTGTACTCTTCTGCAATAGGGTCTTCTACATCAAAGACGCTACTGACCTGACGGCTAACCTTTTCACAATCCCCAAGATCTACACCATGATCGCTGTCAATGTATATCCGGAGCAATGAGTGCTGCCCACCCTTAGAGACAAACTCAACACCCCAAAGGCGGTAGTCAAGTGATCTAACGATTGGATCAATGATCGCCTCTAGTTGTGACTGTTTACCTTTCAATATTGAAACACCTACTTACAAAAACAAAAAAAGAGCCCTAAAAGCCCTGTTTCTACACAATAATACCCCATTGAAGCATGGGATATTATCACATCTATATATATCCTTATTGCTGGAATAATGGAGCTAGGGGTCGGCGGCCTCCCCTAACTCAGATGCCACGCACAAGTGCGTCCATCTTTTCTAATCGCTTTACCAACTATCTGTACTTCAAATTATCTTGAGTACAATAAAAAACCCCTTTGATGGGGGTTTCGTTAGTGGCGAGGGTTGAATTAAGCTGCCGATGCAGGATGTGAGCTCAATAAACTACCACTGTTAACCTAGCACAAAGAAACTCGCAACGCACTAGCAATAAACTAAAACATGTCGATAATAAATTCGACAACTCTAGCAACGATATATACCCGTCGCCTTTCAAGTTGCTACGTTGTTGGCTGCGTTCGCTCACCCCGATCACCTACTACTCGTAGGCTCACGGGGCTTCGCTTACTTGCTGCCTAGTAGCAATTTTAAATGCTTTAGGTATAGATACTAGGCCCTGGTGCCGAAAGCGGGACTTGAACCCGCACGCCCAACAGAGCACCACCCCCTCAAGATGGCGTGTCTACCAATTCCACCACTTCGGCTAATTACTTTCTGTATTAAGAGGCTTGCTATCCTCTTCGCCTTCGTTGCCAGTTTTGTGTTCGCTATCCACTTTGCCTTCTACCGACCCAGAGTCTACCACAGAAGTATTTGGTTCAACAGCATTTTTTTTGGCAGGGATTGGCGCATCACCGGAAACCGTTTGTTCAGTAGCAGCCGACGGGATGTCTATGAAGTCAGCGGTATTCGCCTTCTGTCTAGCCATTATTGCCAAGCCAAAGCTGGTCAGAAAAAAAACAGTTGCTAAAACCGCTGTACTCCTGCTCAAAAAACTAGCAGAACCATGACTTCCAAACACTGTTTGAGATGCGCCAGAGCCAAAGCTTGCCCCAGCTTCAGCTCCTTTACCCTGTTGAATCAGAATTAATCCGACCACACCAGCAGCAAAACAAACATGAACAATAAGAATTAGTGTTTCCATAATTATCTCGCAGCGTGACAAATCGCTATAAAATCTTCAGCGACTAATGAAGCACCTCCAATCAGACCGCCATCCACATCATGTTGCTCCATCAGCTCAACTGCATTAGACGCTTTTACGCTACCACCATACAGTATCCGAGTCTTTTGAGCCATACTTTCACTTTCTCTAGCAAGCAGCTTGCGAATAGCCTTATGGACTTCTTGAGCCTGTTCAGGTGTTGCTGTTAAGCCGCTACCTATGGCCCATAGAGGTTCATATGCTACAACAAAATCCTTTAGTCGGGCAGAGCCGGCACTTTTAAATACGCTCATTAATTGCCTAGATACGACATTCATCGTATCTCCAGCTTTGCGCTCTTCCATGCTTTCGCCGACACATAGTATAGGAATAACATCATGATCAACGAGCATGCAAAACTTTGCGGCAATATCCTTGTCACCCTCGCCATAAATGGAGCGACGTTCAGAATGACCAATAATAGCATATTCACAGCCAAAGTCCTTAGCCATTTGGGAAGATATTTCTCCTGTAAAGGCACCTGCAATTTTGTCAGAGACATTTTGAAGCCCCCACTTGATAGGTGTGCCATGGAGTATGTCTTTAACTTGCTGTATATATATAGCTGGAGGACAAATTAATACTTCAGCTTTTGGCTCCAATCTAGAAACAATACTGCCAAGAAGTTCCTTGATGCTACTGGATGAACCGTTCATCTTCCAGTTCCCAGCGACCAGTGACTGGCGCATGCTGACTACCTCATCAATCATATTTGCGTTGATGATAACCTAGGCATCAGTTGAAGACAACTAGTTTTGCTTCAAAGTCTGTGTTTTTTTAAAACACCTCCTACAGTTTGCAGTGTTGTGATTCAGTTTGTAAGTAACGAATTTATTTAGCTATCAGTTTTTGGCAGCAGTCTTTCATGATGTTGCAGCTTGTTCAGGAAAGAAAGCTCCGAAAAACAGCATGTTCTAAAAGTAAATTTGGAAAAGAACGTTTTGCACTCTAAATGTTAGCTATTGAGGGGTAGTCAGTCAGCTTGCCACTGTTATCGAAGATGAGCATTTTGCACATATGATTGAAGAGTATATAATAGCTAATGTTTTTGCCTTTGTTTGTTGAGCATGGCTTGCGGCAACTATTGTAAAAGAAAGGTCGTATTTTGCCAGACCAGAAACCGGTTTTTAAAAGGAGTTTATGGGAATGTTTTTTTGAAGCCAATCGGAAGGGTTCTTAATTTGAGTTAATAAAGCCCTCCAGTAAGGTTGCTTGATGTTGATGTTAAAACTCTGTATGATGTCCTAGAAATTTCTTTGCCACAATCTGCCGACCATGCTTTGGCAGTAAATAAAGAAGATGGTGGTGCGGATGAGTTGACTGATGTTGGGGTATTTTTGTTATTTGAACGCATATTCTCGCATCATGGCTGAACTGGTAATTACAGATTGATATGGCGAGATCTAGAGACAGTGGCCGTTGGCTAAGAGAGCATTTTAATGATCATTATGTAAAACTTTCTCAAAAAGAGGGTTGGCGTTCCCGTGCAAGCTATAAACTTCTGGAAATACAGGAAAAGCACTCTGTAATTCAGTCCGGAATGAGAGTGCTGGATCTGGGTGCCGCGCCTGGTGGCTGGTCTCAGGTGGCAATTAATCTTGTGGGGGGTAATGGTCGGGTAGTGGCATCTGATATATTACCGATGGAGCCTATCGGCCGTGTGGATTTTATTTTGGGAGACTTTACCCAAGAAAATGTGTTGGACAGTATCGTTGAAGCCATTGGTATAGGCGGGGTAGATTTTATAATGTCAGATATGGCTCCTAATATGAGTGGTATTATGGCGGTGGATCAATCTCGGTCAATGTACTTGGTGGAATTGGTGCTGGATATAGCGAGACGTGTACTCAATACAAATGGTTCTTTTCTGGTTAAGGTGTTTCATGGCGATGGTTTTGAGGCCTATTTTAAAGATATGCGAACATCTTTTGAAAGGATTAAAGCGTGTAAGCCTAAAGCTTCTAGGCCAGGTTCACGGGAGGTTTATCTGCTGGGAAAGAGTTTTAAAGGTTAGTATTGATGGCTCAGACAGTATTTATAGGTTAACATAGGTTGGTTGCTGTCAACTGTAGTGTTAGCAAAGTAATTAGAGGCGATGAGGAGATGCAAATACCATCAGTATCGTCCGGTGATATGCGTTACCATTGAAGGTGGAGGGTAGTCAATAATCCTCAACCTTTAAAGGGGATTGGTATAGACAGGTATAAGAATGGCCACTCGTGTATTGTTGTGTAAATGTTATACTTTGACAATCAAACTTATCGTGCTCTTATCAAGCAAAATAGCTGACTCAAACTGGGTTGTAATAAGGACTAAAAGAGGGTTGCTCCTTGAATGATATGGTAAAAAACTTAATACTTTGGGCCATAATCGCATTGGTATTGTTGGCCGTATTCAAGAATTTCGATGGACTGCAGTCTTCTACTCAGAAGCTCAGCTACTCAGAATTTATTAGTTTGATTGATAGTCGCCAAGTTCGCAAGGTGCTGATTGACGGTTATACGGTTACAGGTATGCAAAATAATGGTGAGCGTTTTGAGACCAATTTACCGCCCGCAATTCCTGATAATCAGCTGATGAATGAATTATTGCGCGGCAATATTCAGGTAGAGTCTAAGCCTATAGAAAGACAGAGTATCTGGACTCAGTTGCTGGTAGCTAGCTTTCCCATTCTTATTATTCTTGCCATTTTTATGTTTTTCATGCGGCAGATGCAGAGTGGTGGAGGGCGTGGAGTGGGTCCTATGAGCTTTGGTAAAAGCAAAGCAAGGCTGTTGCCGGAAGATCAAATTAAAACAACGTTTGCTGACGTTGCTGGCGTTGAAGAAGCCAAAGACGAAGTTCATGAGTTGGTGGACTTTCTGAAGGATCCTGGTAAGTTTCAGCGCTTGGGCGGTAGAATTCCTCGCGGGGTGTTAATGGTTGGCCCTCCGGGTACGGGCAAAACCTTGATAGCTAGGGCTATTGCTGGTGAAGCCAAAGTCCCTTTCTTTACTATTTCCGGCTCTGACTTTGTTGAAATGTTTGTCGGGGTGGGAGCGTCTCGTGTCCGTGACATGTTCGAGCAGGCCAAAAAACAGGCTCCCTGTATTATATTTATTGACGAGATTGATGCAGTGGGTCGTCATCGTGGTGCAGGCATGGGGGGTGGGCACGATGAACGTGAGCAAACCTTGAATCAATTATTGGTTGAAATGGATGGTTTTGAAGGGAATGATGGCATTATTGTAATTGCTGCTACTAACCGGCCTGACGTTCTTGATCCTGCATTGTTGCGTCCAGGACGTTTTGATCGGCAGGTGGTTGTTGGGTTACCTGATATACGTGGCCGTGAACAAATCATTAAAGTGCATATGCGTAAAGTACCAATTGCCGATGATGTTGATGCCAGCGTTGTTGCTCGTGGTACGCCAGGTTTTTCTGGTGCTGATCTGGCGAATTTAGTTAATGAAGCAGCTTTGTGCGCAGCAAGAGCTAATAATCGTACTGTGCATATGCGTGAGTTTGACATTGCTAAAGATAAAATTATGATGGGCGCAGAGCGCAAGTCTATGGTGATGAGCGATAAGGAAAAGAGTAATACCGCTTATCATGAAGCAGGGCATGCTATTGTTGGTCGTCTTGTTCCAGATCATGATCCGGTCTATAAGGTGAGCATTATTCCCCGTGGAAGGGCTCTTGGTGTCACTATGTTTTTGCCACAAGAAGACCGTTACAGTCATAGCAAGCAGGCACTGATGAGTCAGGTCAGTTCTCTTTATGGTGGTCGCATTGCGGAAGAAATGACCCTTGGTAAGAATGGTATCACCACTGGAGCCTCAAACGACATTCAGAGAGCAAGCCAGATTGCTAGAAGCATGGTGACTCAATGGGGGTTTTCGGAAAAACTGGGTCCATTTATGTATGACATAGAAGAAGGCGAGGTTTTTCTGGGTAAAAGTTATGGTTCCAATAAACTAACTGTTTCCGCAGCAACAACAAAACTCATTGACGAGGAAGTCCGTAGTATTATTGATGAATGTTACCAGACTGCTGAAAAGTTGCTTCATGATAATAACGACAAATTACATCGTATGGCTGAGGCGTTGATTCAGTATGAGACTATTGATAGTTTACAGATTGATGACATCATGGCTGGACTGCCTCCACGGCCACCAAAAGATTACTCCTCTGATAATAATAGTCAGGGAGGAGAAGTAAATACTGATATTGCTAAAGATGACGATAAGAAAGCTGATAAAAACAATGGAGATGATTCGATTGGCGGTCCTGCGGAAGAAGTTTAGCTTTTATGGGTAATATGCCAAAAGGATTTAGAGCGGCATGTGGCGACAAACGAGAGAAGCTTCATGAGTCAATGAGTAGGGTGTGAGCAGTGGTCAGCAACTCTACGCCTTTAGGGGGGTTGGGTGTTGTATTTGAGTGTAAAAAAGGGCAGATTACTCTGCCCTTTTTTATGCATGCAATTATGGAAAAAATATATATTGTTGTGGGGATCGCATGAATGATTATTTTGAGCTGGACTGTGCTGGGCGTACTCTAGATCTTGGCAAAGTACGCATAATGGGTGTTTTAAATATAACGTCTGATTCATTCTATGGGAGTAGTCGTTGTAGAACTATTGAAGCAGCGCTGAAAAAAGCGGAAGAAATGGTTGAGTCTGGCGCTGACATCCTTGATGTAGGTGGAGAGTCAACTAGTAAGATGGTTAGGCGCTATGGTTATAACGACGACAAAGCCTATTGTGTGAGTGGTGGATCCGCTATGCAAGCGAAGGAGGGGGCCACATCCTGTGAGCAAGAGTTGGAAAAAGTTGTGCCTGTTGTAGAAGCGTTGGTTAAACGTTTTGATTGCATTGTTTCTGTTGATACCAGTTCCGCTGCAGTCATTCGGGAATCTGTTAAGGTTGGCGCAGGGATGATTAACGATGTTCGTGCACTTCAGCGGTCCGGCGCACTGGAGGCAGTGGCGGCCACAGAGCTGCCGGTTATTCTTATGCACTCACTTATTGATCACCCTGAATCAGACTTTGTACCTTCTTATAATAATATTATTGTAGAGGTAATTGGTTATCTTCATAAATCTATTAAGCGTTGTGTTGATGCTGGTATTAAGAAGCATCGTATTATTATTGATCCTGGGTTTGGAGGTGGCTTATTTGGGAAAACGCCAGCTCATGATATAAGCATGTTAAAACATTTTTCTAGTTTTCATGAGCTAAAGTTGCCTATTCTTGCTGGTATGTCGAGAAAATCATTTATTGGTGCAATTCTTGATAAAGGTCCTGATCACCGACTTTCTGGTAGTCTTGCTGTTGCTGTTATAGCGGCTCAGGCTGGAGCTCATATACTCAGAGTACATGATGTTGCTGAAACCTGTGATATAGTTCGCATACTTGAGGCTGTTAATAGTGCAGATTAGCTTTTTATTTTTCTCTGAATTAACTGATGTTACTCTATATCTAAGTAATTACTTGGATATACCCATTTCCCTGAAGGCGTGGGTATAGAAGCGTTCTTTTTATTGGCAAGCAATAACCTTCCTATAGCGTCTGTAGGTGGGTTTGGAGTGTTGGCTTTTATGGTTTGTAAGTATTTTGGAACTGATGGTATTAGAGGGAAGGTAGGGGAATTTCCAATCTCGCCAGATTTTGTTCTGAAGCTTGGTTGGGCTGCAGGCAAGGTTCTAGCGTCGAAAGGTCGAGGAAAAGTAGTTATTGGCAAGGATACTAGGATCTCAGGTTACATGTTTGAATCTGCTCTGGAGGCAGGGCTTTCTGCAGCAGGAATAGATGTAGTATTGACTGGCCCCATGCCAACACCAGCCATTGCTTATTTGACAAGAACGTTCAATTGCCAGGCCGGTATTGTTATTAGTGCTTCTCATAACCCGCATTATGATAACGGTATCAAATTTTTTAGTCGTGACGGTGCCAAATTGCCGGATGATGCGGAATTACGTATTGAGGCATTAATTGATGGCTCTATTAGTGTGGTTGAAGCTGCGGCCTTGGGTAAGGTTAGTCGTTTGGATGATGCCGCAGGAAGGTATATTGAGTACTGTAAAGCTAGTACTGTTCCTCAACTGGATTTGTCCGGTCTAAAAATAGTGGTTGATGCGAGCCATGGTGCCACTTATCAAGTTGGTCCTGCAGTGTTTCGGGAGTTGGGGGCGAATGTTACTGTTGTAAATGCAAAGCCGAATGGTTTGAATATTAACCATGGATGTGGTGCAACCTGGCCAAATAAGCTGGCTGATAAAGTTAAAGCTGTCGGCGCTGATTTGGGTATCGCTTTTGATGGTGATGGTGATCGGGTTATTATGGTTGATGAGAGAGGTAATATTATAGATGGTGACGAATTACTTTATATTATCGCTGTCAGTCGTAAGCGGCAGAATGTTTTAAACGGTGGTGTTGTTGGAACATTGATGACAAATCTGGGAATGGAGCAAGCCTTGGAAAAGCAGGGGATTCCTTTTGCCCGTGCAAAGGTTGGTGATCGATACGTTAATGAATTAATGACTAAGAAAAACTGGCAAATTGGTGGTGAATCTTCCGGTCATATTATCTGCCGTGATGTATCTACGACCGGTGATGGTATTGTTGCTGCCCTTCAGGTTATTAAAGCTATGAAGTTTGCAGGTGAGACCTTGGGTGAGTTGAAAAAAGGGGTGGAAAAATACCCACAAACGATGATCAACGTTAAAGTAATGAATAAATGTGGCTTAACATCTAGTCCTTCAATTACTGAAGCGGTGTTGTTGTCAGAAAATCAATTGGGGCACCGCGGTCGTGTATTGTTGAGGTCTTCAGGAACAGAGCCTGTTATTAGAGTTATGGTAGAAGGTGAAGATGCTACTGAAGTGAAAAGGCATGCAGATAAGCTGGTTGTAGCGGTAGAGAAGGCGTTGTTATAACTGGTTGTCTAAAAGTTATTGGAGATGTAGTTAGGTAGCAAAGTAAATATTATGAATTTATACCAGCGCTTAGTGGTATAGATATTAGACTGTTACTTTAGATCAAATTCTGGATATTTTGGATAATATCCAGAATGGTAATAAAGGTAAAAACTTAATGTAGGTTTTTAAATAAGCGACAGTAGTTCTGGGTTTCCTCCTACCGCAGTTATATTGATTGTTTTGGTTCGTTCAGTTAAAAAACGTAATATATAGTGTGGTCCTCCAGCTTTAGGGCCTGTTCCGGAAAGGCCGGTACCTCCAAATGGCTGGGCTCCCACGACTGCACCAATCTGATCTCGATTAATATAGGTATTACCCACACATACATTTTCTTCGATATAGTTAGCCATCATTTCATTGCGGGTATGAACCCCCAGAGTTAAGCCATATCCAGCAGTGTTAATTTGCTCAATAACCGTATTTAGCTCTGATTGTTTATAACGAATTACGTGCAATATAGGTCCGAAAAACTCTTTTTCTAGTTGATTGATGTTGTTGATTTCAAAAACTGTAGGAGCTACATAGAGGCCCATAGATGCCGAAGCGGGCAAAGGTGCTTGAGCTAGCAGCTTGAACTCTTTCTCCATTCTGTCTATATGTTGCTGAAGAGATGCTTTAGCTTGCTTGTCAATCACGGGTCCTAGATCTGTTTCATATAACGTAGGATCACCTACTCTTAACTCAGCCATAGCACCTTTCAATAAAGCAATTATCCTGTCAGCTACGTCTTCCTGTAAATAAAGTACTCGCAATGCGGAGCAGCGTTGCCCTGCACTAGAAAAAGCTGAGCGTACAATGTCAACCACTACCTGCTCAGGCAATGCAGAAGAATCAACAATCATGGTGTTCTGGCCTCCAGTTTCCGCTATCAGAGGCACAATAGCGCCGCCTCTGTTAGCCAGAGATATATTTATGATATGAGCAGTTTCTGTTGACCCTGTAAAAGCAACGCCTGCAATTCTATGATCCTTAAGTAAACGCTCTCCAATGGAGGCGCCATTACCTGGCAGCATCTGAATAACACCGTCTGGAAACCCAGCCTCCAGCATATACTCAATCGCTTTACCAGCAATCAGGCTAGTCTGTTCAGCGGGCTTGGCAATTACCGTATTACCTGAAACCAAGGCAGCGGTAATTTGTCCTAGATAGATGGCTAGCGGAAAATTCCACGGACTTATACACAAGAAAACACCACGTCCAGACAGGTAAAGCTCATTGGACTCTCCTGTAACTCCTGGCAGCGTTGATGCTTTTGCTAATAACTTCCTAGCCTGAACAGCATAATAGCGGCAGAAGTCTACAGCCTCTCTGATCTCATCAATACAGTCATTAATTGTTTTGCCAGCCTCCCTGTGACATAAGGCAACTAATTCTGCTCTGTTTTTTTCAAGAAGGTCTGCCAATTTCTCAAGGCATTTTGTCCGTATCGCAACATCAGTTTTGTTCCATTGCTTGAAGGCTGCACTGGCAATAGATAAAGCCTGTTCAATGTCTGTTTCAGAGGACCAGTAAATATGTCCTACGGATTCGTGAATCATGTAAGGACAGATAACATCAGACCATTCTGTAGATTCTATAACTTGCCCGTTAATAACTGGGCCTTGTCGCCACTGCCGTTTTAAAAAAGGATCAATGGCACTTTTGAAAGGCAGCCACTGGGAATTGATATTGATATTAACCCCACTGGAGCCTTTACGACTCTCTCCAAAAATATCCTCTGGCAATGGTATCTTATTGTTAGCGATAAACTCATGCTGCTTCAGAGTAGTAGCAGGGTGTCGTATAAGGTTTGCAATCGGGGTTTTAGCATCAATCAATCGGTGAACAAAAGATGAGTTAGCACCGTTCTCCAGTAGGCGGCGCACTAAGTAGGGTAGTAAGTTTTTGTGGCTGCCAACGGGTGCATATATTCTGACAGGAACAGACTCTTGTTCAATTACTGTGCTGTAAAGTGCTACCCCCATCCCATGCAAGCACTGAAACTCAAACTCTCTATGTGCAGATATGGCAAGAATGCTAGCAACAGTATGGGCATTGTGGCTAGCAAATTGTGGCAATAATGATCCCTTTATGTTGCTGCGGAGTAAGAATTTAGCACAGGCTATATAGGCGATGTCTGTCGACTCCTTTCGAGTGTATACTGGGTAGTCACTAAGCCCAAGTTGTTGGGCGTGTTTGATTTCGCTATCCCAGTAAGCGCCTTTTACCAAGCGGACAGGAATTTCATCGCCATATTCTTTTGCTAAGGCGGCAAGCCAGCATAATACCGGTAATGCACGCTTACCATAGGCCTGAACCACCAGTCCTAAGTTGCCCCATCCTTTGCACATAGGGCTACTATAGAGTATTTTGAAAATCTTTAATGATAGCTCTAGTCGATCCTGTTCTTCAGCGTCAATGGTAATGCCGACACCCTGAGCCCGTGCAACCTGAATCAATTTAAGAATTGATTCAGTCATTTCCTCAAGAACTCGGTGCTCCTGAGATGCTACATAGCGTGGATGTAATGCTGACATCTTAATAGAGATGGTCGATAAGGATCCTTTTTGCCTCGTACTATTTGTATTAACTCCCATAGTCTCAATAGCTGCTTTGTAAGCATTTTGATATTTTATCGCATCGTCTGCGGTAAGTGCGGCCTCACCTAGCATATCAAATGAGTAAGTGAACCCTTTTTCTTTGAGTTTCTTGCTGTTTTTCAGAGCTTCATCAATAGTGCGTCCTAATACAAAATGCTTTCCCATAATTATCATTGCTTGATTAATAGCCTTCCTGATTACAGGTTCTCCCATCTTATTAATCAAACGATAAATAATGCCTGAGGGGGAGCCATCCTCTTTGCTATCTAGAGCTAGAACTTTACCAGTTAACATTAGCCCCCAAGTGGATGCATTAACCAGTAGCGAGTCACTTTGTTTAAGGTATGACTTCCAGCCAGCAACACTAAGTTTATCCTTAATTAGGGCGTCAGCAGTTTTGGGATCCGGGATTCTCATTAATGCTTCTGCCAAGCACATAAGCAGTACTCCTTCACGAGTATCAAGACTGTATTCTAATAGGAAAGAATCAATTATATGTACTGCGTCATCACGGGCTCTCACCTGTTCTATTAGTCTTGCCGCTTTGCTGGCAATCAGGGATTCTTCCTGCTCTGTAGGTTCGGCCAGCTTAACTAATTCTGTTAACCACAAGGACTCGTCTACAACGTAGTTAGAAGAAATCATTTTCCAGAGAATCTCCTCACCCTGGGTTATAAAGTTAGGATCGACAATGTCTGTAGCCTTGATCATTCGGAAACTCCGTGTTATAACTGACTTGCAAGATGATGAGCCTCACGGTTCATGTTTGAAATATTATGTTCTGGTATATTTCTGCAAAATTACATTAAGTATTTTTGAGTATTTGTCAGGTGTTGTACAAAGCTAACTGCAAGCTTAGCTATAACAGGTGTAATTCTATGGTCCTCTATTTTTAGAGAATTAAAAAGATCACTCTACGATATATGTCCAGTATTTATTAAGTTAAAAGTTTTCAAACAGCCCTGTAGTTTAAAGTTGTTTACATGTTCAAAGGCGTTATAAGTGTAGGAAGCAGCATTGCATTCTTAAACACGACAGACATACATTACAACTCCCCTAGAGTAGAAAATTTACTAAAATGAAGATTTATCTAGTTGGCGGTGCCGTTAGAGATCGATTGCTAGGTTTGGAAGTAAAAGACCGTGACTGGGTTGTGGTTGGAGCAACGCCAGAAGCAATGATAGCTAATGGATATCGGCCTGTTGGCAAGGATTTTCCTGTTTTTTTACACCCAGAAACCCATGAAGAATATGCCTTGGCCAGAACCGAACGTAAATCTGGCCACGGTTATAAAGGTTTTGTTTTTTACACATCTCCTAATATTTCTCTTGAGGAAGATCTAATACGTAGAGACCTTACTATTAATGCCATGGCTCAGGACGAGGAAGGTAATATTGTTGACCCTTTTGGAGGTCAGAAAGATCTTGAAAATCACACGTTAAGACATGTTTCGTCGGCATTTTCAGAAGATCCTCTAAGGGTGCTGAGAGTGGCTCGCTTTGCTGCCCGTCTTCATCATGCAGGATTCACCGTTGCTAAGGAAACAATGGAGCTGATGAAGCAAATGGTTAAAACTGGGGAGGTTAATCACCTTCTATCTGAACGGGTTTGGCAGGAAACATCTAGGGCATTGATGGAGCCTTCACCGGAGATTTATTTTAAAACACTGATGACCTGTGAAGCATTGCAAATAATCATGCCTGATTGGAGTCTTCTTCTGTCAGGTACCTATGCTATCCCAGCGCTAAAACATGCGGTGATAAATAAAGAAGGTTATCACGTCCGTTTTGCTTGTTTATTTCCTCCCAACGAATCTGTTAGCACTAAACAGCTTAAAGCATTTTGTAAGCACATCACATTTCCTATAGAAATGGCAGAACTAGCTCTGCTAATTAATGAGCACATGCTTGCCTTGATCTCTATCCAAAAAAACACGACAGCAACAGAACTTGTGAACCTGTTTCAAAAAACAGACGCATATCGTAAGCCTGACCGCTTTAAAAATGCCTTAACGAGTAGTTATCATTTAGCTTTGGTGTCTGGAGATGATCTGCAAGAGCAACACGTAAAAATATTACTTCAATGTCTTGATCTTTGTCGTTCAACAAGCTCTAAGCCTATACTTGCTCAAGGATATAAAGGTAAAGATATTGGTATACAGCTACAGGTCGAGAGGGTCAAGCAAGTGAGTGATTTTTTAAACCAGCGGTCGTATTGACTTATTTCAAGTAGATTCTATACCCATTACCCTTGAAGGTGTGAGGTTGTTGGCTGTTCTCTCCCATCCAAATAACCTACTACTCGTAGAGTCTTGGTGGCTTTGCTTGTTTGTTGCCTGCTCGCACTTTTAGTGGTAGCTAGTAAAAGTCTCGCAAGGGAGTTAGTTACATCTGCTCTCGGCATCTCTCACACCATATGCTAGCCATAGCTCCTGTAAGTGCCTGTGGTTTACGAATACGAATAGCTACCTTGCGCATGGACTGATTGCTAAAAAGTAGCTTGATAATGCCGCCAGCAAGCGCCTCTAATAGTTTATATTGGGAGCTTTCACAAAATGACCGCACTATTTTGCTGATAGCGTCATAGTCCAATACATCAGAGATCTCATCACTATCGAAGGCTTGAGAAAAATCAGTATCCATCTCTAGGTCAATGATAAGTGGTTGAGGGGTATTATGCTCAAAGTCATAGACGCCAATGATTGCTTCGACCTGAAGGTCTGCAATATAAACCTTATCCATTTTTTACTGCCTGAAAGGTTGAGCTGAGATTTTCAAAAAAGATTAACTTTGCTATTTCTACTCTTCAAAGGAAAAGCAAGCCTATCTTAAGTAGGCTCCAAGGTTTCTATTGGCCATCGAGGAACAGGCATTACAGACAAGCTTTCATGCTGCCCAGCCATTAGCCTTTGGCAGCCAGCATAAGCAATCATGGCACCATTATCCGTACAAAACTCCAAGCGAGCATAACGTAAATGCGCCCCCTCGGCGCGAACCATAGATGCCAGCGTTTGTCTTAATGGGATATTAGCGCTAACGCCCCCAGCAATAACTAACTGTTTTAACCCCGTTTGTTGCAAGGCTCTACGACACTTTAATTTCAGCGTATCCACCACGGCTTCTTCAAACGCCAAGGCTATATCTGCCCTATCTTGATCATTAAAACAGCCCTCTTGTTTGCATTTTGCCACAGTATTTAGAGTAAAAGTTTTTAAACCGCTAAAACTGAAGTCCAGACCAGGCCGGTTTGTCATAGGTCGAGGAAAGCGGAAGCGGCCAGACACCCCGTTGGTCGCAAGCTGAGATATCAAAGGTCCACCAGGGTAACCCATTCCTAACATGGCTGCGGCTTTATCAAATGCTTCGCCCACAGCATCATCAACAGACTCGCCAAGCAACTTATAGCGACCTATACCTTCAACCCAGATCAATTGCGTATGCCCTCCAGACACGAGTAAGGCCAAGAAAGGGAATGTAGGTGGTTCGTCTTCCAGCATTGGGGCCAGTAGATGCCCTTCCATGTGATGGACTCCAATTGCCGGAACTCCCAATGCCCAAGCTAAAGCCCTTCCTGTGCAAGCGCCAACCATTAGAGCGCCAATCAGTCCAGGACCTTTAGTAAATGCTACTCCATCAATAGAACTTTTGCTTATATTCGCGCTTTTAAGAACTTTGTGAATGAGGGGGATAATCCTGCAAATATGATCTCTTGATGCAAGCTCTGGGACAATGCCACCATAGGCTGCATGCATGTCTGCCTGGCTATATAGCTCGTCGCTTAGTAAGCCTTTTTTGCTATCATAAAGGGCGATCCCTGTTTCATCACAAGATGTTTCTATCCCAAGAGTTATCATGCGAAAGAGCCACGTATTGTTAACAGATAGCGAAAGTATGGCATAAAAAGAGTTAGTGTTTTGGATAAGAGTTAGTGTTTTGCATTTCCTCTCAATTACCTTTAGAATCCTTTGACGTGATGATGCTGATAGTATGCTGCTGACTTTGTTGTTGTGTATGGATCAAAGAGCCTGCATTCAAGGCCTGTGAAAATACAGTTTAACAAGTGAAGCCAGCATCTTTGCATCTTCAAGTACGATGAGTATAAATTAACCATGTTTTGTATAGGAAGTGAGCTCTGCATGCCTACGGTCAAAGTTAAAGAGAATGAACCATTTGATATAGCACTGCGCCGATTCAAGCGCTCCTGTGAAAAAGCTGGAGTTTTGGCTGAGGTGCGTCGACGTGAGCACTACGAAAAACCAACTTCTGTTCGCAAGCGTAAAGCCGCGGCTGCTGTCAAGCGTCACTTGAAAAAGCTTCAGCGTGAACATCGTCGTCGCGAGCGTCTGTATTAACAACACAGACTCCCCCTTGAAGACAACACCCAAGCAAGTTTCAGGCTTAGAAGCTATCTTGATTGCTTGCTACTGTTCGAAAAGGAGGTGCGCATGAGCGAATGCAAAGTTAGAGAGCGGTTGATGGAAGCCATGAAAGAGTCTATGCGTAAGCGTAATAAGACTCGGCTTGGAATAATAAGGCTCGCGCTGGCAGAACTTCAGCAGGTTGCCATTGATGAAAAAAATCTCGATGACAAGCGTGCTCTTGCTGTATTGGATAAAATGGTTAAGCAGCGGCGTGATTCGATTAAGCAGTTCAAGTCTGCAGGACGCATGGATCTTTCTGATAAGGAGGGTCTGGAACTTGAAATACTGCAGGAGTTTCTGCCAGAGCAGTGGTCTGAGTTTACTCTCGTTCAGGTGGTCGCCGAGGCAATTACCGAGGTTGGCGCACAAAGTATGATAGACATGGGGAAGGTGATGGCTATTATTATACCCAAAGCGCAAGGGTATGCGGATATGTCCGTTATTAGCAATATTGTTAAGTCCAAATTAAGCTAATGAGTCTGCAAAAAAGCTGTTGCTTTGCTTTCTGTGCTAATTTAGCAGATTTTGTATTCTATAGTGCTAAGCGTTAAAAGCACTCGAAAATTACCTTTTACGAACCAATCATGGCTTTAAATGTCAGGTAATACTGACCTCTTTAAGGTGTATTAACTTACCATATTTACCTGCTTCTCATAGGCTCACGAGGGGGTACCATTTATTACGAGGAGGCTAGCGTAAATATACTTGTCGCCTTTGAAGTTGTTACTTTGTTGTCAGCATCCGTTCACCACAGTTCCTTAGTGTTCATAAGTTTCTGTGGTCGGGCTCACTTACGTCGCGTAGAAACTCCAACTCTTGTGGGTATACTCTTGTGCGACTGGCGGCAAATTAAACCTGTGTTACCATAGGTTACCCTCACAAAAAACGGCTCTTGACGCAATCATGGCTGGACGCATACCGCAACATTTCATTGACGACCTGCTAACAAGAGTTGATATTATTGATATCATTGACAGCAGAGTTAAGCTAAAAAAAACTGGTCGCAACTACTCTGCGTGTTGTCCCTTTCACAAAGAAAAAACCCCCTCATTCTCTGTTAACCCCGAAAAACAGTTTTATTATTGCTTTGGCTGTGGCGCCAGCGGTAATGTTCTGGGTTTTATTATGGAGTTTGATCATTTGGACTTTCTTGCAGCTGTTGATGACCTTGCTGGACAGCTTGGCCTGGGAGTTCCCAGAGAGCAAGGCTACAATCAAACAGAGCAACCAGACCATACCAATCTGTATAAAATAATGGAGCAGGCTGCGGAGTTTTTCCAGCGGCAGCTACGGCACCATGATAGATCCTTCCAGGCTATTCAGTATCTCAAACAGCGGGAGCTAACCGGAGAGTTAGCTCGTCAGTTTTGTATAGGCTATGCGCCTTCTGGCTGGAATAATCTGCAAAACTATTTTGACAATAGTTGCGAAAAAGAAAAACACCTAATTCAGTCCGGATTATTGGTTGAGAATGACGATAACAAGCGTATATATGACCGGTTCAGGGATCGCATCATGTTCCCTATTCGTGATAGCAGGGGGCGCTTTATTGCCTTTGGCGGGAGGGTATTGGGGGATGACAAGCCTAAGTACTTAAACTCTCCTGAAACACCTATTTTCCAAAAAGGCAAAGAGCTATATGGACTTTATGAAGCAAAAAAAGCCAATAGATCTTTGAAGCAAATTATTGTGGTTGAAGGCTATATGGATGTTGTTGCACTTACTCAGAAGGGGTTAACCAATAGCGTGGCAACCTTAGGCACAGCAACAACGAAAGATCATATGCAACGTTTATTTAAAACCTGCCCTGAGGTATTGTTCTGTTTTGATGGAGACGATGCTGGACGGCGTGCTGCATGGCGCGCACTGGAATCGACTCTTTCCTCTATGGAAGATGGCCGTCAAGCGAGGTTTCTCTTTTTGCCCCAAGGAGAGGATCCAGATAGCATGGTAAAGAAGGAAGGCTCTGACGCGTTTAAATCTCGCCTGCAGTCAGATGCAATTAGTCTTGATGCTTTTTTATTTAAAGAACTTGTAAGCAACTTGGATCTTAATGCTCTGGATGGTAAGGCAAGGCTAGCAAATCTGGCTCGGCCTCATATTGACGTACTACCAAGAGGCATGTTTAAACAGCTAGTTCTACAAAAACTGTCTAGCTTGACAGGGCTTGAAGTCGAATATTTAACAGCACAGCTGTCAGTAGAGGGTGCACCAAAAGTAACTGCGTCTCCATCTAAAGCCATAACCATGCCGTCTCAGCATGGCGCTGATGAAGCTGGCCCTCCTGGTGTCCAGTCAAAGCCTTTTTTTCGAGATAGTGGGCGTTCCCACACCTCGCGGATACCCAGTACAAAACCTTCTAGTAAAATTAATAGTGCTGGCTACGCTATACGCCAGTTGTTGTTTAACACTAAGTTGGCAGATAATGTTGACAATATTAGCGGTCTGAATCAGCGCAATTCCCCAGACAATTTGTTACTGGTTAAGTTGCTTGAAATATTAAAAAGTACTCCGGGGATTTCTCCAATCACACTAATAGCACAAGAGCACGATACCAAGGCAGGGCAGCGTTTACAGGAACTGGCGACATTTGATTTAGGCATGACCGGCAATGAGCAGGAGTTTCATGAAACACTAGATCACATCCGAATTGAAGCTCAAAAAAATGACCAAAAGCAAAGAGAAGAAACATTAAAGAAAGAGTTGAGCTCTACGAGTATTTCACAGGTAAATGCCCAGCAGCGTAGAGAGCTACAATGTTTTTTTGATGAAAAACGGCAACAATTTCGTGCAGTTAGAGAGGTTGTGAAAAAAAAATAACTGCATAATAAAAAATATTAGGTATACTTTATATTTTCACGGCGTGTGTTCACGGCGTGTTTTTCTATCTCCATGCTCAATGGGAGGTTGGATCGGCTTTTTTTAGTCTCACTCAATAAAGTTGTACGTCATACGGAAAAGCAGTAATAAGCTTTGGTCTGTCTGAAAATAACGACTTATTGTTTGAACAAGAACAGATTTTAGACTTAACGCTGCGGTTGGTTTACATGCTTAGAGAAGTTTTGAGAAATCACATTCTCCAATTACTGTTTGAAAATGCTAGGAAAGACGAGTTCACATTATGGGTATCATCCTGGAAACTCGCTCCGCCAAGAGTTGGGCAGAGGCTATTAAATGGCAGCTGGCTTGGTTTATGAGTTACGCTTGCCTTCTTGTATTTTATATTTTGCGTCCAGCATCTCACTTTCGCTGTTGTTAAAGGGTTGATATGTCAGCAAATTCTCAACAACAATCCCGATTAAAAGAGCTTATCAGCCGCGGTAAGGAACAGGGATACCTGACTTACGCGGAGGTTAATGACCATCTTCCGGAAGGTATTTCTGACCCTCATCAGGTTGAAGATATCATTTGCATGATCAATGACATGGGTATTAGTGTCTACGAGACTGCTCCTGATGCTGATACCTTGTTAATGGCGGAAGCAAGTACCGATGAAGTAGCTGCAGAAGAAGCGGCTGCTGCGTTGGCTGCTGTCGAGCAGGAAACTGGCCGAACCACTGATCCTGTTCGTATGTATATGAGGGAAATGGGTACAGTAGAGCTACTGACCCGTGAAGGTGAAATCCAGATTGCTAAACGCATTGAGGAAGGTTGGCGAGAGGTTACATCCTCCCTTGCACACTTCCCTGGGTCTGTGCAAATAATCGTCGACGAATATGATCGCATTATTGAAGAGGACGGGCGTCTTAACGATCTTATTAGTGGTTATATTGATCCTGATGAAGGGGTTGCCATATCTGTACAGACGCTAGTTACTGGAGTTGGCTCATCAGAAGACTTTAATGACCCTAGTAAGGTTAAGGTTGACGCTAATGATGCTAACGCCGATGATGATGAAGACGCTGGCGGGCTCGACCCGGAAGAAGCTCGCGAACGCTTCGAAGCTTTGAGAGTATGCCTAGACAAAACATCTGCGATCATCTTAGGTAAAGGTGTTACCTGCAAAGAAGCTATAGCCTCTCAAGCAGAGCTTGCTGATTTATTTGTTACATTCAAGCTTATCCCACGTGTTTTTGAACTTTTGATATTTCGCATCCGTAATGCTTTAACTAATATTCGTCAAAACGAAAGAGCTATTATGCAGCTATGTGTGCGCCAAGCAAAAATGCCACGCAAAGCTTTTCTTAAAAGCTTCCTCGGTCATGAAACAGAGCTAAAGTGGATCGACTCTATTAGCAGTAGCTATACAGACGACATCGAAAAGTACCGTGTTGAAATCATCCGTGCCCAGAAGAAGCTGATCAGTATTGAGAAAAATTTTCTTCTGACCTTGAATCAAATTAAGGATATCAGTCGCAAGATGTCTCTTGGTGAAGCGCGCGCCCGCAGAGCCAAAAAAGAGATGGTCGAAGCCAATCTGCGCTTGGTTATTTCTATTGCAAAAAAGTACACCAATCGTGGACTGCAATTTCTTGATCTGATACAGGAAGGTAATATTGGCCTCATGAAAGCGGTGGATAAGTTCGAATACCGCCGCGGTTATAAGTTTTCCACTTATGCAACATGGTGGATCCGGCAGGCCATTACCCGTTCTATTGCTGATCAAGCAAGGACGATTCGTATTCCAGTACACATGATTGAGACCATTAACAAGCTAAATAGAATTTCTAGACAAATGGTTCAGATAATGGGTCGGGAGGCTACGCCAGAAGAGCTTGCTCATCGTATGGAAATGCCGGAAGACAAAGTGCGTAAGGTGCTTAAAATTTCCAAAGAGCCTATCTCAATGGAAACGCCGATCGGAGATGATGATGATTCTCATTTAGGCGACTTTATAGAAGACGCGATAATGAAGTCACCTGTAGATCGAGCTACTGGTTCTGGACTAAAGGAGTGCACACAGCAAGTGCTTTCCGGTTTAACTGTTCGTGAAGCAAAAGTTCTACGTATGCGATTTGGTATTGATATGAATACTGATCATACCCTTGAAGAGGTAGGCAAACAATTTGATGTAACCCGTGAGCGCATTCGTCAGATTGAAGCTAAAGCCCTTCGAAAACTTCGTCATCCTAGTCGCTCAGATCATTTGCGTAGCTTTCTTGACGAGTAAGGCTATGGCCGTCAGATAGTGAAGAAGAGAGAAAGTTAAGAGCTTGTCGTTGTTTGAACATTTTAATAAGTAGCGCTGGATTCAAGCAATAAGTGCAATCGGCCGTCCTGTGTAGACTTCGAGTGGTGTCCACCCTCCTAAAACCTTCCTAGGCCTGGTATTTATCAACATTTCCATTGTCCTCAAATCGTCTTCTGTCAGATGACTCGGCACCATTTTTTAGGACAGGTTCTCCGAATGATGCCATTGGTATTTTCGTTAGTTCCCCGATGATAACTAGCATAAGGCTTGGGAAAGTAGATATCTGCATTCATTGTTTTTGCTACCTTTTCATGGGTTGCAAGCTCACCACCATTATCTAGGGTGATTGTGCAGACCGGTGACACTCGCTTCAGAATCTTGATCATACTTACAGCAACAACTTCGGCGTGTTTTGTATCAACTTTCCCTATTAAAGTTAACCGACTCTTGCGGTCTACAAGGGTCACCAGATGGGCGTCCTGTCCATAAATCGTATCACCCTCCCAGTCGCCTAGACGAGACCGCAGATTAACAACTAAGGGCCGATCGGAAATATCGATGCGGTCTGGGATCGTGATACGCCCAGCCTTACGCTTACCACCTTTGCAGCGCCTCTTGCCAAAACGGGGTAGATTCTTATACAAAGAGCCTCCACGCACTTTGTTAGTAGTAACACGTTTATAAGCAGTGGTGTGGCTGAGTGCGATGTCGGGCGCTTCCACCCTCATCCGAAACTGATATTTTTAGGAGACCAACCAAGCAATAGCCCTTTCTTTATTATGGATATGTATCGTTGATCTGTTTTGCTGAACTTTGTAGCTGTCACTCTACGCTGACTGGCTAGTGCGTGGGCGCTTTCAGCACCGTAGCCATCATCACTGGCATTACGACTCAACTCTCGTGATAAAGCACTCTCACTGATACCTACTAACACTGCGATTTCTTTCTGCATGTAGTCTGTTCCAAGAAGAGCCTCAATCTGATACCGTTGCCCTTGAGTCAGCTGCTTGTATTGCCTGGTTTGAGTACTCATTCTTGGCTTCCATTTTTAGTGTGTGAGCTACAAATATACCGGCAGCTGGCTCACCTATAAAATTTCAGTCAATTGCACTTATTATATTAATCCAGCCATAACTTTTTATGATCACTGATCTTTTTTTGATCAATTTATAGTTGGTAACGAAAATATCAGCATGTTTTTAAGAGTTTTTGTTATGATAGTTTTTGTTCTTTTGGTCAGGTGTAAGTATTGCAATACGCATGGTATCAAGGTTTGAAGTGGTGTGTGTGTGTCCAATTATTGATAAATGTAGAAATTTTGTGTTTTAGGCTGTTAAGACGATGCAATATAGTTTTATAATAGAGATGCAGATCTTGAGAAAAATAAAGAAAGATAGGCTTAACCTGGTAGGCTAAAGGCGTGTTAACAAGGATGGTGCGTTGTAGTCTAAAATAACTAAAATAACAGGGGTTGCACTTGCCCGGCAGTTAATCCAATGTAGTTAGTATGGGAATAGCGCTGTATGGAAGCGACCAAAAAGGGGAAATGGAAGCTATGTTAACAGGAACAGTGAAGTGGTTTAATAATCCGAAGGGGTACGGGTTTATTCAAGCTCAAGAAGGAACTGAAAATCAGGATGTTCTAATACATTACTCAGTGATTGAAATGGATGGGTTCAAGACTCTTAAAGCAGGTCAAACTGTGAGTTTTGATGTAGGGCAAGGCCCTAAGGGACTGATTGCAACAAAAGTCCTTCCAGATAATGGTCAGGCAGCAGGGGCTGATAGCACAGAGGTGCTAGAAAAGCACTCATTATTGGCTTGATATTGCTAATCAAGTAGTATCATGTTTTTATCATTAAAGATCCTGCCGTTACGAGGCAGGAGTCTTATTAATGTTAAATTAGGCATGTAAATATTTGAATTGATATTCTTAACTCTCTTCTACGCTATATATTTTGGCAATCTATTTGCATTAATCTTGGACCTATTGTTTTAGTTGTTTGTTATTTTATCATAGGGATTACCAAGTGCTTTATGGGATTTATTTTTTGATTTCAGTTGTTGTTTTTCTGTCGTCTATACCTGCATTTCTCTGGATAAGGAGAAGGCGCTTAAGGTAAGATCATTGCAAGGTGTTGCTTAATGTATCGAATAGATTGTTTTTCGGGCAGTTAGATATGGCTGTGAACAGTCATCTTTTTGTTTTTCCTAATATCCCAGTAGCAACCATAATTAGAGCTAAACGCTTTACCAGTGGGTGGTCGCTATTGTCTAAGTTTAGCAAGGATACGTTTGATTATGTTGTCTGTTCTCGCAAAAATATGGAGGTTATGTGCGCCATTTCATTTTATGGGCAAGAGGATAAGAAGACAAATAAAATGATGGATCTTAGTAAGCTATACAATCTAGCTAATCTTCCTTTCTTGGGGTATGATGTAAAGCCTTATCGCAACATCCAGACACTTCGCCGACAAATACTGTCCAATTATGGTATCAATAATGTAGATTTGGATGATGGTTATGAGCAAAGGGAGTCATTTGTTGCAACTGGCAGTGATGCAGATATTTTAATTAATAAGAATAAATTTACAGACAAAGTAAAGACAGATGCCGATATTGTTTATAGCTAGTGCGCAGGTTAAAGCTGGGTTCTCGTGCAATTTTATTTTAGGAATCTTTAGGTTGTCTTTTGGATTTGTTTGAGTGCTCGAACGAAGAGTATGCTCATTTCTACTTGAAAGTGTGAGGTTGGTTGTTATAGCTATCACTCCACCTCAATCACCTTCCTCTCGTAGGCTTCGATAGTTTGTCATCCGCTCGCACCTTAAGTTGAAGCTGGCGTATATCCGTCGCCTTTGAAAGTGATACTTTATGATTAGCTTTTGCTCACCACAGTGGCCTAGTGCTCTAGGCTTCTGTGGTTTTGCTCATCTTTTGCCTCGTAGCAGTCTCAAACCATTTGGCTCTTGGTTGTAATGCATTTTGCGTTTTCATCAGATCTAGTTTTGAGTGGTGGTTGAGGTTAACGAACGAGGCTGTGTAGTTGTTTTCTAAATAAATCATTTTAAGGTGACTCTTCGCTTTTTATTAATATTTCTTTTTGGATTTGGTTGTCATTTTTTGGAAGAATAAATCTAAAAGCATGAAGTATAGCTGGTTGGTAGTTTTAAGGAGGCTATAAATTCAGAGTGAGTTGTATTCTTCATATTCAACTATTTGGATAGTTTTTTCTCCAGGTAGTGTATGTTTGGGCTATCTTCCTTGAAGTGCTCATCTCTGACCAACTCTTGGTGCAGTGAAATGTTGGTTTTGATGCCATCAATCACAATTTCATCCAGAGCATTACGCATTCTTGTTAAAGCAGTTTTGCGGTCAGGACCATAGCTAATGATTTTTGCTATGAGTGAATCATAATAGGGGGGGACGGTGTAGCCACTATAGAGGTGTGAGTCTACCCTGATACCATTGCCGCCCGGTGCGTGAAATTGATGAACTTTGCCTGGTGATGGCATGAATGTTTTAGAGTCTTCAGCATTGATGCGGCACTCAAAAGCATGGCCTTTTATATTTACTTGGCTTTGGGTAATGCTAAGTGGTGAGTCGCTGGCGATGAGGAGTTGTTCTTTAACTATATCAATACCGCTAATCATTTCTGTTACAGGGTGCTCAACTTGTACCCTGGTATTCATTTCTATGAAGTAGAATTCATCGTTTTCATAAAGAAACTCGAATGTGCCTGCACCGCGATAGTGCAGATTTTTGCAAGCTTTGGAGCATGCTGCTGCAACAGAGGCTCTTTTGTCTTCAGATATATTTGGGGCTGGGGCTTCTTCAATTACTTTCTGGTGTCGCCTTTGTAGGGAGCAGTCACGATCTCCCAAGTGAATGACATTGCCGTGATTATCTGCGAGCACTTGAAACTCAACATGTCGAGGATTTTCGAGAAATTTTTCGAGATAAACAATATCATTGTTAAATGCAGCTTTTGCTTCTGAGCGAGTAAGATGGACTGCATCGATAAGGTCTGCTTCGCTGTGCACTACGCGCATCCCTCTGCCTCCACCACCGCCTGCAGCTTTAATAATAACGGGATAGCTGATTTTTCTAGCTATTTTCAATGTATTTTCAGTATCGTCATCTAGGGCTCCGTCTGAGCCAGGTACTGTTGGAACGCCTGCTTTTTTCATAGCCTGAATTGCAGAAACCTTATCTCCCATCATTTTAATAATATCAGATGTTGGGCCGATGAAAATGAAGCCGCTGCGCTCTACTTGTTCTGCAAAATCGGCATTTTCAGAAAGAAACCCATAGCCAGGATGAATGGCTGATGCATTGGTGACTTCTGCCGCGCTGATTATGGCTGGGATATTCAAATAGCTTTCTGTTGGCTTGTTTGGGCCGATACACACGGATTCGTCAGCCAAGTGTACGTGCATAAGGCTTTCGTCTGCTTTAGAGTGAACGGCGACAGTTTTTATATCTAACTCTTTACAGGCACGTAAAATTCTTAAGGCTATTTCGCCGCGGTTGGCAATAACGACTTTATCGAGCATGGTGTGGTTCTCAGGCAATGGTGAACAGAGGTTGGTCATATTCAACCGGCTGGCCGTTTTTAACTAAAATGGCTTTGATTGTACCAGATGTTTCAGCCTTAATTTGATTCATCATTTTCATCGCTTCAACAATGCAGAGTACATCTCCTGTTGAAATACGTTGTCCTTCTTCAACGAAGTTCGGTGAGGTAGGCGAAGGTGCTAAATAAAAGGTTCCGACCATAGGTGATTTGACTTGTGGGTCTTGGGAGGCGGCAGGGCTTGGTTGAAAGTTTTGTGTGGATTCAGGTGCAGTCTGCTGTGGTGGTGGAGAATATGTTTGATATGGCATGGTGACTGTGGGCTGTTTTTGTGAGTGACGGCTAATACGAACAGACTCTTCGCCCTCATGAATTTCCAGTTCATCAATTCCGGATTCTTCAAGCAATTCAATGAGTTTTTTTACTTTTCTGATATCCATTGTTAGTCTCGGGTAATGTGTATTGGTGAGCTTTCACCTTGATGGTTAGTGATTGTCCTAGTTGGTGCTAGGTGGGGCGTATAGTTCAAGTGTACCGGTTTTGTAAAATGCTTGGTCATTGTTGTAGTTTCTCAATCGCAGATGCAAGAGCATGTTCATAACCTTGTGGACCTAGCCCGCTTATTACACCTTCGGCAATATCGCTGAAGTAGGAGTGATGCCTGAAAGCTTCTCTTTTGTAAATATTGGATAAATGTACTTCGATAAAGGGAATTGATACAGCAAGTAAAGCATCTCTAAGTGCAATGCTGGTGTGTGTAAAAGCTGCGGGGTTTATTATAATGAACTCTACATGCTTACCTAGAGCGCTATGAATCTTCTCGATTAGGGCTTGTTCAGAATTGCTTTGAAATGTCAATATATGATGATCTTGTTTGTCCGCCATATTTCCAAGGTTTTCATTAATTTGTTTTAATGTTGCCATACCATAAACACTGGGTTCACGGGAACCCAAGAGGTTCAGGTTTGGACCGTGTAGAACGAGTATGGTGGCCATAGAAATCCTTATTGATAGGAGGAATTATGCAGGATTTTAGGAGAATAGTCCAGCTTATGCATGTTATCACACTTTAACAAAAGTTATATCCATTACCTCTTGAGGAATTAGACGGTTTGCTACTTTCACTTACCCACGTTGTTGACAGGTATTGTCTTTTATCAAAGTAACCGGTGCATTTAGCCAGAAGATCCAATCCAAATAAATTACAATTTATGGCTTGAAACCAAGTTCGACAGTCTATCTGACTTAATGCTGTGTACCCACTGTCCTTTTTATACTGATTTGCATTCAATAGAATCATTATTTGACTAAAGCAATCATAATGATTGCTTTAGTCAAAATTTTTCTTCTTTTTTGTTGGTTAAGTCCGGCAGACTGCTAGTAATATTTATAACGGCTTACAAAATTGGAAAAGTGTAATGATGGTTAAAGTACTTGGTTATGCTGAGATTTCATAAGGTTACATTTTGTCCAATAGAGATAGTGTTTCTTGTAAAAAAATTATTGAAGGTATTCCAGTGATTTTGAGGTGAGATTGATTATTTCCTTTTGAATCATAGAAAAGAAGCGCCGGAGGGCCAAAAATTTGGTTTTTGTCTAGAAACTTATTATGCTCATCGGTATAGTCTGTGATATCAAGCCTGATCAAAGTGAGTGGAGCTAATAAGGGTGTGATTTGTGGCGATGTTAAGAGCCTTTTCTCGATTGTTGCACATGACACGCACCAGTCAGCGTAAATATCCACTATGACAGATTTTTTTTGCGAGGCTGCGTGAGCTAATGCGCTGGTAAGTGCTGCTTGCGTGGTAACACTTTGAAAGGTTGGGGTGGAATAAATATTTTCCGATTGCGTGTGCTCTAATGAGGCTAGAGGTTTGAATGGGTTGCTATTGCCTTTAGCGAAGCCAATAACTAAGCAAATACCGTAGATTAGTAAGGTCAGCGCAGCTGCCTGTCTGAAAGCATGGTACCCTTCTTGTTCTTTGTTGACGCTCAGAGCTCCGAGGAAAATAGCAGAGGTTATTAGTAATATTCCCCACAGAGCTAGCATGATTTGAGGTTCTATAATCCTGTCTAGCATCCATACTGCTACTCCGAGTAGTAACATGGCAAAAAATGTTCTAACGTGATTCATCCAGTTTCCTGACTTGGGTAGAATATGAGGCCCTCCTAGGCCAATAGCCATCAATGGTGTTCCCATGCCTATGCCAAGAGCAAATAAAGACATCCCTCCAAGAAATGCATCACCTGTAGTGCTGATATAGATTAGTGAGCCCGCAAGAGGTGCTGATACACAGGGCGATACAATTAATGCGGAAAATATACCTAGTAATGCGGCACTGGCTAGGCTGCCCTGTTTTTCTTGGGGGCCACTTAATTTGTCGCGTATGAATGTAGGTAGTTGCAGTTCAAAGAGTCCAAGCATGCTAAGCGCTAGAATTATGAACATAAATGAAAATGGCGCTATAAGCCATGGGGACTGTAGTTTGGCCTGAAGATTAAATGTTGCCCCAAAGAAACCGGTCAATGTTCCGGCTATAGCAAAAGTGGTAGACATGCTCAAAATGTACGTCAAGGTCAGCTTTGTGGTTTTGGAGCGGCTGATATTCTTTTTTCCCAGAATAAGGCTGGATATGATTGGTATCATGGGAAGTACGCAGGGTGTAAAGCTGAGGCCTATGCCTGCTAAAAGAAACAAGAATATTGCAAGCAAAGTGCCAGATGTTTTTAGTTGATCTGTATAGTAGTGCTCGTCGGATACTGTTGATCTCTTATCTGTGGAGTTTGAACTGGTCAAGTCATTATCGGTGGAGAGGCTTTTTGTCAGTAGCACGGAGATCTTATGTGGGGGGTAGCAAAGACCTGCGGTTGCACAACCCTGAAAGCTAATTAGTATTTCCGGTTTGTCTCCTGAAATCTTTACAGGTAATTTGATGGTGATGCTATTCGGGAAAACTCTAAGAAACGTGTTGAAGCTAGGGTCGAACCTTGTTTGCCCTGCTGGATATAGCGGTTGTCCGAAGGGCTGTATTGTTGATGTTTCGAAGAATATGAAGCTATCTCTATAAAGGTAATGATCTGGTGCTACGTTAAAATCAATATAGGCGTAATTACCGTCTATGCGCCCAGTTACTGAAAATGCTTCCTCTACTGGTAGGAATGTAGCATCTTTTGGTGGGGTATTGCTCATTATCTTGCCAATGCTTGCCAGTGCGTAGGTAGATAAAAGAGTCAGAATCACTGCTAGTAGGTAGCGATAAATGTAGTTAAGCATGGAAGCCTTCTTATTTTGATTTTGTTTGCTTAGATTAATAGATTATTGTCAATAGTTCAGTGTAGATTATTTTTTTGCTTGGTCAAAGAAAGATATTGATTTATTGTATAGTCGCTTGGTGAGGCTTGTAAATGTAGCCGGTTTATTTACATGTTATTATCCAGCTGCTACTGGGAATCGTTCGTTTGTAGTCTACTCACACCTTTAATTGCTGGGTGTATAGGTGCGAGCGAGATTTGTGTTTTTCAGACGCAGCTCTATAGTGTGATTTTTAATTTTTATAGTTGGCTGCTGATTTGATAATCACGCTGCATGCCGCCTTGGTCTTTTCCCAGCCGTCAATTTTGACCCATTTGCCTTCTTCAAGATCTTTGTAGTTTTTAAAAAAATGCTCAATCTGTTTGATTAGTAATGCAGGTAGATCAGTGTACTCTTTCACATTATTGTAAAGTGGGGTGAGTTTGTTGTGTGGTACAGCAATTAGTTTTTCATCCTGACCTTTCTCATCAGACATGTTTAACATGCCAACCGGACGACAACGAATTACTGAGCCATGAGTGACTGGGTATGGGGTGATCACCAATACATCCAAGGGGTCGCCATCATCAGCCAAGGTTTTAGGGATAAAACCATAGTTAGCAGGGTAGAACATGGGGGTGGACATGAAGCGATCTATCATCAGCGCATCCATATCCTTATCAATTTCATATTTTATAGGGGCAGCATTAGCAGGGATTTCGATAATTACATAGATATCGTTGGGAAGATCCTTACCGGAAGGAATGGATGTAAAGCTCATATATAAACCTTCATTAGAGGTGTTTATACACGTTTCCGTTGGAAGCGTGTGTTGTTAGCTGTTCTTACGCAAATCAGTTATCTACTACTTATAGCATAGGATCATAGGGCTTCGCTTACCTGTGTTGGAAGCGGGTATAGGAAGTGTGGTAGTATAAGCTGTCATACGCTTGGATCACTATCTTTTCTGGTGCTATGGTGCTTGCTTGCTTGTTGGTTAAAGTTGTATTTTGGTAGTCCTAGTTTCAGATGAATGGCTGCAATTCGTAAAGAAAATCCTATTAGAAGTGTTGTGATAATGCAAGAGCTGTGGGTCATAGGTGTCCAACATAATACTATATAAAGCCAAGCAGAGCAGAAAGCAATACTGGCGTATAGTTCATGTTTGAATACTAGAGGTACTTGGCTGCAAAATATATCACGGATAATTCCGCCAAAGGCTCCGGTAAAAACGGCCATTATGGACGCTAGAATATAACCGTGGCCTAGTTTGAGGGTTTGCAATGCGCCTATAATGCTGAAAGTAATGAGTCCAATAGCATCAAGAGTTAGAAACGCTTTTGATAAGGAGTGTACCCATGGTCGTATAACAATAATAAGCAGCGCAGCTGCGGATGTTATAATAATTAAGTTAGGATTAGCTACCCATACTAGAGGGTGATTGTCAAGAATAACGTCTCGTACTATTCCCCCGCCAAAAGCTGTACTATTGGCGATGATTAGGATTCCAAAAGGGTCCATGTTCTTTTTTCCGGCGGTAATAGCACCAGACATGGCCTCTACCGTGACTGCAAGGATATATAATATTTCAAGCATTTGTTTTTATAAGGCCGAGTATTAATGGGTTTTATGAAGTATTTTGATTTTCTGAATAATATTTCCAGAAAGCTTTAAATTCTTCGCCGAACTGGGTTTTTAGATTATTCTATGGCTTTTGTAAAGCTACTTAAAAATAGATATCTAAGATCTTGTGCGTATATCTGCCGTTTGATTGTAGTGGGTTTTTTGATTATAAAATAGATGCGATATATTCCCATAAGGAATAAAGTGTTGAGATCTTTGTTCTAGCCTGCATTTTGGTTATATATCCGTTACCATTGAAGGCGTTGGCAGGAAGCAAGCGAGCGAGGCCGCATGAAATTTCTAGTAGGTTATTGGGGGAGAGTGAGAGTGGTTAACGACCCTAGCGCCTTCAAGGGAGATGGGTATATGAGGCAATAATTGTAATAAAAATACAGTGGATGAAGCAAAATGATGAGTGAGTGTATTAAGGTGGCAAATTCTTGTGGGTACGCTGCACGCCTCTCATTAGTTTAGAGTTACCTTGAATTAAAGTATAATATGGCGTTTAGATAATCTACTTTCCGACGTCAGTAACACCACCTTAACTTGGCTGCACTCTTGAACATGACACGATTTTTTATGGCGTGATTCTAATCTTGCTTTTTGTTGTGTGGTGAGTGTGACGTGTATTATAAGCGAAGAGTGTAGAAAATAGCTCAAGGTCAAGCATCTTTAATTGTAAGGGGGTATATAATCTTTTAAAACTCATAAAAGTGTTGGTGAAGCTGGCTTGGTTAAAGCCGTGATAATACATTTAAAATAAAAATAAATGCTTTTTCTGGTGTTTAATCTAAACTTTGTATGTAGAACGTTTATTTTTAGGATATGGATTTCGTATGAATAGTAAAATAGATGGATCAAGTGGTGGGCAGTTAGTTTCGCAAGCGGGTCATACAGTGGCACCAGATAATGCTGGGGGTCCTAAGCCGGTTGATGTTGAAAATAAGACTCCTAGAAATAGTGGTGCTATGCATCAGACTAGTCTAGGTGACCGAAGCGTAACGACTGATGAAGAGGCATTATCTCATAATTCGTCTGCAAACGAACCAAGCGCAGATGATCAGCTGGTAGAAGAGCTAGATATAGATATGCCAGAGCAAGAAGTAGATGGGCTGGGTGAACAACCTGATGACAAGGAGACGGCAACAGATATATATGGTAAACCTAAGTCCAGTATTTTTCAGAAAGTAAAGAATGCGCTTCGATCGGATAGCGTAAAGTCGAAACCGCACCATCACAGGGGTTATATGTTTGGTGGGGCTGCTTTATTTACGTTAGGGACTGTATTATTGGCTATACCTCCTGGGATCTTAGGTATTCCTTTTTTTACTATGGGTTTGATGGCATATACGTGGTCTTTTGTTGAAGCGAGTGATAACGAGCTAGATGACTCTGGTGCAGGAGGTCAGGAGGCAAATCAGCCAGAAAATAAAAAGGAAAATGATCAAAAGAAAACAGAGAGCAATGTTGCTGACGCTAAGAAGGGCGAGGGAGTGGATTTGTCTGGGGACGAGGAGAGAAAAAAAGCAGAGAGTATAGCAGATAATGCGAAAAATAATGCGAAAAAGGTTGCAGAAGAGGATGCAGAAGAGGATGCGAAAGATGGTATATATAAACAGCAGGCAGAGGGGGAATTTATTGCGCGGCCTATAGACTTTTCCGGAGGAAAGTTGGAGTTTCCAGAAGGCGTTAAGCCAGTCCCACCTCCACGTTTAAAGCCTGGGTATCTTGGGCCAGGTTTTGGTGGTGTATACGATGCAGTAACTGCGATGGGTGTGCCTGGTCAGACGGCTAATAGATTTATGAATGGTTGTGCAACACACTTGTCGAGTTTATCTCCCAGTCGGGCACAGAATCCAGCACAATTAATGAATATTCCTTTGGCTCAGAATTTTGTAGATCAGTGCGTTCAGGCAAATGGGCAAGGAGTGGTTCCGAATACTGCCAATTTACATAATTTGCCTGGAGTAGACGGTGGTTTGTTTCAGCATGCTACGCCAGCACATTGGATGGGGCCAAACACCATGGCGCCAAAGGGAAGCCCTCTGATTGTGATTAACAATATTACTAACAACAATAACGGTGCTAATGGCCACAATACTGAGAGCCATAATGCTGACGGAAACAAGACTGACAGCAATAATAATATTAATGAAGATACTGGTATGCAGCATAATGAGGAGGCCGAGTATAGCTTATCAGGTGGTGAGGGAATGATTTCGAGCGAATTTATTGAGGGGGAAGTCGCTGCTAAGAAAACTGTGGAAATACTTAAACAGACGAGTGCGATGCCAGGAGTCAATGACACTAAGAAACTTACTGTCCAGACGATAGTGGATGCTTTAGAGAGTGCTGGATCCAAGCAATAAGTGCAATCGACTGTCCTGTGTAGACTTTGAGTGGCGTCTACCCTCCTAAAACTTTCCTAGGCAGGGTATTGATCAATATTTCCATTGTCCTCACATCGTCTTTTGTCAGATGACTCAACGCCATTTTTTCAGGCCAGGTTCTCCGAATGATGTCATTGGTATTTTCGTTAGTTACCCGCTGATAACTAGCATAAGGCTTGGCAAAGTAGATATTGGCATTCATTGCTTTTGTTACCTTTTTATGGGCTGCAAACTCACCACCATTATATAGGGTGATTGTGCAGATCGATGACACCCGCTTCAGAAGCTTGATCATACTTTCAGCAACAACTTCGGCGTGTTTTGTATCAACTTTCCCTATTAAAGTTAACCGACTCTTGCAGTCTACAAGGGTCACCAGATGGGCGTCCTGTCCATAAATCGTATCACCCTCTCAATCTACTAGACGAGACCGCAGATCAACAATTGCGGGCAGATCGGAAATATCGACGCGGTCTGGGATCGTGATACGTCCAGCCTTACGCTTACCACCTTTGCAGGCCTCTTGCCAAAGCGAGGTAGATTTTTATACAAAGAGCCTCCGCGCACTTTGTTAGTAGCAACGCGTTTATAAGTAGTGGTGTGGTTGAGTGCGATGCCGGGCACTTCCACCTTCATCCGGAAACTGATATTTTTAGGAGACCAACCAAGCAATAGCCATTTCTTTATTATGGGCGTGTATCGTTCATCTGTTTTGCTGAACTTTGTAGCTGTTACTCTACGCTGAGTGGCTAGTGTGTGGGCGCTTTCAGCACCGTAGTCATCATCACTGGCATTACGACTAAACTCTCGTGATCAAGCACTCTCACTGATACCTACTGACGCTGCGATTTCTTTCTGCATGTAGTCTGTTCCAAGAAGAGCCTCAATCTGATACCGTTGCCCTTGAGTCAGCTGCTTGTATTGCCTGGTTTGAGTACTCATTCTTGGCTTCCATTTTTAGTGTGATAGCTACAAATATACCGGCAGCTGGCTCACCTATAAAATTTCAGTCAATTGCACTTATTATATTAATCCAGCGTATTATAGGTCAGTAAGGTGTGGTTGAAATGAGTTGAAGTTTTGGACTGGGGGTTTAATTTAGCCTGTAAATAATTATGTTTAATCGTACATATTTAATATGTGCATCCAATTACTTTGAGAATTTGATCATAAAGAGATTTCTTGTCACTTTCTAGCCTGTTCCGGGAAGTTTCTTCGGCGCTCATAATACTGCATCAGGGGGGCTCTGCTAATTCATTGATTTCGCAGATAGTGTTCAGATCAGTCGTGGACGGAATTGTCCCACCGAGGAGATTTATGGGACTTCTCCGTAGAGCTAAAGGTGACAAAGCTTGCGAAACAGAGGTCTCTATACCCGAAGGTGTGTAATTGTTGACTGCTATCACTCACCTAATACTCGTAGGCTCATATGGTTGCGCTAGTTTGTAGCCTACCCCCCCACCTCTAAGGTTATAAGTGCTGATTCAACTGTGCATTGAATAATTGATACCATCGAAGAGTGATCGCAGAAACATAGTCAGTAGAGAAAAACTGGGGCGTCCTGTGTTAAAGGTATAGAGTAAGGGCGGCAATATGATCATTTCAGCAACGTTCATATGCCATTTGGGCTACGCAGAATTGTACTATTTAGATCAGTGGCTGAGACGAAGTGTTTTTTGCATGTCGAAACTGTATCAGAAGATAATTGATTTTGTTGGGTTATGTTGAGTTTTCAATCTATTTATTGCCCTTTTCTTAATAGCTGAATCGTACCCGTATCCAAGCATTACTGTTGTTTTCATGCTGACCAAAGAAAGTGTATTTTTCATTACCACAAAATATATTTGCACCTGTCGCTACAGACCAGTTATCGTTTACTCGGTAGGTTATACTGGGTTTGAGATAAGCGTCTCTATCGCTGGGTGACCAGAAGGTAAATATAGACCAGATCAGCTTTTGCTGTAATGTCAGCCAGCTCAACCTAAGGGTAAGAAGTTGGCGATGTTGTGTTGGTAAATACTGCGGATGTGGTGAATTTTCTTTTAGCGCTGCGTAGTTCTGTGTAGATTCTAAATAATACTGCACGCTAGCAGTCAGGTTTGCGACAACTTCTTGCTCGTAGCCAAGCAGCCAGCGTAGCTGAGAGTTAGGAATGTTTAGGTCACTGCCTTTGCGGTCTTCTTGGCTGTCATACCAAGAAAATTCTGAACTCAACAAACCCTTGCCTACAGCAGTTCGCAAACTTGCACCAAAACTGTTCATTTTCGGGTAAATCATCCGTCCCTGGTTGTTTATGCCTAGCGGCATGGTCCAGTAACCTTTATAACCATAAAATACGTATTCTATATCTTGATAGCTGGTAGTTAGACGGGCAGACCAAGTGCCGCCAGAAGGTTCTTTGGGGTTTAATGCGGGATCTGGCGCGATGTTGCCGTCAGCTACTGGGCTGAAAAATGAAAAGCGCTCACCAGTTAATGTGTTATCGGGCGTAAATTTTGGCGACCAGACTAGGTTTACACTGAAGCGGTCTGCAAACCAGCTGGCTTTTAAGCTATCTGATGGCGCCTTCAAGTACTCATCACTCCTACCGGAAAAGAAGGATTGCCAGTCTTTGGGGAAAAGATCATTGAGAAAAACGTAATCTCCGGTCCCCCAGGTCATGATTTGTCTGCCAGCCTTGATATCCATCCGGTCTGTTGGACTGAACGACAGAAACAGCTCTCTAGGTTGCCATTTACTGTTTTTTAGTACATCGTCGTGCAACGCATCTACCTTGGCGTTCAGATGGAATGAGTCTGATGTATATTCAATCTCTAGACGACCACGGATTTCACTCAGTGTATCACTCTTGCTGATAGCATAGTCATTTTGTAATCGTCTACCATAAGCACTCTCAATAAAACCTTTGCAATACCATGGTGAAGCTGTGTCGTCCTCCCAGCTTGAGGTCCAGTTGTCGTCTCCTAAATAATCACTATCTGCGAGCACTAAGTAAGGGAAGCCTACAATCAGTATCAGGATAAAGTGAAGACATATTCTATATTCAATGAGTTTAAAGTTTCTATGCGACGGCAAATTAATAAAGCTCCAGAGCTTTAGGTTTACTGAATTTCTTTGATTAATGAGTGTGGCCAACAAAATAGCAAGTTCAAAGAAGATGAGTATAGAAGGCATGTTTACTTGCCTCGTAACCACTTAGTTGGAGGTGTGCGCAGACTGCGTTCGCTAAAGATTGATATGGGTAGTCCCAGATCATAACTAATTCCGCGTATCTGCATCTGAGTACTGCTGTTACTCTCCAGATTGCTGATAGTGGCACGAAGTACAGTGGGGTGTTTTTGGATTACTTTGACTTCTTGAACTACCATGCGCCGATATATTTTTCCGCGACTATCAGCGTACTCTACCTTTGTTGGTAACAGCGTTTCTTTGTCAATCCAACTAGTATAGTAACTGAATTCAACGGTTCCATGATTTTTGGGAACGCTTTTTAATACATAAGATTCTTTTGTTGTTTCTAAAATTTTATGGGTGTCGACTGTGGGATCACGGCCAGAAACGTCCTCATAAAAGAAGTCGGACCCAACAAACGATGTACGCTGATCGCCGGCTGAAATTCGTTTAACTAAGTCAAGGCTAGGTAAATAGAGCCAACGATTATCATTACTGCCTGGTTGTCGAGTAACGCGGAAAACTGTGTTTTTAACATCACTAGGGCGGCTGAAAAATACCAGCATATCCTGTTTGCCTCCAGTATCCTGAGTTCTACGTAAAATGGTAAACTGCCGGATCTGCTCACGTTTCTGACTATCGATGATTGTCATTCTGGCTTCTGCTCGACCATCTTTCCCTGCATAATAAGACGCAATATTTGCTTGTTTAGCAATGTCATCGGCATTGGTTAAGTCGGCGCTTCCCCAAGCCTGAGTATGTAAAAGACCTTTTATAAGCCATATCACGGTAAGCGTATTTTTTATTGTGCTTTTCATAATGTAGAACTCGTAATAAAGCCATTATGGCTTGAACATGAATGACTTGCCGGTGGTTAATACCGCAGGTAATAACATTAAAGTTACTATTGCTGATGCTGCCATGATACTGGCCAGAAAAATACCGACAGTGATATAAGGTACAAGAGGGGCGAACAATAGAGGAGTGAATCCTACGGCTATGACGATAGCGTTGCGGGCAATAGCACGTCCCGGTTCTTGGAACATATCCATCATGGTTTCGGACACTGAATTTGTCTGCCTGTGAATTTCTCGAACTCGCTCTAAAAAGTGAATGGCGAAATCTACGGATAATCCCAGAGTTAATGCCGACAATACTGCGATGGGCATATCGTAATCTTTACCTATAAAACCAATTAGGCCATAGATAAAAGTGATTGTGAAAGTCAGTGGTAGCATGGCCAGCACACCATACTTAACTGATCGAAACAGTAATATCATTATGAGAAATACCGCTGCAAACGAAGACAAAAGGCTATCAATCATGCCGTTTACCATGGCGTTTTGCCAGACAATGTTTAAGTACGCCTTACCTGCCCATCCAAGGGTTAAGCCTTCTGGTAATGGGTTGTCAGATATGTAATTATCAACAAAATCAACCACCTGTGACATGTGATGATTGTCGCCACTGGTAAGTTGCAGCCACATTAGACTTCGGCGGTAGTCTGGGGTGACAAAATGCCAGAGGTCCTGGGGACGGTGGGACGACTGGTACTGCAATAATGTTTGAGCAATACCATTGGCCGTGGCTGGTAACCGAAAATCTGTGCTTGCACCACTGTGCAGTTCACGATTTACCGTTTTTACAATATCAGGAAGACCATTAACCTTGCCAACGAGGCCGCTGTCTACTAATGATTGTTGTAAAGATGCCATCCATTTCAAAACAGCTGGATTTTGGAAAACGCGTAAAGATTCCTGCGTTTTTTCCGTTAGCGTTAATAATTTTTCAAGCCACAAACTATCTTTATTATCGGAGTCAAATATACGATCATCCAAACGATTAGCTAGCTGACTTAGGTAGGATGATAGATTATGGTTTTCCAGTTTTGGCAGCAACTCTTCAAAATGCATGGGGTCAATATTATCGCTATCTACCTCTGCTATGATCGAGTGGTAAGCTTTTAGAAAGCTATTCATTACATTATGGTTAGCGTTATTTTTAAGTACCAGCCAAGCATCGTAAGTGCCGGCAAAGTGCTCGTTCATAACCTTGTCGGCCACACGAATTTCATGATTGGCCTTGAACCAGTTTACCGGATTGTCATTTATTTGTATCTTGGTAACGCCAATCACACTGACAGCAAACAGCCCAGAGAAAGCCAGTAGTATCACATATGGCGACCCTATTGTTAGACGGCCAAGTTTTGGCAACCATCGGCCTAACAATCCACCGTCGTCCAATCGATGCATGGCTGCCTGCATAGATGCCAGTGCTTCCGGTTTCATGCGGGAAATATACGCTGGTATAAATAATATAGTGAGCAGAAAAGCGAGGGTAATACCAAGGCCAATAAAAGCACCAAAGACTTTCACAGGGGGGATAGGGGTCAACATTAATGATAGAAAACCAACCGAAGAAGTAATGGAGGTGTACAGCATAGGTGTAAACAGGTGCTTCATAACGGACGAGATAATTTTTTTGGGGTCTTCACCAGGACGAAAACGATCTGCAAATTCGGAAAGAATATGGGTTGAATCTACCACGGCGATGGGCATCAGGAAGATAGCAATCATCGATGACATGATGTGAACCGTAAATCCCATGCCAATTAACAGGCCCATAACAATTAACACGGTGGACATAGCGACAATCATGGGTGCGATTACTAATGGGATGCTGCGGAAAAAAAACCACATTAAAAGGAAAATAGCCAATCCTGCCAAAGGTGCAGCAATACCCATTTGCACAAACATCTCAACGCCAAACTGATCTTCTGCGACCGGGAGACCGGTGATGAAATATTGATCATGACTGTCTAGGGTACGGGTCAGAGCTCTAATGGATTCTGCTGTGCGGTAACTGATATCCTTGGCGGTAATAGGCACATAAATGGCTGCTGCCTTTCCGTCTCCGGACACCAGAGTATTGTTCAACATGGGTAAACGTTTTACCGCATTACGCACAGCATCCACCTGAGCTTGGGTGGTGGGTGCTTCTTTCATTAACCACTCAAAGCGCAGAGTGCCTAACCCTTGCTGAGTTATATTATCAACGGTATTAAGAGCCATTTGATCTTGCTTAATGACGCCGTCCAAATTCAAAATCTGCTCTGACAGAATGTTTAATGCTTTTAACGATTGTAAGTTATAGATGCTTTTTTCATTCACGGCACCTACTACGATCATATCTGGCATAACAAACTGTTGTTTTACTTCGTTGTGAAATATCCTGGCAGGGTCGTTTTCTGAGAGCATGTTCTCAGGATCGGTATCGATATTCAAAAAGGGAATCATGGCAGTGCATGCTAGCACTAGAAACAATATAGCCGCATAAACTGTTTTGGGGCGTTCCAATGCGATGCGAGTTGATAACGTTTTTAGCATAGCCATACCATCTGTATTGGTAGATACTTTTTTCAGCAAATTCTGTATTAGCTTTTACTTACTATGAATTTTAATCACGATAGCAAACATTAATAAAAGACATCAACTATTATTTCATATAGGCACAATTTCATGCTATTTCCTGTTGAGTATATGAGCAAGTGAAAAACTAATATATCGTATAAGTTCTGCTGGGGTTGAGTTTGATGATGTGAACCATATCGCTGTTACGTGCCACTTCCTTGCTGGTATTCTCGGCATTATGGACGCTGCCAAGCCTTATCAGGGCTAGAGTTTTGGCGATGCGCCTTACTCTGTAAACGCCTGCTTCAAAAAGGACATGAATTATTTCTGTGAGTGCCGAGAGCTAGTAATTAGATCGCAGTCAAGACGCAAACATTACTGCCCTAAGTAGGCGGTGATAGTGGTATATAGCCATCATGATATTTATATGTAGACGACATATTTCTTTTTGGTGTCACTGTTGTCCATGGGGAAGCATAAATATCAAGGGCAATGTTACGGCGTTTATCCAGTCTACTCGGGAGGGCTTTGACTGGAGAATTAAGATTAACGATAACCTACGCATCGTGCAATTAATAAGGGACATGAGTGCGATAATGTTTATCAAGCCTCTGCCGTAAACGACTGGAAAATGTCACTTTCCTAATTTCCATGAAGTGTTTGAACCGGTCATCGTTGCGAATATTTTCTATGGCATCAAAATATCTTTTATCTGTTGCCAGCAGATCACTGTATACTCGAATAAATTCAATATTAGGAATACCATGACTTTTGTTAGCAGAGTGCAGGATTTTATTTAGAGTTGTTGTCTGATTTATGACATAGCTGATGAAATAGGACCTATTGTCGGAGTATGAAATTCAATGTCAAGCTGTTCAACTTTTACTAAAACTTACCCAATAGGTGAAATACCGAGCAAAGCGTATTTTATCTTGTAGGCAAAACGCTGTTTTTGGTCTAGATCGTTATTTCTGATTTTTAGTCACGTATTCAGATTTTAGCATAATCCAAGAGTGGAGAATATGGTTTTAAAATAAATCATGTTCAATGATGACTAGAGTAGTATACATTTATAATATTTCCGGTAAAAAATATTTGATCTTATACTAGCTGGCTACTTTTCATGGGAATAGATCTTATTATTTGAAATAAAGTAAGATTTATTTAACGATGTTTGGTTTTTTTGATCTACAGTTAAATGTATAGGTTTCGTGATTCTTTATATCTACTTATTAAAATCAATTAAAAGAAAAGGTAATTAGGTAATAAAGGAGAAGGAATGTATTTTTATCCTGCTACAAAATGGCAGGTCTAGAATTGGCAGGGATCCTGTTTATGGAAAATTCAGATACAAATATTAACCCTATTTTGGTGTCACTTACAAAAGGTGACGACATAAATAGTTCTCCCATTATTGTTGAGCCTGATTTACGTGCTAATCTTCGAAAAGAGCTGGGTCTCAATGATAGTCAGTTGGATGCATGGTTAGCAATGAAAGATAGCAATAATGCTGATAATTTTTTATCATCAGCTGAGTTTAATTCGGCCAATAAAGAAACCCTGAATGCGTTGCAAAAATCTGGGCCGCTTAGTGCTCTTGCTAAAAAACTGGTGGCAACTAGGGCACCGGTTGCAATGATGTCAGAAGTGAGTAATCCCAGCAATTGGCAGAAGGATGAGTATATAGGGCCCGGAGCTATGGCTATTAGTGCTTTTGTACAGCCCAAAGCTGCAGCTACTTTGCCCTTGGACGGCCTTGATCCGCAGTTGGACCCTGCAAATCTCAGTCTTGATGCTTTAGTCACGGCTATTTTAAGTGAGCGAGCTGAAATAATAGAAATTCAGTTGCGGGAACAAATTGCCTCGATTCAGCAAAAAAATAAAGAGCTTGAAACAGCAAACGTTTGGTTAACTAGGGCCAAGGAGCAAAAAGCTAATGCAGGTACCAGTGGGAATTCTTTATTTAGTAATGAATTTAGATCCTACTGGGAGAGCTTGGGAGCTGAATACCAGCGTACAAACAGAACAGGAACTCTTGACGGTTTGTCACATAACTCAGCAGACTGGGATGTTGATATAGAAGGATTGAAAGCCAAAATAGAGGCGTTAACCAGTCAGTCGCAGCTTGAGACTACGAAGTTGCAACAAACGATAAATAAATATAATCAGTCATTTGAAATGCTTTCTAATTTTATTAACAAGTATTATCAATCACTGAATGCAGTAATACAGAATCTTAGGTAAATATAGTTCATGTTGTTCTACTTTAATATAAGGAGAAGTAAAAGTGGATATTGAAAAGTTAATGGCAGATGGTGATGACGGTATGGAAGGTCAAGCATTTGAGTTCTTCGGTAAAGGAGGTACGTTCAAAAGTTTGAAAAATATTAGTGAAGAATCAATGGAGGCAATTTACTCAATAGCTCATAGTCTTTATCAAAGTAGTAAGTATGATGAGTCATTGAAAATATTTCAGTTTCTATGCTTTTATGATCATTTTAATAAAAAATATTTTATGGGGTTAGGTGCATGCCTGCAAGTTTTAAAAAACTTTAAGGGTGCGCTAGAAATATTTTCATTAGCTAATGTTCTTGATTCTGACGATCCTAGACCTCTAGTTTACATTGGTGATTGTCACCTTGCCTTGGGAGATGATGAAAAGGCGAAGCATTCTTATAGTACGGCTATTGAATGGGCTGGGAATAATCCTGAATATTTACAGGAAAAGCAGCGTGCAGAAGGCATGCTTGCAAATTTTGAATGATTTTTTGAATTAACTGATTTAGGAGTACAGTATGTCATCTATAGGACAGTCAGGTGTTAATAGTGTTGTAAACCAAGATAATATAGGGCATTTGCCGGCAGATAATGTTGTAAAGGATAGTGTCAAGAGAGGTTACGATGAAGCCTCATCGCAGTCTCGTCGTGATATAGGGCAGGAAAATAAGTTACAGTTTCAGCACCGTTTAGATCAGCCGGTGGCAAGCGCAGCAAAGGGCGCAAATCTGGAAACGTTTAAAAAACTGTCCGAAAAGAGCGGGGCTACAAGTATTAAGCAGGAAGATCTTCAAAACGTTAGTGAAAAGTTAAGTCCTGAAGTCAAAGCTTTGGAAGATAACGTTAAAGTTATACTGGGGATTCAAAAATTAGAAACTATGACAGGGAAGGAGCTTGACCAGTCAACTAAGAGTGAATTAGTAGAACTGATTACGACACCTTTATCTAGTGAGGCGGAGTCCGCTGACGAAGCATGGGAAAGTATTTGGCAATCAGTTGATGGACAAGTTAAAAATGTTGGTGATACGAAAAATGTTGATGGTAGTCTTTCTGTAAAATTGACTGATGATCAGAAAGCAGGTTTAAAACAAGCTGAAAAAGTATTTAATCTTACATTCGGAAAGGATGGTTTTGCTGATGCTACAGTTAGAGTTAATGCTCTTACTAATGGTCCAAAGGGGCTAGTCGACGAAATAAAAAGTGATTATCAGAAAATTTCCAGTCTAATTCTCAAAGGTGATCAACTTTGGGATACTGATATGTTGACAACTATGTTAAGTACTCTTCAGGGTAAAATGCAGGATAATCGACTTGTATTTGATCAGGAGACTATAAAGATTGGGATGGCCGAGAAGGAGATGATGAGTAAAAAGTCAATAGCAAAACTCAAAGAATCCGTTAAAAAAGCTGATGAGGCTGCAAATGCTAGCTTTATTTCAAAGATATTTAGTTATATAGCGTTGGCTGTTATGGCTGTTGTTACAGTGGTAATGATTGCTTCTGGGGTAGGAGCGGTTGCCGCAGGATTTATGATTGCAGCTCTGGTTGTTTCTGCGACTATGATGGTTGATCAAGAAATGGATGGAGCACTAATAACTAAGCCGTTGACGTCGGCGCTAGAGGGTCTTGGTCTTAGTAAAGAGGCGGCTGGTTATCTTGCTATGGCTATAGTGCTGGTGGTAATGATTGTTTTGGCTGTGGCATCTGGTGGAGCGTCTTCAGCAGGTGCAGCAGGTATCACATCAAAACTGGGAGCTAAGGTCGCGGAGGTAGCATCTAAGATTGGTCAGATTGCAGGAGGTGCAGCGGAGATAGCATCAGGGGCTGCGCAGGTTGCTACGGGTGTTTATTCTTATGAAAGTACGACACTCACAGCTGAGTCAAAAGATATTCAGGCCTTTATGTTGCGTCTACAGCAAGCGATAGATGATGCTACGGAGTCTTTGCAGTCGGCATTAGAAGAGCTGCAGACTGGACATTCAAGAATAGCTGCTATTATGAGTAGTAACGATGATACGAAAAAACAATTGAGTGCAAATATAAAAGCAGGCTAACGGTAGTTTAATCCTGAAGTTAAGAAGTTATATGGGAGAACGATTTATGTCAGATGGAATACAGGGAGCAGGAAATCAGCCTGTTAATTATAGATTGCCTGTTATAGGTAATGATGATGAGATTAAAGAAATTGTCAGCGCAGGATTGATTGGTGGTGATGCTAAATTGCAAATGATAGCAGGTCAGAACGCTGTAGCTTATTCTCCGCTAGCACATAGGCCTTCATTAAGCGCTCCCAAAGAGATGAGTATGCAGGCACAAGCTGCAGCCCATCAGGCAGCAAGTGCAGATTTGCTTGGATTGGGGAAATCCGTGGAATCGGCGTCTCAGGAAACGGCAGTGACAATGGTTCGTGTTCAATTGGGAATTCAAACACCACAAGATCAAGAGGTATTACAAAGGAATACAAAACTATTAGGAGGTGCTGCTAATTATATCGAATCCTTGTTTAAAGATCAAGATCAGTTGACAACAGGGGATAAGCAGGCTTTGCTCGGAGGTCAGGGGTTTAATGATGAGCAAATAGGTGACTTGCTAGGCTCACGAAGTGATACTGGGACTTTTCAAGCCAGTGCTAAGGAAAAGCATGGTGATGCGTATAGTCAGAGAAAAGCAGATCTGATAGGCATGGGGTATGATGACAATCAGGCTGATATGTTGCTTTCGTTGAGTGATGATAGCTTAAGTAATAATGATTTAAGTAAAGGTCAATTAAAGAAGTTATTCAGTAATAACCCTGAAGCAAAAAAGTTAATTGATATAGGCTTTGATGAAAATAAAATTAAAGAATTGCTAAGTCTTGTTGATAAAGGTGTGACGACAAAAGGATCATTGATTGGTAGTGAGAAAACGATACAGTTGCTTGGGCGGATGGGATTTGGGGAGAAGGAAGCGAAGATTCTTATTGCTACTGGCAGTGCTGATAAACTTAAAGAGCAGCTTTCTCTGCTGAACAGGCTGGAAGGCTATCCTGAGGTTAGTCAAAAAATGTTATTGCTTGCTGCGAATACTAAAGAAATAGCTGACTCGCCTAATAAAGCATTTTTAGAAGAGCACTTAAAGCAGCTAGCTGATATATTTCTGGTGTTGGAATTGATTCATAAAATGAGTGTTCAGCAGAGGCGTTTTGCCAGAGAAGCCCGTAGTGCTGAATATGAGTCCGCTAAGCAGTCAGTGTTAAAGCAAGTTGATCATATAAAGTCTGCCGCAGTATTGACTTTGGTTGCAGATGTGGTTCAAGGAAGTATGTCTATCGCAGGCGGCGCTTTATCAATGAAAGCTGGGGCTTCAGGAACGAAATTGTCTAAGGGCGGGAAAGGCGGTAAAAGTAGTGCAGGCTCTAAAATTGATGACATTGAAGTGAAAAAGTCAACGCCAGATTCTAAAAGTAGTGGCATAACTGGTGCAGCAGATGAAGGTGTTGAGGCTGGTGGCGCTAAATCTAAGAAGAAAACTGGTAAGAGTTCTTCTGGTAAAGGTGATGATGTTACGACATCTAGAATCAAAAATACTGATAATAAGGCGAAATCAAATACGAAGGCTAAGCGGCAAGCTGAGCAAGATGCTAGTGCATCTGCTAAGAAAAAGTCTGAAGGAAAGTTAGATGATAAGCAAGATGACATTCAACAGAACCAGGAAAACAAGAAAGAAGTTACAATTGATCAGGATAAACAGGCAGATCAAAGCAAGGCTGCAGGTCTTGACTCAAATAGACAGCAGAAGCTACAGAATGATATGGGGCGTAGACAAGGGCAGGCAATGGCTGCAAACTCTATCTTTACTGGTGTTGGGCAAGCTGCTGGTGGTTTATTTAGGTTTGCGGCAGCGGGTGAAACAGCGGAACAAAAAGAAGATGAAGCTATTCAAAAAACCCATGAAAATGCTGCGCAGTCTTGGAATGAGTGGATGCAGTTACAGCAAGATCAAGTTAAGAACGCTCAGAGTAAAATTGAAGAGATTAATCGAATTACTTTCGATACGCTCAAAACTTTATCCAGAGGTTAATTAGTTCTGGATTAGTGAATAGCAGTACTCATGTAGTTGATAGCAGCAGTCGGCAGTTATGCAGGCTGCTTTTTATTGTGATTAAATATTATTGTTTCTTTGTAGGGAGAATTAATATGGACGGTGCATCACGAGTTCAGCATGCAGTGGTAACTAGCACTCAGGGCTCAACTCCTTCGTCGGTAGGTAAGAGCGCTCAAATGGGTAGAATGAATGGTGAGGTGGTGAGAGCTCAAACTAATGCCTCGTCTGCTATATCTAGCAATCCTGGTGCCGATGTTGGTGATGCTGAAGAAATTGCTAGGAATATTGGGAATAAGCAAAGTCGGAAATTAAATATTAAATCTGGAAATGGAAAAGAGAGAGAAGTTAATAAGGGTGAAAGGAAAGATGAGGCGGGAGGCGCAGGGAGTGCGTCTGGAACTGATGCCAGCGAGTTTGCGGAAGAAAGAGCAAGTCTTCTAAAAAGTCTCTTAAAGAAATTAAGTAATGAAGAAGAGCTGACCGATGAAGAAAAAGATGACCTTCTGGATGGCATGGCAGATGACTTTAATGGGGCAGGTAAAAAATTACTGGAAGAAGTTGTCGCAGTACTGAGCATAGAGCAGACGGAAGAGGAAGTAAGAAATTCTACTAATGATATAAATGAATTAAAAAGATTGCTAGAGTCATCTGAAGAAAAAGGTACTCCTGTAGATAAAGGTTTTTGGAAGGGGTTGGCTGATTTATCATCACGGATAAGTCCAAATATAGTGAAGCAAGCAGTTGTGGCTGAGTCATCCAAAGAGTTTATTAATACTCCGAAAAAACTCTTTGATGACCTAGAATCCAAATTTAAAAATGCTGATATTAAACAGGTTGTAGCCTTGAGAGTTAAAGAAATTGGAATTCGGGTAGATCAGGCTGGTAATGATAAAATGCGGCTTCAGGCTAATATTACAGAATTATTAACAGCAAGAATTTTTCTTTCTATAGTGGATGAGTGTGATGAAGTGGCTATGTATTATAATAGGATGGACTTTTCAGGAGGTCAGGAAGAAGTTGTAGCTTAATACTTTAATAATAAATGACTGGGAGTGAAATTGTTTTGGCAGAGGATAATGGAATGAATGATACTGATCATAAAGATATTACTGCTGTAGATATTCTTAATAAAATAGAGAAGGATGTTAATGATGGTTGTTTTGATAAAGAGCTTTACCGAAATGATATTAAAAATCTTAAAGGGCAAGTAAGTGAACTCAGTTTGCTTAGGAATACATTATGCCAGTTAAAAGATCACCTTCCTGAATATACATGCGATGTTGAGCAAATCCAGGATGTTATTGAAAGTATGGAGTGTGAAGTTTCAGAGATGGTGGATAAAGAAGTAAATAAAGCTGTTAGATTTAATGAAAGCTTTGGTAATCTCTTCGGTATGATTAGTGGTAGTACTTCGTCACCAGCTGGTGAAAAGATATGGAAAGATAAAAAAGAAAGTAAGGATTCTTTTGAATATGGATGTAGTAGTCATACGCCGAAAAACAGTGTTGTAAATAATAAAGATACGATAAATAAGATAAAAAGTAATGATATTCTCAGGCAAATGTTGAATTTAGTTGAGCAACAGTGGGTGACGGAAGCTGACTTTGATCAACTGCCATCAAAATTGGGAGTTGAAGAGTTAACTGCCAAAATATTTATTATGACTAAGATAGTTGGGCTGGTTAGGTTGATGCCGGAGGAAATGTTTAATAATAAGGAAACAAAACAAAATATGCTTGCCTCGTCTCAGGAAAGTCTTGACGGATTTATTGAGGAGGAGGCAGAAGAAGAAGTTGAAGGGTTGCTAGATGTTGAGTTGGGATTTGGTGTTGTGGGCGAAGTGATAGGCGACCTTAACCTTATGTCATCCAATTCTGATAGTGGTAAGTTAATAAATTCTGCTTCTGCTGAAGGTCCTTCAACAACAGTACCTGATTGATATAATTTATAAAAAGGAAAGATGATTATGGACTGGAGAGATCAGATGATTGCCGACGCTGGTCGGGGAATGGGGCTGGAAGAGTTAGATTTCAGTGGTAGTGGTGTTATTAAGCTAGAATTTGAGAGACGAGGTGATGTGTATATTGAAACCCGTGAGGATGGAGTATTATTTTATCTTATTAGGAAAGTATCTAGTTATGATCGTTTAGAGGTGTTAACAGCAGTGCTGCAGAGCTGTCATTATTCACAATCTACTAGATTTACATTGCTGCCTGGTATGCAGGGGGATGATGATCTGTTTTTATGTTCATTTCTGATTAATGAATCTTTTAGTAGGCCTAATATTGAAGGTGTTATTAAAATGATGGGCGAGCAGTTTGATAATATTACTTCTATGTGAGCTTGTTATATAGATGTGTACAGATAGAAGTTTTGATATGAGAAGTAAAACAGGAAAAGAGCTAAGAGTTATCTCTTTACTAAATTTATGTTAAGGGCTTAAGGGAGCACTAAAATGGCCGATAGCGTTAGTAACCCAATAGGTATTGTAGAAAAGGGCATGAAGTCAGCAAATGATTTTGTTGTTGCAGAGCAGCCAGATGATATGTTGGCTGAGCAGTTTTCTGGACTACTTGCAAATAGTGGGGAAGAAGGTTTTAGAGAGTCTCAAAAAAGTATTTTGCCACCAGCTAAGTTTGCTGAGCTGGAGCAAGGTTATGAAGCATTGCCTCCGGTTGAGCAATCTGGAGATAGCGAGCAAGCTAGTTTTGGTGAAGGGCGGGATGCTTTTACGGACTCCATAGAGGTAAAAAACAACGAAGATGTAGGTAGCCGTATTTGGGGTGATACCGGGAAAGAAGCGTTTGATAACGATTCGCCTGCAGGGGAAAATATCGAAGTGGTATCTGGTCCAGGCACTCTGGGAGACAAGATTTTAAAAGGTATGCAGGGGATTCGGGAGCAGGTGGAAAATGGGGCCAGAGAGGTTGAATTGAATTTGCAGCCAAAAAATGAAGTGATGAGTATGCGTGAGATGTTTGACACGCAATGGGCAATGACCAACTTGATGATCACTGAAGACTTTATTGGCAAGATTGTTAGCAAAGGGACTCAGGCATTTGATACTTTATTACGTAACCAATAGGGTTGCATACATATGAAAAGTAGAATGACTAGATCAGTGTTTGGAAATTTTATCATATTATTTATGGCTTTGCTTCTTGTTGGGTGTAAGGTCGACCTGTACACTGGACTGGGTGAATCTGAAGGTAATGAAATGCTGGCTATTTTGCTGGATGGTGGTATTTCGACGGACAAAATTCAGGATAAAGATAAAAACGTTACTCTATTAATAAAGTCTGATGATGTGGCAAGAGCTATTAAATTATTGAAAAGTTATGGCTACCCGAAAGAGAAGTTTTTATCTACTGTCGATATTTTCCCGAAAGAAGGGTTGATCTCGTCTCCTACTGAAGAGAAGGCTCGTTATACTTATTCTATGTCTCAGGAATTATCGTCAACTTTGTCAATGATTGATGGTGTGATCACTGCACGTGTTCATGTAGTATTACCGCAAAAAACTGACTCTCTGACAGAAATAACCTATCCAGCGTCGGCATCGGTATTTGTTAAGTATACACCTGAGCTGGAATTGTCAGGCTTTATTCCAAAAGTAAAAACGTTAGTAGCTAATAGTATTGATGGGCTTGCCCTTGATAAAATTGCTGTTTCGTTATTTCCTGCTAGACGAATTAGTCAGGTAGGAGCTAATGTTCAAGCAGGAGGGCGCGCTGTGGATCAGAATGCAGGCGCGTACAGTAAAATACTGATATTTAGTGCTATTCTTTTTATTGGCATTGTATTGTTAGGCGCACTTTTCTTTGTATCTAATAAAAAAGCATTTAAGTCTGTGACTTCATTGTTCCGGAAAAAATCCAATAATAATGATGAAGATGATTTAGACGATGATATGCAGATAGAGAAAGACTAATGGAAGAAACGTCTTCGATAACAACAGATCCAATGAGCAATAATTTGCTGGAGCTAATTATTGAGTTTAATTTATGTCCGATTCGATATATTCATGGATCTTGGCTGAAGAAGCTGCAGTATGCGGAATTGGTGAAGGTGTTGCGAGAGCAAGACCAGAGCTATAACTACTTGTCTCAGTATTTGCTAGAGCACTTTGGGTTGAATGAAGATTTTGATTATGAGTTTGGTATAGTAGAAAAGAGAGTGGCTTTAGCCAGCAGCAAAGAGTTAATGCAGCTTGTTTTGTATATTGGCATTATCCTTAATGAAAGCGTTATAAGGTCTGTTGTCAGGCGCGATGATAGAGTCAAGTTGGAGCAGTGTCTTGGTGAAGATGCTTATTATTTCGCGGTAAAAAAAGCTCAATTTTTAATACGTCCTAGTCAAGTTAATGCTCCTAGTATTTTGATTGATTGGAAGAATACCGATAAATTTAAATCATTTTTAATGATTAATGGCTTGCAGGTTTTGGCTATTGTATATGCTGATATGACTCAAGCCTTTAGGAAAAGACTTTTGTTGAAATTACCAAGATCTTGGCGTAATCATTTGAAGAGTTCGCAGAGTGACATTGTCTCGAAAGAGCAGGGACTCAGTCTATTAATAAAAAGCTATAAAGAGGTGAACAGTCAATGGCGACACCTTTTCTCCTAACAGCAAGTAATCTTTGTGTAGATCCTGCATGCAAGATGTTAAAGGGCAATGATTACTTAACTTATCTTGAGGCAAAGAAAGTTATTGAACAGGGCAGTGCTCAAGCCGTAGATATTGCTGAAAAAGCAAAAGTAGCTTTCCAGCAGGAAAAAAAGAAGGGATATTTAGCAGGCTTGGAAGAAAGTCAGTTCGAGCAGGCTGAACAAATATTAACGGTTGTCAGTAGAACTATTAATTATCTAGCAGGCATTGAAAAATCAATGGTGGATATATTGCTGACGGGAGTAAAGAAGATTATTGGTGATTTTGATCAGGAAGAAGTAGCTGTTAGTTTGGTGAAGAGTGCGCTGCAGCATGTACGAAATGAGAAGCAGGTAACCATTCGTGTTCCTCAGAGTCAGTACAGTATGATTAAGGGTAGAGTTAGTGAAATCTTGGAAGAATATGCAGGTGTTGGTTTTATTGACCTAGTTGCTGATGAGAGACTTACCATGGGTGACTGCATTATGGAAAGTGAAATCGGCTTGGTGGAAACAAGCGTGGATGTTCAGTTGCGAGCGCTTCAGAAGCGCTTTGAAAAAATAAACGCGTCCGTTGCAGGTTTACACAACGATTCTGATACTCTCTAATTATCTTTATGAGCTACGGAACGAGTTTGAGAGTCCGTAAATAATTCTGTGTAACGTACTATTTAAATCAGCGCCTTTAGTGGATTGCTGGTTACGCTATTGAGCGATCAGGTGGAGTTGGTGGTCGCTGTTGCTAATAGTTTGAGTATATTCAAATAGACTAATCAAGTCAGTCAATATGCTAGGCACGAAGTCCAGCAGCTGGATTTGAAGTTGTTACTTTATTGTCAGTTTGCGCTCAGCACAGTTACTTAGTACTCCTAAGCTTTTGCGGCCTCGCTTATTTGCCAGCGTCAAATTCTTTGGTAATATCACGCCTCACTGCAAGGCAAATTCCTCTAAATCGAGCTGTACCTTTGATTGAAAATGTGCTTGAGCTCTACCGTGATAATTTTATATCCATTTCCCCTTAAGGTTGCTGGTTGCTGTCGCTTACCCCACGCCTTACAAAATCATGGGGCTTCTATTGTTTGTCGCTTACTCACGATTCCAATGGTAATGGGTATTGAGAGATGCTTTTTTGCTGACTTACTTACTCATATTTCTGAACAGATTAAACACTGTAATACAGATCGAATTCTGCTGGGTGGGTTTTTTGGGATATGGTCAGGCACTCTACTTTTTTGAGTTCAATGTAGGCATTAATCATATCGTCGGTGAATACGCCGTTGGTGGTTAAAAATTCATGATCATTCTCCAGTGCCGTCAATGCTTCTTCAAAAGATTCTGCAACGGTGGGGATTTCTGCGGCTTCTTCCGGCGGTAGGTCATAAAGATCTTTATCTGCAGCATCGCCAGGGTGTAATTTGTTTTTGATGCCATCCAAGCCTGCCATTAGCATGGCTGAAAATGCTAGGTAAGGGTTTGCCGTTGGGTCGGGGAAGCGTACTTCTATTCTTCTAGCCTTAGGGCTGTTGACATAGGGTATGCGAATAGAGGCAGAGCGGTTACGGGCGGAATAGGCTAGCATAACAGGTGCTTCAAAACCTGGAATTAAACGCTTGTACGAGTTGGTGGAGGCATTGGTGAAAGCGTTAAGTGCTTTTGCATGCTTGATGATGCCGCCAATGTAATATAGTGCAATTTCACTTAAGCCACCGTAACCATCACCGGCAAATAAGTTTTTACCATTTTTGCTTAGGGACATATGAACGTGCATTCCACTTCCATTATCGCCCACCAGAGGTTTGGGCATAAAGGTGGCGGTTTTACCATAGGAGTGAGCAACATTGTGCACGCTGTATTTTAGAATTTGAACTTCGTCAGCTTTTTTTACCAGAGTATTGAATTTGACCCCTATTTCACACTGCCCTGCCGTTCCGACTTCGTGATGATGAACCTCAACCTGTAGGCCTTGAGCTTCCATGGCTTTACACATTGCTCCGCGGAGGTTATGGAGAGAGTCGACCGGTGGGACAGGGAAATAGCCACCTTTTATTTTTGGACGATGACCGCTGTTACCACCAGAGAATTTGCTGGAAGAAGACCAAGCTGCTTCTTCAGAGTTAATTTCATAAGAGCTACCAGAGATATTAGTATTCCACTTTACATCGTCAAAAATAAAAAACTCTGGTTCTGGTCCAAAGAAAGCCGTATCGGCTATACCGGTAGATTTCAGAAACTCTTCGGCACTTTTGGCAACGGACCGAGGGTCACGTTCATAACCTTGCATGGTGGAGGGTTCAATGATATCGCAGCGAATATTCAGGGTAGGTTCATCAGTGAAGGGGTCAATGACTGCAGTGGAGTCATCTGGGAGCATGAGCATGTCTGATTCATTGATACCTTTCCAGCCACTAATAGATGAGCCGTCAAACATTTTTCCTATTTCAAAAAACTCGCTGTCGACCTCACTGGCAGGAATGGAAACATGCTGCTCCTTACCCATGGAATCAGTAAAGCGCATATCAATCCACTTGATGTCATGTTTTTTGACTAAATTGGTTGTATTTGACATTATTTGTCTCCTGAGAGTTTAATTGACTGTTTGTCTGAGAGATATTCGCTTATATTACCATAGGTGAATATAGAGTTATTTCTTAGAGACCCCAGTGTAATCAACGACTTTGGTCACGGTAATTGAAATTGCCAAGTTTTGTCAGCCATTACGAAGCTTTCTAGGGTGTTGAACATCAAATCATTTGTTCCATACACTGATTTTAGTGCTTCGGACTGATTTTTAACGTACCTATCCTGTATATACCCAAGTGAATTCAAAATGCAGAGTTGAGTCTCTGAAAATTGTCGTTAATTTTACTGATTAACGAAGCCCCAATTTTAGGCAACGTATCATCAAGGAAGTGATTTATTTTCTGTCGAAACTCCGCCGGTTTCGCGCAATATTCATTATTTCGCGCGTGTTCATTCATTACTTTCCACAGTCGCCCAATTGGATTCAAATTTGCACTATACCCAAAGCATTTCAAATTGCTACTAGGCAGCAAGTAAGCGAAGCCTCGTGAGCCTACGAGTAGTAGGTGATCGGGGTGAGTGAATGCAGCCAACAACGTAGCAACTTGAAAGGCGAGGGTATATACGGAGGTAGGTAATGAAGCTTTATACCTTGTTTTTCAGCTTCTTCAACCACCTCCTTTAAGTGGTGATAACCAACACCATCAAGCACCATATGATTGATATATAAGAAGCCCGTACTTTTTTGAAAAATTGAATAATAGCTTTGCCGTTAACTGTCTCAAATTGTTCAAAAACAGCAGCTGACAGGTTATTTAACTCAATAGCCCCAATAATATTTAGCCTTGTTCGGCTACCGGTTGTATTGATGACTTTATCAACTCCTGTGCGAATCCGTCCTGTTGTGATCTTAGTCGCTTGAGTTGGATGTGCTGCGTCCATGAACAGAACCACTTCATCCTTTTGTAGCGAGGCTTTCAGCTCTTCATAGTGCTTGACAAACTCAGCCTGTTTATCCGCATCTGTCTTATAGGGAACACCCTTGGGTTGTTTATAGGTGAAGCCTTTTTGGTGTAGCCACTGATTCATACCTGACACGGTATATTGAATTTTCCAGCGCTCAGCAATATAAGCGACAATTTGATGGGTATGAGCGTAGGTTTTCTCAGATACATGTTCAATCAATTGTTGAGTTTGTTCATCATCTAGATGGCTCTCACTGCCACCATTTTCAGGTTTAAGTTTTTCTTTTTTTATGTAATCTTTGATGTGACGACTGATCGTGAATTCACTTTTTCTCAAAGCCTGAGTAATAAAAGCTATTGACCACCCTTCAGACCACAATAGTATCGCTTTAATACGGTCACACTCTCGTACATCTCGCAATATTTTATGGCGAGATTCCAAGTCTATTTTTTGCTGTTGGGTCAGGGTGAATTTTGACATTAACGTAGTCTGAAGAAAAATCACTAAAAAATCAAGCATCTTCAATACACTTGGGTATAGACACTTTACCCATCACGGTATCTATTCCCCAATGACCTAGTGTTTCACGCGTTTCTACTTCAGCTGGTCGGTCTGCTATATTGCGCTTATTGGCAATCCTGCCTCGACTATCATAAGCCTTGTAGCGTTTACGTCTTCGCTTTTGAGCACAACGCAAGCGCTTCCATAGCAAGTCGCATTTCTTTTTATCACGCCAAATATATCGATAAATAGTTTTATGGCTAAATCAACGTACACCTATCCGTTTTAAGTAACCCGTAATCTGTTCAGGACTCCATTGTTTATGTAAGAGTTGCCTAATGATACGTAATCCTTTTCTGTAAAATGTTGGTTTCTCCTTGAGCGTCGACGTCGAGCTCTTGTCCTTTGCTGTGCCCTGATGGGTCGATATGAGCCATCCGCCAACAAGTATTGCGTTGAAATTCTAGATATATGGTACTTCGGTGTTTTCCGATAGCTGTGGCAATGTCCGTAAAACTTAATCCTTGCCATTTTAGCGCGACTATCATATATCTATCACCCTCGGTGAGCTGTTGATACTTCATAGGTTTTTACTTCGTGATTGGAGCAAAAAACTAAGGGTATCGCAGTTCATCGTTTTTATTAAATTGGGTGTCGCACTTAGTGTATGAATTCGGCGAAATTGTGAGTAGACTGCAAACGAGCAAGTACCGTAAGCCTAGAAGTGATGACGGGAGATGAGAGCTCAGGCAACACTACCTTGCCTTCAAAGTGGATAGGATTACACATATTTTTGAGCTCTGAAGCAGTGTTGGGATAGTTTATGAAAGTTGCGATGATTGCCGCTGTGGCGGAGAATAATACAATTGGAATGAATAATAAGATGCCTTGGCATTTGCCGGGTGATTTGAAGTATTTTAAAGCTGTCACTATGGGGAAGCCCATTATTATGGGTAGGAAGACTTTTGAATCGCTGGGTAGGCCTCTGCCTGGTAGAGTCAATATCGTGATTAGTCGGGATGAATCTTATTGGCATGCTGGTATTCATGTTGTCCATGGTCTTTCTGATGCGCTGTCATTGGCAGTGGATATCGCTACTACTGATGGTGTTGATGAGTTGATTGTTATTGGTGGTGCTGAAATTTATCGACAGGCGCTACCGCAAGCGGAAAGGTTATACTTAACTCGTGTGTATCATAGTTTTGAAGGAGATACATTTTTTCCTGATTTTAATGACAGTCAGTGGCAAGAAACATCAAGGGAAGATCATGTCACTGATGAAGTACCGTACCTTACATATAGTCACTTAGTCATGGATAGGAAGCCTAGTAGTTAACTTTTCGAATTAAACCTATTTAGCCTTGAAGTTGCTTGACATCTCACTCACTCCAATCACCTATTGTCTGAAAATATATAAGACTTAGATCGTTTATCGTCTACCTACACCCTCAATAGGTATCGGTTTTGCTGGTGGTTGAGTTTTGTTATGTGACCCACATTGTTGTAGAATGGCATTCCTATGAATTTGTACTCGATACATTGCTACTGTTGAGCTATATCAGTAGTGGTAGCTTTGGAGTTATGCTGGGTTATGCTGGGTTATGCAAATAACACGACAACGGAATAGTATTTTTCTATGGTGGACTAGTACGCAGGTCTCAGGCAATGCAAAAGACTTTCTACATTGGGCGGATTCAAATCTGAAGTGCATCACTTGACTAGGTAGAAGAAAGGGCCAGCTGAAGGTAAGCTCCTACCCTTTTCTCCGGTAAGAGATGAAGTGATGACGATAACTTGCCAACAACTGGTTTACGAACAACGGTGCCAGATTTCCGCACTAAAGAAAAGCGGTTGCAGGCAAAGGTAGATAGCGGAGATCATTGGCACCAGCCAGTCCACGGTGAGCCGTGAGTTGGCAAGGAGTACTGGCGAACGTGGCTATAGGCAAGGCAAGCTACAAGGACGAACAGATAGGCGGCGTACAGAGTCGGCTCGGGCGAGTAGAATGACGCCAAAAATGATAGAGGTGAAGCGAGCATTGATGCGGCTTAATTCTCGGCCAAGAAAAGATTTGAATTTCAAAACACCCGCCCTGATAATGGGTGAACACAGGGCTGCGTTAGCAGCTTAAGCTGTGATGCACTTGGAATTTAAATCCGCGTCATGAATTCAAGGTATATTTTGCCATTTAAAGCTCATAGGGTTTGGATGTCGATGCAGGGAAACTTGGTTCTAGTCTGAATCGGTCCTAGATTCCCAGCATAAGTGACACACTCTTACCTGATAAAAACTTTATTCGCCGAGGATTTAATTGTTTTATAACCAGTCCAGATCCGACTAATAGTGGTTATCATGCAAATAAAAGAAAAGCTAAATGCCAAAACAGGAAAATATGCAGGCATCAAGCATGATACGGTAAAGAACAGAATGGTTTCCGTTCCTTCTGCCAGACCACCTAAATAGTAGAGTGATTTGTATGCAAACTGGGGATGCGTTAAACAGTTCTTTTCAGCCATAATTCCATAGGCAAGAAAGCTAGCACTCGTGCCTACAAATGAGAAAAGTAGAAAGTTTGCCGCAATAGCATTTCGCGATGGGTCGGCCACGGCAAAGCCTAGTACGACACTTGAATAGAAAATAAAGTCTAGAGTAATATCCAAAAAACCACCTGCATCGGTAGGCTGTTGCAAGCGAGCGAGGGCACCATCAATACCATCCATGATTCTATTAAGTAATATCATTACTAGAGAAGTAACGTAACACTGCCAAGCTAATAGAGGAATAGCGGTCAGACCTATTAGAAACCCTGCCAGTGTCACTTGGTCGGGACGAATACCTTTGCTGTTTAGCAGTATTGCTGTTTTTTCAATAGGTGGACGAATCCACTGAATTGTCCACTGGTCTAGCATGATTTTTCAAGCCTAAGGTAGTTTATACCAGTTACCATTGAAGGCGTGGGTTAGATGCACACGAGCGAAGCTTCCTGAGATTATGAGTGTAGGTGATTATGGGAAGTGAGAGCAATCAATAACCTCACGCTTTCACGTGCTGCGGGTATATACCCAAGATCATTGAAGATGCTTTATTTTGAAGATGTTTTTCTGCATTATCTGTTCATGCCAAAAATTACCCTGTGCCACAGCAAAAATAGACTTGGAGTTACGCCATAAGAAAAAGCGTTATGTCCGAAAGTGCGACAGTATTACGGCGATATTGTTAAAGTCCTAAGATTGGCCTGTATCCTCTATTGTTAAAGTTTTGATAAATAGCTAATCCAGCATAAACTGCTACCTGAATGACTGCCTGAAAAAGGAAAAGCTGATTCCTGAAAATGGTGGTAGCAAAAGTAGCTTGAATTACGAGTCAATACGGCAATTGATCGAGCATGTCTCTGAGCATACCTATGCTCACATCTACCAGATTCTCGCTTATATCAATGGAAGTTATTCATATCGTTCTTGGTAGTGTTGGCTACCATTGCTTAAAGGAGCTGGTTGAGGAAGCTAAAAAATTGAAAATTAAAGCTACATACCTTGCGTCTTACTGCCAAATTTGAACCCTGTTGAGCGATTATGGGGGTCATGAATAAATATGCCAGAAATGATGAATACTTCGTAACTACTTAAGGAGTTTCGACAAAAAACCAATTATTTACTCTATAAAACTGTATCCAAAATTGGTGTTTCATTGGTTAGCAGAATTAATGACAATTTTGATATTATTGCGCATGCATCTTGATCTCTCTTGGGTATATACCCATTCCCCTTGAAGTTGTGTGTGGGGGGCTCTCTCCTATCTCAGCCCAATAAGCTACTACTTGTAGGTTTATGGAGATTAGTTAGTTTGTCGCTTATCCAAGTATTCAATGGTAACGGCTATATATCCAAAGGATTTGGAGTTGTTGCGCAGAGGCGAGTGAGCTAAGCCCCAACAGCTTAGGAGTGCTAAGCTGCTGGGGTGAGCGAATGCCTACGCAAGTAGTAACTTATTTGAGTTTTAATATTGCATCTTCATACACTTAACGATCTACTCATCGTGCTAGTGATTTTATCACCACAAGGGCGTAAATCTCTACTCATGATCAGAGCTCGACTGAATTGCTTTGGGGGTGCTGCTGCCGAACATTCTTGGCCACCAGGTTTTAGATTCAATCTTTTCTTCTGGATCTTTAAATAGTGTTTTTTTACCTGTTTGCGGTCCTACTGTTCCTCCCATTATCTTTTCTGTCATTTCCTGACGTTGAGTATTTGTTACTTTTTTGCCTTGGAGGCTTAGTGCATTACTCTGTAGCTCTACCGCCTTTTGAGTGGCTAGTTCTTTTGCATCTACACTAATACGTTCACTTTGAATGGTTGCGAAATACATATTATTATTAGAGGTATGGGGAATGCTCAGTGTTATCGAGCCTGTATTTTTTTCCGGACTTCCAGTTGTAAAGATGCCATTATTGTTATGCATTGACACGTTTATGACATCTTTCTGTAGACTGTTAAAATTAGCAGTGACTACTTCATGTTCACCTATGCGTGTGAAGGCCATTTGTATAGTACCAGAGGGTAATTGTTTAAGTACTTCGCCATTTATTCGTTCCGGGTTAATGAGAAGTAGCTTCTGAGAGGTAACTGTTCTGGTTTTGGAGGCTGTCCCAAGAAGGCAGGTTGTTTTCGACTGCTCCTCTTCTATGCTCATAGCTACTGTGGCTATCCTTACTTTCATATACCCACGGCTGACATCATTTTGTGACAAGTGATCGAGAAATAATGGTGTTTGATCGAGACTATTAGACTTACACCATATCCGTTTATGTTCGATGTTGACGTTGGTCTTGCTGTTGCTGTTGCTGTTGCTGTTGCTTTTAGGCTGTTTTTTGCTTTTCTCGGCGAGCTTCATCGATAAGAGTCTAGTCACCATGGATTTTTTTGCAGGAGCATCATTTCCTTCAACATTACGAACACTTAGACAAACAGCTGTTACCACATTTCCTGACTTATCATTATCAGAAAGAGAAGCTAAGCACTTCAAATTATGAGTTTTGGAAGTTTGGTCATGATTAGTGTCATCTTCACTGATCACAAATTTCATGCTTCCAGTACATAATTTGGTGTCAGTCTTCATTTTTCCATAAGCCTCATCTGATGAAAAATGAGTATGATGTTCTACTATTCCACTCCAATCAACAGGGAATTCAGTTAAGCGGTAGCCAGGAAGTGTCCCTCCAGATAGTTCCCATTTGCCTGTAGCTTCATCTTCAGCGTGTATTTTCCATGTATTTTTAGAATCCTCATGCCAATTAAAGCTGAAGCCAATAGAGCTGTTTTGCTTTATATGTTTGACTAAGTTCGGGCTAATACGAAAAGCATAATGAAGTTTCTCTCCCTCCTCATATGCCTCCTTTATGAGATGGCCATTCTGGTAATTATCGAAAGAATCTTGAGTGTCACTATTTGCTCCCTCTATATTTTCATCAGAGCTGTTTATTATGGTTGTTTTCAAGCAAGCCTGGACAGTTCCCATTGTTTGAACGGGACTATTGTCGCCACAGGGCTCAATATAAACATCCACTAGAAGTTCTTTTTTGCTGTTATCGAAGTATTTTATGTAAAAATGAACAGGATATTTTTCTGATGCATTCTTAAGTACTTTATGTTTCATATTAATTATTGCTGGAATATGAATGTATTCTTGACAAAATAGGTCTCGATTAAACACAAATATATCGTTGCCTTGTATACGCTCATCACTAGAGGCATAACTACCATAAGTCCACGCATACTTGTATCCTCTTTGCTCTCTTTTTTGGACATTATTTCCTGCTTGTATAAACGCTCTCCTCCTATCAGTTTGTTTGAGAATAAGTGTCATAGTGGATGATGATATAAGTGCATTGCGGTTATCATTTAAGTTATCTCGTATTTCATTAGTATCTTCGTCTTTTAATTTCAGCTTAAATACAAAACAATCATATTTTTTTTGAGGGCCACTTGGTCTATCGCAAAAATTATTTTTTATATATGTATCAAAATCTTCAGTAACGTTTGTATTCTGATCACAAGAAATAACATCTTTTGTCCAAAAAGGCCTGTGGCAAAGTACTGTCTGTCCGATATCATAAGACTTCCCCAGTGTAGAGATCATCTTCTCAAAGGTATATGAATTATAAGGGTGATCTAACCCTCTTATGACTGCGTAGAATGAGCAATCGGCGCCCATGAGAAGCTCAATACTCTCGCCAGGAGCATCTAAAAGAGTCTTATTTGTTTTTGTACATGAAGACGCGCTAATATCATTTAAGCATTCCCTTGTTTTATATGAATCCTTATTTTTCGAAACAAAATCTATCTCCAAGTTGTTGCCTTGTGTAGAAGAAGGGCAGCAGGCTGAAAACTGACAATTTTCAAGAGCACCATCTATACTCTCAAAATGATGATGATCTTCCTCATCTTGTGGTGCCATGAATCGCTGTATATTGCTAAACTCATTACTCTCATTACTCTCATTACTACTTTTACTCCATTTTGTATTATCCGACTGATAAGAAAAAGATATCTTTTTCTTATCAGGATGTTCCTCATCATTCTCTATTGATGAAATATCCAGCAAATAAACAGTACCGGTTTCAGTCCAGTTTTCAAATAAAACAGGAAAAGCTGATGGGCAAAAAACACCTGAAAGAAATGCTAAGAAACACGTAAACTGTCTTTTAATCTGCGAACTCTTTAAAAAAAAGAAAGTAGCTTTCATACATACCACCGTGTAGTTAAATATTATATAAAACAAACGACTTTATTCGTTTATTTTGTTGATTTGCCTTTGATGCCAAGCGTTGTCTTGGCTAGTGCAATAACGTCGTAAGGATATTCTCACGCAAGAAATCTTGTTGCTTGTTGAGCATGATTCCACCCATGAATTTGCCGGTAGTCTACTTACAGCATCTATACCGCACCTCAATTGAAGGTGCGGGGTTGCTGCTCTCCACTCGCTCCAAACATACTGTTAGTAGGCTCATGGAGCTTTGCTTGTTTATGCCATCCAGCCTTCATGGTATATGATATATATCAGTAAGAGGTGCTACTTTATTACAGTGTTCTCTCACCACAGTAGATGAGTGTTACTAAGCGACTGTAGCTTCCTCCACTTATCGGAGTGTAACAATTCCAAACCATTTTGGTATATACGACATTAAGCCAATTATCATACCCTGATAGCTCTCATTGTCAAGCGCTCTTTCCTATTATTTCTTAGGTTCTAATTTTGAAATGTAGATGGAATAATGCAACAAGTGGAGTGGGTTAAGGATTAAGAGACAGTTGCACGATAACGCCATTTGACGCCCATTATTAGTGAGTTACATTTTTTGACGATAAAAAGGTCAAAAATGACGCCATAGGGGCGAATTCTTTACGAATTGCGTCTTATTACCCCACATTTTCATTTTTTAGGCACAGCTTGCCTGCTGTATCGATAACCCTCGCTTGATGTTGTGCGCAACACACATCATCTCAAATCGCGTACGGTTCCGATCAATACCCAGATAACGTGCTTTCGCCATCTCGTAGTGTTGCTTCAAAACACCAAAGACGCGCTCAACGGTACATCGCACTCCCGAATGTAGGTGATTAAATTTCTTGGATTTTTCGTCTAGCGGCGTGTTGCGATAAGCTCGCTTTATCACTCTGTTATCAATGGACCGCTCAGCCAGCCACTGGTCATGCGACTGGCTGCGGTAAGCACTATCCGCATAAGCCGCAGATTCGTCGCAGCTTAATAACTCGGTAAAACAATTGGAGTCGTGAACATTGCCTGCCGTGTAATGCTAGATTAAGATAATAAGTGCAATTGACTGAAATTTTATAGGTGAGCCAGCTGCCGGTATATTTGTAGCTATAACACTAAAAATGGAAGCCAAGAATGAGCACTCAAACTAGGCAATACAAGCAGCTGACTCAAGGGCAACGGTATCAGATTGAGGCTCTTCTTAGAACAGACTACATGCAGAAAGAAATCGCAGTGTCAGTAGGTATCAGTGAGAGTGCTTTATCACGAGAGTTGAGTCGTAATGCCAATGATGATGGCTACGGTGCTGAGAGCGCCCACGCACTAGCCAGTCAGCGTAGAGTGACAGCTACAAAGTTTAGCAAAACAAATGAACGACACATGCCCATAATAAAGAAGAGGCTATTGCTTGGTTGGTCTCCTGAAAATATCAGTTTCCGGATGAAGGTGGAAGTGCCCGACATCGCACTCAGCCACACCACTGTTTATAAACGTGTTGCTACTAACAACGTGCTAGGAGGCTCTTTGTATAAGAATCTACCCCGCTTTGGCAAGAGGCGCTGCAACGGTGGTAAGCGTAAGGCTGGGCGTATCACGATCCCAGGCCGCGTCGATACTTCCTATCGGCCCGCAGTTGTTGATCTGCGGTCTCGTCTAGGCGATTGGGAGGGTGATACGATTTATGGACAGGACGCCCATCTGGTCACCCTTGTAGACCGCAAGAGTCGGTTAACTTTAATAGGGAAAGTTGATACAAAACACGCCGAAGTTGTTGCTGAAAGTATGATCAAGCTTCTGAAGCGGGTGTCATCGGTCTGCACAGTCACCCTAGATAATGGTGGTGAGTTTGCAGCCCATGAGAAAGTAGCAAAAGCAATGAATGCAGATATCTACTTTGCCAAGCCTTATGCTAGTTATCAGCTGGGAACTAACGAAAATACCAATGGCATCATTCGGAGAACCTGGCCTAAAAAAATGGCGTTGAGTCATCTGACAGAAGGCGATGTGAGGACAATGGAAATGTTGATCAATACCATGCCTAGGAAAGTTTTAGGAGGGTGGACACCACTCGAAGTCTACACAGGACAGCCGATTGCACTTATTGCTTGAACCCAGCTTCACTTTTTCTCAAAGGCTGAGCAATAAAAGTTATTGACCACCCTTCAGGCCACAATAGTATCGCTTTAATACGGTCACACTCTCGTACATCCCGCAATATTTTATGGCGAGATTCCAAGTCTATTTTTTGCTGTTGGGTCAGGGTGAATTTTGACATTAACGTAGTCTGAAGAAAAACCACTAAAAAATCAAGCATCTTCAATACACTTGGGTATAGTAATCGTTGAAGGTAATAACAGTCGGTAGCCGACACCTTTAAGGGAGGTGTAAATCCAAAGTCTTTGAAAATGCAATTAGACGACAAAAGGATGAAGTCTTTTACTGCATCTTCAAAATAAAGTAAGCGGATCGGCGTAGAGTCTACTTGCTGGTAATTGGTTTTCCTGGCCAGCCTTTTAGCTGATTGATCCGCAGTTTTGCTAATTCTTCTTCAGTCATTAGTTCGAGTTTTTTATTGTTTGCAGCCTCCCTGAGAACACGCCTAATGTCGGGCATACTAAGTAGGTTAGGTACTAGTATATATTTTCTTCCAAATTGTGATTTTACTTTATCCGCGGTTGTTACAAGTCTTGGATCGAGTTTTTTCTCTGTCAGATCAAAGTCATCCAATTTGTCGCCAATAAGAAGGACAATTTGATGTTTTTTTCCTTTTATATAGCCGCTCTCAATCGCCTTTCTGCTGAATGCTTTATCACAACTGGGACCTTTGTTTGGGCAGTAATGAGCAGCGAATAAAATGTGATCTGTGTCTGCGTTTGGTAATCCGTGTTTTTTTAGGTTATTGATGGTTGCCCTTTCAATATCGTCAGATTGATTTTTTCGACTGGAGGATATAGGGCGGTTGGATATATAGAATATCTCGAATCCTAAGGTTTGTGCCTGTTGTAGAAAGGGCTTGACACCATTGATCAAAGTGTTCTCAGTGTGCAGTAGTTTTTTATCCCGGTTGTTAATATTATTTTTTATATTTAATAAACTGAGGTCGTCAGCAATGTTCAGAACCGTGCCATCTACGTTAACGACTATTGCTGGAAGGTTGGTTTTTGCGTCTTTAGCGATTTGTTTTAGTTGCCAAATAGCCTGATTATAGGCTTGATAGTTAAGTGCTCGGCAACTGCCAGAAAAGTTTTGCCAGATGGCAGCTTGCATCATATGCTGTCTGAACTGTGGATCATTGGTGGTATCAAGAGATGTATTGAGTTTTTCCAAGCGTACTTTATGTTTGCCGTGATTGGTTAAGCTGTTGTAGTTATTTATGAGAGAACTTTCCCAAGGACCGTACAATGGGTTGGGCATCATTACCCACTGGTTGCCAAATTTTTCGGAGTGTATATCGCTCCATGCTTGAGGTTTTGTATAGAAATGTGGCGGGAGAGTGGCCATGTCTTCAAGCTGGTCTCCGATAACCATAAGGGTATTAAAACCTTTGCTTTTAACTCTGTTATATTGTTCTTCTTTGCTTGTAGGCGTACCTTCGGAAGGTTGTAACAGAATGTGGTCCTTGTTAGCAAAGGGAAAACCATGACGATGTAATGTCTTTATAGTTTGCTTCATAACGTTGTGATGACGCTCGCTACTATAGAAGACTTCAACGCCAAGATTAGCTACTTTTTTAATGAAAGCGACAGCACCAGGTAAAGCTTCGAGTTGTTTATCTTTATCCTGCCACCAGGCTATATATCGCTTTGTAGTGAGTACGTCCCCCGTATCAGCAAGACTGGAAAAAAGAGGAGTTCCTCCTAAAATAGTATCGTCAATATCGATGATAATGGCTGGATAAGAGTTTTTGGGGGTAAGTGCTAGTTTTTCTTTTAGTTGGTCTGCAGCGATATTGAATCCTTGATAAGTAAGGGCGCGGTATTCCGGAGAATTTTGCATCCAGTAAGCAGCAATCACTGTCTCATCATTCAAGTCTTGTTGAGAGTATGTTGGAGCTTGGCTACCGAAGGTTGACGTGTTGATGGTCGCGATTATCAATAACTGGAAAAAATGTTTAAGCATTAATTTGTACTCGTTTTTAGTTGAAATTCTATACCCATTGCCATTGAAGGTGTGGGATGTTGACTGCTCTCACTAACCCAATCGTCTACGGATAGTAATCTCATGGGGTTTCTCTTGTTTGTCGCCTACCCCCATCTTCAATGGTAACGGGTGTAAAGCTACTGGGCAAAAAGCTGAGTTTTTATTTTGGCTTGATTAAATAATGGTATACTACTGATCATTATTGACTATGCGGAAATGATGTCAATTGTGTTTCTTGTGTAATTATCTGGTAATGCCGGTAAAACTGTTGGAGTTTTGATGTCTGTGAATCGTTTGTTGTGTGCTGTTGTTTTATATATGGTGTCTGCTGTTGTGCTGGCAAGTAACAACCTTAAATTTCCTGGGCAGACTGAAATAATAGTGCTTGATGGAAAGGCAGCAAAAGATGGCAATGAAAGTGTAAAACTATCTAATGGTCAGCATCAGGTTGTTTTCCAGTATAAGTCTTTACTTAAAGACTCGGCTAAGGGTAACTCTTTATCCATGTATCACTCTGCTATTTACGTTGTCACATTTGTTTTGGCAGGGAATCAGAATTATCAGTTTAAAGGTATGAAATTCCATGATGTTAAGGATGCTGATAAATTTGCCAAAGAGCCTATGAGAACATTAGTTTTGTCGAATGAGGAGAATAAACCCCTCTCGTATCAATTGGCTATTCTGAAAAAGCCGGGTATGCAGTTTGGAAGAGATATCGTGGATGAGACTAGGGAATTTAATGGATCTTCCCACGCAGCGGCACTACCATCGCTGATTCAAGCAATCTCTGGCACTTCGCCATTACCGTTAACACAAGACCAGAACGAAGAGTCTGCGAGTATGGCTGAAAACAATTTGAAATACTGGTTCAAAAAAGCAGACGAAGATGTTCGGAAGAGTTTTTTGAAGTGGGTGGATAGCCCACATCTTTGATGTTCACTGTCTTGGAGGCGTATGGGATAGTAAGAGAGTGAAGTCATTCAAGCACAACGGGTATGGTCAGGATTGAAACTGATCAGACGTAACGCGTAAGACTTCTTCCACGGAGGTAAGGCTCTTTGCTATTTTTTCTGCACCAGATAGCCTCAGGCTTCTCATGCCCTGTTTTATCGCTTGTTGACGTAAATCATTAATATTTACATTCTCATTTATAAAATTCAGCAAATCTCCTTCGAGCAGCATGATTTCAAATAGACCGACACGACCGTTATATCCGGTATTCCTACAGTTCGAGCAGCCAGTGGCTTCAAATACTTGTTTGGGAAACTCTAAAAAACTAGGACTGATCAATTTGGTCCATTCTTTTTCGTTAAGAATAATTTCGTTTTTGCAGCTAGAGCAAAGTGTTCGCACCAGTCGCTGCGCCATAACACCGAGGAGGCAAGATCTCAAAAGATAGGCTGGAATATTTAGCTCTCTCATCCTGAGGATCGCAGACGGTGCATCGTTGGTATGCATGGTTGATAGTACCAAGTGTCCCGTTAGAGCCGCTTGTATTGCCATTTCAGCAGTTTCTGAGTCCCTAATTTCACCCACCATGATAATATCCGGATCCTGTCTTAACAAAGCCCTTAATCCAGTAGCAAAATTCAGATCGATATTATGCTGTACTTGCATCTGATTAAAGCTGGGCTCTATCATTTCAATAGGGTCTTCAATGGTACAGACATTAACCTCTTGAGTAGCCAGATATTTCAATGTTGAGTACAGAGACGTTGTTTTTCCAGAGCCAGTTGGCCCTGTGATCAATATAAGTCCGTGGGTACGCTTACTCATGGATCGCCATCGCTGCTTATCAACTGTGGAAAAACCTAAGTCAAATAAACTTTGTACCAACACTTTAGGGTCAAATATCCGCATCACCAATTTTTCACCAAAGGCAGTAGGCACTGTTGATAATCTCAGCTCTGTCTCTTGACCGTCTGTGGTTAGAGTTTTCAGTCGTCCGTCTTGGGGTTTGCGCTTTTCAGCAAGATTCATTCGTCCCAATATTTTCAGTCTGCTTATCATTGCGCTGGCGACGGCTGGTGGCATTTCATAGATATGATGAAGTACACCATCTATGCGAAATCGTAAATAGCAGTGTTCCCGTCGTGGCTCAATATGGATATCGCTGGCTCGTTGCTCAAAGGCATATCGCAGCAGCCATTCTACAATGTTCGCAATATGCTGATCGTTAGCTTCAGAAGTTTTATTTGCTCCTAGCTCTAACAGTTGTTCAAAATTGCTAGTATCGGATGCTGAATTTTTACTGCCTAAAGCGCCGTCAACGGACTGGGATAATTGGTAAAATTCCTCGGTATAACGACGAATATCAATGGGATTGGCAATGACGCGTTTAATATCTTTGCCATTAGCATGTTGAAGGCTTTCTTCCCAGCTTTGATTCCAAGGTTGTGCAGACGCTATCACTATGCTGTTATTGACTGCTGCAACCGCTAGAATTTCATGTCTTTTGGCGTAAGCATGGGACATGACTGAAGTAACAAATGTAACATCTATTTTTAATGGATCAATAATAAAAAAAGGTTGGCCTACGCGACTCGCCAACCAGCTAAATAGTTGCTCTATATCCAGAGTTTTACTTGGCTCGGAAAGGTTTTGAAGGCTTAGGGATGCCAGGAGCTCTAAAGGGTTTGTCTTAGGATGTTGAATAAATTCTTCCGACTTCAAAGCCTTATTCCTGTCATGGGGGCTAAGAAGAGAGCTATCTACTAGATCTTGCAACAAGTTAGGGGAATCTAATGCTGTTAGGTTGGGGTTTGAGTCTGGGGCTACCAAAATGCTCTCCTGGAAGTTCCTTTTAAGAAGGCCTTTGAATAAACGAAATGTAAACGCTCGTCCATTATATACCAGTTTCCAACCCTACTGGAGTTTCTATCTATTGTCGCTAACTAAAACTATATCCATAGAATTCGCGGAGGCAAGCAAGCTAAGCCACAGAAGTTTAGGAGTACTAAGGGGCTGTGGTGAGCGAACGTTATAACAAAGGCGACAAGTATAATTATTTTGACTATGTTTTTCCGGTATGACCTAGCAATTCAAAACCTCTGCTGGATTTGCTTCTGTCACAAGGAGTTAAATTGATCATTTGTTGGAGGTGCTTGGCAACTACCATCAGGGCTTCCTCGTCTCCTTCGAGTAACTCCAGTTCCATCTCACAAATAGGATGTTTTTTTTCCTGAACTTGTACTTCACCGATATCAAGAGCAGCCTCTATATGAGCTAATGGCGTAATCCAAGTAAGATTCCAGCAGGTTCTCTGAAAATCTGTCTTGAACAGAGGAGTTAGCTGATTAAACTGAGTGGCTTTTAACGGGGCTAAATCAAGGCTTTCTAACAAAGAATAATCAAGTTCAGGTTTCCTTAAGGGCCACTCCCACTCTCCTCGCCTAGTTAAGCCATTCTTGCTAGAACCGCTAGTTTTCAGAGTCTGATAGAATACGCCTTGCTTTTCTCTAATCCTTAGTGAAATATGCGATTTTCTTAGATACAGATCTGGCGTATCAAAATAGGTGTTTATTAAATGAAAGCGGAGACTATCATTGCGGCAGTACTCATTCCAAAATGGCAGTTGTGCCAGTAACGTTGCTTGATTTTTTGGTACAGATAGTTTTAATTCAATTTCTTGGCTCATTTAACTCACTCAATAGACTCTGGTACTCAGAACTCATTATAAAAGTGGAGCATGTTTTCTGATGACTGTATAATTCCTTTTTTAGGTAATGGAGTTATTTTATGTCAACAAGTAATTTGATCGCAAGTGTATTTGGCCGCTCGCCTATCGGTCCGATACAAAAACATATGGCTGTTGTGCATAAGTGTGCACAGGAGCTGGAGCCTTTTTTTCACGCAACTTTTAACGATGATTGGGAAAAGGCTCTCGCCATTCAGCAAATTATCTCTGAATTGGAACAAAAAGCTGATGATATCAAAAAAAGCATAAGGCTTTCACTACCAAAAAGTCTTTTTTTGCCGGTTCCTCGCTCTGATCTTCTTGAAATTATTACTGCTCAGGATAAAGTGGCTAATCGTGCTAAGGATATTGCTGGTATTGTCATTGGCCGTAAAATGAGTATTCCGGAAGAAGTTCGTATTGTATTTTTTGAGTACCTCCGTCGCTCTATTGCTACTTCATTTCAAGCGCTGCGTGCGATGGATGAGCTGGATGTGTTACTGGAAGCAGGCTTTAAGGGGCGGGAAGTTGATCTGGTTGAGGAGTTGATTAAAGATCTTGATAGAATAGAAAGTGAAACAGATGAACTACAGATTCAGGTTCGATTGTCACTATATAAATTGGAAAAAAATTTACCTCCTGTTGATGTCATCTTTTTATATAAAATTATCGATTGGGTTGGCGATCTTGCCGACCGTGCCTATCGAGTAGGTAATCGTTTACAGCTTCTTCTAGCCCGTTAATTGCAGAGAATTTAATTCATGGATATTATCGCTGAGTATGGAACGATCATACTTATTTTGGCCTGTGTCTTTGGTTTTTTTATGGCTTGGGGTGTCGGAGCAAATGATGTAGCAAATGCCATGGGGACTTCGGTAGGTTCCGGTGCCTTGACAGTTAAGCAAGCGATTATAATTGCGGTGATTCTTGAGTTCGCTGGAGCATATCTGGCGGGAGGGTCGGTGACGGAAACTATCCGGAAAGGAATAATTGACCCGAATATGCTGGAACTGCGCGCAAATCCTGAGCTACTGGCTTATGGAATGCTGGCCGCGCTGTTGGCCGCAGGTACTTGGTTGTTGATCGCAACTCATTATGCTTGGCCGGTATCGACAACACATTCTATAGTTGGTGCGATTGTTGGTTTTGCCGCTGTTGGTATTGCTCCTGCGGCGGTTGATTGGAGTAAAGTGTCGTCTATTGTCGCTAGCTGGGTGGTATCCCCATTGCTTTCCGGATCACTTGCCTTCTTGATTTTTATGAGTGTTCAAAAGCTGATTTTAGATACGGATAATCCTTTTAAAAGCGCTAAGAAATATGTACCTTTCTATATGTTTGTCATGGGCTTTATTATGTCTATGGTTACCTTAACTAAAGGGCTGAAGCATGTTGGGTTGCCGATTGATAGTAGTAGCTGCGTTATTTTAGCATTACTGATGGGTTTACTGATTATGCTGGTTGGCAAGTATGCCTTGTCCAAGGTAGTAGAAGTACCCCAATCTGACAGAAAATTTCAATTTTCCAATGTTGAAAAAGTTTTCGGTGTAATGATGATTTTTACTGCTTGCGCAATGGCTTTTGCTCATGGTTCGAACGATGTTGCTAATGCGGTAGGCCCCTTGGCCGCGATTGTCAGCATTATTGGTTCAGGAGGAGAAATTGCCAGTAAAGCTATTATGCCGGAATGGATACTATTGTTGGGAGGGATAGGTATTGTGGTTGGCTTAACTACATATGGCTACCGAGTTATGGCGACTGTTGGTACTCATATTACAGAGTTGACACCCAGCCGAGGCTTTGCCGCAGAATTGGCAGCAGGATCAACAGTAGTTCTAGCTTCTGGGGTAGGGCTTCCGGTTTCCACCACACATACTCTTGTTGGTGCAGTATTAGGTGTAGGGGTAGCAAGAGGAATAGGGGCGCTTAATCTTAGAGTTATTGGCACTATTTTTATGTCATGGTTGATAACACTACCTGTTGGAGCTATTTTGTCCATTATATTTTTTTATATTATCAAGATGGCATTTTCCTGAAATTGTAGCGACGAATTCGTTTTGGCAGCAAATTGTTTCGAAATGCAGGTATATACCCAAAGGATCTAGAGTTGCTACGCGGTTACACGTGAGGGACTCCACAGAAGATTAGGAGTGCCAAACGACTGTGGTGAACAAGTACCTGCAACAAAGTAGTACCTGCAAAGGCAGCGGGATATACCCACTATCCTTGAAGATGGTGGTTCTTGACTGTTATCGCTCACCCCTCGTAGGGTCATGAGGTTTCGCTTGTTTGTCATCTACCTGAAGATGATTACCGGTAATTCTCAACAATGTGCGGCATGGTAGACCAATTATAGAGTAACGACCCCACCATAAAAATGGGGCAGACTTGGTAGACTTGGGACTTTGTACCGTTGCTGGAATACTTCAATAAACGATAGCGGATCATCAGATCTATGCTTTTCGACTATATTCTCATCCACTTCTACCTGCGGGCCTTTGGCGTTTTCTGTCTTTTTTGAGATTCTCAGGTTCTGCCGGTTGTGTAGGACTGGTTATTGAAAATGTATGCGTTTTTTCATGATCGCCATCAAATAGTCCATATTTTATGCGTGTTGAACCCAGTGGAATATCCAGTGTCCAGCTTTGCTCTGCATAAAGGCGAGTTGTTTGTGTAAGGGGTTTACAGCTATCATCCTTCTTGCTGGTGCAGTATTGGCCGTTGCGCATGATAGCATTAATATTGCCTGAATTGGTGAATGTCAGCTGGTTGTTTTTTTGTTTTGCGGAGACATCATAATGTGGTTTGTTAGGGCGAACAAAGACTAGAGCCTGATAGGCGATTAGAAGTTTTATCGCGGTATTACTGGCTTTAAGGTCTCCTACTATGGGTTTGAATGTGACTCGATAAACTTGTTCATTTTTTATTGGTTTTTCAAGGCTGATGAGTCTCAAGGTTTTGTGAGAATTGGTGGGAATAACGGCTTTGCTAGGAGTAGCTAGTAGGCCCATCTTATCAGGATCGGTGATTTTAACTCTTTTTTCATTTGTACGACCAGGGTTAGATACTAGATAAACTTCTGTTTGCAGAAATAAGGTGTCTTTGTCTGGATTGGTGACAGTGATATCTTGTACTTGCTCGCTGGGAGAAAAGTATATGATTATTCGGTCCAGAGAAAGGGCGGCAAAAATATTTGTGCTAAATATTAATGATGTCAATAGTAGGTAGAATGTAGATCGCGTAAACATACGACTAAGTGCCTTTTTTGTCTGAAAGAGATGATGTTTAGTCCTAGCTATGCCTATGTTACTTTTTTAAAGTAGTGGCTGAGATGGCTCATACGCTCCAGTTCCTTTTGTGTTTGGGTTATATGCCCATTTTCCTTGAAGGCATGGGGATATTAACTGTTCTTACTACCCAAGCTATCTGCTGCGCGTAGGTTCATAGTAGCTTGCTCGTTTGTCTCCTATACGCTCAATGGTAGATGTATATACCCATTGTCTTCGAAGTTGCTACTTTGTTTTCATCGTTATCTTACCGCAGCCGTTTAATGCCCTCAAAATTTTGTGACTTCTATCACTTATCGCTGAGTTGCAATTCCAAATCCTTGAAAATACATTCTATTATGATAATGAACTAAGGTAAACAGTGGCGGATTCAAATCTGAAGTGCATCACTTTACTAGGTAGAAGAAAGGGTCAGCTGAAGGTAAGCTCCTACCCCTTTCTCCGGCAAGAGATGAAGTGATGACGATAACTTACCAACAACTGGCTTACGAACAACGATGCCAGATTTCCGCACTAAAGAAAAGCGGTTGCAGCCAAAGGTAGATAGCGGAGATCATTGGCACCAGCCAGTCCACGGTGAATCGTGAGTTGGCAAGGAATACTGGTGAACGTGAATATAGGCATAGGCAAGCACAAGGCCGAACAGATAGGCGGTCGGCTCGGGCGAGTAGAATGAGAACACCAATGGCTTGCTACGACAATATTTTCCAAGAATACAGACTTCAAGAAGGTCGGTCAGATAGAGGCGAAGCGAGCATTGATGCGGCTTAATTCGCGGCCAAGAAAAGATTTGAATTTCAAAACACGAGCCCTGACAATAGGTTAACACAGGGCTGCGTTAGCAGCTTAAGCTGTGATGCACTTGGAATTTGAATCCGCGAGTTGTTATAATTAACCTCATTCTTTGGATGAGGTTAATTATGGGTGAGAGTTATTAAAGTTCAGTGGGCGCTGAGTGTAAGATTTATTGCGCCATATAGAGGCTGGCTGGGGTCAGGTAATTGATCTGCTTGTAATGCTAGTCTGGGCGACCCTTTGCAGCTTGCACTTTTGTTTAGTGGCTGTAAATTTTGGCTAGGTTGGCCGCTATTCAGTGTTTGAGGTGCACTGCTGATATTTTTCCAGAGTAAGACACTGTAAGGAAGAGAACTGTCACCATTTGTTAAAGCAAAGTCACCTGTATCAAGGTGTCCTTTAGCGGTAACACTATAATGAGCTAACCCATTACCGTTAATGCAAAGTGGTATCACTGTATTAAGCGAGGTGGTTGAGAGTGTCTCTGCTGGAGAGCTTAGTGCTATTTTTGGAGGTATTTTTGTCTCTAGCTTGGGGTGGATAATTAGGCTAATCTTCATTGTTGCGCTTGAGGTGTTGCCAAGTTGGCCCGTAGAGGATAAAATATCGACAGGTGTCAATAATACGACACTAAATATGCCGGATAATAATAAAAACCTATTTTTCTCGGTTATTCTATATGAAACATTCATGTTTACAACTCCATTTGTTACTGCGTTTCTAAATAAAGTATAGACAAAAAATTCAAGTTGGCATGGCTGATATTCTGATACTTGGTTTGTGTTCTATCTTTTATCCAATACCTATGTCTTCTTAACGAAGGGAGGTTGTTGACGGCTCCTGCTCGCCTCAACGACCAATTACTCGTCGACTAGTGGGGGTTTTGTTCGGTAGTTTGTTCGCACCAGTCATGATGAAGGTATAGGAAGTGCAAGAGTTGTAGAAGGATGACTCTGAGTCAAGGCTCAATGATGATGGGGTCTGAATGAGGAAGATTTCGGAGAATTATGGGTCTGGGCTTGAATATATAAATAGTATTACTGGCTTCAATAATATTTTCTCCCTTCTTGTTTAGGATCTGAACCGTTATATTATGCTCTCCTCGATGGAGGTTTTGTAGCGTAAACTTAGTTGTATGTTTGGGTTTGGAAGCTTGCTTGCCATTTAGTAATACCACCATATTGTGATTTTTATGGAGAGGTGGAGTAACGACAGTGTTAACAGTGATGCTGCTTAATCCGTTAAGGGTGATACCATTTTCAGGCTCTGTAATCACAAGTTTCTTGTAAGTTATTTTAACTATTTTCTTTTTTTCTTTTTCTATAACTATAGTTGGTGTTATCGCTTTATAGGTGTTAGTGGGCTCTATTTCCACTTCTTTTTCTTGCTCTGAGTTTGTTGGAGTGTCGGAAAACCTGATTGTTTCATCGTTATCCATGGTTGTGTAAACTTTTGCCTCAGTGATTTGGATGAAAAAAGTGAGTAATAGTATTACAGTAATTTGTAAGTGATATTGTTTCATGGTGGTTATTTTTGTCGTAGTTTATTGAAAGAGTTTACGGAATGCTTTTATTTGCATGATATCTACTAACTCTATCATCAGTTTTGGCTATTGGGAAATGATCTGGGTTATACTTGCTGGTTAAGTCATGACTTACTTGATTCTATAGTTAATCGCAGCAATTAAAGATGTATTCTCGCTTCTGTTGAAGTCGTGGATTTAAGGCAAGTGAGAGTATCTCCATGAGTGCAGGTGAGCAGGAGCGCCGATAACTCTCATCGCTTATCTTCTACACTTCACACACAGCTTAATGTCATTCTCTTCCTTACTCTCGCTAATCTATTAAGTAACCAAACACTCTATCTATCACAACTGGTAAGATTAGTACAAGCATCAATACTTCTATTATCATAACTGTATAGTCAGACATTGTTATAACTCCTTTAGTGATGGCGATAAAAACTTCACCTCTTCTTAGAGTTCTGACACTCAAAGAGACTCCTTATCCTATTACATATAAAGGCTACCGAGCACACCCTAACCAAAACTCAAAATTTTCTGGATAAAAATTTCTGAAAATCAGCCAAGCATTATCGGCGGAGGTTTACTTTGCGCACCCCTGCAGCTATTGGGAGCGAGGGTTAAATGAGAACACCAATGGCTTGCTACGACAATATTTTCCAAAGAATACAGACTTCAAGAAGGTCGGTCAGATAGGTGAAGTTAGCATTGATGCGGCTTAATTCTCGGCCAAGAGAAGCTTTGAATTTCAAAACACTCGCCCTGATAATGGGTGAACACAGGGCTGCGTTAGCAGCTTAAGCTGTGATGCACTTGGAATTTGAATGCGCGTATTAAAGCAGCACGAAACTGAGTACATAGCTTTGTACGATAGTACAACGAAGAACACAAGTACAGCGGACTGAAATTTCTGACGCATGATCAAGTCTGATGTACTCATGGATAACCAGCGAAAGGTTTACAAGCAGACAACATACCACCCTGAACTACGGGTAGGAGGCCACAAAAAACTGGAATTTAATTCACGAGGTATGGCTTAATCCAGACAAATATTTATCCAATAAACTTAAAAAATCAGCTTGAACTGAGGCGACAACTATCTTGACAACACCGGAAAGAAAAGTAGTAAACAACCTCACATTGAAAGGTAATTGGCATAAAACAACCTCAGGCTAGGATAACTGCCAAGATAGTGGTACGCTTGGTAAGTTATCTTAGAACAGACCTTCTCATACCTTCATTCATGAAAGCACGCAGACGCACCATTACAGCGGCCGCTTTTCACGGGAAGCATAACACTCCATTGAAGGCATGGGTAGACAATAAGCGAACTAATCTCTATGAGCCCACGAACAATAGGTGATTTGAGCGAATGAGACAGCTAACACGATTTTAATGATAACGATATGAGGGAAGGTATTTGTGCCTTACTTCAACCTCGTTAGAGCAAGCTCAATATTAAAATTATAAGGATACTATTGTGGAAAAGTTAATAAAAGACTTAATTATTCTGTGGTCCACTATAGATCCTGTTGGTACTTTAGCTCTTTTCACCGCTCTTACAGCCAAGCTCACCCCAACTCAACGTTATAAAACAGCTATAAAAGCAACATGTTATGCTTTCTTGATATTATTTTCAGCCTTGATGATTGGGCAGGTGCTTCTCAAGGCTATGGATATTCAGATGATTTCGCTGCAGCTAGCAGGAGGCGTTATTCTATTTTTATTTGGTCTTCAAATGATATTCACAAACCCAGCATACACGAGTGATGGTGAGGAACCAGGGCATGAGCTTGCTGTTTTTCCCTTAGCAATCCCGTCTATTGCCAGTCCCGGTGCAATTATGGCGGTTATTGTGTCATCTGACAACCAGGTGTATGACATTACTCAGCAAGCAATGACTACAGGAGTTCTATTTTTTGTTCTACTAACAACCTGCTGCTTGATGCTTCTATCTAATTCAATTTTTAGGGTGCTTGGTCACAATGGTTCAGCTATTATTGTTCGAGTGATGGGCATGATTTTGGCGGCACTGTCTGTAGAAATGATTATGACAGCCATCGGTGTTTCACACTGGATGAAATTATAATGGTTACACATGTACATAAATACCACTTTTCACTCAGGTAGATATAATTCAGGTGCAGAGACTTAACAAAAGGCAGGATGAAGCCGTAAAATATATCAACACCCCATTGTTGGTAATTGCTGGTGCTGGAAGTGGAAAAACTAGTGTTATTACCACCAAAATTGCCTACTTAATAAAAGAGTGTGGAATTAAGGCCAAGCATATAGTTGCAGTCACGTTTACGAACAAAGCGGCTAGGGAGATGAAAGAGCGCGTAGGGCTACTAGTAAAAGGTAAGGTGTTTCGTGGGTTAACCGTATCAACCTTCCACAATTTTGGGTTAAATATTATTCGCAAAGAGCATCAGGCTCTTGGCTATAAGCTAGGTTTTTCTATTTTTGACTCCCAAGATGCAAAAACGCTTATTAGCGAGTTGATGATGCGAGACATTGAGGCTGATGATGAAACGGCTGACCACATTCAACAGTCTATTTCAAGCTGGAAAAACAACATGATCACTCCCCAGCAAGCCCTAGAGCAAGCCAGGCAACCGGCAGATATGAGCTCCGCAAGAGTCTACGAACATTATGATCGCACCCTTAAAGCTTATAACGCAGTAGATTTTGATGACCTTATCCTCAAGCCGGTCATGTTATTAAACAGTAACCCTGATATTCTTGAAAAATGGCAAAACAAAGTCCATTACCTATTAGTTGATGAGTATCAGGACACTAATGCTAGTCAGTACAACCTTGTTAAAATACTGGTTGGCACACGGGGTAAAATCACCGTAGTTGGTGATGATGATCAATCCATTTATGCGTGGCGTGGTGCCAAACCAGAAAATCTGATGCAGCTGAAAGAAGATTATCCAAGCTTAAAGGTCATAAAACTGGAACAAAATTATCGATCTACTAGTCGAATTCTTAAAGCAGCAAATACTTTAATTGCTAATAACCCTCATATTTTCGATAAGTCATTGTGGAGCGAGCTTGGTCTTGGAGATGAAATCAGAATTATACGCTGCCGGAACGATGAGATGGAGTGTGAGAGAATTGCTGTTGAAATCCTGTCTCACAAGTTACGCCTTGACACACACTATAAAGATTATGCTGTACTATACAGAGGAAATTTTCAATCGCGACTGCTAGAAATGAAACTGCAGCACCATCAGATACCCTATCATATCACCGGTGGCACCTCATTTTTTGCTCGTACCGAAGTCAAAGACATTATGGCTTACCTGCGCTTACTGATTAACCATGCTGATGATAATGCTTTTCTACGGATAGTAAACGTTCCTCGCCGGGAGATCGGTACATCAACTCTGGAAAAATTGGGAAGATATGCCAATCATCGCAATATCAGTCTTTATCAAGCTTGCTCTGAGCTAGGTATTGAAGAAATACTCAAACCGCAATACATAGAAAAGCTGCGTCGTTTTACCAAGTGGATAGCTGGGGTATTCCGCTTGATACAAACAGAAGACGACCCCGTTCAAATCGTTCGTGAAATGATAACAGACAGTGATTATGAAAATTGGTTAAAGCAAAATAGTAGCACACCTGCCGCTGCCGAGAAGCGTATAGCCAATGTTTGGTTTTTGATTGATTCTCTACAGAAAACTATTGACCGCACCATGGAGCCAGATGAGAAGCCCATGAGTATTGAGGATGCCGTGAGCAGATTGATATTAAGAGACATGCTAGAAAGGCAAGAAGAAGAAGACGATGCAGATCGTGTTCAGCTTTTGACTTTCCATGCATCCAAGGGTCTTGAATATCCTCATGTCTTTATGATGGGTATGGAAGAGGATATATTACCTCATCGAACTAGTATTGAAGAAGATAACATAGAAGAAGAAAGACGACTTACTTATGTGGGAATTACTAGAGCACGCAAAACCCTCACCATGACTTTAGCTGGTAAACGCAAACAATTTGGAGAGATGGTGGATACAACGGCCAGTCGTTTTATCGATGAACTACCCAAAGAAGACTTAATCTACAGTGGATTCAATGAAGATACCCCTATTGAGCAAAAGAAAATGGCTGGAAAAATAGGCCTAGAAGCGCTATATAAATCTATTGATGGTTAATATCCTTTGATGTAGTTTTCAGTTTTGACTGGTACCAGCCAAGTCAGTACCAATCATTTCTTTTTATAGAATCAAGCGGTTTCACTCTTTTTCCACCTGGCTGCATCTCCAATCATTCCTGATGTCGAGCTCTTACTTCTTGCAGGGAATATACCCAAGTGTATTGAAGATGCTTTATTTTTAGTGATTTTTCTTCAGACTACATTAGTGTCAAAATTCACCCTGACCCAACAGTAAAAAATGGACTTGGAATCTCGCCATAAAATATTGTGGGATGTACGAGAGTGTGACCGTATTAAAGCGATACTATTGTGGTCTGAAGGGTGGTCAATAACTTTTATTGCTCAGGCTTTGAGAAAAAGTGAATTCACGATCAGTCGTCACATCAAAGATTACATAAAAAAAGAAAAACTTAAACCTGAAAATGGTGGCAGTGAGAGCCATCTAAATGATGAACAAACTCAACAATTGATTGGGCATGTATCTGAGAAAACCTACGCTCATACCCATCAAATTGTCGCTTATATTGCTGAGCGTTGGAAAATTCAATATAGCGTGTCAGGTATGAATCGGTGGCTACATCAGAAAGGGTTCACCTATAAACAATCCAAGGGTGTTCCCTATAAGACAGATGCGGATAAACAGGCTGAGTTTGTCAAGCACTATGAAGAGCTGAAAGTCATCAATACAACCGATAGCCGAACAAGGATAAATATTATTGGGGCTATTGAGTTAAACAACCTGTCAGCTGCTGTTTTTGAACAATTTGAGACAGTTAACGGCAAAGCTATTATCCAATTTTTCAAAAAAGTACGAATTTCTTGAGACCTTTGCACGAAACACAGGGAAACCATGTTGATAATCTGGAATAATAGATTGAAAGCAAAACGCGGAAACCACTAGAACTACAATGGCTTGGAGAAATCTTACACAACATAGCTTGGCCGACGTCATGCTGATCGAGCACGATACAGTCAAAGATCTGGATGCCGTGCACGAACTTATCGATTGGTCACGGTTAGAGCAGCGGCTGTCACAAATTCATTCCAAAGCGCGTGGCGAGAAGGTTTGGCCTCCACTAATGATGTTTAAAGCGCTGCTGCTGCAAAGCTGGTACAAGCTCAGTGATCTGGCACTGGAAAAACAGCTGGCGCGCGATTTGTTATTTCGCCGTTTTACCGGGCTGGATATTTCTGATTCTGTGCCGGATCACTCGACGTTTTGGCGGTTTAGACAGAAACTGGACACGCTATGTTTAATGGACGGATTGCTCAGCGAGATCAATGCCCAGCTTAGTGAGCAATGGCTTTATACCCGTCGCCTTTCAAGTTGCTACGTTGTTGGCTGCGTTCGCTCACCCCGATCACCTACTCGTAGGCTCACGGGGCTTCGCTTACTTGCTGCCTAGTAGCAATTTGAAATGCTTTGGGTATATATCAAATCGGGAGAAGTCAGTATTGTCGATGCCAGCGTGATTGAGGCCAAGCAATGCCGCCCCAACAAAAACAAGCATGGTGATTCGACTCAAGACCCTGAAGCGGATTGGAATGTAAAAGTTGGTTCCGATGGGAAACGTAAAAGCACCTACGGTTACAAAGCGCACATCAATGTTGATGAAGATGGCTTCATCAAGTCAACGGATTACACGGCAGGCAATGTTCACGACTCCAATTGTTTTACCGAGTTATTAAGCGGCGACGAATCTGCGGCTTATGCGGATAGTGCTTACCGCAGCCAGTCGCATGACCAGTGGCTGGCTGAGCGGTCCATTGATAACAGAGTGATAAAGCGAACTTATCGCAATACGCCGCTAGACGAAAAATCCAAGAAATTTAATCAGCTACATTCGGGAGTGAGATGTACCGTTGAGCGCGTCTTTGGTGTTTTGAAGCAACACTACTAGATGGCGAAAGCACGTTATCTGGGTCTTGATCGGAATCGTACGCGATTTGAGATGATGTGTGTTGCGCACAACATCAAGCGAGGGTTATCGAGACAGCAGGCAAGCCGTGCCTAAAAAATGAAAAGGTGGGGTAGTAAGACGCAATTCGTAAAAAATTCGCCTCTGTGGCGTCATTTTTGACCTTTTTATCGTCAAAAAATGTAACTCATTAATAATTGGCGTCAAATGGCGTTATCATGCAAAGGTCTCTTCTTATATATCAATGGCCGTCATTCATATGGTGTTTGGTGGTGCGGGTTATCACCACTCAAAGGAGGTGGTTGAATAAGCTGAAAAACAAGGTATAAAGCTTCATTACCTACGTTCAAATTTGAATCCAATTGAGCGACGACTGTGGAAAGTAATGAATGAGCACGCGCGAAGTAATGAATATTTCGTGAAACCGGCGAAGTTTCGACAGAAAATAAATCACTTCCTTGATGATACGTTGCCGAAAATTGGGGCTTCGTTAGTCAGTAGAGTTAACGATAATTTTCAGAGACTCAATTCTGCATCTTGAATTCACTTGGGTATCTATTGCGCTTATTGGCAATCCTGCCTCGACTATCATAAGCCTTGTAGCGTTTACGTCTTCGCTTTTGAGCACAACGCAAGTGCTTCCATAGCAAGCCGCCTTTCTTTTTATCACGCCAAATATATCGATAAATAGTTTCATGACTAAAGCAACGTACACCTATCCGTTTTAAGTAACCCGTAATCTGTTCAGGACTCCATTGTTTATGTAAGAGTTGCCTAATGATCACGTAATCATTTTCTGTAAAATATTGGTTTCTCCTTGAACGTCGACGTCTAGTTCTTGTCGATTGCTGTGCCTTGATGGGTCGATAGAGCCATCCTTATACCAACAAGTATTGCGTTGAAATTCTCAGTATATGGTACTTCGGTGTTTTCCGATAGCTGTGGCAATGTCCGTAAAACTTAATCCTTGCCATTTTAGCGCTCGGTGAACTGTTGATACTTCATAGGTTTTTACTTCGTGATTGGAGCAAAAAACTAAGGGTATCGCAGTTCATCGTTTTTATTAAATTGGGTGTCGCACTTAGTATATTAATTCGGCTATATTAATTCGGCTTATGCGGGGAGGGGGGGGAGGGTGCGTAAAAATTAGTTTTAATCACTAGAAACAGTGTGTGAAACAGATAATTTTGTGTTATACGCCTTAGTACGTTTCGTCATAATTGAAAAACTGGGAGCGTTCAATAACGGTGGCTAAAGTCGTTGGTTATGCTAAGGTCTCATTGTAATAGTTGAACCGGAAGAGTAGATATTTTCACTTATAGTCGTCCGAATATGCTTCAATTTGTTTTCTATACTCCTGCTCCTTGAAAGTTAGGCAGTCAACAACGCCAAGCCTTCAAGGGGAGTTGGTAGCAATCCTTCCTGCTTTTCGGGGGGGCGCCCCCCCCAACTGTTCAAGTGGAGGAAACAGTATCAGCAGTATCAGCAGTATCAGCAGTATCAGCAGTTTCTGAAGAATTAGCAGAAGGGCGATCAACTAACTCTACATAAGCCATGGGAGCGTTATCACCGTGACGATATCCGCATTTTAAAATACGGACATAGCCACCTGGACGCTCTCTAAAGCGTGGACCTAACTCAACAAACAACTTTCCAACAGTTGCTTTATTGCGGAGACGGTTGAATGCCAGCCTTCGGTTGGCAACACTATCGTTCTTAGCCAAGGTAATCAAAGGCTCCGCAACTCGACGAAGCTCCTTTGCCTTCGGTAGTGTCGTCTTAATTAGTTCATGCTCAACCAAAGAAGCAGTCATGTTTTTAAACATCGCTTTGCGATGCGAACTGTTCCGGTTGAGCTTGCGGCCACTTTTACGATGACGCATGGCACAAACTTCCTATTTTCGACTAGAGCCCACCAGGTATTTAAACCAAGTTGGAACTCAAGCAATTTAAGCAAAAATCTTGTCGGCACTTTTTAAACTGGCTGGCGGCCAGCCCTCTAAACGCATACCTAGACTTAAACCTCGAGAAGCAAGAATATCTTTAATTTCAGTCAGAGACTTCTTACCCAGATTTGGCGTCTTTAGCAATTCAACTTCAGTACGCTGAATCAAGTCGCCAATGTAGTAAATATTTTCAGCCTTCAGGCAGTTAGCACTACGTACAGTTAGCTCAAGGTCATCCACTGGGCGGAGAAGGATTGGATCGACTTCATCTTCCTCCTTCACGGGCTCAGGTTCAACCTCATTTTGTAGGTCAACAAATACCGCTAACTGCTGCTGAAGAATAGTTGCTGCTCGTCGAATAGCTTCATCAGGATCCAAAGTACCATTGGTTTCCAGGTCAATAACCAGCTTATCGAGATCAGTGCGCTGCTCGACCCGAGCATTTTCCACAGTATAGGAAATACGGCTCACTGGGCTGTAAGAAGCATCTAATTGAAGGCAGCCAATAACACGAGCTTCTTCATTGTCACGCCGATTATCAGCAGTTTCATAACCTCGACCTCGAGCTATCTTCAGCTTAATATCTAACGTGCCTTTATCATTTAAGTGAGCAATAACATGATCAGGATTTACGATCTCTACATCATGATCTTGATGAATGTCGGCAGCAGTTACCACGCCTAGCCCTGTTTTTGTCAAAGTTAGTGTCGTTTGCTCACGGCTCGTCATATTGATCGCTAAGCCTTTTAGGTTTAGAAGAATATCTATGACATCTTCCTGCACACCTTCAATAGTACTGTATTCATGCTGAACACCAGCAATCTCAACCTCTACGACGGCACAGCCAGGCATAGAAGATAACAAAATACGACGCAGTGCATTACCCAGAGTGTGCCCAAAACCACGTTCCAATGGCTCCAAGGTTACTTTCGCTCGCGTCAGGCTAATTTCCTCGACATTAATATGCCGAGGAGTTAAAAATCCAGTTACTGAATTCTGCATGGATATTACACCCTACCTAACTATTTCACTTACTTGGAATAAAGCTCAACAATCAAGTTTTCATTGATGTCCGCTGCGAGGTCACTACGCTCTGGCAGCGTCTTGAAAACACCTTCCTTTTTAGTGCTATCTACCTCAACCCAACTAGAGAAACCACGCTGCGCTGCAATTTCAAGAGCCGCATTTATGCGCAGCTGATTTTTTGCCTTCTCTCGAATAGCAATCACGTCACCGGCGAGAATTTGATAAGATGGAATATTTACGGACTTACCATTCACCAATATCGCTTTATGGCTAACCAGCTGACGAGCTTCAGCACGAGTAGAACCTAAGCCCATGCGATAAACAACATTATCAAGGCGAGACTCAAGAAGCTGTAATAAATGAGATCCAGTAGCACCTTGTCTACGATCAGCTTCTTTGTAGTAAGCGCGAAACTGCTTTTCTAATACACCGTAAATGCGACGAAGCTTTTGCTTTTCACGGAGCTGTACGCCGTAGTCAGACAGCCGACCTCTACGCTGACCATGCTGACCAGGTGGGGTATCTGCCTTACACTTAGACTCAAGAGGACGAACGCCACTCTTTAAAAAGAGATCAGTGCCTTCACGACGAGATAATTTACACTTAGGACCAGTATATCTAGCCATTTATTACTGTCTCCTGTTTATACACGTCGCTTCTTAGGCGGACGACAACCATTGTGAGGGATCGGCGTAACATCATTGATGTTAGTGATCTTATACCCGCAAGCGTTCAGTGCGCGCACGGCTGACTCACGGCCAGGGCCAGGTCCTTTAATGCAGACATCCAGATTCTTCAGACCATACTCAGCAGCAGCACGCCCTGCGCGTTCGGCCGCAACCTGTGCAGCGAACGGAGTGCTTTTACGTGAACCACGAAATCCGGACCCTCCGGCTGTAGCCCAAGACAGTGCATTACCCTGGCGGTCGGTAATGGTCACGATAGTATTATTAAAAGAAGCGTGGATATGGGCAATGCCATCCACCACTACTTTTTTAACTTTTTTACGTGAACGAGTACCCGGCTTTGCCATATCAGAACAAATCCTGTATCAAAAGAACAACGCCACCCCAACTGATCTACCTATTTAAAGGGTTAATAAGGGTGTTCATTCTTATTTGCGAATCGGCTTGCGAGGACCCTTACGAGTACGCGCATTTGTTTTAGAGCGCTGACCACGGACTGGCAGGTTGCGACGGTGGCGAATACCACGATAACACCCAAGATCCATCAGACGCTTAATATTCATGCTGGTTTTACGGCGCAGATCACCTTCGGTGTCAAGTTTTCCAACTGCGCCACGCAAAGATTCTAACTGCTCTTCTGAGAGATTAGACACCTTGTCTGCCGGATTAACACCGACGGTAGAGCATAGCTTTAGAGCAGCTGCCTTCCCTACGCCAAAAATGTAAGTCAACGAGATAACGGCATGCTTGTTATCCGGAATGTTGACACCAGAAATACGGGCCATTCAATCGTCTCCGTTTTTACATTTACCGTGTCTTGGTTTTATCTTCTATTTTGATAAAAATAACTAATACACGGCACCACGATATACCCACCGTGTTGGAAGATGCAGGGTACTGGTGAACTAGTACCAGCTAGATACTATCACAATACTTACTGGGCTTGATCCCTCGCCACACCTGCTCATCCAGCTACGTCGGGTATAAAAAACAAGTTTAGTTAACAAGCCTCAAGCTTTTTATGGCTGTTTTTTCACCTGTCATCCTATTTGCCAAGAAACTCAAGGTGCCAGACACAAGGTTTAGATGGAAAGACAGGAAGCTTACTCCTTTCCTTGATAAAATACAACTATTCTCTACTGGTAAGCGGTAATACTTACTTCACATTACGTCGACCAAAGTCTATTTCAGCAAGAAAACCAATATTCATATCATCCCACTTGAATATACCGAGAATAGTGTTCTCGCTCATCTTAGCCTACTCAGCCTTGCAAAGTCACAGGCTTAACTTTTTGTACCTGGCTTTGTAGGTCAATTGTTTTTGGGTTGTGGATATATCAGCGCCAATTAACCTTGGCGTTGCTTGTGACGAGGCTCAATGCAAATCACACGAACAGCCCCTCTTCGCTTAATCATTTTGCAATTTCGACATATCCTCTTAATCGATGCGCGTACTTTCATTAGCTTCTCCACAAACATTAGTTATTACCGTGCTGAATTCTAGCGAATCAAACTACCAGGGCCATAACCCTGCAAATTCGATTTTTTCAGCAACGATTCATACTGATGTGACATTAGGTGTGATTGAACCTGAGCCATAGTATCCATTACTACAACAACTACGATCAGCAAGCTTGTACCACCCAAGTAAAACGGTACGTTAGCCGATACTACGAGAAATTGGGGCAATAGACAGACTGCAGTCATGTACATGGCACCGAACATAGTTAGCCGCGTCAGAATGCCATCTATGTAGCGAGCAGACTGCTCGCCAGGCCGAATACCAGGAATAAATGCCCCAGATTTCTTCAAGTTATCTGCAACATCTTTCGGATTGAAAACCAATGCAGTATAAAAGAAGCAGAAAAAAACTATACCTGCTGAGAACAAGATAACATTAAGTGGTTGACCCGGCCCCATAGCCATGGCTATATCTTGTAACCACTCCAAACCTTCACCCTGCCCAAACCACTGCGCAATAGATGCAGGGAATAGCAAAAGGCTCGAAGCAAATATGGCAGGAATTACACCAGCCATATTCACTTTCAAAGGTAAATGACTGCTCTGCGCTGCAAACATCTTGCGGCCTTGCTGACGCTTCGCATAGTTCACCGTAATGCGGCGCTGACCTCGTTCAATAAAGACAACAAATGCAATAATTCCAATCGCCAATAAGGCAACTGCCAACAAAGCAAGAATGTTAATATCTCCCTGCCTTGCCGACTCAAATGAACGAACTATTGCACTCGGAAGACCGGCGACAATACCTGCAAAGATCAAAACCGAAATGCCATTACCAATCCCTCGCTCTGTTACCTGCTCTCCAAGCCACATCATGAAGGCTGCTCCTGTGACAAAAGTTACAACAGATACTAAATAAAAACTCATATCAGTGTTGAATGCCACCCCTTGACTGGCAAGGCCTACAGTCATGCCTAGGCCCTGAATAAAAGCAAGGACTACTGTTAAATAGCGAGTGTACTGACTAATTTTTCTGCGTCCAGATTCTCCTTCTTTTTTGAGTTGCTCAAGATGCGGACTCACTACCGTCATTAACTGAATGATAATAGATGCCGAAATGTAAGGCATAATACCAAGTGCCAATACAGACATCCTCTCAAGCGCACCACCAGAGAACATGTTGAATAGTCCTAGAATGGTGCCTTCATTTTGCTGAAACATACGAGCCAAAGCATCGGGATTAATGCCTGGTACAGGTATATGTGCCCCGATCCTATAGACAAGGATAGCCAAAAAAACAAACCGTACGCGAGACCAGAGCTCGTTCAGGCCGCTTTTATTTGTAGCAGGTAATGTTTTAGTCATTTAGTTATATAGCCCTTTAGACCTCTAGCTCTCTAGCCCTATAGCTTCAACTGTACCGCCAGCAGCCTCAATAGCAACACGAGCACCCTTGGTAACAGCCAGACCTTTGATAGTTACAGCTTTGCTCAACTCGCCGGACAATATCACTTTTGCACGAAAAATGCTACTTTTGATTAAATCTGCAGCTTTCAGAGCAGCTAGATCAATCACACCTCCTTCAACCTTAGCTAATTCATGCAGACGAATTTCAGCAGTCTTCATAGCTTTACGTGATGTGAAACCGTACTTTGGTAAACGACGCTGAAGTGGTTGCTGGCCACCTTCAAAGCCTGGCTTGACGCCACCACCAGAACGGGACTTCAATCCTTTGTGTCCACGACCGGCTGTTTTGCCTAGACCAGAACCAATACCACGACCAGCTCGTTTTCGCTCTTTCCGACTACCGTCTGCCGGACTCAGAGTATTCAATTGCATATCATTATTCCCCTTCGACCCGCACTAAGTAATATATTTTGTTAATCATACCTCGAACTGATGGGGTATCTTCTACCTCAACGGAATGATTAATACGGCGAAGACCTAGTCCCAAGACGCATGCTTTGTGGTTTTTCTGTCTGCCGTTAGTACTTTTTACGAGTGTTACTTTGATCATTTTGTCGGCCATGACTTACCCCAGAATATCTTCAACGGACTTGCCACGTTTAGCAGCAATAGCTTCAGGAGAATGCATATTACGGAGTCCAGAGAAAGTAGCCCGAACTACGTTTACCGGATTGGTAGAACCATAACACTTAGCAAGTACATTATGTACACCTGCTACTTCAAAAACAGCACGCATAGCACCACCAGCGATTACACCAGTACCCTCAGATGCAGGCTGCATGTAAATATTAGAAGCACCGTGACGAGCTTTTACAGGATATTGTAGAGTATTACCGCTCAGATCAATACGAATCATGTTACGGCGAGCAGATTCCATAGCCTTTTGAATAGCCACAGGCACTTCTCGTGCTTTACCGCGACCAAAACCAACATTCCCCATACCATCACCGACTACAGTCAGTGCTGTGAAACCAAAGACCCGCCCTCCTTTGACCACCTTGGCCACACGATTGACTTGAACTAGCTTCTCAATCAACCCTTCCTCATTATCTTTCTTCTCATTTTTTGCCATGCTGTCTTACCCTCAGAATTTCAAACCTGCTTCGCGAGCTGCATCAGCCAGCGCTTTTACACGTCCGTGATATTTATAACCAGAGCGATCAAACGCTACTTTTGCAATACCAGCAGCTTTGGCGCGCTCAGCAATTAGAGCGCCGACTTTGACAGCAGCAGCCACATTACCAGTACCATTACTGCGCAGCTCTTTCTCAACAGTGGAGGCCGCAGCCATTATCTTATCGCCATTGACGGCAATAACCTGCGCATAAATATGACGGGGAGTCCGATGAACACTCAGTCTAACAGCGCCCAATTCACGCATTTTCATCCGCGCACGACGAGCGCGACGCAGGCGAGCAGATTTTTTATCTATTATCATCTAATCACCTTACCTTACTTTTTCTTGGTTTCTTTGCGACGCACATGTTCTTCAGCATAGCGGACTCCCTTGCCCTTATAGGGTTCTGGAGGACGGAATTTTCGAATTTCCGCAGCTGCCTGACCTACTAGTTGTTTATCAATACCCTTAATCAGGATTTCGGTTTGACTAGGCGTCTCCGCAGTCACACCTTCTGGTAGCTTGTAGTCTATCGGATGTGAAAAACCAAGTGATAAGTTTATCGCTTTACCTTTGGCCTGGGCGCGATAACCTACACCGACAAGCTGAAGCTTCTTTTCGAAGCCATTGGTAACGCCAAGCACCATGTTACAAACTAAGGATCTAGTAGTTCCAGCTAATGCACGGGATTGCTTATCTCCCTCACGTGGAGCAAAAGTCAGAGTGTCTTCCTTCTGATTAATCTCTACACATTTGTGAGCATTTAGCTCCAGCTGACCTTTAGCGCCCTTTATAGAGATGCTCTGGCCGCTCAACTTAATATCTACACCGGCAGGAATGGCTACAGGACTGTTAGCTACTCGAGACATATTTCTCCCCTAGAATACAGTACATAAAACTTCACCACCAACACCGGCAGCACGTGCCGCACGATCAGTCATAACACCTTTGCTGGTGGAAACAACTGCGATACCCAAACCTGCATTTACTTTGAGCAGCTCATCCCTGCCTGCATAATTCCGTAAACCAGGACGGCTTTCACGCTTCAATATCTCGATAACTGGTTTACCATCAAAGTATTTCAGTTCAATTACCAGAACCAATTTACCCACGCCTTGTACTTGGAAGTCAGCAATGTAGCCTTCGTCTTTTAATACATTAGCCACGGCTAGCTTAACCTTGGATGAAGGCATATCTACAGACGCATGTTCTGCCATTTGGGCATTACGGATACGGGTTAGCATATCTGCCAACGGGTCCTGCATACTCATTGTTTAAATCTCCCGAAAATAGTGGCACAGCTCACCAGCTAGCCTTAACTAGACCAGGCACATCTCCGCGCATAGCTGCTTCACGTAACATAATTCGGCTTAAACCGAATTTACGATAATAACCATGGGGTCGCCCAGTTATACGACAACGATTTCGTTGGCGAGACTTTGAAGCATTCCTAGGCTGCTTTTGTAATGCAACTTGAGCATCCCAGCGTTCAGCTTCAGTGCTATTGGGGTTGTTAATAGTCACTTTCAGTTGAGCACGCTTTTCAGCATATTTCGCAACCGTTCGCTGACGTTTCAACTCCCGCTGTTTCATAGATATTTTTGCCATAAAAATTAGTACCTGTCGTTCAATTACGGAAAGGGAAATTAAAAGCTTTCAATAGAGAAAGTCCTTCCTTATCACCCTTTGCTGTAGTCGTCACGGTAATATCCAAACCACGTAAGGTATCAATCTTGTCGTAGTCAATTTCAGGAAAAATGATCTGCTCTTTGATTCCCATGCTGTAGTTACCACGGCCGTCAAAAGACTTTGGGTTTAGGCCACGAAAGTCACGAACACGGGGTAGCGCAATGTCAACCAATCGGCCCAAGAATTCGTACATGCGCGCACTTCGCAATGTTACTTTAACACCAATAGGCCATCCTTCACGAACTTTGAAGCCTGCTACGGATTTACGCGCTATAGTGACAATTGCTTTCTGGCCAACAATTTTTTCCATGTCAGTCACTGCATGTTCAATAACCTTCTTGTCACCAACTGCTTCACCAACACCCATGTTCAAAGTAATTTTAGTAATCTTAGGAACCATATGGACATTACTAACTCCCAGCTCCTTTTGCAGCTCGGGTATAATCTTTTCATGATATATTTGTTTCAGAGTTGCCATAGTTCCCGATTCCCATTAAACATCAACCGGCAAGCCAGTAGATTTGAAAACACGTTGCTTCTTGCCATCGTCAAAAGTAAAGCCAATACGGTCAGCCTTGTTAGTTCCAGTGTTCAAGATAGCAACATTAGAAGCTTGGATTGGAGCCTCCTTTTCTACAACGCCTCCAGGAATGCCAAGCCTAGGATTAGGGCGTTGATGTTTCTTGATCATATTAATCCCAGAAACGAACAGGCGTCCATCAGTGCGTACGCTAACAACCTTTCCTTGCTTGCCCTTGTCTTTTCCAGCAATCACGATAACAGCATCGTCGCGACGGATTTTTTTCATTTTAGCCTCCCCTACAGTACTTCAGGCGCAAGTGAAATAATCTTCATAAACTGCTCGCCACGCAGTTCTCGAGTCACTGGCCCAAAGATGCGAGTGCCAATGGGTTGGTTGCTTGCGTTCAGTAAAACTGCAGCATTACTATCAAAACGAATCAGGGAACCATCTGGACGCCGCACTCCTTTTCTGGTGCGCACAACCACCGCATTCATAACTTGGCCTTTTTTGACCTTGCCACGAGGAATTGCTTCCTTCACAGTAACTTTAATGATGTCACCAATTCTAGCATAACGGCGATGGGATCCGCCCAATACCTTAATACATAATACCCGACGAGCGCCACTGTTGTCAGCGACTTCGAGTTGTGTTTCTGTTTGAATCATTGCTTACTCTCCAAGCCAAAACTGCAGATGGATATTCACCGCGACCGGCAAAGAAGCTCGCCTCCTAGGCATCTCACAAGCTCTTGCGAAGCATACCCCTCAAGCAAGCCTAGAGCGCCAAAGTCTTAAAGTTGGGCTGCTCGTTCATCAATAGAAACTAGCACAAATGCTTTGCTCTTTGATAAAGGGCGAGTAGCCGTAATAGTTACAGTATCGCCAATACGACAATCATTGCTCTCATCATGAGCATGCAATTTGGTAGATCGCTTTATGATTTTAGCATATAGCTTATGAGTTACCCGACGCTCAATGAGTACCGTAACAGTCTTGTTCATTTTGTTGCTAACAACCTTGCCACTCAGGGTGCGAATTTTCTTGTTTTCAACCATGCTACGACCCTGCCTTTTCGTTCAATACTGTTTTTATTAGTGCTATATCACGCCTAACTCGCTTAAGCAGATGATTCTGGTTAAGCTGATCCGTAGATTTTTGCATGCGGAAATCAAATTGCTCCCGCCGCAAAGAAAAAAGGTCACTGTTAAGTTCTTCTACAGTTTTATCTCGCAATTGCTCAGCCTTCATTACATTATGCTCCGCTTAACGAAGGATGTTTCTATCGGTAACTTAGATGAAGCCAAAGCAAAAGCCTCTCGAGCCAAAACTTCAGGCACTCCGTCCATTTCGTAAAGAACTCGACCAGGTTGAATTTGGCATACCCAGTATTCCACGTTCCCCTTACCCTTACCTTGGCGCACTTCAAGTGGTTTTTGGGTAATGGGCTTATCAGGAAATATGCGAATCCAGATTTTACCTCCACGTTTTACGTGGCGCGTCATAGCACGACGAGCTGACTCAATTTGACGAGCAGTTATACGTCCGCGGCCAATTGCTTTTAATGCGTATTCACCGAAGCTAACTTTGGATCCGCTGTGCGCCAAGCCACGATTGCGACCCTTATGTTGCTTACGAAATTTCGTACGCTTAGGCTGTAACATTACCGCACTCCTTATTTAGCTTGCCTAGGTGGTCGTTTTTTACCGAGCTTGGCTGGTGGAGGTGATTCTTTCGGCTGTTCAACCTCATGACCACCAATAACTTCACCTTTAAATATCCAAACCTTAACGCCCAGAATGCCATATGTAGTCAAAGCCTGATAAGCAGCGTAGTCTATATCCGCCCTCAGTGTGTGCAGAGGCACGCTACCCTCGCTGTAACGCTCAGTTCGAGCAATTTCGGCACCTCTAAGGCGGCCGCTAATCTGAACCTTTATACCTTTGGCTCCAAGACGCATGGCGTTTTGCATGGCTCGCTTCATTGCGCGGCGATACATAACACGACGCTCCAACTGGCTAGCAATACTCTGAGCTACCAGCATAGCATCTAGCTCAGGCTTACGAATCTCTTCAATAGAAATGTGTGCCGGCACACCAAAAATATTGGTAATGGCCTTGCGTAACTTTTCTACATCTTCACCTTTTTTACCAATAATAATGCCTGGACGAGCAGTATGAATGGTAACTCTGGCGCTTTGAGTAGGACGCTGAATGTCAATGCGACTAATAGACGCACTGCTCAAATTTTTCTCAATATAACTTCGAACCGCTATATCAGCATTGAGTTGATCAGCATAATCCCGACCAACTGCAAACCAAATGGATCTGTGAGACTTCACAATTCCAAGACGAATTCCATTAGGATGTACTTTCTGACCCATCTGATCGCTCCTTAAACCTCTGCAACCTTAACCGTTATATGGCAAGACCGCTTCATTATGCGATCAGCTCGACCCTTGGCACGGGGACGAATACGCTTCATAGTCACACCCTCATCTACGAAGATAGTTGAAACTTTCAGCTCGTCAATGTCCATACCTTCATTGTGCTCAGAATTTGCTACTGCAGATTCAAGCACTTTTTTTACCAGAACGGCAGCTTTTTTTGGACTGAAGCTCAAAGAGCTCAGAGCCTCTTCTACCCTTTTGCCTCGAATCTGATCAGCAACCAAGCGCACCTTCTGGGCAGAAATACGAGCTCCTTTGTGAATAGCAACTACTTCATTCTTCATCTCATGCCCCCTTAGCGCCGTTTAACTTTTTTATCCGCGGCATGGCCTCGGTATGTTCGGGTTGAGGCAAACTCACCCAATTTGTGGCCAACCATGTCCTCGTTTACGAAAACTGGCACATGCTGACGACCATTATGAATAGCAATGGTTAGCCCTACCATGGTGGGAATAATCATAGAGCGACGAGACCAAGTTTTAATTGGACGTTTGTTGCCGCTATCAACTGCACCTTCGACTTTCTTTAATAAATGCAAGTCGACAAAAGGGCCTTTTTTTAAAGAACGTGGCACTATCGTATCCTCTCTCTAAGCCTACTTCGCGCCGCGACGACGAAGGATCATTTTTTCCGTACGCTTATTGGAGCGAGTTTTACGCCCCTTTGTCGGAACACCCCATGGCGTCACCGGATGACGACCACCGGAGGTGCGACCTTCACCTCCACCGTGGGGGTGATCTACTGGATTCATGGCTACACCACGAACAGTCGGACGAACACCGCGCCAACGTTTAGCTCCAGCCTTACCTAAAGAACGCAAGCTATGCTCGCTGTTAGAGGCTTCACCCAGAGTGGCACGACAATCAGATAAGACTTTTCGCATTTCACCAGAGCGCAGACGCAAAGTTGCATAAGTACCTTCACGGGCTACCAACTGAGCAGAGGAGCCAGCACTACGCATCATCTGAGCACCTTTCCCTGGCTTCATCTCGACACAATGAATGACAGTGCCTAAAGGGATATTAAGTAGTGGCAATGTATTGCCCGGCTTGAATGGAGCACTCACACCGGAAACCAGTTGATCGCCAGGTTTCACATTTTTAGGGGCCAGAATGTAACGGCGCTCACCATCAGCGTACTTCAGTAAAGCGATATGCGCAGTACGGTTCGGATCATATTCTAAGCGCTCAACAACTGCTAAAATTCCATCTTTGTTTCGGCGAAAGTCTATTTCACGATAATGCTGCTTGTGCCCACCGCCTCGATGACGAGTGGTAATGCGCCCAGCATTATTACGACCACCGGATTTACTCTTCTTCTTGACCAAGGGTGCATATGGACGCCCCTTATATAAATCAGAGTTAACAACTTTAACAACGAAGCGGCGACCAGGAGAGGTCGGCTTACACTTAATTACGGCCATACCTTATCTCTCCTCACTCGACACCAGTAAAATCTATTTCTTGTCCCTGCTCTAAACTAACATACGCCTTTTTCCAATCAGAGCGTTTACCCTTACGGTTGCGGGTAACTTTGGTTTTACCTTTTGCAACTACTGTTTGAACAGACTTTACACTAACCTCAAACAGCGTCTCAACTGCTTTCTTAACTTCACGTTTGGTCGCAGTTGTGTCTATTTTGAAGACATATTGACTATTCATGTCGGCAGTCAAGGTAGCTTTTTCAGAAATATGTTGACCAAGCAGAATCTGATAAATACGCTCCTGATTCATCTCAGTATCTCCTCAAACTTCTTGATGGCAGCGACAGTCATGATAACTTTCTCGCTGGAAACTAAGCTAACCGGATCAACACCTTGTACATCGCAAACATCCACATGAGGTATGTTTCGAGTAGCTAAATACAGATTACGATCAACCTCAACCCCAACCATCAGAGCACTTTTAGCACTCCAATCTTTCAATTTAGTAACCATTTCTTTTGTTTTTGGTGTATCTATTACAAATTGATCAACGACAATTAATCGCTCCTGACGAACCAATTCAGATAAAATTGAACGTAAAGCTCCACGATACATTTTCTTGTTCAGCTTCTGGGTATGATTCTGGGGCTTGGCAGCAAATGTCGTACCACCTCCTCGCCAAATCGGACTGCGAATAGTACCAGCTCGAGCACGACCCGTACCTTTCTGGCGCCATGGCTTACGCCCTCCGCCGCGTACCTCGCTACGACTCTTCTGAGCGCGTGTACCTTGACGGCCTCCAGCCAAAAAGGCGACAACCGCCTGATGAATTAGGGGCTCATTAAACTTAGCATCAAAGGTTAGATGAGAGACTTGGATAGCGCTCGCACCCATAACATTAAGTTCCATCACTTACCTCCGCCGCTGACTTTAACTGCAGGTTTAACTATCACGTCAGACCCTGTGGCACCAGGTAGAGCGCCTTTGATCAGTAATAGGTTGCGCTCAGAGTCAACACGAATAATGGATAGAGATTGAACTGTAGTTCTTTCGCTACCCATATGTCCGCACATTTTCTTACCTTTGAAAACGCGACCTGGAGTTTGGCACTGGCCTATAGAGCCAGGTGCACGGTGGGACAAGGAGTTTCCATGAGTTGCATCTTGGGTGCTAAAGTTCCAGCGTTTGATAACCCCCTGAAAACCCTTGCCTTTGGAGCGCCCAGTAACATCCACTTTCTGTCCCTGTTGGAACATATCCACTCCAATCACTTCCCCAAGTTTGTACTCAGCATTCTCGTCAACAAGGAACTCCCAAAGGCCACGACCAGCTTCTACACCAGCCTTGGCAAAATGACCAGCTTTAGGCTTGTTTACACGGCTGCTTTTTTTGGCTCCCGCTGTAATTTGTATTGCGTTGTAGCCATCAACGCTCTTAGTCCTGATTTGGGCTACGCGATTAAGCTCAACCTGAACAACAGTAACTGGTATAGAAACACCGCCTTCAGTAAAAATACGAGTCATTCCACACTTTGTACCGACTAATCCTACAGTCATTTCAACCTCTCTTGCGTACGGGGCTGTTACCCACTACGGCCGCTCATTTCAAAGCGTTACACAAACAGTTAGTTTAGCTCGGGACACTCCCAAAGCATCACATGCAATTCTTTCCGGCAAGGGTGAAGGGGGTGGGGTTAGCAACCCTTACTCGCCTCCTATCACTTAGCTGGCGCTAAGCAGTCTTAAAGTTTAGACTACGACTGCAGCCGTGATAAATAAATCTAAAAAGTCATTTTTTCTTGCTAACACATCCAGCTGCCTACCTGACAAAAGCAGCTTTATCGAACTACACCAAAAATAATTCTTAACCGAGACTAATTTGCACTTCAACACCTGTAGCTAGATCTAACTTCATCAGTGCATCTACGGTTTTTTCGGTTGGCTCAATAATATCAAGAATGCGTTTATGAGTACGAATCTCATACTGATCCCGAGCATCCTTATTTACATGAGGAGAAGTCAGAACTGTAAAGCGCTCTTTCCTCGTTGGTAGAGGAATAGGCCCTCGAACTTGGGCTCCAGTGCGTTTCGCAGTATCAACGATTTCCTGTGTAGACTGGTCGATCAGACGATGATCAAATGCCTTCAGGCGAATTCGGATTTGCTGAGTTTGAGTTTGACTCATCTTGTGATAAACCATGGTTTATGATTAACTTGACTTGGTGATCTATCCACCTAGACAAAAGACAGAATATAATACAAAGCACGCAGTATTATGTCAACATATGTGTTATTAAATATAACAATATGTTCAAAAGTAGTATTTTTTTAAGAGCTATTTGATACCTGTTTATATAAAAACGAGTATTTCATTTTGGGGGCAGTATCATGAAAGGTGCAGGCTTCAAGTCGCTGTAATAGTAATGTAATCAGCACTATAGCTCTCAACCTAAAGAGTGACTCTGATAGCAAATGCTTTCAAATCTAGAAGTATATGATTCAATCGTGAAGGTGCAGAATGTTTTTTATGGAGATGGGTAACAGCTGCTAATTAGATATATTTTTGTGTTTTTGAGTATACTATGGCTGCAATTAAAATCATTTGAAGTGCATAAATGTCAGATATATTGAGAGCTATTTTTTTACAGCAGCGCATTTGCCCTCAATTTAACCAATGAACTGGGTTGAGCTATAATCTCTCGACTTGTTGTGCAAGCAATAGCCAGCAAGCAGTGCAAACGCGGTGCAATATCGACATACCCGCATAATAACTATTCAGTTTCAAATTTGATTTGCATTTAGCTAGGCTAACAAAAGATAGGGGGTAGCTTGAAGATAGGATCTTAGCTGTTTTCTCCGGCGCAATATTAAAATATCATCAGTAACCGACCTACACCCGTTACCCTAAAAGGGTGGGTACTATCTCTCACCACCAAACACCTAGTGCCTGTAGGTTAGCGGTGATTCCTTCGTTGGCGACTTACTCCTCTAATGGTAACGGGCGTGGCTCTTGAGGGCCTAGGCCTGATCGAACGCATTAGCGCCTGGCTCGGCACGATTCTTTCTCTAAAAAGCAGACTTGTAAGAAAGTTACACAGATGCATAAGTTGAAATAGAAGTAAAATATCTTAACTCTTGCTCAAGAAAAGGTCTTGTATTTAAAACGCCAAGCAAATTAATGGGTAGTTATATAGAGTTGCACAAATGGTCTTAGGCTGTGATGCAATCAGAGCTTCAATCCACGCTATATTTTAATAGTCTTGAAAATAAAACACCTAATTCAAATAGCAGCCACATAGGAATAGCAAGCAAAGACTGAGAAATAATATCCGGAGGGGTTAACAGCATGCCTACAATGAAACAGCCTACAACAATATAGGGTCTTTTTTTGTTAAGGTTTTCCACGGTGGTTATCCCCGACCAAACCAGTAAAATCGTTGCCACTGGAATCTCAAAAGCCACGCCAAAAGCAAAAAATAATTTTAGGATGAAATCCAGATAACGGTTGATGTCCGTCATTACTGTTACCGACTCAGGTCCGGCAGAAGTGAAAAACGCAAAAAGCAATGGAAAAACAATAAAATAGGCAAAACCAATGCCTGAATAAAACAGCAATACACTTACCGCTAGCAAGGGGATGGCAATACGCTTTTCGTGGAGGTAAAGACCAGGAGAAATAAACCCCCAGAGCTGATGTAAAACAAATGGAATGGCAATAAAGAATGACAATACCATTGTTAACTTGAAAGGGGCTAGAAAAGGTGAGGCAACTTCCGTCGCAATCATGCTGCTACCAATAGGCAGTAGTGCTCGCAGAGGCTCGGAGATAAATAAATAAATATCATTCGCAAAATAAAACAGGCCTACAAAAATCACGAGCACCACAAATAGACTTTTCAGAATCCTGCTTCTAATCTCAAGCAAATGCTGTACAAGGGATTGTTCACGATTTTTTCTGGGAGATTCCTGCTGGTTAATCATTGTAGTTACAACTTGTTTTTATCTGGCTGCTTACATGACGTCAGGTCGCATGGGTTATTTGTGATGGCATCAGACTCTTTAGTTGATTCAGTAGAAAAGTTCGGTTTATCTCCGGCAACAAGCTCCTTTTCTTCAGGATTGAACTGTTCATGTTTTTTATCCTGCTCTTTCATAACGGCTTCATTATGTATCTGCTGCTTTATTTCATCAGTACCAAGTTCTCGCTCAAGTTCTTCTTTCATGGACTGAAAGCGGCGCCGTAATTTTCCGCCCCAGTAAATAGCTATTTTGATAGCTTCCGGTAAACGCTCAGGTCCCAGTACTACAAGCGCAATAATGGCAACTAGTAGCAGCTCTGTAAAACCAATATCTAGCACAACAGCTCACGCAGCCCTGTAATTGATAATTTCACCTAGAGACGGTCTCAATAATTTGCACGCAAGAAAAACGCAAGAAATGAAGGATAAATAAGCACTCTGGTAAAGCGAATATACACGTAGTCTTTAAAGATAGCTAGGCAATAACGCACGCTTCAGTTATTTGGAGCGTAACTAAACTAGTTAACTAGGAAAGCATTTTGTAGATAACCTTATCGTGAGAAAAATAACTGTACAGCTTTCAAGATTTCTTCTCAAAGGCTTTAGCATTATCGGACTCCAGTGGTTTAGCCTGTTCTTCAGGCTGATTGTCAGAGTTAAGAGCTTTCTTAAACCCTTTAACAGCCCCTCCCAAGTCAGCACCAAGTGAGCGCAGCTTTTTCGTACCAAAGAGCATGACAACTATCAGCAAAATAATCATAAGTTGCCAAATACTGATACCACCAAAACCCATATTTATTCTCCTACCCGTTCAAGGATCCTGTTGCTTTTTTAGAAAAGCTAGTATTAATATAGCAATAAGCAACTTCTTCGTTTTCATGGAGACAACCTTCATAGGGTTGAGCTAAGCTCTCATTACCCTTATATGTGGGGTTATTTATTGCTCTAACATCGTCAATGGAAACTGATACACTTCTGTTAATTAAGTTTGGTACCGCTTATTATGTTCTTTCGCAAGCTAGAGTGGGCAACATGGTAGTGTTATAGATACAGCATCATCATAGGCTCTAGTAAGATATTAATGAACAAGGAGCCATGCACCTAAACCTCCCAATAACACCACCATGGTGGGCAATCCTGTCAACAGAGAGGGGGAAAATACTCCAGCAGCAGCTAAAACAATAACGATAACGCCAAGCCGACGGCTTCTTGTTAAACGCTTTTCCGTGTCTCTCTGTGCTCGTGCTTGGTACTCCTGATTCTCAGCCACTCGTCTGAAGCTGGATGCTATTTGGTGAGCCAGTTCCGGGGCATTGAGCAACCATTCTGCACTATTTTCCCTAAAAGAACGAATTACAGATGATGGCCTAATCTGATTTTTCATCCATTCTTCTAAAAACGGCTGTGCGGTATTCCATAGATCTAGATCAGGATACAGCTGCCTACCCAACCCTTCAACGTTAAGAAGGGTTTTTTCAAGTAATACTAGCTGCGGCTGAATTTCCATATTAAAACGCCTGACTGTCTGAAATAAACGCACCAATAATTGCCCAAAAGATATATCTTTGAGTGGTTTTTCAAAAATAGGTTCGCATACCGTTCTAATGGCAGATTCCAGCTCTCCAACATGAGTATTCCTAGGCACCCAGCCTGAGTCGATATGCAATTGGGCAACTTTACGATAATCTCTGCGAAAAAATGCTAATAGATTCACAGCAAGATAGCGCTGATCTTCTGGCTCTAAGGTCCCGACAATGCCACAATCAATACCTATATAACGAGGTTCTGCCGGGTTATCGACATCAATAAAGATATTGCCAGGATGCATATCTGCATGAAAAAAGCGATCACGAAATACTTGGGTAAAAAAAATCTCTACACCCCTTTCCGCCAATTTTTTCATATCCGTTCCGCGAGCTCGCAGAGTATCTATATCTGAAATAGGAACACCATGTATGCGCTCCACTACCATCACCTTCGTACGGCAATAGTCCCAATAAACGTGTGGCACAAATAGAAGGTGAGAGGCAAGAAAGTTTCGCCTTAACTGAGAGGTATTAGCAGCTTCCCTTAACAGGTCTAGTTCATCTAAAATAGTTTTTTCATAGTCAGCAATTACCTCTACTGGTCTTAGGCGGCGTGCATCCTTGGATATTATGATTAGCAACTGAGCAAAAAGGTATATTAATCTGATATCCTTCTGTATTACTTTCTCAATGCCGGGCCGAATAACCTTGATCACTACCTCGTCACCTGAGTGTAACTTTGCGCTGTGTACCTGAGCTACAGAAGCAGAAGCCAAGGGTTCACGATCAAAACGCGCAAACAAAACATCAACATTATCACCAAGACTCTTTTCAATAATGGCAACAGACTCAGCAGCAGGAAATGGAGGTACATCATCCTGCAGCTTTGCCAGTTCTTCGCCGATATCATCAGGGAGCAAATCTCTTCTGGTAGACAGGATCTGACCAAATTTAATGAAAATAGGGCCAAGGGCTTCCATGGTCAGCCTTAACCTGACCCCTCTGGGTGCATCGTTTTTCACAAAATAGCGCCAAGGTAACAAGCGAATTACTAACCTGATAGCAAACGGTAGCCGATCTAATTCCACCAGATTATCTAGCCGGTTGCGGGCAGCGGCGGTAATTATTTTAAATATACGAACCAACCGCTATCCCCTTGTATCTCGGTCAATATCTAGATTTTTGACTGTATCTAACAGATTATCAACAGTCAATTGAAGGTCAGCAATATCTGTAACAAATGCATCAAACTCATTTCTTGAAGGTAGTAAGCGTAATTCTTCCTGTAAATACTCTCCTAGATTGCTTGTTGCTGTTGTTATTATTCTTTTTGCTAGGACAGAGGAAAAGTTAAATCCTTTAGCCAATAAATGACCCCCAACATCACCAAAACACCGGCAAAGTATCGCCTCCCAATCAAACTCAGCAGACTGATGAATGGCACTCAAAGCGTTAAGTACCTCAGGGCTTCCGTGACACTCCAATCCTGGCACCTCGACAATGACCTGATCTCTTTTGGCAACCATGTTTGCTAGCGCAACGATAGAGCCCCTAATGCTCGCATCAATATCACCTTCATGGTAGCCAGTCAGGCTGATTCTTTTTTGCTGTAAGTGTAGATAGCATTGAAACTCTGGGTCTGAGCACTGAATATCAACAACCGTGCCCGCCATTTCTCCCAGCTTAACCATGGTAACAGGATCAAGCCCTAGTACTGCATTCAGTTGTTTTTCTAAGCCAGCAAGAACTGCCGTTTTTGTTGCAGGGTAGTTAAAAAATTCAGTTCCGAAAGATGTCGACGTCATTAAGGCTTAATTCCTTTATGCAGGGCAACAATGCCTCCAGTCATGTTGTGGTATCCTGTATTCACAAATCCAGCGTCTTTCATCATGTTTTCCAATGTGTCCTGATCTGGGTGCATACGAATACTTTCAGCAAGATAGCGATAACTGTCTGCATCTCCAGCAACAAGTTTACCTATAAGGGGTAATAATTTAAAAGAATAGGCATCGTATATCTTGGCAAGAAGAGGGCTGTTGGTTTTAGAAAACTCAAGTATCAACAAGCGACCTCCCGGCTTCAATACTCTACACATAGAACAAAGTGCAGCCTCTTTATCAACCACATTTCTTAGACCGAATGAGATTGTAACGCAGTCAAAAGTGTTATCTGTAAAAGGTAAGCAGGTGGCATCAGCTTGGACAAACTCAATATTACCAGTAATGCCGTTATCAATTAGTCGATCACGTCCAACCTTGAGCATTGACTCATTGATATCCGCCAGAACTACTCGGCCATCATCACCCACTAAATGCGCAAATTTTTTTGCTAAATCACCAGTTCCGCCAGCAATATCGAGCACCTGATGACCTGGGCGAACAGAAGAAAGTTCTACTGTGAAGCGCTTCCATATTCTGTGAATACCCATTGACATAATATCATTCATGATATCGTACTTGCTTGCTACAGAATGAAAAACATCCGCCACAAGGCTTTCTTTTTCATCAAAGGCAACTTGTTTATAGCCAAAATGGGTAGTTTTACTTTTTTTTTCAGTACCTGTCATTAAACGCTCCTAGCAAACCCGCCCTTCAATAACCATACTCATTACTATTTACCCTAGGGTGAGGTAAAGAAAGTGCTATGCGTGCCTTGCCTAAGGTCGAGACCTGTACTAATTGCCACTGAAGGGGTTAGAGTAGTCGGCAATTTCATACCTTCAAGAGCAATGGGTATATGCACTATTTAAAGAAATCTAACGGTTGATATAGCTGGATCACGACTAGCGCCAGCTTCATGAATTTTTTGAATGTAGTTATCCCAGTGAGTATCGTGATTAAGACATAAATCATATAAATAATCCCAGCTATAAATTCCGGAATCATGTCCATCATCGAAACTTATCTGTATCGCATAGCAACCAATAACTTCAACTTCGATAATCCCAATATTCAATTTTCCTATTTGCAGTACAGGATTGCCGTGCCCACGCACCTCCGCAGACGGGCTCAAAACTCGAAGATATTCAGCTTTTAATTTATAACTTTCGTCGGAGCTATACTGAAGGCTCAGCTCTTTCGATATTTTATGCACATTGAGTGCAGTGGGAATTCTTCTATTCATTAATTTACGCATGCGGCAAAGAAATTGAAATCTCGGATAATCGACAGCAGGTAGAATCTTCCGTTGTCGTCTAGCTCAATAATTATATGAGACGTCAGTATAACCAACGACTTTGGTCACGGTAATCGAACTTTTCAAGTTTTGTCAGCCATTACGAAGCTTTCTAAGCGTTGTGCATTAAATCATTTTTTTATACCCGTCGCCTTTCAAGTTGCTACGTTGTTGGCTGCGTTCGCTCACCCCGATAACCTACTACTCGTAGGTGATCGGGGCTTCGCTTACTTGCTGCTTAAATTTGAAAGGCGGCGGGTATATACAAGCACTGAGCCAACTTTACATCGGATAAGCGATACCATGTTCCAAGCAATAAGGCTCGAAACAAGGTCAGCAGAGTATAGCTGGGGCGACCGGTGTTAGGGGCGTAGATTGAGGATAATAACTTCTCAATCTCTGACCATTTCAGCAGCGCTTTTGTATCATCCAGACTAAGAAGAATTGGATGATTTAGGTCGCTGACTGAAACGAAGAGTTTGGGCTGTGTTGTGACGGATTTTTGCATGCCGATATTTTACCAGAATATAATCGTTTTTGTTGAGTTATGCTGAGGTCTCTATATATCTATTCCCGAAAGTGAGGGGTTGTTTCAGCGTTTACTCACCACAATCGTTTAGTGCTCTTAAGCGATTGCGGCTTTGCTCATTTGTCGCCGAGTAGCAATTCCAAGCCCATTGGCTGTATGGGAGAGGTGATTGCCCGCTCGTATAGTCGGTAAAAGGCACATAAGATAGTTATAGAATATAACGGGTTAAGTCTTCATTTTGAGCCAATTCACCCAAATGCTGATCAACATAATTACTATCAATAACTAACGTTTCTCCATTCTGCGTTGTAGCCATATCGGCAGCACTGAATGAAACTTCCTCAAGTAAACGCTCCATGACTGTGTGCAACCTACGAGCGCCTATGTTTTCAGTACTTTCATTCACCTGCCAGCTAACTTCAGCAACCCGACTTATAGCGCTTTCTGTAAATTCTATTTTAAGCTTTTCAGTCCCCATTAATGCCTGATATTGTTCTGTTAGGGATGCGTCAGGCTCCGTTAAAATACGAACAAAGTCTTCAGTAGACAGCGCCTTTAACTCTACACGAATAGGTAGCCGCCCTTGTAATTCAGGAATTAAGTCAGAAGGCTTTGTCAGGTGGAAAGCACCAGAAGCGATAAACAAGACATGATCCGTCTTAACCGTTCCGTATTTAGTAGTAACAGTGCAGCCTTCAATTAATGGCAATAGGTCACGCTGAACTCCTTCGCGTGATACATCTGCACTGGATCCACCGGAGCGTTTGGCAACTTTATCAATCTCATCGATAAACACAATACCATTCTGCTCAACTGCATCAATGGCTCGTACCTTAAGGTCATCTTCATTAACCAGCTTTGATGCTTCTTCATCCTGTACTATCTTAATCGCATCTTTTACTTTCAGCTTTCGCAGTTTTTGCTTTCCCTTGGAAGATAGGCTTGAGAACATGCTCTGGAGTTGATTGGTCATATCTTCCATGCCTGGGGGGGCCATAATTTCAACACCCATCAATGCTTCACGTACATCTATTTCAACTTCCTTATCGTCTAGCAAACCCTCTCGTAACTTTTTCCGGAAAATCTGACGTGTAGTGCTGCCCTCAGATGAAGAATCTTCAGTAATTCCTCTTGCTTTAGGTAACAGTGCATCAAGCAATCGTTCTTCTGCGATATCTATAGCCTGTTCACGGACGCGATCAACTTCCTTTTCACGGAATAATTTTATCGACACATCCATCAAGTCACGAACAATCGACTCAATATCACGACCAACATAACCCACCTCAGTAAATTTTGTGGCCTCCACTTTTATGAATGGAGCGTTAGCAAGTTTAGCTAAGCGACGAGCAATTTCGGTTTTTCCAACACCAGTTGGACCAATCATTAGAATGTTTTTAGGTGAAATTTCATTGCGCAACTCTTCATCTAGCTGCATTCGACGCCAGCGGTTACGCAGAGCAATTGCAACTGCTCGCTTGGCATCGCCCTGGCCGACAATATGCTTGTCTAGCTCATGAACTATCTCATGAGGAGTCATGTTAGACATATAAGAAACTCGTTTAATCGTACAAAAAAATAATTCTTGCAAACGCAAAACTATGCAGTAGGCAACTCTTCAATAATTCGATTGTTGTTAGTGTAAACACATACATCTGCAGCAATCGCTAAGCTTTTATCGACAATATCTCGTGCTGAAAAATCAGTATTTTGCAATAGTGCCTTGGCTGCGGACTGCGCGTAAAAACCACCGGAACCAATAGCCAATACACCATCGTCTGTTTCCATTACGTCGCCATTACCTGTAATAATCAGAGATGCTGAAGCATCGGCAATGATCAACATGGCTTCTAGCCTACTCATAGACCTGTTTGTTCGCCATTTCTTAGTAAGCTCAACGGCTGAGCGAACTAACTGACCCTGATATTTTTTCAACTGCTCTTCGAAGTGTTCGAATAAAGTGAAGGCGTCAGCAGTACCACCAGCAAACCCTACAATAACCTTATCATTATAGAGACGTCGCACTTTGTGTGCATTACCTTTGATGACGGCATCACCTAGTGAAACCTGACCATCACCACCAACAACTACTGCACCATTCCTACGAACAGATAGAATGGTTGTACCCCGATACTGTTCCACGGTGAACTCCTTAAATCTGTGAGTAACCGAACTATTGGGGGAGAAAAAAAATAATCAAGGGCTGCAGATAAAAAGTCCTGATAGCAGTCAACATATAGCGACTGTTTGACTTACTAAAATGGCCTCAAGGATATACCTATTACATTGAAAAAAAATACAGATACAGATACAGATGTATACTCGTTACACATTGAAAGTGAGGGGCTGTTGACTGCTCACGCTCACCCTTCTAATCATCTGCTATTTGTAGGCTTATAGGAATCCCTGCTTGTCGTCTACCAACACTTTCAATAGTAACGGGTATAGTAGTATTTTTATCTCATTAAAACGGACATGAGAATAATGGTAAACACTACCTCATTTTAAGCATCAGACTATCAATATTATGCTTTGCTAATAACCGCTGGGTACGGTGTAGTTCTTCTGTATCGTCAAAAGGACCAAGCTGAACCCGATACCAAGACTCTCCATTACCTACAGTAATCTTTTCAATGTTAGGGCTTAGTTCCCAAAGTAAAAGCTGAACTTTCAGGTGGTTAGCGTCTTTTATACTGCGAAACGAACCTGCCTGAAGTAAATAACGAGAAGGGGCTTCGTTTTTACTGGCCGATCCTTTCTGACCTTTTTCTTTATCTGGCTTCGCTGTGTGTTCTAGTACAGAATGATTAGTGCTAGCACCAGATAGATTCATCTCAGACTCTGGAAGTAACTTATAAAAATCAAAGACGGGCTTTGGCCCTGAGGTTTGCTCAATTAGTTCAGAAGATTCTGCTACCTCTTCAGTATCAACCGTAGCAGGACTAAGCTCAAACAGAAGTGCCACAAAGAATCCTCCTGCCAAACCAGTTAGCAACCATAGCCAACCAGGTATGCTAGATAAGTAGGATTTATTATCAGAACGCTTCCTCGCCTTACTGGCTCCGCGTTTTACTGCTGATTGTGAACGCATGACTTTTATTTACCCTGAAAACAATCTTTTGCTAAGGAGCCTGCGAATAAATCCCTAGCCATGTGAGAATACAGTCTTTCTATAGGCCAAATGATAGCTAATATGAAATAGCAGCTGACCCTTGCCGGTGTATACCAGTTATTCATTAAAAGTGTGAGTAGTGGCAAGCAGTATAGGCTTTATGAGCCTACGAGTAGTAGGTGATCGGGGTGAGCGAGCGCAGCCAACAACGTAGCAGATTGAAAGGCGACGGGTATAACCCTCGCTCCCAAGAGCTGTAGTGTGCGCAAACTAAACCTACGCCGATAATGCTTTGCTGATTTTCTCATGGTACGAAAACTCTTTCCCGTTCTTGCCGGAGAAAAGGGTAGGAGCTTACCTTCAGCTGGCCCTTTCTTCTACCTAGTCAAGTGATGCACTTCAGATTTGAATCCGCCTAGGTGGAAATAGTCCTAACCGCAAAATTAATGATTTATTAATAGAATGCCTGACCAGTTAGCAAATGTTGCTCTGACTTTTACACACTTTTTGATGCCTCATTATTGAGAGCCTAGCTACTTTTCGATAGCATGGCAGTCATCAATTCTTCAGTAGTATATAATAAGATCGTCTCCCTTACTATTACGCTACCGAGAAAACCACTGATCTATCAAACCCAAACGATAACACATATACCCGCTTCCATTGAAGCGGTTATACCCTATTCCATTGACAGAGTAAGTCGGCAATAAGCGAATGAAGTCGCATGAGCCTATGAGTCGCAGATTATTGAAGTGAGTGTGAGTGGTCAATAATCTCATATTTTCACAGGAAACAGGTAAATACCCGTTACCATTTATGGTGTGCGTAGGCGACAAACAGATTCACGAGTGGCAAGTGGCTGTGGTTAGTGAGAGCAGTCAATAACCTCATTCCTTCAGGGAAATGGGTATAGCTATAGTTCAATTAAAGCAGGCTTTACCTCAAGGGCTCATCTATGAATATACTTAAACTGCTTGAAGATCAATTTGTTAAAGCACTGGTAGCAGCTGGTGCACCAGCGAATACGCCAGCCTTGATTCGACCCAGTACTCGAGCCAACTTTGGCGATTATCAATGCAACGCCATCATGGGTGTAGCCAAAAAAATCGGCCAAAATCCCCGCGAGTTCGCTCAACGTGTTATTGATAATTTCGAGCTAGAGGGTACTGTTAATAAAATAGAAATTGCAGGACCCGGCTTCATCAATATTTATCTGGAGCCATTATGGTTAGCTCAGACCTTGCAGAGTATTATCACTGATGAGCGAGTAGGAGTTGAAAAGGTCGCTGCAAAAACAATAGTAGTTGACTACTCTGCCCCTAATGTTGCAAAAGAAATGCACGTAGGCCATCTCCGTTCAACGGTTATTGGCGATGCATCGGTACGAACCCTTGAGTTTTTAGGACACAATGTTATTAGGCAAAATCATCTTGGAGATTGGGGTACGCAGTTCGGTATGCTAATAGCTCACCTTGAAGAACTAGAAAATAAAAGCCAAGAAACTCTCGGCATGGAATTAGCAAACTTGGAAACTTTTTACCGAGCGGCAAAAAAGCGCTTTGATGATGATAATGCGTTTGCAGAAAAGGCTCGTAATTATGTCGTGGAATTACAGAGCGGCAATACCTATTGTCTAAACCTATGGGAAAAACTAGTTGATGTAACTCTCTCCCATAACCAAGAAATATATAACCGGCTGAGTGTGTCTCTGATGCCAGGAGACGTAATGGGTGAAAGTGCATACAATGATAGCCTTCCCATAATCATCAAAGAGTTGAAAGAGAAAGGGCTTCTTACCGAAAACCAAGGGGCACGAGTGGTACTCTTAAATGAGTATAAAAATAAGCAGGGTGAACCAATGGGAGTGATCGTACAGAAGTCTGATGGAGGCTTCTTATATGCCACTACAGACCTAGCTGCTATCCGTCACCGCTGTCAGAACTTGAATGCTGACCGCATCATTTATTACGTTGATGCTCGTCAAAGTCAACATTTCCAACAAGTTTTCAATATTGCTCACAAGGCAGGCTTTGCTATGGAGCATACCGAACTAGAGCTTCATGCTTTTGGTATGATGCTGGGCAAGGAGGGAACCCCCTTTAAAACCCGTTCAGGCGACACTATTAAATTAGCAGACCTGTTGGATGAAGCGGAAGAAAGGGCTGCTCAGGTTATTGCAAATAAAGCCACGAAATTAGATGAAGATCAGAAAGTATGTGTAATTAAAGCTATTGCAATGGGTTCTGTTAAATACGCTGATTTATCTAAAAACAGAACCAGTGATTATGTCTTTGACTGGGATAATATACTTTCATTTGAGGGTAATACTGCACCTTACCTGCTCTATGCTTACACTCGCATCATGAGTATTTTTCGAAAAGCAGGTGTTGCTACAACAGATCTAAAAGGTAATATTAAAATCACAGATCTAACCGAGCGCGAATTGACACTAAGGATTAATCAACTAAGTGAAACCCTTGAATTCGTAGCACGGGAAGGTATGCCCCACCAGCTATGCAGTTACCTGTATGACTTATCTGGTGCTTTCATGAAATTTTACGAAGTATGCCCAATTAACAAGAAAAACATTGCCGAAGATGTTCGCGTTAGTCGCTTGCTGCTCTGCACCATGACAGCACGCACCCTTAAATTAGGTCTTGGGCTGTTAGGTATTGATACCGTTACACAAATGTGAATTCATGCTTAGTTCATTCCCCCTTGCAGGTTGGGGGCTTGATATCACTCACCCCAACCACCCATTACTTGTAGGCTTTTGGGGCTTAGCTCGTTGGTCGCCTACCCTCACCTTCAATGGTAGCTGGTATAGCTAGGGATTTATTTGCATAGATAACAGTAATAATTTTCAGTTGACTTAGGTACTTTCCATCATTGAAAAATCACTCTTTCCAACGCCGCAGTCAGGGCATTGCCAATCTTCTGGAACCTCACTCCATAAAGTACCTGGAGGAATGCCATCTTCAGGCCACCCATGAGTTTCATCATAAATTAAGCCACAGACAATGCATTGCCATTTTTTCATTAATTTCTCCGCTATAAGCTATCAAGTAGTGATGCTGGCTAAGTATATACCCAAGATCATTGAAGATGCTTTATTTTGAAGTTGTTTTTCTGCATTATCTGTTCATGCTCAAAATTACTCTGACTTCACAGCAAAAAACAAATTTAGAGTTACGCCATAAGAAAATGCGTGATGTCCGAAGATGCTACCGCATTAAGGTGGTATTGTTGAAGTCGGAAGATTGGCCTGTTTCTACAATGGCTAAAGCTTTGAGAAACAGTGAATCCAGTATAAACAGCTATCTGAATGACTGCCTGAAAAAGGGAAAGCTGACGCCTGAAAATGGTGGTAGCAAAAGTGGCTTGAATGACGAGAAAATGCGGCAATTGATCGATTATATCTCTGAGGAATGGGGCGTAAATTACCTGCCGCCTTACAGTCCAAATTTGAACCCCATTGAGCAATTATGGAAGGTCCTCAATAAACATTCCCGAAATAATGAATACTTCGTAACTACTAAGGAGTTTCGACAAAAAACAAATCATTTCTTCTATGAAGCTATACCCAAAATTGGTGCTTCATTGATCAACAGAGTTAATGATAATGTTGAGATGATGCAACCTGCATATTGAACTCTCTTGGGTGTATACCGGTTAATATAGAAGGCGTGAGTATGTGAGTAACCCTCAAGAGCCTACGTATAGGAAGGGGAGGGAGTAGTCAGCAGGGAGATGGGTATATCTCCAGTTATTCATTTATAAATAACGAGTGTTCTGTCAATGCCATTTCTTCATCACCCAAACATGTCTTGGCAGCCTTTTAGTATGCTAGGAGAGACTCTACCAGAACCTATGAAAGACTGGCTTTTGGACAGAGGATCTTTGACCAAAAAGCTTAAAGAAAAATATTGTGGAGACTTTACGGTCAGCGTTATCAGGCATGAATGGGCTAAGCCCAGCCTTTCCGAGCAGCAGTTTCTTGGAAAAAATGATAATGAATTTAACATTCGAGAAGTGCTATTAATCTGTGGCGGAAGACCGAGAGTATTCGCAAGGAGTGTATTTCCTCTATGTAGCGTGCATGGCCCAAATGAAGAGCTTCTTAAATTAGGAAGCAAATCTCTTGGAGAGTTTCTATTTCCGCACAAAAATCTGAAGAGAGGGGCTATAGAATTATCAAAACTGCCAGCAAGTATGTTCAATAAGCACCTTGATTACCAATACACTGACGAGACAACCTGGGGACGAAGATCACTGTTCTATATCAATGACAAACCTATTTCTGTATACGAATTTTTTTTACCAGAACCGAAACGATGATAAACCTTCGAGATTCTTATATGAAATACTTGGATGCAACCAGTATCAAGGACTTTATCAGTCTTGCTCGGCTTAACCAGCCTATTGGCATTTATCTTTTATTCTGGCCGACCATGTGGGCACTTTGGCTTGCAGCAGGTGGAGTGCCACAGATTCACAATATTATAGTATTCAGCCTTGGCGTTATACTGATGCGTAGTGCTGGGTGCGTAATTAACGATTACGCCGATCGTCATTTTGACGGACACGTCAAAAGAACCGCTCAGCGGCCTTTACCATGTGGGCGTGTTAGTGAAAAGGAAGCGTTGTCTTTCTTTGTGGTATTGCTCATATTAGCCTTCGCTTTGGTTTTAACAACGAACCTGCTTACTATAGCCTTGGCATTTGCTGGATTTTTCTTGGCAGCTTTTTATCCCTTTGCCAAACGCTACACTTATTTACCTCAAGTGGTTTTAGGTTTTGCTTATTCTTTATCAATCCCCATGGCCTTTGCTGCAGAAAATAACCAGATTATAACTAATGTGTGGCTTTTATTTATAGCAAACTTGTTGTGGACTGTGGCTTACGATACTCAATATGCCATGGTAGATCGTGAAGACGATATAAAAACAGGTATAAAATCTACCGCAATTCTTTTTGGCAACTTAGATAATTTTATGATTTCTCTGTTGCAGTTCTCAGCCGTCTTTTCCCTAGCTATTCTGGGGGCCAAAATTGGACTTGGCATAATATTTTATCTGTCCTTACTCTGCGTATCAGGATTATTCATTGTCCAGCAATTAATGACCAATAATAGAGATCCCAATGCTTGTTTTAAAGCATTTCTCAGCAATCACTGGGTTGGCTTAATAATTTTCATCGGCATTTTGATGGGGCAATGACTCAAGCTCACATTAGTACTATACCCAAAGGATTTCAAGTTGCTACTAGGCGGCAAGTAAGCGAAGCCCCGTGAGCCTACGAGTAGTAGGTGATCGGGGTGAGCGAGCGCAGTCAACAACGTAGCAGATTGAAAGGCGACGGGTATACACCCAAAGGATTTCAAGTTGCTATTAGGCGGCAAGTAAGCGAAGCCCTGTGAGCCTACGAGTAGTAGGTGATCGGGGTGAGCGAACGCAGCCAACAACGTAGCAGATTGAAAGGCGATGGGTATACACCCAAAGGATTTCAAGTTGCTACTAGGCGGCAAGTAAGCGAAGCCCTGTGAGCCTACGAGTAGTAGGTGATCGGGGTGAGCGAACGCAGTCAACAACGTAGCAGATAGGAAGGCGACTGGTATACACCCAAAGGATTTCAAGTTGTACTAGGCGGCAAGTAAGCGAAGCCCTGTGAGCCTAGAGTAGTAGGTGATCGGGGTGAGCGAACGCAGTCAACAACGTAGCAGATTGGAAGGCGATGGGTATACACCCAAAGGATTTCAAGTTGCTACTAGGCGGCAAGCCCTGTGAGCCTACGAGTAGTAGGTGATCGGGGTGAGCGAACGCAGCCAACAACGTAGCAGATTGAAAGGCGACGGGTATATCTATTCTCCTTAAGAATGTGTTGACTGTCTCATTCACTTTAATCATCACTATTAGCAGCTTAAGCTGTGATGCACTTGGAATTTGAATCCGCGTAATAATGATTTATTACAGGTTGAGTATATGAATTTAGCAAATTAATGTGTTCGATTTTCTTGGACAGAGCAGTATCATGCCCTAACAAAGGCTGCAAATAAACAGCAATCCCTCTTTCGCTTGACATACGAATACCAATGATATATCATACCCTTGGAGTAGATTGCTTTGCTTATTTAGCAAGCTTTTATTGATATTTATCATTTTATATGTGTGGATCAAGTGGATTACTGTTTATTATCACATAATCATTTAGGATTGAGTCCAACTGTAAATTATTGTTAATATCTAATATTAATTGAACTAAAAGCATTTGATATACTCTAAATATATATAAACATACAAACGTATGGAGGACTTTATCTTTTTATTACATTTCCATTCTAAAATATAAGGAGCGTGTTATGACCATTAACGTATCAAACTTGCCTCAGATGTTGAAAAAAAAATTCACTATTATTAGCGATAGCACTCACAAGCTAGGTAAATTCCTTCACTATCAAATAGCATCTGTGTTCTGTCAAACGGCTATGCTTTTGAAGTGGAACCATATCTCAAAGCACGATAACAATCATCAAACAAGGGTCAAACCAAAGATAGAAATGTCATGTTGTCAAATAGAGCTATCCTCAACTTATTTGCAAAGAAACAATAGCCTCGAAGATGTAACTAAATATAAAAAAGATGACGCAAATCTTGAAGTTATCGTTTGTGAAGAAGAGTGTGCACAAAGAAAAAAAATTGATACACACAGAAATACGCACACACAGAAAGACGAAAGCAATATACTTACACCAGACAATCTTGTTAATGATCTCTGTCTTAGTTTATCTATCAGTGTACCGGAAAATATAACTACAGAAGAAAAATTTAAATTCGTGCTTCGTACAAAAAATTTATCTTTTAAAAAGCTCAATGCCGCTTTGTTAGAAATATTAGAAAATAATAAAAATCTACCTGGCGCGCTAAAAAACCTTAAGGTAGATGTTGAAAGAAAAGAGAGAAATATACAAAGAAACTTAATTTCTTCTGATGCAAAAGCTGACATGTTTTTTTCCTCAATGCTTATTCACTTAAGACAGGCGCTGAAAGAAACCGATTCTCAAAGTCCTCCTTATAAAAAAGCAGAACATTCAAGTAAAAATGGAGGATCACATACGTATGAATCCAAAGAGAAAGAAAACACATATAGTTATAAAGGAAGGGAGAAGGCTAGTGGGTTTAGGTCCAGGCCTTATTATTCAAAGGAGTATGAACAGAAAAGGAATGCAAAAACACCGTCATTTGAATCATTTTATAATGATGGAAATGATTTCAAAGGGTTTTCTGTGCAATTCCCCATTAAAATAAATTCTTGGTTAGAGGACAATTGTGCAGATGGTTTGTCATTTAAACAAATATCAGATCGCTGTGTTGCTTACTCAGACAAAGATGGGCTTGTAAAAAAAGTTGTCATCCGACGGGCGGATGACAAATTCATAATGGTAAATAAAGAGTATGTAATTAAAATGAATGGGGACTTCTATATAAAACAAGATGTTGATAAAGAAAGAATGCTTTCTTTTCTAAGCTGGGAGGATAAAGCAGACTTTGTTGATGAGGTTTCTGAAGCATGGTCCACACTTTCTATTACAAATAATAAGGACAAAAATAAAAGTGCAGCAAAGAAAGCTCTATTCAGAGTTCATCCAGATAAAAACATAGGAAATGAAAAACAAGCGAAGGATGATTTTCAAAGGCTGTACAAAGCATATGAGGTATTACAAAAGCATGATCTTTTATCTTAGATTGCCAACATAAGTTATGCATGGCTATCTAAGATAAAAGATCTAAAGGTCTTGGCCTTTAACAGTATACCAATTGCCCTTGAACATGGGAGTTGTTTACTGCTTTCACTCACCAACCGACTCTTGTGGTCTACAAGGGTCACCAGATGGGTGTCCTGTCCATAAATCGTACCACCCTCTCAATCGCCTAGACGAGGCCGCAGATCAACAACTGCGGGCCTATCGGAAACATCTACGCGGTCTGGGATCGTGATACGCCCAGCCTTACGCTTACCACCTTTGCAGCGCCTCTTGCCAAGGCTGGGTAGATTCTTATACGAGCCTCCACGCACTTTGTTAGTAGCAACACGCCTATAAACAGTGGTGTGACTGAGTGCGATGTCAGGCACTTTCACCTTTATCCGGAAACTGATATTCTCAGGAGACCAACTAAGCAATAGCCCTTTCTTTATTATGGTCATGTGTCGTTCATCTGTTTTGCTGAACTTTGTAGCTGTCACTCTACGCTGACTGGCTAGTGCGTGGGCGCTTTCAGCACCGTATCCATCATCACTGGTATTACGACTCAACTCTCGTGATAAAGCACTCTCACTAATACCTACTGACACTGCGATTTCTTTCTGCATGTAGTCTGTTCCAAGAAGAGCCTCAATCTGATACCGTTGCCCTTGAGTCAGCTGCTTGTATTGCCTGGTTTGAGTACTCATTCTTGGCTTCCATTTTTAGTGTGAGAGCTACAAATATACCGGCAGCTGGCTCACCTATAAAATTTCAGTCAATTGCACTTATTATATTAATCCAGCACTACTTACTACTCGTAGACTCATGGTACTTCGCTCGTTTGTTGTTAATCCCAGTAATTTAGGCACTCCCAGCTTCTGTTGCCGTTCTCATTTGCCGTCGCATAGTAACTCCAAATCCTTTGGATATAACTGTGTTTTAAAAATAAAGGGCTTCATATTTCTTGTCCTTTATATAGGCATACAACACCATCAAAAAATAAATGTCATTAGATGCATTTCTTTCAGCATGAATGGCCGTACCTTGCTATTAGCAAAAAGTTTTGAGGGATAAGTCAAGAAAAGGTGCTTATTGGATGCTATCGGATGCTAATAGTTTAGCAAAATCAATGATTACAGTAGCACAATCAATAATATTGCTGGCAGTGCCAATGGATTTGGTCGTAACTGCTTTGGCTAGAACAATCATTCAATATTTGTTTATATAACTAACTAGAGTGTTATCTTTTAAAACATAAACAGAACTAAATGTATTATTTTTGTTCTAATTAATATCATGTTGAAAATAATTGGGTGTAATTAAAGAGTAATGATTATTTGAAGGGTTACTATTCCAGTTATTTTTACTTAAAACTTAAAATGGTATGGGAGACTTTCATGAAAACGACTAATAGTAATTGTAGAGGTGGTAGATCTAGAAGTAGAGCCAGAGAGATACATAAGAAAGAAAGCTCGGTCGGAAAACATGCAAATAGAGGCGTCAAAAAAGCAGGTGATAAATCTTTAAGTGTTCATCGTGGATCTTTGTCCAATAAAACACGATCAAATGATCTTGTTACAAAAAAATGTGTTATCACTAAATATGTGGCAGCTTTACTGGCCCAGGCTGATAAAGAAAAGTCTTCAGGAAAAGGAAGTGATACAGCAACGAGTCCAGAGCTATACGAAATAGTTAACGAAATGGTCAGAGATTGTAAGCGTGATAAGAAGGAGAGACATATGTTAGCTACACAAGCTAAAAAAGATCTTGACGAATGGCATGCTGGTAAAAGAAGTAGTTTATATACATTGGGCAAGAACACTCTTTCATGTATTGCGAGTAGTGCTACTGGATTTGGTATAGCTAACGGTACTTACCCTATTATTGAGAATATGTTGTTAGGTACTGCTTTTTCATTTACTACTTGTGGCATATTATCCTGTGTACCTGCCATTGCTGCTGGATTGACTGCTGGCCGTATGGTTTGGAAACTTTCGGATCATCTTACTGATCAATTCGCGCACTCTAGAAAAGCAGCTGAATTAAATGCAGCTTTATCTGAGAATACTGATAGTGTTGAGGAAACTTATCGCCAAGAATTAACTCAGTTAAAAAATGTTAGCGAAGAGGTTTATGAGAAGGTTGTTAATATGATGGAATCTTCTAAAAGTGAAGATGATATTGTATTAGAAGACGTTGATATGGCGAAATCTTAAAGTAGAGATTAGTCATCATTATGGCTACGCGAATGGGATATGTTGTATACCATTGAAGGTGTGAGTAGGGAGAGCAGTCAATAATCTTACTCCTTCAAGGCCTATGAGTGTGTTTATTATTTATACATACTAATAATTTGGTGGATATAATCTGCTTTATAAGAGTAATGATAATAAATAAGAAAAAGGTTCTTGTTTATGGTTTTTTTTGTATCCATATGAAGAATTGATTAATGTAATAAGGATAAGAATCTTATTAATGTGATAATAATATAACTTAATAAAATGGAGTATATCATGAGAAAATTAATTACATCTATAGCTAGAGCATATGTATCAAGTTGTTTGTTGTTTTTTATCGCATTATGTTTACCTTTATATGTGTTGCCGGAAATGGTAACGGAAGATAATAAAGTGGAAATAGATGGCGTTGAAATTAATATTACTCAGGATATTTTTCGTGGCCATGATCGTGATAAGGCAGAAAACATGGAGGAAAAAGAGGTTTGTGGCAATTATATAAGAAATTCTCCCTCCTATTCTTCCACCAGGCTTTATCTACGAATTAATTGTAAAAATAATAAGGAGTTTCTCAAGAGTGCTAAGGAATCAGGATATGAAATATTATTGACAGAGGCACAAATGTTAAAACTAACCATCGCCGATGAGGATTTGATTAGAACGTCGGATCGGAAAGGACTAATTAATCATGTTGGTAGATCTATGCATGAAAAATTCGAAGTTTTAAGTAGCGATCAAATGAGTTCTTTGTTGAATGGGATTAGTATGCGTAGATTGTTTTATATTGTGAATTTAGATTGGGATGTAGACAAGAAAGAATTAGATGCTCGCCTAGCAAGAATTAAGCATGAGTACGATAACCCGAATGGAAGATCTATGAAAGAACTTGAGGATGATACGGCGAGAATTATATCAGGTATAAATAGATATATAAACAACCAGCCTGTTAAACTAGGTAGAAATAGTGATAGCGGCTATTACTATAAAATGTCCCATGACGCGCATAAGGTTGATAATGTGGATAATAAATATTCTAAACTCAGATTTATGTTTCTAGATATTATTCGTGCTTACATTTCTAAAAAATATAGTATTGTAATTGATTGTTTTGTTAATCCAAGTCAGTGTGAGAGTAAAGATCATGGGACTAGTATGAAAGGATGGCTTGAATGGCTCTATTATTTGTGGATGGAAGTTTCAGTAAGTGTTGAAAATTTATTTAACCCAGATCATAGAGTTGAGAGTAATTATGAAGTGGGTGTAGTGAATGAAAATAGTGATCAAAAGAATGATCGTGGCAACGAATTATATAATGTCGACAGTAAACGTATGACTAATATAGCAAATACTTCTGGGGTTGGTTTAAATGATAATTCCCAACGATACGATAACTTTGAAAGTAAAATGATTGATATAATGACAGGGTTAGATAACTTAGATTCAGGCAAAAATGACAATAATAAGAAGGTTAGTGAAAACAGTGAGGCATTATCAAAATTGCAGTCTGCCAAATCAAATGTAGGTAGTAAAAACAAGATGCTAAGGTCGCCGGTAAAATTATCTTCTGTATATATAACTAAAGTAGAAGCAGAGCAAGGAAAAATTAAAAGAAAGATTAGTGATCTGGAAGGCAAGTTGGAAAAATATAAACTTGAAAAGGGAAAGCTGTCAGATGTTACAGAGAAAACGGTTACGGAAGATGATGTAACTAATGCTGAGAAATTACTATCTGACATAAAGACTGCAAAGGATACCCAAGATGCTTTGAGTAATGAATTATCGAGTCATGGTGAGAGTATTGCGTTTCTTAATAATTCTGTGACCAGGAATGATGGATTGGTTGCGAGTAAGGCTGATAAGGAAAAGGCAGATAAGGAAAAGGCTGAGACTCTAAAGAGGGAAGCACAGACTAATCTAAAGACCCTAACAGAAACATTATCTAATATTAACATTAGTATAAATGAGCTAAAATCTACAATAGAATCTGCAGCAAATAAAGTTATAGAAAATGACAGGAAGTTGTCACAAGTAAATTCTGACAAGGCTAGTGTGGATAATGATAATATGGAACTAAAATCGAAATTGGAATTAGCTTCCTTGGATATAAGTGAAGCACAAATCTCTATAAAGGGTATCAAAAAATATGTTGGTGGTATGAGTTCCAAGTTGGAAGAATTTGAAACTGCAAAAGGTAAGCTAGGCGGTATTACAGCTGGAACAATTAAAGAACAACATCTGGTAGATGCACAACAATTGCTATCCAATATAAAGAATGAAAATAATAAAAAAAATGATTTGAATGAAGAGCAAGAAAAATATGATACGAATATGGGGTATCTTAATTCCGCTGTAAATAATCAAAATACTTTGGTGCAAGGGCAGTCTGTTGATGAGGAGGCAGAAAGTAATTTAAAAAATCTGCTAGATGAGTATCGTCAAGAGATAGCACGATTAGGAGATAAAAATGTTGAATCTATGCTTTTTAGTTATCAGAGTCGTATAAATGAGTTGAAGGCAATTAATGTTGCAGATAAGTTTGAGGCTAAGTCAAGTGAAAAAATAGAAGATACATCTAAATATAGTGAAGTATTACAAAATGCAAGAGCATCTCTGTTAGCCTTGCAAACAATATTCCGTAATAGAGAAGGTACACTAAGAGAGGTGCATCAGTGTGATAACGTCTTCTCATGTGTGTTGTCAGGTGCGCAAAACAAGGTATTATCAAAAGAAGATGCTGAGGCGTTATATGAAAATATAAATAAAGATAAAAAAGCATTTAATGACTTTATTGTGAAATCACAAAAAGATATTGGTTCCATTGGCATCAGTATTAATGGTATTACATCTATGATTAATGGGTTTGAGAGCTTCGAGAGTGGTATCGTAAATGATATTAAAAACTCAAAAATAAACAATATTGACTTGAACGCTCACGAAGAAAAGCAAAAAGATGTTCTTAAGAAATTAAATACATTAATAGTGCCTGAGAATTTAGATGGCCTTAATGATGAAAAAATATCTCTTGTAAAAAAGATACAAGGTATTATTAAAAGTACTAGTGAGTTGAAGAAAGCTAAGACGGATGAGATTGAAGCCTCAAAGTCAGGTGCGAAGACTAGAGTTAAGAAGTTTTTCAATAAACTAAAGAAGGATAAAACATCTCTGAAAAAGTACGGTCAATCTTTTGTGCGATTAAGTGATAACGCTAAGACGGAATTAGGCTTGGTAGAAAATATGCTAAACACATCATTTAAGGATGTACTGTTTATGAGGATTAGTGAAATTAAAAAAAGTATTGCAATCGCCATACCTAAGCTTGAACAAGCAGTAAAAGGAGTTCTTGATAGGGTATCTACGAGTAATGATCAATTATTGGAAACACAAAACAACAAGAAAACTTTGAATTCAGATGATGAAAATAGTAAATCACAAATTGCGAGCAGTACAGAGGGTGTAGACAGCGAGCAAAAATTTATTAATAAAGAAGTTAAGAGTATTGAAAATAATTTTGATAAATATAAAACAGGCAGCGATAGTCTGGGTAAGATTAAATATGCAAATATAGTGGAAAGTGATGTGAGTGATGCAGGAAATCTGCTATACAATATAGGTGTATTGGAGGGGGATATTATTAAGGTTGAGACCAAATTGTCAAATAACGAAAGATCCATTAGAACACTTTATGATAATGTGGAAACACTTGTAAGTGCGCAGAATACTGCTGATTATAAGAAGGAAGCAGAAACTAATCTGGGCGACCTAGGAAGAGAACTAGTTAATATTAAAAGTAATATGGATACACTCAAATCTATAATAGAGGGTGCCAGAAATAAAGTTATAGAAAATAATAAGGAGTTGTCAAAAGTAAGGTCTAGTAAGGGTAATGTGGATAATGATAATATAAATCTAAAGTCGAAATTGAATTTACCTTCCTTGAATGAAACTAATGTAGAAAACTCTATGAACAGTATTAATAATTATATTACCAATATGAGTTACAAGGTGGAAGAATTTGAAGCTGCACAAGATAAATTAAATAATATTACAGAGGTAACAATTAAGAAAAAAGATGTTGTAGATGTAAAACAATTGCTATTAAATATACAGGATGAAAATAATAAAAAAAATGTTTTGGATGTAGAGAAAAACAAATATGATAAGAATATTGAGTCTCTTAATGTCGCTGTACAGAAGCAAAATACTTTGGTGCAAGGGCGGTATAATAATGAGAACCTTGACGCTTCTAAAGACAAGATAGAGTCTTTTAAAAAAGAAAAGGTTGATTCTATGCTTTCCAGTTATTCGGACATGATAGATAAGTTAGATGGAGTTGATACTCTATCTAAATTTACGAAGGATGTAGGTGTAGACGGAGTAGACCCATCTCAATATAGTGACGGTCTAGTAAATCTGAAAAAAGAGATGCTAGAATCTAAAACAAAATTCAGTAGTAGTAGTGTAAAAATACAAAGTGATATGCATAAGTGTGATAGTACGTTTTCATTCTGTTGGTCTGCTCAGAATAAAGTGTTGTCAAAAGAAGAGGCTGAGAAGTTACATGGTGATATAGGGTTATACAAAGAATATATTGAACAATCTATTGGATTATTAGAAAGAAGTATTAACTCTATTGATGGAAACATTAAGGCTATTGATTATATGCTTGATGATTTCAATAACTTTAGGAGCGAAGAAGAAAGCAAATTTAAATATAAAGACATAAATACTAAATCTTTCGATACTTACAAAGAACGCCAAAAGGAAGTGCTTGAGCAGTTAAATAAGTTAGTAGTGTCTGAGGATTTAAGTGATATGTATGATAAAAAAGGCAGTCTTATTCAAGAGATACTACAGATGATGGAGGATGCTGATAACCTTAAAAAGAACAAAGAGGATCATCTTGGAAATTTGTTGTTAGGTTTGAAAAGTACGTTTGATGAGTTTTCACATAAGCTAAATGATTTTAAGAGTGATTGGGATAATAAAAAAACATCTTATAATACACTAAAAGATGGTGCTGATGAGGAAAACACATTGGCAGCAAGTATGCTGACAATATCACCGAAGGATGTAATGTTTGCGAGGATTGGTGAGATTAAAGTAAGTATTGCAATATCCCTCCCTAAGATTAAAGAAATAGTAAAAGGAATTATTGAGAAGGTGTCTGCAAATAATGATAAATTATTGCAAGCAAAAAATAATAAGAATACTTTGCATGCAGAGAATGAAAATAGTGAATCACAGAGTACGACCAGTACAGTTGATGTAGATCGTGCGAAAGACCTTATTGATGAAGAAATTGAGAGTATTAAAAATAAGCTGGATAAATATAATATGGCTAGTGATAGTCTGAGCAAGGTTAAATCTGCAAAGGTAGAGGAAAGTCATGTGACTAATGCAGGAATATTGCTAACAAATATAAAGGCATTGGATAATCAAATTACTACTTTTGAGGGTAAATTAACACTGCACGAAGCATCCGTTACAGCACATCATGAGCTTGTGGGAAAACTTGTAAATGCACAGGACACTGAGGTTAAGAAGAATGCACGGACTAATCTAAATAATCTAAATAATTTAAACGCAGAACTAGTTGAGATTAACAGTGATATGGATACACTCAAATCTACAATAGAGTCTGCAAAAAATAAAGTTAAAGAAAATGACAGGAAGTTGTCACAAGTAAATTCTGACAAGGCTAGTGTGGATAATGATAATATGAAACTAAAATCGAAATTGGAATTAGCTTCCTTGGATATAAGTGAAGCACAAATCTCTATAAATGGTATCAAAAAATATGTTGGTGGTATGAGTTCCAAGTTGGAAGAATTTGAAACTGCAAAAGGTAAGCTAGGCGGTATTACAGCTGGAACAATTAAAGAACAACATCTGATAGATGCACAACAATTGCTATCCAATATAAAGAATGAAAATAATAAAAAAAATGATTTGAATGAAGAGCAAGAAAAATATGATACGAATATGGGGTATCTTAATGTCGCTGTAAATGATCAAAATACTTTGGTGCAAGGGCGGTATAATAATGAGAACCTTGACGCTTCTAAAGACAAGATAGAGTCTTTTAAAGAAGAAAATGTTTATTCTATGCTTTCCAGTTATTCGGAAATGATAGATGAGTTAGATGGAGTTGATACTCTATCTAAATTTACGAATGATGTAAATGTAGACGGAGTAGACCCATCTAAATATAGTGAAGTTCTAGTAAATCTGGAAAAAGAGATGCTAGAATCTAAAACAAAATTCAGTAGTAGTAGTGTAAAAATACAAAGTGATATGCATAAGTGTGATAGTACGTTTTCATTATGTTGGTATGCTAAGAATAAGGTGTTGTCAAAAGAAGATACTGAGACGTTACATGGTAATATAGAGGCATACCAAACATATATTGGAGAATCTATTGAATCATTAGAAAGTAGTATTAACTCTATTGATGGTAGCATTAATGATATTGATTATATGCTTGATGGTTTCAATGAATTCAAGAGCGAAGTAAAAAGCAAATTTAAAGATAAAGACATAAATACTAAATCTTTCGATACTTACAAAGAACGCCAAAAGGAAGTGCTTGAGCAGTTAAATAAGTTAGTAGTGTCTGAGGATTTAAGTGATATGTATGATAAAAAAGTCAATCTTATTCAAGAGATACAACAGATGATGGAGGATGCTGATAACCTTAAAAAGAACAAAGAGGATTATCTTGGAAATTTGTTGTTAGATTTGGATAGTACGTTTGATAAGTTCTCAAATAAGCTAAATGATTTTAAGAATGGTCTGAATAATAAAAAAATATCTTATAATACACTAAGGAATGGTGCTAATGGGGAAAAAACATTGGCAGCAAGTATGCTGACAATATCATCGAGGGATGTGATGTTTGCGAGGGATGGTGGAACTAAAGTAAGTATTGGAACAGGCCTGCCCAAGACTAAAAAAGTTAAAGGTGGAATTAAAAGTGAAGATACCCCTGTGAATAGTGGAGATAGTAACGATAAACAGGACACAACTGATGAGTTTGAGGGGTCTAAGAAGGTAATAGTATCAAATAAGAAAAAGGCTGTGAATGGTCAATATACTAATAATAACCCTTTGAATATACCTTCTCTTTCAGGTAGGAGTAGTTCTGTCAAACCAGGTCAGAATACTGGTGGTCCCATACATTCGCCTGCGTCTGATTTGGTGACGGAAGATGAAGGTACCAAAGGGTCAATAGCTTTAGATAAGGGCGATACAATTAACAGTGAAGATGGCGTTAAAGGTGAAGTTAAAGGTGAAGGTGAAGATACCCCTGTGAAGAGTGGAGATAGTAACGATAAACAGGACACAACTGATGAGTTTGAGGGGTCTAAGAAGGTAATAGTATCAAATAAGAAAAAGGCTGTGAATGGTCAATATACTAATAATAACCCTTTGAATATACCTTCTCTTTCAGGTAGGAGTAGTTCTGTCAAACCAGGTCAGAATACTGGTGGTCCCATACATTCGCCTGCGTCTGATTTGGTGACGGAAGATGAAGGTACCAAAGGGTCAATAGCTTTAGATAAGGGCGATACAATTAACAGTGAAGATGGCGTTAAAGGTGAAGTTAAAGGTGAAGGTGAAGATACCCCTGTGAAGAGTGGAGATAGTAACGATAAACAGGACACAACTGATGAGTTTGAGGGGTCTAAGAAGGTAATAGTATCAAATAAGAAAAAGGCTGTGAATGGTCAATATACTAATAATAACCCTTTGAATATACCTTCTCTTTCAGGTAGGAGTAGTTCTGTCAAACCAGGTCAGAATACTGGTGGTCCCATACATTCGCCTGCGTCTGATTTGGTGACGGAAGATGAAGGTACCAAAGGGTCAATAGCTTTAGATAAGGGCGATACAATTAACAGTGAAGATGGCGTTAAAGGTGAAGTTAAAGGTGAAGGTGAAGATACCCCTGTGAAGAGTGGAGATAGTAACGATAAACAGGACACAACTGATGAGTTTGAGGGGTCTAAGAAGGTAATAGTATCAAATAAGAAAAAGGCTGTGAATGGTCAATATACTAATAATAACCCTTTGAATATACCTTCTCTTTCAGGTAGGAGTAGTTCTGTCAAACCAGGTCAGAATACTGGTGGTCCCATACATTCGCCTGCGTCTGATTTGGTGACGGAAGATGAAGGTACCAAAGGGTCAATAGCTTTAGATAAGGGCGATACAATTAACAGTGAAGATGGCGTTAAAGGTGAAGTTAAAGGTGAAGGTGAAGATACCCCTGTGAAGAGTGGAGATAGTAACGATAAACAGGACACAACTGATGAGTTTGAGGGGTCTAAGAAGGTAATAGTATCAAATAAGAAAAAGGCTGTGAATGGTCAATATACTAATAATAACCCTTTGAATATACCTTCTCTTTCAGGTAGGAGTAGTTCTGTCAAACCAGGTCAGAATACTGGTGGTCCCATACATTCGCCTGCGTCTGATTTGGTGACGGAAGATGAAGGTACCAAAGGGTCAATAGCTTTAGATAAGGGCGATACAATTAACAGTGAAGATGGCGTTAAAGGTGAAGTTAAAGGTGAAGGTGAAGATACCCCTGTGAAGAGTGGAGATAGTAACGATAAACAGGACACAACTGATGAGTTTGAGGGGTCTAAGAAGGTAATAGTATCAAATAAGAAAAAGGCTGTGAATGGTCAATATACTAATAATAACCCTTTGAATATACCTTCTCTTTCAGGTAGGAGTAGTTCTGTCAAACCAGGTCAGAATACTGGTGGTCCCATACATTCGCCTGCGTCTGATTTGGTGACGGAAGATGAAGGTACCAAAGGGTCAATAGCTTTAGATAAGGGCGATACAATTAACAGTGAAGATGGCGTTAAAGGTGAAGTTAAAGGTGAAGGTGAAGATACCCCTGTGAAGAGTGGAGATAGTAACGATAAACAGGACACAACTGATGAGTTTGAGGGGTCTAAGAAGGTAATAGTATCAAATAAGAAAAAGGCTGTGAATGGTCAATATACTAATAATAACCCTTTGAATATACCTTCTCTTTCAGGTAGGAGTAGTTCTGTCAAACCAGGTCAGAATACTGGTGGTCCCATACATTCGCCTGCGTCTGATTTGGTGACGGAAGATGAAGGTACCAAAGGGTCAATAGCTTTAGATAAGGGCGATACAATTAACAGTGAAGATGGCGTTAAAGGTGAAGTTAAAGGTGAAGGTGAAGATACCCCTGTGAAGAGTGGAGATAGTAACGATAAACAGGACACAACTGATGAGTTTGAGGGGTCTAAGAAGGTAATAGTATCAAATAAGAAAAAGGCTGTGAATGGTCAATATACTAATAATAACCCTTTGAATATACCTTCTCTTTCAGGTAGGAGTAGTTCTGTCAAACCAGGTCAGAATACTGGTGGTCCCATACATTCGCCTGCGTCTGATTTGGTGACGGAAGATGAAGGTACCAAAGGGTCAATAGCTTTAGATAAGGGCGATACAATTAACAGTGAAGATGGCGTTAAAGGTGAAGTTAAAGGTGAAGGTGAAGATACCCCTGTGAAGAGTGGAGATAGTAACGATAAACAGGACACAACTGATGAGTTTGAGGGGTCTAAGAAGGTAATAGTATCAAATAAGAAAAAGGCTGTGAATGGTCAATATACTAATAATAACCCTTTGAATATACCTTCTCTTTCAGGTAGGAGTAGTTCTGTCAAACCAGGTCAGAATACTGGTGGTCCCATACATTCGCCTGCGTCTGATTTGGTGACGGAAGATGAAGGTACCAAAGGGTCAATAGCTTTAGATAAGGGCGATACAATTAACAGTGAAGATGGCGTTAAAGGTGAAGTTAAAGGTGAAGGTGAAGATACCCCTGTGAAGAGTGGAGATAGTAACGATAAACAGGACACAACTGATGAGTTTGAGGGGTCTAAGAAGGTAATAGTATCAAATAAGAAAAAGGCTGTGAATGGTCAATATACTAATAATAACCCTTTGAATATACCTTCTCTTTCAGGTAGGAGTAGTTCTGTCAAACCAGGTCAGAATACTGGTGGTCCCATACATTCGCCTGCGTCTGATTTGGTGACGGAAGATGAAGGTACCAAAGGGTCAATAGCTTTAGATAAGGGCGATACAATTAACAGTGAAGATGGCGTTAAAGGTGAAGTTAAAGGTGAAGGTGAAGATACCCCTGTGAAGAGTGGAGATAGTAACGATAAACAGGACACAACTGATGAGTTTGAGGGGTCTAAGAAGGTAATAGTATCAAATAAGAAAAAGGCTGTGAATGGTCAATATACTAATAATAACCCTTTGAATATACCTTCTCTTTCAGGTAGGAGTAGTTCTGTCAAACCAGGTCAGAATACTGGTGGTCCCATACATTCGCCTGCGTCTGATTTGGTGACGGAAGATGAAGGTACCAAAGGGTCAATAGCTTTAGATAAGGGCGATACAATTAACAGTGAAGATGGCGTTAAAGGTGAAGTTAAAGGTGAAGGTGAAGATACCCCTGTGAAGAGTGGAGATAGTAACGATAAACAGGACACAACTGATGAGTTTGAGGGGTCTAAGAAGGTAATAGTATCAAATAAGAAAAAGGCTGTGAATGGTCAATATACTAATAATAACCCTTTGAATATACCTTCTCTTTCAGGTAGGAGTAGTTCTGTCAAACCAGGTCAGAATACTGGTGGTCCCATACATTCGCCTGCGTCTGATTTGGTGACGGAAGATGAAGGTACCAAAGGGTCAATAGCTTTAGATAAGGGCGATACAATTAACAGTGAAGATGAGGATGAAGATGGCGTTACAATTGAAAGTGAAGATGAAGATGAGGATGAGGATGGCGTTAAAGGTGAAGTTAAAGGTGAAGGTGAAGATACCCCTGTGAAGAGTGGAGATAGTAACGATAAACAGGACACAACTGATGAGTTTGAGGGGTCTAAGAAGGTAATAGTATCAAATAAGAAAAAGGCTGTGAATGGTCAATATACTAATAATAACCCTTTGAATATACCTTCTCTTTCAGGTAGGAGTAGTTCTTTTAAACCAAGCCAAAATACTATTTCATCTGATACGTCGATGGCAGGGGTAGAGATAAAGCTTAAGTCTATTGGTGACTTAAATAGGAATAGTAGTTCTATAAATAAGATCTTTACAACGGAAGGTCATAGCTCTAGTAATGCCGTAAATGTAAATGATATTGTTGGTGATACAGATAAAAACACACAGAAGTTAGATGGAGCTAATTTGGAAGAGTCGATATCAAAATGGACGCAGTTTAAGAAGGAAGCTAATAACCCAATGTTAGATGAAAAAGAAAAGAAAAAATTACGCAAAACGATATCAAAATATTATCGAAATCTAAGCCTAAAGTTCCACCCAGACAAAGGTGGTAAAAAGTCTGACTATTTGCGCTCACAGATAAGAAGAAAGTACTTGACAGATGTTTTGAGTGGAATAGTAGCAGATGATCCTGATGCTAAAACACAGACTGCAGAAGAAATGACATTGAATGGCTGGAATGCATATAGAGGTCGTCCAGAGGAACAAGCTATAACTGAAAATTATATCGATAGTCTTTCAATGGTGATGTTTTTTGCAATGACCAATTTCCGATGGGAGATGGCTAAAGGTATCAACAGTGTTGTGGCTGCAGTATCTTCTGAAAGAAGTCATTTGGGGGCATTATCAGCCGGAACAGTAAGTCTTGATAATTTGTCTGCAGAGGAGCTTCAGGCTAGTATAATAAATCGCAACCAGTTGACAGATAATGAGCCTGGAAGCTGGCATACATTTGTTCAAGTCAATGGTGCTAAAGGTTCTGTTAAAGGGCATGATCACCGTCCCAGTCAAGCATTTAAGAGCTACGGTTTAACTATTGGAGCTTTTAAAGAAATAGATCGAAACCTAATTGCTGGTGCATTATTTGGCACTCAAAAGCATGATGCCAGCATTGGGGATAGTGGTAGGTTAATAGGAGAAAGTGTTTTATTCGGCCCATTCATGTCATGGACTAAAAATAATTGGCATGTTGACACTTCATTGACGTGGGCGATGACCTCATACTCTTCTAGTCGACATGATCTGTTTAACAACAATTTAAAAGCCCATTACAATAGTAGTGAATTGACAGGATATTTTAACCTTGGCTATGATATTCATATGAGTGGAGCTCTTCAGGGGCTAATATTAGGGCCAATGATTGAGTTTCTATATCAGCGAAGTGAGTTTGGTAGTTTTCAAGAAACAGATAACAATATGTTTTCTTTAAAGGTTGGCAAGCGTAGCCGTTCTCATACATCCACTAGGGTAGGGCTGGACATAGGATACTTGTTGAAAGATCTAGAAAACCCAACTGAAGTAGGTGTTACTTTTGGTTTTCAGAATCAATCATCATATCGGCAAAATGGTGAATACGGTTACCTTCAAACTACTTCAGGGACCTCATCAAGTATAGCTTACAATGCACCTGCTTCTAGTGTAGACAGTGTTTTTTACGGGCTTCGATACCGCAGATTATTCAATAATAACGCAGTTATTAAGATTGAGTTATCTGGTGTAAGAGGTAGGAATGAGCGTGCTGAGAGCTTGCAGTTAGTTATAGAGAAAAAGATATAATATTACAGCCCTACTATTTAGTGTTTTGGTAGGCACCAAGCTGAGAAAATTCTCATGAGCCAACGAGTAGTAGGTGATTGTGGTGAGTGAGAGTAGTAACAACCCCAAGCCTTCAAGGGGTATGGATTTGCTAAATGTATTCTCCTATACATAGGTGGTTGAATTTGCAGCTAAAAAGAGAGCAAAGTTATTTTGCTCTCTTTATGAGACTTCAGTATAACCACCTACTTTGGGTACTTGATGCTTGCAGTGATTCTAGGTAGATAAATGTATATTTCATCATCATGCCTTATGGATAGAACATCAATTATATCAGCATTATGATCAACTACATATTCTGTTACATTAGTTTGGGTTATTTTAGTGAAGTTGGACACAGCCTCAGTATCCGTTATGGTTTTAGACTCGTATCTTATATATGTTCTATCAGGTATAAGTCTATTTCTATCACGGCAAATAATTACTTTCCAGTTTTTGTTTCTCACATAGTCTGTATCAACAATAATTCGTTTAGGAATGATGCGGCTGGTTTCTTTTATATTAAAAAATTTGATTAGTAGATCTTCTGGTTTATCTATTTGAGGACAGTCATATTCTTGTTGGCTGCTAACTAATGTAGTTAACATAAGTAAACTGCTTGCATCCATAGTTATGTCAAAACATGGCATGTGTATAGTTTGTTTCTCTGGTGAAATAATTTGCTCGAAAACATGTGCCCACGGCAGTATCTTATCCATATGCTTTATGTTTCCTTTTTGTGTGGTGTTATCTGTTAATATTTTGTATGCTTCTAGTAAAAAATCTAATGTTCTAGTCTGTGCAAGGGATATTGTATTTGAACTGATCTCAGATAATTGTATCTGTTTATCCGATAAATCTAGAGTCGTACTGCTTTCATCAAGGGCACCTCCGAATTTTATTTTAGATGAAATTACGTTAACTGATGGTTCATTAGGGAACTGCATTCCTAGCAGATAACTTAGACCTTTCCAAAGCTTGGTAGTCTGAAGCTTTGATACACGAGTTTCATTATGTTGTTTAGTATTTTTCTGTGTTTTTCTTGATATATTATGAAGTATATCAGCAATATAGGAAGAATCTTCCACTGTCATGATACCTGATTTCTCAAATACGGCTCCTAGCATAAGTGAAATTTCACGGTCAACCTCAGGAGTAGTAAGATACTTTTGTCCATCAGTTTGTTGTGTTAATGCGGCTTGAACAGTCATTGGTTTAGTAATGTCTTTTTTTGCGTAGGATCCACTTTCTGGATGCTGTATTGTCTGATGTAATGATGGACTATTTATGTTTAGTCTAGACATATAAGTGGTTACACGAAAGTTTTTATTGTGTAACGCTTTCTTTGTTTTGATAGCGTTAACTAGTTCTAGGGTAGATTGAAATTCAGGTTGTTTTATAAAAGAACCATCAACTCTATCGATTGTACCATCACCATTTCTTATGTACACATAATGATGAAGTTCATTATGTACGCTAAGTGTTTTCCAATTCTTATTTAGGAGGTAACTTTCTTCGTTAGCATCTTGCTCAGGAGTGATAAGAACCGGGGGGAAAAAGTGTTTGTTTGCAAATTTAAAGAATGGTTGGGTGCTATCAGATACGCCATCGTTTGACCTTTTTGGAATTGTTTGTATAGTCTTATTATTGCCTGTTGTTATATTGTGATAAAATCTTATCCATTTCTCTATTTCATCAGAATGTTTCTTTGTTTGACAATCTGGAGCGAGTAATACTTTTCCTAAAATGTCGTATGATGCTATGAAAAGATGATGCGCGCCAGCATGCGCTTGTGCTTGCTCTTGCGCACTGGTGTCACTTGTATCGTGAGGTAACCTAATGCGTGCTGGATAGTTAGGGGTTTCGTTGCCGGTAAAGTAAGCTATGCCTTTTTCAAGCTGGTTTAGCTGTTCTATGTTTATCTTATCTTTAGTGTTAGGATTATAATCATGATTAAGTTGTCTTTTTATTTCATGAACTATGTTAGTAAGAGCGTTCTTAGCTAGCATAACAGCATTAGAAAATTTACTATCAGATTGGACTTGGATGTCTCTTATTGTGGCGAGTATAGTTGCTATTTTTTCATTTAGTTCATTATGAAGAATCATAAGTTCCTCTTTATGTGATTCTTCTGATGCTTGTGGTTTTGTTTTTACAAGTGTAGATTTTTTTCTTATTGTTTGTGTTTTTTTATAAAAGCCTTCTATAGTTTCTAAAAACTTTATTATTTCTGGGGTCGAACGGTTTCTAAGTGTTCTTATTGTGCCCATGTTTTCATCTAAAAACTCAAGGTCAGTATCAGTTATTGTATGTGTTGAGCTTGCTAATATTCCTGTTAGTATTTTTAATAGAATAGGGTCTCTGGTTGTAACTGCCGCTAATATGTTTTGTTTCACGACATGGCTCAATGCATAATTGAACTCACTAAAAAGTAACGAAGACACTATGATTAGTAGTGACACGATAGAAGGGAACAATTTTCTATTTTTTATCATAGCTATTGTCAATGTCATAATTTCTGCCATATTTGAGTGCTAGTGTTTTTAACTACATCATAATATAGCATATGCTGCGTTTTTTGAGGTTTTATTTTTTGTTTGAAGTTTAGCATAATCAGCGACTTTAATCATAGATTGCCAGTGTATCCAATGTACGGGACAAAAAACCTGAAGACCTTTATTTTCAAGGCATAATTTAGTATAACGTGACTCTCAGACAAGGTAACCTGCACGGTCTTTTACCCCAGAATAGGTTACGGTTGTTGAACATGAAAGACATCAGTTCATTGGCCAGAAGTTTAAGGCTCACCCACCCCTGCATCAAGCTAGGATCATCTTCATTGCACAGTTTGTAATGGCCTTACTGCGTAGCCGTTCTACTAACTTGTAACTTGTACCGTGTAGCCTACGAGTTTCAGACGATGGCGGGCAAAGAATCCCGTTATCGCTGTATAAAGCTATTTTTTGCTGACTATGACTACAGTTTTGAGCGGCTAGGTGAGCTGATTCTGAGCTGCCTAGACATGTATTGCTTGCCCTGTGCATGGATATAAAACCAACTGAAAGTATGGCTCCAAAAACGTCAACTATCTGTTGGTGCCAATCGCTGGGCAAGGACTTAAACTCCCATTGTTTGGGAGTGTTTAGACAAAATAGATACGATTGAAAAATCATGTTGGCATATAGGAATATTTCAGGTACATTACTGCTTATTAGTAGTGTATCCAAGAAATTTGGAGTTGCTAATAAGCGGTAAGTGAGCGAAGCCACAGAAGTTGGAGTACTAAGTGACGGTGGTTAGAGAGTGCCGACAACAAAGTAGCACCTTTAACGACGAAGACTATGCGCAGGAAAGGCGCTTGTGCTTAGGAGGAATGTCTGCTATGGCTAATATTTTGAATTAGACAGGTTGTAAGAATATTAGAATAGCGCCACAGTAGATTATTTTTTGTTTTTCAAAAAAACTGAGAGAAGTTAGCAGTGAATAATATTTTAGGTAATGCAAAAAGATCCTTATTAAATAAGCGGTGGATACGTAAAGTTTTCGTATATGGATTACTTGTTCTCACTAGTAATTTGATAAGTGGTGCGAGCTTTGGAGTTGGTTATAGGTATGGCGAATATAGTACCTACGATATACGGCTGGAGTCATTTAATAGTGGTATTGAAATTAAATTTGACCAGTTAACCATTGATGATGTTGTAAAAGCAGGTTATTTTTATCGGTATTCAACAAGAGAAAGTGTTTTTGTTAAATGTTTTTCTTGCGGTGAGATACTGTCAGCTAAACCCGATGTTACATGCGAAGACCTAAGAAATAAACATAAATATGACTGTTTGTATATGAATGACGAAAGCCAAGACGTGCTTGTTGCTTCTTTGGAAAATACAGCACTTGGTGATGGTTTAGCAGCTCAGCAACCACCTTCAGCACCTATATCTTTACCTCAGCCATCAGTTATTCAAAACAAACAAAATCATTTAAGCGTAAGCACTGTAGGATATGATCCATCACTGATGGCAGATCGTTCTGCATATAAAACTCCACCTGTCCCATTGGCTAATGATGATGAGAGGCCAGATCTTAGTCCTCTTAATAAACTGTTAAACACCTATGCGCCGAGCAAGTCGCTAGCAGAAGTAACGAGAGTTCCCTTATCAACAGAGTCCTCAAATGAAGGCTTATTGGAAGCATCAGGTGGAGAAGGTGGAGAAGGTGGAGAAAATATATATGAAAATATATATCAAAAGATGTATATTACGAAGAACAAACCTACCAGGTATCATACAGATTGTTGGAATAGACTTCATGCTGAACTGAAAGCAGTGAGTCCCCTTGAGTTAGGAGTGTCTTTTGACCTAAGAGACAATGATCTTTCATTTCCAGTTGTTGTAAATAAAGAACCTGCTTCTTTGATGTGTAACTTTGAGGCAGTAGAAAAATTAATAAATATATATTTTTCTAAGAGTCCTCGCTTTCTTTATTTATCTCTTATGATGGAAATGGATAGGAAGTTACTAGCAACTATATCTAAAGTTAATGATAGCCAACATATAAAATTAACACGAGCTTTTGCAGATGCGCCTTTATTTGATGTAAAGAAGCAATACCGTAAAGTAGAGGGAAATGCACTTCTTAGGGACATGATTGATGAAAGGGGAAAAGTAATAGATCAAGATAAATTAAATGCGTTCGATGTAGGGGTCTTGCTTTACATGGCTCCTAGGCGTGTATTGTTAGAGAATACAGTTAGTGTTGTTGAGCTTACTGATCTTATACATGAGCTAAGTCTAATGTTTTGTAAAAAGTCTATGCTGCGTCGTTTACGTTCAAGTCTACGTATTTCGGAATTTGAACAATTTGAGTATGATCGCGATGGTAATCTAGGTGTTAAAACAACAGTTAACTGTAATCATAAATCTATACTGGAAGAGAAGGAACTATCATTTATAGTAGCTCAGCATGTCTGTATTTTTTATATGTGGGAATTGTGGGGTTTGCTCAAAAATGGTCATTCCATACCAGAATATGTAGACCCTAAAGTGGCACTAAAATCTATTTCAATGGAAAATATAAAGTTATTTATAATAGAGGCTACACAATCACTCTTTAGTTGCTCTATAAAAGAGCTGCAAGCAAAAATTGACAAAAATAAGTATGAGGTACGTGATTCTGCAATTACAAAAGAGTATGCGGATAATTATATTAAGAAAGTTGTTGAACAGATTAAAAGTCACTTTTCGCTTAATTGTGAGCGTGATGATTATTTTAGATCGATATTTATTGGTAGTGAAGACCTTCTGGCGTCAACCAATAAAGTATTCTCATCTAACGATGATATTTGCATTATTTGTTTAGATAGTCCTGAAAGCGGAAAAACGGAAATGGTAAAATTTTCATCTTGTATTCACTCAATGGGTAAAGACTGCTGGGATCAGTATGAAGAAAATCACAGAAAAGGACTATGGCCAGAACGACCGATAAAATGCCCACTGTGTAGAGAAGAAGTTAAGAATTGTGTCGAGTATATGTATATGGGTGCAGAAGAAGAATATAGGCGTTATAAAGAGCCTGTTATTATGGTATCGGATGCACCTTACTTAACGCAAGCGCGCGCACCAGTCTCTGCAGCCACAGTGCCGCTGGATTAATATAATAAGTGCAATTGACTAAAATTTTATAGGTGAGCCAGCTGCCGGTATATTTGTAGCTATCACCCTAAAAATGGAAGCCAAGAATGAGTACTCAAACTAGGCAATACAAGCAGCTGACTCAAGGGCAACGGTATCAGATTGAGGCTCTTCTTAGAACAGACTACATGCAGAAAGAAATCGCAGTGTCAGTAGGTATCAGTGAGAGTGCTTTATCACGAGAGTTGAGTCGTAATGCCAATGATGATGGCTACGGTGCTGAAAGCGCCCACGCACTAGCCAGTCAGCGTAGAGTGACAGCTACAAAGTTTAGCAAAACAGATGAACGACACATGCCCATAATAAAGAAGGGGCTATTGCTTGGTTGGTCTCCTGAAAATATCAGTTTCCGGATGAAGGTGGAAGTGCCCGACATCGCACTCAGCCACACCACTGTTTATAAACGTGTTGCTACTAACAAAGTGCTAGGAGGCTCTTTGTATAAGAATCTACCCCGCTTTGGCAAGAGGCGCTGCAAAGGTGGTAAGCGTAAGGCTGGGCGTATCACGATCCCAGGCCGCGTCGATATTTCCGATCGGCCCGCAGTTGTTGATCTGCGGTCTCGTCTAGGCGATTGGGAGGGTGATACTATTTATGGACAGGACGCCCATCTGGTCACCCTTGTAGACCGCAAGAGTCGGTTAACTTTAATAGGAAAAGTTGATACAAAACACGCCGAAGTTGTTGCTGAAAGTATGATCAAGCTTCTGAAGCGGGTGTCATCGGTCTGCACAGTCACCCTAGATAATGGTGGTGAGTTTGCAGCCCATGAGAAAGTAGCAAAAGCAATGAATGCAGATATCTACTTTGCCAAGCCTTATGCTAGTTATCAGCGGGGAACTAACGAAAATACCAATGGCATCATTCGGAGAACCTGGCCTAAAAAAATGGCGTTGAGTCATCTAACAGAAGATGATCTGAGGACAATGGAAATGTTGATCAATACCATGCCTAGGAAGGTTTTATACCCAAAGGATTTCAAGTTGCTACTAGGCGGCAAGTAAGCGAAGCCCCGTGAGCCTACGAGTTGTAGGTGATCGGGGTGAGCGAACGCAGCCAACAACGTAGCGGATTGAAAGGCGATGGGTATAGGAGGGTGGACACCACTCGAAGTCTACACAGGACAGCCGATTGCACTTATTGCTTGAATCCAGCACCCTCTACCCCCACTTGAGGCTATGGGGGCTGCTATCACTCACCTTCAGTGGTAATGGGGGTAGGTTTGTTCAGAGACAAGTATGCAAATTAGAAATACGCACCTATCGTGAATGTTATTATGGAAGATGAAGTTTCTATAGATAAGGGTAATGTTGGAAAACCATGAAATATTATCATCGGATTTTAAAGATAAATCCGATGCATTTTTTAAATACCGTTTGATCAAAAATACAGTTGCAACTGTTATTATGCAAAAATCTATTATAGATCGTATACTCTTATTTAGTTTCAATTTCACTCTAGGTCTAATGGTTAATTGTCTATGACTCAGCAACGTAAGCCTACAGCCCTTATTATTCTTGATGGCTATGGCTATCGGGAAGAAACAAGCTCTAATGCTATTTATGCGGCACAAACTCCAATCATGGATAAAGTGACTAGCGAAAACCCCAATAGCCTGATCTTCTGTTCTGGGCAAGATGTCGGCCTCCCTGACGGACAGATGGGAAACAGTGAAGTCGGGCACATGAATTTAGGAGCTGGGCGGACTGTCTATCAAGACTTTACTCGTATAACCAAAGACATTCAGAATGGTAGTTTTTTTGAAAACCAAACTTTAATAAAAACCATCGATGCCGCAGTGTCTTCGGGTACGGCTATTCATGTTATGGGGCTATTATCCCCTGGTGGAGTCCATAGCCATGAGGATCACATTCACGCCATAGTTGAAATGGCTGCTCAGCGGGATGCTAAAAAAGTTTATATTCATGCATTTTTGGATGGACGAGATACTCCTCCTCGCAGCGCCAGGCAGTCTTTGGAAAAGCTCGATGCAATCCTAAAATCTAAAAACATCGGTCGTATTTCCAGCTTAATTGGTCGCTATTTTGCCATGGATCGTGATAATCGTTGGGAGCGGGTTAAAGCTGCTTATGAACTGATTACTGAAGGCAAGTCTGAATACATTTACAATACTGCTGTTGAAGGGCTTTCTGCCGCTTATGATCGCAATGAAAATGATGAGTTTGTGCAAGCAACAGTTATCTCAGACAAAAGCAATCCTGCTATCACTGTGAATAATGGTGATGTTTTAATATTTATGAATTTCCGTTCTGATCGTGCGCGAGAAATTACGCGCAGTTTTGTTGAGCAGGATTTCTCTGGTTTTCAGAGAAACGTAACTCCGGCTATGGCGGACTTTGTTACGCTTACTCGCTATGCAGAAGATATTCCGGCAACATATGTATTTCCTCCAACTAAGCTAATTAACACTATCGGAGAGTACATGGAGAAACTGGGAAAAACCCAGTTACGAATTGCTGAAACAGAAAAATATGCTCATGTTACCTTTTTCTTCAGTGGTGGCAGAGAGGCTCCCTATAAAGGAGAAACACGAATTTTGATGCCATCACCAGAGGTTGCAACCTATGATCTAAAGCCAGAAATGAGTGCGTTTGAAGTCACTGACAAATTAGTGAGTGAAATTAAAAGTGGTGCGTATGACCTGATTATCTGTAATTTTGCCAATTGTGATATGGTTGGTCATACTGGCATGCTGAATGCCACAATAAAAGCTGTTGAGGCTGTAGATACCTGTGTTGGTCGAGTAATAGACGCTTTAAAAACCATCGGTGGTCAGTGTTTGATTACAGCGGATCATGGTAATGCCGAACAAATGATGAACCCTGATACCGGCCAAGCACATACAGCCCACACCTGCGAGCCAGTGCCACTAATATACTCTGGCCCTAAAGCCATTACTCTCACTGATGGTAAATTATCTGATATTGCACCAACGCTTCTAGCTCTTATGGAACTAGAGCAGCCAGAAGAAATGACTGGCAGATCCTGTTATATAGAGCTGCCTATGCCAAAGTAGCTATACTCGTAGCTTTTGACGTTGCTTACTTGGTTGTGAGCGTTCGCTCACCGCAGTCCTTATACTCCAAGGTTTCTGTGACTTTACGCACTTGTCGCCGCGTAGCAACTCTAAATTCTTTGGGTGTAGAGTGTGTTTCTTTCCTCCCCATCCCTACACATAGAGGTAATAACGTGTTTCATTCTGGGATATCACCCCTTAGCCAGTACTCTGTCTCCAGCAAGCTTTGTGCTCTGCAGAAAAAAATGTCAACAACTAATCTAAAAGATCTGTTTTCCGAGGACCCTTCTCGTTTTGATACATACAGCTTTGAAGCGGCGGGTCTTTTTTTAGATTACTCTAAGCATTTAATAGATAGTGAGGTCATGGCTGCATTAATTAAGATGGCAGAACAGGCGGACTTGCCCACTGCTATCGAACATCTTTGCTCTGGGGAAAAACTGAATAACACAGAAAAACGTGCTGCATTGCACACAGCTTTACGTAACTTTGGTGACTGTCAAATACAGGTTGATGGGCAAGATGTTATGCCTATGATTTGTGAGACGCGTTCACGCATGAAAGCCCTAACGGAACAAATTCACTCAGGAGAGTGGAAGGGCTATACGGGCGCAACAATTAGCCATATCGTCAATATAGGTATAGGCGGATCATACCTAGGTCTGAAGACAGTAATTAATGCCATGACTCCTTATCATCGAGCAGGACTAACTCACCACTATGTATCAAATATAGATCCAAATGAGTTGTCTGAGGTTCTGCGTAAGATTGATCCGGAGCGTACCTTGTTTATTGTTGCCTCGAAGTCTTTTAATACATTAGAAACTCTCCAAAATGCTGAATCAGCTCGTCGTTGGATGCGAGAAGAGGGCTGTACTGAAGGTGATATATGCAAGCACTTTATTGCTATCTCTACCAATCTGGATGCTACTAACAAGTTTGGTATTGCTCAGAAAAACACTCTCCCCCTTTGGGATTGGGTGGGAGGTCGCTACTCTTTATGGTCCAGTATTGGCCTGATGATAAGTTTAGTGGTTGGTTATGAAAATTTTGAGCTGCTGCTTCAGGGCGCATGGAACATGGATAAACATTTCCAACAGGCACCACTGACTAGAAATATGCCTGTTATTCTTGGTCTTTTGGGTATCTGGTATCAAAATTATTTTGGTGCAGAATCCCATGCTGTCATCTCATATGATTACTTCTTGCGAGATCTTGTAGGTCACTTGCAACAGGTTGACATGGAAAGTAATGGTAAACGTGTTCGTGATGATGGTAGTGCCGTTGGTTATCAAACAGGTGCAGTGATCTGGGGTGGTACAGGAACTAATGATCAGCACGCCTATCACCAATTGCTACATCAGGGTACCCGTATCATTCCTGTTGATTTTATTGCTCCGGCCATAAGCCATAACCCTATTGAAGAGCAACATCACTGGCTATTTGCTAATGCTCTAGCTCAAAGTCAAGCCTTGATGCAAGGTAACAGTCTGGAGGCAATCAGAAGTGAGCTAGCTGCTGCGGGTAAAAGCAAAGAAGAGATTGAACGACTGGCTCCTCACAAAGTAATGCCTGGCAACCGTCCTAGCAGTATGATTGTACCAAAGAAAATCACACCAGAAACCATAGGTGCGCTCATTGCTCTTTATGAGCATAAAGTTTTTGTTCAGGGCGTACTTTGGCAGATTAATTCCTTTGATCAGTGGGGTGTAGAGTTTGGGAAAGTGCTTAGCGATAGGATTTTTAAGAACATTAAAGCTACTGAAAACATGCAAGATCAAGATAGCTCGACCCATGGACTGATTAAACTCTTTAAACAATGTAACTTTTAACTCTGCTCAAAGTAATTGGAGATGCTGGTGATGGTTAAGTGGTGAGGGCGTGAATGTTTTAGTCCGCATCTTAAGATACGACATGTGTATTGAGGATAATAACTTCTCAATCTCTGACTATTTTAGCAGCGCTTTTGTATCATCCAACTACGAAGAATTGGATGATTTAGCTCGCTGGCTGAAACGAAGAGTTTGGGCTGTGTTGTGAAGGATTTTTGCATGCCGATATTTCACCAGAATATAATCATCTTTGCTGAGTTATTCTGAGGTCTCTAAGAAACTTTTTTAAATTTATAAGTCTATATGTATATACCCAGAGAATTTGAAGCGAGCATTGATGCGGCTTAATTCTCGGCCAATAAAATATTTGAATCTCAAAACACCCGCCCTGATAATGGGTAAACACAGGGCTGCGTTAGCAACTTAAGCTGTGATGCACTTGGAATTTGAATCCGCGTAATATAAAAACCAACAACAATATGGAGAATACATTATGTTAAACTTTATAGTAAACCAACTACATTCGTGTGCCAGCTATTTTCAGAGCCCAGATAATAATGCGACAATGATTACTAAAAATACACAACCAAATAAACTCAGCTATTCTGCAGAGCCTAGCAGTAACAATACAAAAGATATAAAGGAAAAACGTGCGCTTAAGTTTCCTTCTTCTAGAGCAGAGGGACATGAATATGCAAATAACAAACCACTCTATATAAGCCATAGTACACGAGTATCAGGTACAATCATGCCTACTGCTGTTGTTGGCCCTGGAGACGCTATAACAAACTCCGCAGTGCCATCTTTATCTTCAGTACTAGCAACTCCGGGAGGAGATTTAAATAAGATTAACGCAGCTAGAGTAGCAGTAGTTGCATATCTATATGGAAATCCAGGAAGATTAGAAGATTTACATATAAATAGACAAAAAGATCATACCAATCCTGAACGGTTGTACACATCAATTACATATGGAACAGATACTCCAAATAAGGAGCAAGTATTGTTTTCTGATTTCACAAAAACTGTAAAGAAAACACATGTAGAGAGAATGATATTTGCTTATGAAAATGCAGGGGTAGATGAGCTTTTAGCTTCTTGGCCAATGAACTGACGTCTTTCATGTTCAACAACCATAACTTATTCTGGGGTAAAAGACCTTGCAGGTTACCTTGCCTGAGAGTCACGTCTTGCTAAATTATGCCTTGAAAATCAAGGCCTTCAGGTTTTTTGTCCAGTACATAGATAACCACATAAACAACATAGCCGCCTAAAACACAAGAGAGCCCATACGCTAAATTACCATATAATACAATAACTTATAGTGAAGCGAATACAAACATGCTAGTAACTGATAAAGATGCAGCCAGCAAACATTCAGAACTTTATAGTTTCAAATATAGTGTAATTGTCACTCATTATTTTACAATTTAATATTGTAGGTATTTACTAGGAATTGTAGGTATTTACCAAAAACGGTAAAACTTATATTTACTTCTCAGATAATGTTTAAAACAACTTAATAGTACCTATAACCTATCGTGCTTCAAATGCCTATTCTTATCAATCAGAAAAATTAAGAATAGGCAGCGTACAGATTCAATTACAGCTACTCAACTGCACCTGAAGACTCAATCATACTCATACCTTCTTCAGCTTTTTGTTCATCTTTTCCGCTTGGATGGTCACCATCTTCTGTATACAGCTCCCTATGACCTGAACAACAACCTCCATTATTATGCCTTTTATACCAATAAAAACCACCACCAACGGCAATAAAAGCAGCACCAGATGCTCCAAGTGCGATTGCAGGCACTGTTGTTGCTTGTTCTGGCGCTTGCGTTAAGCAAGGTGCATTCCATACCATAATAACAGGCTCTTTATAACGTCTATATTCTTCTGGTTTAATTTCACAATCTTCCCCTATAAAAGGCAACTTACTCATCCTACATTGATTAGTTAAGTTCATATTATAATTATACTTATGGTGTGAGACTCCGTTCGCATCATTGTCAGATGAGTTATCGAATATCTTTTTAGTTTCATCAAAGCCACATTTACTATTTCCATTTTTATTCTCTCCAATACAAAATCCTATTTGTATATTTGATCTCTCCCCTTCAAATAGTACCATGCTCCTACTTACCGTAAAGTTTGAAATAGAAGCGGAATCAGTAAACCCAACAGCACCACCTATGTTTATATCCTTTACCCCCTTAATATTGATAAAGCTTTGACTAACTGCAAGCTGTTCATATTCATTACTTCCTGCCATCTGCCCCACCCCCCATCCAGCATCCACCATATCTCCAACTATACTCAGGTTAGTTTTGATGATCATTGTATTGGAAAATTGTACGCCTGAACCTAACCATCCAAAACCACCGCCAACGTTTGATTTATATTTTGAGGATGTGATAATAACATCAATAACAGTATCAATAACAGTAAGGTCTACAACAGTCATAGCAGTAGCCAACCCTATTCCGCCCCCAATAGAAGGATATTTAGCATGCGTAATAATAGTAGAATTAGCAACTGTAGCATTTTTCATTTCACTTCTTTCACCAGATCCGATCACCCCACCTACAAAACTACCATTTACTTCCGTCCTAATAACATGACAGGTACTAACTTTATCAGACTTTGAGTAAGCTACTATTCCTCCGGCATATTTTCCAGAAATATTCGAATCTATAACGGTAACATTCTGTATGGAACTATCAGAGGAGTATCCAACAACACCTCCAATATAACTTTTTTGACCCGCGACCTTTACAATAGTGTTGTCGATATAAACTTCTTTAATTTTCACATAGCGCATCTTTCCTGCTACCCCACCGACATATGCATCCTGGCCTGAGCCAGTAATATTGACATTTACTATTATTGCATTAAAATTTTCATTCACATTATTATATGCTGCTCCTACTACCCCGCCGACATATCCAACCTCACTGCCATTAAGAGTGCTGTTTGCTATCATTACATGATCAAAACTAGATGCCCCCCGCATAACATTAGAGACCATACCTATAGCATTCCCTTCAAAGTAGCTACCATCCTCTTTAAAATAGCGACCAACCCCTTTAAACTGACTATTCTCAATTTTGATAAATCTAACTATGGAATCATCAGTCATAGTCTTGGCAACTGCTGGGTCACATTTTGCATTCCTAGTGTCAACATTATTGAAGTTTATGTTTTGAACTATTCCCTTACCTGCAAGTGTGTTTATCAAGCAGCATGGCAGCTCGTCAAGGGTTTCACAATTTCCATTGAAATCACCTGTAAACTCCGGTATTGGTCTGGTGAAGTTTTTTACGTTAAAGCTTGCAGTTAGTTTATAGCTGCCGTGACTAGGGTAATCTGCATGATTGCCAATTAAGTTCAGCTCTGTGACATTACTGATGCCAATAACATTAGAAGCAGAGGCTGCACTCACATCCCTAATATGCCGAGAATGGTTACTATTTAAATTTGAGCTATTGTGTGCTTGGGTATGGTTCTGAAAAAATGCCTCAGCTTGAGGAGAGCTTGCTGCTGTAGCAGAGTCCACAACAGCTAAAACACACAAGCCTACAACTGCGCCCATAAGAAGCCTATTGTAAAACGATGAATTATAGCCAGATCCTATCCACACAGTATTGCGCTGGCCTCTTGCTTGCTCTTCATTTTTTTCTTCATAATCTAGATTAATAAAACACCAATCTACGTGCAAAGGTGATGATTTGGTTGTATTAGTACCATCACTTTCATAACTCCCATCAGCTTCATTAACCTCAACATCATTTTGTGATTTACTTTTTTGTAACGTATAGTCGTTTGTTGGCATAGACAACCAATCTCTATGCTTTTCTTCAGCACTATTGTGTTTCGCAAAATCATTACCACTTGCTGGAATATCTATTGGCTGGTCTGCTTGCTCATATTGTAACTCACAATCATTAGCATTTTTATCTGAAACAGCAGTAACAAGTGGTTGGTAGCAATATGTTTTTTGTCGTATATCTGCTTTACGCTGTAACCCTGTTAACAGGGTAAATGCTTGTTCTTTATCTGAACTAGTAAAATCCTGTGCAACCAGTGTAATTAAAGCATCTTTTATGGTTATATCTCCTTCTTTATGCAGGCTATCTATTTTTATCAACTCTGCCATAACCAATTGTATACCTTTATTATCTGAGCTATCTGTTAAATGCAAGGCATTTTTTTGTACCATATTAACCCAGGCAGTCATTATTTTTTTGCTTTGCTCTTGCTTGGTTGGTGGTGCCGTAAAGCCATTTTTTACAACATTAAATACATAGTTAATACCAGATGCAACCTTACCCAAAAGACTGTCTTTCATGTTTTTCTTTAGACCTTCCTCTAGGTATTCATCCCAGTCTTCTTGGCCAAATGATCCGTTTTGTTTATCTTTCTTTGTTTTAGCTTGGTCCTCTGGGTTAAGGCTTTCTTGTTGTTCTAGGTTGCTATGCATTGCATCTAATGCCACAAATCCAGACTGATAAATGACATTTAATTGTTGTACTGTTTTAAACTGATCACTTAAATTTTTTATAACATCGCTAGCTAATAAAGTATTAGCAATCTCTCTGGCTTCACAATCACGTAAAGACTCATTTGCACCATGCCATACCTCGGTTACATCTTTTGAGTTGTAATGCAAATAGGAGAAAAATACTTTTTCCTCTGCGCTTATGCCATTTGTTTTGTTTTCTTCTGCAGTCAAATGATAATCTTGCGTAACCCAACGTTTGCTATCATCTAGTAATTTGCTTATTAAGCTATCGGAATTACGCGCACCCCAATTCACCAATGCTTCTAATACTGGATATTGTATCTCTGATGGCGTATTACTTGTTGTAGCTACTACATAATGGGTTGATAATACATCCACTAAGTTACGCGTTTGCTTCAAGACAACCTCATTTAAGAAGTGCGTATCATTTTGTGCTCTTAACATCAGCGAACTTACTTGTTCATCTAATTTGGCGCAAATTAGTGGGCTAGCGTTACTCGTCTTAACCTTATCTTGCCACAAGGTGTGAAGCTTATAAAAGCATTGCTTTGCTCTAGAATTCAATACCTCTGCAACGAACATTTGCTCTTCTTTAGTGAGCTGTGTAAACGTTGTTTTTGTACTTTTTGGCAGGCGGCAACAAGCTCTCTTCTTTATTTCTTGGGTGATACCGCTAAAACCTATTATCCAGCTAGGTGATTCTAACCCAGCGTTAATTATGTCTTGTTCAAGCTCACCAACTTCTAGCAAAATACTTACATATACCATAGCAAGCACTTCAAACACGTTTTTTCCCTTAAATGCTTCTAGAGTAACAGAAAGATCGTTGTCATCTAGCACATGTTGCAAGCAACTAATGCTATTATCATGGCTTTTGCTATATTCAGCGCCTCCTAATAAGCTGCTACTACTAAAACACCTTCCAGCTAAGTTTGCCTCTCTATCAGCCTGACTATTGGTCCAACTTTTTTTGAGTGGCTTCTCGGCACCTTGTTGGTGCAACTGCTCTGCCGGTGACGTATAATTTTGCGCTGAACTTACACTGCAACCACAGGCCAATATCAACAGTAAAAAAACACTTTTTACATGTTTGCAACAGAATGGCATTGAATAAGATTTAAATGAGATAAACATAGTGCTATGTACTCCTGATTATATGCTGTTTTTACTGCTGTAACATGTTAACAGATTATTAACAGATAACCAACATAAGCAACATAGCCGTCTAAAGCATCAAGAGAGCCCGTGCGCTAAATTGCTATATAATACAATAACTTATAGTGAAATAAATACAAGCATGCTAGTAACTGATAAAGATGCAGCCCGTAAACATTCAGAACTTTATAGTTTCAAATATAGTGTAATTGTCACTCATTATTTTACAATTTAATATTGTAGGTATTTACTAGGAATTGTAGGTATTTACCAAAAACGGTAAAACTTATATTTACTTCTCAGATAATTTTAAAACAACTTAATAGTACCCATAACCCATCGTACTTCAAATGCCTATTCTTACCAATCAGAAAAATTAAGAATAGGCAGCGTACAGATTCAATTACAGCTATTCAACTGCACCTGAAGACTCAATCATAATCATACTTTCTTCAGCTTTTTGTTCATCTTTTCCGCTTGAATGGTCACCATCTTTTGTAGACAGCTCCCTATGACCTGAACAACAACCTCCATTATTATGCCTTTTATACCAATAAAAACCACCACCAACAGCAGCAACGGCAATAAAAGCAGCACCAGATACTCCAATCATTAATGCTTTTGTATCTGCTTCTGTAGGTGATTCTGTAGGTGATTCTGTAGGTGCTTCTGCTGTAGGTGCTAAAAGTGCGGTTGTAGGCACTGTGGCTGCAGAGACTGGTGTTTGCGCTTGCGTTAAGTAAGGTGCATTCCATACAATAATAACAGGCTCTTTATAACGTCTATATTCTTCTGGTTTAATTTCACAATCGTTTCCTATAAAAGGCAACTTACTCCCCTTGCATTGATTAGTTAAGTTCATATTATAATTATACTGATGGACTTCGTTCGCATCAGAGTAATATACGTTATCGAATGGCTTTTTAGTTTCATCAAAGTCACATTTACTTTTTCCCTCTTTATTGTCTCCCATACAAAATCCTATTTGTATATTTGATCCCTGCCCTTCAAATAGTACCATGCTCCTGCTTACCGTAAAGTTTGAAATAGAAGCGGAATCAATGAACCCAACAGCACCACCTATTTTTATATGCGTTACCCCTGTAATATTGATAAAGCTTTGACTAACTGCAAGCTGTTTATATGCACCACTTCCCGTCATCTGGCCAGCCCCCCATCCAGCATCCACCGAACCACCATCTATACTCAAGTTAGTTTTGATGATCATTGTATTGGAAGATTTTACGGCTAAATCTGACCTTCCAAAACCACCACCAACTGCTGATTTATCTTGTGAGTGTGTGATAACAACATCAATAACAGTATCAATAACAGTAAGGTCTACAGCAGTAATATAACGAGCATACCCTATTCCGCCCCCAACATAAGTAACGTCAGTATCCGCAATAATAGTAGAGCTAGCAACTGTAGCATTTTTCATTTTACTGCCGTCACCAAATCCGATCACCCCACCTACAATCCCACCTACACAACGACCATTTACTTCCGTCCTAATAACATGACAGGTACTAACTTTATCAGACCATGAGGAACCTACTATTCCTCCGGCATATTTTCCAGAAATAATCGAATCTATAACGGTAACATTCTGTATAGTACTACCAAGGGAGTCTCCAGCAACACCTCCAACATAACCTTTTGGACCCGCGACCTTTACAATAGTGTTGCCGATATAAACTTCTTTAATTTTCACACCTAGCATCCTTCCTGCTACCCCACCGACACGTGTTTCCGCGCCTGAGCCAGTAATATTGACATTTACTATTATTACATTAAAATTTTCATTCACATTATTCTCTGCTGCTCCTACTACCCCGCCGACATGTCCAACCTCACTGCCATTAAGAGTGCTATTTGCTATCATTACATGATCAAAACTAGATTCCCACCGCATAACATTAGAGACCATACCTATCATACCCTCTATACCAACCCCTTCAAACTGACTATTCTCAATTTTGATAAATCTAACTATGGACTTATCAGTCATAGTCTTGGCAACTGCTGGATCACATTCTGCATTCCTAGTGTCAACATTATTGAAGGTTGTGTTTTGAACGATTCCCTTACCTGAAAGTTTGTCTATCAAGCAGCATGGCAGCTCGTCAAGGGTTTCACCATTTCCATTGAAATCACCTGTAAACTCCCGTATTGGTTTGTTGAATTTTTTTACGTTAAAGCTTGCAGTTAGTTTATAGCGGCCGTTACTAGGGTAATCTGCATGATTGCCAATTAAGTTCAGCTCTGCTACATTACTAATGCCAATAACATTAGAAGCAGAGGCTGAACTCACATCCCTAATATGACGAGAATGGTTACTATTTAAATTTGAGCTATCGTGTGCTTGGGTATGGTTCTGAAAAAATGCCTCAGCTTGAGGAGAGCTTGCTGCTGTAGCAGAGTCCACAACAGCTAAAACACACAAGCCTACAACTGCGCCCATAAGAAGCCTATTGTAAAACGATGAATTATAGCTAGATCCTATCCACACAGTCTTGCACTGGCCTCTTGCTTGCTCTTCATTTTTTTCTTCATAATCTAGATTAATAAAACACCAATCTACGTGCAAAGGTGATGATTTGGTTGTATTAGTACCATCACTTTCATAACTCCCATCAGCTTCATTAACCTCAACATCATTTTGTGATTTACTTTTTTGTAACGTATAGTCGTTTGTTGGCATAGACAACCAATCTCTATGCTTTTCTTCAGCACTATTGTGTTTTGCAAAAGCATTACCACTTGCTGGAATATCTATTGGCTGGTCTGCTTGCTCATATTGTAACTCACAATCATTAGCATTTTTATCTGAAACAGCAGTAACAAGTGGTTGGTAGCAATATGTTTTTTGTCGTATATCTGCTTTACGCTGTAACCCTGTTAACAGGGTAAATGCTTGTTCTTTATCTGAACTAGTACAATCCTGTGCAACCAGTGTAGTTAAAGCATCTTTTATGGTTATATCTCCTTCTTTATGCAGGCTATCTATTTTTATCAACTCTGCCATAACCAATTGTATGCCTTTATTATCTGAGCTATCTGTTAAATGCAAGGCATTTTTTTGTACCATATTAACCCAGGCAGTCATTATTTTTTTGCTTTGCTCTTGCTTGGTTGGTGGTGCCGTAAAGCCATTTTTTACAACATTAAATACATAGTTAATACCAGATGCAACCTTACCCAAAAGACTGTCTTTCATGTTTTTCTTTAGACCTTCCTCTAGGTATTCATCCCAGTCTTCTTGGCCAAATGATCCGTTTTGTTTATCTTTCTTTGTTTTAGCTTGGTCCTCTGGGTTAAGGCTTTCTTGTTGTTCTAGGTTGCTATGCATTGCATCTAATGCCACAAATCCAGACTGATAAATGACATTTAATTGTTGTACTGTTTTAAACTGATCACTTAAATTTTTTATAACATCGCTAGCTAATAAAGTATTAGCAATCTCTCTGGCTTCACAATCACGTAAAGACTCATTTGCACCATGCCATACCTCGGTTACATCTTTTGAGTTGTAATGCAAATAGGAGAAAAATACTTTTTCCTCTGCGCTTATGCCATTTGTTTTGTTTTCTTCTGCAGTCAAATGATAATCTTGCGTAACCCAACGTTTGCTATCATCTAGTAATTTGCTTATTAAGCTATCGGAATTACGCGCACCCCAATTCACCAATGCTTCTAATACTGGATATTGTATCTCTGATGGCGTATTACTTGTTGTAGCTACTACATAATGGGTTGATAATACATCCACTAAGTTACGCGTTTGCTTCAAGACAACCTCATTTAAGAAGTGCGTATCATTTTGTGCTCTTAACATCAGCGAACTTACTTGTTCATCTAATTTGGCGCAAATTAGTGGGCTAGCGTTACTCGTCTTAACCTTATCTTGCCACAAGGTGTGAAGCTTATAAAAGCATTGCTTTGCTCTAGAATTCAATACCTCTGCAACGAACATTTGCTCTTCTTTAGTGAGCTGTGTAAACGTTGTTTTTGTACTTTTTGGCAGGCGGCAACAAGCTCTCTTCTTTATTTCTTGGGTGATACCGCTAAAACCTATTATCCAGCTAGGTGATTCTAACCCAGCGTTAATTATGTCTTGTTCAAGCTCACCAACTTCTAGCAAAATACTTACATATACCATAGCAAGCACTTCAAACACGTTTTTTCCCTTAAATGCTTCTAGAGTAACAGAAAGATCGTTGTCATCTAGCACATGTTGCAAGCAACTAATGCTATTATCATGGCTTTTGCTATATTCAGCGCCTCCTAATAAGTTGCTACTACTAAAACACCTTCCAGCTAAGTTTTCCTCTCCATCAGCCTGACTATTGGTCCAACTTTTTTTGAGTGGCTGCTCGGCACCTTGTTGGTGCAACTGCTCTGCCGGTGTCGTATAATTGTGCGCTGAACTTACACTGCAACCACAGGCCAATATCAACAGTAAAAAAATACTTTTTACATGTTTGCAACAGAATGGAATTGAATAAGATTTAAATGAGATAAACATAGTGCTATGTACTCCTGATTATATGCTGCTTTTACTGCTGCAACATGTTAACAGGTAACCAAGAAATAAACAACAGATAAACCAACATAGCCGTCTAAAGCATCAAGAGAGCCCGTGCGCTAAATTACCATATAATACAATAACTTATAGTGAAGTGAATACAAGCATGCTAGTAACTGATAAAGATGCAGCCCACAAACATTCATAACTTTATAGTTTCAAATATAGTGTAATTGTCAATCATTATTTTACAATTTAATATTGTAGGTATTTACCAAAAACGGTAAAACTTATATTTACTTCTCAGATAATTTTAAAACAACTTAATAGTACCCATAACCCATCGTACTTCAAATGCCTATTCTTACCAATCAGAAAAATTAAGAATAGGCAGCGTACAGATTCAATTACAGCTACTCAACTGCACCTGAAGACTCAATCATACTCATACCTTCTTCAGCTTTTTGTTCATCTTTTCCGCGTGGATGGTCACCATCTTCTGTAAACAGCTCCCTATGACCTGAACAACAACCTCCATTATTATGCCTTTTATACCAATAAAAACCACCACCAACAGCAGCAACGGCAATAAAAGCAGCACCAGATGCTCCAAGTGCGATTGTAGGCACTGTTGTTGCTTGTTCTGGCGCTTGCGTTAAGCAAGGTGCATTCCATACCATAATAAGAGGCTCTTTATAACGACAATATTCTTCTGGTTTAATTTCACAATCGTTCCCTATAAAAGGCAACTTACTCCTCCTGCATTGATTAGCTAAGTTCATATTATAATTATACTTATGGTATGAGACTCCGTTCGCATCATTGTAAGATGAGTTATCGAATATCTTTTTAGTTTCATCAAAGTCACATTTACTTTTTCCCTCTTTATTGTATCCCATACAAAACCCTATTTGTACATTTGATCTCTTCCCTTCAAATAGTACCATGCTCCTACTTACCGTAAAGTTTGAAATAGAAGCGGAATCAGTAAACCCAACAGCACCACCTATTTTTATACTCTTTACCCCCTTAATATTGATAAAGCTTTGACTAACTGCAAGCTGTTCATGTGCATCATTTACTGCCATCTGGCCAGCCCCCCACCCAACATCCACCGAACCACCATCTATACTCAAGTTAGTTTTGATGATCATTGTATTGAAAAATTGTACGCCTAACTGTGACATTTCCAAAACCACCACCAACTTTGGATAATCCATGTAGTGAGGATTCGTTAGTAGTACTAATAACAGTATCAATAACAGTAAGGTCTACAGCAGTAATATCACGAGCATACCCTATTCCGCCCCCAACAGAAGGAATGTCAGTATCCGCAATAATAGTAGAGCTAGCAACTGTAGCATTTTTCATTTCACTGCTTTCACCACATCCGATCACCCCACCTACACAACGACCCTTTACTTCCGTCCTAATAACATGACAGGTACTAACTTTATCAGACTTTGAGTAACCTACTATTCCTCCGGCACGACCTCCAGAAATAATCGAATCTATAACGGTAACATTCTGTATGGAACCCTTATAGGAGTCTCCAGCAACACCTCCAACATAACCTTTTTGACCCGCGACCTTTACAATAGTGTTGCCAATATAAACTTCTTTAATTCTCACACTTCGCATCTTTCCTGCTACCCCACCGACACGTGCTTCCCAGCCTGAGCCAGTAATATTGACATTTACTATCATTACGTTAAAAACTTCACTCCCATTATTATATACTTCTCCTACTACCCCACCAACATAGTTAACCCCAGCGCCATTAAGAGTGCTATTTGCTATCATTACATTATCAAAACTAGATTCCCCCCAAATAATATTAGAGACCATACCTATCCTACTATATGCACCAAGCCCTGCAAAATAGCTACCAACCCCTTTAAACTGACTATTCTCAATTTTGATAAATCTAACTATGGACTCATCATGCATAGTATTGGCAACTGCTGGGTCACATTCTGCATTCCTAGTGTCAACATTATTGAAGTTTATGTTTTGAACGATTCCATTACCTGAAAGTCTGTCTATCAAACAGCATGGCAGCTCGTCAAGGGTTTCATTATTTCCATTGAAATCACCTGTAAACACCGGTATTGGTTTGTTGAATTTTTTTACGTTAAAGCTTGCAGTTAGTTTATAGCTGCCGTTACTAGGGTAATCTGCATGATTGCCAATTAAGTTCAGCTCTGTGACATTACTGATGCCAATAACATTAGAAGCAGAGGCTGCTAATAGTTGAGCTATCGATTTGGGTAGTATTATGCAGAAATGAGCTCAGTGTTGAGTATGGTTCTGAAAAAATGCCTCAGCTTGAGGAGAGCTTGCTGCTGTAGCAGAGTCCACAACAGCTAAAACACACAAGCCTACAACTGCGCCCATAAGAAGCCTACTGTAAAACGATGAATTATAGCTAGATCCTATCCACACAGTCTTGCACTGGCCTCTTGCTTGCTCTTCATTTTTTTCTTCATAATCTATATTAATAAAACACCAATCTACGTGCAAAGGTGATGATTTGGTTGTATTAGTACCATCACTTTCATAACTCCCATCCGCTTCATTAACCTCAACATCATTTTGTGATTTACTTTTTTGTAACGTATAGTCGTTTGTTGGCATAGACAACCAATCTCTATGCTTTTCTTCAGCACTATTGTGTTTTGCAAAATCATTACCACTTGCTGGAATATCTATTGGCTGGTCTGCTTGCTCATATTGTAACTCACAATCATTAGCATTTTTATCTGAAACAGCAGTAACAAGTGGTTGGTAGCAATATGTTTTTTGTCGTATATCTGCTTTACGCTGTAACCCTGTTAACAGGGTAAACGCTTGTTCTTTATCTGAACTAGTACAATCCTGTGCAACCAGTGTAATTAAAGCATCTTTTATGGTTATATCTCCTTCTTTATGCAGGCTATCTATTTTTATCAACTCTGCCATAACCAATTGTATGCCTTTATTATCTGAGCTATCTGTTAAATGCAAGGCATTTTTTTGTACCATATTAACCCAGGCAGTCATTATTTTTTTGCTTTGCTCTTGCTTGGTTGGTGGTGCCGTAAAGCCATTTTTTACAACATTAAATACATAGTTAATACCAGATGCAACCTTACCTAAAAGACTGTCTTTCATGTTTTTCTTTAGACCTTCCTCTAGGTATTCATCCCAGTCTTCTTGGCCAAATGATCCGTTTTGTTTATCTTTCTTTGTTTTAGCTTGGTCCTCTGGGTTAAGGCTTTCTTGTTGTTCTAGGTTGCTATGCATTGCATCTAATGCCACAAATCCAGACTGATAAATGACATTTAATTGTTGTACTGTTTTAAACTGATCACTTAAATTTTTTATAACATCGCTAGCTAATAAAGTATTAGCAATCTCTCTGGCTTCACAATCACGTAAAGACTCATTTGCACCATGCCATACCTCGGTTACATCTTTTGAGTTGTAATGCAAATAAGAGAAAAATACTTTTTCCTCTGCGCTTATGCCATTTGTTTTGTTTTCTTCTGCAGTCAAATGATAATCTTGCGTAACCCAACGTTTGCTATCATCTAGTAATTTGCTTATTAAGCTATCGGAATTACGCGCACCCCAATTCACCAATGCTTCTAATACTGGATATTGTATCTCTGCTGGCGTATTACTTGTTGTAGCTACTACATAATGGGTTGATAATACATCCACTAAGTTACGCGTTTGCTTCAAGACAACCTCATTTAAGAAGTGCGTATCATTTTGTGCTCTTAACATCAGCGAACTTACTTGTTCATCTAATTTGGCGCAAATTAGTGGGCTAGCGTTACTCGTCTTAACCTTATCTTGCCACAAGGTGTGAAGCTTATAAAAGCATTGCTTTGCTCTAGAATTCAATACCTCTGCAACGAACATTTGCTCTTCTTTAGTGAGCTGTGTAAACGTTGTTTTTGTACTTTTTGGCAGGCGGCAACAAGCTCTCTTCTTTATTTCTTGGGTGATACCGCTAAAACCTATTATCCAGCTAGGTGATTCTAACCCAGCGTTAATTATGTCTTGTTCAAGCTCACCAACTTCTAGCAAAATACTTACATATACCATAGCAAGCACTTCAAACACGTTTTTTCCCTTAAATGCTTCTAGAGTAACAGAAAGATCGTTGTCATCTAGCACATGTTGCAAGCAACTAATGCTATTATCATGGCTTTTGCTATATTCAGCGCCTCCTAATAAGCTGCTACCACTAAAACACCTTCCAGCTAAGTTTTCCTCTCTATCAGCCTGACTATTGGTCCAACTTTTTTTGAGTGGCTGCTCGGCACCTTGTTGGTGCAACTGCTCTGCCGGTGACGTATAATTTTGCGCTGAACTTACACTGCAACCACAGGCCAATATCAACAGTAAAAAAACACTTTTTACATGTTTGCAACAGAATGGAATTGAATAAGATTTAAATGAGATAAACATAGTGCTATGTACTCCTGATTATATGCTGTTTTTACTGCTGTAACATGCTATCAGATGAGCAACAGATAACCAACAGATAAACAACATAGCCGTCTAAAGCATCAAGAGAGCCCGTGCGCTAAATTGCTATAAATACAATAACTTATAGTGAAATAAATACAAGCATGCTAGTAACTGATAAAGATGCAGCCAGCAAACATTCAGAACTTTATAGTTTCAAATATAGTGTAATTGTCACTCATTATTTTACAATTTAATATTGTAGGTATTTACTAGGAATTGTAGGTATTTACCAAAAACGGTAAAACTTATATTTACTTCTCAGATAATTTTAAAACAACTTAATAGTACCCATAACCCATCGTACTTCAAATGCCTATTCTTACCAATCAGCAAAATTAAGAATAGGCAGCGTACAGATTCAATTACAGCTACTCAACTGCACCTGAAGACTCAATCATACTCATACTTTCTTCAGCTTTTTGTTCATCTTTTCCGCTTGGATGGTCACCATCTTCTGTATACAGCTCCCTATGACCTGAACAACAACCTCCATTATTATGCCTTTTATACCAATAAAAACCACCACCAACAGCAGCAACGGCAATAAAAGCAGCACCAGATACTCCAAGTGCGATTGTAGGCACTGTTGTTGCTTGTTCTGTTGCTTGTTCTGGCGCTTGCGTTAAGCAAGGTGCATTCCATACCATAATAACAGGCTCTTTATAACGTCTATATTCTTCTGGTTTAATTTCACAATCTTCCCCTATAAAAGGCAACTTACTCATCCTGCATTGATTAGTTAAGTTCATATTATAATTATACTGATGGTGTGAGACTCCGTTCGCATCATTGTAAGATGAGTTATCGAATATCTTTTTAGTTTCATCAAAGTCACATTTACTATTTCCTGTTTTTGTATCCCATACAAAATCCTATTTGTACATTTGATCCCTTCCCTTCAAATAATACCGTGCTCCTGCTTACCGTAAAGCTTGAAATAGAAGCGGAATCAATAAACCCAACAGCACCACCTATTGTTATATCCCTTACTCCCTTAATATTGATAAAGCTTTGACTAACTGCAAGCTGTTCATATGCACTACTTCCCGCCATCCTGCCACCCCCCCATCCAGCATCACCGAACCACCACCTCCATCTATACTCAAGTTAGTTTTGATGATCATTGTATTGGAAAATTGTACGGCTGAAATCTGACCTTCCAAAACCACCACCAACTGCTGATTGATATTGTGAGGGTTTGATAACAACATCAATAACAGTATCAATAACAGTAAAGTCTTCAGCAGTAATATTATGTGCAAACCCTATTCCACCCCCAACAGAAGGACTTTGAGCGTGCGCAATAATAGTAGAATTAGCAACTGTAGCATTTTTCATTTCACTGCTTTCACCATATCCGATCACCCCACCTACAGAATTACCATTTACTTTCGCCCTAATAACATGACAGGTACTAACTTTATCAGACCATGAGGAACCTACTATTCCTCCGGCAATGCTTCCAAAAATATTCGAATCTATAACGGTAACATTCTGTATGGCACTACCAGCGGAGTATCCAACAACACCTCCAACACGACCTTGACCCGCGCCCTTTACAATAGTCTTGCCGATATAAACTTCTTTAATTCCCACGCTTCGCATCTCTCCTGCTACCCCACCGACACGTAGAGCCAGGCCTGAGCCAGTAATATTGACATTTACTATTATTACCTTAAAAACTTCATTCCCCCTATTAAATGCTGCTCCTACTACCCCACCGGCATATTTAACCCCAGTGCCATTAAGAGTGCTACATGCTATCATTACATTATCAAAACTAGATTCCCCCCGCATAACATTAGAGACCATACCTATAGCATTCCCTTTAACCTCGCCACTATCCTCTTCAAAATAGCTACCAACCCCTTTAAACTGACTATTCTCAATTTTGATAAATCTAACTATGGAATCATCAGTCATAGTCTTGGCAACTGCTGGGTCACATTCTGCATTCCTAGTGTCAACATTATTGAAGGTTGTGTTTTGAACGATTCCCTTACCTGAAAGTTTGTCTATCAAGCAGCATGGCAGCTCGTCAAGGGTTTCACCATTTCCATTGAAATCACCTGTAAACTCCGGTATTGGTTTGTTGAATTTTTTTACGTTAAAGCTTGCAGTTAGTTTATAGCTGCCGTTACTAGGGTAATCTGGATGATTGCCAATTAAGTTCAGCTCTGCTACATTACTGATGCCAATAACATTAGAAGCAGAGGCTGCACTCACATCCCTAATATGACGAAAATGGTTACTATTTAAATTTGAGCTATCGTGTGCTTGGGTATGGTTCTGAAAAAATGCCTCAGCTTGAGGAGAGCTTGCTGCTGTAGCAGAGTCCACAACAGCTAAAACACACAAGCCTACAACTGCGCCCATAAGAAGCCTATTGTAAAACGATGAATTATAGCTAGATCCTATCCACACAGTCTTGCGCTGGCCTCTTGCTTGCTCTTCATTTTTTTCTTCATAATCTAGATTAATAAAACACCAATCTACGTGCAAAGGTGATGATTTGGTTGTATTAGTACCATCACTTTCATAACTCCCATCAGCTTCATTAACCTCAACATCATTTTGTGATTTACTTTTTTGTAACGTATAGTCGTTTGTTGGCATAGACAACCAATCTCTATGTTTTTCTTCAGCACTATTGTGTTTCGCAAAATCATTACCACTTGCTGGAATATCTATTGGCTGGTCTGCTTGCTCATATTGTAACTCACAATCATTAGCATTTTTATCTGAAGCAGCAGTAACAAGTGGTTGGTAGCAATATGTTTTTTGTCGTATATCTGCTTTACGCTGTAACCCTGTTAACAGGGTAAACGCTTGTTCTTTATCTGAACTAGTACAATCCTGTGCAACCAGTGTAGTTAAAGCATCTTTTATGGTTATATCTCCTTCTTTATGCAGGCTATCTATTTTTATCAACTCTGCCATAACCAATTGTATGCCTTTATTATCTGAGCTATCTGTTAAATGCAAGGCATTTTTTTGTACCATATTAACCCAGGCAGTCATTATTTTTTTGCTTTGCTCTTGCTTGGTTGGTGGTGCCGTAAAGCCATTTTTTACAACATTAAATACATAGTTAATACCAGATGCAACCTTACCCAAAAGACTGTCTTTCATGTTTTTCTTTAGACCTTCCTCTAGGTATTCATCCCAGTCTTCTTGGCCAAATGATCCGTTTTGTTTATCTTTCTTTGTTTTAGCTTGGTCCTCTGGGTTAAGGCTTTCTTGTTGTTCTAGGTTGCTATGCATTGCATCTAATGCCACAAATCCAGACTGATAAATGACATTTAATTGTTGTACTGTTTTAAACTGATCACTTAAATTTTTTATAACATCGCTAGCTAATAAAGTATTAGCAATCTCTCTGGCTTCACAATCACGTAAAGACTCATTTGCACCATGCCATACCTCGGTTACATCTTTTGAGTTGTAATGCAAATAAGAGAAAAATACTTTTTCCTCTGCGCTTATGCCATTTGTTTTGTTTTCTGCTGCAGTCAAATGATAATCTTGCGTAACCCAACGTTTGCTATCATCTAGTAATTTGCTTATTAAGCTATCGGAATTACGCGCACCCCAATTCACCAATGCTTCTAATACTGGATATTGTATCTCTGATGGCGTATTACTTGTTGTAGCTACTACATAATGGGTTGATAATACATCCACTAAGTTACGCGTTTGCTTCAAGACAACCTCATTTAAGAAGTGCGTATCATTTTGTGCTCTTAACATCAGCGAACTTACTTGTTCATCTAATTTGGCGCAAATTAGTGGGCTAGCGTTACTCGTCTTAACCTTATCTTGCCACAAGGTGTGAAGCTTATAAAAGCATTGCTTTGCTCTAGAATTCAATACCTCTGCAACGAACATTTGCTCTTCTTTAGTGAGCTGTGTAAACGTTGTTTTTGTACTTTTTGGCAGGCGGCAACAAGCTCTCTTCTTTATTTCTTGGGTGATACCGCTAAAACCTATTATCCAGCTAGGTGATTCTAACCCAGCGTTAATTATGTCTTGTTCAAGCTCACCAACTTCTAGCAAAATACTTACATACAACTAGCATCACCTATTACCCTCGGGTTAAGTTGACGACATTAAAGTATGAATAAAATCATATCGTTAGCCGTAACTCTTAAGGTTGATGCGCACCAAATCCGTCTTTATTGCACAGCTCATACCACCCTTACTGCATTCTGTATAGCGTATCTGAATATCTTTGCTCGTTTACTGACTACTCATCCTTCAACAGTAACGAGTATACCTTAAGAGGGGGCATCCTTTGTTTTTTTGTAAGCACCCCCTTTATATGATCCACAGTTATTTTGTTAAACCTCCCTAGCTACCTTTTTTATAATCTTACCACTAGCTAGCCACTTCTAAACTAGCTTATTTATTTATTTTTTAATCTATTCTTTACGTTTTGGTAATGGATTTTCTACCTTTTTCGGCAGAACTTCATCTACACTAATCTGTTTATAACCACGTGATAGTGTTCCCTTATTTACCTCATCATCTACTAGGCTCAGTTAGTGCATCTGTTCATACATATCTACTAACGCGCTAGTATTGTTTGGCGCAATTATTGGATTTGCAGCATTATCTATGGATTTTTTAGCTTTAGCTTGATCTTTCGCTTTTTTAGCTTTTTTTCATCTTTTCCGCTTGGATGGTTATCATCTTCTGTAGACAGCTCCCTATGACCTGAACAGCAACCACCTCCATTATTATGCCTTTTATACCAATAAACACCACCACCAACAGCAGCAACGGCAATAAAAGCAGCACCAGATGCTCCAAGTAGCGATTGTAGGCACTGTTGTTGCTGGTGTTCTGGCGCTTGCGTTAAGCAAGGTGCATTCCATACCATAATAACAGGCTCTTTATAACGTCTATATTCTTCTGGTTTAATTTCACAATCGTTCCCTATAAAAGGCAACTTACTCCCCTTGCATTGATTAGCTAAGTTCATATTATAATTATACTGATGGTGTGAGACTCCATTCGCATCATTGTAAGATGAGTTATCGAATATCTTTTTAGTTTCATCAAAGTCACATGCACTATTTCCATCTTTATTGTCTCCCATACAAAATCCTATTTGTACATTTGATCCCTTCCCTTCAAATAGTACCCTGCTCCTGCTTACCGTAAAGTTTGAAATAAAAGAAAAGCGGAATCAATTCAACCCAACAGCACCACCTATTATTATACTCTTGTACCCCTTAATATTGATAAAGCTTTGACTAACTGCAAGCTGTTCATATTTATTTCATCTCCCATCCAGCCCCCACCCCATCCAACATACACCGACCACCTCCATCTATACTCAAGTTAGTTTTGATGATCATTGTATTGGAAAATTGTACGCCTGAACTCTGACCTTCCAAAACCACCACCAACTGCTGACTCAAGTAGTGAGGATGTGATAACAACATCAATAACAGTATCAATAACAGTAAGGTCTACAGCAGTAATAGCATGTAGCAAACCCTATTCCGCCCCCAACAGAAGGACATGTCAGTATCCGCAATAATAGTAGAACTAGCAACTGTAGCATTTTTCATTTCACCGCTTGCACCATATCCGATCACCCCACCTACAAAACTACCATTTACTTTCGCCCTAATAACATGACAGGTACTAACTTTATCAGACCATGAGGAACCTACTATTCCTCCGGCATATCTCCAGAAATACTCGAATCTATAACGGTAACATTCTGTATGGAACTACCAGAGGAGTATCCAGCAACACCTCCAACATAACCTTTTGACCCGCGACCTTTACAATAGTGTTGCCGATATAAACTTCTTTAATTCTCACACTTGCGCATCTTTCCTGCTACCCCACCGACACGTGCATCCTGGCCTGAGCCAGTAATATTGACATTTACTATTATTACCTTAAAAACTTCATTCCCATTATTAAATGCTGCTCCTACTACCCCACCGACATATTTAACCCCAGTGCCATTAAGAGTGCTATTTGCTATCATTACATGATCAAAACTAGATGCCCCCCGCATAACATTAGAGACCATACCTATAGCATTCCCTTTAATCGCGCACATCCTCTTCAAAATAGCTACCAACCCCTTTAAACTGACTATTCGCAATTTTGATAAATCTAACTATGGACTTATCATTCATAGTATTGGCAACTGCTGGGTCACATTCTGCATTCCTAGTGTCAACATTATTGAGGTTTATGTTTTGAACGATTCCATTACCTGAAAGTCTGTCTATCAAACAGCATGGCAGCTCGTCAAGGGTTTCACAATTTCCATTGAAATCACCTGTAAACTCCGGTATTGGTCTGGTGAAGTTTTTTACGTTAAAGCTTGCAGTTAGTTTATAGCTGCCGTTACTAGGGTAATCTGCATGATTGCCAATTAAGTTCAGCTCTGTGACATTACTGATGCCAATAACATTAGAAGCAGAGGCTGCACTCACATCCCTAATATGACGAGAATGGTTACTATTTAAATTTGAGCTATCGTGTGCTTGGGTATGGTTCTGAAAAAATGCCTCAGCTTGAGGAGAGCTTGCTGCTGTAGCAGAGTCCACAACAGCTAAAACACACAAGCCTACAACTGCGCCCATAAGAAGCCTATTGTAAAACGATGAATTATAGCTAGATCCTATCCACACAGTCTTGCACTGGCCTCTTGCTTGCTCTTCATTTTTTTCTTCATAATCTATATTAATAAAACACCAATCTACGTGCAAAGGTGATGATTTGGTTGTATTAGTACCATCACTTTCATAACTCCCATCAGCTTCATTAACCTCAACATCATTTTGTGATTTACTTTTTTGTAACGTATAGTCGTTTGTTGGCATAGACAACCAATCTCTATGCTTTTCTTCAGCACTATTGTGTTTCGCAAAATCATTACCACTTGCTGGAATATCTATTGGCTGGTCTGCTTGCTCATATTGTAACTCACAATCATTAGCATTTTTATCTGAAGCAGCAGTAACAAGTGGTTGGTAGCAATATGTTTTTTGTCGTATATCTGCTTTACGCTGTAACCCTGTTAACAGGGTAAATGCTTGTTCTTTATCTGAACTAGTACAATCCTGTGCAACCAGTGTAATTAAAGCATCTTTTATGGTTATATCTCCTTCTTTATGCAGGCTATCTATTTTTATCAACTCTGCCATAACCAATTGTATGCCTTTATTATCTGAGCTATCTGTTAAATGCAAGGCATTTTTTTGTACCATATTAACCCAGGCAGTCATTATTTTTTTGCTTTGCTCTTGCTTGGTTGGTGGTGCCGTAAAGCCATTTTTTACAACATTAAATACATAGTTAATACCAGATGCAACCTTACCCAAAAGACTGTCTTTCATGTTTTTCTTTAGACCTTCCTCTAGGTATTCATCCCAGTCTTCTTGGCCAAATGATCCGTTTTGTTTATCTTTCTTTGTTTTAGCTTGGTCCTCTGGGTTAAGGCTTTCTTGTTGTTCTAGGTTGCTATGCATTGCATCTAATGCCACAAATCCAGACTGATAAATGACATTTAATTGTTGTACTGTTTTAAACTGATCACTTAAATTTTTTATAACATCGCTAGCTAATAAAGTATTAGCAATCTCTCTGGCTTCACAATCACGTAAAGACTCATTTGCACCATGCCATACCTCGGTTACATCTTTTGAGTTGTAATGCAAATAAGAGAAAAATACTTTTTCCTCTGCGCTTATGCCATTTGTTTTGTTTTCTTCTGCAGTCAAATGATAATCTTGCGTAACCCAACGTTTGCTATCATCTAGTAATTTGCTTATTAAGCTATCGGAATTACGCGCACCCCAATTCACCAATGCTTCTAATACTGGATATTGTATCTCTGATGGCGTATTACTTGTTGTAGCTACTACATAATGGGTTGATAATACATCCACTAAGTTACGCGTTTGCTTCAAGACAACCTCATTTAAGAAGTGCGTATCATTTTGTGCTCTTAACATCAGCGAACTTACTTGTTCATCTAATTTGGCGCAAATTAGTGGGCTAGCGTTACTCGTCTTAACCTTATCTTGCCACAAGGTGTGAAGCTTATAAAAGCATTGCTTTGCTCTAGAATTCAATACCTCTGCAACGAACATTTGCTCTTCTTTAGTGAGCTGTGTAAACGTTGTTTTTGTACTTTTTGGCAGGCGGCAACAAGCTCTCTTCTTTATTTCTTGGGTGATACCGCTAAAACCTATTATCCAGCTAGGTGATTCTAACCCAGCGTTAATTATGTCTTGTTCAAGCTCACCAACTTCTAGCAAAATACTTACATATACCATAGCAAGCACTTCAAACACGTTTTTTCCCTTAAATGCTTCTAGAGTAACAGAAAGATCGTTGTCATCTAGCACATGTTGCAAGCAACTAATGCTATTATCATGGCTTTTGCTATATTCAGCGCCTCCTAATAAGTTGCTACTACTAAAACACCTTCCAGCTAAGTTTTCCTCTCTATCAGCCTGACTATTGGTCCAACTTTTTTTGAGTGGCTGCTCGGCACCTTGTTGGTGCAACTGCTCTGCCGGTGACGTATAATTTTGCGCTGAACTTACACTGCAACCACAGGCCAATATCAACAGTAAAAAAACACTTTTTACATGTTTGCAACAGAATGGAATTGAATAAGATTTAAATGAGATAAACATAGTGCTATGTACTCCTGATTATATGCTGTTTTTACTGCTGTAACATGCTATCAGATGAGCAACAGATAAACAACAGATAAACAACATGCCCGTCTAAAACATAAAGAGAGCCCATGCGCTAAATTGCATAAATACAATAACTTATAGTGAAATAAATACAAGCATGCTAGTAACTGATAAAGATGCAGCCAGCAAACATTCAGAACTTTATAGTTTCAAATATAGTGTAATTGTCACTCATTATTTTACAATTTAATATTGTAGGTATTTACTAGGAATTGTAGGTATTTACCAAAAACGGTAAAACTTATATTTACTTCTCAGATAATTTTAAAACAACTTAATAGTACCCATAACCCATCGTACTTCAAATGCCTATTCTTACCAATCAGCAAAATTAAGAATAGGCAGCGTACAGATTCAATTACAGCTACTCAACTGCACCTGAAGACTCAATCATACTCATACTTTCTTCAGCTTTTTGTTCATCTTTTCCGCTTGAATGGTCACCATCTTCTGTATACAGCTCCCTATGACCTGAACAACAACCTCCATTATTATGCCTTTTATACCAATAAAAACCACCACCAAAGCAGCAACGGCAATAAAAGCAGCACCAGATACTCCAAGTGCGATTGTAGGCACTGTTGTTGCTTGTTCTGTTGCTTGTTCTGGCGCTTGCGTTAAGCAAGGTGCATTCCATACCATAATACCATGCTCTTTATAACGTCTATATTCTTCTGGTTTAATTTCACAATCTTCCCCTATAAAAGGCAACTTACTCATCCTGCATTGATTAGTTAAGTTCATATTATAATTATACTGATGGTGTGAGACTCCGTTCGCATCATTGTCAGATGAGTTATCGAATATCTTTTTAGTTTCATCAAAGTCACATTTACTATTTCTGTTTTTGTATCCCATACAAAATCCTATTTGTACATTTGATCCCTTCCCTTCAAATAATACCGTGCTCCTGCTTACCGTAAAGCTTGAAATAGAAGCGGAATCAATAAACCCAACAGCACCACCTATTGTTATACCCCTTACTCCCTTAATACTGATAAAGCTTTGACTAACTGCAAGCTGTTCATATGCACTACTTCCCGCCATCCTGCCACCCCCCCATCCAGCATTCACCGAACCACCACCTCCATCTATACTCAAGTTAGTTTTGATGATCATTGTATTGGAAGATTTTACGGCTAAATCTGACCTTCCAAAACCACCACCAACTGCTGATTGATCTTGTGAGGGTGTGATAACAACATCAATAACAGTATCAATAACAGTAAAGTCTTCAGCAGTAATATTATGTGCAAACCCTATTCCACCCCCAACAGAAGGACTTTGAGCGCGCGCAATAATAGTAGAATTAGCAACTGTAGCATTTTTCATTTCACTGCTTTCACCATATCCGATCACCCCACCTACAGAATTACCATTTACTTTCGCCCTAATAACATGACAGGTACTAACTTTATCAGACCATGAGGAACCTACTATTCCTCCGGCAATGCTTCCAAAAATATTCGAATCTATAACGGTAACATTCTGTATGGCACTACCAGCGGAGTATCCAACAACACCTCCAACACGACCTTGACCCGCGCCCTTTACAATAGTCTTGCCGATATAAACTTCTTTAATTCCCACGCTTCGCATCTCTCCTGCTACCCCACCGACACGTAGAGCCAGGCCTGAGCCAGTAATATTGACATTTACTATTATTACCTTAAAAACTTCATTCCCCCTATTAAATGCTGCTCCTACTACCCCACCGGCATATTTAACCCCAGTGCCATTAAGAGTGCTACATGCTATCATTACATTATCAAAACTAGATTCCCCCCGCATAACATTAGAGACCATACCTATAGCATTCCCTTTAACCTCGCCACTATCCTCTTCAAAATAGCTACCAACCCCTTTAAACTGACTATTCTCAATTTTGATAAATCTAACTATGGAATCATCAGTCATAGTCTTAGCAACTGCTGGATCACATTCTGCATTCCTAGTGTCAACATTATTGAAGGTTGTGTTTTGAACGATTCCCTTACCTGAAAGTTTGTCTATCAAGCAGCATGGCAGCTCGTCAAGGGTTTCACCATTTCCATTTAAATCACCTGTAAACTCCGGTATTGGTTTGTTGAATTTTTTTACGTTAAAGCTTCCAGTTAGTTTATAGCTGCCGTTACTAGGGTAATCTGGATGATTGCCAATTAAGTTCAGCTCTGCTACATTACTGATGCCAATAACATTAGAAGCAGAGGCTCTAATAGTTGAGCTATCGATTTGGGTAGTATTATACAGAAATGACTCAGTTTGAGTATGGTTCTGAAAAAATGTCTCAGCTTGAATAGTTGAGCTATCGATTTGGGTAGTATTATACAGAAATGACTCAGTTTGAGTATGGTTCTGAAAAAATGTCTCAGCTTGAATAGTTGAGCTATCGATTTGGGTAGTATTATACAGAAATGACTCAGTTTGAGTATGGTTCTGAAAAAATGTCTCAGCTTGAATAGTTGAGCTATCGATTTGGGTAGTATTATACAGAAATGACTCAGTTTGAGTATGGTTCTGAAAAAATGCCTCAGCTTGAGGAGAGCTTGCTGTTGTAGCAGAGTCCACAACAGCTAAAACACACAACCCTACAACTGCGCCCATAAGAAGCCTATTGTAAAACGATGAATTATAGCTAGATCCTATCCACACAGTATTGCGCTGGCCTCTTGCTTGCTCTTCATTTTTTTCTTCATAATCTAGATTAATAAAACACCAATCTACGTGCAAAGGTGATGATTTGGTTGTATTAGTACCATCACTTTCATAACTCCCATCAGCTTCATTAACCTCAACATCATTTTGTGATTTACTTTTTTGTAACGTATAGTCGTTTGCTGGCATAGACAACCAATCTCTATGTTTTTCTTCAGCACTATTATGTTTCGCAAAATCATTACCACTTGCTGGAATATCTATTGGCTGGTCTGCTTGCTCATATTGTAACTCACAATCATTAGCATTTTTATCTGAAGCAGCAGTAACAAGTGGTTGGTAGCAATATGTTTTTTGTCGTATATCTGCTTTACGCTGTAACCCTGTTAACAGGGTAAACGCTTGCTCTTTATCTGAACTAGTACAATCCTGTGCAACCAGTGTAATTAAAGCATCTTTTATGGTTATATCTCCTTCTTTATGCAGGCTATCTATTTTTATCAACTCTGCCATAACCAATTGTATGCCTTTATTATCTGAGCTATCTGTTAAATGCAAGGCATTTTTTTGTACCATATTAACCCAGGCAGTCATTATTTTTTTGCTTTGCTCTTGTTTGGTTGGTGGTGCCGTAAAGCCATTTTTTACAACATTAAATACATAGTTAATACCAGATGCAACCTTACCTAAAAGACTGTCTTTCATATTTTTCTTTAGACCTTCCTCTAGGTATTCATCCCAGTCTTCTTGGCCAAATGATCCGTTTTGTTTATCTTTCTTTGTTTTAGCTTGGTCCTCTGGGTTAAGGCTTTCTTGTTGTTCTAGGTTGCTATGCATTGCATCTAATGCCACAAATCCAGACTGATAAATGACATTTAATTGTTGTACTGTTTTAAACTGATCACTTAAATTTTTTATAACATCGCTAGCTAATAAAGTATTAGCAATCTCTCTGGCTTCACAATCACGTAAAGACTCATTTGCACCATGCCATACCTCGGTTACATCTTTTGAGTTGTAATGCAAATAAGAGAAAAATACTTTTTCCTCTGCGCTTATGCCATTTTTTTTGTTTTCTTCTGCAGTCAAATGATAATCTTGCGTAACCCAACGTTTGCTATCATCTAGTAATTTGCTTATTAAGCTATCGGAATTACGCGCACCCCAATTCACCAATGCTTCTAATACTGGATATTGTATCTCTGCTGGCGTATTACTTGTTGTAGCTACTACATAATGGGTTGATAATACATCCACTAAGTTACGCGTTTGCTTCAAGACAACCTCATTTAAGAAGTGCGTATCATTTTGTGCTCTTAACATCAGCGAACTTACTTGTTCATCTAATTTGGCGCAAATTAGTGGGCTAGCGTTACTCGTCTTAACCTTATCTTGCCACAAGGTGTGAAGCTTATAAAAGCATTGCTTTGCTCTAGAATTCAATACCTCTGCAACGAACATTTGCTCTTCTTTAGTGAGCTGTGTAAACGTTGTTTTTGTACTTTTTGGCAGGCGGCAACAAGCTCTCTTCTTTATTTCTTGGGTGATACCGCTAAAACCTATTATCCAGCTAGGTGATTCTAACCCAGCGTTAATTATGTCTTGTTCAAGCTCACCAACTTCTAGCAAAATACTTACATATACCATAGCAAGCACTTCAAACACGTTTTTTCCCTTAAATGCTTCTAGAGTAACAGAAAGATCGTTGTGATCTAGCACATGTTGCAAGCAACTAATACTATTATCATGGCTTTTGCTATATTCAGCGCCTCCTAATAAGCTGCTACCACTAAAACACCTTTCAGCTAAGTTTGCCTCTCTATCAGCCTGACTATTGGTCCAACTTTTTTTGAGTGGCTTCTCGGCACCTTGTTGGTGCAACTGCTCTTCCGGTGTCGTATAATTTTGCGCTGAACTTACACTGCAACCACAGGCCAATATCAACAGTAAAAAAACACTTTTTACATGTTTGCAACAGAATGGAATTGAATAAGATTTAAATGAGATAAACATAGTGCTATGTACTCCTGATTATATGCTGTTTATACTGCTGTAACATGCTATCAAACATCCAACAGATAAACAACATAACCGTCTAAAGTATCAAGAGAGCCCGTGCGCTAAATTGCTATATAATACAATAGCTTATAGTGAAATAAATACAAGCATGCTAGTAACTGATAAAGATGCAGCCCGTAAACATTCAGAACGTTATAGTTTCAAATATAGTGTAATTGTCACTCATTATTTTACAATTTAATATTGTAGGTATTTACTAGGAATTGTAGGTATTTACCAAAAACGGTAAAACTTATATTTACTTCTCAGATAATTTTAAAACAACTTAATAGTACCCATAACCCATCGTACTTCAAATGCCTATTCTCACCAATCAGAAAAATTAAGAATAGGCAGCGTACAGATTCAATTACAGCTACTCAACTGCACCTGAAGACTCAATCATAATCATACTTTCTTCAGCTTTTTGTTCATCTTTTCCGCTTGAATGGTCACCATCTTTTGTAGACAGCTCCCTATGACCTGAACAACAACCTCCATTATTATGCCTTTTATACCAATAAAAACCACCACCAACAGCAGCAACGGCAATAAAAGCAGCACCAGATGCTCCAAGTGCGATTGTAGGCACTGTGGCTGCAGAGACTGGTGCTGGCGCTTGCGTTAAGTAAGGTGCATTCCATACAATAATAACAGGCTCTTTATAACGTCTATATTCTTCTGGTTTAATTTCACAATCGTTTCCTATAAAAGGCAACTTACTCATCCTACATTGATTAGTTAAGTTCATATTATAATTATACTTATGGTGTGAGGCTCCGTTCGCATCATTGTAAGATGAGTTATCGAATATCTTTTTAGTTTCATCAACGTCACATTTACTTTTTCCATAGTTGTTGTGTCCTATACAAAATCCTATTTGTGCATTTGATCCCTTCCCTTCAAATAATACCGTGCTCCTACTTACCGTAAAGTTTGAAATAGAAGCGGAATCAATCAACCCAACAGCACCACCTATTTTTATATGCGTTACCCCTGTAATATTGATAAAGCTTTGACTAACTGCAAGATGTCTATATCCATTAATTCCTGTCATCTTGCCCACCCCCCATCCAGCAAGTATCGACCCACTATCTATACTCAAGTTAGTTTTGATGATCATTGTATTTAAAAATTGTACGCCTGACTCTGACCTTCCAAAACCACCGCCAACTTCTGATTGATATTCTGAGGGTTTGATAACAACATCAATAACAGTATCAATAACAGTAAGGTCTACAGCAGTAATACTACGAGCATACCCTATTCCGCCCCCAACAGAAGGACTGTCAGTATGCGCAATAATAGTAGAATTAGCAACTGTAGCATTTTTCATTTCACTGCTTTTACCAGATCCGATCACCCCACCTACAAAACGACCCTTTACTTCCGTCCTAATAACATGACAGGTACTAACTTTATCATTAGTTGAGGAACCTGCGACTCCTCCGGCACGATCTCCAGAAATAATCGAATCTATAACGGTAACATTCTGTATGGAACCCTTATAGGAGTCTCCAGCAACACCTCCAACAAAACTGTCTTGATCATTGCCCTTTACACTAGTATTGCCAATATAAACTTCTTTAATTCTCACACTTCGCATCTTTCCTGCTATCCCACCTAGATCTGAGCCTGAGCCTGAGACAGTAATATTGACATTTACTATCATTACTTTAAAAAATTCACTCCCAATATTATATACTCCTCCTACTACCCCACCAACATATTTAACCCCACTAAGGCCATTAAGAGTGCTATTTGCTATCATTACATTATCAAAACTAGATGCCCCCCGCATAACATTAGAGACCATACCTATAGCATTCCCTTCAAAGTCGCCACTATCCTCTTTAAAATAGCTACCAACCCCTTCAAACTGACTATTCGCAATTTTGATAAATCTAACTATGGACTCATCAGTCATAGTCTTAGCAACTGCTGGGTCACATTTTGCATTCCTAGTGTCAACATTATTGAAGTTTATGTTTTGAACTATTCCCTTACCTGAAAGTGCGTCTATCAAGCAGCATGGCAGCTCGTCAAGGGTTTCATTATTTCCATTGAAATCACCTGTAAACTCCGGTATTGGTTTGTTGAATTTTTTTACGTTAAAGCTTGCAGTCAGTTTATAGCGGCCGTTACTAGGGTAATCTGCATGATTGCCAATTAAGTTCAGCTCTGCTACATTACTAATGCCTATAACATTAGAAGCAGAGGCTCTAATAGTTGAGCTATCGATTTGGGTAGTATTATGCAGAAATGACTCAGTTTGAGTATGGTTCTGAAAAAATGCCTCAGCTTGAGGAGAGCTTGCTGCTGTAGCAGAGTCCACAACAGCTAAAACACACAAGCCTACAACTGCGCCCATAAGAAGCCTATTGTAAAACGATGAATTATAGCTAGATCCTATCCACACAGTATTGCGCTGGCCTCTTGCTTGCTCTTCATTTTTTTCTTCATAATCTATATTAATAAAACACCAATCTACGTGCAAAGGTGATGATTTGGTTGTATTAGTACCATCACTTTCATAATTCCCATCAGCTTCATTATACGCAACATCACTTTGTGATTTACTTTTTTGTAACATATAGTCGTTTGTTGGCATAGACAACCAATCTCTATGCTTTTCTTCAGCACTATTGTGTTTCGCAAAATCATTACCACTTGCTGGAATATCTATTGGCTGGTCTGCTTGCTCATATTGTAACTCACAATCATTAGCATTTTTATCTGAAGCAGCAGTAACAAGTGGTTGGTAGCAATATGTTTTTTGTCGTATATCTGCTTTACGCTGTAACCCTGTTAACAGGGTAAATGCTTGTTCTTTATCTGAACTAGTACAATCCTGTGCAACCAGTGTAATTAAAGCATCTTTTATGGTTATATCTCCTTCTTTATGCAGGCTATCTATTTTTATCAACTCTGCCATAACCAATTGTATGCCTTTATTATCTGAGCTATCTGTTAAATGCAAGGCATTTTTTTGTACCATATTAACCCAGGCAGTCATTATTTTTTTGCTTTGCTCTTGCTTGGTTGGTGGTGCCGTAAAGCCATTTTTTACAACATTAAATACATAGTTAATACCAGATGCAACCTTACCCAAAAGACTGTCTTTCATATTTTTCTTTAGACCTTCCTTTAGGTATTCATCCCAGTCTTCTTGGCCAAATGATTCGTTTTGTTTATCTTTCTTTGTTTTAGCTTGGCCCTCTGGGTTAAGGCTTTCTTGTTGTTCTAGGTTACTATGCATTGCATCTAATGCCACAAATCCAGACTGATAAATGACATTTAATTGTTGTACTGTTTTAAACTGATCACTTAAATTTTTTATAACATCGCTTGCTAATAAAGTATTAGCAATCTCTCTGGCTTCACAATCACGTAAAGACTCATTTGCACCATGCCATACCTCGGTTACATCTTTTGAGTTGTAATGCAAATAAGAGAAAAATACTTTTTCCTCTGCGCTTATGCCATTTGTTTTGTTTTCTGCTGCAGTCAAATGATAATCTTGTGTAACCCAACGTTTGCTATCATCTAGTAATTTGCTTATTAAGCTATCGGAATTACGCGCACCCCAATTCACCAATGCTTCTAATACTGGATATTGTATCTCTGATGGCGTATTACTTGTTGTAGCTACTACATAATGGGTTGATAATACATCCACTAAGTTACGCATTTGCTTCAAGACAACCTCATTTAAGAAGTGCGTATCATTTTGTGCTCTTAACATCAGCGAACTTACTTGTTCATCTAATTTGGCGCAAATTAGTGGGCTAGCGTTACTCGTCTTAACCTTATCTTGCCACAAGGTGTGAAGCTTATAAAAGCATTGCTTTGCTCTAGAATTGAATACCTCTGCAACGAACATTTGCTCTTCTTTAGTGAGCTGTGTAAACGTTGTTTTTGTACTTTTTGGCAGGCGGCAACAAGCTCTATTCTTTATTTCTTGGGTGATACCGCTAAAACCTATTATCCAGCTAGGTGATTCTAACCCAGCGTTAATTATGTCTTGTTCAAGCTCACCAACTTCTAGCAAAATACTTACATATACCATAGCAAGCACTTCAAATACGTTTTTTCCCTTAAACGCTTCTAGAGTAACAGAAAGATCGTTGTCATCTAGTACATGTTGCAAGCAACTAATGCTATTATCATGGCTTTTGCTATATTCAGCGCCTCCTAATAAGTTGCTACCACTAAAACACCTTTCAGCTAAGCTTTCTTCTCTACCAACCTGACTATTAGTCCAGCTTTTTTTGACTGGCTGCTCGGCACCTTGTTGGTGCAACTGCTCTGCCGGTGACGTATAATTTTGCGCTGAAGTTACACTGCAACCACAGGCCAATATCAACAGTAAAAAAACACTTTTTACATGTTTGCAACAGAATGGAATTGAATAAGATTTAAATGAGATAAACATAGTGCTATGTACTCCTGATTATATGCTGTTTATACTGCTGTAACATGCTATCAAACATCCAACAGATAAACAACATAGCCGTCTAAAGTATCAAGAGAGCCCATGCGCTAAATTGCTATATAATACAATAACGTATAGTGAAATAAATACAAGCATGCTAGTAACTGATAAAGATGCAGCAAGCAAACATTCAGGACTTTATAGTTTTAAATATAGTGTAATTGTCACTCATTATTTTACAATTTAATATTGTAGGTATTTACTAGGAATTGTAGGTATTTACCAAAAACGGTAAAACTTATATTTACTTCTCAGATAATTTTAAAACAACTTAATAGTACCCATAACCCATCGTACTTCAAATGCCTATTCTTACCAATCAGAAAAATTAAGAATAGGCGCGTACAGATTCAATTACAGCTACTCAACTGCACCTGAAGACTCAATCATACTCATACCTTCTTCAGCTTTTTGTTCATCTTTTCCGCTTGGATGGTCACCATCTTCTGTATACAGCTCCCTATGACCTGAACAACAACCTCCATTATTATGCCTTTTATACCAATAAAAACCACCACCAACAGCAGCAACGGCAATAAAAGCAGCACTAGATACTCCAATCATTAATGCTTTTGTATCTGCTTCTGTAGGTGATTCTGTATCTGCTTCTGTAGGTGATTCTGTAGGTGATTCTGTAGGTGATTCTGTAGGTGCTAAAAGTGCGGTTGTAGGCACTGTGGCTGCAGAGACTGGTGTTTGCGCTTGCGTTAAGCAAGGTGCATTCCATACCATAATAAGAGGCTCTTTATAACGACAATATTCTTCTGGTTTAATTTCACAATCTTCCCCTATAAAAGGCAACTTACTCCTCCTGCATTGATTAGCTAAGTTCATATTATAATTATACTGATGGTGTGAGGTTCCGTTCGTATCATTGTAAGATGAGTTATCGAATATCTTTTTAGTTTCATCAAAGTCACATGTACTATTTCCATCTTTATTGTATCCCATACAAAATCCTATTTGTACATTTGATCCATTCCCTTCTAATAGTACCATGCTCCTACTTACCGTAAAGTTTGAAATAGAAGCGGAATCAATAAACCCAACAGCACCACCTATTGTTATACTCTTTACCCCCTTAATATTGATAAAGCTTTGACTAACTGCAAGCTGTTCATATGCACCACTTCCCGTCATCTGGCCAGCCCCCCATCCAGCATCCACCATATCACCATCTATACTTAAGTTAGTTTTGATGATCATTGTTTTGGAAAATTGTACGCCTGAACCTGACCATCCAAAACCACCGCCAACGTCTGATTTATATTCTGAGGGTTTGATAATAACATCAATAACAGTATCAATAACAGTAAGGTCTACAGCAGTAATAGCATTAGCAAACCCTATTCCGCCCCCAACAGAAGGACTTTCAGTATGCGCAATAATAGTAGAATTAGCAACTGTAGCATTTTTCATTTCACTGCTTTCACCAGATCCGATCACCCCACCTACAAAACGACCATTTACTTCCGTCCTAATAACATGACAGGTACTAACATTATCATCTATTGAGTAACCTACTATTCCTCCGGCACGATCTCCAGAAATAATCGAATCTATAACGGTAACATTCTGCATGGTATTCGAAAGGGAATGCCCAGCAACACCTCCAACATAACCTTTTTGACCCGCGACCTTTACAATAGTGTTGCCAATATAAACTTCTTTAATTCTCACACTTCGCATCTTTCCTGCTATCCCACCTAGCTCTGAGGCTAAGCTAGTAATATTGACATCTACTATCATTACTTTAAAAAATTCACTCCCATCATTATATACTTCTCCTACTACCCCACCAACATATTGAACCCCACTAAGGCCATTAAGAGTGCTATTTGCTATCATTACATTATCAAAGCTAGATGCCCCCAACATAACATTAGAGACCATACCTATTATACTATTTATACCAACCCCTTCAAACTGACTATTCTCAATTTTGATAAATCTAACTATGGACTTATCATGCATAGTACTGGCAACTGCTGGGTCACATTTTGCATTCCTAGTGTCAACATTATTGAAGGTTATGTTTTGAACGATTCCATTACCTGAAAGCTTGTCTATCAAACAGCATGGCAGCTCGTCAAGGGTTTCATTATTTCCATTGAAATCACCTGTAAACACCGGTATTGGTCTGGAGAAGCTTTTTACGTTAAAGCTTGCAGTTAGTTTATAGCTGCCGTGACTAGGGTAATCTGTATGATTGCCAATTAAGTTCAGCTCTGTGACATTACTAATACCTATAACATTAGAAGCAGAGGCTGCACTCACATCCCTAATATGACGAAAATGGTTACTATTTAAATTTGAGCTATTGTGTGCTTGGGTATGGTTCTTAAAAAATGCCTCAGCTTGAGGAGAGCTTGCTGCTGTAGCAGAGTCCACAACAGCTAAAACACACAAGCCTACAACTGCGCCCATAAGAAGCCTACTGTAAAACGATGAATTATAGCCAGATCCTATCCACACAGTATTGCGCTGGCCTCTTGCTTGCTCTTCATTTTTTTCTTCATAATCTATATTAATAAAACACCAATCTACGTGCAAAGGTGATGATTTGGTTGTATTAGTACCATCACTTTCATAACTCCCATCCGCTTCATTAACCTCAACATCATTTTGTGATTTACTTTTTTGTAACATATAGTCGTTTGTTGGCATAGACAACCAATCTCTATGCTTTTCTTCAGCACTATTGTGTTTCGCAAAATCATTACCACTTGCTGGAATATCTATTGGCTGGTCTGCTTGCTCATATTGTAACTCACAATCATTAGCATTTTTATCTGAAACAGCAGTAACAAGTGGTTGGTAGCAATATGTTTTTTGTCGTATATCTGCTTTACGCTGTAACCCTGTTAACAGGGTAAATGCTTGTTCTTTATCTGAACTAGTAAAGCCCTGTGCAACCAGTGTAGTTAAAGCATCTTTTATGGTTATATCTCCTTCTTTATGCAGGCTATCTATTTTTATCAACTCTGCCATAACCAATTGTATGCCTGTATTATCTGAGTTATCTGTTAAATGCAAGGCATTTTTTTGTACCATATTAACCCAGGCAGTCATTATTTTTTTGCTTTGCTCTTGCTTGGTTGGTGGTGCCGTAAAGCCATTTTTTACAACATTAAATACATAGTTAATACCAGATGCAACCTTACCCAAAAGACTGTCTTTCATGTTTTTCTTTAGACCTTCCTCTAGGTATTCATCCCAGTCTTCTTGGCCAAATGATCCGTTTTGTTTATCTTTCTTTGTTTTAGCTTGGTCCTCTGGGTTAAGGCTTTCTTGTTGTTCTAGGTTGCTATGCATTGCATCTAATGCCACAAATCCAGACTGATAAATGACATTTAATTGTTGTACTGTTTTAAACTGATCACTTAAATTTTTTATAACATCGCTAGCTAATAAAGTATTAGCAATCTCTCTGGCTTCACAATCACGTAAAGACTCATTTGCACCATGCCATACCTCGGTTACATCTTTTGAGTTGTAATGCAAATAGGAGAAAAATACTTTTTCCTCTGCACTTATGCCATTTGTTTTGTTTTCTGCTGCAGTCAAATGATAATCTTGCGTAACCCAACGTTTGCTATCATCTAGTAATTTGCTTATTAAGCTATCGGAATTACGCGCACCCCAATTCACCAATGCTTCTAATACTGGATATTGTATCTCTGATGGCGTATTACTTGTTGTAGCTACTACATAATGGGTTGATAATACATCCACTAAGTTACGCGTTTGCTTCAAGACAACCTCATTTAAGAAGTGCGTATCATTTTGTGCTATTGACATCAGCGAACTTACTTGTTCATCTAATTTGGCGCAAATTAGTGGGCTAGCGTTACTCGTCTCAACCTTATCTTGCCACAAGGTGTGAAGCTTATAAAAGCATTGCTTTGCTCTAGAATTCAATACCTCTGCAACGAACATTTGCTCTTCTTTAGTGAGCTGTGTAAACGTTGTTTTTGTACTTTTTGGCAGGCGGCAACAAGCTCTCTTCTTTATTTCTTGGGTGATACCGCTAAAACCTATTATCCAGCTAGGTGATTCTAACCCAGCGTTAATTATGTCTTGTTCAAGCTCACCAACTTCTAGCAAAATACTTACATATACCATAGCAAGCACTTCAAACACGTTTTTTCCCTTAAATGCTTCTAGAGTAACAGAAAGATCGTTGTCATCTAGCACATGTTGCAAGCAACTAATGCTATTATCATGGCTTTTGCTATATTCAGCGCCTCCTAATAAGTTGCTACTACTAAAACACCTTCCAGCTAAGTTTTCCTCTCCATCAGCCTGACTATTGGTCCAGCTTTTTTTGAGTGGCTGCTCGGCACCTTGTTGGTGCAACTGCTCTGCCGGTGACGTATAATTTTGCGCTGAAGTTACACTGCAACCACAGGCCAATATCAACAGTAAAAAAACACTTTTTACATGTTTGCAACAGAATGGCATTGAATAAGATTTAAATGAGATAAACATAGTGCTATGTACTCCTGATTATATGCTGTTTTTACTGCTGTAACATGTTAACAGATTATTAACAGATAACCAACATAAACAACATAGCCGTCTAAAGCATCAAGAGAGCCCGTGCGCTAAATTGCTATATAATACAATAACTTATAGTGAATAAATACAAACATGCTAGTAACTGATAAAGATGCAGCCAGCAAATATTCAGAACTGTATAGCTTCAAATATAGTGTAATTGTCACTCATTATTTTACAATTTAATATTGTAGGTATTTACCAAAAACGGTAAAACTTATATTTACTTCTCAGATAATTTTAAAACAACTTAATAGTACCCATAACCCATAGTACTTCAAATGCCTATTCTTACCAATCAGCAAAATTAAGAATAGGCAGCGTACAGATTCAATTACAGCTATTCAACTGCACCTGAATACTCAATCATACTCATACCTTCTTCAGCTTTTTGTTCATCTTTTCCGCTTGGATGGTCACCATCTTCTGTATACAGCTCCCTATGACCTGAACAACAACCTCCATTATTATGCCTTTTATACCAATAAAAACCACCACCAACAGCAGCAACGGCAATAAAAGAACCACAAGATACTCCAATAATTAATGCTTCTGTAGGTACTTTTGTAGGTGACTTTTGTAGGTGCTTCTGTAAGTGATTTTGTAGGTGCTTCTGTAGAAAGTGCGATTGTAGGCACTGTGGTTGTAGAGACTGGTGTTTTTGCTAAGCAAGGTGTATTCCGTACCATAATAACAGGCTCTTTATAACGTCTATATTCTTCTGGTTTAATTTCACAATCATTCCCTATAAAAGGCAACTTACTCCTCTCGCATTGATTAGCTAATGTCATATTATAATTATACTTATGGTATGAGGTTCCGTTCGCATCAGTGTAAGATGAGTTATCGAATATCTTTTTAGTTTCATCAAAGTCACATTTACTTTTTCCATCTTTATTGTATCCCATACAAAATCCTATTTGTACATTTGACCCCTGCCCTTCAGATCGTACCATGCTCCTGCTTACCGTAAAGTTTGAAATAGAAGCGGAATCAATAAACCCAACAGCACCACCTATTGTTATATTCTTTCCCCCCTTAATATTGATAAAGCTTTGACTAACTGCAAGCTGTTCATATGCATCATTTTCTGCCATCTGGCCACCCACCCATCCAGCATGCACCATATCACCATCTATACTTAAGTTAGTTTTGATGATCATTGTTTTGGAAAATTGTACGCCTGAATATGACCTTCCAAAACCACCACCAACTGCTGACTCAAGTAGTGAGGGTTTGATAATAACATCAATAACAGTATCAATAACAGTAAAGTCTTCAACAATAACATTATGTGCAAACCCTATTCCACCCCCAACAGAAGGACTTTTAGCGCGCGCAATAATAGTAGAATTAGCAACTGTAGCATGTTGGATTTTACTGCCTTCACCATATCCGATCACCCCACCTACAGTCCTACCATTTACTTTCGCCCTAATAACATGACAGATACTAACGTTATCAGACTCTGAGACACCTACTATTCCTCCGGCATATTTTCCAGAAATAATCGAATCTATAACGGTAACATTCTGTATGGAACCCTCATAGGATTCTCCAACAACACCTCCAACAATATTTTCTTCACCCACGCCATTTACAGTAGTGTTGCCGATATAAACTTCTTTAATTTTCGCACTTGGCATCTTTCCTGTTACCCCACCGACACGTGCTTCCCGGCCTGAGCCTGATCCAGTAATATTGACATTTATTATTATTACTTTAAAAACTTCACTCCCATTATATGCTGCTCCTACTACCCCGCCGACATATTCAACCCCACTAACGCCATTAAGAGTGCTACATGCTATCATTACATTATCAAGGCTAGATTCCCGCAACATAATATTAGAGACCATACCTATACTATCTATACCGCTCCCTTTAAACTGACTATTCTCAATTTTGATAAATCTAACTATGGACTCATCAGTCATAGTCTTGGCAACTGCTGGGTCACATTCTGCATTCCTAGTGTCAACATTATTGAGGTTTATGTTTTGAACGATTCCATTACCTGAAAGTTTGTCTATCAAACAGCATGGCAGCTCGTCAAGGGTCTCATTATTTCCATTGAAATCACCTGTAAACACCGGTATTGGTCTAGTGAAGTTTTTTACGTTAAAGCTTGCATTTAGTTTATAGCTGCCGTTACTAGGGTAATCTGTATGATTGCCAATTAAGTTCAGCTCTGCGACATTACTAATGCCTATAACATTAGAAGCAGAGGCTCTAATAGTTGAGCTATCGATTTGGGTAGTATTATGCAGAAATGACTCAGTTTGAGTATGGTTCTGAAAAAATGCCTCAGCTTGAGGAGAGCTTGCTGCTGTAGCAGAGTCCACAACAGCTAAAACACACAAGCCTACAACTGCGCCCATAAGAAGCCTACTGTAAAACGATGAATTATAGCTAGATCCTATCCACACAGTCTTGCGCTGGCCTCTTGCTTGCTCTTCATTTTTTTCTTCACAATCTATATTAATAAAACACCAATCTACGTGCAAAGGTGATGATTTGGTTGTATTAGTACCATCACTTTCATAACTCCCATCAGCTTCATTAACCTCAACATCATTTTGTGATTTACTTTTTTGTAACGTATAGTCGTTTGTTGGCATAGACAACCAATCTCTATGCTTTTCTTCAGCACTATTGTGTTTCGCAAAATCATTACCACTTGCTGGAATATCTATTGGCTGGTCTGCTTGCTCATATTGTAACTCACAATCATTAGCATTTTTATCTGAAGCAGCAGTAACAAGTGGTTGGTAGCAATATGTTTTTTGTCGTATATCTGCTTTACGCTGTAACCCTGTTAACAGGGTAAACGCTTGTTCTTTATCTGAACTAGTACAATCCTGTGCAACCAGTGTAGTTAAAGCATCTTTTATGGTTATATCTCCTTCTTTATGCAGGCTATCTATTTTTATCAACTCTGCCATAACCAATTGTATGCCTTTATTATCTGAGCTATCTGTTAAATGCAAGGCATTTTTTTGTACCATATTAACCCAGGCAGTCATTATTTTTTTGCTTTGCTCTTGCTTGGTTGGTGGTGCCGTAAAGCCATTTTTTACAACATTAAATACATAGTTAATACCAGATGCAACCTTACCCAAAAGACTGTCTTTCATGTTTTTCTTTAGACCTTCCTTTAGGTATTCATCCCAGTCTTCTTGGCCAAATGATCCGTTTTGTTTATCTTTCTTTGTTTTAGCTTGGTCCTCTGGGTTAAGGCTTTCTTGTTGTTCTAGGTTGCTATGCATTGCATCTAATGCCACAAATCCAGACTGATAAATGACATTTAATTGTTGTACTGTTTTAAACTGATCACTTAAATTTTTTATAACATCGCTAGCTAATAAAGTATTAGCAATCTCTCTGGCTTCACAATCACGTAAAGACTCATTTGCACCATGCCATACCTCGGTTACATCTTTTGAGTTGTAATGCAAATAGGAGAAAAATACTTTTTCCTCTGCGCTTATGCCATTTGTTTTGTTTTCTTCTGCAGTCAAATGATAATCTTGCGTAACCCAACGTTTGCTATCATCTAGTAATTTGCTTATTAAGCTATCGGAATTACGCGCACCCCAATTCACCAATGCTTCTAATACTGGATATTGTATCTCTGATGGCGTATTACTTGTTGTAGCTACTACATAATGGGTTGATAATACATCCACTAAGTTACGCGTTTGCTTCAAGACAACCTCATTTAAGAAGTGCGTATCATTTTGTGCTCTTAACATCAGCGAACTTACTTGTTCATCTAATTTGGCGCAAATTAGTGGGCTAGCGTTACTCGTCTTAACCTTATCTTGCCACAAGGTGTGAAGCTTATAAAAGCATTGCTTTGCTCTAGAATTCAATACCTCTGCAACGAACATTTGCTCTTCTTTAGTGAGCTGTGTAAACGTTGTTTTTGTACTTTTTGGCAGGCGGCAACAAGCTCTCTTCTTTATTTCTTGGGTGATACCGCTAAAACCTATTATCCAGCTAGGTGATTCTAACCCAGCGTTAATTATGTCTTGTTCAAGCTCACCAACTTCTAGCAAAATACTTACATATACCATAGCAAGCACTTCAAACACGTTTTTTCCCTTAAATGCTTCTAGAGTAACAAAAAGATCGTTGTCATCTAGCACATGTTGCAAGCAACTAATGCTATTATCATGGCTTTTGCTATATTCAGCGCCTCCTAATAAGTTGCTACTACTAAAACACCTTCCAGCTAAGTTTTCCTCTCCATCAGCCTGACTATTGGTCCAACTTTTTTTGAGTGGCTGCTCGGCACCTTGTTGGTGCAACTGCTCTGCCGGTGTCGTATAATTTTGCGCTGAACTTACACTGCAACCACAGGCCAATATCAACAGTAAAAAAACACTTTTTACATGTTTGCAACAGAATGGAATTGAATAAGATTGAAATGAGATAAACATAGTGCTATGTACTCCTGATTATATGCTGTTTTTACTGCTGTAACATGTTAACAGATTATTAACAGATAACCAACATAAACAACATAGCCGTCTAAAGCATCAAGAGAGCCCGTGCGCTAAATTGCTATATAATACAATAACTTATAGTGAATAAATACAAACATGCTAGTAACTGATAAAGATGCAGCCAGCAAATATTCAGAACTGTATAGTCTTCAAATATAGTGTAATTGTCACTCATTATTTTACAATTTAATATTGTAGGTATTTACCAAAAACGGTAAAACTTATATTTACTTCTCAGATAATGTTTAAACAACTTAATAGTACCTATAACCTATCGTGCTTCAAATGCCTACTCTTATCAATCAGAAAAATTAAGAATAGGCAGCGTACAGATTCAATTACAGCTACTCAACTGCACCTGAAGACTCAATCATAATCATACCTTCTTCAGCTTTTTGTTCATCTTTTCCGCTTGGATGGTCACCATCTTCTGTATACAGCTCCCTATGACCTGAACAACAACCTCCATTATTATGCCTTTTATACCAATAAAAACCACCACCAACAGCAGCAACGGCAATAAAAGCAGCACTGGATACTCCAATTATTAATGCTTCTGTAGGTGCTTCTGTAGGTGCTTCTGTAGGCACTGTGGCTGCAGAGACTGGTGTTTGCGCTTGCGTTAAGCAAGGTGCATTCCATACCATAATAAGAGGCTCTTTATAACGACAATATTCTTCTGGTTTAATTTCACAATCTTCCCCTATAAAAGGCAACTTACTCCTCCTGCATTGATTAGCTAAGTTCATATTATAATTATACTGATGGTGTGAGGTTCCGTTCGTATCATTGTAAGATGAGTTATCGAATATCTTTTTAGTTTCATCAAAGTCACATGTACTATTTCCATCTTTATTGTATCCCATACAAAATCCTATTTGTACATTTGATCCATTCCCTTCTAATAGTACCATGCTCCTACTTACCGTAAAGTTTGAAATAGAAGCGGAATCAATAAACCCAACAGCACCACCTATTGTTATACTCTTTACCCCCTTAATATTGATAAAGCTTTGACTAACTGCAAGCTGTTCATGTGCATCATTTACTGCCATCTGGCCAGCCCCCCATCCAGCAGACAAAAGAACATCATCTCCATCTATACTCAAGTTAGTTTTGATGATCATTGTATTGAAAAAGTGTACGCGTGCAAATGACCATCCAAAACCACCGCCAACGTCTGATTTATATTCTGAGGGTTTGATAATAACATCAATAACAGTATCAATAACAGTAAGGTCTACAGCAGTAATAGCATTAGCAAACCCTATTCCGCCCCCAACAGAAGGACTTTCAGTATGCGCAATAATAGTAGAATTAGCAACTGTAGCATTTTTCATTTCACTGCTTGCACCAGATCCGATCACCCCACCTACAAAACGACCATTTACTTCCGTCCTAATAACATGACAGGTACTAACATTATCATCTATTGAGTAACCTACTATTCCTCCGGCACGATCTCCAGAAATAATCGAATCTATAACGGTAACATTCTGCATGGTATTCGAAAGGGAATGCCCAGCAACACCTCCAACATAACCTTTTTGACCCGCGACCTTTACAATAGTGTTGCCAATATAAACTTCTTTAATTCTCACACTTCGCATCTTTCCTGCTATCCCACCTAGCTCTGAGGCTAAGCCAGTAATATTGACATTTACTATCATTACTTTAAAAAATTCACTCCCAGTATTATCTACTTCTCCTACTACCCCACCGGCATATTTAACCCCAGTGCCATTAAGAGTGCTATTTACGATCATTACATTATCAAGGCTAGATGCCGACACCATAAAATTAGAGACCATACCTATTCTATTATCTATACCAACCCCTTCAAACTGACTATTCTCAATTTTGATAAATCTAACTATGGACTCATCATGCATAGTATTGGCAACTGCTGGATCACATTCTGCATTCCTAGTGTCAACATTATTGAAGTTTATGTTTTGAACTATTCCCTTACCTGCAAGTTTGTCTATCAAACAGCATGGCAGCTCGTCAAGGGTTTCATTATTTCCATTGAAATCACCTGTAAACACCGGTATTGGTCTGGTGAAGTTTTTTACGTTAAAGCTTGCAGTTAGTTTATAGCTGCCGTTACTAGGGTAATCTGTATGATTGCCAATTAAGTTCAGCTCTGTGACATTACTGATGCCAATAACATTAGAAGCAGAGGCTCTAATAGTTGAGCTATCGATTTGGGTAGTATTATGCAGAAATGACTCAGTTTGAGTATGGTTCTGAAAAAATGCCTCAGCTTGAGGAGAGCTTGCTGCTGTAGCAGAGTCCACAACAGCTAAAACACACAAGCCTACAACTGCGCCCATAAGAAGCCTACTGTAAAACGATGAATTATAGCTAGATCCTATCCACACAGTCTTGCGCTGGCCTCTTGCTTGCTCTTCATTTTTTTCTTCATAATCTATATTAATAAAACACCAATCTACGTGCAAAGGTGATGATTTGGTTGTATTAGTACCATCACTTTCATAACTCCCATCAGCTTCATTAACCTCAACATCATTTTGTGATTTACTTTTTTGTAACGTATAGTCGTTTGTTGGCATAGACAACCAATCTCTATGTTTTTCTTCAGCATTATTGTGTTTCGCAAAATCATTACCACTTGCTGGAATATCTATTGGCTGGTCTGCTTGCTCATATTGTAACTCACAATCATTAGCATTTTTATCTGAAGCAGCAGTAACAAGTGGTTGGTAGCAATATGTTTTTTGTCGTATATCTGCTTTACGCTGTAACCCTGTTAACAGGGTAAACGCTTGTTCTTTATCTGAACTAGTAAAATCCTGTGCAACCAGTATAGTTAAAGCATCTTTTATGGTTATATCTCCTTCTTTATGCAGGCTATCTATTTTTATCAACTCTGCCATAACCAATTGTATGCCTTTATTATCTGAGCTATCTGTTAAATGCAAGGCATTTTTTTGTACCATATTAACCCAGGCAGTCATTATTTTTTTGCTTTGCTCTTGCTTGGTTGGTGGTGCCGTAAAGCCATTTTTTACAACATTAAATACATAGTTAATACCAGATGCAACCTTACCCAAAAGACTGTCTTTCATGTTTTTCTTTAGACCTTCCTCTAGGTATTCATCCCAGTCTTCTTGGCCAAATGATCCGTTTTGTTTATCTTTCTTTGTTTTAGCTTGGTCCTCTGGGTTAAGGCTTTCTTGTTGTTCTAGGTTGCTATGCATTGCATCTAATGCCACAAATCCAGACTGATAAATGACATTTAATTGTTGTACTGTTTTAAACTGATCACTTAAATTTTTTATAACATCGCTAGCTAATAAAGTATTAGCAATCTCTCTGGCTTCACAATCACGTAAAGACTCATTTGCACCATGCCATACCTCGGTTACATCTTTTGAGTTGTAATGCAAATAAGAGAAAAATACTTTTTCCTCTGCGCTTATGCCATTTGTTTTGTTTTCTGCTGCAGTCAAATGATAATCTTGCGTAACCCAACGTTTGCTATCATCTAGTAATTTGCTTATTAAGCTATCGGAATTACGCGCACCCCAATTCACCAATGCTTCTAATACTGGATATTGTATCTCTGCTGGCGTATTACTTGTTGTAGCTACTACATAATGGGTTGATAATACATCCACTAAGTTACGCGTTTGCTTCAAGACAACCTCATTTAAGAAGTGCGTATCATTTTGTGCTCTTAACATCAGCGAACTTACTTGTTCATCTAATTTGGCGCAAATTAGTGGGCTAGCGTTACTCGTCTTAACCTTATCTTGCCACAAGGTGTGAAGCTTATAAAAGCATTGCTTTGCTCTAGAATTCAATACCTCTGCAACGAACATTTGCTCTTCTTTAGTGAGCTGTGTAAACGTTGTTTTTGTACTTTTTGGCAGGCGGCAACAAGCTCTCTTCTTTATTTCTTGGGTGATACCGCTAAAACCTATTATCCAGCTAGGTGATTCTAACCCAGCGTTAATTATGTCTTGTTCAAGCTCACCAACTTCTAGCAAAATACTTACATATACCATAGCAAGCACTTCAAACACGTTTTTTCCCTTAAATGCTTCTAGAGTAACAGAAAGATCGTTGTCATCTAGCACATGTTGCAAGCAACTAATGCTATTATCATGGCTTTTGCTATATTCAGCGCCTCCTAATAAGCTGCTACCACTAAAACACCTTCCAGCTAAGTTTTCCTCTCTATCAGCCTGACTATTGGCCCAACTTTTTTTGAGTGGCTGCTCGGCACCTTGTTGGTGCAACTGCTCTGCCGGTGACGTATAATTTTGCGCTGAACTTACACTGCAACCACAGGCCAATATCAACAGTAAAAAAACACTTTTTACATGTTTGCAACAGAATGGAATTGAATAAGATTTAAATGAGCCAAACATAGTGCTATGTACTCCTGATTATATGCTGTTTTTACTGCTGTAACATGCTATCAGACATCCAACAGATAAACAACATAGCCGTCTAAAGCATCAAGAGAGCCCGTGCGCTAAATTGCTATACAATACAATAGCTTATAGTGAAATAAATACAAGCATGCTAGTAACTGATAAAGATGCAGCCAGCAAGCATTCAGGACTTTATAGTTTCAAATATAGTGTAATTGTCACTCATTATTTTACAATTTAATATTGTAGGTATTTATTAGGAATTGTAGGTATTTACCAAAAACGGTAAAACTTATATTTACTTCTCAGATAATTTTAAAACAACTTAATAGTACCCATAACCCATCGTACTTCAAATGCCTATTCTTACCAATCAGAAAAATTAAGAATAGGCAGCGTACAGATTCAATTACAGCTACTCAACTGCACCTGAAGACTCAATCATACTCATACCTTCTTCAGCTTTTTGTTCATCTTTTCCGCTTGGATGGTCACCATCTTCTGTATACAGCTCCCTATGACCTGAAGAACCACCATCTCCATTAATCTTCCTTTGATACCAATAACAACCAACACCATAAGCAGCAACGGCAATAAAAGAACCACAAGATACTCCAATAATTAATGCTTCTTTAGGTACTTCTGTAGGTGCTTCTGTAGGTGCTTCTATAGGTGCTTCTATAGGTGCTTCTATAGGTGCTTCTATAGGTGCTTCTATAGGTGTTTCTGTAGGTGTTTCTGTAGGTGTTTCTGTAGGTGCTTCTGTAGGTGCTTCTGTAGGTGCTTTTGTAAGTGCTTCTGTAGGTGTTTCTGTAAGTGCTTCTGTAGGTGTTTCTGTAGGTGTTTCTGTAGGTGCTTCTGTAGGTGCTTTTGTAAGTGCTTCTGTAGGTGTTTCTGTAGGTGTTTCTGTAGGTGCTTCTGTAGGTGCTTTTGTAAGTGCTTCTGTAGGTGTTTCTGTAGGTGCTTCTGTAGGTGCTTCTGTAGGTGTTTCTGTAGGTGTTTCTGTAGGTGTTTCTGTAGGTGCTGAAAGTGCGGTTGTAGGCACTGTGGCTGCAGAGTCGGGTGTTTGCGCTTGCATTAAGCAAGGTGCATTCCACACCATAATAAGAGGCTCTTTATAACGACAATATTCTTCTGGTTTAATTTCACAATCGTTCTCTATAAAAGGCAACTTACTCCCCTTGCATTGATTAGCTAAGTTCATATTATAATTATACTGATGGTGTGAGACTCCATTCGCATCATTGTAAGATGAGTTATCGAATATCTTTTTAGTTTCATCAAAGTCACATTTACTATTTCCGTTGTTGTATCCTATACAAAATCCTATTTGTACATTTGATCCCTTCCCTTCAAATAGTACCCTGCTCCTGCTTACCGTAAAGTTTGAAATAGAAGCGGAATCAATCAACCCAACAGCACCACCTATTTTTATATCCTTTACCCCCTTAATATTGATAAAGCTTTGACTAACTGCAAGCTGTTCATATCCATTACTTTCTGCCATCTTGCCCCCCACCCATCCAGCAGACAAATAACGATCATCTCCATCTATACTCAAGTTAGTTTTGATGATCATTGTTTTGGAAAATTGTGCGCCTAAACCTGACCATCCAAAACCACCGCCAACTTCTGCTTTATGTCCTAAGGGTGTGAGAACAACATCAATAACAGTATCAATAACAGTAAGGTCTACAACAGTAATCGCATTAGCAAACCCTATTCCGCCCCCAACAGAAGGAGCGTCAGTATGCGCAATAATAGTAGAGCTAGCAACTGTAGCATGTTCCATTTTACTGCCGTGACCAAATCCGATCACCCCACCTACAGTATCACCATTTACTTTCGCCCTAATAACATGACAGGTACTAACTTTATCATTAGTTGAGGAACCTACTATTCCTCCGGCTTTATCTCCAGAAATAATCGAATCTATAACGGTAACATTCTGCATGGCACTACCAGCGAAGACTCCAACAACACCTCCAACACGACCTTGACCTGTGCCATTTACAATAGTGTTGCCGACATAAACTTCATTAATGCTCACATTGTGCACCTTTCCTGCTACCCCACCGAGACATGCAGCCCAGCCTGAGCCAGTAATATTGACATTTACTATTATTACCTTAAAAACTTCATTCCCACTATTAAATGCTGCTCCTACTACCCCACCGGCATATCTAACCTCACTAAGGCCATTAAGAGTGCTATTTGCTATCATTACATTATCAAAACTAGATGTCCCCCGCATAACATTAGAGACCATACCTATAGCATTCCCTTTAAAGTTGGCACTATCCTCTTCAAAATAGCTACCAACCCCTCCAAACTTACTATTCCCAATTTTGATAAATCTAACCATGGAATAATCATGCATAGTATTGGCAACTGCTGGGTCGCATTCTGCATTCCTAGTGTCAACATTATTGAAGTTTATGTTTTGAACGATTCCATTACCTGAAAGTGCGTCTATCAAGCAGCATGGCAGCTCGTCAAGGGTTTCACAATTTCCATTGAAATCACCTGTAAACTCCGGTATTGGTTTGTTGAATTTTTTTACGTTAAAGCTTGCAGTCAGTTTATAGCGGCCGTTACTAGGGTAATCTGCATGATTGCCAATTAAGTTCAGCTCTGTGACATTACTGATGCCAATAACATTAGAAGCAGAGGCTGCACTCTCATCCCTAATATGACGAGAATGGTGACTATTTAAATTTGAGCTATCGTGTGCTTGGGTATGGTTCTGAAAAAATGCCTCAGCTTGAGGAGAGCTTGCTGCTGTAGCAGAGTCCACAACAGCTAAAACACACAAGCCTACAACTGCGCCCATAAGAAGCCTATTGTAAAACGATGAATTATAGCTAGATCCTATCCACACAGTCTTGCACTGGCCTCTTGCTTGCTCTTCATTTTTTTCTTCATAATCTAGATTAATAAAACACCAATCTACGTGCAAAGGTGATGGTTCAGTTGTATTAGTACCATCACTTTCATAACTCCCATCAGCTTCATTAACCTCAACATCATTTTGTGATTTACTTTTTTGTAACGTATAGTCGTTTGTTGGCATAGACAACCAATCTCTATGCTTTTCTTCAGCACTATTGTGTTTTGCAAAAGCATTACCACTTGCTGGAATATCTATTGGCTGGTCTGCTTGCTCATATTGTAACTCACAATCATTAGCATTTTTATCTGAAACAGCAGTAACAAGTGGTTGGTAGCAATATGTTTTTTGTCGTATATCTGCTTTACGCTGTAACCCTGTTAACAGGGTAAATGCTTGTTCTTTATCTGAACTAGTACAATCCTGTGCAACCAGTGTAATTAAAGCATCTTTTATGGTTATATCTCCTTCTTTATGCAGGCTATCTATTTTTATCAACTCTGCCATAACCAATTGTATGCCTTTATTATCTGAGCTATCTGTTAAATGCAAGGCATTTTTTTGTACCATATTAACCCAGGCAGTCATTATTTTTTTGCTTTGCTCTTGCTTGGTTGATGGTGCCGTAAAGCCATTTTTTACAACATTAAATACATAGTTAATACCAGATGCAACCTTACCCAAAAGACTGTCTTTCATATTTTTCTTTAGACCTTCCTCTAGGTATTCATCCCAGTCTTCTTGGCCAAATGATCCGTTTTGTTTATCTTTCTTTGTTTTAGCTTGGTCCTCTGGGTTAAGGCTTTCTTGTTGTTCTAGGTTGCTATGCATTGCATCTAATGCCACAAATCCAGACTGATAAATGACATTTAATTGTTGTACTGTTTTAAACTGATCACTTAAATTTTTTATAACATCGCTAGCTAATAAAGTATTAGCAATCTCTCTGGCTTCACAATCACGTAAAGACTCATTTGCACCATGCCATACCTCGGTTACATCTTTTGAGTTGTAATGCAAATAAGAGAAAAATACTTTTTCCTCTGCGCTTATGCCATTTGTTTTGTTTTCTTCTGCAGTCAAATGATAATCTTGCGTAACCCAACGTTTGCTATCATCTAGTAATTTGCTTATTAAGCTATCGGAATTACGCGCACCCCAATTCACCAATGCTTCTAATACTGGATATTGTATCTCTGATGGCGTATTACTTGTTGTAGCTACTACATAATGGGTTGATAATACATCCACTAAGTTACGCGTTTGCTTCAAGACAACCTCATTTAAGAAGTGCGTATCATTTTGTGCTATTGACATCAGCGAACTTACTTGCTCATCTAATTTGGCGCAAATTAGTGGGCTAGCGTTACTCGTCTTAACCTTATCTTGCCACAAGGTGTGAAGCTTATAAAAGCATTGCTTTGCTCTAGAATTCAATACCTCTGCAACGAACATTTGCTCTTCTTTAGTGAGCTGTGTAAACGTTGTTTTTGTACTTTTTGGCAGGCGGCAACAAGCTCTCTTCTTTATTTCTTGGGTGATACCGCTAAAACCTATTATCCAGCTAGGTGATTCTAACCCAGCGTTAATTATGTCTTGTTCAAGCTCACCAACTTCTAGCAAAATACTTACATATACCATAGCAAGCACTTCAAACACGTTTTTTCCCTTAAATGCTTCTAGAGTAACAGAAAGATCGTTGTCATCTAGCACATGTTGCAAACAACTAATGCTATTATCATGGCTTTTGCTATATTCAGCGCCTCCTAATAAGTTGCTACTACTAAAACACCTTCCAGCTAAGTTTTCCTCTCCATCAGCCTGACTATTGGTCCAACTTTTTTTGAGTGGCTGCTCGGCAGCTTGTTGGTGCAACTGCTCTGCCGGTGACGTATAATTGTGCGCTGAACTTACACTGCAACCACAGGCCAATATCAACAGTAAAAAAACACTTTTTACATGTTTGCAACAGAATGGAATTGAATAAGATTGAAATGAGCCAAGCATAGTGCTATCTACTCCTGATTATATGCTGCTTTTACTGCTGTAACACACTAACAGATACCCAACTGATAAACAACATAAACAACCTATGTACGGGACGAAATATTTAGCAAATCTAAAAAAGTGGTTTGATTGTTTTTTGCACAGCTGTTTTTGAGTACTCGTCTAAGCCTATCCAAGCCTAATCGAAACAGACTCTTGGCTGGACGGTAATGCTTGTTCAGCGGCAATTGATTTGCATTCCCATAACACAGCGCCTTATTAGTACGCACCACACAACAGCAATAGTCAGTAGTTCCATCAGCTTATTCATCCGATCAAGGTTCGTCATATGTTTGGACTCCAAATCAAATCCCTGACTTTTTAGATTGCCAAACATGGTTTCAATACTCCAGCGCTTACTACAGTCATCTACTATGCTGCCTGGCTTTTTAGTAGCTACGACGATCAACAATCCTTTCAGAGTTCGACGGGCTGCAATATAGAGCGGTACTCCAGATACTTTCTTTTTTCTATGCACGTTACTGTTTGATTGATACTAACGCCTCTGCATAGCTTGCCAATGGCCGTCTTTTTGCTTTAATGCTCCACCACATTATTACTTTTAACTCTAATTATGCATGACAGTTTGTTTTGACGTAACCAGTCAACCATTCGTGGCCTATAAACTCACGATCTGCCAGAAGGTTATCAATTTTCTTTATGGGAATGAGATTTAGTACACGCTCCATTACCGCTATGCGTTCATCGGTATTGGAGTTTCCTCTTTTTTTGTCAAGACACGCTCAAACAATGGGGGTTGAGGTTTCTTGCCAAGCAATTGGTACCACCAGATAGTTGATGTTTTTGGAACCATGCTCCCAGTTGGTTCTATCCATGCATAGGGTAAAGCGATTCATGTCCAGGCAACTCAGAATCAGCTCACTTAGCTGCTCAAAACTGTAGTCATAGTCAGCGAGAAATCGCTTTATACGGCGATAACTGGAATCGTTGTCTTGAAGCTCGTCGGCTATATGGTACAAGTTAGTGGAACGGCTACGCAGCAAGGCCATTACAAGCTGTGCAATGAAGGTGATTCTAGCTTGATGCAGGGGTAGATAAGCCTTAGGCTTCTTAGCCAATGAACTGATGTCTTTCATGTTCAGCAACCATAACCTATTCTGGGGTAAAAGACCGTGCAGGTTGCCTTGTCTGAGAGTCACGTCTTGCTAAATTATGCCTTGAAAATAAAGGTCTTCAGGTTTTTTGTCCCGTACATAGATGATTGACATTATAATGTTTTTAATTATAATCTGGCGTCAAATCCATTTATTGATACTAGTTTTCTTTGACGATGAGCTTGTGAGTAGTAGATGGTTTGGTTGGTAAGAGTAGCCAATAACCACACTTTCAATGGGAATGGATATGAATCGATGGGTTGTTATTCGTGGAAATAGTTATATTAGCATTATAAGGCGAGAAACATGAAGTATTTGAAGTATATAAGATTTGTCGGGTTTTTGTGTGTGTATCAACTAGGTTTGCCATGTATAGCTGCTGATGCGGTGAATATAAGCACCGCCAGTAATGAGCGAACTCTTAATACCTATAAATTTACTCCAGAATATGGTATAGATGTAGATATAAAACCCATGTTTGAGGACGGAGTTCTAGCGAATATTATTTCTGGGACAATAACCAATCATATAAGCAGTGAATGTTATATTGAATTAAACACTGTGAAATTACGCTGGCAGCGGTCACTAAATTCTTCACCGGAATTTATACTTTATGTAGCCTGCAATGATAATATTGCTTGTGTTATATCTAAATTAAAATCTTTATTTGATGATAGAGAAGACGTAATACTTAATACTGAGCCTAAGAAAAGTAACTCTGTTTTTATCTCAATTGAATTAGTAGAGTTCGAAGTTTGGGAGTTTCCATTGCGCTTTCTACATAGTGGAGAACTGGAAATTGCAGTTGATGGCTGTGGTTTTATCCCTATGATATCTCAGTGGGTAGTGTCTGAGCATGATGCAGAAAAAGATAATTCGGAAGTGACTTTAAGCTTTGTGGAAAAAAAATGTAATTTCAGTATTTGTCAAAATATTGATGCTGTAAAATGTGAGGAAAAGTGTGGTTCAGTGGATACATGCTCTGGAGTTTTACCTTATTTTCTTTATCAAGATTTTTTACCGGTACGCAATGAAATAAATACGGTGTGTCCTGTATCGCAACCACAATCTCGTTTATACAGAGGGGAAGACATTAGGCTTAAATCTTATACCGAGGAGTGGCAAGGGGCGAGACACTCTAGAGAGGAGATGGCGCAAGCAGGTTTCTTTTATCTTGGTGTTAAGGGTATATCAAAGTGTTTTTGGTGTGGTATAATTTGTAAGGATGCTGATTGTGGTAATGGTGAGAGTTTGCTCACTATACATAAACGACTAAGCCCTAGCTGCGGCTTTCTCGAAGGAAAAGTAATACAGCCTGAACCAAGTGCTGCAGCTCAAATAGATGGGCTACAGCTTCATGAGAATAGACTTGAAGGCTATACCAATATTAGTCATGGTGATTTAAATATTCATGTATCACGAGCTAAATATCCTGGATATAGTATACATTTAAGTAGGCAGGAATCATTTAAAAACAGTGGTTTTTCTAATAGCAATATAGATGAAATAGCATTTAAAGGATGGTTTTATATTGGGAATAAAATTCACGATAGACTTAAAGTGTGTTGCTTTCATTGCGGAGCTTCTGCAGATAACTGTAAGAATATATCAGATTTAGAAAATAATCATGAAGTTACTTGCACAGTAAAGAAAATGAATTCAAAGTAGTACTGCCTAGATACCCTTTATCATTGAAGCTGTAAGGTTGTTGGCTGCCGTAACGCACTCTCAACACCTACTAGTGGACATTATAGGGGTTATCTGGTTTGTCGGCAGTCTACACTTTCAATGGATGCTGGTATATATTCGCCTAAATTTTGACGGAGAGAAGAGTACATCTTTTCATTTTGCTGGAGGATGATTTTTTTGACAATTGGCATGATTCGAGAAATAGGCTAAGTTTAAATAAGAAGGATGACACTTAATTTTTCAGGGAGGAAGTATGTCATATCCGCGTACTCATGGAATGGTTGGCGAGTCCACCGATGCATCACCGTTTGATCCACCGATTGGCGTTGTGCTGAGTAGCTTGGCGCTACTGTTAACAGACCCCCAGTTTAAAGATCTGGAAACGATAATGATGGGCGACTTTGAAGATGTAGATGATTTTAGAGCTGAAGTTCTGATTAGCAGTAACAAGTTTACTGGCGCAGCTTTAAATCGTATTTTGACTGAAATTGATAGAGCAGTTGATGACTATCGCCGGGGCATTGCTCATATGTAAAGGCAGGCATCATCACTTTGGGTAAAGGTAATTAACATTTATTGCGTTATCATCACCTATACCCATTCCCTTGAAGGTGTGAGGTTGTTGACTATCATTCACCCCAATTGTGTACTACTCGTAGGCTCATGGGGATTTGCTAGTTTGTCGCCTGCCCTTACCTTCAATGGTAACTGATATAGACTCGGCAATTTCATTTTATTTTAGAAAAAAGTCAGTGGTGACTTACACCGTTGGCTTTTTTTATATCTTGGTTATTTGAATGAATCTTCTGCTGCTAACTTCTGATGACTTTCTTGACGATAATCTGGTGAAGCTTAACTCTCGTCGTTTTAAGCATATTCAAATGGCTGTTGGCAGCAGTCTTAGAATTGGCTTGATCAATGGCCAGATAGGAAATGGTACGATTATCGGTATAAAGAAAGATTGTTTAGAAATGACAGTCCAGTTGTCAGACGATCCTCCCACGCCTCTCCCACTTACTGTATTGCTGGCATTACCACGACCAAAGATGCTGAGGCGATGTTTTCAGCATCTTGCTGCATTGGGTGTAAAACGTATTGTATTGATGAATACCTACCGTGTGGAAAAAAGCTTTTGGCAGACCCCTTGGTTGAGTGAGGATAGGGTTAGAGAGCAGTTGATACTGGGTTTAGAGCAAGCAAAAGATACAATCTTGCCTGAAGTAATATTAGAGAAGCGTTTCAAGCCTTTTGTAGAAGATCGGTTGCCAGCCATTGTTGGCTCCTTGCGCGCGCTGGTAGCCCATCCAGGTAGGGGTTATAGCTGTCCTCGGAATATTAAAGAACCATCGGTGCTGGCTATTGGTCCAGAAGGGGGATTTATTCCTTATGAGGTAGACATGTTCGAATCCAAAGGCTTTGAGGTTATTCACCTTGGCCTCAGAATTTTACGGGTTGAAACAGTTGTAACAGCATTAATTAGCAAGCTTTACGATTAATCATGAGCAGTGTATGTTGAATATTGGATTACTAATAAGAAACAATAATAATGAAAGATAAAAAAGGGTTAATTATTGGACTCGCGGCAGCCTTCTTAATAACAGTATCACAGGCGTATGGTATTGGTAAGATGGTTTTGCTTGATGAACTCTATGAAAAAGCTGAGATAGGGCGGTATCTACAGTGGATAAGATCCAGCATGCAGTTGAGCGCAGCAGATTATGCGTTAGCTAGTGACGAGTTGGATGCTTTTAATCAGGTTGTGAAAGTCAGGTATCGCGCTAATTTTTTTAAAACATCCATGATGAATACTCTTGATGAAGCTTTAACGGTTAAGGAGTTATTGGAACTTGTTGCATGGTATGATTCACCATTGGGACAAAAAATTCAGAGATTGGAAGCGGACTTTAATAATCCGGCTAATACATCTAAGGTTCAGGCCTACATTAACGAACGCCTATCAAAGGAGCTGCCACGTTCCAGCCGTACAGATCTGATCGAAGAATTGATGGAGGTACTGGATGTTGTGGAGCATGGAACAGATCTGGCTGCTTCCGCATCTGTTGGTGGGTTGCGTATGTTAAAGGAAGTGATGCCGACGTTAAATGGTATAATTCTACCTCAGTCTCATATTCTTATGGAGAGAGAAAAAGCAATTATTCGCAGAACTATGGCCGAAAGAATGAAAGATATTACGTTTTATACCTACCGAGGGTTATCTGACCAGGAGGTTAGGCGTTATATTGATTTTTCAGGGGGAATGGCTATGCAAAATCTCCAGCGTGGTCAAGTACAAGCAATTAAGAATATATTGTAGCCACATATCCCTATTCTCTTGGAAATTGAAGAGTTGTTTGCTGCTATCACTCATTCCAAACACCTGCTACTCATAGGCTTATGGGGCTTGGCTCGTTTGTTCCATACTCATATATTCAATGGTAGCTAGTATGAAAATTAAAAGAGGTGGACGTGGCTGTTAACTCATATCTTGAGGGTCAACATCAATGCTCCAGCGTATATGTCTTGGAAGTTTTTTATTTTCCAAATACTGCAGTAGCACGTGTATTATTTTATGAAGAGTGGATCGCTGGGAGGACTTATTTAGTAATTGCCAGCGATACCGACCCTGTTTTTTTTCCATAGGTGCAGGAATAGGGCCCAGTGTTTGAAAATCATTGGAAGGAGCATTGAGCTCAACAAATTGTCTGGCTTCCTGTAGAAGTATTTCACATTCTTTTGAGTTAGCAGACTCGACTCTGACCATGGCAAGGTGCTCAAATGGTGGCAGTTTTAAAGCTTTTCTTTCTGTTAATAGGGTTTCTAGAAGCTGTGTGTAGTTATTAGTGGTAAGAGTTTGCAGTATTGTATGTTGTGGATTACAGGTTTGAATTACCACTTGGCCTGCCTTATTGCCTCGCCCAGCTCTACCGGATACCTGCATAATTAACTGACCTGTACGCTCCAAGCCTCGAAAGTCTGAGCTGAACAATCCTGAATCAGCATTTAAGATAATTACCAGAGTTACTCCCGGAAAATGATGACCTTTTGCTAGCATTTGGGTTCCCAGCAAAATACAGGGTTGGCCAGAATTAATGGTGTTTAAGATAGAGTTCAAGGCGTTTTTTTTGCGGGTAGAGTCTCGATCTACGCGAATAACTGGATAATTAGGGAATAACTGGGTTAAATCTTGCTCCGATCTTTCTGTGCCTTGGCCAGCAGGTTGGATATTTGTGCTTTTACAAGACTGACATAGGTTTGGGATTGGTATTTGAAAATCACAATGGTGGCAATGCATACGAGGAGGATGTCGGTGAATAGTCATATGGGCATCGCAGTGGTGGCAGTCTACTACCGTTCCGCAGTCATGACATATAACAGAAGGGGCATAGCCGCGCCGATTAAGAAAGACCATTACTTGATTGCCATCGGTCAATTGGTTAGCCATGCGGGAAACTAGATCCAGTGCGAGTCCATTTTTCTGGTTTTGTTTTCGCATGTCTAGTAGCTCTATTTGCGGAGGGCGGGCTTGTCCTGCCCGTTGGCGCAGGGTCAAGTGTTTAAAGCGTCCGCTGGTGGCGTTGTAAAAGGTTTCTAGAGAGGGTGTTGCAGAGCCAAGAATTATAGGGCAATTAACTTGTTTAGCTCTATAAATGGCAAGGTCTCTGGCATTATATCTGAGAGTGTCTTGCTGCTTATATGAGCTATCATGCTCTTCATCAACAATGATCAAACCAAGATTTGGCAATGGTGTAAATACACCGGAACGGGTGGTAATAATAATCCCTGCTGTTTCATTAAAGGCTTGGTGCCAACCGCTTAGTCTGTCACTATCGCTGAGGCCTGAATGAAGGCAGACCACTGGTGTATTAAAACGTTTTTTAAAGCGGCCCAAGGTTTGTGGAGTCAGCCCTATTTCAGGAATAAGGACTAGTGATTGTTTGTTTTCTTTAAGTGCTGTGGTGATGGCCTGTAAGTACACTTCTGTCTTACCACTGCCTGTAATGCCATCAAGTACAATAGGGTTGTAGCTATGAAATTGTTCTGAGATGCTGTTAAGGGCGATCTGCTGCTCATGATTTAATGTAAAAGCTTGTTCTGTCTCTATGGATGGTTGGTCTGTGAACTTTTTCTCTTTGGTTTGGATTTCGTGAGCAGAAATAAGACCTTTGTCAGACAAAGCTTTAAGTGTTGATTTACTTATACCGGCATTTTTAAGGTTTTCTTCACTTAGGGAAAGGTTTTCACTGTTATTTAATAGCTGCGCTGCTGCAAGTTGTTTTTGCGCGCGTTGAAGTTGTTGCTGATCTGCGCACAATGGTTGGAGTAATGACCACATCGTAGTTGTGTAAACTGGTAATGGCTTTCCTTGGCGTAATGTTTTTGGCATGGCCTGCATAAGGGTTTCGCCTAAGCTGTAATGGTAATAATTAGCAACCCACTGGCAAAGCTTCATAATTACTTCTGGTATAATAGGCTCTTTATCTAGGACTTTTATGATTGGTTTTAACTTATTCGCACTGATTGAGCTGTTATTAGAAGTAGAAACAATGACACCAGTTAATTGCCTACGACCAAAAGAAACCAAGACTCTTGTCCCAGGTTTTATAGTTTGCTCTATATTTTCTGACGAATAGTTTTTTGGAGAAAGATAGTCAAACAGGCGTCTCAGGGGCGATGGTATAGCAACCTGAACAAAAACATGGGTGCATGAAGTGGGGTCTTGGCTGCTGGTTATCATTAGATCCGAGGCTCCGAGCTAGCCTTTGAGCTTAACTGCTTAGGCTTTTTTAGAATAGGAATGAGATGATTTATTAGTATATCCTGTTTGTTTGAGATAATTCTGGTATCATTCATCCATATTTTATGGTGGTCGGCCTCTGGGGCGACACGCTTCAAAAACTGGTTAATATAAGTATACGGTGCCTTAGGTGATAGGGTCGCGGTATGTATAGTTGTGTGAGGAACATTAAATGAAGTCGGATATCCATCCTAACTACGAAGATATAACGGTGAGCTGCAGCTGCGGTAACAAAATTAACACTCGCTCTACTTTGTGTAAGGACTTGAGCATAGAGGTGTGCTCCAAGTGCCATCCTTTTTATACTGGTACTCAGAAGGTAATGGATGTTGGTGGCCGTATTGAACGATTCAATAAGCGTTTTGGCAACCTAACAAGTCGAAAGTGAGCTTTGTCGTTATCCAAAGAATGAAGGCACGGATTAGTGGCAACTATACCCATTACACTTGAATGTTTGGGGTTATGATTGCTCTCACTCACCCCCAATCGCCTACGACGTGTGGAGGGTGGGGTTCTTTCATTTGTCACCTACCCTTACCTTAAATGATAACGGTTATAAGTAGTTGGCGGAGAAGGATCGTAACTAGTAACTCCCGTATATCTTAGTATCAAGTTTGAAGTGCGACAAAAGTGGTTATTCATAAAAGCATTCCTTCGGTGCTTTATAAGCTAACCGCTTTCTTTGTCTTGTATTTAATTTGGCCGCGATGATATTACATCGTTGCTGAGTTAGCCCTGCCATTGATGTTCCCTTAACTAAGTATTGTCTGATCAAGCCATTGGTGTTTTTATTCGTACCATGTTCCCATGAGGGATGTGGGTTGGCAAAGTAATAAGGGCAATTAGTCACTTCTTCAACTTTCTTATATTGAAAGTAGTAGATAATCTGGGTGAGAGAACGCAGCCAACAACGTAGCAACTTGAAAGGCGACGGGTATATATTGCGCTTATTGGCAATCCTGCCTAGACTATCATAAGCCTTGTAGCGTTTACGTCTTCGCTTTTGAGCGCAACGCAAGTACTTTCATAGCAAGCCGCCTTTCTTTTTATCACGCCAAATATATCGATAAATAGTTTCATGGCTAAAGCAACGTACACCTATCCGTTTTAAGTAGCTCGTAATCTGTTCAGGGCTCTATTGTTTATGTAAGAGTTGCCTAATAATAACGTAATCCTTTTCTGTAAAATGTTGGTTTCTCCTTGAACGTCGACGTCGAGCTCTTGTCCTTTGCTGTGCCCTGATGGTTCGATATGAGCTATCTTTATGGCAACAAGTATTTCGTTGAAATTATCGATATATGGTACTTCGGTGTTTTCCTAAAGCTGCGGCAATGTCCGTAAAACTTAATCCTTACCTTTTAGCGCGATTATCATATATCTATCACCCTCGGTGAGCTGTTGATACTTCATATGTTTTTACTTCATGATTGGATCAAAAAACTAAGAGTATTGCAGTTCATCGTTTTTATTAAATTTGGTGTCGCACTTAGTATATGAATTTGGTTATCAAAACACGTCGAGTACTTTAATAAGGTTGTTTGCCTGATTTTTATAAGATACTCTAAGCATTCCTCTATTTTCGCAAGTTTATTATCAATATATGTCTAGGGATATGAAGCAAGCTGCGTTGGATTACCACGCAAACCCAAAGCCAGGAAAAATTTCTATCGCAATCACCAAATCTGCTGAAACACCTAGAGACTTGGCTTTGGCTTATAGTCCTGGTGTTGCTGAGCCGGTAAAGGCTATAGCAGCAGACCCGGAAAATGTTTATAAATACACGGGTAAAGGAAATCTGGTTGCGGTTATCAGTAACGGTTCTGCTATTCTAGGTCTCGGTAACCTAGGTGCTCTGGCTAGTAAGCCTGTTATGGAAGGTAAAGCTTTGTTGTTCAAACGTTTTGCAGGTATTGATGCTATTGATATCGAGGTTGAGTCAGAATCATCGCAGGCTTTTATTGATACAGTGAAACGTATTGCGGGCACATTTGGCGGCATCAACTTGGAAGACATTAAGGCTCCAGAATGTTTTGAAATTGAACGTCGTTTGGTTGAGGCTTGTAGTATCCCTGTTTTTCATGATGATCAGCATGGTACAGCTATTGTTACTGCAGCAGGTATGTTGAATGCTCTTGAAATAGTTGGTAAAAATATTGAAGATGCAAGGCTGGTATGTTTGGGTGCAGGTTCTGCGGCAATAGCTTGTGTAAAGCTATTGATTGTGTGTGGGTTAAGGCCTGAAAATATGTTAATGCTAGATCGTAAAGGGGTTATTTACAGAGGGCGTAATGATTTAAACCAATATAAGGCGTTGCTTGCTGTTGATACACATTGCCGGACTATAGATGACGCTGTTGTAGATGCAGATATTTTTCTAGGTTTATCAGGGCCAGATCTCTTGTCACCCGGTCAAGTGAAAAAAATGGCGAGGAATCCTATTGTGTTTGCTTGCGCTAACCCTGATCCAGAGATTTGTCCTGAGTTGGCTAAAGCAGCCAATCCTGATGTGATTATGGCAACGGGCCGATCTGACTATCCTAATCAAGTGAATAACGTTCTGGCATTTCCGTTTATTTTCCGAGGAAGTCTAGATGTTCGAGCCAGTCGAATTAACGAGGCAATGGAAATGGCTGCAGTGACGGCTATTAGGGAAGTGGCTAAAGAACGTGTGCCTCAGGGGATTATTGATGCTTACGGTGGGCTTGAAATGAGCTTTGGCCCTGAGTATATCATTCCCAAACCGATAGACCCTCGTTTATTGGGTGCTGTGTCCGCAGCTGTAGCTAAAGCTGCTATTAACTCTGGTGTTGCTGGTACAGAATATCCTGCTCACTATCCGCTAACATCGCTAGCTGATATTTAAGGCTTTTGCGTCAAGCCGCTCAGTCATATACTTTGCTTGAATGATTATGGGTTGCAGTCAGATTTCAAAGAGGACTAAGGCGTACTATACCCATTTCTCGTTAAGGTGTGGAGTTGTTGAGAAAGCTCTCACCCAGCGACCTACTGCTCTCGTGGGGTTTTTAGCTCGTTTATCAGCTACCACCGTCTATTATGGCGGGTATCAAGGCGGACTCCATGAGTAATTTAATGAAGCAGGTGTTTCATGGCAGTCTTCAGTTAAGCACGATGAGCTCAATGAAGTAGGCAAGTATAAATAGCTTATTCACTAATGAGTTATGTCTTCTATTCCTCTATAGGCTTAGCCCATCCTTGTGTTAACATGAGTATCTGACCTTCGTGCTTCAGATGAAGGGAAGGCCAAACAATATAGTCCACCTTGCTTCCTTTAAATTCGTACTGTTTATACTCTTTCTTACGAAAACTGTCACCATATTTGATATCATCACCAAAAACTATGTCGAGGTCTCCACACATCTCTGTACATATCTCAGTACATTTCTTTATATATTTTTTTGTATTCTCATCATCAATATTGAAATTGGGGTATTTAGTTTTGATTTTGTTTAGTATTATAGATTCTTTGGCATCATTGTTTAACTCGGTATTATTTTTGCATACTTCATGAGAAATCATTAGGTAATTTAACAACATCTTTGTCGTGCTTTTATCGTCGAGTTCTTTGATATTGGTATTATTAGACCTAATGCTAGCTTCTGCATTAGTCCATTCGTAATCAAATACTTCTGATAGCTGACTACCCAATTTTCTCGCCCCTTGCATAGATGTTACAGTAGTGAAAGTATTACTATTGTCTTTCTTGGTAGCTGGTGTTGTGTGTAAGTTAGGTGGGGGTGGGCATGGTTTTTTCTTCGTAATTGGCGGCGGGTTGGCTCTAGTAGGGGATTGTTTTATTTTTCGATCACTCAGAAGCAAATTCAGCTTTTTGCGTAGGCTAGGGCTATAAGATGGGTCTTTTCTTAGGTATTGCTCTGTTTCGGTCTTGTCAATCTTTCGACCTCTAAAAAATGCAACACAACCAGAGTACAGTCCTTCTTTACCATAGGCATACTTGAATGCATCGACTCTAGTAAGCTTAAATGCATACTGAGGTGCTGTGTAATGGCTGGTAGATATCAGCGTTACCGACATGAGAGCATGTTCCTTTTGTGTGCCAGTACACACAATAACACAAGCCCAGCTATTGTTAATGTAAAGTGTCAAGTGATTATTGTGTCCCGCATGATGATATTCTTCTATGTACGGAACAGAACATAGAGCAAATTTAAAAAAATTGTTTGATCGTTTTTGTACAGTTGTTTTTGTGTATTCATCCAAGCCTAATTATAGCTGTATGGTAATACTTGTTTACTATATACGGGACAAAAAACCTGAAGACCATGATTTTCAAGGCATAATTTAGTATGACGTGACTCTCAGGCAAGGTAGCCTGCACGGTCTTTTACCCCAGAATAGGTTATGGTTGTTGAACATGAAAGACGTCAGTTCATTGGCCAAGAAGTTTAAGCGATACCATGTTCCAAGAATAAGGCTCGAAACAAGGTCAGCAGAGGATAGCTGGGGCTATCGGTGTTAGAGGCGTAGATTGAGGATAATGCCTTCTCAATCTCTGACCATTTCAGCAGCGCTTTTGTATCATCCAGACTACGAAGAATTGGATGATTTAGGTCGCTGGCTGAAACTAAGAGTTTGGGCTGTGTTGTGAAGGATTTTTGCATGCCGATATTTTACCAGAATATAATAGTCTTTGTTGAGTTATGGTGAGGCCTCTATGAATAACTGCTTTTGTCGCACTTCAAACTTGATACTAAGCGGCAATAAGTGAGAGATAGCAGAAGTTAAGGGATACTAAGCGACTGTGGTTGGCTGATGCTAACAACAAAGTAGCAATATCAAAGGCGACTGTATAAACTTATTACAAGTAATAATTCTATTAACCGCCAGCTCGTTTTGCCTCGTAACCATGTTTCTTTAAAAAATCGACGATAACATCCACGTGATCACCTTGTAGCTCGATATTGCTATCTTTTACAGAACCTCCACCGCCAAATCGTTTTTTTAGCTCCTTAGCAAATACTTTTAAGGCATTTCCGGTCATTGGCAAGCCTCCAATAACAGTAACAATTTTACCGGCCCGCTTTTTTTTTTCAGGCCAGACCCTGACATTGGCATCTACCTCAACTACTTCTTGTTTCTTTTTATCTTCTTTGATTCGCCCTTTATCTGTTGAATAAACAAGATGGCTATTGCTATTCTGCTTTACCATATTCAAGCTTCTCTATACCAAAAGGATTTGGAATTGTTACGCGGCGGCAAGTAAGCGAAGCCGCAGCAGCTTAGAAGTGCTAAGCTTCTGCGGTGAGTGAACGCGGATAATAACGTAGTAACTGCAAAGACAAGGGGTACACCCGTTACTAATGAAGGTGTTAATAGGCGACAAACGATGAATCCCTATAATTCTATGAGTACTCGGTGATTGGGGGAGTTAGAGTAGTCAATCACCTTACATCTTCAAGTGGTGGTTATATAATAGACAGCTTATTTATCGTTAACCTTTTTCCAGTAGACGTCGCAACTCTATCATTGCTGCATTAGCGCGGGAAATATAATTAGCCATAACTAAGGAATGATTTGCGAGTAATCCAAAGCCACTGCCATTCAATATCATAGGGCTCCACATTTTACCTTGAGTATCTTCTAACTCTCGGATAATTTGCTTGAGACTAACTTGTGCATTTTTCTTTTTTAATACTGGTGCAAAGTCAATTTCAACGGCATGAAGAAAGTGAATTAAGGCCCAAGATGTCCCCCTTGCTTCATAAAAAATATCATCAATCTCACTCCATGGCGTTTTTATTACTGCATCATCTTTGCTATCTCTAAGTTGAGATTCTTTAGAGGTGTCATCTAGATCTGTGCTAAATCTGGACCTCTCAATACAGGCACTTAAACGCTGGGACAAGCTACCAAGGCGAGTTTCAACGTCTGCCAGCCAGCGAGATAAATTATCTGCTCTAGTGTAAATTTGTGCAGGATCCTGTTTGTCAGACAATCGCCGCATATAGCTGTCTAGTCGGTTGAGACCACGTCCGTATTCGGTTTCAGTTGCTGGCAACATCCAGCTTTTACTATTAAAATTAAACTGAGGTTCAGCAATGACTAGATCAGGGTCTTCTTTCGACTGAGACTGAGAGCGACTAAAATCTCTACGCATAGCTCTGGCCATATCACGAACTTGGGTAAGAACACCAAGCTCCCAATGTTGCATATTATCAAGAAATACACCAGGAGGCATGATATCATTACGAAGATAACCTCCTGGCTTTGTCAGCAAAGTATTAGCAATTTTGTATAACGTTGCAACCATAATATAGCCATACACCACTTCCTGCTCCTTTGAGTGCGCCATCTGTTTGGCGCTCTCTTGTACTGAAAAAGCATCAGGTTCAATGCTCCAGTACCAACCAAGACCTAGAATAAGTGATAACCAGGCGGCTATAGCTATAAGAAATATCTTACCTATTACTTCACCATTCATGGCACGAATGCTTTTCATTATTCGTTTTTTAATACTACTCATAGTCATAACTCTTTGCCTGTCAATGTACATCCTTCGTTCATTATCCTCCATTAGAAAAATAAGCGCTCACTTTTTTCTTCAGTTATGAATAGAAAAACAATTTGGCATATCCGTCATGTGTTTTTTGGGGTTGCTAAATAATACTTTTGTGCTCCTGTATACTCGCTAGGATTGAGGTTATGGGTATGAGATTAGCGAGCGAAAGTCCATGAATCTACGAATAGTAGGTGATTGGGGGGAGCTAGAGTAGTCAGTAGCCCGCCCACACGCAATGGGTATATAACGAAATTTCTGATTCATGCAAAGGTCTCATTGATACTTGTTCTGAGAGCCACCATGAAAATACGTTACCGGGCTTGACATGGCAAACGTAATCTATGTTAATGCTTACTGTTTTTTGATTTTTTTTGTAGTAACAGATTACTTGGGGATAAACTCATGCCAAAAAAGCTATTAGCTTCTATCGTTTCATTTTGGGTGGCTGGTCAGGCTGTAGGACTGGAAGTATTGAATGATGGTACCAATAAAGTAAGCATCGGAGGTTATATTGCTCTTCAAACAAAGACTACAGAAGGTAGAACTAAAGTTAACAATGATAGCGCCCGCATTAATTTTGCTTTTGAGCACAGTCTATCTGAAACCATGACAGGCTTTGCTCTGGTTGAGTGGGGCTATAAAGCCAATAATGAGTATTCCGTAAATGCGAACATGGAAACAAAAGCAGCAGATCTTTTTTCTAATCGCCTTGGATATATTGGCTTGAAACACTCTGAATATGGGTCTGTTGCATTTGGTAAACAGACATCTGTTTACAGCGATATATCTGACTGGACTGACCAGTGCGCTATTAACGGTGGTGGTGCTGTAGGAGTGAACAACGGCATTACGTCTGATGGTGGGTTCAGCGGTACTGCTTCCCGCTCAGACGATGCTATTAGCTATCGCATTGAATTCGACAGCCTGCAGTTGGGTGCTCAGTATCAACTACGTGACTCTAACTACAATGAAGGTGAAAACAAGGTTTTTGTTAATGGCGGTGCACGGCGTAATTATGGCTATCAGGTAGCAGCAAGCTATACATTAGACATGGGTCTCTCTTTTGGGGCAACCTATAGTGAAACAAGCTTGGAAGCTAAAATACAGCACGCTGCTTCTTCTAAAGGCATTAACGCCAATGCTTTTGCAGGTGGTATTAAGTATATGATGGATGATCTCTATTTGGCGGCAACGTGTGTTCAGTTTAAAAATTATACAACCATCCATATTGGCTCTCTTTCAAATAATGGTGCTGTAGAAAATTTCGGTCTTGACAATAAATCTGAAGGTGTCGAACTTTTTGGCAGCTATCGGCTAAGCCAACTTCTGGATGGAGGGATATCCTTACAAGCTGGTTGGAATCAATTAAAAGTTAAGGATGATAATAGCAGTGCTGGCGACACGTCCTCCAATGCCAAGATCGACAAAACAATGTTAGGTGCTGTTTATACAAGGGGACAACTAAGGCTTGCCTTCGAATATATTTTGAATAACAGTAAATCTTTTGAAGGTATTGTCAATAATGTTAAAACCTATAAAAAAGGAGAGGACTATTGCAATCTGCAGGCTCGCTACTATTTCTAAGCGCGCAATTGTTATTATCGATGTGTCTTAACCTTTGTGAATTAATAGTAATGAGAGAAGGTATTGTTGAATATGATCTAGCGTCTTCTCGATTCATTATATACCTACCTGTAAGGGTAGCGGGTATAATTATAATTTAAACGCTAGTTAGGTGGTCGTTTTCTGCACTTAATATATGCTATCGTTGAACTCATCCGGTGGGGATTTATATTGTGAATGCATTGTATTTAAATCATAAGGAGTCATTATGCGTGTCTTAACGGTCCTCCTGTTTTTTACTCTAGGATTGGTGGGCTGCGGCCAAAAGGGAGACTTGTATCTCCAGAACGATAATAGTCAGTTGCAGCTTCAGTCGCACATGGTATACCAGTTACCTTTGAGGTGATAGAAGTCAACAATACTCATACCCTCAAGAGGAATGGGTATAAGGTGCTAAAACAGTAATCAAGGGTAGCTCCTCGCATATTGAAAGACAGCGGATACAAAGCGAGCTTCCACGTAATAGGTCAATAGCGAAAAGGTATCTTATGAACTGGTTTCCGTATTCCGCAGGAGAGATGATGGCAGAAGCGCTCCCCGTTGCAAGTATCGTGGAGCAGTTCGGAACGCCATTGTATATTTATTCTAAAGCTGGGTTTGAAGAGGGTTATCGAGCCTATGAGACGTCGCTGGCAGGAACCCCGCATATTATTTGTTATGCAGTTAAGGCTAACAGTAATCTGGCTGTTCTGAGTGTTTTGGCTCGAATGGGATCTGGTTTTGATATTGTATCACTGGGAGAGCTTGAAAGAGTTATTGCTGCTGGAGGAAACCCTAATAAAATAGTATTTTCAGGTGTAGGGAAACAAACCCATGAAATACAACGCGCCATAGAAGTAGGCATTTATTGTTTCAATGTGGAATCTAAAACAGAGCTTGAACGAATTCAGTCTATCGCACAATCTTTAAATGCTACCGCCGCAATCTCTCTGCGTGTTAACCCTGATATTGATGCAAAGACACATCCCTACATATCAACAGGGCTTAAGGATAGTAAGTTTGGTATTGATATTAGTCAGGCTGCCGCCACTTATAAGCAAGCTTCCGCTATGCCTAATATCAGGGTTCTAGGCATTGGCTATCACATTGGTTCTCAGCTTATGTCCAAAAAACCGCTTTTGGACGCTCTTGATCGAATCCTTGTTTTAGTAGGCCAGCTTAAAAAACAAAACATTGCGCTTGAACATGTTGATGTAGGTGGTGGCCTTGGTGTTAGATATAAAGATGAAAAGCCTCCAACAGTAGCAAGCTATTTATCAGAAGTTTTAAAAAAACTGAAGGGTAGAAATCTCACCCTTATTGTTGAGCCTGGACGCTCTATAGCTGCGGAAGCAGGAGTTTTATTAACTCGAATAGAATTGATTAAGCGTACTGTTGATAAATCTTTTGCTATTGTTGATGCGGCTATGAATGATTTGTTGCGGCCATCAATATACGATGCTTGGCATGATATTGATCCGGTACAATTGAAGGCCTCTTCGTCATTACCGGAGTCTGCTGTGTATGATATTGTGGGGCCTATATGTGAAACTGGCGATCTCCTTGGTAAGGGGCGTTTACTGCAAATAGAAGAAAATGACCTATTGGCTATTCGTTGTGCAGGAGCTTATGGTTTTGTTATGTCCTCTAATTATAATAGTCGAAATCGTTCAGCAGAAGTTATGGTTAGTAACGATGAGGTTCATCTGATTCGTAGACGTGAAACAATAGAGGAGCAGATGGTCTCGGAAAAACTATTTCCAGAAGCTTAAATGATGAAGGATATGCTGCTACATTTCACAAAAATGCACGGGTTAGGTAATGACTTTATGGTTGTTGATATGGTCACTCAAAACCTGAAGATTACTGCAGAAACAATTCGCTGGCTCGCGGATCGCAGGCTTGGTGTCGGATTTGACCAGTTATTATTGGTAGAGCCACCTACAGACCCAGATATGGATTTTTGTTACAGAATATTTAATGCTGATGGCAGTGAGGTTGAGCAATGTGGGAATGGAGCTCGCTGTGTTGCCAGATTTGTACGTGATAAGAATCTAGTGGCTAGAGACCTGATTAGAGTACAAACTGCTGCTGGTAATATTGAATTAAAAATTCAGGATGATGCTACTATTGCTGTCAATATGGGCATTCCCAAATTAACACCCTTAGATATTCCATTTAATGCCAACAAGCAATCCAAGCTTTACCCTCTTAGTATTAATGATGAGGCTTTTGAAATTGCAGCAGTCTCTATGGGTAATCCCCACGCAGTACTCATTGTTGATAATATTTGCCAGGCACCTGTTGCACGTCTTGGTCCTTTAATTGAAAAACACCCAGACTTTGCTAAAAAATGCAATGTTGGCTTTATGCAGATAATCAGTCGCAATGAAGTCAGCCTTAGAGTATATGAACGAGGTGCCGGAGAAACAATGGCTTGCGGTTCTGGCGCTTGCGCAGCAGTAGTAGCCGGTGTGGTACAAGGGCTGCTTGATGAATATGTTAAAGTTAATTTTTCCGGAGGATCTCTTCAGATTAGCTGGTCTGGGGAAGGTAGCTCAGTTATCATGACAGGGCCTGCGACAAGGGTTTATGAAGGATATACCCGATTATGAGTAACAGCATTACCGAACCAGAATCTAGCTTAAGTGTGAAGAAGGTTGAAGATTTTTTATTGCTTCATCCTGATTTTTTTGTGGGTCGGGATAATCTGCTGGAACAGTTAAAAATACCACATAAGCGAGGTTCTGCTCTTTCTCTAGTGGAGCGACAACTGGAAATTTTTCGGGATAGGGACGCAAAGCTTCAAGATAACCTCAAGCTATTAATTAGTAATGGTAAAAATAATGATCGCAATTTTACAAGTATTCGTAAACTAACACTTTCACTGTTGGAAAGCCGAGATATAGATCAGGCTCTAGAAGCTGTAAACGATAGCCTTAATCATGATTTTAATATTGAGTTCCATAAACTGATTCTTTTTTCCGACCAGCCCAAAGAGTTACCAGTACGCATTGAGTCCAGAGATATTGCCGAGTCAGTACTTGGCACAATATTATCAGACAAGACTGTATTCTGCGGGAGATTGGACGAAAAACAAACACGATTCTTATTTGGCAAGAATGCAGAACAAATTAAGTATCTTGCCGTTGCGCCGCTTAACTTTCCTGAATGCATTGGTATTCTTGTACTTGGAAGTAGTGATAAAAAACAGTTCAAAGATAAAGTGGGTGTACTGTTTATTAGTTATATTGGTGATATGCTCTGTAGGCATTTTGTGCATTTAATTCACCTATCTAACAAAAAGAAATTGTCATCAAAGAAGAAAAAATAAGCAAGTTATGGCGTGATGTGAGTGATTTTCTGCACTACCTGCAGTATGAAAAGCAAAGTTCCTCACATACTATTGCCGCCTACAAGCGAGACTTGAAAAAAATAATACAACTAGCAGACAAGGATCTGTCAGGCTGGTCTGATGCTACCGGCAAGCATGTTAAACGTTGGCTGGCTCAATTGCACTATAACGGCCTATCTGGTCGCAGCCTTCAGCGACTACTCTCGTCTGTGCGCAGTTTGTTCCGCCACTTAGTAAGAAATGGAATTATTAAAGCAGACCCCTCTCTTGGTATTTCAGCGCCTAAGTCATCAAAAAAACTCCCTTCCACTTTAGATGCAGATCAAGTTAGCGCTCTACTTCAGAACACTGAAGTGGCACCATTAAAGATTAGAGATTTAGCTATGTTAGAGCTGCTTTACTCTTCGGGGTTGCGATTGTCAGAATTGATAAAGCTGAATATTGATAGCTTCTCTAACGGCCTAAAGCAAGTCAGGGTGCTTGGTAAAGGTAACAAGGAAAGAATTCTTCCTGTGGGGCAAAAAGCACAACAGGCTCTCGAACAATGGCTTATAGTAAGAGTCGAGCTAGCAGCAAATAATGAGAATGCTTTTTTCATTTCTAGAACAGGCAAGCGAATAGGTGCCCGGCAAACTCAAAAGAGAATTGATCAATTTGCCAGAGAAAAAGGGCTTCCTGTACACTTGCACCCTCACATGCTAAGGCATTCAGTTGCTAGTCATATATTAGAGTCTAGTGGTGACTTAAGGGCTGTTCAGGAATTGTTAGGGCACAGTGATATATCAACAACACAAATATATACGCATTTAGATTTTCAGCACCTAGCGAATATTTACGACAAAGCGCACCCCAGAGCTAAGCGCAAAAAGGACGATGCTGATGATTGATCTCGTGACTCTCAGTATTAGTGTATGCCTGTATTTGAAGATAGAGGAATGGGTATGAATGGGGTTATTCTTTAGGCAAAGGATTATTTATAGCATGCCCTTAAAGCGTAGAATGGTCAGCTTTCAATTTTTACTTGTCGTCTAGATTTCCAGAACTTAACGCCCTTGCGGACAAAGAGTGGAAATACACCCAATAATACAAATGCCGCTACTAATTTTGGTGTAAGAATAGCGGTAGCAGACAATTCTTCTATTTGGCCAATCTGTACCCCTGCATTAATATACACAGCAGTCCCCAGCAACATACCCAGCTGGCTTACCCAGTAAAATGTCCATACTTTTATCTCCATTAACCCCATTACAAGGTTTATGACAAAAAAAGGAATCACAGGGATCAATCTAAGGGTAAATAGATAAAAAGCGCCATCTTCGATCATCCCCTTGTTTATTGTTACCATATATGTGGAAAATCTCTTCTGTACCCAGCCTCTAAGCAGTGTTCTTGACAACAGAAAAGCTAGGGTAGCACCTATAGTGCTAGCAAATGAAATTAGCAAAAACGCCGGGAGGAAACCCAATATAGCGCCACCAGCTAATGTTAAAATTGCAGCTCCTGGTAGAGAAAGTCCCGTCACCATAATATAAACAACAAAAAACAATGCCGCAGTGAGAATTGGGTTGCTGCTGTAGAGTGACTTAAAAAAAACAGGAGAAAGGTACTCTGTCCCACCCAAAAAATAAAAAGCTGAAATGCCTGCCAGTACAAGAGCTAATAAAAATAATTTGATTTTAATCATCTGTTTCCCTTATAGTCATTCCATTTTTATATTGTATGGATTGATATTTTATAAAAGTGTACCTATACCAGTTAGAGTATTGTGGATAGGCGACAAGCGAGCTAAGTTTCATAATCCTGCAAGTAGTAGTAGATGATTGGGATGAGTGAGAGCAGTCAATAACCTTTAGCTTTAAAAAGGGAATGAGTAGTGTGCCACATACACTTATTATTGAAAAATATTTTACTTTAAATCAAAGCAGAGAGGCACGCCATGGTTGACCGTCATTTCCCGACTGCTCGCCCAAGGAGGATGCGTTGCGATGACTTTTCTCGGAGACTGATGCGAGAGAATCGTCTTAGTACCGATGATCTAATATACCCTGTATTTGTACTCGAAGGACAAGGGCAACGCAGTCACTGCGCAGCTATGCCTGGCATTGAAAGGCTCAGCATTGATGAGCTGATTAAAGATGCAGAAGAGTGGGTTGAACTAGGTATACCAGCCATTGCCTTATTCCCAGTAACAGCAGCAGAAAAAAAATCTCTTGATGCCAGTGAAGCATGGAATCCAGATGGGCTTATTCAGCGAGCCGTGCGCCGATTAAAAGACAACTATCCTCAGTTAGGAATTATTACGGATACTGCTCTTGATCCGTTTACCACCCATGGACAAGATGGCCTTATAGATAAACACAATTATGTCATTAATGATGAAACCGTTAAAATATTAGTTAAGCAAGCATTATCCCATGCTGAAGCAGGAGCTGATATTATCGCACCATCAGACATGATGGACGGAAGGGTTGGAGCTATTCGTAATAGTCTTGAAGACCAAGGTTATCTCAATACCAAAATTCTTGCTTATTCTGCCAAGTATGCTTCCAGTTATTATAGCCCTTTTCGTCAAAGTGTTGGTTCCGATGTAAATCTTGATTCTGGCAATAAATACAGTTATCAGATGGACCCAGCGAATAGTGATGAAGCTCTCCATGAAATTGCCCTAGACCTTCAGGAAGGCGCGGATATAGTTATGATAAAACCCGGTTTACCTTATCTTGATATCGTCAGTCGAATGAAAAAAAAGTTTAAGGTACCTACTTTTGTGTATCAAGTTAGTGGCGAATATGCCATGCATATGGCTGCCGCTCAGAATGGATGGCTGGATGGTAAAGCTATTATGATGGAGTCTCTCATCGCTATGAAAAGAGCTGGCGCTGATGCAATTCTGACTTATTATGCCGTTGAAGCAGCCAGAGAGTTAGGGAAGTAAATAGGTTCTTAGTTATGAGGTGGTCATCCCAAGTGATGGTTGTGTTGAGAGGTTATTTGTTGCTATCACTGATCCAGAATCACCTACTGCTCGTATATTGATGAGGCTTTGTTTGCCTTCTACTCTCGCTTCCAAAGAGAATGGGGATGCGCTCACAAAAGAGTGCGCCTTGCTCAAATCTTGCACCTTTACATAAAACAATAACTCATTGTGGCTTGATCTGTTAAAATGAGAGATTCTCGTTGAGATTTACGCTTTGTTTTTGTATATCCATTGTATTTTGAAATGCGGTAGTGTTGGCTGCACTCATTTCAGTAGTTTAGGTAACTATATTTATTTAACGTCGTTCTAATGTCGTTTACTATCTGAAAATTACTTTGGGCATAAACAAGTACGTTTAAGGTTAGGGAGAATTGTTTAACATAATAATACCAAGTTAAACAGAGTCGTGCCAGGTGGACCTGGCCTCGGTCATAAACAAACGCTGTATGAGGTTATATGGATAGCTCAAATAAGACGAAAACTCCACCAACCAACAGCGGGCTTGTTACGCAGACCATTGCACCAAAGATACCAGTCCTCTCTGACTACGGCAGTCATGAGTACTACAATAATCGAGAGCTAAGTCACCTTAAGTTTAATATACGAGTATTGGAGCAAGCAGCAAAAGAAGAGACCCCATTACTGGAACGATTAAGATTTTTACTGATTTTTAGTTCCAATATGGATGAATTTTTTGAAATTCGTGTTGCCGGATTAATGCAGCAGGTTGAGTTCTCCCGTGAAGATATCAAGCTTGATGGTATGGGGCCTAAAGCTGTCCTCAAGGAAATCAGCAAAGTCACCAAAGAGCAAGTTCAGAAACAGTATCAGACTTTTAATGAAGTACTTCTACCTGCTCTCAACAGTCAAGGTATCCGCTTCCTGAAGCGCAAAGAGCTAAGTGACAGGCAGGGAGCATGGATTAAGAGATTTTTTTATAGCGAAATCATGCCTATTGTCAGCCCTATCGGCCTTGACCCTGCCCACCCATTTCCCCGTCTTGCCAATAAACTCATGTGTTTTATTGTTTCTTTAGAAGGACGAGATGCCTTTGGGCGGGAAACTGGTATGGCCATTATTCCTGTACCTCGCTCATTACCTAGAATAGTTCGTTTACCCAATGAGATCTGTGGTGTAGATGGAGAAAACTACATATTTTTATCATCCATTATCCATAAGCATGCGCAGGACTTATTTCCGGGTATGGAAATAAAAGGCTGCTATCAATTCCGGTTAACAAGGAATAGTGATCTTTACCTTGAAGATAAAGTCGAGGATTTGGCAAAAGCATTACAGGGGGAGCTTCTTTCCCGGCGCTATGGTAAAGCTGTGCGTCTAGAGGTTGTTGATACCTGCCCTCGACCTTTAATTGATTTTCTACTTAATGAGTTTGGCCTCAGTGAAGATGAGCTCTATCAAGTTAATGGCCCGGTCAGCTTAGCTCGGATAATGTCTATTTGCGATAGCTCAAGTAATCCTGAATTGACCTTCCAGCCATTTACTCCTAGCTTTCCGAAAAGTATGAAAAAAAATATAAAAGAACACTACAGTGTAATGGATGTTGTCTCTAAAGGAGATGTGCTGTTACTTCATCCGTTTGAATCATTCACACCTGTTGTCGATATGCTGCGCCAAGCTGCCAAAGACCCAAACGTATTGGCTATACGTCAAACACTATATCGCACTGGTGCTTTGTCTAAAATGGTTGGTGCGCTGGTTGATGCTGCCCGTAACGGTAAGGAGGTAACTGTTGTTGTTGAAATAAGAGCCCGCTTTGATGAGGAGGAAAACCTTGACCTAGCTAAACGTCTTCAAGATGCTGGTGCTACTGTTGTTTATGGGGTTGTGGGTTATAAGACTCATGCAAAAATGATGTTGATTGTTCGCCGAGAAGGCCGGCAAATTCGTCGTTATGCTCATCTCGGGACCGGCAATTATCATGCGATAAATGCACGGCTTTATACTGATTACAGTTTTCTTACCTGTGATCAGGATATTACTAATGATGTTCGTAAACTATTTCAGCAGTTGACAGGAATGGGGCGGGCGGTAAGAGTACGCAAGCTATTTCATGCACCTTTCACTCTCAAAAAAGGCTTGATAGATCTTATAAATCAGGAGGCGGCTCATGCTAAAGAGGGTATTCCTGCTCACATTATTATAAAGATTAACTCATTGACCGAGTATCATCTAATAAAAGCTCTCTACAAAGCTTCTCAGGCTGGCGTAAAAGTAGACCTAATTATCCGAACTATCTGCTGTTTGAAACCTGGCATTCAGGGACTCTCTGAAAATATTACAGTTCGTTCTATCGTGGGTAGATTTCTTGAGCATACCAGAGTCTTTTATTTTGTGAATAATACTAATCCATTGATCTATTGCTCAAGTGCTGATGGTATGGATCGCAACTTGGATATGCGCATAGAAATATGCTTCCCCATAGAAAATATCAAATTAGTTAGTCGAATAAAAAAGGAGCTCGATCTCTATCTTTCCGATAATGTCAACAGTTGGCAGCTTAAAAGCGATGGTAGCTATATTCAGAATGCAGTAGCCAGAGGTAAGCGGAGAAGAAACGCGCAGGAGAAATTGCTGTTAACTCTTGCCAACCTTGGTCAATAATGTGGATTTGAATCGACAGTTCATGTTGCTAGCGTCGCTCTATGGCCGTAGCCTTTCAATCTGCTACGTTGTTGGCTGCGCTCGCTAACCCCAATTACTTACTACTCGTAGGCTCATGGGCTTCGCTCGTTTGGCGTTTACTCATGCCTTTAATGATGAAGGGTGTAGATGCACGTCTCTTTGGGGGAAGGGGATGGATATGCCTTCTTTATCAAAGCGGATCTTGACCTCACGGGTCACATCCCAATACACCTCCCAATAATTTTGTGTTTTTACCCAAGGTCTGACGGCAAAGTCCAAAGATGAACTGTTTAAGACATGCAGTTTAATGATGGGGGCGGGTGTGGATAGTACGGAGGGATGGCTAGAGATAATATCTGCCAGTATTTTTTCAACAAACTCAATATCATCGCTGTAGCTCACACCAAAGACCATGTCTATGCGACGAACCTTTTCGTGCGTCACATTTTTAATCACATCGCCCCATATTTTGCCGTTAGGCACAATAATGAATTGGTTATCAATTGTTTTGATTGTGGTGTTGACTAAGCTCATATTGTTAACCCTACCTTCTACGCTTCCAGCTACAACTAAATCACTAACATCAAAAGGCTTGTATATCAGTAGCATTATTCCAGCTGCGAAGTTAGAGAGTGTATCTTGTAATGCGAAACCGATTATTACGCCAGCTATGCCGAAACCTGTCAAAATAGGGGTAAGATTGATGCCAAGCTGTGATAGGGCAATAAGGGTGCCTATCAGCCAAATCACTTTCCCTGACATAGAAATAAAAAAATCTTGCGTTAGTAGTGTGAGCGTAAGCTTATTGTGTGCTGCTAGACGTTTTACGATGTGGCGCGTAAGAATAGTGGTTTTTTTAGTGGCTAGCAAAATAAGGAAGAAGATTATGAACTGGAAAATAAGTTGTGGTGCTTTCTCTAATAGCCAGTCCCAAGCCGTATTTGACCAAGAGTTTATAACTGAAAAAAACACATCTGGGTGCAGTAGGTCTTGAGTAATGCGGCCTGTGGCCTCAAAATAAAGGCGTTTATGTTCCGTTGTCGGTAGGCCGATCTCTTCGGCTAGAGGAATAACTAAGTGTAGGCTTGATGTTGTAATTTCTATTTTACGTTGTGTAATAAGGAGCTGGAGTTGAATTGCTGCTTTTTCCAACTCTGGGGCAATACTCAATTGCTTTTTATTTGCTCTCAGTTGTTGTTGTAAATATTCCACGTTAAAGGTGAGTTGCTTTATTCGTGAGTTTATATTTCTTTTATTGATAATTAGGCGAGCTTTAGATTGACTCATATTGAGCTCATCTGACCAGCTTGTGTTCTGGTGTTGATCTTTGTACATTTTGTTCAATAGCGTTGTCGTATTGCTGAAGTCGTTTAATATTGAAAATTTATCTTCTTTGTTTGCAGATTCGATGTCAGAAGATAGCTTCATGGTTTGGTCGGTTAGATATTTTATTTCTACTGTATTGAACGTTAGTTGCTGATTTATTTGCTTGACGATGAAGGTACGGTCATATACTCCGCTATTTATTGCTTGGTCAATTAATTCTCTGATTTCTTCATTTTTACTGAGCATTTGGAAGTGAAGGACTGATTTGTGTTTAGTGGTGCTTTTGGCTTCAGACCTCACTATCTCAGCAAGTTCTTTGTTGGTCTCGGCTACTTGGTGCTCAAGCATATGAATAGGATCTGTAGTGTCATCTGTGTGCGTGTTATCTGCGGATACAGAGGAGATAATGGTATATACAAGAATTATAGTGAATCGTATAGTTTTTAGTTTGAGTCTGCTGGTATTCATTTATGGGGTTTTAATCTCTTGATTGGTTAGGGTTGACGAAGAAGAGTGTTGTCTGTTCTTTTCCTTGCTTTCGGCTTGATACAAATATGAAGAAAACGTCGTTTATGTTTGTTGTGGTCTTGAGGTAATATTGATTGTATTTTTAGTATCTATCATTGTCTATCAATAGCTGGAAAAAACACAAGTATCGAACATATACCCTGTACAATTGATGGTGAGAGGAGCCAACAACCTCATGCTTTCAAGGGGTAGGTGTAGCTGTTGGTGGGGCCTTAGTTGAAGGATATATCCATAGTAATTTTATCATGTGTTTCTTTTGATTTTGTTAGAGAGTATTTTTAGAACAACTCTTTTGGTGATGGAGGCTGCTCAATATTATCGAGAGTAGGTCTGCTTTCTTCGTCTGTTGCTTTAGGAGCTAGTTCTTTTCTGAAAATTTCAAAGATGGCATCATTATCGCTTTGTCTGGCCGGTTTTCCTGTTTTTGGGTTGATCTTCAGGGTTGCCAATCCTTCAGGTTGTGGTAGCGTGCGTTCAGGTTGTCCATTTAACGCGGTCTGCATATATTCTAGCCAGATGGGGAGAGCTGCGTTGGCACCATATTCCCAGGTTCCTAGTGTAGAATAGTTGTCCATGCCTACCCAAACAATGGCCAAAATATCTGGATTGAAACCAACAAACCATGCGTCTTTGTTATCGTTGGTGGTTCCGGTTTTGCCACCAATGTCGTGTCTGTTTAGCTTCTTTGCCCGACGGCCAGTACCCTTCCAAATAACATCATTTAATATATCATTAACAATGTAATTTAGCCTAGGATCCATAACCTGTTTTGCTTGAGAAGCTGCATTGGAAGGTTTTTCAGAGCTAAGGTCGATAGTGTGGGAGAGTATGTCTAATGGAAGTATTTCTTCGTCAGGGGATATAGCTGACTGGGGTGGCTGGTTTAGTCTTTTATTTTCTGGACCACAGTTTCTACAGATGGTTGCTGGCTCAGCCTTGAATACTATGTCATCCATCACCTCAATGCGCTCTATTAAATAAGGCTCTACTTGATATCCTCCATTGGCAAGGGAGGCATAACCTTTTGCGAGGTCGATTGGCGTCATTGATACATTGCCCAGAGCCAGTGATAGGTTTTTACTCAGAGTTTCTTCTTGAAATCCAAGGCTTGTTAAATAATCAATTGTTTTGCTAATTCCTGTCTGGCGGAGAACTCGTATGGATACAAGGTTACGAGAACGGTAGAGGCCTTCACGTAGTCTCATTGGGCCATTAAAACGCATATTGTCGTTATTGGGTCGCCAAGCATCCTCCATGTCATTATTGAACACAACAGGAGCATCATTGATGATGGTGGCTGCGGTCATGCCGTTGGCTAGTGCCGCCGAATAGACAAAAGGTTTAAATGCTGAGCCGGCTTGACGAACTGCTTGTGTAGCTCGGTTATACATACTGTCATAAAAGTTAAAGCCGCCAACAAGAGCTAGAATCGCACCATCGTTAGGTTTGATGGATATCAATGAGGATTGCGCAGTTGGCTCCTGAGCTAGCCTATAGCGTCCGTCTGGGCTTTCTCTCACCCATATCAAGTCACCGGTTGTAAGGATTTCAGATGCGTTTTTTGGATCAAAGCCAAAGGCATTGGTATTTATAAATTTTTTGGCCCAGTTGAGGTTATCCCATTCAATTTGACTAAGTTGATTATTTTTTAGCAATATATGAACCTTCTGCTCTTCAATCTCCGTTACCACAGCGGGGTGTAGAAGCCTTACAGAGTCACTTTTGTTTAGAGCTTCCTGCCAGTCAATTTCAGTTGTGGCCCCCTGCTCATTAAGGTTGCTGACAGGCCCTGTGTAGCCATGACGTTCGTTGTAGGCCATTAGGCCGTTTTCAATAGATGTGTTAGCAGCTTCCTGAAGGTCGCTTTGAATACTGGTGTAAACTCGGAAACCTTCGGTATAGGCTTCTGTACCAAAGCGTTCGACCATTTCCTGGCGAACCATTTCGGCAACATATGGAGCATGAAGGTCAATTTTGGTGCTATGATATTTTGCAGTAACAGGCTGGAATACTGCATCTGCATAGTTTATTTCAGATATGTAGCCAAGTTCTTTCATTCTACCAAGAATCCAGTCACGACGGATAAGAGCCCGATCAGGATCATTTATGGGGTTGTAGCGGGATGGTGCTTTCGGTAGTCCAGCTATCATGGCTATTTGAGCTAGGGTCAGAGTATTTATAGGTTTTTCATAATATACTTGTGCGGCTGCTTCTATTCCGTAAGCCCTGTTGCCTAGATATATTTTATTTAGATATAGTTCAAATATTTCATTTTTTGAAAGTTCTTGCTCAATCTGTAGGGCTAATAAAATTTCGTTGAATTTTCTCGAAAATACCTTTTCGTGACTCAAAAAGAAATTTTTAGCAACTTGCATAGTAATAGTGCTGCCACCAGACTGAATGCGTCCGGTGGTCACTAATTGTATCGCAGCACGAATTAACCCAATGGGGTCGACTCCAGGGTGCGAGTAAAAACGGTCGTCTTCTGCAGCCATAAAAGCATGAACCATCTGTACAGGCACATTTTCAAAGAGTATGGGTTTTCGGCGTTTTTCCCCGAACTCTGCAATGAGTTTATTATCATTACTATAAACTCGTAGAGGTGTTTGAAGGTGAGCATCTTTTAGCGTATCTACTGCTGGCAGAGATGGGCTGAGATAAAGAAATGTGCTGGCTGTGATAACGCACACCCCACTAATAGATGTTAGTGTGAGCCAAGCCAGTAGTTTTATTGCTGATCGTTTCATTCAGTGAACTTCCTCTCCCAGGTCTGAGGCATTCTGTTGAGGACGCTTATGATAAGACGTAAGTTGAAGATAAGCTACCGCCTTTAAATATCAATGCCTTCGCCATTAAATAATAATCTTATCATTATGAATTCTACTAGGCACTGGGATGTTGTCCATTAGTTGCTGAATATTAATAGATTTATTGTTTTCAAAAATTATTCTAAAATACCCTAAGCTTAGTGTTGCGTATGCTGGTGGACTTTTGTTTGATCTAAGGAGTATACCAGTTACCAGCGAAGGTGCGGGTAGGTAACAAACGAGCTACTTGCCCTGAACCGACATTTGCAATTAAGGCTGCACGGAAAAACACGAAGATGGCCAAGATCCTGAATCCGTAAATTCAACCTAGAAATCATATCATGAGCCTAAGGTAACAGAAGGTCTTTAAGGTCGAATCACCTCTCTCAGTATTTCACTTGCTGGGTTAGTTTTTATAAAATGGAGCTGGCAATATGTCTTGCGTGTTAGCAGGTATATACCCAAAGCATTTCAAATTGCTACTAGGCAGCAAGTAAGCGAAGCCCTGTGAGCCTACGAGTAGTAGGTGATCGGGGTGAGCTAGAGCAGTCAACAACCAATAGACCCTTTACTCATCAAGGTGTGTATTTCTCAATGGCCTAGTGTTTTACAAGTTTCTACGTTATAGGTTTTTACTTTGTGGTAGGAGCAGAGCATAAATGGTATTGCAGTGCATCGTTTTTATTAAATTGGGTGTCGACTTAGTATATGAATTCGGTGGTAATAAAACCGGCTTCGAATAAAGTAGCGCAAAAACATTACGTCCCAAGATCAGACCTGATTGGTTTCAGTGACACAATAAGACGTCGAGCTATAGAGGATTGAACGAGCAGTCATACCGAGATGGTGCTGCCAACCTGCTTCATGCATACCCGATAAAATGTCATTTCAGGCGCCAAGTATCGTTTCTCATCCGCCAGTGTGGACACAATTTGGCTGGAAGGAAGGCCCTTGAAACGATAACTATTACTGATGTAAATAATTATTGATCAATTTATTGACGGGAATATAATTTCGAGAGCGTTTTTTTATTATAATTAACTTTAGTTTTTATTAATATTGTTAGAATGCTGGTGTGTCAGGTACGGTATGTTCTTGACGATATGCGCCATCAATATTGCGTTTAAAGAAGCATGATTGTTGTTGTGCTTGCTCTATCTAAGCTCTTGATTTCATATGTGTTTGAGGGTCTTGCTATTTGGCGATCTCAATTGTTTTCGTGTTTCTTTAATGGCTGGCCAATATGCTATAAAGGTCACTTATCAATGTCTATTAAATTCATCCAACGATAATAATAGTTAATAATATAACACACTATTATTGCATAAATCAGAATCATGATATTTAATAAAAATAAGAGGGGTGTATTTAATTGACTGTTTTTGTTTTTCGATGGTTGTGATTGTGCATGCAAACCATTAATGGTACATCAAGCTATGGAGTAACCCTGAAAGTTTTTTTGGCTGAGCGTTGTATTGTGTTATTGGGCTATAACAACGAAGTCTATTGTATACGCTACAGATCTTTTATATCTGATAAAAAGGATTTTTCAGTGTTTGGGTTGCTTAAGAAAAAAAATAAGATACTTCTTGGTATTGATATCAGCTCAAGTGCTGTTAAGGTAATTGGACTAGATTATAGTCAAGGTAAGTATCGTGTTACGGCTTTCGCTTCTGAAGCTCTTCCTGCTGGGGCAATCGTAGAAGATGATATTCAGGATGCTGAAGCAGTTGGTTCGACTATACGCAAGGCAGTTAAACGTTCGCGTTCAAAATGTGAGTCAGTTGCCATAGCTGTTTCTGGGGCTGCTGTTATTACCAAAACGCTGAGCATGGACGCATCTCTTAGTGATAGTGAGATGGAGTCACAAATTATTCAGGAAGCCGACAAATATATTCCTTATCCCCTTGATGAAGTAGCCATCGACTTTGAAGTACAATCCCTGAAAGCTAACAATCCTGAACTAGCAGACGTACTGCTTGCTGCTTGTAGAAAAGAAAGTGTTGGTATTCGGGAAGATGTGCTTGAAATTGCAGGGTTGAATGCTGCTGTTATTGATGTTGAAAGTTTAGTAATGGAGAGGTCTTTTAAGCTTCTAGTAGGCCAATTGAGCCTTTCAGATAAAAAACATACTGTTGCTGTTGTTGATATCGGTGCAGCCAACACCACGCTTTACGTGCTTCAGGACAATAAAATAATCTATGTTCGGAGACAGGCATTTGGTGGGAAGCAGTTAACTGATGAAATAGAGCGCCATTATGAGCTTTCTGCCATTGATGCTGAAAAAGCAAAAATAAGCGGTTCGCTGCCTAATGATTATGAAGCGGTGGTTCTTGGACCATTTAGAGAGTCAGTGATTCAACAAATATCTAGATCCCTACAGTTCTTTTATTCATCCAGTAAATTAAATGATGTTGATGCAATTATACTTGCCGGAGGTACTTCTTGCCTCAAGGGTTTGCCTGAGTTTGTACAAAAAAATATTGGGATAAACACTTTGCTGGCAAATCCATTTTTAAATATGTCTGTGTCTAAGGCCGTGAATTCAAAAGAGTTGTCGCAGGAAGCTGCAGGGTTGATGATTGCCTGTGGCCTAGCTATGAGAGGTTTTGATTAATGTCTAAAATTAATTTATTGCCGTGGAGAGATGATGCCAGGGAAGCAAGAAAGAGTGCTTTCCTAGTAGTATTGATTGGTTCTGTTGTATTTGCTGGTGTTATTATATTTATTGGCGATTTAATCTTGAGTCGCTCTGTCAGAGCGCAGAAAAGTATAAATAACTATTTAAAATCTGAGATTTCTATTATTGAACAAAAATCGTTATCTATTAAAGACCTTAAAGAAAAAAAAGTGGTAATGCTTAAGAAGATGGACGTGATTAGAGGATTTCAAGGAAATCGGCCTGTTATTGTTAGGCTTTTTGATGAGCTTGTTCGTATTACCCCTGAACAGATTTATTTTAAAACACTGACACTTAAAGGTGATGTGTTGACTCTCGTCGGAGTTGCAGAATCAAATAATTCTGTTTCAGAGTTGATGAGGAAGATCAATACTTCTAAGTGGTTTACCAATCCAAATCTTACGGGGGTTAGAAAAGTCGTTGAAAGTGGTGAGAGGCTGAATGAGTTCGACCTTACTTTTAATAAAAGTATTTTGCGTGGTGGGGAGGAATAATATATGTTTTTATCTGATTTCGTTGATGAATTGAAAAATATTGATTTTGATAATATTGAAATGGATAACATTGGCGAATGGCCAAAAGCGTTGATGATTGTTGCTTGTGTTGTTTGTTTTTGTGTTGTGTTAGTTGTTGGCTACCAGTTTCATTTGGTGAGTATTAAAAATGATTATAAACAAATGCAGATAAAAGAAATAGTATTAAAAGAGAAGTTTAAAATTGATTCACATAGTATAGCACATTTAGATGCTTATAAAAAGCAGGTGAAAGATATAGAGGGGCATTTTGAGGTTTTACTCCAACAATTACCAGGAGATACTGAAGTACCAGGGCTGCTTGATGACCTTACGTATGCTGCTAGGGGGGCTGGATTGCAGGTAGAGCATATCCGATTGCAGCCTGAAATTGTTAATGAGTTTTATGTTGAACTTCCTATTAGTATTTTAGCTAAGGGTACTTATCATGATTTTGGTATGTTTGTTAGTAGTGCTGCGGCATTACCGCGTATTGTTACGCTGCATGATTTTGCGATTAAATCCAGTAATAAGGGAGATCTTGTGATGAGTATTCTGGCCAAGACCTATCGCTATAATGATAAGAAAGAGGTTGGCCAATGAGATTTTTATACTATATTCCTGTATTACTTTTTACAGTGATTCTTGTGGGTTGCTCGGACGAAAAAAATAATGGTGATCTTGAGGAGTTTATAAATGAGGTAAAGTCTAGTAGCCAGCCAGACATAGATCCTATTCCTGAATATGAAGAGTTCGATCTTTTTTCTTATAGCGCACAGGCTTTGAGGAGTCCCTTTGAGCAGCTTAAAAAGGCAATTGAAAGAGAAAAGATATTGACCAGTACTCTTAAGCCTGACGAGAACCGGAAAAAAGAATTTCTTGAGCAGTTTGATATAGCTTCGTTTTCCATGGTTGGTCACATCAGTAATGATGATGGAGTGTGGGGTTTGGTCAAGCAAGGGCCTAGAGTCCACAGGGTTGGCGTGGGTCGTTATCTGGGGAAAAATTTCGGAATCATAACAGAGATTCTTGAGGGTGAAATTAAATTGCTAGAATTGGTGGTTTCTAGGCAAGGATTGTGGAGTGAACGGAGGAGACGTATATCTTTAATGAGTGGAGATAAATAACATTTATCTCTTTTTTAGTTATCTAATAACATTATTTATTTGATTTACCCTTTATTTTCTTTTAGAGCCGTCGATGTAAGAAGATAATCATTACTGAGCTTATAGGATTGATATGGATATTAAGAATGGACAGTGTGCCAATAAATTAATTGTGTTTGTTTCAGGCATTCTACTTTTATTATCTTTTTCTGTATGGGGCGTTAACCTTAAAGATTTAAAAGTTGCCGAAAAACCGGGTGACTGGGTTGAGTTGATGTTGGTTTTTGATGGGCCTGCACCTGATGCTAAAGGGTATAGTATAGAGAAACCCGCAAGAATTTCTATTGATTTACTTGATACTACTAGTGCTCTACCAAGGTATAATGAGCTGAATTTTGATGTAGCAAAAAGTGTAACGGCGCTTCAGGTTGGTAATAGAACTAGGTTAATAATTACTCAAGAAGAATCATCGATATTTTCCTACAGAGCAGATGGTAATAATCTTTATGTGTCTATTGGTAACGGTGCAAAGAGCGCTGCTAAAACCAGTGATGTTGAAGAAGATCAGGAGTTGAATGATTCTTATGTGTCTTCATCTTATAGTGGTGCTCCTTCATCGGAGAAGATGTCGGACATGAATATTAGTTTGATAGATTTTCAGAGAGGTGAGGAAGGAGATGGTAAGGTTATTATCACTTTTCCTGGCTCTAGCATTCCATTTGACGTTAGTGAAGTTGCAGGAAGAATTCGTTTGCAATTTAAGGGGGATGTGCTGCCGGAGAAGCTAAAGAATCGTTTAGATGTTATAGATTTTGCGACACCTGTTAAATACATTGAGGCAAAAATAGAAGATGGTAATTCTGTAATTATAATAGAACCTAAAGGAAAGTACGACTATCTAGCTTATCAGGTAGGTAATAATATTAACGTTAGTGTAAAAGCTATTGAGGAGGTGGTAAATGGTGGGCCTAACCAACAACCAACTTATACCGGGAAAAAATTATCTTTTAATTTTCAAAATATAACTATCCGAGCTGTTTTGCAATTAATTGCAGATGAAGTTGATCTCAATCTTGTTGTATCTAATTCTGTTACAGGCAGTCTGACCTTGCGATTGGACAGTATTCCTTGGGATCATGCGTTAGACATTATTTTAAAAGCGAATGGGCTGGGTAAGAGGTTGAATGACAATGTGTTGACTGTAGCTCCAGCAGAAGAGATTGCGGCCAGAGAAAAACAACAGTTAGAAAATGCAAAACAACTCCGTAACCTAGCACCTCTTTATACAAATCTTGTTCAGGTGAACTATGCAAGTGCTGAGGAAATACAGGCTGTTTTGGGAGGAGTAGGTGATGCAAAGATTTTGACAGATCGTGGCTCTGTTCAGGTGCTAGAAAGAACTAACAGTCTTTTAATTAAAGATACCCAAGAAAAGTTGGATGAGATTAAGGCATTGCTGGAGTTGATAGACATACCGATTAGACAGGTGCAAATTGAAGCTAGAATCGTTACCTTAAGTAGCAAATTTAGCAAAGAACTAGGTGTGAAATGGGATAGTAAGGGTGCTATAAATAGTGGTAACGATTCCAGTTCTGATGTTAGCGGGAGTGTGTTTACAGATTTTAATCAGTCTAGTAAAGGTCTAGCAAAGATTGGGCTTGGTTTCGTTGTTAATGGAACATTACTAAATTTAGAACTTTCTGCTCTGCTAAGTGACGGTGGAGGTGAGATTATTTCACAACCAAAGATCATTACTGCCGACAAAAAGACAGCGATTATTAGTTCAGGTAGTCAGGTTTCTTTTAGCGAAACATCACCCGTCGGTGGAAGAACAACTTCTTTTAAGGATGCTGTGTTATCTTTGGAAGTAACGCCACAGATTACGCCTGATGGTCGGGTGATTATGGATGTAAAGATTACTAATGATGAGGTTCAGGCCACAGAGGTTGGCGCTGTCCCAAGTATTAGTAAAAATGAAATTGAGACTCAGGTGTTGGTTCGTGATGGAGAAACTCTAGTGTTAGGTGGAGTATTTAAGCAGACAGAGAATCATTCAAAACTAAAAGTACCTATCTTGGGAGATATTCCTTATCTTGGTGCATTATTCAAAACAAGTGAAATGTCGAACGATAAAGATGAGTTAATGGTCTTCATTACACCGAGAATTATTGACGATAGTGATAATAATTTGCACTAGCTTATACCCAAGTTAATTCAAGATACAGGTTTTAGTATTTCAAAATTGTCGTTAATCCTGCGGAACAAGGAAACGACAATTTTGGGTAAAGTTTTGTAGAGGAAATTATTTATCTTTTGTTGAAACCGCGTCACAGTTGCGAAGTATTTTATTCCTATCATATTCATTTATTCTCTTCCATAATATCTCAATTTGGTTCAGGCTTGAGCTGTGTGGAAGAAGGTAATGTAGCTTTATTTACAACTTTTTTCCGCTTGAAATATCTGCATTATTTGGTCAGCTCATTCATGAACCAGACGTAAGCAGCAGACTTTGTGGTGCTTATAGTTTGGCAGGGCATGAGATTATTTAAATTGAGCCGTTTTTTTGCAGATATTCCCGTGACTCGGGAGAAAATCCGATGTTTTCCTTCTGCGACATTTTTCTCATCTTATCTAGCTTCTTTTAAATCTGCACAACAAGCAATTACTCTTAACTACGAAGGTTCCTCGTTGTCGTGATTCTAATGTTCATAACGAATAGTGCGTGACTCACCAGTAAAAGATGATGATAAATCATAGCGTCAAGCAATGGTGCAGGCAGGTTAGAAGCATATTATAGCAATTCTCTCCATCTTCAAGAGGGAACTGCTATAGCTTCTTTTTAAATGAATGTTGCCTTATAGGTAGTGATGGGCTACGCTCGGCACATAATTGCTGAGGGCTGATATATGCAGTTGAAAAATATATATCTTGTAGGTCCTATGGGGGCAGGAAAAACAACCGTAGGGCGAGTGTTGGGAAGTGAGTTAAATATGCCTTTCCTAGATTCAGATCAAGAAGTTGAAATGCGTAGTGGTGCGGATATTACATGGATCTTTGATGTAGAGGGAGAAGAAGGCTTCAGGCAACGGGAAGAACAGGTCATTGCCGATTTTTGTTCCATGCGTGGGGTTGTAGTGGCAACGGGAGGTGGAACAATTAAGCGAAGCGATAATAGAAGACACCTCAGTTCTAACGGGTTTGTTGTTTATCTTTACGCATCAGTGAGTGTTCAGTTGGAGCGCACACTAAAAGATAAAAAGCGTCCTTTGTTGCAGCGTCCTGATAGGGAGCAAGTGCTAGAAACACTGTTGGCGGAAAGAGATGGTTTATACCGAGAAATTGCGGATCTTATTTTGGATACTGGTATGTTCTCATCTAGGGTGGTTGCAACAAAAATTATAGAGGTGATAACTTCTTCTGGCGGGAGTGTAAAATGCTTAAGTTGAATGTTGACCTTGGGGAGCGAAGTTATCCTATTTTTATTGGGGAGTCGCTATTGGGTAAGGTTGAGTACCTGAAACCGTATATTACCGGTCGTCAGGTTGCAATTGTTACCAACGAAACAGTAGCCCCGTTATATCTAAAAAAAGTGGAAAGAGCGCTTGATGGCTATGACCTTGCCATAGAAGTGTTACCGGATGGAGAGTCTTGGAAAAACCTTTCTACAGTTGAGCGTATTTTTGATCGTTTGTTAAAGTCTCGCTTTACTCGTAAAGCCACTCTGATTGCCTTAGGTGGTGGGGTGGTAGGAGATATGGTGGGGTTTGCTGCGGCTTGTTATCAGAGAGGAATAGGGTTTATTCAGGTGCCAACAACGCTGCTGGCTCAAGTTGATTCATCTGTGGGCGGTAAGACCGGAGTTAATCACCCCCAAGGCAAAAATATGATTGGCGCTTTTCATCAGCCCAATGCGGTTGTAATTGATATTGAAACCCTTAGCACTCTGCCAGACAAGGAGTTTTCGGCGGGACTGGCTGAAGTTATCAAGTATGGGCTTATTTGTGACAATTCTTTTTATCTTTGGTTGCGGGAGAATCTGAGAGCGTTGTTAAACAGAGATTTGGAGGTATTGGAGCACGCTATATATCAAGCATGTCAGTATAAAGCACAGGTGGTAATGGCTGATGAAAGGGAATCTGGAGTAAGAGCTATTCTTAACTTTGGTCATACTTTTGGTCATGCTATTGAAACTTGCTTAGGTTATTCTCAGTGGCTTCATGGAGAAGCTGTTGCTGTTGGTATGGTTATGGCGGCTAATTTATCTGCTAGATTGGGTATGATTGGCAATAATGATGTTGATGATCTAACAGATTTTCTTAAACAGTTTCGGTTACCTATTATCCCTCCTTCTGAAATAACACCAGATATATTTATGGAGCTGATGGCTGTTGACAAAAAGGCGTTGGATGGACGCATGCGATTGATTTTATTGCGTGGTATTGGAGAAGGTATAGTGGTTGACAATGTGGATGAAGTAACATTGTTAGACTGTTTGAGGGAGTTTTGTTCTTTTAATTGAATTTCGGTAATCTCCACATCCGAAATGGTTAAAGGTAGAGTATCTTGAAAAGCCCTATAATCTAGACAACCAAATGATTTAGCTAAAGAAAAGGCCGACGTGGCTTCTTCGGAATATTTAAATACGATGGGTGTTGAAAAGATTTTTGGGGCTCACCATATGATTGGTATTGACAGGTGTTTTTGGGTCAGGTTAATCATCGAATTATGAGAATGTGCCTATGAAAGCAGGTTTGTACGATCCCTGTGAGTTTAGAGATAACTGTGGTTTTGGCCTAATAGCCCATAAAGATGGTAAAAAAAGTCATCACCTTCTGCAGACAGCAATTACAGCACTGGCTTGCATGACTCACCGGGGTGGGATTGCTGCGGATGGAAAGACTGGAGACGGTTGTGGTCTATTATTGCAGATACCGGATACCTTTTTCCGAGATATCGTAAAAAACGATATGTTAACAATCCTGCCTCGGCAATATGCCATTGGTATGGTTTTTTTTAGTCAAGATAAAGATAAATATGTAGCGGCAAAGAGTAGGCTGGAGCAGGAGCTTGCTGATCAATCTTTGAATATTATTGGTTGGCGGGAAGTACCTGTTAATAGCTGCTGCTTGGGGCCTACTGCTTTGAATAAAATGCCGATAATAGAGCAGTTGTTTGTTGGCGTGTCTGATAATGTTGATGAAAAGGTTTTTGCCGCAAGGCTCTATATGGCTCGTCGTTATGCCAATATGGCTCTGATGCAGGATAGGGACTTTTACATATGTTCTTTATCAAGCAAGGTGATCTGTTATAAGGGGTTGATGATGCCCGTTGATCTGTCATCGTTTTATGAGGATTTAGGTAATCCGTGTTTTGAAACAGCCATCTGTGTTTTCCATCAGCGTTTTTCAACTAATACCCTGCCTTTATGGGCACTTGCCCAGCCATTCAGAATGTTGGCTCATAATGGTGAAATTAATACGATTATGGGTAATCGTAACTGGGTTGAAGCCCGGAGATATAAGCTTAAGTCTGAATTCTTGAAAGATTTGGAAAATATTTTCCCCTTGATTAATAGGTTTGGTTCTGATTCATCCTCGCTGGATAATATGCTAGAGATGTTAGTAGTGGGTGGTGTTGATATTTATCGGGCTACTCGGATGTTGATTCCTCCTGCGTGGCAAAATATTTATACAATCAATCCTGAACTGAGAGCTTTCTATGAGTATAACTCAATGCATATGGAGCCGTGGGACGGGCCTGCAGGGTTGGTGATGACGGATGGTCGTCATGCAGTTTGTGCTCTTGACAGGAATGGTTTGCGCCCTTCTCGTTGGGTTATAACTGATAATGGTTATTTGACGGTGGCCTCGGAAGCTGGTGTATATAATCATAAGGCAGAAAATGTTGTGGCCAAGGGAAGGGTTGGTCCTGGTGAGATACTGGCTGTTGATACAGGAACAGGTGAGCTATTAAAGTCTTATGATATTGATGAAAAGCTTAAACTTCGAAAGCCGTATAAAAAATGGTTGAAGAATCATTCATACAGAATGAGGGCGCAGTTTAATGACGATGATCATAAGGTAGAGCATCTGGATGTTGACGAATTAGCATCCCACCAGAAAATGTTTCAGGTTAGTTTTGAGGAACGTGAGCAAATTGTTCGGCCGATTGTGGAGAAAGGACAGGAAGCCGTGGGTTCTATGGGAGATGATACGCCTATTGCGGTGCTTTCCCAGCGGGTTAGGTCAGTATATGACTATTTTAGGCAGCAGTTTGCTCAGGTTACTAACCCGCCTATAGATTCGCTGCGTGAAGCTATTGTTATGTCCCTAGAAACTTGCCTTGGGCGTGAACAAAACCCTTTTCAGGAAACGGCATATCACGCAGCTAGAGTGATTTTGAAATCACCAGTCTTGTCGTCTACTAAATTTATTAATTTGATAAGTGGGTTTCATAAGCATATAGATCTTAAAGTTTCCCGAATAGATCTTAACTTTGATCCGCAGTTAGGGTTAAGGCAAGCCATTGAGGAAATCTGTGATCGGGCGGAAGAAGCCGTTCGTAGTGGTATAGTTTTAATTCATTTGTCAGACCGTGATATTCGAAAAGGATATCTACCAGTGCATGCAGCAATGGCGACAGGGGCTGTACATCATCGACTGATTAACAAAGGCTTGCGTTCTGATGCAAATATTTTGGTGGAAACAGGTACTGCTAGGGATTCTCACCATTTTTCGGTCTTAATTGGTTTTGGTGCAACGGCGGTTTACCCTTATTTAGCCTACGAGATTATTAATGATCAGATTAGGGGGGGAGAGGTTCAGGTTGACTCTGTAGGTGGCTATAAAGCTTACAGGAACGCTATTAATAAGGGATTATTGAAAATTTTATCGAAGATGGGTATTTCAACTATTGCATCTTATAGAGGAGCTCAGCTGTTTGAGGCGTTAGGGCTTGCAACAGAAGTGGTTGATCTGTGTTTTAAGGATGTTGATAGTAGGATAGAGGGTGCCCTCTTTGTACACTTTCAAAATGATCTGGAGCGGCTTGCTGATGCCGCTTGGAAACGGCGTGAGCAGATCCAGCAAGGAGGTTTGTTTAAATACGTACATGGAGGTGAATACCATGCCTATAATCCCGATGTGGTTCAGCTATTACAGGAGTCTGTTCGTACAGGGAGTTATGAAATTTATCGTAAGTATGCGAGCACTGTTAATCTCAGGCCGGTGACGACTTTACGAGATTTGTTGTCACTGAGGCGTGCGGCTAAGCCACTTTCTTTAGATAAGGTGGAATCTGTTGCCTCCATTACGAAACGATTTGATTCTGCTGCTATTAGTCTCGGTGCACTATCTCCAGAAGCACACGAAGCATTGGCAGAAGCGATGAATAGACTGGGTGCTCGTTCTAATTCTGGAGAAGGTGGTGAAGATTCTGAGCGATTTAACACTAACCGGGTTTCTAAAATAAAGCAGGTGGCTTCTGGGCGTTTTGGTGTAACTGCGCACTATCTTGTGAATGCTGAAGTGATTCAGATTAAGATTGCTCAAGGAGCCAAGCCAGGAGAAGGCGGACAATTACCCGGAGGAAAAGTGAGTAAACTGATAGCTCGGTTACGTTATTCAGCGCCTGGTGTTACTCTTATTTCGCCTCCTCCTCACCATGATATCTACTCCATTGAAGACCTAGCTCAGCTGATTTATGACCTTAAACAAGTTAATCCTGATGCGTTTGTTTCTGTAAAGTTGGTTTCTGAGCCTGGCATTGGCACAATTGCGGCTGGTATTGTTAAAACCTATGCGGATCTAATTACTGTTTCTGGTTCTGACGGGGGGACTGCAGCAAGCCCGCTGAGTTCTATCCGTTATGCTGGCTCCCCTTGGGAACTTGGTTTGAGTGAAGTACATCAGACTCTTAGAGGTAATGATCTCCGTGGTAGGGTTAGGTTGCAAACCGATGGAGGGCTTAAGACTGGGCTGGATGTAATAAAAGCCGCAATCTTAGGTGCTGAAAGCTATGGCTTTGGTACTGCACCTATGATTGCAATGGGTTGTAAGTATTTGAGAATCTGTCATCTCAATAACTGTGCTACGGGTATAGCCACTCAAAATAAGTATCTACGAGATCAGCACTTTGTTGGAACGGTAGACATGATTATAAACTTCTTCACGTTTGTAGCTGAAGAGGTGCGAGAGCTGTTGTCGCTAATGGGGGAAAGATGTATTGAGGATATTGTTGGACGCACACATCTTCTTGAGGTGGTTTTAGGCCATACGGAAAAACAAAAAAATATTGATCTTAGCCCTCTGCTTTCCAGTAGTAATATTCCTGAGGAAACACCTCATACCTGTCAGGTTACATGTAACTCGCCATTTGATAAGGGTAAATTGGCAGAGAGGATGATTAAGGAGTGTTTGCCCGCAATTGAAAAATATCAGGGGAGAGAGTTTAGTTATCAAATTAATAATTGTGACCGCTCTATCGGGGCTCGTCTTTCAGGAGAGATAGCAAGACGCTATGGTAATAAAGGGATGGAAGATCAACCTATCAAGTTGAAGCTGAAAGGTGTTGCGGGCCAGAGCTTTGGTGTTTGGAATGTAGGTGGGTTGGAAATGTATCTGGAAGGCGATGCCAATGATTATGTTGGTAAGGGTATGAGCGGCGGTAAGCTGATTATTCGCCCGCCAGATAAGAGTCGGTTTGATAGCCAGATAACATCTATCATGGGTAATACCTGCTTGTATGGCGCAACTGGAGGTAAGCTTTATGCCTCCGGTTGTGCCGGTGAGCGACTTGGGGTTAGGAACTCTGGAGCAATAGCTGTTGTTGAGGGTGCCGGTGATCACTGTTGTGAATATATGACGGGGGGATTAGTTGTTGTGCTTGGTAATACCGGACATAACTTTGGTGCAGGTATGACTGGCGGATTTTCTTACGTTCTTGATTTGGAGCGCAATTTTGTTGACCACTACAATCATGAACTGGTGGATATTCATCGTATTGACATTGAGTATATGGAGGCGTATCAGTCGCACTTACTTGGAGTTCTTGAGGAGTATGTTGGCGAAACAGACAGTAAGTGGGGGTTGGAGGTTTTGGAAAACTTCTATGATTATCGTGGTCGATTTTGGCTGGTGAAACCGAAAGCTGCCAGTATCGAATCATTGCTAATTAGCACTAGAGGGGCTCCGGAATAGCTACAGTCCTTACTTCTTAGATCACAACAAGTATATTTGTCGTATATACCCACCACCTTGATAGTGAGTCATTATTTTAAGGGGGGCGTGGGTATATGAAGGCACAAAAGTGTTGGTTACGTTTTCAATAATTTTGATGAATGTTTGGGGTTGGTGTATGGCTCGATATACAGAGGAGAGACGAGGTAGTGACTTTCAATTTATTGAAGTGGCCCGCGCAGAACCGTTGAAAATACCGCTCCGTGAGCGCAAGCAGAATTTTGTTGAAATATACAAACCTTACCAAGATGAGCAGGTAAAAAGTCAGGCTGATCGTTGCTTGTCCTGTGGAAATCCATACTGTGAATGGAAGTGTCCGGTACATAATTATATTCCTGACTGGCTTAAACTGATGTATGAAGGAAAGTTGTTTAAGGCGGTAGAGTTAGCTCACGAGACTAATTGCTTGCCTGAAGTCTGTGGCAGGGTTTGTCCTCAGGATCGCCTTTGTGAAGGGGCATGTACGCTCGATGATGGTTTTGGTGCTGTTACTATTGGTGCAACGGAAAAATATATTGCGGATACAGCTTTGAACCTTGGCTGGAAACCAGACATGTCTCGGGTTGAATGTACTGGAAAGAAGGTAAGCATTATTGGTGCTGGTCCTGCTGGGTTGAGTTGTGCGGATGTATTGGTACGGAACGGTGTAAAGGTTGTTGTTTTTGATCGCAATCCTGAAATTGGTGGTCTACTTACCTTTGGTATTCCTGAATTCAAGTTAGAAAAATCTATTATGACTCGTCGGCGTGAAATATTTACAGAAATGGGAATTGATTTTCGACTAAACATTGAAATAGGGAAAGATATTGCTATTGATCAGTTGTTTGTGGACTACGATGCTATTTTTATGGGGATGGGTGCATATAGTGCAATGAAGGGAGGCTTCCCTGGAGAGGACTTATCCGGAGTCTACGAAGCTTTGACTTACCTTGTTTCCAGTATTAATAAAAATCAGGGGTATGACACAAACCCAGATAACTTTATCGATTTGAAAGGGAAGAGAGTGGTTGTGCTTGGAGGAGGTGATACGGCTATGGATTGTAACCGGACAGCGATTAGGCAAGGTGCCGCTAGTGTTACTTGTGCCTATAGACGAAATGCAGAAAATATGCCTGGTTCTCGTAGAGAAGTGAGTAATGCGCGTGAGGAAGGTGTGAAGTTTTTGTTTAATCGTCAGCCGGTAGCTATTGTTGGAGACGGTCAAGTAGAAGGTGTTCGACTGTTATCTACTCGCATGGGAAAAGAAGATGCAGCCGGACGGCAGCAAGCAGAGGTAATAGAAGGTAGTGAAGAAATATTGAATGCGGATGTGGTATTAGTTGCCTTTGGCTTTAAGCCTAGTCCTGCTCCCTGGTTTGATAAGGAAAACATTAAAACAGATAGTAATGGTAGGGTTTTGACGTCAGGTGAGGATTCTTCAGTTACTTATCCATTTCAAACATTTAATCCCAGAGTTTTTGCTGGTGGTGATATGGTGCGAGGTTCTGATCTTGTGGTTACTGCTATCTGGGAAGGTCGCAAGGCGGCGTTAGGAATTCTGGATTATCTGAATATTTAACTGAGATTTTATATTATTCTCATTTTCATTGAATGTGAGAGCAATCAGCAATCCCCATGCCCTCAAGGGGTATGGTGTAAAGGTGCAATAACGCACGGTGAATTTTCAATTACACTGAACGTGATTAGGGGTGGATGTAGGATTTTATACCCATGACAGAATTAAAAAATGATCGTTTTCTTCGAGCATTGTCACGTGAGCCGGTGGACGTAACGCCGGTATGGATAATGAGACAAGCTGGCCGCTATTTGCCAGAGTATCGCAAGCTACGGGAAATAGCCGGAGATTTTATGGCGCTGTGTAAGAATCCTCAGCAAGCATGCGAAGTAACTCTTCAGCCTATTGAACGATTTTCGTTGGACGCAGCCATTCTATTTTCAGACATTTTGACTATTCCTGATGCTATGGGGCTAGGCCTGTATTTTGAAATGGGTGAGGGGCCGCGTTTTCACAAACCAGTTAGAACTTTACTTGATATTGAGCGTCTTTCTATTCCTGATGCCGAAAAGGATCTGGGCTATGTTATGGATGCAGTGCGAATTATCCGTCATGAGCTAAATGGTTGTGTGCCATTGATAGGTTTTTCCGGAAGTCCGTGGACTCTGGCCACTTATATGGTAGAGGGAGGAGGAAGCAAGGACTTTCGTCGGATAAAAGCAATGATGTTTGATCAGCCGGAACAGTTGCACTTGCTGTTGGATACACTTGCCAAGTCAGTTATTGTTTATTTGAATGGGCAGATTCGTGCAGGTGTTCAGGCTGTTCAGATTTTTGATACCTGGGGAGGTGTTTTGTCACCAGCCTGTTATAGAGAATTTTCTCTCAAATATATGGAAAAAATTGTATCGGCATTGATTAGGGAGCATGAAGGTCGAAAAGTGCCTATTATTCTATTTACCAAAAATGGTGGGCAATGGCTTGAATATATTGCTAATACTGGTGCTGATGCCTTGGGTATTGACTGGACTACAGATATTGGTGAAGCACGTTCAAGGGTAGGTGGGCAAGTGGCATTGCAGGGTAATATGGATCCTTCTGTTCTCTATGCATCCCCAAAGCTGATTCGTAAAGAAGTTAAAAAGATTTTGAAAGACTATGGCTCAGGTCATGGACATGTTTTTAATCTAGGGCACGGCATTCACCAATTTGTTGAGCCTGAGAGTGTGGCTGTTTTTGTAGATGCTGTACATGAGTTCTCAGGTGATTACCACTGATTACCCCATTCGCCTTGAAGGTATGGCAGCACACGAGCAAAGCTCAATGAGCCTACGATGAGTAGGTGATTGGGGGTGAGCGATAGCAGCTAACAATCTCATGCTTTTACGGTGATTAGTGCTCCCGGGTTGTTTGAAATAATACATCAGGATAACGTTCCTCGGTCAGGGAAAGGTTGGCTCTGGTTGGTGCTAGGTACGTTAGATGGCCGCCTCCGTCAATGGCTAGATTGTCTGCGCATTTCCGCTGGAATTCTTCTTGCTTTCTGGCATCATCAAATATTAGCCATCGCGCAGTATTTACATTAACTGATTCATACATGGCTTCTACTTTATATTCGTCTTTCAAACGGCGCATTACTACATCAAACTGAAGAGTACCAACAGCTCCAAGTATCAAATCATTGTTATTGAGAGGCATAAATAGTTGGGTTGCACCTTCTTCAGATAACTGTTGTAATCCTTTTTTGAGCTGCTTGAGTCTTAACGGATCTTTAAGGCGTACCCGTTTAAAAAGCTCCGGTGCAAAGTGAGGAATTCCGATAAATCTTGCGATTTCTCCTTGGGTGAAGGTGTCACCTATCTGAATGGTGCCGTGGTTATGAAGACCTATGATATCGCCGGAAATAGCTTCTTCCACATGTGAACGGTCTCCGGCAAGAAAGGTAACAGCATCGGGGACTTTGATTATCTTGCCGGTACGAACATGCTTCATTTTCATATTGCGGGTATATTTTCCAGAACAAATTCTTAAAAAAGCAATTCTATCTCTGTGCTTTGGGTCCATGTTAGCCTGAATTTTAAAAATGAATCCTGAGAAATCTTCTTCATTAGCATCTACAGAGCGAACATCCGTTTTCCTTGGCAGAGGTTGAGGAGCCCATTTTACGAAATAATCAAGAGCCTCCCGAATACCAAAGTTGGCAAGAGCTGTACCAAAGAAAACCGGCGTCATTTTTCCAGTCCGATACAAGTCAATATTAAACTCGTGGCTTGCACCTTTTACCAGTTCCACTTCATTAAATATTTCTTCATACCTCTCGCCAAGAAAGTCTTTGCCTTCAGCAGAATCAATACCTTGAATACGAATGTCATCTGGAATGATACTGCTCTGCCCTGGGGTAAAAACATGAATGGTATCAGTATAAAGGTTATAAACACCCTTAAAGCTTCTGCCCATTCCAATTGGCCATGTGACAGGGGCACACTTAATATTGAGTACGGATTCTATTTCATCAAGTACTTCGATTTGCTCCAGAGCGTCACGATCCATTTTGTTGATAAAGGTGAAAATCGGGGTATTCCTCAGCCGACAAACATCCATTAGTTTGACCGTTCTGGCTTCAACACTTTTAGTAGCATCGATCATCATCAAACAGCTATCAACCGCAGTTAAGGTTCTATAAGTATCTTCAGAAAAATCTTCATGCCCTGGGGTATCAAGGAGGTTAATAATACATTCTTTATAAGGAAACTGCATAACAGAAGTGGTGATGGATATACCCCGCTCCTGCTCCATTGTCATCCAGTCAGATGTGACCATCCTACCGCTTTTTCTGCCCTTAACTGTTCCCGCTAACTGAATGGCTCCGCCCAATAATAGAAGCTTTTCTGTTATGGTGGTTTTACCAGCATCTGGGTGCGAGATGATAGCGAATGTTCTGCGTTTGTTAACTTTGCAAAGAAAGTCGGCGTTTGCCATGTGCTTAAAATCCTATTTGTACAGAAGCTTGTACAAAAAAATAATGTTAATGATACGCTCGGATTATAGTTAACTTGCCAAGACTTGTGGCCAGCAAATCCTCATCTTATATTTTAACAGAGCGATTAATAAAAGTGGGCGTGGTGGTCAACAAATAAACAGGATGCAAGGCAAAAACTAGAGCTGGATTAGTTAATGGGTTCTTTCTATGGCAAATCGTGCAAGATCTTCCATTGCGTCACGATATTTGCTAGCAGGAACATGGTCCAAAGCCTCAATAGCTTTAGTTGCAAATGACTGGGCTTTTTGAGCGGTATATTCTAAGGCTCCACATGAGCTAACTACTTTAGTGATATAATTTATATTATCATGCCCACCTTTTTTTATTGCTTGACGAATGATCTCTTGCTGTTCTGTGGAGGCGTTGGTTGCAGTATATATTAGTGGGAGTGTTAGTTTACCTTCCGCTAAATCACCACCGGTATTTTTTCCCATATCATTACTATCTCCATTATAATCAAGTAGATCATCAATCAGCTGGAAAGCAATACCAAGGTAATTGCCATAGGAAGCCAAGGATTGCTCGGTCTTTAGGGATGCGTTAGAAAGTATGGCCGCTGTGTGGGCTGATGCTTCAAACAGCATAGCGGTTTTGCAACGAATAATTTCCATATACTGTGATTCGCTGATGTTAGTATCACGGATATGCATCAGCTGCATCACTTCACCTTCTGCAATAACATTGGTTGCATCCGCAAGAACATCAAGTAGTTTGAAGTTTTTGAGTTTAGCCATCATCTGGAAGGTTCTGGAGTACAGGAAGTCGCCAACAAGCACGCTAGCGGCGTTACCCCAAAGAGCATTGGCTGTGCTGAGACCTCTGCGTAAATCAGATTTATCAACGACATCGTCATGAAGAAGTGTTGCGGTATGAAGAAACTCAATAATTGTAGCAAGGGAAATATGCTGGTCACCTTTGTAGCCACAAGCCTTGGTTGTTAAGAGTACGAGCAGCGGACGCAGCCGTTTGCCACCAGATTGAATGATATACTTCCCTATCTTGCTGATTAGGGAGGTGTCAGAGTGCAATTGCCTACGCATGCACTGGTCAACTAGCTCAAAATCTTCGCGTACAGCGATCTGGAAAGAGTATTGTGTTTTGTCTGGCATTTGGCATAAAACTATGTAGGTGAGTATACATTTTGTCATCCTATGGAGAGGATGGAATTCTGTCAATAAGTATAGCCATTACCCTTGAAGGTGTGAGGTTGTTAACTGCGCTTACTCACTCACTACGGCTACTTACTACTGGGGTCATGGGGTTTTGATCGTTTGTCGCCTACTCACATATTCAAGGGTAGAGAGTATAAAGTAGCCTTATTTTTTCGGGCGGTAATGCCTGCCATCTTCGCCTTTAAATGATTGGTTTTCTACAATATGGCAACTACAGCTTGCTAGTTTACATATATTTCCTTAAAATTTACACCCCTTCTACCTAAGAGTTTGGGGTGGGCGCCATTTGTCTGGCTTGTTGGCCAACTGATTGGCCTAAAAAAGGTAAATCAATAGGGCGCTACCCAATGGTTAGTTAGTGGCTTTTAGATAGTATAAAATCCAGCATTATTTATGCTTAGTTTGTATCAAAATAATGAATGGATGCCTTTGACAAAGAGGTTATACAGGATTATTGGAGAGTGTTATGTACGCAGTTATTAGAACCGGCGGTAAGCAATACCGCATTACCGAAGGGGAGACCCTTAAGGTTGAGAAGCTAGAAATTGCCGCTGGTGAGCGGGTTGAATTAAATGATGTTTTGCTAGTCGCCGATGGTGATAATCTTAAGGTTGGTGCACCGATACTTGATGGTGCTAAGGTTACTGCTGAAGTTGTCAGTCATGGCCGTGGTGCCAAAATTAGAATTATTAAATTCAGGCGTCGCAAGCATCATCGTAAGCAAATGGGTCATCGGCAGTGGTTCACTGAACTAAAAATAACCGGTATTGAAGCTTAGAAGCTTAAGGGGAAAATAAAATGGCTCATAAGAAAGCTGGCGGTAGTACTCGCAACGGACGTGATTCAGAAAGTAAACGCCTTGGTGTTAAGCGCTTTGGTGGGCAAGTAGTCTGTGCTGGTAATATCCTTGTTCGCCAGCGTGGCACTCGTTTTCGTCCTGGCAAGAACGTTGGTATTGGTAGAGATCACACTCTGTTCGCCAAAGCTGCTGGTAAGGTGGTCTTTGAAGTTAAAGGGCCTCAAAAGCATAAGTATGTTTGTATCGTAGCAGCGTAATATATTTTTTCGGTTGATGTGGGCTATGCTAATTACTGCAAACATCTATCCCTATTATCTTTGAAAATGAGGTGGTGTTTGCTTGTCTCCTACCTGCACCTTCAATGGTAATGGGTATTTTACTGTTATTGATATATATGATGGCTGGTGCCTCGAAAGGGTAAAATAATGAAGTTTGTTGATGAGGCACTGATTAGCTTGCAAGCTGGGAAAGGAGGTGATGGTTGTCTGAGCTTTCGCAGGGAGAAGTTTATAGCAAAAGGTGGCCCTGATGGTGGCGATGGTGGTGATGGAGGGTGTGTTTACATTGTTACGGATAATAATCTTAACACCTTGATTGATTTTCGTTATCGGCGTCATTACAAAGCAGAAAATGGGCGACAAGGCGGTGGCCAAAACTGTACCGGCTCGAAAGGAAGCAGTATTGAGTTACGGGTGCCGGTGGGTACAACTATTATTGATGAGGAAACCGAGGAGGTGCTTGGTGATTTGGTCAAGGAAGGACAAAAGCTGAAAGTAGCCCAAGGTGGTTTTCACGGTCTTGGTAATACTCGGTTTAAGTCTAGTGTGAATCGTACGCCTCGTCAGACTAGTAAAGGGTCTGATGGCGAGATCAAAAGCATCCGGATGGAGCTGAAAGTTATTGCCGATGTAGGTCTTTTGGGAATGCCTAATGCCGGCAAGTCTACATTTATTCGGGCTGTTTCCCATGCCAAGCCAAAAGTTGCGGATTATCCTTTTACAACGTTGGTACCCAACTTAGGTGTGGTAAGTATTCAACAGCATCGCAGCTTTGTGGTTGCAGATATTCCTGGTTTAATCGAAGGCGCTGCTGATGGAGCGGGTTTAGGTATTCGGTTTCTGAAGCACTTGGCTCGCTGTCGCATTTTATTACACGTAGTTGATGTGGCTCCTTTTGATGGAACAGACCCTGTTGAAAGTGCTCGTGGAATCATTGCGGAGCTAGAGCAGTACAGCTCTGCCTTGGCATCTAATAGTCGCTGGCTCGTACTAAACAAAATAGATTTATTACCTGAAGATGAGCGCAGCCAGGTTTGCAAGCGTATTGTTGAAGAGCTAGATTGGCAATGGCCTGTTTACCAAACAGCGGCGATAGCTGGTAAAGGTACTGATCAGCTATGCCAAGACATTATGACCTTTATAGAAGAGCGAAACCTTCAGGAGTGCGATAATAAAGATATGGCTCGCCTTGAAGAATAAAAAAGAGTGCGCATAGAGGCCGGCTCGCGCTCGAACATTAGAAGCCGCAGAAGCGTATAGGTATGCTCGGAAGGCCGAGAAAAAAATAGCTAGTTGACCGATAGTCAGTATAACGTTAAAAGTTTCTATGGTCTTAAGGTAGGTTTTTAATGATGAGTAATCGTGGCCGGTTATCTGCAGCTCATTGTTGGGTCGTTAAAATTGGCAGTGCCTTGCTTACGAAAAATGGCCAAGGTCTTGATCTTGAAATGATGAGTTCTTGGGTTTCCCAGATGTGCTTTATTCGTGAGCAAGGTATTGATGTAGTGCTAGTTTCTTCTGGAGCTATTGCTGCAGGTATGGATTGCCTTGGCTGGGAGGAGCGGCCAGATACCATTAACCAGTTGCAGGCGGCCGCAGCGGTTGGTCAAATGCGCTTAGTGCAAGCATGGGAAACGGCTTTTCAAAATCACGGAGTGCAATCTGCACAAATATTGCTGACTCATGCAGACCATAGTAATCGGCAACGTTATCTGAATTCTCGCGGTACGCTAAAAGCTTTGATGGAGCATGGCATTGTTCCTGTTGTGAATGAAAATGATACGGTAGTGACGGATGAGATCGGTTTTGGCGATAACGATACCCTTGCGGCATTAGTGGCTAATCTGATTGAGGCCGAAGTGCTGGTGCTGCTGACAGACCAGGACGGGCTGTTTACCGGCGACCCCCGCAATAATTCTAACGCAGTATTAATTGATGAAAGTCCTGCCATCAACCCAGATCTTGATAAAATGGCTGGTGGTAATGGTGGTCGCTTGGGTTGCGGGGGAATGCAAACTAAGCTGAGGGCTGGGCGTTTGGTTGCGACCTCAGGAGCCGCTACGGTGATAGCTAATGGCCGTACTGATGGCATACTGCAAAGTTTGTATAATCAGCAAACGTTAGGAACGTTATTGCTGCCTGAGAAGGAACGACTGGCAGCGAGAAAGCAATGGCTTTATGGGCATATGAAAACATCTGGTGAGTTGTTTATTGATAAGGGTGCGGTGCATGTGCTTAGAGAGGGTGGGTCTAGTTTACTTGCTGTAGGTGTTATCTTTGTCAAAGGGTCTTTTCAGCGAGGAGAAATGGTTACTTGCGTTGATGGGGCTGGCGTGGAGGTGGCGCGAGGGCTTATAAATTATGGATCAGCTGATGCAAGGAAAATCATGGGCATGCCAAGCTCTATGATTCTTGGTGTGCTGGGATATAAAAGTGAAGATGAGTTAATTCACAGAGATAATATGGTAATAGTCTAAGTTAATTTGAACCAACAACATGTCAAGTATCTATGCCCAAAGGCTTTCTGTTAACTCTTTTTTGGAAAGAAAAAGCTGTCAGCGAGCAAAAAAACAGACAAAACTCAAGCTCTTCACCATTCACCATCAGTTGTATTTGGCAAAAGGTGACAGTCATTGGCAGAATTTTTAAGTATTATGCGGATATCATTGCCTTAACTTTCGCATTAAGACGGCTCTTGTGACGAGATGCTTTATTCTTGTGAATAATACCTTTGTCGGCCATGCGGTCGATGATAGGAACGGCAGCCTTGAAGGCGGCTTTGGCTATCTCGATATCATTAGATTCAACAGCACGAATTACCTTTTTAACTGATGTTCGAACCATAGATCTCATGCCTGTATTGTGCTGTCGACGACTTTCAGCCTGACGGGCACGCTTTCTGGCGGAGGGTAAATTTGCCACCGTGGTACTCCTTAAAACTAGGGTTCATTTTAATCACATTTAGACCGACACTATGCCTATTCAAAGAAAGTTTGTCAATAGGGAGAGAGTAATACCATATCTTTGAAAATATATACCGGTTACCATTGAAGGTGAAATCAGGCGGCAACCCACGAACAGTCAATAGGAATGGCTATATACCCAAGAGAGTTCAAGATGCAGGTTGCATCAGTGCAAAACTTTAATTGACCCTACTGATCAATGAAGCATTCACTTTGGGTATAGTTTCATAGAGGAAATGATTTATTTTTTGTCGAAACTCTTTAGTAGTTACGAAGTATTCATTATTTCGGGCATGTTTATCCATGACTTTTCATAATCGCTCAATATGGTTGAAATTTGGGCTGTAAGACGGAAGGTAGTGTGGCTTTATTTTCAATTTATCGGCTGCCTAAACCAACTCCTTTGATCAATGCTAATCAGTATCATCAAGAACAATATGAATAACATCCATTGATGTATAAGTTCTCAGTACTTTGTGAAAAAAATCGATAACAGCCACACCGTTAACGGTCTTGAATTGATCAAAAATAGCTGCTGCCAAATTGCCCAGCTTAATTACAGCTAGGATATTCATCCAAGTGCAGCTGCCAGTTGCATTGATGACTTTATTAGTCCCTTTTCGAATCCACTCTGAGGTGATTTTTGTCGCCTGCGTTGGATAAGCAGCATCCATGAAAAACAACACCTCGTTCTTTGGCAGTGAGGTCTTCAAGGCTTCTTAGTGTTCCACAAACTCATCCTGTTTTTCAGAACCGAACTTGTGGGGTGTGTCTTTAGGTTTTTTGTAGGTGAAGTCTTGTTGGTGAAGCCATTTGTTTGGGCCGGATACAGTATATTTTACGTCCCATCCCTCAGAGAGGTAAGCGAGAATCTGGTGGATATGAGCATAGATATGATCAGAGATGTGCTCGATCAATTGCCGCGTTTGCTCGTCATTCACCTCGGTAAGTTTCCGGCCTTAGGTCTATGCTATTTCGTAGCTAGCACCTTTAGTCGTAACTGGTATAGTGTCTTTGCTCAGATTAAGTGTGGTTTTAATTTTCTACGTACTCATTTGTAATGCCTATTTTTTAAGGTTTATAAAGTCGCGGATTCAAATTCCAAGTGCATCATAGCAGCCCTGTGTTCACCCATTATCAGAGTGGGTGTTTTGAAATTCAAATCTTTTTTTGGCCGAGAATTAAGCCGCATCAATGCTCGCTTCACCTCTATATGACCGACCTTCTTGAAGTCTGTATTCTACTCGCCCGAGCCGACTCTGTACGCAGCCTATCTGTTAGGCCTTGTGCTTGCCTATGCCTATATCCACGTTCGCCAGTATTCCTTGCCAACTCACGGCTCACCGTGGACTGGCTGGTGCCAATGATCTCCGCTATCTCCCTTTGGCTGCAACCGCTTTTCTTTAGTGCGGAAATCTGGCATCGTTGTTCGTAAGCCAGTTGTTGGTAAGTTATCGTCATCACTTCATCTCTTGCCGGAGAAAAGGGTAGGTGCTTACTTTTAGCTGGCCCTTTCTTCTACCTAGTCAAGTGATGCACTTCAGATTTGAATCCGGCAGTGTTATAAGTAGACAATGACCCAATTATATTTATAGGCTACTGTGGGCTGTTTTCGCCTTCAAGGAAAGTGCGTCAGGTAATAGTGCGGCTAAGTGATGGTACACGACACTAGGCGTGTATATATTATTCATATCAAAATATCCTATTTTTTCATACGATATTTCACATAATGAAAGTATTTTAGTCTAAGATTAAAATGTACGATAAGAAATTAACCAAATGAAAAAATACTTTAGGATTTTATTTAATGGACATATCACCTAAGTACCCACATCATACAGAACTTCATGTATCTTCCCGATCCCATTCCAGTAGTAGTTACAGCTTTGTAGCCTTATTTTTTGTTTTGGTGCTCATTGTTGGTCTTGCCTTGGTTTAGATATACCTATTATTCTCTTTTGCAGCTGTAGTTGTACTGCATAGCTCGCTAAAATCGGCTAGTGCTCGTGAGATAGTTGGGCTTCGTTCATTTGTAGTCTGTTCGCATTTTCCGTTGTAGAGGGTTATATGCTGGGCAAAACATTTAGTCGATCTAAAAAAGTATTTTGATCATTTTTTGCGCAGTTGTTTTTGAATAACAGTCTAAGCCTATCCAATTCTAATAGAAGCAGACTCTTTACTGGGTGGTAATGCTTGTTCAGTGGTAATTGATTTGCATCACCATAATGCCAGTGCCATACAAAAAATCGCTATACAACAGCAATCGTCAGTAGCTCCATCAGTTTATCCAACATGGTCAAGATTCTCCATATGTGTAGACTCCAAATCTAAGCCGCGACTTTTCAGGTTGCCGAGGATGGTTTCAATACTTCAGCGCTTACCATAGTCATCTATCACGATGTCTTGTTTTTTAGTGGCTACAACGATCAAAAATCACTTTAGAGTTCTGCTGGCAGCAATATAGAGTGGTACTACAGATACTTTTTTGTATGATAGGTTACTGTCTGATTGACGCTAGAGTCTCTGGATATCTGGCCAAAGGCAATATTTTTGCCTTCATGACAGTTTGTTTTAACGTAGCCAGTCAAACCATTGGTGGCCTATAAACTCAGAATCTGCCAGAAGGTTATTCAATTCGCTTTATAGGAATAAAATTTAATGCCCACGCCAAACACCGCTATGCATTCATCGATATTGGTGTTTTCTTCTTTTTTGTCAAGATACTCCCAAACAATGGAAATGGAGGCCCTTTGCCAAGTGATTGATGCTACCAGATAATTGACGTTTTTAGAGCTATGTTTCCAGTTGTTGGTAAGTTGTCGTCATCACTTCATCTCTTGCCGGAGAAAAGGGTAGTAGCTTACATTCAGCTGGCCCTTTCTTCTACCTAGTCAAGCGATGCGCTTCAGATTTGAATCCGCCGAGCATATGATTGTGGTTCTTTTTGTTTAGTTTAACGTCTAAGCTATTTGAGTATATACTACTGTGTATTCACTTTTCATTTCAGATAGTCAGCTCAATGCTTGATATAGTTCTTTTCCAGCCAGAGATTCCACCAAATACCGGCAATATAATCCGCCTGTGTGCAAACAGTGGCTTTACACTCCATCTTATTAAGCCCATGGGATTTGAATTGGATGACCAGCGTTTGAGGCGGGCAGGTCTGGATTACCATGAATATGCTAACATTCAGGTTCATAACAGTTACGATAACTATCTAACCTCAATATCACCCCTGAGAGTCTTTGCCTTAAGTACGAAAGGTAAGCAGTGTTATTCAAAAGCAAAATTTAGGCAAGGTGATGCATTTGTATTTGGCCCTGAAACGCGTGGTCTACCTGATTCTATCCGAAGCAGTATTCCAGACTCTCAGATATTGAAAATGCCCATGTTGGCCAATAGCAGAAGCCTTAATCTTTCTAATGCTGTGGCTATTATGATCTATGAGTCTTGGCGGCAGATGAGCTTTAAAGGAGCTGGTGGTATCGACTAATGCTATATTCCTATAAAATATGGGAGTGGACGACAAGCTCACGCATACTGATGATGCTACGATCGTTTGTCGTCTATTTGCACTGTTAATGGTGCGGGCATAGTCGGAATAGTTCCAACATTATTTGATCAAACCTGCCCCCCTGATGTTTTTCAGAAATAGTGTGATAAATACCCTCTACTACCCATGCACGAAAGTAAATATCTAACAGCTGTTACCAGTACCCTACGACGGAGATTTTCCTTCTTTATTCTCGTTACTTTTCAAATATAAGGCATCAAAATTTACAGGAGCAAGCATTATAGGAGGGAAGCTACCACGTGTAACAAGACTGTCAACGGTTTCACGGGCATAAGGGAATAAGATATTTGGACAGAAAGCACCCAAAGTACGGTGCAGATCTTCTTTATTCAGTCCTTTTGCCATAAATACACCTGCCTGCTGTACTTCAACCACAAAAGCAGTTTCAGCATTTTTTGCCGAACCATTCGCAACTTTAATCATTAAAGACAGCACTACTTCGAACATATCTTGTTTTAAGGGCTGGTTGCTGGTATTTAAATCTAGGCTGACCTCTGGTTGCCACTCTTTCTGGAATATTTCGGGCGCTTTAGGAGACTCAAAGGACAGGTCCTTCACATAAATGCGTTGTAAAGCAAACTGAGCCTGCTCTTGCTTATTTTCATTCTCCGCCATGTGTAATTTCCTTCTATTGTTTAACTTACTGTTTGATAATACGCGCCGTATTTTAGCGGCAGAAATACTGGTTGCAGCTTTGGTTACGTAAAGCTTTGCGTGCTACGTGATTAAGCGCTCTGGATATATACTAGTTTCTATTGAAAGTGTGACTAGGAGGCAAGAGAACATAGCTAACCGCATAAACCTACGAGTAGAAAGTTGATGTGGTGAGTAAGAACGGTCAGCAACATCACACCTTAAATGGTGACTGGTATATGTTAGGACGCTAACAAAGCCTCCAGCTTACCTTCATTTTCCAGAGCAAAAAGGTCATCGCAGCCCCCCACATGAACATCTCCAACCCAAATTTGAGGCACTGTATGCCGGCCAGCTTTCTCCGTCATTGTCTGCCGTATTTCTGGATACCCATCAACGGAAATATTCTGATAAATAACATCTTTATTGTCCAATAACTGCAACGCTCTGATACAAAAAGGACACCAAGCCGAAGTATAGAGAAGCACTTTTTTCATTAGCTAACAACCCCATATCTATGTTTTAACTAAAGGAAGTGTATCTGCTCTCCAAGAGCCGATTCCTCCCTTCAGCTTCATAACTTGAGTTAAGCCTGTTTCTTTTAATATTTTCCCAGCCATTCCTCCATGCTGGCCAATGGCATCAACGATAATAACAGGTCTTTCTTTGTACTTTCCTAATTCTGAAGTACGATCTTTGAGCATGCTAAATGGTATATTTAAGGAGTCGACAATATGTCCTGTCTGGAACTCACTTTTTTCCCGAACATCAATAATAATGGCATTGCTTTGGTTCACTAACTGGGTTAGCTGCTGGGAGGTAACAGATAGTCCTCCTTTGCGCATTTCAGAATAGATCAATACACAAACAAGGGAAGCCAGGCCTCCTACTAGCAATGGGTGGTTTACAATAAACTCAAAAATATATTCCATCTTCTCTCGATGCTTATACAAGCATGTAATAAAATTTCGAATTATACTGGAATTGTCACTGAATAGATAATCGTGAACACTTTTCTGAAAATATTGACTCGGAAAATCACCTTGTTTTCTTGGGATTTTTTGAAACTATACCCGTGATCGTTAAGCTGTGAGTATATACCATGCTTGGTCTAAACAAATGGCCTTGTCAACAAATCTTCATCTACAAAAAACAGAAAGCAGTGCTTTGTAAGTTGGATTCTGAAAAGCAGGTTGGTCTGTGGAACACTATGAAGCCTTAACGGTCTCATTATCAGAAATTGGCATTTCGTTGTTCAGCAGAATTCACAACAGTTTTGGGTGTGGAAATCTGCGTTTTGAACTTGCTTGATACTACTTAGTAGATTGATTAGGCTTGGCTCGCTTATCGTATACTCATACTTTCAATGGTCGCGGTTGTAGGTAGAGACTGTTTGCACTTTTTAGATCTTACGATTACCATGTTTGCCACCTTGTTCTACTGTATTTTTTGTGTTATCCATCATTATCTCAATAATAAGCATATAATGGGTTTTTTTAATGAGCAATCATAAACATGTCAATCTACTAATTCTAGGCTCTGGCCCAGCAGGTTACACGGCAGCAATTTATGCCGCACGAGCTAACCTAAAGCCAAGTCTTATTGCTGGCATGCAAACGGGAGGTCAACTTACAACAACAACTGATGTCGATAACTGGCCTGGAGGGGCAGAAGGCTTGCAAGGACCCAAGCTAATGGACGAAATGCGAGAGCACGCCGAACGCTTTGATGCTGAAATAATTTTTGATCACATTGAGAAAACAGATTTAAGCCAGCGACCTTTTGTCCTTACTGGCAATAATACTTATACTTGCGACGCTCTGATTATTGCCACAGGAGCGAGCGCCAGATACCTCGGCCTAGAGAGTGAGGAGGCTTTTAAAGGCAAAGGCGTTTCTGCCTGCGCCACTTGTGATGGGTTCTTTTTCCGTAAGCAGCATGTTGCCGTTGTTGGTGGAGGTAATACTGCTGTTGAGGAAGCGCTCTATTTATCTAATATCGCTAAAACTGTTACTCTTGTTCATCGCAGACAAACATTCCGTGCAGAAAAAATTCTGCAAAATAAGCTTATGAAAAAAGTTGCCGACGGCAATATTCATTTAGCTTTAGATAGTAGTGTTGAGGAAGTCCTGGGTGATGAGTCTGGAGTAACAGGCTTGAGGATTAGAGATGCTAATAATGGTAATACCACAGACTTGGCGTTAACAGGCGTATTCATTGCTATTGGTCATACACCCAATACGGATATTTTTAAAGGCCAGTTAAATATGCAAAATGGCTATATCAGAGTTAACAGTGGTCTTGAGGGTAATGTAACTCAAACATCGGTTAAAGGTGTTTATGCTGCGGGTGATGTTATGGATACTGTTTACCGGCAGGCCATTACCTCCGCTGGTACTGGTTGCATGGCTGCGCTGGATGCAGAAAAATATTTGGACAATAACCATTAGTAGAAATAACGCGGATTCAAATTCCAAGTGCATCAGAGCTTAAGCTGTGATGCACTTGGAATTTGAATCCGCCTAATAAAAAATCTTGCGAGAGACTTTTTTTGCTCAGATTAGCACCATCCATAAACAGCTAGAATAGCGTCTTGCGATACACCCATTCTCCTTGAAGGAGTGAGATGTTAAGGGCTCTTACTCAACCCAATCACCTACTACTTGTAGGCTCTGGGGATTTGCTCGTTTGTCTTCAATGGTAACTGGTATATCAAGTAGAGAGTTATGATTCGTTATTCTCTAGATCCTTCTTTAGACCAAATTCTTCTGATAACATTCCCGTTTCCTTAGGCTTTGTTTTTAGTGCATAGTCTTTAGGTTGTTCTAGAGGGCTATCTGTGGAGTTACGACGTTTAATAGGTCTATCCTGTTCGGATAGTAATGTATTACTGCTAAGCAGAGCGTCAGTCAGGCAAGCTTCTACCTGTTCGTTATGACATAAAGACTCAGCACCCTCAGCCATATGCTCATGAATATTTTTATATGTATCTGTCATTTTGTTTATTAGGTGGGCAGTGGTCGTAAAGTGATCATTTACTTTATCCTGGTATTCAGTATAATCACGCCGAACCCCATCTAACTGATCGGCCAGTTTGCTGTTAAGGGCATTGCCTCCAGAAAAAACATGATATATAAGTAGGCCGCATGCTCCTCCCGTAAAAAACGCCAAACAACCAATAAGCCAGATCATATTTATATTTTCCACAACATTACCTCGCTTAAATCTCTTCCCCCAGCTATGTCTAAATTGTTCGGGGGATTGCCATTACAAAGCTAAATAGCTTTATACCAGTTACTATCGAAGGCATGGGCTTGTTGACGGCTCTCACTAATCCCAATCCACGTACTACTCGTAGACTCATGGGGGCTTAGCTCGTCTGCCGCTTACCCATCTTCAATGGTAAACGCATCACGCAATAAATTATATCATTATTGCTCCCAGTTTTCAGCGGAGTCAGATCAGAAGGCATAATATGTCTATCACGTCTTAAGATGCAAGAATGTTTACTCTTCTCTCTTCTTTGCCGCCTAAGCCTACCACTATAATTATTTTTGGTGTACATTTTTAAGTTATCGAAAGATAATACCATAGGTCTATTATCTTCACATTGGTTTCATAAATATACCTGCGTCAGAGAATGGTATGCCTGAGACTCCAGAAATACGTTACTTGCAGGACTTAGCAAAATATGGATATAGCTATGACCAGGCACAGATGGAAGCAACAAAACATCTTCAAGCGCTATTTGACCGGTTAACAAGCACAAAAAGAAAACCTTCAGTCTTGTTATCATGGCTGGCAAAAAAATCAGAACCTGTCAAAGGATTGTATCTGTGGGGAGGTGTTGGTCGAGGGAAAACCTGGTTGATGGACTCGTTTTACGAATGCCTACCTTTTAATAACAAGCTCCGTATGCACTTCCATCACTTTATGAAGCATGTGCACGAAGAGCTGCGCCTGCTTTCTGGTCATAAAAACCCGCTGGAGCAGGTAGCTAGAAATATGGCGCAACGAGCAAAGATCATTTGCTTTGATGAATTTTTTATTACCGACATAACTGATGCCATGATTATTTCAGGGTTATTGAAGTATTTATTTGGAAATGGCGTTACCCTAGTGGCGACTTCTAATGTCATTCCTGAAGATCTTTATAAAAACGGACTCCAACGTGCCCGATTTTTATCAGCAATAGCTCTTCTCAATAAATACACTACTGTTTTCAATGTTGATGGTGATACTGATTATCGGCTGAGAGTTTTGGAAAATGCTAATACTTATCATTTTCCTCTTAACAGTAAAAGCCATGAACAACTTCATCAGACTTTCACGGCCCTATCCAGCAATATCGCTCCTGTCATTTGTAATACGCCTCTGATGATTGCAGGTCGAACAATTGATTGCGTTACCAAAAATGGCGGTATTGGCTGGTTTTCTTTTCCTGCACTTTGTTGTGGTCCACGAAGCCAGAATGACTATATTGACTTAGCCTGTCTATTTCATACCGTCATTGTAGAGGGTCTGCCGCAGTTATCATCAAATAGGGAGGATCAGGCTAGAAGATTTATCAGCCTAATTGATGAGTTTTATGACCGCAATGTCGCTCTCATTATTTCAGCGGAAACCGATATCAACACTATATATTGTGGTAATCATCTAGCTTTTGAATTTAAGCGCACTGTAAGCCGTTTACAGGAAATGCAATCGAAAGATTATCTTGCCAGATCACATATTAATGGTTGATGGGGTCTTCCTCTCTCAGAAAATAACTGAGGTCAAAGGTAGAGTTTTTTCATAGCTTACGCGGATGAAGTTCTGCATGAAAAAGTTGACATTCCCAGATATATAATGGCTACCCTCAAACAAGTTGAGACCGACACACCAGTATCTAGGGTAGTTGGTGTCAACCATCCTAGATCGCGCTTATCGTCATCGATACTGGCTTTCGCTATTAGCATAAACTTAGGCTGGATTAATACAATAAGTGCAATTGACTGGAATTTTATAGGTGGGCCAGCTGCCGGTATATTTGTAGCTCTCACACTAAAAAGGGAAGCCAAGAATGAGTACTCAAACCAGGCAATACAAGCAGCTGACTCAAGGGCAACGGATAACCTAAATTAAAACAAGGATGGGGTGGTTAGTGCAAAGATATCACGAGCTTGATTTTCTATTAACTTGCATATGGTCTATTTTTAGTGCTATGGTTCAAGTTTTTTAAAGTGGTGTATTATGCTTGAATCATGCTGAGCTGTTTGTAATCATTAAAATATATGTTGTGGTTTTATAATGGCAGGTGTTGTTTTCGTTAGAGAATAATGTTTATTCAAATAGGAAATGGTAGATGAAAAAATATTATGAGTAAGTTAATTAAAGTTGTAGGTTTTTTATTGGGTGCAATATGTTTTGTTGCTTTTGCTCATAGGCAGCCTGAGCCAGAAAAATTTGAAAATATAGCTGATCAGTTAAAGTGTTCTGCTTATTCTGCTGGAGAAGGTGAATTTAATAAACTTGCATACGGTGTGACTGATGAAAATATTGAATTGATTACATCGTGGCTGAAAAAAAATGGCACGTATCTACATTCTACGGACAGTGCGCATGAGGGTGAAACATGTGCTGCTTTCAGTGCTTTGGTATTAGGTGGAGAGATGAGCTATTGTGCATTATCATTTCCTGATGTGAGAGATCAAGTAATTAAAAGGATAAATGACGACTGTAGATATAAGGATTATGAAAAATGCACAGAAAAAGTTGAAAGGCCGTATGATAATTTAGATGAGTATTATGATAATTATGACATAATTAGAGAACCTAAGGAAAACAAGGAAGATTTAAAAATCTCTCCTGAACTTTATGGCATTCTTAGCAAAATAGCTGAAAATATGAGTAAGCATTCTGATGAAAAGAATCTGGACCTAACGATCGAATTTTGTCATGATGACTCCGCGTCTAAATGGCCTCTATACTGGCATAGAGATTGGTGGGCAGATACTCCAAGCAACCCTGATTTTATTGGTTTTGCTGTACTACATACGACTCCCCCCCCTGAAATGTTTGACAGGCAATATGCAAAAATCTTGTTAGGACTAATTCCCAAAGAGCAAGAAGATCTTTACTATGGCTCGCAAGGAGGAATAAGAGACAGATCGCCATCTTATGAAACTGAGTCTTCTTTCGTGCGGTACTGTGGTTGGGGGATGGGCTATACGAAGGTGTCTGCAAAGAGTCGCGTAGAGCCTCTGATAGAACTCAATGGCTTCACGGGTAGTGGATATATTGTCGACCAATCGATGGTAAGAAAAGATAATACAATGATAGTGCACTCTAGGCAGGAGAGAAAGTACAGCGCTGTTAGGTTATCAATGGTGGTTCGCTGTAGCATTATCAAGGATGCCAAGCATCTGATGCGGAGACACTTAGTGTGTATGCGGTTGAAATGGGCTGGAAATCGCAATACATGCGTTGCTGTACCTATAAGTGGATTACCGAAGAACTAGAGGGGTATAAAGCCTATACCAATCCCCCTTGAAAGACAGGGAAAGGCAACGTGTGGGGGGTGGTTACTTTTACCCCAATCAGCTACTTGTAGTCGTAGGATCATGGGGGCCTCAAGGCTTATAGGACTTCGCTCGTTTGCTCCATTCCTCAGTCCTTCAATTGTAACGGGTATAATCGCCAATGTTGCGCGCAGAAAAAACGAGTTTTCTGGGGGGGGCTTAGTGTGATTCAGTTATAGCCGACTGTATGTGATCATTTGGTTTGTTGTGTGAGTGCTACAGCCTACAAGCAGATGACTCTCAAATGACGCGGATTCAAATCTGAAGTGCATCACTTGACTAGGTAGAAGAGTGAAAGATTCAGGTGTTTTTAGAAAAAGTATTTGCAGCAGGGAAGCCTATACGGACATATTCACAGTGCTTTTTTCTGGTAGCGCCTGATCTTATAACTTATTATCTAACCAATCTTTTTTTGGGCTAAAATAAGCACCTTATTATTAAAAAAATGTCAATATTTTTCCTTAAATTTCATAGGTTCTAATAAAAGACCAGTCCCAATCATCCATACCGCAATGAATTATTGTCGCTGTTGCATTGACTGTGATTTTTTCTTGTTGCAACAGCTTGTGAATAATACTTCCTTGAATAGTACAAAACATATAAACTGCATTTGGATCAGGTGGTTTAACGTGATTAACTGCATCATTACGATATGGTGGAAAATCCAAATGGATTAAATTCATTCTTTGACCATTACTCTGTAAAACAATATCTTTTACACCTTGCAAAGAAATATATCGAATAGAGCCATTAATAGCCTCTAATCTATCACTGATTTTTTTAAGAGAATAAAAATCAAGAGAATATATATTAAGAAGTGGGCCTTTTTTAAAGGTTTTTTCTTTGCTATTTTTCAAAATATCAATGATTGGTGTAGATTTATTACTCGCATCATTCATTGAAATACCATAAGCTCTTTGATTATCATACTTATGGGATAAAATGCCTCTTCGTAAGAGTTTAGCGGTAATAAAGCGCCCTTGGTAAGTAGGGTTTATTTTTAAATCACATAAATACCAACAATATTTAGTATTTAAAAATCGTCTCACACCTGCACTGGCGGCAATGATTACATCATTTTTTTGAAAACCAGAATAATATAGCTGCCCCATACGTTCAAAAAAATCGAAATAATCCTGACCATGAACAATTTTAAAAGTGTCAGTCCCCAATGGATAGCAAAAACTATACTCAAACTCTAAAAGCGCTTGATTATACAACTGTTTATTTAAAAAATTGATTTGAAAAAACTCCATAGCCTTTATCTCTTTATGAATATTTTCATTCTATTTTTATATAAATTCCCATATAAATTATTAAACATGGTGGCTCCCATAGATAACCCTTGTTTAATTTTATAATTACCTTCTTCAGTTTTGTTCCAGCTTGGTTGAAGCACATCAAAAAAATCCTGAGAATGTTTAATATCCAAGGATTTATGTATATTGTAATGAAGCATATCAACCTCACGTAGCCAGTCATTATGTACAATCCCTTCACCTAGCCAGACAGAAATATCACAGAACATACGTTCAATTATCCCCATTACTCCCACACCGATTAAATAATCGTCCCAAGAACAGGCTCCAATTAATGCAGTATTAAAAATTCTAACATCAGGACTAAGGATACGTTTATCTATCTGATTTTCGCTTATACTATCCAATTTTTTCAACAATTCCCGAAAAGTCTTAGAGTGACTTTTAGCTAAGTCACCCTCACCATGTTCTTCCCACACATTACGTACAATTTCTATGCGAAACTCAGATTCAGGTATCTTTGCTGATAACACAGCCATAGGTTTAGAAAAAAATTCAACAGCGAAAAGAAATTGAATTTGTGTTTCTACAAAGTCACACTTACAAAATTCTTTTTCTTTTAATTTTATAAAGTACGGATTAAAATGGTAACCACAATCATGTAACATACTATCGACAACATCTAATAGAGTGGTTTCAAAATCAATTTTTTTGTTCATGTTAATCATACAGTTACTTTTTTTTAATACAAATACATAGCTTATTATAAAATAAGTCTCTGGAAAATGTATGGAGTTTATTAGAAAGCGTTTTGTCGTATTCAAAACCGTGAGTAAATCTTTTAGACCATTCTCGCTGATTATTTAGCTGTCGGAAAATTACAATAGTACCTGTTTTACTTTGTTGCGAGATTTTCTTGCATATAGTATCAATTGTTTCGTCAGCCATCCAATCGAATATGTTAGATAGATCGATGAGATCATAACCAGCAAAACTATCCATTTGTACTAGCGTATTATTAATAAATTTGAAGTTAGTATTTGAGGGAGGAGATTGTAAATATTGTGGTAGTGCTTCATAGCGATCAAGATAGTAACCTAGAAATACGTGATGGAGAAAATAGTTGTTCATATAATCTTCTCGTGTCATCCCTGTTTCAAAAGCTTTTCGAAAATAGATTGAATAACTGTTTTTTTCTGCATGCTGAGTTACTTCTGGACCAAACATAGTATTTAGTAGTACATCAGAAAAGAACATATCAAAAGCAACAATCCAATAAGGATTCAATCTAAGTTTTGATAAATAGTTATCTTGTGCTATATCACCATTAAAAAAATCTTGTACTTCCTTATGCTCAGTAACAAACTCATATAAAAACAATCTGAATCCTCGAAACAAAGACTCAAAATTACCGCAGGCATTTAAACCTTTCGGATCGTCGTTATTAATATTAAATCGTTCATTATGATTAGATTTCTGTTTTAACACTGTAATCTTAGATTTAACCAAATGGATTTGTTGCGCGTTTGCATCTAGTAAATGAATATCAAGCTCTGGAAAAACAGACTTAAGAGAAAAAGCACAACAGCCTCCAGAAGCTATCATTAATAAGCGTTTTACCGAAAATTGTTTGACTAACTCAATTGCAGCTAAAGGATCTTCGCGAGTAACCGCAAATTGAACAAAATTATTTTTCAATGCTAGATTCCTTAATAAATACTCAAAAGAGGCGTAAAGTTGATATATAACGTCTTTCTCAACGGCGCAAAAACGCTAGACGATCAGATTAAATTAGACTCTGAAATCTGCGTGCATTTTTGTGTAGATAACAGGAATTTGTTAGATTTTTGATCTTATTAATTCTCGTAATTATTCCATTAACCTAGTCTAGCATAACTATATCATAGACCACTAAATATCTCGATGTAATTCAGACATTTTATAGTATATTCATGTGGTTACCCATATATACTCTGAATGAATACCTATTTTTCACCTATATTACCCAATTGGCCAACCAATACCATTCATAAAATGCCAAAAAAAAATGACTTGTCATGCCGCAGATACATATCTATGTGAGCACCATTTTGGTAAGCGTATACCTTGACTGTTGAGGGTAGAGTGTTGTAAAGGGGAGGGATCTTAATGCACCCAAACACACTACCGTCCTTCTATCCATATTTTAGAATACTAAGGCTGTACCGCTTTTTTTATCTCTTGCATCTAACACAGCATGGATGATAACAAAACACCACTGGGAAGTAAAGGTCAGTAGTCGTTTTTATGTGTAAGACAAGCCAGTCACAATCTGCAAATATGTTAATGTCTCTTTTATTCAATCATAACATTAGTGGAACGGCTACGCAGTAAGGCCATTACACACTGTGCAATGAATATGATTCGTGCCCTGTCTTTTTTGATGATTCAATTGCACCTAAATTCTGACTCTCCTTTAAGCAAATCCCTTGGACGTTATTGTTATGTGTAAACCATCAAAAGACTTGACGTTTTTAATCTTTAAAATTATTTCCAATAAATAATCTTCAATTCAATATATAAAAAATACCTTGTGCTATTTACATTCTAATTACTTAATTCTTGCTACAAAAAATCTGTAACAAGCTGAAGGTCAGTGAAGTCCAGTTTTCAGTTTCAAGTGGGTACTGTTGACAGACTTATTATGTATTTATTTCATGTAAATTCAGCAATATTTTACTAGGAACCTACACATGTGTTTTATCGGCCTTTTTCCTTTTTTTCCTTTTTTTCTTTTCGTTTTTCTTTCATTGTTTTTTCAGGCTTCTTTTTAATTGCCTTTTTTGAATCTTGACCTTTTGCCATAAATATCTCCTTTAAATTTTGTTAATAATACATTAAGTGTCTATTACGTAGCTTGCATTGCACATAATGACCAAGCTCACCTGCCTCTATGGAGAGTAGCGGAATAGCGGTAAGGTGCAGCGCCTTGTGTACGCCCAGCATGGGCATGAACTAATGAGGTGGAAGTCCTCTGTAGGAAGATCACCGTCTTTAGCGACAAACCGTTATTATATGTTAACTACTAGCGAATGGCAAGGGCGCTACCGCGAGGTTGTGTCTGAAGGGCAGTTTTTTGCTCCTGCAAAACCTGCATTCCCGCCATCCTTGGCGGTCAAGCCGCTAGCAAAACTGCGAGCTGATGAACAAGAACATCATACTAGGCGTAGGCTGAAGGCTAGTTGGCACAAGACAACGAAGCCAAGTGATTTACCGGCCACCGTAAATGAGGCAGTTACGCAGGGAAAGTTCATGCTCTTATCTGGGGAGATCTGCTTAACAAGCGATCGGTAAATAACCAATAAGGCTCTGGTCAATAAGTGCCTTTACTCGTTCCCACTCCTGCGTGGGAACAAGACAACGCCGCGCTCTGCGGAAATTTAATAGTAATTATTATGCCTATCATCAGTGCGTGACAAAGATGATGCATGCACCTGAATTTGATGATACATCAAGAAACTTTGTAACAGGTGTAAGCAGTAGAGCTTTGTGTACTATTCATGAGGATACTCTAGAAAAGCAATCTCAATTCGTCATAAAGCAGGCTTTGGTAAACATGAGAAACTTCATAAGCCTCGATCCTTATTTCACTATAAATTGGATGATGTCCTACGGATTATAGAGTGATTTCATAACAGCAACAATGAATTAGTCTTAATGCTACTCTGGTAAATGGCTTCTCTCAGAAGCTTTTATCTCCTCAAATATTTTCATTAAGAATCAATGCCAGTAATGCTTGGCGGGTATAAATGCCATTTTGTGCTTGCTGAAAATAGTAAGCATGGGGGCTGCTGTCTACATCCACGCTGATTTCATCAATTCTGGGTAGTGGGTGAAGTACTTTCAAATGTGTAGGAGCTTTTTTCAGGATTTCGTTGGTTAGCATGTAACGAGTAGTAATATCTTTGAATTCAGCTTCATCAAAACGCTCTTTCTGGACCCTAGTCATGTAGACGATATCAGACGTAGTAACAATTTCTTTGATAGAAGATGCCTTGCTATACTTTATTCTTTTGGCGTCCAGTTCATCAAGAATATAGCTAGGCATGGCTAAAGCACTGGGAGATAAAAAACTGAAGCTGGCATTAAACAAAGAGAGCGCCTGAACTAATGAGTGAACGGTTCTTCCATACTTTAAATCACCAACCAAGGCTACATTAATATTGTCAATTGTTCCCTGACACTCCTTTATACTGAATAAATCTAACAAGGTCTGAGTTGGATGTTGATTGGCTCCATCCCCACCGTTTACAATAGGCACAGAAGAATATTCCGAAGCTAGCTTTGCAGACCCCTCCTGTGGGTGACGCATTACTATAGCGTCAACATAAGAACTAATGACCTTGATAGTATCTGAAAGGGTTTCCCCTTTTTTGGCAAGAGACGTGTTGTTGTCATCAGCAAACCCGATACATGAACCACCAAGCTTTTGGATAGAAGCCTCAAAAGAGAGGCGGGTTCTGGTTGATGGCTCAAAAAAACAACTGGCAATAACCTTATCTTTCAATAAAATTGGGTTAGGTTTATGTTTTAGTTCAGCAGCAGTTTTCAGAATCAGCTCTATAGCATTCCGGCTGAGGTCTGATACGGAGATGATGTCTTTTTTAAATAATATATTTTTCATGAGTATGACCTGTTGCACCTCCTTGCTCTGAACAAAGATTAGTAGTCAGCAAAAAGCGTACCTATTTTAAGGAGCTTTACTCCATATTCTACTGATAAATGACAATACTAGCATCAACAGAGCTGACCTATACCAGTTACCATTAAGAGTGGGGGTAGACGACAGCGAAACTACATGAGCTTATGAGTAATAAGTGATTGGGAAGAGAGAGCAGTTAACAACCTCACCCTAACAACACTATTCGTAAACTGTATGGGGTTCCTTCGTTTGCCTCCTATTCCATACATGCAATGATAACAAGTATATACCCAAGCGAATTCAATACGTGAGAGTGATTTTTTGCATGAGAGAAGAATAAAGAAAAACAATGTTAAAATCCAGTATCTTCAACGATACCAGATATAGCTCTTTCGTGCTATTTTGTGCCATTCTGTTGATTATCCTAATATTTACTGCTCGTGTAGGCTTATTGATAACCACAAAGACCACATAGATAAATAACAGGCTTAGTAATAGGGGTTACAAGCTATGCAAACGGCACTTTGGTGCTTTTTTACATCTGTTCTTTGCAAGCATAAAAGTACAGGCCGAGCCTATTAGAACTCCAGCTGTTATCAAGCCTCCTGTAGAAAACATCATATCAATAACCGCAGTATAGATAGCAGTAGAAGCAACAGAAGCAACAGAAAGAAAAACCGAGCCTTCATCACTGCCGTCAGCACAGTCGTTCTTGCCATTACAGCAATACTCACGAAGAGCAAACCCTCTATCTAAACAAGGAAAGCAGCCAGGATTTTCGCCATAGATTCTTTCATCACTCTCGTCAGAGTACTCCCTATATATGCCACCATCGCAGGCCCATTTCATCTCAACCACTTCCCTATTATCACAAGCAAAAAGCTGTTTATTTAGATCCTTTTTTTGAGTATAAATACTACCGCCTTGCGATCCCATTCATCTCCATCTTGACAACAGAATGAAGCTTGTTCATCACTGTGGTCTCGACAGTATGCGAACCATCACAGACGAATTATTTATGGATTAATTTACCAGAATCCACACAGATTAAGTCACCCTCATCTAAAACAGCATTAAGACAACCCCAGATTCTGTTATAACCGCCGAATTCATATACTAAGTGCGACACCCAATTTAATAAAAACGATGAACTGCGATACCCTTAGTTTTTTGCTCCAATCACGAAGTAAAAACCTATGAAGTATCAACAGCTTACCGAGGGTGATAGATATATGGTAGTTGCGCCAAAATGGTAAGGATCAAGTTTTACGGACATTGCCACAGCTATCGGAAAACACCGAAGTACCATATATCGAGAATTCCAACGCAATACTTGTTGGCATAATGGTTGCTCATATCGACCCATCAGGGCGCTGCAAAGGACAAGAACTCGACGTCTACGTTCAAGGAGAAACCAACATTTTACAGAAAAGGATTACGTGATCATTAGGCAACTCTTACATAAACAATGGAGTCCTGAACAGATTACGGGTTACTTAAAACGGATAGGTGTACGTTGCTTTAGCCATGAAACTATTTATCGATATATTTGGCGTGATAAAAAGAAATGCGGCTTGCTATGAAAGCACTTGCGTTGTGCTCAAAAGGGAGGATGTAAACGCTACAAGGCTTATGATAGTCGAGGCAGAATTTCCAATAAGCGCAATATAGCAGACCTACCAGCTGAAGTAGAAACGCGTGAAACACTAGGTTATTGGGAAGTAGATACCGTGATGGGTAAAGGGTCTATACCCGTCGCCTTTCACGTTGCTACGTTGTTGGCTGCGTTCGCTCACCCCGATCACCTACTACTCGTAGGCTCACGGGGCTTCGCTTACTTGCTGGCTAGTAGCAATTTGAAATGCTTTGGGTCTAAACACTGAGTAGTCATACTGGTTGAGCGAAAAACACATACCTGTTACCACTAATAAAGTGCTAGCAGTCAACAACCAGCCCCTCTCAGCGTCAAGTGGGGGTATATACGCTAGTCTAAACCTGTGATTATACCATCCTGGTCAATATCAATAGACATAAAATTTGGATTTGAACCCAAGCCTGGCATAGTCATAATTTGACCAGAGATAATATAGACAAATCCAGCGCCAGCAGATAATCGAACTTCATGAATGGGAAACTCAAACCCCTTAGGGCAACCTTTGAGAGTTGGATCATGAGATATGGATAAGGGTGTTTTTGCCATACAGATAGGTAACAAGCCATAGCCATCTTCCTCAAGCTGTTCGATTTGCTGTAGAGCGTGACTTGTAAATTTTACCTGACCAGCACCATAACCGTTTATTGCCAACTGTGTTACTTTTTCCTTAATGCCCACATTTATAGGGTATAGCCGCTGGAATTTAGACTTGTGATTGCAGGCTTCTTCCACTGCTTGAGCTAAACTTGTGGCTCCATTGCCTCCAAGGCAAAAAGCATCACTTACTGCTACTTTTGTTGTACCCAGTTCCACAGCTTTGTTTAGCAACCAATCAATTTCTTGTTTGCTATCTTCTGGGAAACGGTTGATTGCAGTAACAACGGGGAGGCCGTAGCGTTTAACGTTATTTATATGCCAGCTCAGGTTACTAATGCCTTTATTTAAAGCCTCTGGATTAGGTTCAATCATGCCTTTATCTAAAGGAAGACCTGGTTTTAAAGTAAATTGACCAGAGTGGGATTTTAATCCCCGCAATGAGCAGACAAGAACCACTGCGTCAGGTGTTTTACCCGAATAATGGGCTTTGATGTTACAGAATTTCTCCAAACCCATATCTGAGCCAAAACCGGCTTCTGTTACAACATACTCCGAGAGCTTTAATGCTAGCTTATCCGCTAAAATTGAAGAGTTTCCATGGGCGATATTCGCAAAAGGCCCACCATGAATAAAGCAGGCACCGCCTTCCAAGTTCTGCATCAAGGTAGGGTTAATGGTGTTTTTCATGATAACCGTCATTGCACCTGCTACTTTTAGCGCCTCTGCTGTGATTGGCGCCCTATTTTTATTATAAGCAAGAACAATATTACCAATACGTTGTCGCATATCTTTGAGGCTATCGGTGAGTGCTAGTATGGCCATTAACTCTGATGCAGCAGTAATATCAAAACCGTTAGTTAGGGGAATACCATTAAGATTAATTGTATCGTTAGCCCCAGGAAGCCCAGTTGTTATTGTTCGTAGTGCTCTGTCATTGTGATCTACAACCCTCCTCCAAGTAATGCGTTCTGGGTCTATTTTTAAGGCTTTCAGGCCGCTGCGTTTCTCAAATGCATCATATCCTTCCCTTTCTTCGTGATAAAGTCTGCTGTCTAGTGCCGCTGCGGCGAGATTATGGGCGCTGCTTACGGCGTGAATGTCGCCGGTCAGATGCAAATTGACATCTTCTAAAGGCGCTACTTGCGCATAACCGCCTCCGGCTGCGCCGCCTTTAACACCAAAAACTGGCCCCATACTAGCTTGCCTGATACAGCTAATGGCCTTTTTCCCTATCATGGAAAGCCCCATGGTAAGACCAATGGTTGTTACAGTTTTACCCTCTCCAAAGGGAGTAGGAGTTGTGGCACTGACCAAAATAAGCTTTCCATCTTTCTGGCTTGATTGCTCGGAAAGTTCTTGCAAGGCATTGATAGCTACTTTTGCTTTGTAGTGACCGTATGGTTCAATATATTGAGTATTAAGACCGAGCTGGGCAGCGATTGAGGATATATTAGACAGGTGAGCGCTGCGGGAAATTTCAATATCTGACTTCATCAAACGCAAGCTCCACAGTTTATATTTTTTGCAAGATATACTCATTTCCATTGAATGGGTGGGATTGTTGACGGCTACCGCTCATCCAATCATCTACACGCCTTCAATGGTAACGGGTATATACAGGAATCTCATTATAAAAGTCGCCTAACAGATCTTGCAAAGAAAACTTTTCGTAGAAAAAAAACAACGTGCTTACATATGCTAATAGCAAGGTTCTGCACGACTTATGCACACTTATGAACAACTTGTGAGCAGTACCTGTGATCTTTTACTAGCTTGAAATCTATACCGCATCACATTATCTTATTCGTGTATATGCTTTGTATACCCGTTACCATTGAACGTGAAAGTTGGCAACAAACAAGAGAAGCCCTATGACCTTATGAGTAACAGGTGATGGGGGGGTGGGGACAGCCAACCATAACCACGGCTTCAAGGGGTATGGGTATAGAACCCTTTTCAGGGTGATGCTCGTCGTGTGCTGTGATGCATGGCTGATTTCCTCTCTGGTAAATTTAACTTCTTTCATGCACTCATAAATTTTAATTATTATATTTACATTGAGTGCAGAGGTAAGGAATTGATGAACAAAAACATTCTAGTCACTAAGCGTGACGGAGGAAATGAGCAGCTTGACTTGGAGAAGATCCATCGAGTGATTACTTGGGCGGCCGAGGGGTTGAGTAATGTTTCTGTTTCTGAAGTTGAATTAAAATCCCATATTCAGTTCTATGAAGGCATGCCAACTACTGACATCCATGAAACCCTGATTAAGTCAGCAGCTGATCTTATTTCTGAGCGAACACCAGACTACCAGTACTTAGCTGCAAGGCTAGCTATTTTCCATCTGCGTAAAAAAGCTTATGGGAAATTTGAGCCCCTAGGACTCTATGAGCAAGTGACGAAGATGGTGGAACAGAAAAAATACGACAAGCATGTATTAGAAGATTACACGGAAGCAGAGTTCGACGAAATGAATGGTTATATTGATCATAGTCGCGATATGGATTTTAGTTATGCTGCAGTAAAGCAACTAGAAGGCAAGTACTTAGTTCAGAACCGTATAACAGGAGCTTATTATGAAAGCCCCCAGATACTTTATATGATGATAGGTGCTTGCTTGTTTGCCAATTATGACAAAAAACTTCGAATGAATTACATTCATCGTTTGTATGATGCCGTATCTACTTTTAAAATATCCCTGCCTACACCCATTATGGCTGGTGTTAGAACACCCACTCGTCAGTTTAGTTCGTGCGTATTGATTGAGTGCGCAGACTCACTAAATGCTATTAACGCCACATCCAGCGCTATAGTTACGTACGTCAGTCAAAGGGCTGGAATAGGCGTTAATGCCGGCGCGATACGTGCTATTGGCAGCTCTATCCGTAACGGTGAGGCATTTCATACGGGCTGTATTTCTTTTTACAAGCATTTTCAGACTGCCGTTAAATCTTGCTCTCAGGGTGGAGTACGCGGTGGTGCTGCTACGTTGTTTTATCCTATTTGGCATTATGAAGCGGAAAGTTTGCTCGTTCTTAAAAATAATCGGGGGGTAGAGGAAAACAGAGTTCGCCATATAGATTATGGTGTTCAGTTTAACAAGCTAATGTATCAGCGTCTGATCCAAGGAGGGAGTATCTCACTGTTTTCCCCAAACGATGTTCCTGGTCTTTACGATGCCTTTTTTGCAGATCAAGCTCGTTTTGACGAGTTATATACAAAGTACGAACAAGACGACAGCATTCGTAAGAAAACACTAAAAGCTGTAGAACTGTTTTCACTGTTTGCTTCTGAACGCGCCAGCACCGGACGAATTTACCTGCAAAATGTTGATCACTGCAATACCCATAGCCCATTTAATCCTGCTTTAGCGCCAATTCGCCAAAGTAATCTCTGCTTGGAGATTGCGCTGCCTACCAAACCTCTCAAGCATGCTTTTGATGAAGAAGGTGAAATTGCACTTTGTACACTAGCGGCTTTTAATCTGGGTAAGCTAAAGAGTCTAGATGAGCTGGAAGATCTGGCAGATCTGTTAGTGCGAGCATTGGATAATTTGTTGGATTACCAGGATTACCCTCTGCCAGCGGCACGCAATGCCACTATGGGACGTAGACCTTTAGGCGTTGGTGTTATTAACTTTGCTTACTATTTAGCTAAAAATAGTGTTCGCTACTCTGACGGTTCCGCTAATGGTTTAACACACAGAACCTTTGAAGCAATAGAGTATTATCTACTGAAAGCCTCAAATAAGCTTGCTAAAGAAGTTGGTGCCTGTCCTAAATTTAATGAGACAACTTACTCGCAAGGATTGCTTCCTATTGATACGTATAAGAAGGATCTGGACGAAGTTTGCAATGAACCATTACGGTATGATTGGGAAAGCCTGCGTGCAAATATTAGAAAGCACGGGTTGCGCAATTCCACCTTGACGGCACTTATGCCTTCAGAAACCTCTTCACAAATCAGTAATGCCACTAATGGCATCGAGCCTCCAAGAGGCTACGTCAGCGTTAAGGCTAGTAAGGATGGCATTCTTAAGCAAGTAGCACCTGAGTTTGAAGAGTTACGGAATAGCTACGAGCTGCTGTGGGATATTGAAAGTAATGATGGCTACCTGAAGCTAGTTGCTATTATGCAAAAATTTGTAGATCAAACTATATCTACCAATACCAATTATGATCCTAGTCGGTTTAAGGATGGTAAAGTTCCTATGAAACTACTGCTGAAGGATATGCTAACCGCTTATAAGCTAGGTATAAAAACGCTGTATTACCACAATACTAGGGATGGCGCATCAGATATGAATAGCGATATTGATGATGACTGCGAAGGAGGTGCTTGTAAAATTTGAAATCACATCCATAACGAGTAAGCATACCAGCCACAGTTGAGGGTGTGGATAGGCAACAAATGAGTGTAGCCTCTATAAGCCTGCGAGCAGCAGGTGATTTGGGGTGGTTAGAGTAATTAGCAATCCCATACCTTCAGGAGGGTGGGTATAGATATAAAAAATTAAAAATAGGAACCCGGATAACTTTGGCTTGAATAGTAGGGTACTTGTTCTCCCTCATATGAGGGAGGTGTTGACAACTTCTCTTCATTTAAACTAGGTCACTAAAACAGAAAAAAGGTCAACTAGTTGGCCTTAATGAGATAGAACTCATGAGCTACACAACATTTAATAAAGAACAATTTGACGCCACACTAGAACCCATGTTTTTTGGTCGAAACGTTAACGTTTCTCGTTATGATACGCAGAAACACATAGTTTTCGAGAAACTTATTGAGAAACAGTTGTCGTTTTTCTGGAGGCCGGAAGAGGTTGACCTATCTACAGATCGTATGGACTTTTCTGCTCTACCTGAGCATGAAAAGCACATATTTCTCAGTAATCTAAAATATCAAACATTGCTGGACTCTGTTCAAGGACGATCCCCAAACGTTGCATTACTACCAATAGTCTCTCTACCTGAGCTAGAAACATGGATAGAAACTTGGGCTTTTAGTGAAACTATTCACTCACGCTCCTACACGCATATTATTCGTAATACTATGACAGACTCAGGCCAGGTCTTTGATGATATTGTTACTAATGAAGCTATTATAAATCGCGCAAGTCACATTACCTGCTATTATGACACCCTTATAAGTGGCGTTAACCTCTACAACGAGCTAGGAGAAGGAACACACACCATTAACGGCAAGATTGTTCATGTATCGGTTAGGGACTTGAAGCGTAAGCTTTACCTAACGCTGATGGCCGTTAATGTACTTGAGGCTATCCGTTTTTATGTAAGCTTTGCCTGTAGCTTTGCTTTTGCCGAGCGCTCAACTATGGAAGGAAATGCCAAAATTATAAAGCTAATTGCACGGGACGAAGCTCTTCATCTAACTGGTACCCAGCATATGTTACAGATAATGGCTGAAGGAAAAGATGATCCGGAAATGGCCGAAATAGCTGTGGAGCTACATGATGATGCCCGTGAGATATTTATATCTGCTGCGGAGCAGGAAAAAGAATGGGCAACATACTTGTTTCGTGACGGGTCAATGATTGGTTTAAATAAGGATATTCTCGGGCAATATATTGACTACATTACTAACCAGCGCATGTTATCTATTGGCTTTGATGCCCCCTATGCTATCAAACAAAACCCTCTTCCCTGGATGAACAGTTGGCTTAATAGTGATCATGTGCAAGTAGCTCCACAGGAGGTAGAGGTTAGTTCTTACCTTGTGGGACAGGTTGACAGTGAAGTACAGGCAGAGGATTTCAGTGATTTTGCTTTATAAGATTACGTTCAAGAGTGAGTGTGTGGCTATTTTGCAAAATAGCAATGCTGAGGACAAATAATTAAAGAAACAAAAAGATAATTTTGTTTTTTGACTTTTTAAGGAGGGTATACTTAAATAATTTGCAGTTGCTACTTTGTTGTCAGCGTTGGCTCACCACAGTTGCTTAGTACTCCTAATCTTCTGCGGCCTCGCTAACTTGCCGTCGTGTAGTAGCTCCAAATGCTTTGGGTATAGAAGGTGCGAGGGTGTTGTCTTTAAATAAACACTTGTGGCGCCAAAAGCACGTTAATTTTGCCTGCGGAAGCATATTATGGCCCACATTGTGAAGATCATGGACGGTTTCAGCTTTATTCCTCGTTCTGAAATGACATTACTGGAGGCACTTGAATCGCAGAGGATTGATGCCGAATACCAATGCCGTGAAGGTTTTTGCGGCAGTTGCCAGTTAGATTTAATTGACGGAACAGTAGAGTACGGCTCTGAACCAGTGGCTTTTGTGCCTGATGGCAGAATCCTTCCCTGCTGCTGCTATGCTTCTAGTGACATTACACTTGATATTCCTGGCGGCTGCCATATAAAAAAAACAATTTATCAAAAATAGCTTGATATGTAGAAAGGTAGTAAGAGACAAAACCCTTAGTAATTCGTAAGGTTGGCGACTGGAGTGAGCAAGATCATCCTTATCCCCCATCGATATTTTGCATCCACTTGAGTCAACACATACCAGTTATTGAAGGTTTGGGCAGGCGACCAACGAGATAAGCCAGATGAAAGTGATTGGGGTGAGTAAGAGCATTCAACAACCCCACAGCCTTCAATGGTAACGGGTATAATCCTATTACTGTTAACGATAAATAGTGGTCATGTATAAAAGATGGTTGTTAGTGATTAGCTGCTTGTTAGCAACAAAAACAAGCACTCTTTCAGCAGATCCGACACCAGCTCATATAAATACTCAATATAGCTTGCCTTTGATAGGTAAGGCTGCTTACCCAGATGACTTTAAACATTTTGATTATGTTAACCCCAACGCACCCAAAAGAGGGACCCTGACATTAGCTGAGATAGGCACTTACGATACTCTGAATCAGTATGCAGGCAAAGGACAACCGGCAGGTGGTTTATATCTTCTCTACGACTGCCTGATGATCCGCTCTGCTGATGAGCCATACACCCTTTACCCATTATTGGCAAAAAGCATTCAGTACCCAGATAATCTCCAGTGGGTTGCTTTCAACTTAGATGCAAGGGCGCGGTTTCATGATGGCAAACCGGTGACCGCGAACGATGTTGCATTCAGCTTTAATTTACTTAAAGAGTCCGGCTCTCCATTTGTTAAAAGTAACTGTGCAGATGTATTAAGTGCAAAAGCGGAGTCCCACGACCGAGTAGTTTTTCACTTAAAATCTGAGCGCGGTATCAAGGTGCTAGCTTTTATTGCATTCTTGCCAGTCATGCCTGCGCATTTTTGGAAAGGCCGCGCATTCAATGCCGCGCTCACATCCCCACCAATGGGAAGCGGGCCAATGAAAGTGAACAAAACTGAATTTGGTCGATCAATTACCTACGAGCGTGTGCAAGATTACTGGGCTAAGAATCTACCTGTTAACAAAGGAAAGTATAATTTTGATAGGGTACGCATTGACTATTATCGTGACGTTCACGCATCAATAGAAGCATTCCGAGCAGGGCTCTATGATTTTCGTTATGAGCTTGATGCAAAGTCTTGGAACCAGAACTACAATTTTCCAGCGGTAAAAAAAGGCGATGTTATTACTGAGAGCGCCCCCCTTCTCCATACTTTCGGGACGTCTGCATTTGTTTTTAATACGAGAAAATCTATATTTCAGGACCCCCTAGTTAGAAGCGCATTACTGCAGCTATTTGATTTTGACTGGGTCAATAAATATCTGCTGTACTCTGAATGCACAAGGACAACCAGCTTTTTCTCCAAAACACCACTAGCAGCCACAGGCCTTCCATCGAAGTATGAGTTAGCACTGCTGGAGCCATTTAGACAATATCTTCCTACAGAACTGTTCAGTAAATCTCTTCCCCTAACTGTTTCTGCCGATGTAGGCAGCCGTAAACATAAGCAAGAAGTAGTTGCATTGTTACAAGAGGCTGGCTGGGAGTTAAAAGATGGGATAATGATGCAAAAAAAAACCGGTATCGCCATGATTTTCAGTCTTCTACAGGAGTCAGCTGAAGATGAGCGGATGGTTGCATTATTCCGAAAAAATCTTTCTGAGATTGGTATAAAAATGAATATTAAAACCCTCGATACCAGCCGATTTCGAAAAAGAGTCAAAACATTCGATTTTGATATGGTCAATTGGCGATTTATTCACTCCACTTTTCCAGGATTGGAGCAGGCTAACAGCTGGAGCGGTGATGCGGCAGAGAGGTATGGCAGTAATAATTTGGCTGGAGTTAAAAATCCAGCGGCTGATGCTCTGACCGACCAGTTAAGGCGCGCACTAGATTACAAAGATATTATTAACATCACTAAAGCATTGGACCGCGTCTTGCTATGGGGTTATTACGTGATTCCAAAGTGGCACAGCAATCAGATACATATGGCGTACTGGAAACATTATAGGAGACCAAAAACTGGAGAACCTTTTTACCCGGTAATAGAGGCCATGTGGTTTGAAGGTAAGCCAAAGTCCTAAGACTAATTACTTCATCTATCTTAATAGCACTCCATCGTTCTAGCTCTTTTTTCAGAGCAGTGAAAACATCTTATTTTTTTAATCACTCCCCCACATCCTTAATAATCTTAATGCTATGATTTTCTGTACGCATGTCCAATGTATTTCTGTCTTTGTTGGGGCAAGAGTTATAAATTGAGCGGACTGTTGGCGTTAGTAGCAGACCTGTTTCGCAGCTATGCCGGTTACCATTGAATAGATGAAAGTAGTCAACAACCTCATATCTTCAATGGTAATGTGTGTAATTAAACACTTACTAATCGTACGGTTTCAAAAAAAAGAACCTGCAAACTGAAGTAGTCAGCATTCTTCAGTTTGACTACTTGTAAGCTAGAGAGTAAAAAGCATGTCGGGCACTAACCTTAATACTGAGGAAAAGAGCACGTTCTACAACAAGCTGAATAAGAACAAGCGAATACTGGCTATAGCTGGGATCACTAATATTGGCTGTAACCTGAGCACATATAGTCATGCTCGAAATCCATTATTACTCGGGTATGGTTATCACAGCACCAACGAATGGATGAAAATTGGTTTAATCATTGCTGTTGCTGGAGTACTAATTTTTATGTCTACGGGGCTTTGCTGGTGGTTTATTCTTGGTGTTTAAGGCAGTCGTAACTAAAAAATTGGCTGTATTAAGCATTATGGCAAGAGGCTGGTAGGAGGTGATAAAAAAGTGACACCTATAGATCAAATTAATCAGTTCTATTAACATGTGCCATTCTTAACTAACTATTCGGAGATTACTTTATGGATATTATAGATACAATAAAAGAGCAAATCGCATCCCACGACATTTTACTCTACATGAAAGGGTCGCCAAAGTTGCCTCAGTGTGGCTTTTCTTCCCAAGCAGTCAAAGTTTTAATTGATTGTGGTGCAAAATTTGCTTATGTTGACATTTTAGCTAACCCTGATGTTAGGGCGAGTTTGCCTAAATATGCCGACTGGCCAACCTTTCCTCAGTTATGGATAAAAAGTGAGCTGATAGGTGGTAGCGATATTATGCTTGATATGTACAATAGTGGCGACTTACAAAAAATTATTTCTGAAGTTGTCGGCAAACCAGAAAATGAAGATGCTCAGTAGCTGATTTAATATTGGCTTTGCATTTTCCGAGAGGTGTATTTTCAAACAGATATACTAAAAGTTATACCGTTACCATTAAGAACGCCCTATAAGCTTACTAATAGTAGGTTATTTGGATGAATGAGAATAACACATAACCTTACATCGCCAATGGAAACAAGTAGATTGCTTTTTTTTTGCATGATACTATGGTCTACGGCTATGGGTAGGTGTATGGTCATACTGGTTCGCTGTTATCTTATAAGAAAGCTTTTTCCCACATTTTGTGGATACACTTTTGTTACTTAGTTGATGGAGATTAAACGCATGGGCGTATTGGTTGGTAAAAAAGCACCGGATTTCACTGTTCCTGCTGTACTTGGTAACGGCGAGATTGTTAATTCTTTCACCCTCTCTGAAGCTATCCGTGGCAAGTACGGCATTCTGTTTTTCTATCCTCTTGATTTTACTTTCGTTTGCCCCTCTGAGCTTATTGCCTTAGATAATCGTATTCCCACATTTCGTGAGTTGGGTGTAGAAATAATTGGTGTATCCATTGACTCTCATTTTACACATAATGCATGGCGGAACACTCCTGTAGAAAAAGGTGGTATTGGTCCGGTGAAGTATACTCTAGCCGCAGATATGACCCACGGGATTGCCAAAAATTATGATGTTGAATCTGATGGTGGCGTTGCTTTCCGCGGAGCATTCCTTATTGATAAAAATGGTATGGTTCGCTCTCAGATTGTTAATGATTTGCCTTTAGGGCGAAACATGGATGAGTTGGTGCGTCTCGTTGAAGCATTGCAATTTCATGAAGAAAATGGTGAAGTGTGCCCTGCTAACTGGAAAAAAGGGGAGAAAGGAATGACAGCTACCCCGAATGGAGTTTCTAACTATTTGGCTGAAAATGCAAAAAGGTTGTAATACTGCTCCCATTAGGTGGGAGTAGGTGGTAGCCTAGTGAATCTACAAGCTGCATGAGTGAGTAAGTGAGAGCTGTAAAAAGCATCTCGCTTTCAGGAGGAGTGGCTATACATTTTCCTGTGTTACGAGTATAGATCAGGCAAGGTGTTGTTTTATTTGTCTATCATATTGTTTTTCTGCGAAAATATTTCAGTAAGAGCTTGACTCTGGTGAGGATTTTGTTAATATTCGCATCCGTAGGTGGTAATACGTTGTGATTGTTATACTCGCTACAATATGTGAGTAAGTGGCAAGTGAAATACGTCTTATCTGCCTACGAGTAGCAGGTGATTGTGGTAAGCGATAGCGCAACGGCACACCTTATACTGGGGAGTGGGTATAAAAAATAGCTCAGTTGGTAGAGCAGATGACTGTTAATCACTGGGTCGCTGGGTCGCTGGGTCGCTGGTTCGAGTCCCGCTCGGGGAGCCAATTTGATGCAACCCACTGCCACTAAATACGTGGTAGGCAGCAAGCGAAGAGGCTTCCAAAACCTCTAAGGGTAGTCAGTGATAATGTGGTTAAGTTATGAACCATTAACGTGAAGATGTGTTTTTTGTTTTGAAGTAAGATTTTGGGTCGTTAGCTCAGTTGGTAGAGCAGTTGGCTTTTAACCAATTGGTCGTAGGTTCGAATCCCACACGACCCACCATATTTGATATAGCCTTTCGCAGGCTAAGGCAACGAATAATTGCAAACAATTCCCTGATAGCTCAGTTGGTAGAGCAAATGACTGTTAATCATTGGGTCGTTGGTTCGAGTCCAACTCAGGGAGCCATTATTAGAGATGCATCGGGAGAAACGGGCGAGTAAAGTGTTAGAAGTACGATGAAGTTACTCAGAGTAAAATTTAGTTATTTAAGTTGTTGCTCTGATGCTTATAATGCCGTATATTAATTTGTGTACGTATACCATCCGTAAGTAGCGCATTGGGTCGTTAGCTCAGTTGGTAGAGCAGTTGGCTTTTAACCAATTGGTCGTAGGTTCGAATCCCACACGACCCACTATACACCATCTCTATGATGAGAAGATCACTTGTTATAATAAGAGCACGTATTATAACAAGAGCAGCCTAGATTTTCACAATAATCAATCCACTAGAATCAACTTAACAGCCGTTATGCAACCAAGCTAAGTTGTCGCTAGAAGAATAACTACAAGCAGTCACCTCTGACTGAACGATACCAAATTCAACTACTCTGTAAGCTAGTGTTTTTTCGCACCGGTTTGGTAGCTATACCAGATACCATTGACGGTGTGAGTAGACGACGAACGATGAAGCCCATGATATCCCTATTAGTAGATGGCTGAGCGAAAGCAGTTAACAGCAGCTTCTCAAGGGAAGTAGTATATACTGGCGGTCTAGGAATGATGAACACTAAAAATAAATTATCTCTTGTCAAAAAAAACGTACCGATAGCAGTAATTGCGGTTTTTTGTTTTGTCTTGGGTGTTATTTTACCTATTTACGCCTTAGCAGGAATCTCTAGCACGGATGATGATGAAATATTAACATCTATGATAACTTACATGTGGATACCTCCCAGCAAGCTAATTGCTCCTGATTACCCTGACCGGCAACAGAAGATGGAGGACTTTTTACTGGCATTGTGCATACCATCGGCTCAGCAGTTGATATTGAGTCAAATTCAGTTAGAGCTGAGCCAAAGGTCAATCCATAGTATTTTAAAGTATTTAAGTTATCATGAAATAGAAGGCGTCGATGACACACTCTATAATAGTAAAGGCAAGCATAAACGCCATGAAAACATAGATAATAAAAACCAAAACCAGATTGCTGATAATCATGAATGCAAGAAAAATAGATGCCCTACAATAAAAGAAAAGACACTAAGTGATAACGATATAAGCAGTGATGATTATCATGAGCAATACATATGGACCGTGATGAATGAATGTTATGATGAGTGTGGGAAATTAGGCTTATTAAATTATATCGTGCAATTACTTCAGATAGGCTCGTTTAAAGCGGTAGAGGGTGAGAGTGATTTTGTACCATTATTATCATACGAGTTAACAGCATTTACGAACTCCATAAATGATAGCGAGGTGAAGAGTCAGCTGGCAAGTATTATTCTTAAGGGTATATCTTTGCGGTTGGCTAGCATCTGCAGCAAATATAATATTAATCCAGATTTTGCTTGTAAAAAAGGACATCCTAATAAAATATTTGATTTCATTACAAATACGACAGCGAACCTCTTAATTAATTCTGGAAAAATTGCGCTTATGACGGCTGGCTGTAAGCTTCTTTTCGACCGTATGTCTGTGAACGAAGATTCAACACATTCTACAGACGCAACTGACTGGTGTCAATGCATGCTGAATACGGGCAGTAATAATATATATAGTGACAGCTGCACGGCAGTAGCACTTTCAGTTACAGGAAAAGATGTATCTCTAAGTAGGAGAAAGGAAATACACGACATAGAAGTTGAAAATGATATTTATCAAGGGTTTCTTGCAGTTATACTCACAACTAGCGGAGTATTCGCATTAGGTACAGGTCACTGCATACGCAACTATAGAGTATCAAACACGCTTTTAAAGCGGATAAACAGTGATAATGAAAGACTTGCTCCATTAATGAAAGAGTATTGATAATTATACCAGTTACCATTGAAGCCATGGGTAGGTTACAAGCGAACGAAATCCCATGGCCTAGGAGTAATAGGTGGCTGGAGTTAGCGACAGGAGTCAACAGCCCCTCGGTTGAAGGGAAGCAGGTGTAAAGCTATCATAAAAATATTTCAGCAGTTTGTTTTTGGGTTATCCATCAGGGCAAAGGACGTAATTGAGTTTTGCAGGGTGGCTAGACGCTACTTTCCAAGAAAGCGTTTTGCTTTTTCTTGGTGTCATCTTAAGTATCGTTATCTTTTCCGCAACCCTTATCAGTGTAGTCTCAGCTATAAATGGAAGCATAAAAAATTTGATGAGCTTTTATATGGTGAGACTTATTTGACGACACTTGATCAAATTACAACATCAGCTAATATTTCAGCAAAGGATCATGTTTTTGAGCTGGGATCTGGTAGTGGTTACACTTGTTTGTGGCTAAGCTGCATTATAGGGTGCAAGGTTTCAGCAATTGAGATCGTGCCGATATTTTGCTGGCGTCTTGGGCGAGTACAGAAATCTTTCAATCTTAACCTTGATGTGCGCTGTGAAAATTTTCTGGAAACAGATTTTTCCGGCGCAACAGTGATATATCTATATGGTTCGGCTCTCAGTGACCATAGTATTACTCAGCTAGCAAAGAAGCTGGCAAAGCTCCCAAGAAGAACGAAAATAATTAGCGTCAGCTATGCCTTATCTGAATATGTTGATTTTTCTGCATTCAAAATAACTAAGCAATTCATGGCACCTTTTGACTGGGGGGAAGCAGAGGTGTTTATTCAGGAAATTATTTGACACAATTAATTATATCATCGGTATGCATAGTAGCAAGCTCTACAATCGTTTTTCTGTCATTTCTTTTAACGAGGCTTCCGTATAACCAACGCCTTGAGTAACCAGCTTGATTATACTGAAGTCTCATAACAAAAACTACAACTGTTAATGATTATTAAAGTATTACGCTCCCCCTCTGCTTAAGCTGGAAGAATTAGAAGAGGTGACAACTATGCTGGCCAAAAGGAGATTTATTAGTGCTCACTTATATCTCCTATCCTTCATCCATTGGGATGATATCAGAAATTGGCGATGATACAGTTAGATTTATATATAAGCTTCGGATGAGACGTTTTCCGGCGCATATAGGTAATGGGCATAACTCAGCTTTTCACATATATCAATTAGGATTTGTTTTAAATTGGTACGGTCCATTACGTACATGTTCCAGCGTTTTCTCAGAATTACCTTGATGGTCTTTTAAATCACTACTGCCACCTTTTTCAGCATAGGAACCGTCATCATATTGAAGCCCTGGCTCGTCAGGATGTTGTGCAAAAAAATGCATTAAATCTACAAAGCTTGCAGCTTCTTTTTCTGGTATATTACCCATTTGAAATAATTCAGTAACCATGCTTTTAAAATCTTCAGCATTCATATCTGTAAAGTCTATTTTTTTATGAGTATGCGAATCAGTTGGTTGCAATCGTTGATGCATAGATGGCACATGATCGTTGTCGCTTCTACGAATAAACATTTTTTCTTTATGCTTTTCTGGATTCTTTCTTATGTTTTCGATAAGTCCATCCAGCGCACTGTGATTATCCTTATCAACAAAGAAACTTAATACGCAAGAACTGGCCTTTTCATTAATATGGAAATTAACAGAATTAAAGCCGTGCACCTTAGCGTTATTGTTTTTTAAATAGTAAGTGAAGTCAACGGCATCTTTCAAATATTTTGATGTGCTTAGATTATGTAGACTTTTTACTTCACTCATTTTTATAGGGACTTGGGCTTGTTTTGATATTGATCTATCAGAAATCGAAGCTGTATCATTTTGTTCTGAGTTTTCTAAATTATTTTTATTTGTTGTGTTATTTGTTGTGTTATTTGTTGTTACCTTTCTACCATTTTTGTCTGCGCCAGCATTATTTTGTGCGCCAAAATCATGTTGACTTAGTATAGGAGGCTGTGTTCCTTCAATTTTCATATACATAATCCCTTCTAGTTACAATCATTATAGGTATTTTAATCCAATTATAGGATAGAGGGTGATAAAAAGCGAGAGATGCAAACAAATAAGTCTATTTTCGATATTACTGAACCAATACTATCATTGAAATCATTATTATGGCATATAGGGTGGACACATAGCTATGCACGAAACAAAATGTCTAGCAGATATAAAACAGTTATTTGATCATTTTTTGCAAATTTGTCGTTGAGCACCAGTGTTTCAATACCTCAGAGCTTACCGTAGCCACCTATAATGCTGCCTGGTTTTTCAGATCAAAAGCCATTACAACGTTAGATGAGAGGCAGTATAGAGCTTGCTATGCTAAGTTACTATATGATTTGAAACGCCTCTGCATAGCTGGCCAATGGCAATCCTTTTGTCTTTATGTTCTACCACATTGTTACTTTTAACCCGAATCCTGCATGACAATTTGTTTTGGCGTAGCCAGTTTAACCATTTGCGACCTATAAACTAACGATTTGCCAGAAGGTTATCAAGCCACTTCACGGAATGAGACTTAGTATACTATCCATCACCGTTATGTGCTCATCTGTATTTGAAACCCCTCCTTTCTTGTCAAAACACTCCCGGTGTTTGTCAATATAGTTGTCGCACAACCCAAGTGGCTTTCTTAAGTTTATCCGATAACCAGAGACACCATTAGCACGCACCGATTGACACATTATTGGGTGATACCATTTTCTGAATTATGGACTCTTTGAACCCTTATTAAGAGAGTGGCATTGGTCACTCTTTGACTACCACATACTATGTACGTCGTAAAAACATGCAGCTCTTAATTTTCAAGGCATAGCTAGCATGAGGAGACTCCTCGATAAGATAATCTGTACGATCTTTTACCCCAGCATAGGTTATGGTTGTTAAATATGAAAGACGCCTAGAAGCTTAAGGGTCATCGGCCTGTATTAAGCTCGATGCACAGTTTGTACTGGCCTAACTGCGTAGCCCGTACCGTGTGTTGCAGAATTTCAGGCAGAAGGTAGGAATCGAGTCAGCTATCGCCGTACAAAGCTATTGTTCGCTGATTATGGCTACAGTTTTGGTGGTTAGGCGGGCTGATTCTGAGCTGTTTGGGCGCGAATAGCTTTACCCTGTGATGGATGAGCCAACTGCAAGCATGCCTCCAAAAACGTCAACTATCTGGTGGTATCAATCGCTTGGCAGTGGGCTTCAATTCTCATTATTTGGGCGTGTCTTGACAAAAAAAAGAGAGTGCTAAAATACCGATTAGAGCATAGCGGTGATGGTGTGCGTGCTGAATCTCATTCCGATAAAGTGGATTGATGACTTTCTGATAGACCGTGAGTTTATAGGACAAGAATGGTTTGACTGGTGGCTACGCTAAAATAAATGGTCGTGCAGGATTATGGTTGACAGCGGAACATCGAGGCAAAAAGATGCTATTGGCCAGTTATGAAGAGGTGCTAGCATCAATCAATCAAGCAGAGCAGAAAGTATCTGGTACGCCACTCTATATTGCATCCAGTAGAACTCTGGCAAAATGTTTGATCGTCGTAACCATTGAAAAGCCGGGTAGCATGATAGATGACTATGGTAAGCGCTGTAGTATTGAAACCATGTTTGGCAATATAAAAAGTTGGGGCTTTGATTTGGAGCCCACACATATGATGAACATTGTCCGTATGGATAAACTGATGAGCTACTGACGATTGCTGTTGTGTGGTGTCGACTAGTTGGGCACTGGTGCCGGGAATGCAACTCAATTACCTCTGAACAAGCATTACCGCCCAGCCAAGAGTCTGTTCCGACTAAGCTTAGACTGGTACTCAAAAAAAGCTGCGCAAAAAATGATCAAGCCATTTTTTCTATATGCAAAATTACTTGCTTATGTTTTAGACTGAATCCTCGCGGCAGACTTAACTCATAAAAATAAGACAGTGGTAAATATGATTTATTGTTAGAATAAAGGCTTACTAAAACAACGATACGTAGCTGGTCTGAAATAGTAATCAGCCATGCCAAAATAAAGGCATAACTCATTTTATGGGTAATATCGGTGAAAGGTGTTGCATAATAAAATGCACCATGATGTAATAATGCTGCTAGCGTGAAGAAGTTAATAATCGTCAGTACTGAAATAAATTCAACTAATCTACCGGCTCCACCAATAAGCCTTTTATTTTAAATAAACAAAGAGTAATCTTGATTATGGATATCAACATAAAGCTGTCTATCATAAAGAAAAGCGTATATATAGCAGCAGCTGTGTTTTTTTTCTTTATTTTCAATGCTATTTTCCCTATTTACGCCTTAGCAATAATTTCTAGCGTGGATGATGATGAAAAATTCACGTCCATCCTAACCTATATGTGGATACCGGTCCACGATTTAACATCTCCTGACCACCTATATAGGCAATATAAGATGGAGGACTTTCTAATAATGTTGTCCATCGACTCGACTCGTAAGTCTATAATCAGGCAACTAGATTTGGAGTTGGATAGACGATCAATAAATAGTATTTTAAAGTATTTAAGTTACCATAAGATAAAAGGTATAGGTTACGTATTCGATAGCTATATGCCTATAAAATATGAGTCTCAGCTTAAGAAAAATATGGATTCTGTAATACATGAGATAAAAAAACTATACGGTGAAATATCAACAAATAATAACGATATAAGCGGTATAAATGATGATTCTCGTGAGATATGCATACGGACCGCGATGAATAAATGTTATGATGAATATGGGAAAAAAGGCCTATTAAAGTATATAATGAAATTATTTCAGGTGGGCTCGTCTAAAACCTTAGATGATGCGAGTGATTTTATACCATCAGTTGAAGATGGCTTGACAAAACTAATAGACATAATGAATGATAAAGAAGTGAAAGATAAGTTAGCAGAAATTATTCTAAATGGCATAGCCATTCGGTTAACTTGCATCTGTATAAAATATAATATTCATCCGGATTTTTCTTGTAATAAGGGATGTCCTAACAAGGTTTTTAACTTTATTACAAACACTATGGCTAACCTCTTCATCGGTACTGGAAAAGTTGCGTTTATGCTAACTAATTGTCACTATCTATTTGATCGTATGTCTCTAGCAGGCGAAGATTCAGCACATTGCATAAATCCTCATAGTGCGAATGATTGCAGTATGCTTGAAAATAATGATAGAATGTATAATCTTGTTGCTGATGATGGAAGTAGATCGACAATACCAGATTCAGTTATAAGTAGACAGATAAGAGAGGAAGGTCAAGAATGCAATATAGACCTTGAAAGCCCGATGGATATATCCATGGCTGGATCTTTGATCCTGATTGCTACTGGAACAGTCGCCCTAACTACAGGGTGCTGCATACGCCATTGTAGAAAAAGTAACACTATTCAAAAAAGAATAAATAATAACAACAAAGAGCTTGCTCCATTACTGAGGGATATGGGTGATTAGACTGCAAAAACTCTAAATGCGGCAAGTAAAATCCTATAAATAATTCTGATTGATCGCATTATTTAATATGCGTAGCCAGCTACTCCAAAGGTGCGATCATAAACCATAACCGACATTCTCCTATCTCTCACGAGCACCATCCATTTTTGAATGCTGCCTTGATTTTTTGGTAAACAATTTTAATTATGGAGTTATAGTAAATGGTGAGCTTCTAGATTATATGAGGCTGCGGATCTGGCTGCAGGACAGCTTGACGACTCTGGTCGTGTAAATTGCGATATTAGTGATTTCCGCATACTTATAAAGCTGCTTAGTATCAAGTTTGAAATGCGACAAAAATAGTTATGCATAAAAGCATTCCTAGGTGTCTTATAAGCTAATGCTGGATTAATATAATAAGTGCAATTGACTGAAATTTTATAGGTGAGCCAGCTGCCGGTATATTTGTAGCTCTCACACTAAAAATGGCAGCCAAGAATGAATACTCAAACCAGACAATACAAGCAGCTGACTCAAGGGAAACGGTATCAGATTGAGGCTCTTCTTGGAGCAGACTACATGCAGAAAGAAATCGCAGTGTCAGTAGGTATCAGTGAGAGTGCTTTATCACGAGAGTTGAGTCGTAATGCCAGTGATGATGGCTACGCTACTGAAAGCGCCCACGCACTAGCCAGTCAGCGTAGAGTAACAGCTACAAAGTTCAGCAAAACAGATGAACGATACATGCCCATAATAAAGAAAGGGCTATTGCTTGGTTGGTCTCCTAAAAATATTAGTTTCAGGATGAAGGTGGAAGTGCCCGACATCGCACTCAGCCACACCACTGCTTATAAACGTGTTGCTACTAACAAAGTGCTAGGAGTCTCTTTGTATAAGAATCTACCCCGCTTTGGCAAGAGGTGCTGTAAAGGTGGTAAGCGTAAGGCTGGGCGTATCACGACCCCAGACCTCATCGATATTCCCGATCGGCCCGCAGTTGTTGATCTGCGGTCTCGTCTAGGCGATTGGGATGGTGATACTATTTATGGACAGGGCGCCCATCTGGTGACCCTTGTAGACCGCAAGAGTCGGTTAACTTTAGGGAGAATTGATACAAAACACGCCGAAGTTGTTGCTGAAAGTATGATTGCACTTATTGCTTGAATCCAGCGGTACTCAAAAACAACTGCGCAAAAAATAATACAATAACTTTTTAGATCTGCTAAATGTTTTGCCCCGTACACAGAGCATCGCTGCTACATTAAATACAAGACCAAGGAAGAGTGTATTTTATAAAACACCTGAGGAATGCTTTTATAAACAACTACTTTTGTTGCACTTTAAACTTGATACTAAACATCTAAATAAAGAAGTGTCACTAAATATGTGCCCATAATAATATAACACCCACTAAATAAATCACCTCTCTTCCAGTCAGAGGATAAGTTATCATTGAGTTCTATAACAAAGGTCTTCTGTCGTATATCCACCATTTTAATTGCGGCAGACTTGAAGCCAAAAAATCGCTTAACTTCCTTATGTAGTAATTTAAACAAGCTTTCCTTGGCAGAAAAAGCCAACGTAAAAAACCAAGATGATGGTAGGCAAAGTGATTCTTGTAGCTTCATTTCTTCTGCAAGCAGTACTACCTTGGATAATTTTTCCGCACGTTTGCATGATATAAGTCTTTCAATATCAACACCGATTGAGCGATATTGGTCGCGATAACCCGTAACGGCCAGAGCCATGCCATGACTATGTGAAATCGAACCCATGTATCCATCAGGCCAAGACGGACTTCCATCATCATTTATTACTACTTCCCGATTTTTTGCACCCAGCACATAAAGCCCTTTACTAGCACAGTAGCGCCCGGCAAGAAACTCAGATTGTCTGTTATCTCCTGACTCCTCAAGATTAAGGGGGAGTTTGACACCGCACAGCTTTAATCTGGAAATAAGAATCTGGCTACTCTGGTAACAGGTGCTTTGTAAAGCCATCTTTCCTAGAATATCGTTGTTTTGTAATTGAGTATCGTAGCCAGCGCAATAGTCATTTATACAACCATGTTTTATTATTATATTTATGCTTTTTACTGCTCGGACCATTATTCCTCACTCGGGTAAATTATTACAAAAGTCACTATAATTGATTACACAATATTTTCAAAATCTTTTGCTTTCTTAGAAGTTACTGTTTGGCGCAGTGCATCTCCATCCTGACGTATTTTATCTACAATATCAGTTGTAGAGCAGTTATCTATAAATTTAAGCACCTTCACATCACCGCCGTATTCGCAAACAATTGAGGCGCCTACAACTTCATCCAATGAATAGTCACCACCTTTGACCAAAACATCCGGCTTAATCTGCCTCAGCAAATTTTCCGGTGTATCTTCATTAAAGCTGATAACCCAGTCTACAGATTCCAGACCGGCGATCACCGCTTGACGTCTGCCGACAGAATTAATAGGTCGACCATCCCCTTTAAGGCGTGTAACGGACTTATCGTCATTCAATGCAACAACCAAACGGTCGCCCTGCTTACGGGCCTTCTTCAGATAACTCACATGGCCTGCATGAAGGATATCGAAACAACCATTGGTAAACACAATTTTTTCACCGTGATCACGGGCATCTTCAACGGCCAACATAAGCTGTTCAGGTGTTAGAATGCCTCGTCCAGCACCTTGATCAATATTCATCTCTCGTCTGAGCTCAGGCATTCTAACCGAGGCTGTGCCCAGCTTGCCAACAACGATGCCCGCCGCAAGATTAGCAAGTGCTGCAGCCTGAGGTAACGAGCTACCCACAGCCAAAGACGATGCCAAAACTGAGATAACAGTATCTCCAGCACCAGTTACATCAAATACCTCCCGAGCTCTGGCTGGCAAATGAAGCTCTGTCTCTTTCCTTCTGATCAAAGTCATACCTCGTTCACTACGAGTAATTAGCATGGCTTCAAGCTCAAGATTACGCAATAATGCTTGTCCTTTATCAAAGAGTTCTTGCTCAGTTTTACAAGAACCAACAACGGACTCAAACTCACACAAATTGGGTGTAATAACAGTTGCACCACGATAACGTCTGAAATCAGTTCCTTTAGGATCAATCAGGACCGGAATTCCTTTGGTGCGAGCCATAGATATTAAGGTTTGATAATTTTGCAGTGTCCCCTTATTGTAGTCTGACAGCACTACTACTTTTACTTTATCCATTAGCGCTGCAGCTTTTCTCTCGATCAGATCAGGAGTTAACTTCAAGAAAGGCTCTTCATGATCAAGACGGATCAACTGCTGATGTTGGCTCATAACACGCAGTTTGGTGATTGTTGGTACCCCTGGAGTTCGTACAAAATAACAATGAACTCCAGCAGCCTTAAGCCGAGTATTTAGAGTGTCAGCGGCTTCATCATCTCCAGTTGCTGCCACTAACCAAGCTGTAGCTCCCAAAGATGCCATGTTAAGAGCAACATTACCCGCCCCCCCGGGACGATCTTCAACCTGACCAATCCTAACCACTGGCACAGGTGCTTCTGGGGATATGCGGGAAGTAACACCATGCCAGTAGCGATCTAGCATCACATCACCAATAACCAATACCGCCGCCTGATCAAACCGAGGGAGGGTCAATTTCATTTTAACTCCACACTATTTATGCTCTCCAACGTCGTAACCTCATCAGAAGTCTCAATATCTTGAAATTGCATTTTATGCAACTTTGCATAATAACCATTCTTTGCTAACAACTCTGTATGACTACCTGTTTCAACGATACTGCCATGGGACATGACAATAATGTTATCCGCATTTTCAATGGTCGACAGTCTATGGGCAATAACCAAGGTTGTCCGGTTTTTCATGACTTCATCAAGGGCAGCTTGAATATGGCGTTCAGATTCCGTATCTAATGCTGAAGTGGCTTCATCCAGAATTAATATTGGAGCATCTTTCAATATGGCCCTGGCAATAGCAAGCCTTTGCCGTTGCCCCCCGGACAGTAGTACACCGTCCTCACCAATAAGAGTATCCATGCCGTTTGGCATGTCTTTGATAAACTCCATAGCATGAGCTGCTTCAGCGGCTACCTGAATAGCATCTTCCTTAGCTTCACGCAGGGCTCCATAAGCAATATTTCTGGAAACTGTATCATTGAACAGGGTTACATTCTGGTTAACCAGAGCTATATGACTGCGGAGATTCTTCAGAACATAATCCTCAAGAGGTATATCATCAATGAGAATATCGCCTTTTTCGTAATTGTAAAATCTAGGTACCAAACTGGCGAGTGTTGTCTTCCCTGAGCCTGATTTACCAACGAGCGCTACCGTTTGACCTTGCTCCAAAGTAAAGCTGATATCTTTAAGAACCCAATGATCAGTATTAGGATACCGGAAACTGATATTGCGGAATTCTATTTTTCCATTAATGCGTTTTTTGGAAAAAGTTCCCGTATCGTGTTCTGGAGCTTCATCAAGCATCTCAAAAATATTTTCAGCCGCAGCAATACCCTTTTGAATATCAGAGTTGATCTCACTAAGCTGGCGTATCGGCTTGGGCAACAGGAATGCAGCCGTAATAAATCCAATAAGGGCTGCCGTTGTGGCATCTCCCCTCATCCATAGAATAACATACAATAAAACAGCCAAGGCACAGGAAACCAAAAACTGTAATGTGGGGGTATGTACCGCAGAGGCTCTGGTCATTTTCATATTTTGATTGGTATTCTGAACACTGGCATCTGTGAACCGTGCTCTTTCGTAATCTTCACCACCAAAAGACCGAACCTCTCGATAACTATTAATAGTTTCAGATGTAACATGGGTCAAATCACCCATAGAAAACTGGACTTTTTTACTTAAAGATCTGAAACGTTTGCTAGCACTGCCGACGACTACAGCTATTAGTGGTGTGATAGCAATAAATATCAAAGTCAGCTTCCAGTTCGTGTAAAATAGATAGCCCAAGGTGAAAGCTACAGTCAGCCCTTCACGGATAGCAATCTTTATAGCATCAGAGGCGGCACTAGTTACCATAGATACGTTATAAGTGATACGAGCAATCAAGTGCCCAGAGTTATGATTGTCATAATAGTTATTCGGCAGGACAATCATATGAGAAAACATCTTGCAACGGAGATCATGAACTACCTGCATAGAGACCCGAGCCAAATAATAGTTTCCTACAAACGAACCTACACCCCGGACAAAAGCCAAAAAGAGCATGGCAATAGGAACCCAGTAAATAGCAATATCGCTAGTACCATCTAAAAGTTCTACAAAATATTCCAGCAATTTGGCAACTGCTGGCTGGGAAAGCGCAAATAGAATATAGCCCACTATACTCAGCGCAAAAAGGCTAATGTATGGCTTTACATAACCTAGTAATGTTATGTAAACCTTCAAGCTATTGGTTTTTTTTTGTTCGGACATAAATATAATAAAGTTAACCGAGCCGATACGACGCCTTCCACTCTTCTTAGAACCATAAGAAAAATAAAGAGAAAGCAAGCGATATTCAATTAAGATAAAAGATCCATTCTAGCATATTAGAATTTTGCTGTATCTTATATAGCATGTGCTCAAAGTAATTGTATATGCATATCAGTGTCTGTTGAAGGCGAGAGTATGCAGCATGCTAGTTAAGATCATAGACCCGTAGTAGGTGACAGGGGTGAGTAGAGTCATAATAACTTCACAGCTTCAAGGAAATAGGTATATATGAACCCAGAGATAGTACACTTTGTGTTAACTTGTCCGAAGAGACTTATTTCTGTAGGATGCCATGCTTTACAGGCATTATGAGGATCCATAGTTGTTCGAAAGCAACTTTAAACCCGCTTCCATTGAAGGGATCGGTAGGTGACAAGCGAGCGAAGCCCCAGAAACCTAAGAGTGGTAGTGATTGTGGTGAGTGGTAGCAATCAAAAACCTTACACTTTCAAAGGGAATGGGTATAAACCCAAAGCAACAGTTTTTCCTTTGAGTGCAAAACTAAACTGTGTGCGATCGAGGAGAAGCAAAACCAAATGAGTACTGAAAACGAATTGAACAGTAAAAAATTACGAAACGTAGCTATTATCGCACATGTTGACCACGGAAAAACAACGCTTGTTGATAAGCTGCTACGGCAGTCGGGCACTCTTGGTCGTAAGGATCAGAGTTCGGAGCGGATTATGGACTCTAATGACCAGGAGAAAGAACGAGGCATTACCATTCTGGCAAAAAATACTGCGATTAACTGGCAAGACTTCCACATTAATATTGTGGACACTCCGGGACACGCTGATTTTGGTGGAGAAGTGGAACGGGTAATGTCTATGGTAGACTCTGTTTTGTTGCTAGTGGATGCGGTTGATGGCCCCATGCCTCAAACCCGTTTTGTCACCCAAAAAGCATTCGAGCAAGGCCTGAACCCTATTGTTGTTATCAACAAAATTGATCGCCCAGGTGCTCGCCCCGACTGGGTCATGGGTGAAGTTTTTGACCTGTTTGACCGCTTAGATGCAACAGAAGAACAGCTGGACTTCCCAATTATTTATGCGTCTGCTTTAAATGGTATTGCTGGCTATGAACTTGATGACATGGCTGAAGATATGACCCCTTTATTCAAAATGATTACTGATCGTGTACCAGCCCCCTCGGTTAATGTAGATGGGCCATTCCAGATGCAGATCAGCGCCCTAGATTACAATAGTTATTTAGGTGTTATTGGCATTGGCCGCATCACTCGCGGAACATTGAGTCCCGGCACAGCCATTCGCGTGGTGAGTAGCGATGGTAAGGAGCGTAATGCTAAGATCCAAAAAGTAATGGGTCATATGGGGCTAGAACGGATTGAAGTAGAGGAAGCTGGAGCCGGTGATATTATCTGTATTACAGGCGTTGATAAACTGAATATTTCCGACACCCTATGCGACCCTTCAACCGTTGAAGCATTACCGGCGTTAACTGTTGATGAACCAACCGTGAGTATGACATTTCAGGTTAATGACTCACCGTTTGCGGGTCAAGATGGAAAATATGTAACATCTCGCAATATCCATGACCGCCTAGAAAAAGAACTGCTTCATAATGTTGCACTCCGAGTTGAAGTTTCTGATGATACAGATAAGCTTAAGGTCTCTGGCCGTGGTGAATTGCACTTATCGGTTTTGATAGAAAGCATGCGCAGAGAAGGCTATGAGCTTGCAGTTTCCCGTCCACAGGTTGTTATTCGAGTAATAGACGGTGTTAAACAGGAACCCTATGAGCATGTTGTGATTGACCTTGAAGATCAGCATCAAGGTGCTGTAATGGAGGAAATTGGTAAGCGCAAGGGGGATCTGAACAACATGGTTCCTGATGGCAAGGGTCGGGTTAGGCTGGACTATATTATGCCCGCCCGTGGTTTAATCGGCTTTCGCTCCCAGTTCCTTACCATGACCTCTGGTAGCGGCATTTTGACGAACGTTTTTGATCACTATGGCGTTGTTAAAGGAGGTGAAGTATCGCATAGGAAAAATGGAGTTTTAATCACCATGGTTACTGGCAAAGTGTTGGGTTATGCACTTTGGAATTTGCAAGAGCGTGGGCGGATGTTTCTAGCACCTAACGTTGACGTATATGAAGGTCAGATTATTGGTCTGCATAACCGCGATAATGACCTGAGCGTAAACCCAACCAAAGGTAAGCAACTTACTAACGTTCGAGCTTCAGGTACTGATGAGAATATTGTACTGATACCGGCGATTCATCATACTCTAGAACAGGCTCTAGAATTTATTGATGATGATGAGCTGGTTGAGGTTACACCTAACCATATTCGATTACGCAAAAAATTTCTCAAAGAAAATGAGCGTAAGCGTGCAAGTCGTGGCAAATAATTAATTACAGGATTAGTCTAATGTGGATGCTTCTATACCCAAAGGATTTCAAGTTGCTACTAGGCGGCAAGTAAGCGAAGCCCCATGAGCCGTAGGTGATAGGGGTGAGCGAGCGCAGCCAACAACGTAACAGATTGAAAGGCGACGGGTATATACCCAAAGGATTTGGAGTTGCTACTAGGCAACAAGTGAGCAAGGCCATAGAAGCTCAGGGATTTTAAACGACTACAGTCAGATAATACTGATAACAAAGTAGCAACTTCAAAGGTGACGGGTATATACCCACTTCTATTAAAGGCACGAGTAGGAGACAAACGAGCGAATCCCCATGAACTACGAGTATGTCATGGGGATGAGTGAGAGCAGTCAACAATCTCACGTCTTCAAGGAGAGTGGGTGCATGTTAGCCAGTGGCTGTTCTCCATTGATGAAGCTGTTGCTTTGCCGTTCTTCTGAAGGATTGCTCATGCACACACTGTATCCAGCCATAAAACCTTATCAAACCCACCGATTAAAGGTAGGCTCAATCCATGAAATTCACATTGAAGAATGCGGGTCGCCTGATGGCATTCCGATTCTGTTTGTACATGGCGGCCCAGGCTTAGGTTGCAGTGAAAAGGATCGTTGCTTCTTTAATCCCGAGCGTTACCGGATAATTCTTTTCGATCAACGTGGTTGCGGTCGTTCAAAGCCTCACGCAGTTCTGGAAGATAATACTACCGCTGATCATATTGCCGACATGGAGAGCATTAGAGCTTTACTAAAAATTAATAGATGGGTGCTCTTTGGTGGTTCATGGGGTGCAACACTTTCCTTGCTCTATGGGCAAGGCCATCCTGAGTCTGTTATATCAATGATTCTGAGAGGAGTCTGTCTATCAAGAGAGCAGGATTTCAATTGGTTATACAAAGACGGTGCTAATCGAGTTTTTCCTGATAAATGGCAACATTTCATTGAATTTATTTCTGAGCATGAGCGTGAAGATTTGATTGAAGCATACCATCAACGCTTATTTGGTAATGATGAAATTGCTCGCATGAATGCTGCAAAACACTGGGCCACTTGGAAGGGTGGAATCACCACGCTCAGACCCAGCCAGGAAAGGATGGATCATTTCTGTGATGCTCATCATGCCTTGGCTATAGCACGGATTGAATGTCATTACGTTAAACACAAAGCTTGGCTAGAAAAAAAGCCTCTGCTATCAAGCATGAATATCATTGCACAAATTCCATCTATAATAATTCACGGTCGATACGATATGATGAGCCCTCTGGATAACGCTACTACACTTGCCAGCCATTGGCCGGAGGCAGATCTACATATTATCCGAGATGCCGGACATGCATCAATAGAACCAAGCATAACTGATGCTTTGATTCTGGCAACCGATGAGCTTGCGAGGGAATCTAGTCACTTTGAAAATAGTTGATGGAGTTAAATTATGCGTGGCCGGATTCAGCGAGTTCAACATGCCAATGTAAAAGTTGATGGTGACATAGTTGGAGAAATTAACGCAGGCCTGCTTTTACTGTTAGGTATGCTGAATTTATATACCACGGATTCAAATTCCAAGTGCATCGCAGCTTAAGCTGCTAACGCAGCCCTGTATTCACCCATCATAAGGGCGGGTTTTTTGAAATCCAAATCTTTTCTTGGCCGAGAATTAAGCCGCATCAATGCTCGCTTCACCTCTACCTAACCGACCTTTTTGAAGTCTGTATTCTTGAAAATATTGTCGTAGCAAGCCATTGGTGTTCTCATTTATACCCAGAGGATTTCAAGTTGCTACTAGGCGGCAAGTAAGCGAAGCCCCATGAGGCTACGAGCAGTAGGTGATCGGGGTGAGCGAGCGCAGCCAACAACGTAGCAGACTGAAAGGCGACTGGTATAACCATCGCTCCCAAGAGTTGTAGGGGTGCGCAAAGTAAACCTGCGCCGATAATGCTTGGCTGATTTTCTCATGGTACGAAAACTCTTTCCCGTTGTCAGCCGTAATGGTGTGAACAATATCCTTAAATAGGTTGAGCAAGCTGATCGTAGCCGTGGTCACATCTGCTGCGCTTTTGCTGTTCATCTGGGCTGAGGCCGTGTACTTCGTGACCCGCTCGACGATAGTAAGCGCTGGAGTATTGAAACTATGTTTGGCAATCTAAAAAGTCGGGGCTTTGATTTGGAGTCCATACATATGACGAAACTTGACCGGATGGATAAACTATGGGGCTACTGACGATTGCTGTTGTGTGGCGCCTACTAGTAGGCACTGGTGTTGTGGGAATACAAATCAATTGCCGCTGAACAAGCATTACCGTCTAGCCAAGAGTCTGCTTCGATTAGGCTTGGGTAGGCTTATACGGGTACTCAAAAACAGCTGTGCAAAAAATGATCAAACCACTTTTTTAGATCTGCTAAATGTTTTGTCCCATACATAGGATTTTGAGTATATAATGTGGCGAATATTAACTCTTAGTAAGGTTGGTAATAATAGCAATGTCAAAAGAGCAATCGACATTTCCATTGAGTCCGTTTAGGAAGAGCTTTGCTCAGTCACTGCTAAAATCTGCTAAAGAGTACTCTTTGAGGCCAGCTTTGTGGGTTGACAATAAAACTTATTCATATAGCACGCTAATGACAGAGTCCTTAGCTATTGCTGCAACGTTACAAGCTTTATCCTGCAGCCCAGAGATCTGTGGAATTTTGGCTTATCGCAGCGCTGTTACTTACCAGAGTCTTTGGGGAGCTTTGTTAGCAGGTTGCTGCTATGTACCATTGAATCCCAGATTTCCACTTGGTAAAAATCACCCTATTTTTGTAGCTTCCGGTTGTTCAGTGATTATTGTTGATCGACGATCAGAAGCTGCTGCACGTGAATTATTGCTGAGACTGGATAAGGGGGTTTCTGTTCTGTTGCCGGAGCATAGCGAGTTACCGGATTGGTGTCAGGGAACGCAGCATCATTATATTTGTCAAAACCAGATGGCAACCGCGAAGGTTTGGCAGGCACCAGAGGTAGTGAATGCCTATGCTTATTTGCTGTTTACTTCTGGAACAACAGGCCAGCCAAAGGGGATTGCAGTAACCCACCAAAATATGAAGGCCTACATTGGAAATCTTTTGGAGACTTACACATTAGCTGCCACGGACCGCTTTAGTCAAATAAGTGACTTGACCTTTGACCTTTCTGTCCACGACATTGGCTGTACTTGGACGGTAGGTGGGGCGCTTTATATCCCTCCAGAGAACGCGCTGCTATGCCCTGCTGACTTTGTTAGCCGCCATGAACTGACTTGCTGGAGTTCTGTACCCTCTCTGCTCGGGTTTATGGATAAGTTCCGAAAAATAAAAAAAGATGCTTTTCCTCATCTTCGTTATAGCTTCTTTTCCGGTGAGGCCATGCCGACTATCATGGCTGAAAAATGGGCTCAGGCGGCACCTAATAGCAAAATAATTAATATTTACGGTCCCACTGAAGCAACAGTATCTGTTTCTTCTTTTGTTTATCGGTCATCACGCTTGGAGTTACCCAGCCTCCCCATAGGCAAACCATTTAGTCAGCAAGAGACCATAGTCGTTGATGATAAAGGTGAACTGATTATGGGCGAAGAACAGGGTGAACTGTGGCTTGGAGGGAGTCAAGTAACCGATGGTTATTGGCAGGATAGTGAGCGAACCAATCAATCTTTTGTTGACGAAACATTTGTTAGTTGTTTGTCAAAGAGGTGGTATCGCACGGGAGATATTGTTTCTTGGCACAAAAGTTACGGGCTTGTATTTCATGGGCGTAAAGACTTTCAGGTCAAAGTTAATGGGTTTCGAGTGGAGCTTAGTGAAGTTGAAGCTGTTATACGCACTGGGTTTTCCTGTAGCTGGGTAGCCGTTATTCCTTGGCCTATGGATAGTACAGGGGCAGCTAAAGGTTTGGTTGCCTGGCTTTCTGGTATGCAAGGTAGTGCTCAAGACGTTCGTCAACATTGTATTGAAAAGTTGCCACCCTATATGGTACCGGGGTACGTGTTTTGGCAAACGGAATTACCTAGAAATGTTAATGGCAAAGTGAATATCAAAGCTCTTCAGCAACAGACTCAAGAGCAAGTGAGGCTTTTAAAAAATGAATGCGCGGAATCTGGTAATCAATTTCCTTCAGGGTAAAGGTGTAGATACTACTAGGCTGACCGATAACGATTTGCTGATGCGGCATATACAATCTATTGATTTTATGGAGTTAATAGTTACGGCTGAAGCAGAAATTGGGCGAGAGCTGGATCTTGAGTCAGTTCAAATTGAAGAAGTTAGCTCGCTTGGTGGCTTTGTTGCCTGGCTTGAGAAGGTGTGAGACGGTTAATTATAAAATTGAACCAAAAAAGCTGAGACATTCTGCCTGCAGCTTTGATTTTTATTTTGCACATTATTGTACCAGTGAATTGCATACTAGGCTGGGTTATTGCCTGATAGCGTGCTTACTTCTTTCACCTTGTCACTGCTTAATGTGCTTTGACCTACTCTATTTTACGAAGAAAAAGGAGGAGGCGTGTTTTTTGTTTCTCTACGGATTGTGTTCTTTGCCTGCTGCTTATTCAGTGCTATAAAATCTGTGCCTGCAGGGCGAGGACCTTTACGGGGTTTATTCTGTTGTGAGTTATAAGCAGCTACCTCCTTAGCTTGTTGTTCTAGATTCTTTTTATTAATGGTTTTAGACTGCGTATTATGAGCTATAAAATTTTTGCCAGATATAGATTGTGAGCCAGCAGCTGGAAGCGCTTTCCAAGCTGCGAAGGTTCCCCCAAAGGCGCATAGTGAATCAGAATTCACCCGTAGGCTTTGGTCCACCGTACTGAGCATTGAACGGTGAGGAGTTTTTATCTTACGAGAGCTCTGCTTTTCAGATGTTTCAACTGAGTTCGGATTATCCAAATGCATGGTTAGTTTTAATTTTTTGCAAATATCGTTTGTGTCAACGATTGTAGTGTCAGCGTGGCGTTTTTGTGGAGAGCGTAACACGGGCTTCGGAACATCTGGTGCAGTTTCTTGCTCTTTTCTTCTGAGATTGTTGAACTCTGGATTCAGATGAGGCTTTTTCGCTGCGCTGTGTTCGGCAATATCATGCATACGTCGATCCTGTAAAGGTTGGAAACCCGGATCGCTGAAAATCACCTTTGGCTGTTTGGGACTAAGCATATTTTCTACTAAATACGTCATGTGATCGCGTTGTACTAATTCCTTATTTTTTTCAGTAAACAGAGCATATTTCCTTGGCGTGATATTATGAAATAACGTAGGTGCTTGGGTCTGTAATTCCTTCATTTGGTTGTGTAATGCCTGTGCTTTAATGTCTGATGCCTGTTCTTGTGACATGTCATGTGTGCGTTTTACCGCTTTGCCGCAAAAAAAATTAATAGGGTCATTCTCTACTTGACATTTGACTTGTGTCAGTACAGGTAACTGGATTTTAGATTGTGTGTTAGATATCATAATAATTACTCCTAGTAGTTGTGTTGTTGCGCTCCTATTTAGTATTTTAAATAATATAAAGTAGAATAATTAAGTAAAAATACCGATTTATTGTATTCATCTAAGACTAATGTCTAAGTTATAATTTTTACTATAAATGGGAAGTATTAATTTAGAATGAATTAACCATAACCATAACCATAACCATAACATTAGTTTTTTTATTTGAATATACTACTTTATGCTAATACTGAGCTTAATATCAAGTTTGAAGTGCGACAAAAGTAGTCATTCATAAAAGCATTCCTCCGGTGTTTTATAAGCTAACGCTGGATTCAAGCAATAAGGGCAATAGGCTGTCCTGTGTAGACTTCGAGTGGTGTCCGCCCTCCTAAAACCTTCCTAGGTATTGATCAACATTTCCATTGTCCTCGCATTGTCTTCTGTCAGATGACTCAACGCCATTTTTTTAGGCCAGGTTCTCCGAATGATGTCATTGGTATTTTCGTTAGTTCCCCGCTGATAACTAGCATAAGACTTGGCAAAGTAGATATCTGCATTCATTGCTTTTGCTTCCTTCTCGTGGGCTGCAAGCTCACCACCATTATCTAGGGTGACTGTGCAGACCGATGACACCCGCTTCAGAAGCTTGATCATACTTTCAGCAACAACTTCGGCGTGTTTTGTTATTAAAGTTAACCGACTCTTGCGGTCTACAAGGGTCACCAGATGAGCGTCCTGTCCATAAATCGTATCACCCTCCCAATCGCCTAGACGAGACCACAGATCAACAACTGCGGGCCGATCGGAAATATCGACGCGGCCTGGATCGTGATACGCCCAGCCTTACGCTTACCACCTTTGCAGCGCCTCTTGCCAAAGCGGGGTAGATTCTTATACAAAGAGCCTCCTAGCACTTTGTTAGTAGAAACACGTTTATAAACAGTGGTGTGGCTGAGTGCGATGTAGGGCACTTCCACCTTCATCCGGAAACTGATATTTTCAGGAAACCAACCAAGCAATAGCCCTTTCTTTATTATGGGCATGTGTGTTCATCTGTTTTGCTGAAATTTGTAGCTGTCACTCTACGCTGACTGGTTAGTGCGTGGGCGCTTTCAGCACCATAGCCATTATCATTGACATTACGACTCAACTCTCGTGATAAAGCACTCTCACTGATACCTACTGACACTGCGATTTCTTTCTGCATGTAGTCTGTTCCAAGAAGAGCCTCAATCTGATACCGTTGCCCTTGGGTCGGCTGCTTGTATTGCCTAGTTTGAGTACTCATTCTTGGCTTCCATTTTTAGTGTGATATCTACAAATATACCGGCAGCTGGCTCACCTATAAAATTTCAGTCAATTGCACTTATTATATTAATCCAGCTTTACTTCGTGATTGGAGCAAAAAACTAAGGGTATCGCAGTTCATCGTTTTTATTAAATTGGGTGTCGCACTTAGTATATGAATTCGGCATACTTAGTTAAGGGAATATCAATGGCAGGACTAACTAGCAACGATGTAATATCATCGCGGCCAAATTAAATACAAGACCAAGGAAGCGGCTAGCTTATAAAACACCGGAGGAATGCTTTTATGAATAACTACTTTTGTCGCACTTCAAACTTGATATTAAGAAACGTCAGTTGCTATGGTGAGAATTTGCTAATACATTGGATATGATCTTCAATAGACGCACTAACGCTCCTCGATTGTCATCAACAAACTGTTTTGCTCTATTTTTTGTATTGTTATAATGATCTCCATCCGTTAACAGTCTATCCACTTCAGCAGTTAGTTCTTCAGTGTTATTAACAAATATCAACCCACCCGCCTGTTCAAGAGACATACTGATGTTATGGAAGTTAAAAGTGTGGGGTCCGGAAAGCACCGGCAACCCTAATACTGCTGGCTCCAGCACATTATGCCCACCCCTTTCAATCAAACTACCACCAACAAAAGCTATGTCTGATGCAGCGTACAACTTCATCATTTCACCCATAACATCTCCCAAAATAACTTGGGTATTTGGTGTAACATTGGTGTCTTGATTATACCTTTTAACGGTTAGGCCGCTGTTACAGGCTAAATCATAGAAAGCATCAAACCTCTCCAAATGACGAGGGACAACAACCAAAAGCAAATCAGGATACTGCTTTTTAAGATTTATGTAAGCATTAATTATTATCTGCTCTTCCTCGGAATGTGTGCTGGCGGCTATTAGCACTTGAGCTTGCCTGCCAAAGCCCTTCTCCCAATTTGACCTTATCGCCTTAGCTGCGTTCAGTGTTTCTGAAGAAATATTAATATCAAACTTAATGCTTCCAATAATCTGTAACTTTTCCGCATCCAAGCCGAGCCTAACAAAACGCTTGCCGTCTTCTATATTCTGACAAGCAACAACACTGAGTTGGTTTAACATATTGCGAGTTAAACGGCTTATTCTTTGGTATCCTTTAGCTGACCGCTCTGATAATCTAGCATTAGCGATAACAACAGGAGTGCCTCGTTTTTTACAGGCAGCAATGGTGTTAGGCCAGAGTTCAGTTTCAAAAATAAGGACTAGCTTAGGGTTTGTTCTGTTTAAGTAACGGTATAGAGCATCAGGCAAATCATAGGGCATATACGTATGTTCAACCATGTCACCATAAATAGCTTTTACCTGATCTGAACCTGTAGGGGTCATCGTTGTGATTAAAAATCGGTAAGCAGGATAACTTTTCATCAGAGCCATAACCAGTGGCGCGCTTGCAATGGTTTCACCTACAGAGACAGCGTGCATCCAAATAATTTGTTTATCACTAAGTAAGGGTCGAATAAAACCAAAGCGTTCATTCCATCGACGACCATACGCCGAATTTTTTTTAAATCTCCAGAGCAGCCTCAGCATCACAAAAGGACATAAAAGATAGAGTAATAACGAATATATAAACCGATCCATGCACTAACACCCCTAGTGGATAGTAATAGCAACCACCCCAGTTATTGCTTCAAGTACGATGACTATAGCGCCTACATTGTACATGATTTTATACTGAATATTACATGGAGTCTGCAGATAAAAAATAACTTTACCTGATGTAATCTTTGCACAAAACATAAATTTTATTCGATGAACCATAATCTAAATCAACACCAGCATACACTCACAGATAATGGATATAAATACTACCTATACCTCCACTATGCGTGTTATGATGATAAGTAGTATCCGTACATACGATGATAATAATAGATGCGGTTAGAACCAATGTAACAAGACTATGGAGCATGATTATCGAATTACAACGATAAGTCCGATGTTTTTTTAAAAAAGACCATGCGATTCACAGTATCGCCACATCGGCTACTAACGCAAAGGTCTCATTACAAGGAGGGAGGTAACATGCTTCTGGTTGTTGTTGCTGCTGCATTTATTGTTTTAGCCACTGCGTTTCTTTCAATAATTGAATCTTCAATTCTCAGTATTGACGACTTAAAACTTGCCAAAATACTGCAAAATAGACCAGTCCATGCAAAAAAAATAAAATATGTTATCCGTAATAAAAACGAGCATTTATCGTCGATAGTATTACTATCAACATTAATCAGTATTGCCGGAAGCTCCGTAGTGGGAGGCTTGGCAGCCCAAACTCTTAACAGTACTGAATTGGTTGTGTTTACAGGGCTACTAACCTATTGTATATTGGTTTTCGCTAAATTATTACCAAAACTCATCGCAATGCAAATTGCCGGACGGGTACTTGAAGTATTGGCTCCTGTCATCAAGATTATTTGTCTACTCCTAAAGCCACTAGTATGGGGAACTCTGATTTGGGTTCGAATGTTAAGGCTAAAACGACCAGATAAAATCACCAGAGATGATTTAAAAACAATTATTAAGTACTACAGCAAAAGCGGGGTAATTGGTCGAGAAGAAAGGTTTATCGCCGAGCACGCATTAAATATTCATAACAGAAATCTGTCAGACTTATTACCTGAACAAGGCTCCACGATTTGGCTTCCAGCTGAGGAAACGATCGAAGCCGTTTATGAAAAAGTCAAACAGTCCAATTTCAAACGTTACATTGTTGTTTCTCAAGGGCGAGCTGTAGGAATTGTTTTGTACCGCCATCTGGCTAGAGCCGTTATAAATGGTGAGCAACATAAAACCATTGCTGATCTTTCTCGGAAAGCTCTATTTCTTAGCCCTGAAACTACCTTACTCCAAGCTCTAGAATTATTCAGGTCGGCCAAAGCTTCTGTTGCCATTTTACCAGGAAAAACCCTAGAAGAAAACAAGTTCATTACGGCTAAACAAATATACCGCGCAGTATGCCAAAAGCCAACGTAACACGCATACGGCATCCAGAATACAGGGCTGCATTAGCGCTTAAGCTGTGATGTACTTGGAATTTGAATCCGCGTATTACCAATCGCACACATTAATGCTTTACTGTAACTTTTCCCTAAAGTGGAAAATGGCTGGGGTGGCAGGGTTCGAACCTGCGCATGACGGGATCAAAACCCGTTGCCTTACCACTTGGCGACACCCCAACTGATGTTTATCACTTTGACACCTTCGTTTTACACCCTTGTCACCCCTATCTGCGTCTTCAGATACATAGATACAGGATGGTAGCTAGAGGCAGATTTGAACTGCCGACCCCAGCATTATGAGTGCTGTGCTCTAACCAACTGAGCTATCTAGCCAAATTAGCTAAAAAAGTGAAACGCCATTCTCTTGATTAAAGATCAATCTGTCAACAAGTATATACAAAAATAGCATGGACAGATACAGTTTTTAGATTCTGAGAGTTCAAACACCACCATATCAAGATCACAATATGAAGAATAATATAACATGACGACATCTCAGAAAAAAGCCTTATAGCTCCCAGTTCAGATGCGTAGTCTACATAACCGTTACCATTGAAGGCGTAAGGCAACCAGCATAGCTCCGAAGTACGAGCAAAGCAGCAATTACACGGCCAACTAAAAGGTCAACTGAATCGTAACTTTAGCGACTGTCTCATCATTCGTCAATATCAGAATATTAAGCTGACAGCCTAAACTATCAGGATATTAACCTGGAGGCCACTGAAGCTGCCTCCCACCTAATAAATGCAAGTGAATATGATAAACTGACTGCCCTCCCTGGCTATTGCAATTCATCACAACTCGATAGCCATCATCAGCAATACCCAGCTCGTTGACAAGCCGGAAAGCGGTAAGCATTATCTTGCCCATTAACAGCTGATCTTCGGGTGCAACATCATTTAACGTGTTAATATGCTTTTTTGGAATGATAAGTACATGGCATGGTGCCGCAGGATTAATATCCTTGAATGCTAGCACATCATCGTCTTCAAAAACTTTATCGGTAGGGATTTCACCTTCCACCATTCTACAAAATAGACAGCTCATTAGATACTCTTCCTAGATAGGCCGAATTCATATACTAAGTGCGACACCCAATTTAATAAAACGATGAGCTGTGATCCCCTTAGTTTTTTGCTCCAATCACGAAGTAAAAACCTATGAAGTATCAATAGCTCACCGAGGGTGATAGGTATATGATAGTCGCGCTAAAATGGCAAGGATTAAGTTTTACGGACATTGCCACAGCTACCGGAAAACACCGAAGTACCATATATCTAGAATTTTAACGCAATACTTGTTGGCGGATGGCTCATATCGACCCATCAGGGCACAGCAAAGGATAAGAGCTCGACGTCGACGTTCAAGGAGAAACCAATATTTTACAGAAAAGGATTACGTGATCATTAGGCAACTCTTACATAAACACTGGGTAGTCACACTGGTTGAGCGAAAAATAGGTTACACATTGATAGGCCAGTTAAACGATAGAACGACCAAGTCAACCAACAGGCGAACGATAAACTTAATGAGTAAAATGCCTGAGCAATATAAAACCATTACATCAGATAACGGCACCGAGTTTCACCAATACAAGTAAGTTGAAGAAGCGACTAATTGCCCTTATTACTTTGCCAACCCACATCACTCATGGGAGCGTGGTACGAATAAAAATACCAATGGTTTGATCAGACAATACTTAGTTAAGGGAACACCAATGGCAGGGCTAACTCACCAACGATGTAGTATCATCGCGGCCAAATTAAATACAAGACCAAGGAAGCGGTTAGCTTATAAAACACCGGAGGAATGCTTTTATGAATAACTACTTTTGTCGCACTTCAAGATTTATACTAAGTGGACTCGGTTCAATGCGTCTCTCCCATAGCAGTGTTGAGCCAATAACAGCTGCTGGTATAATCAAAAGATTAACAAAAGGTATCAGCATCATCACATTAACGGTAGCACCAAAGCTCCAAGCCACTGACGTGTTATTATTAAGACGTCTCATCATATCTGTAAACAACAGGCCCCTATTATCTGCCGCATAGTCGCAGTACTGAATAGCCATCATCCAACCATTGAACAGAAACCAGATAAACGGACTGATAAGGTTAATAACTGGTATGAAAGAGAGAAATAGCAGCAATAATATTTTAGGTAAATAATACTGTATCTTGCGTAGTTCACGGCCAATGTTTTTCGGTAAAATAACTAACCAGTCTTTTAGTGCTACATCAGGTAACGTAAATCCTTCCATCCTCTGTACTTTTTCAGCAAGAATGGCATTGAAAGGGGATGCAATAAGGTTACCGATAACAGTAAAAAGGAAAAACACACTCACTATGACTCCTAACAAAAACAATGGCCAGAGCAAATACTCAGAAAAACTCATCCATTCTGGCAGCCAGCCTACCAAAATGGCCATCAAACCTGAAAATTTTTGTAATGTCCAGTAGACGATAGCACTTAAGACAAAAACATTAATAAGCAGAGGTGCAAAAACAAACCAACGAAGCGCTGGGTTAAACATCATTTTAAAGCCTGCTATAAAAAAAAAGGCTCCTGACGGGGAAGTATTATGATTCATACGCTCTCTTACACAATTGCGGAAGTTAACTCTATAAAGAAATACCAGCCTTATACTAAAAATCGTTAGATATTAGGCAGACTGCAACAAAAAACAAGACTCCAAGCTTATAATAATTAGCTCTGCATCTCTAAGTACGAGTGTTCATTCTACAGATATAGCCATTACTATTGAAAGTGTAATATTACTGATCACTCTCACTCACCCAAGCCATCTCTACCGACCCTCATTAAAAGTGTGGAGCTATTGACTGCGCTCACTCACCCCAATAAGATTCTACTCATCGGTTCATGGGGCTTAGATCGTTTGTCCCCACCCCCACACCTTTACTGGTAACTGGCATACACCCTTGATCATTGAAGATACTTGATTTTGAAGCTATTTTGCTCCATTCTTCGCTCATGTTAGAAATCACTTTCTCATCACAGCAAAAAACAAAGTTGAAATCACGTCATAAGAAAGAGTGTGGTGCTTAAAAGTGTAACTACATTAAGACGGTATTGCTGGAGTCGGAAGGCTTGTCTGCTCATTGATGGCTCAGCCTTAGGGGTGCAGTGAGATCAGCATAAACTGCCATCTTGAATTCGCATTGATATACACCTATTACCATTGAAGGTGTAAGTAGACAATACGCGTGCTAAACCCTATGAACATAGGTGATTAAGGTGTGTGAGCGCAGTCAATAACCCAACACTTTCAAGGGGGGGTTGGTATACCATACCAAGCACAACGCTCAATACCCACCTAACAAAAAAGGATAAATACCCAATGAAAGTTCTGATTATAGGAAATGGTGGGCGCGAACATGCGCTAGCCTGGAAGGTCGCACAAGATCCGCAGGTAGATCGGGTTTTTGTTGCTCCTGGCAATGCAGGTACTGCACTAACAGAAAAAGTGACAAATATTCCTATCGGAGTGCTAGATATTAAAGGTCTTGCCAACTTTGCCCAAGATGAAAACATTACTTTAACCATTGTTGGGCCTGAAGCACCACTAGTTGCTGGTCTTGTCGACTATTTTGAAGAGGTCGGTTTAACAGTCTTTGGTCCAAATAAAGCCGCAGCCCAGCTTGAAGGCTCAAAAACTTTCAGTAAATCCTTTTTGACAAGGCACAATATACCAACTGCAGCTTATCAAAGCTTCACTGACATCCATCAAGCTAAAGACTACATTAGAGAGCAAGGTACACCAATTGTAGTCAAAGCTGATGGTCTTGCTGCTGGCAAAGGTGTCATTCTCGCTAAAACAGAAGATCAAGCTTTTTCAGCTATTGATAACATGTTGGCAGGCAATGCTTTTGAAGAAGCCGGACACAAAGTCATTATTGAAACATTACTACAAGGCGAAGAAGTAAGTTTTATTGTAATGGTTGACGGTAGCCATGTCGTTCCTCTGGCCACCAGCCAAGACCACAAGGCAAGAGATAATGGTGATAATGGACCCAATACCGGCGGCATGGGTGCATACTCTCCAGCCCCAGCTGTTACCCAAAAAATTCATGACCGAATTATGACCGAAGTCATCTACCCAACTGTTCATGGTATGGCCAAAGAAGGCGCCCCTTACAAAGGGTTTCTTTACGCCGGACTGATGATTGATGACAAAGGAACCCCATGGGTGTTAGAATACAATTGTCGCTTTGGTGACCCAGAAGCGCAGCCCATTCTAATGCGTCTCAAATCCAATATAACTGAGCTCTGCTTGAAAGGTACTCAAGGCTTACTTGCTGACACAAAAGTACAATGGGATCAACGAGTAGCGTTGGGTGTAGTCATGGCAGCCGGAGGATATCCAGAAAAATATCGCAAAGGTGATAATATCTACGGCCTCGAAACCAACCTACCCGACACACATATTTTTCATGCAGGCACGGAATTAAAAAACAAACATGTTGTAACCAACGGTGGCAGAATTTTATGTATTACCGCACTAGGTGACACCGTCAGCGTTGCTCAAGAAAAAGCCTATCAAGCGATCAAAAGTATTCAATGGAGCGACGTCTATTATCGAACAGATATCGGTTATCGTGCTATTGAACGTGAAAACAACTAACTAAAAAACACATTAAAATCAGACATAGAGACTTCAGTATGACCACAGGCTTTGGTCATGGTCATTGAACTTGCCCAGTTTTGTCAGCCATTACGAAGTTTGCCAAGGAGTTGAACATCAAATTATCAGTTTTATACACTGTTTTTAGTGCTTCGGACTGATTTTGACGTACCTATTCGGCTTAGTATCAAGTTTGAAGTGCGACAAAAGTAGTTATTCATAAAAGAATTCCTCCGGTGTTTTATAAGCCGCAAATTCTGATTTGGATGCGCCACATTATAATAAATACAGATATTTATTATAATCAGTATTTATTACAAGTTGGAGGTTATCTTTTATAAATAATCTCGGAAATCTGAATATGCCCTTCTAACGAATGAACCAGTTCTTTTGCCTTCATAATAGATTCTTTTAGAACATAAACCCTTCCTTTTAAAATATCAATTATTTCTTGACTAGCGAGCGGCGAAAGCTCGCGAGCTATGTCTAGTGGCGATTGTCCGCGGTAGTTTGTCATATGAATGTCTGCCCCCATACTCATTAGCACAAGAACTTCATCTTTATTAATAGGTTTCCTCATCTTTTTTAATACAAGATGAAGAGGAGTATCTCCAAAATTGTTTTGTATATTAACATTCAAATCTCGTCGAATTCCAACCATATATAAAAGAAGTTTTAATATCGATGTATATCTCTCTGAGATATGTGTTATATAATGTAATCGTGTATTTCCGCTTTCATCTTGTTCGTTGATATCGGTCTCTGAAGTATAAATGCAGGATAATACATGCTTTATACACCAGGGTTGACCATTGTTACATTCCATGCATGTGTAATTACATTTATCATTCGTAATCAAATCTTCACAGTCAATACCTTCATAAAAGTCTTTGTTTATAGGATCAATGTTGTTCGATAACGCTATTGGCAAACTATCACTGTTTATGGTTTGTTGATTTTTTTCTGTAGTGTCTACTGTACTTGCATCTAAACCGGTGTCCATCATCTTTGCACAGGTATCGATCGTAATTTTATCACCACTACTATGCTTTACTACCTCGTCATAACCATTAACTTTTACTGCCATAGTAAAATTGCTAGTTATAATTAATATCATTAGTAGATATATATATTTCATTTTTTAACACCTTAATACTAAAAAGTTGACCACCTTAACATGCATGCCTAGGCACGGGACAAAACATTTAGCAGATCTAAAAAAGTGGTTTGATCATTTTTTGCACAGCTGTTTTTGAACACCAGTCTAAGCCTATCCAAGCCTAATCGAAATGGACGGTAATGCTTGTTCAGCGGCAATGGATTTACATTCCCATAACACCAGCGCCCTACTAGTAGGCACCACACAACAGCAATCGTCAGTAGTCCCATCAGTTTATCCATCCGGTCAAGGTTCGTTATATGTGTGGACTCCAACTCAAAGGCCAGACTTTTTAGATTGCCAAACATGGTTTCAATACTCCAGCGCTTACTATAGTCATCTATTATGCTGTCTGGCTTTTTAGTAGCTACCACGATCAACAATCCTTTCAGAGTTCGACGGGCTGCAATATAGAACTGTACTCCAGATACTTTCTTTTTGCTATGCCACGTTACTGTTTGATTGATACTAACGACTGTGCATAGCTTGCCAACGGCAATCTTTTTGCTTCGATGTTCCACCACATTATTGCTTTTAACCAGAATTCTGCATGACAGTTTGTTTTGACGTAACCAGTCTAACCATTCGTGGCCTATAAACTCACGATCTGCCAGAAGGTTATCAATTCTCTTTATGGGAATGAGATTTAGTACACGCTCCATTACCGCTATGCGTTCATCTGTATTGGAGTTTCCTCTTTTTTTGTCAAGACACTCCCAAACAATAGGGATTGAGGTTCCTTGCCAAGCAATTGATACCACCAGATAGTTGACGTTTTTGGAGCCATGCTTCCAGTTGGTTCTATCCATGCATAGGGTAAAGCGATCCATGTCCAGCAGCTCAGAATCAGCCCACCTAGCTGCTCAAAACTGTAATCATAGTCAGTGAAAAATCGTTTTATACGGCGATAACTGGACTCGCTGTCTTGAAACTCTTCGGCTACCTGGTACAAGTTAGTGGAACGGCTACGCAGTAAGGCCGTTACAAACTGTGCAATGAAGGTGATCCTAGCTTGATGCAGGGGTAAATAAGCCTTAAGCTTCTTGACCAATGAACTGACGTCTTTCATGTTCAACAACCATAACCTATTCTGGGGTAAAAGACCTTGCAGGTTACCTTGTCTGAGAGTTACATCGTACTAAATTATGCCTTGAAAATCAAGGTCTTCAGATTTTTTGTCTCGTACATACCTCTGTGCCAGTATAGTTGTCTCTTCTTCGGGTTTTTTTAACTTAAACAGAGATGGTCAGAGAGTAAGTGCAAACTAATCTGCCCCGTTAAAAAACATTTATAGGAACGGTTTTTTCCCATGGTACGCACTGCAGTAACTAGATAAACTTGCACCGGCATTTCTTTGTAAACAGACTATACGCCGCCAGTTATCCTTATTCGTTTGCTGCCAGTTTCAATAACTGTTTTGTTGGTTTTTTTGCGCTCTTTAGTACGTTTATCTATGACATTTTTTAAGGCAATCAAAAAGCCCATAAACACAAAAGCACCTGGGGGTAATACTGCAAACAGAAATGGTTTGTAATCGTCAAACAAAGTTATGGTCCAGCTTTTAGCAACAGGCCCCATAAGAAGGTCCATATTGGCAAATATTGTACCTTGACCAATCAATTCGCGTATAAAGCCTAATACCAACAAAACTAATGCAAAACCAGCTCCCATCATAAAACCATCGAGGGCTGATAGATGAATAGGGTTTTTCGAGGCAAAAGCATCCGCCCGTCCGAGAATGATACAGTTAGTGACGATTAGAGGAATAAATATTCCTAAAATGAGATAAAGCTCATAGGCATAAGCCTGCATCAACAACTCAATGCAGGTAGTAAATGAAGCAATAATCATGACAAATACTGGTAGCCTTATGGCACTCCCAATTTGATGGCGAATCAAAGAAACAGCAATATTTGATCCCATTACAACTAGCATGGTAGCAAAACCAAGACCAAGCGCATTAACAACGCTGTTGGATACCCCCAAAAGAGGGCATAATCCTAGCAATTGAACCAATGCCGGATTGTTTTTCCATAGACCCTGAGAAACTACATCTGTAGTTTTAGTTAATAGCTGGCCGTTATTGGTCATGTTGACTATCCTGCGTACCATTCTTTTTAATAAGATCTTTGTTTAGCAATTCCTGTTGGTGTGCCTCAAAATATTTTAACGCTTTGTGAACGGCTGCAACCACAGCTCTTGGGGTAATTGTGGCTCCGGTGAACTGGTCAAATTGACCTCCATCTTTTTGTACCGCCCATCCCCGTTCATCTATATTTTCTAATGATTTACCATTAAAGCCTAAAATCCAATTGGTGATTTTTGTATCAATTTTATCACCTAGTCCCGGTGTTTCTTTGTGTGTTACAACCCGTACCCCAGACAGGGTACCATCTCTGTTAATACCAACCAATAACTCTATCTGTCCGTTATATCCGTTAGGTGCTACAGCCGGCAGAATAATGGCTAATGGTTGGTTTTGTTTAAAGGCGATAAATGCTTTTTTTTCACTACGGGTTGATAAGAGCCTTGAGGGCTGCAATGTGATAGTAGTATCCAACAGAATATTATCATAAGTTGTATCAGGCAGAATTGCTATTAACGCCTTTGCTTCATAGCTCCTAACCTGTTCTAAGATACGGTCACTGGTGAGTATATAAGTGAGGGATATCAGGCCAACAGTTAGTACGGAGAAAAGCCCAAGGGTGAGACTGTTCTGGATAGTACTTTTAATAATTGGGTTTGTCAGATTCTTTGGCTTAGTCTCTGTATCGTTATTCATCTTCAGGTAACGGCCTTACTTTGATTTTGTTGGAAGCCCTTTGTTTGGCTTTTTGTGGCCATAAGTGCGTGGTTGGGTATAATAGTCGATTGTTGGGCTTGCCATATTCATCAACAAAACGGCAAAAGCAACACCATCAGGATACCCCCCCCAAGCGCGGATTATATAAACGAAGAACCCCACCCCTATTCCAAATATTAGTCTACCTTTATTGCTAGTGGCGCTGCTTACAGGATCTGTGACAATAAAGAAAGCTCCTAGCATGCTGGCACCACTGAATAAATGAAAAAGTGTTGAACCATGGCTTTCGGAACCGTTGCCGTTCAGAAATAAGAAAGACATAACTGCCAATGCTATCAGCATGCCAAAGGGGGCGTGCCAAGTGAATACTCTTTTATAGAGCAAAAACAAGCCACCCAGCAGATAATAAACATTAATCCAGAACCAGCCTCTACCGGCAAAATTCTGAAAAACTGGATTGCTAGTCCAGAGCTCGGTCATGGTCAGGCTAGTATTTTCTCTGACAACGTCAAGCGGGGTAGCCATACTAAAAGCATCTATACCAACACTTTTTTCCCAAAAGATATTAGTAAAAGCGCTGAGTACCCCTTCACCTAGTGGTTGGTTGGTAATGCTTTCAGTTATTCCCTGTGGTGATAACCAATTGGTCATTTCCTGAGGAAAAGAGATCAGTAACAATACATAACCCAGCATTGCAGGGTTAAATGGATTCTGGCCTAGCCCACCATAAAGATGTTTGCCAACAATAACAGCAAAGATGGTACCTATTAAAGTTAGCCACCAAGGTGCCAAGGGTGGCAAAGAGATCGCAAGTAATAGTGCTGTAACAATAACGCTGTAATCACTTAGATAAAAACTAATGGATCGTTTTCGTAACTTTAGAACTAGTGCTTCGCAACCAATGGCTACCAGAGAACACCAAATAATATTGATGATGGCCCCCCAGCCAAAAAACAGAGTCTGAGCCAGCGTTCCCGGTATTGTAGTAAGCAATACTAGCTTCATTATCTGCTGGGTGCGGTTGGCACTGATTGTGTGAGGTGATGTCTGCTTAATCAGAGTCATGATTATTTCCGCTGTTAAATTCTGTTTTCAGAGGAATTAATGTATCGCTCAGAAGTGATTCTAATTGTTCCTTTTTTTTCTTTGCATTCAGTAACTGTGCCTGCACTTGCTCCAAGTCTTGTTTTTCACTATCAACAGTAGCAGAAAGATTAACCGATGGAGGTATCTGTAACGATGGCGCATCATACTCGTTTTGCAATTCATTTATTTGTTTTTTTAGCATATCAATATCAGAATTTAGCTTTTCTACTGTATCCTGCTTTTTGGCACTTGTTTGAAGGAGAGAGTGTTCATTTTTTTTGAGTTGTGCTTTAGCTGCTGCTATCTGAATTTTTAATTTTTGGTGTTGCAAGGATGGCTGAGATAAGCTCTGCTGAACAAGTGAAGCACCGGACGTTATTCTTTTTTTTGCTTTAGCTTTGGCAATGGCTTCTTTGATAGGATCTAGCTCCGATGTTGATAAGTGACTGTCAGGGTTGTCTATCTGTTCCTGCTTGAGCTTTGCTTGCCGTTCCATACGGCTTTTGCGACGAGCTTCTTTTTCTGCTCGTTCACGATCAATGCGTTTTTGACGAAATTCAAAGCGCTGCTTAGATTGTTCAGACTTAATATGCTTTGCTTCTTGTTGTCTAATATTGTCTTTTGACGCCCGATAATACTGAACCAAAGGTATGGTGCTGGGACAAACAAAAGAGCATGCACCGCATTCAATACAGTCAAACAGATTATGGTGTATCAATTGATTATGGTTTTTCTCTTTTGCATACCAGAACAATTGTTGGGGCAGTAAGGAGCACGGGCATACTTCTGAGCAGAGGCCGCAACGAATGCAGGCTTGAGGAGGTGGTGGGAGAGGAAGCTCTTCTTTGGTTGCAGCTATCAGACAATTGGTAGTTTTAATAATAGGGACTTCTGTGCTTTCCAGACTAAAACCCATCATTGAACCACCTACTATAAGTTGGTATAGGTCTTTTTGTTTAATCTCTTTAATCCCTGCAAAATTCAACAGCTCGCGGATTGGAGTACCTATTAGTGCTTCAACATTTTGAGGGTTTACTAATGCTTTTCCGCTCAGTGTTGTAATGCGTGATATCAGAGGCTTGCCTTCAATAATTGCATCATGTATGGCGACTAACGTACCAACATTGTAGCAAAGTATACCCATCTCCATCGACCTGATCTCACTGGGTACTTCTTGACCTGTTAACAGATAGATAAGGATTTGTGCATCACCGGAAGGATATTTTGTTGGTATTGTTACCCGCTGATAAGGACGATCAGAACAAGCCTTGTCTATGGCTTTTATTGCTTTTGGTTTGTTGTCTTCAATGCCAATAAATACCTGCTTCAGCTTCAGAATATAATGAAGGATATCAATTCCGCTGATAATTTTTTGGGCTCGCTCACGCATCAGCATATCATCAGCGGTAATGTAAGGTTCACACTCTGCACCATTAACAACAAGAGTAGTGATATTTACTTGAGTTTGAGGAGCCATTTTTACCGCAGAGGGAAAACCAGCCCCACCCAGACCAACAACTCCAGCGTTATATATCCGTTCTATAAGATCTTGTGGATCTGTATTTTTGTAGTCTGCAATGGGCTGTAGCGAGGTCCACTGATCTTTGCCATCGCTAGTCAGAATTATACAATCTTCGGTTAACCCGGATGGGTTCGGCCCTTGTTGATGACGAATGGCGCTGATTAAACCCGATGTTGGGGCATGAATCGGTGCACTCACAAAACTACTTGCGTTGGCTAATACTTGACCTTTTAATACCTGCTCCCCTACATTGACTAGTAACTGCGCTTGTGTGCCTGAGTGCTGATTAAGGGGCAATACATACTCCTTAAAGATAGGCAAGGTTGCTATAGGTAAGCTGGTTGATAGCCCTTTATTTGCTGAAGGGTGCACACCTCCGGGAAATGATTTAATAGCCATATCTCTCACGCTGCTCTTCCTCCAGAGGGGGATAGATGGGAGCGATCGGTTGCAATTAGTTGAGTTGAGTCTGGCAGAGTCCAGCTCCAGTTTTTGGTGGTTATTTTAATAGGTAGCATATCTATACAATCTACAGGGCAGGGGGCAACACAAAGATCACAGCCTGTGCATTCATCTGTGAAAACAGTATGCATTTGTTTAGCAGCACCTATAATGGCATCAACAGGGCAAGCCTGAATGCATTTAGTGCAACCGATGCACTCTTCTTCTCGGATAAAAGCCACCAGAGTACCTTTCTCTGTGCCATGCTCTGAATCCAGAGGCTCAGACTTAAGGCCAAGAAGAGCGGCTAGGGAGTCGATAGTGGCTTGACCTCCCGGCGGACATTTATTAATGGGTTCGCCATTAGCAATTGCCTCAGCATATGGGCGGCACCCTGGGTGGCCACATTGCCCGCATTGAGTTTGTGGCAGCAGATCATTTATTTGATTAGCAACAAGATTACCTTCAACCTTGAAGTGAATACTGGAAAAACCAAGAATGGCACCAAAAATCAAAGATAAAATCAGCAGAGCAATTACTGAGTAAAGTATAATCTGCATAGCATTCCTAGAGCTTAATAAGACCAGTAAATCCCATAAAGGCAAGAGACATTAAGCCGGCGCTAATCATCCCAATTGCAGCCCCTCTGAATGGAGAGGGAACATCGGCGGCGGCAATACGCTCCCTCATAGCAGAGAATAATATTAAGACCATAGAGAAGCCGACAGCAGCGGCAAAACCATAAGTGGCTGAGCTTATTAAATTGCTTTCTAAGCGGTTACTGTTGAGCAAAGCTATACCAAGAACCGCGCAATTACTGGTAATAAGGGGTAAAAAAACGCCTAATACTTTATGCAACAAAGGGCTGACTTTGCGCACCATCATTTCTGTAAATTGGACAACAACAGCGATAACCAGAATAAAGGTAATGGTTTTCAGGAAATCGAGTTCAAGGGGAATTAAAATATATTGATAAGTTAAGTAACTACAAATAGAGGCTAAAGTTAGAACGAATGTTGTGGCCAAGGACATTCCCATAGCCGCTTCCAGTTTATTGGATACGCCCATAAAAGGGCATAATCCCAGAAACTGCACTAACACAAAGTTATTAACCAGTATGGCACTGACCATAATCAGTACCAGTTCGTTTATTTGTTCCATCGTGCTTAAAAAGACTCAGTAAAGGGCTATCTACTTAGAGGTTGCAAAACCACATGTATCTTTATAGCGTAAGACAAGCATCTATACCCAAAGCATTTCAAATTGCTACTAGGCGGCAAGTAAGGGAAGCCCCGTGAGCCTACAAAGTAGTAGGTAATCGGGGTGAGCGAACGCAGTCAACAACGTAGCAACTTGAAAGGCTACGGGTATATACTCATTCCCCTTGAAGGTGTGCTCACTCAGCTTCAATGATATTGGTATAAGAGGCTAGGGTTTCCTCGCTACTTAGTGTAAGTTCAATTTTCTTACGGGAAGCTTCTTCTATCAAGCTGCTAATTTCGACTTTTCTCAGGCCAGCGCTTGCGCGCCGAGTATCAGGTGTGTCTACACCATGTAGTAGTTTAACATACTTGAGGTGCTAACGTACCTTTGGTTACTGTACTTTCTCCATATTCCAAGATGGGTTTGTTGCGAATTAAAAAAAACAAACGTAAAATTGCTCAATTAAGAAACCATCTTAAATTTGAAATGATGAAAAATTCGAAAAAGGTAATTCTTGAACGTTTTTACCATTACTCCCAATTTTTGAGCGTTTCTATGCTCATTACCCTTGAAGGTTTGAGTATAGATAATACTCCATGAGCCCACGGATAGTAGGTTGTTAAGATTAGTAAGAGGAGTCAACAACTCCACATATTCAAGAGAAATGAGTATGTATTTAAACACTATGGCCACAGATAACAAACGAGCACAAACGGTAAACCAAAGAATGCAGTTCGACTAATATATTCCCTGAAAATCAATCAACTCAAGAATTTTTATCAATAACAGGCTAGAATAACAAGCAGTCAGTTACTTGCTGACTTCTACCAGTTTTTTGTGATGGTGTAAGCAGGTGATAAATGAGCTAAGCACCATGAATCTAAGAGTAAAAGGTGATTAAAAGCTCAACAACCTAACATATTTAACGGCAATAGATATAAGCTCACTCTTTGTAATATGCCATAAATCGTCTTTTCTATAACTAACAGCAGAATAACGCAGGACAAACATTTGATTTCTACAGCTAATATCACCATGCAGTTTGGAGAAAAGCCTCTATTTGAGAACATCTCCGTCAAGTTTAGCGAAGGCAATCGTTACGGACTCATTGGTGCCAACGGTTGTGGTAAATCAACCCTTATGAAAATTCTGGGTGATGAGCTGGAGCCTACCTCAGGAAATGTAATAAAAGACCCTAACCAACGGATGGCGAAACTAAGTCAGAACCAATTTGCCTACGAAAACTATACAGTGATTGATACCGTTATTATGGGGCACGCCGAGCTCTGGAAAGTAAAAGCGGAACGGGATGCTATCTACGCCAAAAGTGAGATGAGTGAAAAAGAAGGTATGCTGGTTGCAGACCTAGAAGTGCAATTTGGCGAAATGGATGGCTATTCCGCCGAAGCCCGTGCTGGTGAGCTATTATTGGGGCTAGATATTTCCACTGATCAACACTACGGGTTAATGAGTGCCGTTGCTCCAGGCTGGAAACTTAGAGTATTGCTAGCTCAGGTTCTGTTTGCTGAACCAGATATAATGTTACTAGACGAACCCACCAACAACCTAGACATCAACGCGATTCGTTGGCTAGAAGACATACTAAAGCAGCGCGACTGCACCATGATAATTATTTCTCACGATCGTCATTTTCTGAATAGTATATGCACCCATATGGCAGATCTTGACTATGGCCGGTTGCAGGTGCTACCAGGCAATTATGATGAATACATGATTGCAGCCACTCAGATTCGTGAGCGTCTTCAAACGGACAATGCCAAGAAGAAAGCCCAAATTGCCGAGCTTCAATCATTTGTTAGTCGCTTTTCTGCCAATGCTTCCAAAGCCAAACAGGCCACCTCCCGCGCTAGGCAGATTGATAAAATAAAGTTGGCGGATATCAAGCCTTCTAGTCGTCAGAGTCCATTCATTCGTTTTGAACAAGAGAAGAAACTGTTTCGTAATACCCTGATAATAGAAAAAATGAGTCAAGGTTATCAGGACGATTTGTTTAAAAATGTCAACATGATGGTTGAGGTTGGCGAGCGCATTGCCATTATTGGTCAGAATGGTATTGGTAAAACCACACTGCTTCATACCTTGGCAGGAAAAATAGAGCCACGTACAGGCACAATTAAGTGGTCTGAAAATGCTAACATCGGTTATTACGCACAAAATCATAGCGATGCGTTCGAACAGGATATATCCTTATTCGACTGGATGAGCCAATGGATGAATGAAGGGGATGATGAGCAAGTTATTAGAGGAATACTAGGGCGCATGCTGTTTTCTCAAAACGACATCAAAAAATCCGTTAAGGTCATTTCAGGCGGAGAGCAAGGACGTATGTTATATGGCAAACTAATCCAACAGAAACCTAATATTTTACTAATGGATGAGCCCACCAATCACATGGATATGGAATCCATTGAGTCATTAAACCTAGCTCTTGAAAATTATCAGGGTACTCTCATCTTTGTCTCCCATGACCGTCAGTTTGTTTCTTCTCTAGCTACTCGCATCATCGAAATTAAAGGCTGTGAAATTATTGATTTTCATGGCACTTATGATGACTATCTCCGCAGCCAAGGAATAAACGCAGCATAATAACACTCTGCATAGCTGTTACCATGGAAGGTGGGAGTAAGCACAAACAAGAAAAGCTCCATGAACCTACAAGTAGGGGAGTGGGGTGAGCCCTACACATTCAAGGCGAATGGGTATAAATCTGTTAGAGTTTTTAGCTGGTAAGCTAGTGTAGGTTATTGAGGGCGTCTAGGATTATTTACTTGTGTTGTTATTTACGTTGTCCGCTCTCCTTCACTCTCTGCTGAAGACTAACGATCTCTAATTTTTCACTTAAACAAAACATTGTAGTTAATTAAATTTATTTTTTATTGCTTCAATTTGACTTTTAGTCACATGTTTTTCAAATGCAATACTTGTGCTCTTTAGCGTGACAGCTATCACTATTCCAGTCAACATGATGCCAGTTAAAGCAATCAGCACAGACAGAATTTTGGAAACTTTTTTTAAAGGACGAATATCACCATAGCCAACGGTGGTTGCAGTAATACATGACCAATATAAACCGTCGAATTTATTCCATTTTTCGATATGGCAGACTATTTGCCCCATAATAATGATAACGATTCCTAAAAATATAAGCAGTGGTGCTAGTAAATAGATGGCCAAAAAAAATAGTCGGATAAAGGTAAGTGTAAATTCCATAGTGTTACCAACTCCCTCCGAAAAGCCAAATGTAAATTAAGACGATGTTCCTGCTGACAGAAAACCACTCTCAGCCATGATGACTTGCTGATGGATTTGTAACGTATTCAATAATTAGGTTTCTCCTTCTTTGCATCTTACGCGGATTCAAATTCCAAGTGCATCACAGCTTAAGCTGCTAACTCAGCCCTGTGTTCACCCATTATAAGGGCGGGTGTTTTGAAATTAAAATCTTTTCTTGGCCGAGAATTAAGCCGCATCAATGCTCGCTTCACCTCTATCTGACCGACCTTCTTGAAGTCTGTATTCTTTGGAAAATATTGTCGTAGCAAGCCATTGGTGTTCTCATTTATACCCAAAGGATTTCAAGTTGCTACTAGGCGGCAAGTAAGCGAAGCCCTGAGCCTACGAGTAGTAGGTGATCGGGGTGAGCGAGCGCAGCCAACAATGGCGTGATGATGCGCAATTTTTGATATTTTAGAATGCATACTCATGGCTTTTGACTTGTTTCTCTCACCCTAACCACCTATTAGCAGGTAGTAGGCATGGGGATTAGTTAGTTTGTTGCTTACCCTCGCCTTCAACGGTAACTGGTATAGAAGGCAAATTGCGATCAATACCCAGTAACTTGAATACATCCTCACTTGGATAACCATCAGCTACTGTCTTTTTAGAGTGTTGAAACTCTGTTATAGCCCGATGAGTTGCCGGACCCAACAGCCCATCGGCCTTACCAGAGGAAAAGCCCAAATCATTCAATTTTTTTTGAAGTGCTTCAATATGTATTTTAGCAAGAGGCCCCTCATCTTTTAGCTCTTTGTGAAAAGGCTTGTGTCCAACTATTCGATCAGCAAAATAACCAATAGAAAGAGCATAAAAAATAGACCTATTCCATTTCATAATAATGCTAAAATTGTCATAAACTAAGAAGGCTGGGTTCTGATTCCCTCCAGGAAAAAGCAGTGAAGCTGAAACATTCTTTCTTGGACTATTATGTCTCAACACTGCCTTAACTCCGAGATTATTCCAGTCTACTACAGGCTTTTTAAGGTCTAGGCCTGACTGCAGGTAATCAAACGCATTTGGCACATAAGCTTCACCACCCCATATCCCGTTGCGCTTCCAACCAAGCTTGAATAAAAAAATAGCAGCTGAAGTCAAAGCATCATATTGATTATTCCAGAGGTCTGGAGTTGATTTTTTATCATAAGATTCGGCATATTTAAGGTAGTTTGATGGCAAAAATTGTGTCTGACCTACAGCACCGGCCCAAGAGCCAATCATTTCATCTTTTTTAAATCCATAGGTATCCATTAATTTAAGAGCAGCGATTAACTCTGCGGTAAAAAATGTACTGCGCCTAGCGTCACAGGCAAGTGTAACTAGTGCATCTGTAATAATGAACTCTCCCAAATTTGCACCAAAATTTGACTCCAGACCCCAGAAAGCAACCAATATCTGAGGAGGTATACCATATTTAGATCTAAGCTTCTCAAGGAATACTTTATGCTTCTTTAGTAGCATTATACCCACTTCTAAACGGGAGTCAGAGACAGCTTTATTAATATATTGAGCAAAAGTCTTCTGAAATTCTGGTTGATGTCTATCCAATTGAATTACTTCGGGTAGAATGTGAGCATTCTTCACCCCGGCACTGATGGTTTTCGTTGAAATGCCCGCCTTGAGGGCAGCTTGCTCAAGCTTACTACGGCACTGCTGTAACTCATCAGCTAAGACAGGTAAAAGGGGGGTTAATAGTAGTGCAGACAAGATAGGTAAGGTTATCAACATTCCAAAGTACCAATCGGCTCGTTAGTCATAGTTACCCATGGTATCTTAAAATATTCATTAATCCGAATATTGAATGCAATTGTTGTATGCCTCTTTCAATACTGGATCTGTACAGGTGCAATTCGTTTTGCGCAAGCTATTGATATTAATTAAGAAAACCTCCCCCTGTGCTAGCATAGCTCTCGCCTTTCCTGATTTTTACAACTTAAACCTGAGATGGTCAAGGAGTGATCAATACCACGCTATTCAGAAGGCTCAAAGAGCCCATAATTCAGAAAATGATGCCACTCAATAATGCTTCATTCGGTTAATTGGTGCGTGCCACTAATGTCTGGGTGTGACGGGGTAGTTAGCGAAAGACAGAGTTATCTCAAGGGATACAGCATGATGCTACACCGATAGAGGCAGAGCGACCAGGTTCGGGCCACGACAAAAGCGGAAAACCGACAAAAGATCCTGAAGCGGGTTGGCACGTTAAGAATGACAGTCGTGTAACAAAAAAGTACATATATTCTACGAGCATATGGCAAAATGACTACCTAAAATTACATTCTTCGTAGCGTGTAAAAAACTGAGGATGATAATCTTGGTGGTGACATGATAACACTGGCAGATGATTGTGACAGTAGATGGATGAATGAAGCACTTGCTGAGGCAAGAGAAGCGGCCTTAAAAGGCGAGGTACCTGTTGGTGCTGTTGTTGTATTTGAGGGTGAGATTATTGGAAAAGCTCACAATCAATCTGTTTCTGGCTGCAATCCAGCAGGCCATGCAGAAATACTGGCTCTTCAGGCTGCGGCTAAAGCTATTAACAACTACCGTTTAATTGGTTGTGATCTGTTTGTAACACTTGAGCCTTGCACCATGTGTGCTGGAGCGATAATTCATAGCCGGATACGAAGGGTGGTATATGGAGCAGCTGAGCCAAAAGCTGGTGCTATAGATAGTGTTAGTCAGGTTCTTAAACAACCACAGATGAATTATCTGGTAGCGTCTGTAGGCGGGGTTCTTGCGGAGTCCTGTGGCGAGATCATTAGTGATTTTTTCAAAAGGAGAAGGCTTCAGAGTAAAGAAACAGATCGGTGACTCCCCTAGGCTAACAAAAAAACTATTCTATCTCCTTCAGTTATTGAGGCTCTGCATTGCGATTCTGGTTACAGGTAGACTTCTACTCTCACAGAGTTTGAAGCTGTAAATAGCTGTGCTTTCTGCCTTTCTTTTCTGTGTTTTTGATTATTTTTGATTGTTTTTGGTGACTATACGCTCGAAATTGTAAGTGTACTTGGCTTAATTAAATTAAGACGCATTATTGGAGTATTGCGATGAATTCGTTTGCTTATCTCCTGCTTGCACGCCCAAGAGTAACGAATATTTATCACTGATTATGTTCTTTCCATATTGATACGATTGTTTCTGGAGGTTTATTTCGATTATGATGGCGTCTCTTTCTTCCCAGAGTTAAGACTGAGGATCGGCCGGAATATGTTGATATTGCGTGGCACCCCAAAACTTTCCAGTTTGCATAGTAAAAAGCTTCTTGCATCTTTGCAAGCCAAGGTCCCTGAAGTTATCGGGGTGTATGCGGAATATCAACATTTTGTCGCCTTACACTCAGACGTTGATGGTCAGCAGGTAAAGATTCTTACGCAACTGTTGACCTATGGCTCTAAACAAAAAAGAGATCCAGCATCTGGTAACCTTTTTCTTGTGGTTCCGCGTCTGGGCACTATCTCGCCTTGGTCTAGCAAAGCCACTGATATAGCGCATAATTGTGGCCTTAAACAAATCAAAAGGATCGAACGAGGCATTGTTTATTACTTGGCGACAAAAGAAGTTCTTGCTGAAGAACAGAGGTCGCTGCTGGCAGTCGTACTCTATGATCGAATGACAGAGACGGTGTTAGATGCTTTGGAGGATGCAGAAAGTCTATTCCATGAAGCAGAGCCAAAACCTTTCAATACTGTGCCCCTAATGCGTGATGGTAAAGTAGCACTTAAAGAGGCGAATAGTAGACTTGGTCTGGCGTTGGCGGATGATGAAATTGATTATTTAGTAGAGAGCTATAAGAAGCTTGAGCGTGACCCAACGGATGTTGAGTTAATGATGTTTGCTCAAGCAAACTCTGAACACTGTCGGCACAAAATATTTAATGCATCTTGGTCTATAGATGGAAAAGACCAAGATTTGTCTTTGTTTGAAATGATTCGTAATACCTATCGAATGCACGGTGATGGCGTACTCTCTGCCTATAAAGACAATGCTTCTGTGATTAAAGGTTTTAAGGCAAGCCGTTTTTATCCGGCACCAGATAGCAAGGAGTATCGTTACTCAGAAGAGGATGTAGATATCCTCATGAAAGTAGAAACTCATAACCACCCTACGGCTATATCTCCATGGTCAGGAGCATCTACGGGCGTAGGGGGCGAAATACGAGATGAGGGAGCAACAGGAAGAGGCTCAAAGCCGAAAGCCGGGCTTGCTGGGTTTTCTGTGTCTAATCTGAATATTCCGGGGTTTGAGCAACCTTGGGAAATAGGCTACGGAAAACCAGATCGCATTGTTTCAGCACTGGATATTATGCTTGAAGCACCTCTGGGGAGTGCAGGGTTTAATAATGAATTTGGGCGTCCTAATCTTTGTGGATATTTCCGCACCTTGGAAACAACTGTTAAAAGTGTGCAAGGCAATCAGGTGTATGGCTACCATAAACCGATTATGCTGGCTGGAGGTTTGGGCAATATTCGCGGGGATCATGTTGAAAAGGGCGCTATACCTGTAAAAGCTTGCCTGATAGTGCTGGGTGGCCCAGCAATGAAAATTGGGTTGGGGGGTGGTGCAGCATCGTCCGTAACCTCTGGTGAAGATCAAGAGGACCTTGATTTCTCTAGCGTTCAACGGGAGAACCCGGAAATGGAGCGGCGTTGTCAGGAAGTTATTGATCAATGCTGGCAGTTAGGTACGGATAATCCAATTCGTTTTATTCATGATGTGGGAGCTGGGGGCTTATCTAATGCTTTACCGGAATTAGTCCATGACGGTGGGCGAGGTGGGAATTTTCAGCTGCGGGCAATACATAATGACGAGCCTGGTATGTCGCCGCTGGAGTTTTGGTGCAATGAATCACAAGAGCGCTATGTTTTGGCTGTTACTCCTGAGCAGTTGGCTCAGTTTGATGCTATTTGTCAGAGGGAGCGTTGTCCTTATTCTGTGGTTGGCGAAGCGATAGAAGAGCTTCAGCTCCGGGTTGAAGATGACTATTTTGATAATATTCCGGTTGATATGTCTTTGGATACCTTATTGGGCAAGCCCCCAAGGATGCATCGAAATATTACGCATTTTAAGCGCATGAAAATGCCTTTGTCGTTAAGTGATATTGATCTCTCTGAAGCTGCTGAGCGAGTACTAAAGTTGCCTTCTGTAGCTAGTAAAAGTTTCCTTATTACTATTAGTGACCGGACTATCACAGGATTGGTCTGCCGTGATCAAATGGTGGGGCCTTGGCAGGTGCCTGTGGCTGATTGTGCTGTAACAGCTACAGGGTTTCAAGGCTATACTGGCGAGGCAATGGCTATTGGTGAAAGAACTCCTATTGCGCTAATTAACGCCCCAGCGTCTGGACGAATGGCTATTGCTGAGGCCATTACTAATATTGCCTGTGCTCGCATTGATAGACTTGGCGATATTAAGCTATCGGCTAACTGGATGGCTGCGGCTGGTCAGCCCGGAGAAGGAGAGAATTTATTTAATACGGTCAAGGCGGTAGGCATGAAGCTTTGTCCTGAATTAGGTATTACTATCCCTGTAGGCAAAGATTCAATGTCTATGCATACTTGCTGGAGTGACAGAGGTAAGCAGAAGTCAGTGACCTCTCCTTTATCATTAATTATTTCAGCTTTTTCGCCAGTAATGGATATTCGTAAAACGGTCACCCCTGAGCTAAGGCTAGATCAGGGTGATACCGATCTAATTCTTATTGATTTGGGGCGAGGTCAGAATCGTTTGGGAGGATCGGCGCTAGCTCAGGTTTATGGGCAGGTTGGAGACTCTGCACCAGACCTAAACTCCCCTGAAGATCTGAAAGCATTTTTTAACGTTATACAGGAATTTATTGATCAACAGATCCTTCTCGCTTACCACGATCGTTCAGATGGAGGTTTGTATGTCACATTGCTTGAAATGGTTTTTGCGGGAAGAGCAGGTGTTGTTGTTGAGCTAGAGAAGCTGATAGATGTTTCTGCCGATATTATTCCTGCATTGTTTAGCGAGGAGCTTGGAGCTGTTATTCAGGTTCGTAAAAAAGACAAAGATAGAGTTAAAAAGGTGCTTGCCTGTAATGGGCTTGATACTTGTAGCCGAACTATTGGTTACCTTAGTGGGAATCAGCAAGTGTTGTTTTCATTTCATGGAAAGCCTGTACTGAGTGAAAGTAGAGTCCAATTTCAACGCTGGTGGGCAGAAACCAGTTATCAGATACAGGCTATGAGAGATAATGCTGAATGCGCTAATCAGGAGTTTGATAACCTTTTGGATGAAAGTGATCCTGGGCTTCATGGGCTCATACCTTTTGACCTTAACAAGGATATTGCTGCGCCTTATATTGGTAGTGGGAAGCGCCCATCTGTTGCTATTTTGCGTGAGCAGGGGGTTAATGGTCAGGTTGAAATGGCTGCTGCTTTTGAGAATGCTGGTTTCTCGGCTACGGATGTTCATATGAGCGACTTGATCTCAGGTCGCCGAGTATTAAGTGAGTTTCAAGGGCTGGCAGCTTGTGGTGGTTTCTCTTATGGTGATGTTCTTGGGGCTGGTGAGGGCTGGGCAAAATCTATTCTTTTTAACCTTGAATTGAGAGACCAGTTTGCTCAATTTTTTGAAAGACAGGATTCTTTTGCGCTAGGAGTTTGTAATGGCTGTCAGATGCTATCGAATTTGCATGAGTTGATTCCCGGCACGAAAGATTGGCCTCATTTTGTCCACAACCGGTCAGAGCAGTTTGAAGCCCGCTTGGTTATGGTTGAAGTACAAAAGAGCGCTTCTATTTTTTTAGCAGGTATGGAGGGTGCTAGAATGCCAGTTGCCGTGTCTCATGGAGAAGGGTTGGTTGAATTTGGCCATACTGGACAAGTTGAGGCTCTTGAAACAGCTGGTCAGGTTGTGCTCAGGTATGTTGATAATTGTGGTGAGCCAACAGTACGTTATCCTTATAATCCAAATGGTTCAGAAGGAGGGGTTACCGGATTTAGTTCAAAAAATGGGCGAGTTACTATTATGATGCCTCACCCAGAACGAGTATTCAGAACTGTTCAGCATAGCTGGCATCCTGATGGTTGGGGTGAGGATGGTGCATGGCTACAGATGTTTCGTAATGCTAGGATTTGGATTGATTAATTGATACCCATTTTATTTTTCTTGGTCAAGGAGATGAAGTTGATTTAATTAAACAGACAATTGAAGGTAACGTATTGTTTAACTGTTCGTTTCTTTCTTCTGCTTCACAACAAAACTATAAACTAATATTGAATGAAATTGATATTGGTTTATTTTCTCTTTCGGCAAAACATACGGCACATAACTCCCCTGGCAAATTGTTAGGTTACATGGCTATGTACGGGATAAAAAACCTGAGGACCTTTATTTTCAAGGAATAATTTAGCAAGACGTGACTCTCAGACAAGGTAACCTGCAAGGTCTTTCACCCCAGAATAGGTTATGGTTGTTGAACATGAAAGACGTCAGTTTATGCTAAGAAGCCTAAGGCTTATCTACCCCTGCATCAAGCTAGCATCACCTTCATTGCAAAGTTTGTAATGGCCTTACTGCGTAGCCGTTCCACTAACTTGTACTATGTAGCCGAAGAGTTTCAAAGCAGCGAGTCCAGTTATCGCCGTATAAAGCGATTTCTCGCTGACTATAACTACAGTTTTGAGCAGCTAAGTGAGCTGATTCTGAGTTGCCTGGACATGAATCGCTTTACCCTATGCATGGATAGAACCAACTGGAAGCATTGCTCCAAAAACGTCAACTACCTTGTGGTACCAATTGCTTGGCAAGGAACCTCAATCCCCATTGTTTGAGAGTGTCTTGACAAAAAAAGAGGAAACTCCAATACCGATGAACGCATAGCGGTAATGGAGCGTGTACTAAATCTCATTCCCATAAAGAAAATTGATAACCTTCTGGCAGATCGTGAGTTTATAGGCCGCGAATAGTTAGACTGGTTACGTCAAAACAAACTGTCATGCATAATTAGAGTTAAAAGTAATAATGTGGTGGAGCATTAAAGCAAAAAGACTGCCATTGGCAAGCTATGTAGAGGCGTTAGTATCAATCAAACAGTAACGTGCATAGAAAAAAGAAAGTATCTGGAGTACCGCTCTATATAGCAGCCGGTCGAACTCTGAAAGTATTGTTGATCGTCGTAGCTACTAAAAAGCCAGACAGCATAGTAGATGACTGTAGTAAGCGCTGGAGTATTGAAACCATGTTTGGCAATCTAAAAAGTCAGGGATTTGATTTGGAGTCCAAACATATGACAAACCTTGATCGGATGAATAAGCTGATGGAACTACTGACCATTGCTGTTGTGTGGTGCGTACTAATAAGGCACTGCTGTTATGGGAATGCAAATCAATTGCCGCTGAACAAGCATTACCGTCCAGCCAAGAGTCTGTTTAGATTAGGCTTGGATAGGCTTAGACGGGTACTCAAAAACAGATGTGCGAAAAACAATCAAACCACTTTTTTAGATTTGCTAAATATTTCGTCCCGTACATAGGTTGTTTATGTTGTTTATCTGTTAGTAATCTGTTAGCATGTTACATCAGTAAAAACAGCATATAACCAGGAGTGAATAGCGCTATGATTGGCTCATTTAAGTGTTATTTTTGTTCAATTTCGTTTTGTTGCAAATATGTAAAAAGTGTTTTTTTACTGTTGATATTGGCCGGTGGTTGCAGTGTAAGTTCAGCGCACAATTATACGTCACCGGCAGAGCAGTTGCACCAACAAGCTGCCGAGCAGTCAGCCAAAAAAAACTGGACTAATAGTCAGGCTGATGGAGAGGAAAACTTAGCTGGAAGGTGTTTTAGTAGTAGCAACTTATTAGGAGGCGCTGAATATAGCAAAAGCCATGATAATAGTATTAGTTGCTTGCAACATGTGCTAGATGACAACGATCTTTCTGTTACTCTAGAAGCATTTAAGGGAAAAAACGTGTTTGAAGTGCTTGCTATGGTATATGTAAGTATTTTGCTAGAAGTTGGTGAGCTTGAACAAGACATAATTAACGCTGGGTTAGAATCACCTAGCTGGATAATAGGTTTTAGCGGTATCACCCAAGAAATAAAGAAGAGAGCTTGTTGCCGCCTGCCAAAAAGTACAAAAACAACGTTTACACAGCTCACTAAAGAAGAGCAAATGTTCGTTGCAGAGGTATTGAATTCTAGAGCAAAGCAATGCTTTTATAAGCTTCACACCTTGTGGCAAGATAAGGTTAAGACGAGTAACGCTAGCCCACTAATTTGCGCAAAATTAGATGAACAAGTAAGTTCGCTGATGTTAAGAGCACAAAATGATACGCACTTCTTAAATGAGGTTGTCTTGAAGCAAACGCGTAACTTAGTGGATGTATTATCAACCCATTATGTAGTAGCTACAACAAGTAATACGCCAGCAGAGATACAATATCCAGTATTAGAAGCATTGGTGAATTGGGGTGCGCGTAATTCCGATAGCTTAATAAGCAAATTACTAGATGATAGCAAACGTTGGGTTACGCAAGATTATCATTTGACTGCAGAAGAAAACAAAACAAATGGCATAAGCGCAGAGGAAAAAGTATTTTTCTCCTATTTGCATTACAACTCAAAAGATGTAGCCGAGGTATGGCGTGGTGCAAATGAGTCTTTACGTGATTGTGAAGCCAGAGAGATTGCTAATACTTTATTAGCTAGCGATGTTATAAAAAGCTTAAGTGATCAGTTTAAAACAGTACAACAATTAAATGTCATTTATCAATCTGGATTTGTGGCATTAGATGCAATGCATAGCAACCTAGAACAACAAGAAAGCCTTAACCCAGAGGACCAAGCTAAAACAAAGAAAGATAAACAAAACGGATCATTTGGCCAAGAAGACTGGGATGAATACCTAGAGGAAGGTCTAAAGAAAAACATGAAAGATAGTCTTTTGGGTAAGGTTGCATCTGGTATTAACCATGTATTTAATGTTGTAAAAAATGGCTTTACGGCATCACCAACCAACCAAGAGCAAAGCAAAAAAATAATGGCTGCCTGGGTTAATATGGTACAAAACAATGCCTTGCATTTAACAGATAACTCAGATAATAAAGGCATACAATTGGTTATGGCAGAGTTGATAAAAATAGATAGCCTGCATAAAGAAGGAGATATAACCATAAAAGATGCTTTAACTATACTGGTTGCACAGGATTTTACTAGTTCAGATAAAGAACAAGCATTTACCCTGTTAACAGGGTTACAGCGTAAAGCAGATATACGACAAAAAACATATTGCTACCAACCACTTGTTACTGCTGTTTCAGATAAAAATGCTAATGATTGTGAGTTACAATATGAGCAAGCAGACCAGCCAATAGATATTCCAGCAAGTGGTAATTATTTTGCGAAACACTATAGTGCTGAAGAAAAGCATAGATATTGGTTGTCTATGCCAACAAACGACTATACGTTACAAAAAAGTAAATCACAAAATGATGTTGCGTATAATGAAGCTGATGGGAGTTATGAAAGTGATGGTACTAATACAACTGAACCATCACCTTTGCACGTAGATTGGTGTTTTATTAATCTAGATTGTGAAGAAAAAAATGAAGAGCAAGCAAGAGGCCAGTGCAAGACTGTGTGGATAGGATCTGGCTATAATTCATCGTTTTACAATAGGCTTCTTATGGGCACAGTTGTAGGCTTGTGTGTTTTAGCTGTTGTGGACTCTGCTACAGCAGCAAGCTCTCCTCAAGCTGAGACATTTTTTCAGAACCATACCCAAGCACACAATAGCTCAAATTTAAATAGTAACCATTTTCGTCATATTAGGGATGTGAGTGCAGGCTCTGCTTCTAATGTTATTGGCATCAGTAATGTCACAGGGTTGAACTTAATTGGCAATCATACAGATTACCCTAGTAACGGCCACTATAAACTAACTGCAAGCTTTAACGTAAAAAGCTTCTCCAGACCAATACCGGTGTTTACAGGTGAATTCAATGGAAATGGTGAAACCCTTGACGAGCTGCCATGCTGTTTGATAGACAAACTTTCAGATAATGGAATCGTTCAAAACATAAACCTCAATAATGTTGACACTAGGATTGCAAAATGTGACCCAGCAGTTGCCAATACTATGCATGATGAGTCCATAGTTAGATTTATCAAAATTGCGAATAGTAAGTTTCAAGGGTCTGGTATAAATAAGAGAATAGGTATGGTCTCTAATGTTATGTCGGAGGCATCTAGTTTTGATAATGTAATGATAGCAAATAGCACTCTTAATGGCCTTAGTGGGGTTGAATATGTTGGTGGGGTAGTAGGAGAAATATATGATGATGGGAGTGAAATTTTTAAAGTAATGATAGTAAATGTCAATATTACTGGCTTAGGCTCAGATCTAGGTGGGATAGCAGGAAAGATGCGAAGTGTGACAATTAAAGAAGTTTATATTGGCGATACTATTGTAAAGGGCGATAAAGACAGTTTGGTTGGAGGTGTTGCTGGGCATTCCCTTTCGAATACCATGCAGAATATTACCGTTATAGATTCGATTATTTCTGGAGATCGTGCCGGAGGAGTCGCAGGTTCCTCAGCTAAGGATAAAGTTAGTACCTGTCATGTTATTAAGGTGAAAGTAAATGGTGATTATGCAGGTGGGGTGATGGGACTTGGTGAAGACGGTGAAATCCAACATGCTACAGTTGCTAATTCTACTATTATTGCGCATACTGGTGAACCTTTTGTTGGGGGCGGAGTAGGGTATACTAATGTTATGGCTGCTGTAGACCTTGCTGTTATTGATACTGTTATTGGTGTTGTTAACGTATCCTCACTACATGGATCACCAACAGTTGGTGGTGCTTTTGGATATTCAAGTTCAGGCGCAAAATCTTCCAATACAATGATCATCAAAACTAACTTGAGTATGGATGGTGGTTCGGATGCGTATATTGGATGGGGGATTGGTCATATGAGGAAAGGTGATGCATATGAACAGCTTGCAGTTAGTCAAAGCTTTATGAATATTAAGGGGGTAAAGGATATAAAAATAGGTGGTGCTGCTGGGTTTATGGAATCCGCTTCTATTTCAAACTTTACGGTAAGTGGGAGCATGGTACTACTTGAAGGGGAGGGATCAAATGTACAAATAGGGTTTTGTATGGGAGGCGATAAAGATGGAATGAGTAATTGTACTTTTGATGAAACTAAAAAGCTATTCGATAACGTATATTCCTCTGATGCGAACGGAGTCTCACGCCAGCAGTATAATTATAATATGGACTTAGCTAATCAATGTGGGAGGAGTAAGTTGCCTTTTATAGGGAAAGATTGTGAAATTAAACCAGAAGAATATTGTCGTTATAAAGAGCCTCTCATTATGGTGTGGAATGCACCTTGCTTAACGCAAGCGCCAGAACAAGCAACAACAGTGCCTATAATCCCACTTGGAGCATCTGGTGCTGCTTTTATTGCCGTTGCTGCTGTTGGTGGTGGTTTGTATTGGTATAAAAGGCATAATAATGGAGATGGTTGTTGTTCAGGTCATATGGAGCTGCCTATAGAAGATGATAACAATCAAAGAAAACAAGATGAACAAAAAGCTGAAGCAGGCGAACAATATGAACAATATGAACAAGAACCTGCAGCAATAAGATCCTTGCAAGGTGAACAAAAACCTGAAGCAGGCGAACAATATGAACAAAAACCTGAAGCAATAATATCCTTGCAAGGTGAACAAAAAACTGAAGCAGGCGAACAATATGAACTAAAACCTGAAGCAATAATATCCTTGCAAGGTGAACAAAAACCTGAAGAAAGCGAACAATATGAACAAGAATTTGAAGAAGGAATATCCTTGCAAGGTCAACAAATGTTTGACGAAAGTATGAGTATGATTGAGTCTTCAGGTGCAGTTGAGTAGCTGTAATTGAATCTGTACGCTGCCTATTCTTAATTTTTCTGATTGGTAAGAATAGGCATTTGAAGTACGATGGGTTATGGGTACTATTAAGTTGTTTTAAAATTATCTGAGAAGTAAATATAAGTTTTACCGTTTTTGGTAAATACCTACAATTCCTAGTAAATACCTACAATATTAAATTGTAAAATAATGAGTGACAATTACACTATATTTGAAACTATAAAGTTCTGAATGTTTGCTGGCTGCATCTTTATCAGTTACTAGCATGCTTGTATTTATTTCACTATAAGTTATTGTATTATATAGCAATTTAGCGCACGGGCTCTCTTGATGCTTTATACGGCTATGTTGTTTATGTTGGTTATCTGTTAATAATCTGTTAACATGTTACAGCAGTAAAAACAGCATATAATCAGGAGTAGATAGCACTATGCTTGGCTCATTTCAATCTTATTCAATTCCATTCTGTTGCAAACATGTAAAAAGTGTTTTTTTACTGTTGATATTGGCCTGTGGTTGCAGTGTAAGTTCAGCGCACAATTATACGACACCGGAAGAGCAGTTGCACCAACAAGATGCCGAGCAGCCACTCAAAAAAAGTTGGACCAATAGTCAGGCTGATGGAGAGGAAAACTTAGCTGGAAGGTGTTTTAGTAGTAGCAACTTATTAGGAGGCGCTGAATATAGCAAAAGCCATGATAATAGCATTAGTTGCTTGCAACATGTGCTAGATGACAACGATCTTTCTGTTACTCTAGAAGCATTTAAGGGAAAAAACGTGTTTGAAGTGCTTGCTATGGTATATGTAAGTATTTTGCTAGAAGTTGGTGAGCTTGAACAAGACATAATTAACGCTGGGTTAGAATCACCTAGCTGGATAACAGGTTTTAGCGGTATCACCCAAGAAATAAAGAAGAGAGCTTGTTGCCGCCTGCCAAAAAGTACAAAAACAACGTTTACACAGCTCACTAAAGAAGAGCAAATGTTCGTTGCAGAGGTATTGAATTCTAGAGCAAAGCAATGCTTTTATAAGCTTCACACCTTGTGGCAAGATAAGGTTAAGACGAGTAACGCTAGCCCACTAATTTGCGCCAAATTAGATGAACAAGTAAGTTCGCTGATGTTAAGAGCACAAAATGATACGCACTTCTTAAATGAGGTTGTCTTGAAGCAAACGCGTAACTTAGTGGATGTATTATCAACCCATTATGTAGTAGCTACAACAAGTAATACGCCATCAGAGATACAATATCCAGTATTAGAAGCATTGGTGAATTGGGGTGCGCGTAATTCCGATAGCTTAATAAGCAAATTACTAGATGATAGCAAACGTTGGGTTACGCAAGATTATCATTTGACTGCAGAAGAAAACAAAAAAAATGGCATAAGTGCAGAGGAAAAAGTATTTTTCTCCTATTTGCATTACAACTCAAAAGATGTAACCGAGGTATGGCATGGTGCAAATGAGTCTTTACGTGATTGTGAAGCCAGAGAGATTGCTAATACTTTATTAGCTAGCGATGTTATAAAAAATTTAAGTGATCAGTTTAAAACAGTACAACAATTAAATGTCATTTATCAGTCTGGATTTGTGGCATTAGATGCAATGCATAGCAACCTAGAACAACAAGAAAGCCTTAACCCAGAGGACCAAGCTAAAACAAAGAAAGATAAACAAAACGGATCATTTGGCCAAGAAGACTGGGATGAATACCTAGAGGAAGGTCTAAAGAAAAACATGAAAGACAGTCTTTTGGGTAAAGTTGCATCTGGTATTAACTATGTATTTAATGTTGTAAAAAATGGCTTTACGGCACCACCAACCAAGCAAGAGCAAAGCAAAAAAATAATGACTGCCTGGGTTAATATGGTACAAAAAAATGCCTTGCATTTAACAGATAACTCAGATAATACAGGCATACAATTGGTTATGGCAGAGTTGATAAAAATAGATAGCCTGCATAAAGAAGGAGATATAACCATAAAAGATGCTTTAACTACACTGGTTGCACAGGATTGTACTAGTTCAGATAAAGAACAAGCGTTTACCCTGTTAACAGGGTTACAGCGTAAAGCAGATATACGACAAAAAACATATTGCTACCAACCACTTGTTACTGCTGTTTCAGATAAAAATGCTAATGATTGTGAGTTACAATATGAGCAAGCAGACCAGCCAATAGATATTCCAGCAAGTGGTAATGATTTTGCAAAACACAATAGTGCTGAAGAAAAGCATAGAGATTGGTTGTCTATGCCAACAAACGACTATACGTTACAAAAAAGTAAATCACAAAATGATGTTGAGGTTAATGAAGCGGATGGGAGTTATGAAAGTGATGGTACTAATACAACCAAATCATCACCTTTGCACGTAGATTGGTGTTTTATTAATATAGATTATGAAGAAAAAAATGAAGAGCAAGCAAGAGGCCAGTGCAAGACTGTGTGGATAGGATCTAGCTATAATTCATCGTTTTACAGTAGGCTTCTTATGGGCGCAGTTGTAGGCTTGTGTGTTTTAGCTGTTGTGGACTCTGCTACAGCAGCAAGCTCTCCTCAAGCTGAGGCATTTTTTAAGAACCATACCCAAGCACACGATAGCTCAAATTTAAATAGTAACCATTCTCGTCATATTAGGGATGTGAGTGCAGCCTCTGCCTCTAATGTTATTGGCATCAGTAATGTCACAGAGCTGAACTTAATTGGCAATCATGCAGATTACCCTAGTAACGGCCGCTATAAACTAACTGCAAGCTTTAACGTAAAAAAATTCAACAAACCAATACGGGAGTTTACAGGTGATTTCAATGGAAATGGTGAAACCCTTGACGAGCTGCCATGCTGCTTGATAGACAGACTTTCAGGTAATGGAATCGTTCAAAACATAAACCTCAATAATGTTGACACTAGGAATGCAGAATGTGACCCAGCAGTTGCCAAGTACTATGCATGATAAGTCCATAGTTAGATTTATCAAAATTGAGAATAGTCAGTTTGAAGGGGTTGGTATAGATAGTAAGATAGGTATGGTCTCTAATGTTATGTTGGAGGCATCTAGTTTTGATAATGTAATGATAGCAAATAGCACTCTTAATGTCGCTGGGGTTAAAGCTTGTTGAATAGGGTATAGGTATGGTCTCTAATGTTATGGGGGGGAATCTAGTTTTGATATGTAATGATAGCATAGCACTCTTAATGGCACTGGGGTTAAATATGCCGGTGGGGTAGTAGGAGCAGTATATAATAAAGGGAGTGAATTTTTTAAAGTAATGATAGTAAATGTCAATATTACTGGCTCAGGCCGGGAAGCACATGTCGGTGGGGTAGCAGGAAAGATGCGAAGTGTGAGAATTAAAGAAGTTTATATTGGCAACACTATTGTAAAGGTCGCGGGTCAAGAAGGTTATGTTGGAGGTGTTGCTGGGCATTCCCTTTCGAATACCATACAGAATGTTACCGTTATAGATTCGATTATTTCTGGAGCTCGTGTCGGAGGAATAGTAGGTTACTCAAAGTCTGATAAAGTTAGTACCTGTCATGTTATTAGGACGGAAGTAAAGGGTCGTTGTGTAGGTGGGGTGATCGGATGTGGTGAGGGCAGTAAAATGGAACATGCTACAGTTGCTAGCTCTACTATTATTGCGGATACTGACATTCCTTCTATTGGGGGCGGAATAGGGTCTGCTCGTGATATTACTGCTGTAGACCTTACTGTTATTGATACTGTTATTAGTGCTGCTAACTCATCCTCACGGTGGGGATTATCAACGTTGGCGGTGGTTTTGGAAGGTCAGAGTCAGGCGTACAATTTTCCAATACAATGATCATCAAAACTAACTTGAGTATAGATGGTGGTTCGGTGTATGCTGGGTGGGGGACTGGCCAGATGGCAGAAAATGATGCATATGAACAGCTTGCAGTTAGTCAAAGCTTTATCAATATTAAGGGAGTAACGGATATAACAATAGGTGGTGCTGTTGGGTTTATTGATTCCGCTTCTATTTCAAACTTTACGGTAAGTGGGAGCATGGTACTATTTGAAGGGAAGAGATCAAATGTACAAATAGGGTTTTGTATTGGAGAGAATAAAGATGGAATAGTACATGTACTTTGATGAAACTAAAAAGATATTCGATAACTCACCTTACAATGATGCGAACGGAGTCTCACACCATCAGTATAATTATAATATGAACTTAACTAATCAATGCAAGGGGAGTAAGTTGCCTTTTATAGGGAACGATTGTGAAATTAAACCAGAAGAATATTGTCGTTATAAAGAGCCTCTTATTATGGTATGGAATGCACCTTGCTTAACGCAAGCGCCAGAACAAGCAACAACAGTGCCTACAATCCTACTTGGAGCATCTGGTGCTGCTTTTATTGCCGTTGCTGCTGTTGGTGGTGGTGTTTATTGGTATAAAAGGCATAATAATGGAGGTGGTTGC